>JBNKTC010000010.1:0-579377 GCA_050297855.1 Campylobacterales bacterium
GTTCATTGTGCAGATCGAAAACATTTTTAACAACAGCCACGGGAATATCGAAAAGGGCACCGCTGCTTGTTTTTACGGCACCCTGCCAGTTGACCTGGTTAAGACCGCAGATATAAACAGCATCCATACCCAGTGCGTGGGCACTGCGCATAATCGCTCCGATATTACCCATATCCGTAATGCCCGAAAGTACTACGACTTTGTCAAAATGCTTAAGGGATTCCGCCGGTTGGGGAACAAACTCATCCAGTTCCGCTAAGATTCCCTGATGATTGTTCCCGCGGCTTAACCCCTGAGCCTTTTTTTCGTCGACACGCTGAACCGGAATATTTTTTTTCACAATAGCGGAAAAAAGTTTTTTATCGATCTCCTTGGAAAGGTAGACTTTTTTGATAAGGGTACTGTGCCTCTCCAGCAGATAGGTAATAACCTGTTTTCCGTATGCAATCATAGATCGATTCTAACTTTATTTTACTTAGAACTAATTTCAAAAAAGGGTCGGTGGCACGGGGGCACCGGACTTGGGCTTTTTATGCCTGCGGCGTTTGTGCCAGAAGGGTGTTGTAGCATGCTTTTGTGTTCTGCCCGGAAAGTTTTGCAAGGAGTTTGGCCGCCTCTTTTTTCGGCATGCCGCTTTGTGCCAGCAGGGTGATGATTTCCGGATCAAACGATTCGGTCGTCTCTGAATTGACGACGACGACCCATTCACCTTTTAGATTGGCCGAACGGAGCCTTTCTGCAACGCTTTTTGCCGTTCCCTTGAACGTAGTCTGGTGAAGTTTGCTCAGCTCTTTGACCGCAAAAAGTTCAAGCTCCGGGTAGCCGGCAGCCAGCTCATCAAAAAGTTTCTGGATGCGGTGGGTGGACTCATAAACGATCGTCGGGTATCCCGATGTCGTCACGGTGTGGAGTGCCGCCTGGCGCTCTTTTCCTTTGTGGGGAAGAAAACCGTAAAAGAGGAAGTGTTTGGTGTCAAAGCCGCTCATCACAACGGAGACCAGTGCGGCATTCGCCCCCGGAAGGACATCGTACGGGATATCGTGCTCCAGGCAATATGTGATCAGAGAGTATCCGGGATCGGAGATGCCGGGCATGCCCGCATCGCTGAGGTAAAGACAGTTCTGTTCAAAGATCGCCGGGTCTACCCGTTTCAGGAGATCGGTCTCGTTATGGGAGTGAAAAGCAAGAAATTTAAAATCCGGAAAAGAGATGCCCAGCCGTTCGGATAGAAGGCTGAGCAGTTTTTTTGTGACTCGCGTATCTTCGCAGAAGAGCACCTCCGCACCTTTGAGTGCTTCCACGGCACGGTAGGAGATATCCTCTATGTTGCCTATTGGGGTAGGCACCAGAGTCAACATAAAAATTAATCTAGATTATATTTTTTCTTGAACTTCTCGATTCTACCTGTGGCATCTACCATTTTTGCAGAGCCAGTGAAGAATGGGTGGCACTTATCGCACACGTCCAGTCTGATTTTGTCTTGTGTAGACTTAACGGAGAATTTGTTTCCACATGCGCATGTTACTTCGCATTCGACCATTTCAGGATGTAAATCTTTTTTCATTTTAATCACCTAGCATGAGAGTTTTAAGTGCAGAATTATATAAAAATAAGCTTAAACTATGATTAATGTGAATAACTATTTGAGAAGATGGTCGGCGATGCAGCGGCTTCCTTCGGGGCTGAAGGCGTCATAGAGGCTTTGGGAAAGGGATGTATGATCTTTTTCCAATACTCCGGTTAGGTTCTCACGGGTAAGTTCACTCTCCCGCAGGCAGTAGGCCATCCCTTTTTCTACCAGATACATCGCATTAAAATACTGGTGGTCCCCGGCGGCGTAGGGGTAGGGGACAAAGAGTGCGGGAAGTGCGTTGGCATAAAGCTCAAAAAGGGAGCTGGCACCCGCACGGCAGATGGCAAAATCAGCTTCACTTATGAGGCGGTCGATATTGCGGTCAAAGGCGATACAGGTGACCGCGAGGCCGTTCGTTTCGTAAAAGGTCTTGACCCGTTCGTAATCACGGTTGCCGGTCAGGTGGATCAGCCTGAACCCTTTTTCACGAAGTTCGGCTGCCGCTTCCATGGCCAGGTCGTTGATCGCCCTGGCACCGAGGGAGCCGCCCATAAAAAGGAGTGTCCGTGTCTCCGTCCGGATACGGCGCGATTCGTAAAACTTCCGTTCGACCGGGTAGTCGCGGCAGGGTGAAGACGGATCAAAGGAGGAGAAGAAAAAGCGTGCGAAGGGACGGGATATCCTGTTCAACGAACCGGTCGCGGCATTTTGTTCGTGGATATAGAGTTCTCTGCGAAAGAGGATGGAGGCAAAGACGGCGGGTGATGCGGAGTAGCCTCCGACACTAAAGACTTTTTTTATGCCGTAGCGACGGAAAACGGAGTAGAGCCTGAGGCTCAGCCACAGCAGCTTGAAGAGCTGGAAGATACGGCCCGGAAGGCTTTTGTTGACGACAGCGGCAGAATCGAGGAAGAGCGTGTCGGCAAAACCGTCGTCACCCTCAAACCAGCTTCGGTCCTGCCCGCCGGTCGATCCGATATAGAGCGGTTTGATACCGCGGCTGTTCAGCTCTTCTTTGATCAGTTCGGCGATCTTAAGGTGGCCGCCGGTCCCCCCTCCCGTAATGGCAATCAGAGTTTGGCCTTTTTGCTTACCATCAGGACCATGCCGATGGCGATGGAAAGGGCGATCATGGAGCTGCCCCCGTAGCTGATAAACGGTACGGCGATCCCTTTAAGGGGGATCAGGCCGATGATCCCCATAGCATTCATCAAAAACTGCAGTGAGATCATGATCCCGATCCCCACGCTAAAGAGGTAGTAGACGTGGTTTTCACTGCGGTTTCCGATCTTGAAGATACGGTAGATCATCAGGACCATAAGGATGGAGATAAGAAAGATCCCGATCAGCCCCGTCTCTTCTGCAATACCTGCCAGAACAAAGTCGGTATGGACATCACTGAGAAAACCGAGTTTGGCGACGCCTCCGCCGATCCCGACGCCGTTGATCCCGCCGTGGGAGATGGCACTAAGGGCCTGGGATACCTGATAGGACTGGTCCATCGTCGCATCCTCAAGGCGCAGGGCGTTGGCAATGGATTCGGGGAAAAACGAGAGGACATACTCCTGGGTCGTCGCCCACCACTGTTTGATCCGGATGATCCGGTGGGACGAGGCGAGGATCAGGGAGATGGCGGCGATAAACGAAAGGGTGATCAAGAAGAGGAAAAGCCGTAGACTGAATCCTGCAAAAAGGAGCATCAAAAGCAGCGTAGCCCCCAGAACGACCGTCTGGCCGAAGTCGTTTTGGATAATGGCGATCAGGGCGACGGCGACAAGGAAGATCAGCCCGTAGGGAGCCACCAGTTTGATCTCATTGACGAGGGTGGAGTGTTCAGGCTTGAGGTAGAATTTCCGTGTCAGACTCCAGCTAAGGAAAAAGACAAACCCTACCTTAAAAAACTCGACGGGGGAGATACTGAAAAAAGGGGTCAGTATCCAGCGTTTGGCCCCGTTGATCGTCGGGACGATATCGGCGGGGAGGAAGTACATGATAAACATCAACACCATAACCGGTAAAAAGAGCAAAAAGCCGATCTTGGAGAGCCATTTGGCCGGATCGAGACGCGAGAGGCTCCACATGATCACAACAGCTCCGAGACCGACGAAAGCTTCGATCATGACAAAGTGGTAGGGACTCATCCCGTGGGCTTTGGTAAAGTAGATCGGTAGGGAGTAGGAGAATGTGATTCCAAAGAGAATCAGCCATGCCACGATGATAAAAAGCCATTTGTCGGTCATGAGTATCCTCTACGCGCTCAAGTTGTCTTTATTTTAGCAGGTTGTGAATAAAGATTGAGGGCGCGGGGTTACTTGCCGCAGAAAGGGACGAGGGCGCTTCCCCATGTCAGGCCGCCGCCGAAGGCATCGAGCAGCATCAGATCACCCGATTGCAGTTTCCCCTCTTCGTAGATCGTGTTGATCGCCATGGGGATGGAGGCGGCGGATGTATTACCGTATTTGTCGACCGTCAGGACAAGCTGCTCGTCTTTGAGGCCGATGGCGTCACCGACGGCTTTTATAATGCGGTAGTTGGCCTGGTGGGGGATAAAGAATTTGACGTCATCCAGTTCCACCGGGTTGTTTTCAAGGATATCCTTGACATCGTTGGAGAGGGTACGGACGGCTACTTTGAAAGTCTCGTTGCCTTTCATCTTCATGCAGCTGAGGCGCTCTTTTTCCACATACTCGGAGCAGGGGTTTTTGGAACCGCCCCCCGGGGTGATAAGAAAGTCCTGATACGTGCCGTCCGCACTGATATGGATATCCATGATCGCTTCGTCTTTATTCTCTGTGGCGGAGATGACGGCTGCACCGGCACCGTCGCCGAAGAGGACGCAGGTCGTCCGGTCCGTGTAATCGACGAACTTGCTCAGAGCTTCCGCTCCGACGATAAGGATATTCTTTTTCATACCGGATTCGATGAAAGCTTTGGCTGTTGCCATGGCATAGATAAAGCCGGTGCATGCTGCTAGGACGTCAAAGGCGGGGATGTTTTTAACCCCCAGTTTATCTGCCAGGACACAGGCAGTAGAGGGCATAAAGAGGTAGTCGCCCGAGATGGAAGCGACGATGATCATATCGAGATCCTGTGCCGTCATTCCGGCACGTTCTAGGGCGATAAGTGCCGCTTCCTTCGCCAGGTCGCTGGCCGCCTGGTCGTCGGCAGCGATATGGCGGTTTTTGATACCGGAACGTTTGGTGATCCACTCATCGGATGTGTCGACCATCTTCTCAAGGTCTTTGTTGGAGAGGGTCTTTTCCGGTACATAGGCACCAATGGAACGGAAGGAAGCGTACGGCAATCTTAATCCTTTTTCGTATGATATCGTTCGTTAAACTTCTCGATATCTTCGTTGACACCGGATTCCACAAAGCGGATCGCCTGGAAGATGGCGTTTTTGATCGCCTTGGCGTTGCTTTTTCCGTGGCTTACGATGGCACACCCGTTGACACCAAGGAGGGGCGCGCCGCCGTATTCGGCATAGTCGATCTGTTTTTTAAGGGCTTTAAAGGCTCCCAGCATAAAAGTCGAGCCCAGGATCGCAAGCAGGGACTCTTTAATGCTTTTTTTCAGGAAACCGCGGATCGCTTCGGCAACCCCTTCGCTGGTTTTGAGAAGGACGTTTCCGACAAAACCGTCGCAGACGACGACGTCAACGCTGCCGTTGAAGATGTCGTTGCCTTCGATATTCCCGATGAAGTTGAACCCTTCGAGTGCCGCCAGGGCTTTGTGCGTGTCTTTGACCACGTCGTTCCCTTTGGAGGCTTCTTCACCGTTGGCAAGGAGTCCGACACGGGGGAGTTCATGGTTGAGTACATCCATTGCATACGCTTTCCCCATTACGGCAAACTGAAGCAGATGTTCAGGTTTGCTGTCGACGTTGGCACCGACATCCAGGACGAGGGTACGGCCGCCTGTGGCTGTTGGCATAAGGGTAGCTATTGCCGGGCGCAGGATACCGGGAAGTCGGCCGATACGCAGGGTCGCAAGGCTCATGGTCGCACCGCTGTGACCGGCACTTACAACAGCATCAGCCTCTTTGTTTCGGACCATATCCACCGCTTTGTAGATGGAGCTCTCTTTCCGTTTAAGGGCATCGGTGGCACTTTCGTGCATTCCGATGACATCGGAGCTCTCCGCGATTGTGATATTCGACGGAACTTTGGCCGGAAGATACTTTTCGATCTCGTTTTTATCACCTACAAGAACGGCGTTGAACTTCGCGCTTTTGCTGGCATCCAATACACCGTTAATAATGGGTTCGGGACCGAAGTCCCCGCCCATGGCGTCAATAGCTATCGTTACCATAGATTAATTAATACGCTCCGCAGCTAGGGCAAACCTGGTGGGAGAGTTTGAAGCTGCCGCATGATTTACATTTTACCGGCTTTTTGAGTGTCAGTTTGTAGTGAGTTCTTCTTTTTGCTACACGTGCGTGGGTGTTCTTACGCTTTGGTACTGCCATAGTTTTTTCCTTTAGTTACATTTTTCACATTTGTGGTAGTCAAATTTTATTGCGTTGACTTCGCTGATAATTATTTCGTCCAGATCGACAATGCCGTCTAAAAACTCAATAATATCATAATCTTGTTCATCATCGGCGCCCTCACTGCTTTTGTGGGGGGTGTCGGTGATCTTGAGTGTTACTTTTTCGTCTACGGGAAAAGCGAAACTCTCCCCGCACCGGTCGCACTCCAGTTGGATGGCACCGTTTAGTGTACCGTCCAGGCGGGCCATACCGAGACCTTTTCGCGACAGACTCCCCTGCAGTGTGATTTCGAAATCATCACCTTTTAGAGTCCGGTCGATGGTCTTGGGCTGGGCTCCGATGTTTTGAAAAGGTATCTTCATCAGAGATTAGAGGATTTCGCTCTTTTCAAAGAAGAAGTCGATCTCGATTTTCGCATTCTCCAGACTGTCACTGCCGTGTACTGCGTTGGCATCGATGCTCTCCGCAAAGTCTGCACGGATTGTACCGGGAGCAGCCTCTTTAGGATTTGTCGCACCCATCAGGTCTCTGTTTTTAAGTACAGCGTTTTCGCCTTCAAGTACCATGATGACAACCGGACCGCTTGTCATGAATTCGACCAGGTCTTTAAAAAAAGGTCGATCTTTGTGGACTGCATAAAAACCGCCCGCTTTCTCTTCCGTAAGCTGTGCTTTTTTTACTGCAGCGATTCTCAGACCGTTGCTCTCGAAGCGATCGATAATCTTGCCGATTACCCCTTTTTTTACAGCGTCGGGTTTAATGATAGAAAGTGTTTGTTCCATTTTAATATGGCTCCTTGGTCAAATTAAGCCACGAATAGTACCAAAAAATTAATAATAAATCAAGATAGTGAGGGGGAAGTGAGCCGGTAAAGCACCGGCTCGAAGTCAAAATGTTACGTTACGCTTCGACGCAAGGCGTACCGGCAGCACCTCTGTTAGGGCTTTCGATGGCGCTTGTTCCAGCTTCGTCCCATACGATGCATCCCTCAGTCGGGCATGCAGTTGCACAGGCTGGCTCGTCGTGGTGATCTACACACTCGACGCATTTGTCTGGGTATACGTAATAGATCTCTTCACCTGTTGGGTTATCATCCTCATCAACGATAGCTTCTACAGGGCACTCATCTATACATGCACCGCAGTTAATACATGTATCTGTAATTTTTACTGCCATAATTTTCCCTTTAAACGTAATTGAAGACGCCTGTTCTTCGTGGAAAAACTTTACCCTAATGTTTCTTACATGAAAATTAAATATTTAAGCTGCTTTTCAGCGCTTCGACCATGTCCGTTTTTTCCCATGGGAAGAGGGTTTCTTCCCTTCCGAAGTGTCCGTAGGCAGCACTTTTTTTATAGATCGGTCGGAGAAGATCCAGCTGCTCGATAATCCCCGAAGGCGAGAGGTCGAAAAGCTCGTGCACCGTCCGGATGATCCGGGATTCGTCGACCCGGGCAGTGCCGTGGCAGTCGATCATCAGGGAGATCGGGGTGATACCGCTGATCATGTATGCCACCTGGATCGTCACTTTTTCACACACACCGGCGGCAACGAGGTTCTTGGCGATGTAGCGTGTCATGTAGGCTGCACTGCGGTCGACTTTGCTGGGATCTTTGCCGCTCATGGCACCGCCGCCGTGGGGGGCACTCCCGCCGTAGGTATCGACGATATTCTTCCGACCCGTCAGTCCCGTATCGGCCTGGGGACCGCCGATGACAAACAGCCCGGTGGGATTGATATGGAAATTCGTCCCTTCCAGGAGTTTGGGGTCGATGACCGGTTTGATCACTTCGTCGATGATCGCCTCCCGGATGATTCGTTCTTCGATCTCAGGGGCATGATGGGCAGATACAACGATATCGGTGACATCGACGGGCCGCCCGTCTTTATATCGTACGCTTACCTGGGACTTCCCATCGGGGCGGAGGAACGGGAGAAGCCCCTCTTTGCGTACCCGGGCCATCCTGGCAGTCAGCTTGTGGGCCAGCGTAATGGGAAGGGGCATGAGTTCGGGTGTCTCATTGGTGGCATGACCGAAGATCATTCCCTGGTCCCCCGCACCCGTCAGGCCGTCTGTACGGTCGACACCGATGGAGATGTCGTGACTCTGCTCGCCGATGGCGATAAGGACCCCGGCACTGCGGTAATCAAACCCGATCTCGGCACTGGTGTAGCCGATTTCCCGGATCGTGTTGCGGGCGATGTCGACCATCGGGACATAGGTGTCGGTCTTGATCTCTCCTGCGATGAGGCACAGGCCGTTGGAGATGAGGGTCTCGCAGGCGACTCTGGCTCGGGGGTCCTTGGTTATGATCTCGTCCAGGATGGCGTCGCTGATCTGGTCGGCGATCTTGTCGGGGTGGCCTTCGGTTACCGATTCGGAGGAGAAGATATACTCACTCATCGATCGTCCCCAGGAGTGAAGAGGTGCCGTTGTAGACTTTCTGCAGGTCATCCATCCGTTTCCCGAGGTTCATCAGCAGCATATCCGCGATGACCAGGGCCGCCATCGATTCGGCGACGACATATCCCCGGATGGCGACACACGGATCGTGACGCCCCTTTAGTTCCATATCGACTTCGTGTTTCTCCTTGTCGATCGTCTTCTGGATGGCGAAGATGGAGGGTGTCGGTTTGAAGTAGATACGAAGATTGATCTCTTCCCCGTTGCTGATCCCGCCCAGGATGCCCCCCGCATGGTTACTTAAAAAGCCGGTTTTGCGGATGGGGTCATTACTCTCGGAGCCGCGCATTTCGGCACTCTTGATCCCGTCACCGATCTCCACAGCTTTGACGGCATTGATCCCCATCATCGCTTCGGCCAGGACAGCGTCGAGTTTGTAATAGAGCGGTTCTCCCAGTCCGATGGGGCTGTTTTTGATATTGATATAGACGGCTCCTCCCAGGGAGTCGTGGGCTTTTTTGGCTTCGTCGATCGCTGCTTTCTGGGCTGCTTCGACCTCTTTGCCGATGGCGTAGATCTCGCTCCCTGCGACGTTGTCAAAATCGCACGTCTCGGCGATGATCTCGCCTACCTGGAAGACCCCGCCGCGGATCTCGATATCCAGGGTTTTAAGCATCATCTTGGCGATGGCCCCGGCAGCGACACGTGTGGCCGTTTCGCGTGCACTGCTGCGTCCGCCGCCGCGGTAGTCGCGCACGCCGTATTTATGGAAGTAGGTGAAGTCGGCATGGCCGGGGCGGAAGAGGTTTTTGATATTGTCGTAATCTTTGCTCTTTTGATTGGTGTTGTAGATCACCATGGCAATGGGTGTTCCGGTACTTACCCCTTCGAAGACGCCGCTGAGGATCTCTACTCTGTCCGCCTCTTTCCGGCCGGTAGCGTAGGCGTTTTGTCCCGGTTTACGACGGTCCAGTTCGCTCTGGATAAACTCCTCGTCGATTGGAAGCCCTGCCGGTACACCGTCGACGATGCAGCCGATCGCCTTGCCGTGGGACTCTCCGAAAGTGCTGAATGTAAATCGTTGGCCGAATCTGTTCACTGTTCACCCTTTAGTTTTTTGATCGCCTCTTTGGCCGCAGCCTGCTGGGCGGTTTTTTTGCTTTTACCTTTCGCCACCGCGTACTCCCGGCCCTGGATCTTGAGGGATATCTCGAACTCTTTTTTATGATCCGGTCCGCTGGTGCCGGTCAGCTCATAGGCCGGGATCTCGCCGAATCGTGCCTGGGTCAGCTCCTGAAGCGTCGTTTTGTAGTCTTTAAAAAGTTCGTTCAGGTCGATCTTGGGGTAGATCGTTTCCAGCATGCTATTGACGATCTTGGCTACGGTCTCCAGGTTGCTGTCGAGGTAGATCGCCCCCATAAGGGCCTCGAAGGCGTTGGAGAGGAGCGAGGGCTTCTCCCGTCCGTTGTTGTTCTCCTCCGCGCTTGAGAGTCGGATATATTTTCCCAGTTCCAGGGCATGGGCCATCTTGGCAAAGCCCATCTCGTTGACGAGGGAGGCCCGGATCTTGGACATCTCACCTTCGGTCGCCTTGGGGTGGTGGAAAAAGAGGTACTCTCCGACCACAAGGTCGAGCACTGCATCTCCCAAAAACTCAAGGCGTTCGTTGTTGTACTCTTTTTTGCAGCTTTTATGCGTTAGTGCCTCATCCAGGAGTGCGGGGTTGGTAAAGTGGTAGTTGATCTTCTGTTGCAAGATATCGTAGTGTGCGTTCATCCCGCCTCCTTTGTCTCAGTCTGTCTCATTGCAATTTTGCCGCCTCTTGACGTGCAATTTTATCGCATCTTTCATTTTCTTCATGGCCGTCGTGGCCCTTGACCCAGATCGCGAGGACCTTATGGGGCTCGGCTACGCGCAGGTACTCCTGCCACATCTCGGGGTTTTTGACGTTTTTAAACCTCTTACGGACCCACCCGGCAAGCCACTCGTTGATCCCTTTGGTGACATAACTGCTGTCACTGTAGAGGCGGACCGCGCACGGCTCTTTGAGGAGCCTGAGCGCTTCGATGACCGCCAGCAGCTCCATCTGGTTGTTAGTGGCGTCGCGCTGGTTGCCGCAGAGCACGCGCTCCTTGCCTTTATAGCGCATGATAGCACACCAGCCCCCTTCGCCGGGGTTGCCCAGCGATGATCCGTCGGTAAAGATCTCCACCTCTTTCATGTCAGCTCGTTTAGGAAGATATCCTGGACGTTTTTGGAGAGGATCGGTTCGATCTTGCAGCTGTTGGAGGTCATGCAGCCCGGGCAGCGGTGGAAGTAGATCGGGAAGATCTGCTTGCAGTTGCTGCAGGCATATTCGAAGCTGAGGTCGGCGATCGCCTTTTTGTCCCGGAGTTTTATCAGGACGTCCAGTTCAAAGATGTCACTTCCCTCGCTCTCATCAAGCCACCCTTTGGCAGTATAGAGCTCTTTAAGGATCGTGATATGGTCCAGCGCCTCGAAGTTCATATTCTGTTTGGGGATGTTCCAGAGGATATCCATGATATCTTCGATCTCGCAGCTTTTCAGCAGCTTCCACGCATCGTCGCTGGAACGGAAGAAGAGGAACTCCAGGATGATATGGGCGGTATGGGGATACTTCTGCAGGTGGGTGGTCAGTTTCGCGATCTTTTCGCTCTCTTGTATCTTCGGGTCCTCGATGATCAGCAGCGCTTCAAGGAAGCTGCGCTCGACGGCGACATTCTCTCCCAGCTCTTCCAAAGCTTCCAGTACCTCGATACTTCCGGCATACTCCTTGAGGCGTTCCAGGATTACGAGCAGGATCTTCAGGACCTCGGGGTTGCGCGCTTTAAGCTGGAGCGACTCCTTGAGGATATCACGGCTGCGGTGGAGGAAACCTGCTTTGTGGTAGGTCTTGCCCAGCATGGAGAGGATCTCGATACGGTTCTCCTTGTCCTTGACGGCATCCAGCAGCACCAGGTAGATCTTGATCGCCTCTTCGTAATCGCCGCTTTTGTAGTAGATGGAGGCGAGCAGCATCATGGAACGGATGGCTTCAGGATTGCTTTTGACAAGGGTCGAGTAGTCTTTTTCGTTTTTGGCAAATTCGAAGCTGCTGAGGAACTTGTCCAGCTTCCGGCTTTCGCTCTTTTTTTTGTATTTGCTCCAGAGATAGTTGGCATAGGAGACCACAAAGATCACCGCCAGAAGGATCATGATACTGAAGAGCGGATCACGGTAGGAGATGAGTGGGAAGTCCAAGTTATATCCTTAGGGTCTGGAGGTTTTTCTACAATTATAGCAGTTTTCGGTTTGAGGCCGCTTGTGGGGGCACCCCAAGGAGGGCGCCGTCACGACGCGATGCCGCTGAGACGGATAAGGGCCGTGGGGTCGGGCTCACGCCCCATAAAAGCGGTAAAGTTTTCGATCGCCGTACGGCTGCCGCCTTGTGAGAGGACGTTGTCGATGTAGGCTTTGGCCGTCTCGTCGTGGAAGATCCCGTTGTCCACAAAGCAGTAGAACGCATCGGCACTGAGGACTTCGGCCCATTTGTAGCTATAGTATCCCGCCGCGTAGCCGCCGGAGAAGATATGGGTGAATCCGTGCTGGAAGCGGTTATAGGCGGGTGGTGTCAGCAGTGCGGTCGTCTTGCGGACGTCATCCAGGATCGCCTGGACCTCTTTGGCATTGTGGAGGCCTTTGTGGGTCCGGATATCAAAGAGGCCGAACTCCAGCTGCCGCAGCATCGCCAGGGCGGACTGGAAGTTTTTGGCGTCGATCAGTTTGTCGATCATGGCATCGGGAAGCAGTTGGCCGTTTTGATAGTGTTTGGCGAACATCTTGAGCACTTTCGCCTCGTAGGCAAAGTTTTCCAAAAACTGGGAGGGGAACTCCACCGCATCCCATTCGACTCCGGCGATCCCGCTGACAAAAGGCTCTTCGACCCGGCTGAAGAGGTGGTGCAGGGCGTGGCCCATTTCGTGGAAGAGGGTGACGACGTCGTCGTGTCTGAGAAGGGACGGGGTGTTCTCTGATGATGGGGTGAAGTTGCAGACGATGTAGGCGATGGGGAGCTGGATCTTCCCTTCAGGTGTCTTGGCGTGGGTTCGCCAGTCGCCCATCCAGGCACCGCCCTGTTTGTCGTCCCGACTCTCCAGGTCCATGTATATCTTGGCGAAGGCTTCGCCGTCCCGTTTGAGGATAAAGACGTCGACCTTTTCATCCCATGCCTTTTCGTCGGTCTTTTCGAATGTGATGCCGAAAAAGCTGTGCAGAAACTCAAAAAGGCCGCTGACGACACTCTGTTTTTCAAAGTAGGGCCGGTACTGCTCTTCATCCAGGTCGAAGGTCGCCTTCTCCAGTTTTTTGGAGAAGTAGCCGGTATCGAAGCTTTTCAGGTGGTCACACCCCTCTTTTTGAGCAAAGGCCTGCAGCGTTTCCAGCTCTTTTTTGGCCTGGGGAAGCGACTGGTTCGCCAGCTCCATGAGGAAGCTTTCCACCTCTTCGGGTGTGCGTGCCATCTTGGTCTCCAGGGATAGCTGGGCATAATTGTCAAACCCGAGAAGCTTGGCTTTTTCGTTACGGAGTGCCAGGATCTCCTCCATGACCGTATCGTTTTCCGGTGCCCGGGTCGTATAGGCCTTGTACATCTGTTCGCGCAGTTCACTGTTGCTGCAGTAGGTCATAAAGGCGCTGAAACTGGGGCCCTTGAGGGTGAAGCGGTAGGCTGTTTTACCGTCGATTTCGCTTTCGGCCTGTTTGCGGTCGCTTTCGGGCATCTCCTTGATATCCTTGTCGCTTTCCAGTATCAGCTCGTAGGCGTTGGTGGCGTTTAGGACGTTTTGACTGAAGGTGTTGGAGAGCTGGGAGAGGCGGGATTTGATCGCCTTCATCCGTGCCTGTTTCTCCCCTTCCAGGGAGGCACCGCTCAGTTCAAAATCCAGGATCTCATTATCCAGGAGTTTTTTCCGGGCATCGCTCAGGCCGGTTTCATTGTCACGGATCCTTTTAAAGGCCTCAAAGAGTGCGGGATTCTGCTTGACGTCGGAGTCAAACTCGCTCAGAAGCGGCAGCATCGCTTCGTAGACTTTCTGGATCGTCTCTTCGTTTTTGGTGGAGTTGAGGATGGAGAGCGGGGTGTAGAACCACTCGATCTTCTCAAAAATATACTGGTAGGGACGGACAAAGTTATCATAGCTTTTCGGTTCCAGGCCCAGGAGGGCGTTCATCTCCTCTTTGGCGGAGGAGAGTAGGGTTTTCAGGTCCTCGACGGCTGATTCGAGGTTGGGGCGGGTATAGGTAAAAAACATGGAGTTCCTCTTCACTTTTTGGCGATTATAATACTAAAGAGCTTTTCCTTCGTCTGTCTCTTTTCGCAGTTGATCCCTTAGATGATGACGTTCGTTCCGGTAGCCTTCGGCATCACCGTAATCGAGGAAGTTTTTGTACTTGGAGTGGATGGCACGGCTTCGGTTGGCATGTTTGATCGGACACCAGTACTGTTCGGTCCGTGCGGCCACTTCGCTGATGTAGGCAAAAAGGCCGTTCATGTATCCGCAGTAGACGCAGTTGATCTTTTCGATGATGTTAAGGTAGCGCAGGTAGTGGCGGTCGATGACGATGTAGTCGCTGCGCTTGACCTTTTTGATCTTGTAGAGGGGAAAACAGATCCACTGGTAGAGGGTGACAAAAAGGTCGATCAGCATACCCGGGACGAGCAGAGAGTAGATCACCGGGGCGGTGAGCAGGTGTCTGGGCGGAGTCTTGATCAGGTATTTAAAGACGTTTTCGACATTTTTCTTATGTTTGGCGATGATCTCTTTTTCAAAGTAAACCCGGTGTTTTTTAATCGTATAGGAGAGCTCCTCCTGGCTGGACGCAAGCTCGTCGCGGAGTTCGTTCTCCAGTGTGTTGATCTTCTCCAGGATTTCGTCGATTCGTTTGCTCATGGTATCGCTTTATATGAAAATAGCCGTATAACGGCAGTGTATCTTTAGAAGGTTACGGGGAGGGCGGAGTCATGCTCCGCCGCGGCAAGGGAGGCTTATTTCTTCTTCTTTTCAGCCTTCTCTTTTTTCTTGTAGTCTTTGATATGTTTCTTGACCTGCTGTTTGAGCTCTTTGGCCAGGATGTTTTTGATCTGCTTGCGGATCTCTTTTTTGTGGCCTTTGCCTACGACTTTTTTACCCATAACATATCCTTTTATATAGTCTTATACCTATGCTAGGGGAAGTTGACTTAGGGGAGGATTATGGATTCCGTTTAAAAGAGAGAGGTTCTGAAAAATTCGTAGAATGATTTGTGTGGCTGTCGCAATGCATGGGACCATCCGAAAAGTGATTTCGGATGGCGTAAAGTATTGTTAGTTACGGTCGATGGCGTTGAGGTCTTCGAACGCTTTTTTGACCCGGTCGACCATGGTCAGCTGGCCGGCGCGCAGCCATTTTCTCGGATCGTAGTAGCTCTTGTTGGGTTTGTCGTCCCCTTCGGGGTTGCCGATCTGTCCCTGGAGGTACGCTTTTTTGCTTTCGTAGTACTCTTTGACCCCTTCCCAGGTGGCCCACTGGGTATCGGTATCGATGTTCATCTTGATCACACCGTAGCCGATCGCTTCGCGGATCTCTTCGAGGCTGGAGCCGGATCCGCCGTGGAAGACGAAATCCACCGGCTTGTCGCCCGTACCGAACTTCTCCTGGATGTATTTCTGGGAGTTGTCCAGGATCTTGGGTGTCAGGACGACATTGCCCGGTTTGTAGACACCGTGGACGTTTCCAAAGGATGCGGCGATCGTAAAGCGCTTGCTGATCTTGGAGAGTGTCTCGTAGGCGTAGGCGACGTCTTCGGGCTGGGTATAGAGCAGGGAGTTGTCGATGCCGGTGTTGTCCACACCGTCTTCTTCGCCCCCGGTGCAACCCAGTTCGATCTCGATCGTCATACCCAGTTTTTCCATACGCTCAAGGTATTCGGCACACGTCGTGACATTATCCTCCAGGCTCTCTTCGGAGAGGTCGAGCATGTGGGAGCTGAAAAGCGGTTTGCCGTACTCTTCATAAAACGCCTCGCCCGCTTCCAGCAGGCCGTCGATCCACGGCAGCAGTTTTTTGGCCGCGTGGTCGGTGTGGAGGATGACCGGAACGCCGTACGCCTGGGCCATCATGTGCACATGGCGTGCTCCGCTGATGGTTCCCAGAATGGCTGCTTTTTCGTTCTCGTTGGAGAGGCCTTTGCCCGCATAGTAGGCACCGCCTCCGTTCGAGAACTGGATGATTACCGGAGAGTTGACTGCTTTGGCTGCCTCCAGCACCCCGTTGATGGAGTCGGTTCCCACAACGTTGATCGCGGGGAGGGCAAACCCGTTCTGTTTGGCGATTTCAAAGACTTTTTGTACGTCGTCGCCGAAAAGTACGCCGGGTTTTACATGATCCAGAATTTTTTCACCCATGTTGTTTCCTTACTTGTTGTATTTGATTGATGCTTTGTCTGTCAGACTTTTGATTTTCTTGTCGATGGCCTCTTTGAACTTCTGCATTTTGGCCCCTTCGAACATCTGGTCTTTGACCTCGTCAAACGGTACGGTCCCGCCGGCCTGTTTATCGGCAACGTAGATGATGTGGTATCCGAATGTCGTTTTGACCGGCTTGAGTGTCATCTCGCCCGCTTTCAGTGCAAATGCCGCATCGCTGAACTCTTTGACCATCTGGTTTTTACCGAATGTCCCGAGGTCCCCGCCGCGCGGTGCACTCGGTCCCGTGGAGTGGCTTTTGGCCGCATCGGCGAATTTGGCCGCCAGTTCGGATTTGGACGCTTTTTTAAGGTCGCTGATGATCTTTTTAGCTTCGTCTTCCGTCTTGACAAGGATATGGCTGGCACGGATCTGTTCCGGTTTTGTCAGAGATTTGATGTTGGATTTATAGAAATCCTTGGCATCTTTTTCATTTACATTGATCGTATCAAGCTGCTCTTTTTGCCATACCTGCAGGGCGATATCCCCTTTGGCTGCTTCGAGGGCTTTTTTGAAGTCGCTGTTTTTTTCCACTCCGCTTTTAAGGGCATGCTGGATCAGCAGTTTTTTGGTTACAGCCCCTTCGATGATCTTCTGTTTGTACTCCTCGGGGATGTCGTCAAAGGATTTCTGTCCCTGGGTCATCTGTCTGGCGATAAGGTCGATATCTTCTTTTGTGATCTGTTCGCCGTTGACCGTCGCCAGAACCTGGGCGGAGAGTGTACCGGCAAATGTTGTTGCGGCAAGCAGCGCAATCAGTAGTCGTTTGTTCATGGTAATCCTTGGTTTAAAATATCCGTAAGTCTACCCGCCCGGGATTCCAAAAAGGAAGCAGCGCAGGTTTTGTTATAATTCGCCACGATTTTATCATAGAAAGATTTATTCCGTGTAAATAGACGGTAACAAGAGGAGCGGAACGTGGCGGTGAAACAGGCGACAAAAGCGGAAATCGAGGAGATCAAAGCGAAACTGATCGAAAAGTACGACGGGGCAACAACGGAGCTGGATTTCAGGAACCTCTACGAACTGCTCGTGGCGGTGATGCTCTCGGCCCAATGTACGGACAAACGGGTCAATATCATCACCCCGGCACTCTTTGAAAAGTATCCCGACGTCGCGGCGATGAGCGAGGCGGATGTGGATGAGGTCAAAGCCTTGATCAACAGCTGCAGTTTCTTTAACAACAAGGCGACCAACCTGGTCAAGATGGCCAAAAGTGTTATGGAGAAGTTCGGCGGCGAGATCCCGCTGGACGAGAAGGCGCTTATGTCACTGGCCGGGGTCGGGCAGAAGACGGCCCACGTGGTATTGATCGAGTACACCGGGGCCAACTACATGGCGGTGGACACCCACGTCTTCCGCGTCAGCCACCGCCTGGGGCTCTCCAAGGCCAAAACGCCGGAAAAAACCGAAGAGGACCTGGTGAAGAAGTTCAAGGACAACCTCCACACGCTCCACCAGGCGATGGTGCTTTTCGGACGCTACGAGTGCAAAGCGGTCAAACCAAACTGCGAAGGGTGTTTTCTGGCCGAACACTGCAAAACCACCCAGAGTTTTAAAGCGTAGATTCAAATAAAAGCTGTTATAACGGCCGCAATAATATATAGTCAAGGATCATAATGAGCATCGATTTTACGAAATTTGTCAAATACTCCAAGCCGGGGCCGCGCTACACCAGCTACCCCACAGCCCCCGAGTTCAGCGATGCCTTTACCTATGATGATTATATCGGCTATATCGACAAAAGCAACGGGTCGGGACGTCCCCTCTCCCTCTATTTCCACCTGCCGTTTTGCCGGAGTGCCTGTTACTTCTGCGGCTGCAACGTCGTCTACACGAGCAAGCCGGAGAAGCGGACCCGCTATATCGATTACCTGAAGCGGGAGATGGATATCCTGGCCAAGCATCTCGATACAAACCGTGAAGTCCTGCAGCTCCACTTCGGCGGCGGGACACCCACATTTTTCACGGCCGAAGAGCTGGATGAGATCATTACCTATATAAGAGGCCATTTTAAAAACTTCACGGCGGATGCGGAGATCAGCTGCGAGATCGATCCGCGCTACTTTAACGAACCGCAGATGCAGGTGCTTAAAAAACACGGGTTCAATCGGATCAGTTTCGGGGTGCAGGATTTTGACCCGAAGGTCCAGGAGGCAGTCCACCGTATCCAGCCCTTCGACCAGACCAAGGCATCGGTGGACCTGGCACGTAAATACGGGATCGACAGTATCAATGTCGACCTGATCTACGGGCTGCCCTACCAGAACCTCGAGAGTTTTATGGATACGGTCGAGCAGACGCTACGGCTCGACCCGGACCGTCTGGCAGTCTTCAACTACGCCCACGTCCCCTGGATGATGAAGACGATGCGCAAGATCGATGAGACGACCCTGCCGACTCCGGATGTAAAATTGCAGATCCTCAAGGCAACAATGGACTACATCACCTCCCACGGTTATAACACGGTCGGGATGGACCACTTCGCCAAACCGGGCGACGAGCTCTTCCAGGCGATCGAAAAAGGGGAGCTGCACCGGAATTTTCAGGGGTACACGACCAAAGGGGGTGCGGACCTTTTCGGTATCGGGATCACCAGTATCGGGGAGACGGAAGATTACTACGCCCAGAACTTCAAAGACATGCACGAGTGGGAAGGGGCGATCGATGCCGGCAGACTGCCCCTCTTCCGCGGGATCGCGCTCAGCGAGGATGACAAGATCCGCAAGGATGTGATCATGCAGCTTATGTCCAATTTCAAATTGGACTTTAAAACGATCGAAGCCAAGCATGGGATCGATTTTAAAACCTACTTTTCCGATGCCCTGGAGGAGCTGAAACCCTTCGAGGCGGAGGAGCTGATTACGATCAGTAATGACAGTATTGCCGCGACTCCGACGGGGACGATGATCATCCGTAATCTCTCCATGCCCTTTGATGCCTATCTCAAGAAGATCCCCGAAGCAAAACGCCGCTTCAGCAAGACCGTTTAAACCCGATTCTCATGTAACCTTTCCGTTATAAAGGTGTAACGTTTCTGTCACTGAAGCGTTACGCTTTTGTTATCAACTCGTCTTAGTATCTTGGGACTTAAAACAAAAGGAACAAGATGCAAAGCAAAAGACTCTCTTCCATTTTGATGGGAAGCATGACGGCAGCAGCACTCATCATGACAGGCTGTGGCGGTAGCGACGACAGCAGCAGCTCAACAACGACTACCACTACAACTACGTATAGCTCCATCTCTCTGGCTACGGCGACAGCGGCGGATGCTACGGTTACAGGCGCAACGACAAGCAGTTTTGACTGGTTTACCAAGTCACTCTTTGCCGATGCCTCCGTCGGTGCAGACGAAAGTGCCTTTACATGGTATACGAACCTCACCTACCCTTCCGTGACAGGTAAAACAGTTGTGACACTGAGCGGGACACTGGCTACACAGACACTTGATGTTAATAATGTATACGCGATCGACGGCGAAGTGATCGTACCGGACGGTGTGACACTGACAATCCCGGCGGGAACGGTCCTTTACGGTAACACTGGTCAGTCCTACCTGGCAGTGGACCAGGGCGGTAAGATCGAAGCCAACGGTACGGCGGCCAACCCGATCATCTTTACATCCAAGGCGGATGTGGATGCCAACCTTCAGCTTGACGAGACAGTCCAGGGTCAATGGGGCGGTCTGAGCATCTTCGGTAAAGCAACGACAAACAAAGGGCTCGAATCCTACGAAGCGGGCAACCACACATTCGGATGTGACAATACGACAGTCACATGTGACGATACGGACAACTCCGGTACACTGAACTATGTCGTCCTGAAGCACACAGGGTACGAAGTGGAGACAGACAAAGAGCTTAACGGCCTCAGCCTGGGCGGTATCGGTAGCGGTACGACCGTCCAGAACATCGTCTCCGTCTCAAGCCTTGATGACGGTGTGGAAGTGTGGGGTGGTAAAGTCGCCCTGACAAATGTCTACCTTTATAACAACGCCGACGACTCTCTCGACTGGGATCACGGCTGGACAGGTAGTGCGACAAACGTCTATATCAAGCAGAACCTTGTCGACGGTACCGGTTCCAGAGGGATCGAATCCGACAACAACGGCGGCGGTGAAGATGCGACACCGATCTCCAACCCGACGATCAGCAACTTCACGATCATCACTGCCGAAGACGGCGGTCAGGGTATCGTAAACCGTGAAGGTACGGCCGGACAGCTTTCCAACGGGATCGTTATCGCCAACAACCCATCCAAAGCGGCGGTTGAAGTGCGCTCGGCAGCCACAGTGACCCAGGGGCTCTCCTACACTAATATGGTCCTGGCAAGTGCCGGTGGTAAATTCTATGCCGGTCACGATGAAGATACAACCGACAAAATCATCGGGGACACCACAGCAGCGGAAGTGGAAGCACTTTTCACAACGGTCACGACATCCACAACGACCAATACAAAAACAGGCGTGATCGAACTGCCTGAAGCGGTTGCGGCTAACGTCGTAACACTCTCCGGTTCCCTTGCGACACAGACACTGGACGCAACAAAGATCTATGAGATCGACGGCGAAGTGATCGTACCGGACGGTGTGACACTGACAATCCCGGCCGGTACGGTCCTTTACGGAAAAACAGGTCAGTCCTACCTGGCAGTCGACCAGGGCGGTAAGATCGAAGCTGACGGTACAGCGGCAGCACCGATCCTCTTTACATCCAAAGCGGACTTTGATGCGAAATTCGCACTGACAGATACAATCCAGGGGCAATGGGGCGGTCTGAGTATCTTCGGTAAAGCAACGACAAACAAAGGGCTTGAGTCCTATGAAGCGGGCAACCACACCTTCGGTTGTGACAATACGACGGTCACATGTGACGATACGGACAACTCCGGTACGCTTGATCACATCATCCTGAAGCACACAGGGTACGAAGTGGAGACAGACAAAGAGCTTAACGGTCTGAGCCTGGGCGGTATCGGTAGCGGTACGACACTGAGCAATATCGTCTCCATCTCCAGCCTTGATGACGGTATCGAGCTGTGGGGCGGTAAAGCGGCGATCACGAACCTCTACCTTTACAACAATGCCGACGACTCCCTCGACTGGGACCACGGCTGGACAGGTAGTGCGACAAACGTCTATATCGAGCAGAACCTTGTCGACGGTACCGGTTCCAGAGGGATCGAATCCGACAACAACGGCGGCGGTGAAGATGCGACACCGATCTCCAACCCGACAATCACAAACTTTACGATCATCACTGCCGAAGACGGCGGTCAGGGTATCGTAAACCGTGAAGGTACGGCCGGTGACCTCTCCAACGGGATCGTTATCGCCAACAACCCTGAAAAAGCGGCGATCGAGATCCGTTCGGCTGCGACCCTGACTCAGGGGCTTGCATACGACAACATGATCCTTGCCAACCCTGCAGCGAAATACTATGCAGGACATGACGAAGATACAACCGACAAAATCATCGGTGACACGACAGCGGCCGAAGTACAGGCGCTGGTCGAAACAGGTCATGTAACGACAACAAAAGGTTCCAACTAAGACCTTTGAGGAGGGGGATCTTCTCCCCCCCCTCTTTTATACCAAACGGTTACAAATGTAACCGAATTGTCTCTCTCTCGTAACTTATTTGTTATCCCTCCCCACTACCATTTGCCCAATTTATTACTGGAGCAATCATAGTGACCCTACAAAGCAAAATACTTGACACTGTTCTTAAAAGCAGCGTTATCCTGAGTGTCGTTTTCGGCGCACTGCATGCCGATTCCGTTACCAATCTGACCGAGGAGCTGATCGATCTTCGAAGCGAAGTGGAAGCCCTCCACGCCGAACTGGACGAGGAGAAAGAGAGCTACAAGTCCAAGATGAAGTCCCTCGCGATGCAAAAGAGCGAGCTGGAAGCCAATATAAGACGGGAAGAGACCCGCATCAAGCAGCTACAAGACGGTATCAAAAAACAGCGCGACCTGATCGCCAAAAACAGCGAAGGGAGCCGTAAGCTGGTCCCGATGATCGTCGAGGCTGCAGCGATGCTTGAAAAGGAAGTGAAAACTTCCCTCCCATTTAAAAAACAGGAGCGTCTGAATGCACTGGCCGAGATCAAGACAGGTGTGCAGGCGTCCCAGTTTACACCTGAAAAAGCAGCCAATAAACTGTGGGCTTTTTACGAAGATGAGATCCGTCTGACCAAAGAGAACGGCATTTTCCGTCAGACGATCACCATAAACGGAGAAGAGCGCCTCGTGGATGTCGCCCGTGTCGGCATGGTAGCGATGTTCTTTAAAACAAGCGACGACTCTTACGGCTATGTCAAGCATCAAGAGAGTGACTGGGCGTATGTCATTACTGAAGATTCCGATGAGCGCGAGCAGATCGCCGGCCTCTTCGACGCCTTTAAAAAACAGATCCGGACCGGATTTTTCACCATTCCCAACCAACTACCTAACATGGAGATCAGATAATGTTTAAAGCAGCAATGGTATCGATTGCGGCAATGCTGTTTTCAGTAAATCTTTTTGCCGGTGTCAACGCAGACCTGGAAGATGCGTATAAAAAAGAGTATGCCTTTTTGGTAGCCCAGAAAAAAGCCCTTGAATCACGGATCAAGACGATCAAAAAAGAGGCGGGAAGCAAGATCGGCGGGGCGGAAAAAGAGATCGCCAGACTCCAAGACCGTTATATCGCCAAAACCTCCGATGCGGAGAAAAAAGCGGAACAGCTTCTTGAGGTGGAGCGTGAAGCCGACAGCATGAAAGACGACTCGACGATAGTGGAGGCGACACTGATGCAGGCGGAGGCGACCCTGGAGAAGTACGGGTATGAGAAAAAAGAGGGCAAAGCAGTCGACAAGCTGGGGCAGATCTTTACGCGTTCAGCCGGTCTGATCGGGGAGCTGGCAACGGTTAGAAAAACGGACGGCAGCTTCTACCTTGAAGACGGTTCCAAGATGGATGGGCATATCGTCAAAGTCGGGAATGTCGCCGCCTACGGTATCGGTGACCAGGTCCGAGGCGCTCTGGCCCCCGCGGGTGAAGGTGCCTACAAGCTCTGGAGAGAGCCGGTAGAGGACTTTGAAGAGAAACTTTCACAGACCGGTAGTGGTTCGATCGATATCTTCCTCTACGAGTCACTGGACAAAGAGGTCGAAGGCAAAGAGGAGAAATCCGCCCTGGATGTGATTCAAAGCGGCGGGACGGTGGCATGGGTCATCGTGATCCTGGGACTCTTCGCCCTGGTACTGGTGGGACTGCGTATCTCTTTTCTGAAACAAGCGAGCAGCGATACCGACCAGGTGAGTGACGATGTGAGTTCGTTTGTCCGCAAAGGGTTGCTGAACGAGGCGACCGAACGGTGCGGTACGTATAAAAATGCCACCTCCCGCGTACTCGCCGCGACGATCCGAAACCTTGACCGCGACCGTGAGCATCTGGAGGACATCATCAGTGAAAGCATCCTGCACGAGAACAGTTACCTCGACCGCTTCGGTTCCATGATCATCATTATCGCCGCCGTCGCCCCGCTGCTGGGTCTGCTGGGTACGGTCACGGGAATGATCTCCACCTTTGACATTATCACCGAATTCGGTACGGGGGATCCCAAACTGCTCTCAGGCGGTATCTCCGAGGCATTGGTGACGACGGAACTGGGGCTGATCGTGGCGATCCCGGCCCTGATCTTCGGGAACCTGCTCTCGGGCTGGGCCGAAAATATCAAAGAAGATATGGAGAAGGCAGCCCTTAAGGTGACCAATATCCATAAGCAGAACGAGGGTAGAGCATAACAATGTTCGGGGATTTTTTCTCAAAGTTTCTCTTCTACTTTGAAGCGGGGGGCTATGTCATGCCCCCGCTGGTCATTATCACGGTGATTCTCTGGTACATGCTGGGATACCGCTACCATGTACTCAAGCGGGGAAATAAACGCAGTGTCCGTGTTCTTTTGGATAAATACCAAAACGGCTACGGCCGTGAGCCTTCGGGGATCATCGACGATGCCATCGTCAAGGCTCTGGCAGTTGCCAAAGAGACAAAACATGATCTGCGACGCTATCTCGAAGATGCCTTCTTCGAACATCGCCGCGAGATCGCACGCTATTCCCGGACGGTGAAGATCCTGGTCGCGGTGGCCCCGCTGGCAGGACTTCTGGGAACGGTCACCGGGATGATCGAGACTTTTGACTCCCTGGGAAGCATGTCGCTCTTCTCCCAGTCGGGAGGGATCGCCGGGGGGATCTCCCAGGCACTCTTTACGACCCAGATGGGTCTTGTCGTGGCCGTACCGGGCCTTATTATCGGAAAGATGCTGGATCGTCGTCAGGACGATCTGGAGCGGGAGCTGGACCAGATCACGGACCTGCTCTGCAGTGAAAATGGAGAACAATTATCATGAGATGTAGAACGAAAAAAAGCAACAACGCCGACGTGGATATTTCACCCCTGATCGACATGGTCTTTATCCTGTTGATCTTCTTTATGGTGAGTACGACATTCGTCAAGGATATGAAGCTCGATATCGACCGGCCGGCTGCGTCCAGTGCCCAGAAGGCTTCCACGAAGGCGATCCGGGTCTATATCGACAAGGCGGGGGATGTCTACGTGGACAATCAGCCGGTAAGACTCTGGGTCCTGCAGGGAAAACTGCGTGACCTCCTGCGCGCCACGACGGAGAGATCGATCCTGGTCGTCACCGATGAGGGGATCAAGGCGAGCCGCCTGATCGAAGTGGTGGACCAGTGCCGCCTGGCAGGGGCTAAAGACGTCGGTGTCAGTACCGTAGCCGAAGCGGGATAACTCCGGATGAGTAACGAACTACGATACAAGATCCGGCTGAAAGCCCTGGTCTGGATGGTCCTGGGATCTTTGGTGATCTTCAGCTCGATTGTCATTATGAACCAGAGCGACAAACCAGAGAAAAAGGAGGCGAAGAAGACCGCCTCATTTGACGTACAAAAACAGGTCAAGCAAAAACCGAAACCCAAACCGAAGCCAAAGCCCAAACCGAAGAAACGGAGCAGTACGCCCAAAGCTCCCGTCCCCGTAATCGGCTCGGCCATCTCGGGACTGGACCTGGGGCTGCCCGAGTTTAACCTCGACGGCATGGGCGATATCGGGGACGATCTGCTGGGGGATATGAGCGATGTCGTCATGACAGGCGATACGGTGGACGATCCACCCCGTCCGACACAGCAGACGCCGGTGGAGTATCCTAGGGATGCGAAAGCCAAAGGGATCACGGGATACGTGACCCTTAACCTCCTGATAACGACGCGGGGAAGCGTCGAGCGGGTGAAGCTGCTGGAATCCTACCCCCAGGGTGTTTTTGACGACGCGGCGACGGGTACGGTCAAGAGCTGGAAATTCAACCCGGCTATGTACCAGGGCAAGCCTGTCAAGGTATGGGCAAAACAGAAGATCCGATTCGATCTGAACTAGGTGGAGATGATGAAACGACTATTTTTAATTCTACTGTTGAGTATTGCGTTCCTCTCCCCTGTCGGTGCGGTGGATCAAAAAGCGTCCGCCGAAGAGGTCGACTATCTGACCCTGGCGGCGGTCCTGATCCGGGACGGCTACTTCGACCGGGCCGAGACGGCGCTAAAAAGTGTAGACCTTGAAAAAGAGGATCTGGACAAGGTCCGTTTCTATACGCTGCGGGGACTGGTCTACCTAAAAAAGCAGGTCTACCAGCAGGCGATCGCGGATTTCCGGCAGTCGATTGCCGAGGGGCAGACGGAAAAGAGTGTCTATATCTATATTGCCCAGGCCCACTATGCACTTAAACAGTACCGGGAAACGATCGACGCCCTGAACGAGGCGGGTGAACTGGGCAGAGAGAAGCCCGAGCTGTTCAGTATCAAAGCCCAGTGTTTCTGGAAACTGGACGCCTATAACAAAGCGTGGGACGTGCTGGATGAAGGGGAGACGAGATTCCCCGAGTATGTCGCCTTTTTGCGGCAGCGTTTTTTCTATCTAGTGGAGCTGAAACTGTTCCAGAAAGCGGCTGTCTACGGACAGCGCTACCTTGACAGCGGCAAGGCAAAAGCCGATGACTATCTGGCCCTGGGAAGCGCGCTGCGAAAGAGTGGGGCGACGGATAAGGCGCTGCACTTCCTGGAACTGGCCAAGATGAAATACCCCGGCAACGACCTGGTGATCATCGAACTGGCCCACGTCTACCTGGAGCAGGATCAGATTGTGACGGCCGCAACCCTTTTCGAGGAAGCGGCACGCTACAAGAACAAATATTCCCAGGAGGCGTCTGAGCTCTTCCGCAGGGCCAAGCAGCTCTACCATGCCCTCTACCTCAACTCCAAGATCACCGATCAGAAAGAGAAGCTCAAGCAGCGCCTGGCGATCTTCCTCGAGTTCGGGGATTTCGAGATGGCGGCGGCGATGGAGAAGGCCCTCTCCCGGGTCGGGCTCCTGGAGAACGAAGATATGCGATACGCCCTGGCGTACTCCCAGTTTGAGGTGGGTGATTTTGAAAATGCGGAGAAGCATCTCCAGTACCTGACCCGACCGGACCTTTTTAAAAAAGCGTCCGAACTTAGAAAGTCCATGCAGGAGTGCATGGCCGATCAATTCCAATGTCAATAGGCTGATTTAACGAATGAAAAAACTGACGCTACTACTCTTTTTTACACTGTCGCTGCTGATGGGGGCCCAGAAGGGTTCCGTCTCCCTTTTTGTCTTCTTTAACGGGGAACCCTATAAAGGGATGGATGTCAATATCGACGGAAAAGTGACCTACACGACCGATGCCAAAGGGTTGGTCAAGGTCTATCTCGAAGCGGGGCGGCACGAAGCCAAGATCATACAAGAGGGCACACCGCTGGCCTACCTGAAGTTCAACGTGGCCGAGGATGAGAATACCCAGGCGATCGTTACACTGAATGAGAAGGGTAAAAAGGCCACGGTCGATGTGGAAGAACCGGGTGGGGTCGTACAGGAGAGTTCCGCCGACAGGCTGGCCAAACTGGAAAAGCTTCCCAAAGGCTACCTGGTCGGTAAGGTAATCTCCAGTGAGAAAAAAGAGCCGGTAAGCATGGTGAAGATCTATGTCAAAGGGCTTCCCGTGGATGCCACGACGGATACAAACGGGAGCTTTAACCTGGCGCTTCCCGAAGGGAACTACTCCCTCTCCGTTATCCACCCCGACTACGCGACCCAGGCGGTGGATGATGTCGTGATCGTTGCCAAAAAGACGGCAAACCGTACGATCGAGGTAACGCCGTCGGGACTTGAGCTTGCTGAGTTTGTCGTCCTGGCCCCACATATCGAGGGGAGTGTGGCGGCCCTGTTGGATGAGAAGAAGAAGTCCAGTTCTGTGGCGGAGATCCTGGGGGCCGAGCAGTTCTCCAAACAGGGGGACAGCGATGCGGCCGGGGCGCTAAAGCGGGCTAACGGCCTGACGCTTATCGGCGGGAAATACGTCTATGTCCGGGGGCTAGGGGAACGCTACTCCAGTTCCCTGCTGAACGGGCTGCACCTGCCGAGCCCGGAACCGACCAAACGGGTCGTCCCGCTGGATATGTTTCCGACCAGTGTCATTAAGAGCATCAAGGTCCAAAAGACCTATGCAGCCGATCTGCCCGCCAACTTCGGCGGCGGGAACATCGATATCCGCACCAAGGACGTGCCCGAATCGTTCTTTTTCAATATCGGTCTGGATATGAAATATAATGAGGGGACGACATTCGAGGATGTCAAGAGTTATCAGGGCGGCAGCAACGACTGGACGGGGATCGATGAGGTGCGCGCCCTTTCGGGGAGTACCCTGAGCAAGACCGATAATTTTGAGAATATTACCGACGCCGATACCGACATCAAAAGTGATCTGCTCAAAAGTCCCTCCCAGGTCCAGCTGGTACAGGCGACACCGGGGTATAAACTCTCTGCCAGTGTCGGTGACCGCTACAACATCGGAAACGATATGAAGTTCGGTTATATCTTTACCTACAACTATGCCGACAGCTGGGACAGCAAAGAGGAACTGCGCTCAAAGATCGCGCTTTCTAACGGGGTCGTTGTCCCGCCGACGGGTTATCAGACCTATGGCGTGACTGAGCACGAGATCAAACGGGGCGGTCTGCTTAATCTCAGCCTCGATATCAATGAGAAGAACCGCATCAAGCAGACCAACTTCTTTATTAACCACACTACCGATACGGTCTCCCTGTTTGAAGGGACAAACGAGGATTCCAATAATATCAACCGCTACAACCTGGCATGGGTCGAACGGAGTCTGATGATCAACCAGCTGGAAGGGAACCACGATTTCCAGGAGATGCTCGGCGGACTGCGCTTTAACTGGGCCGTCGAGCAGGGGAAGGCGAACCGGAACGAACCGCTGACCCGGGAGTATACCTATGTGGAGGAGAACGGGGTCTATACGATCACACCGCAGTACTCCATGGGCTTTGTCTCCGGGGAGCTGGATGACTCCCTGACGAACAGCAAGATGAACATCCAGTACCCTTTCTTCCTGACAGACGGGGAGGAGAGCCTGATCGAGATCGGTACGGAGACGCTCTCCAAAGAGCGGGACTCCAAGACACGGCGATATTCACTAAAGATCGTCCGAAGCAACTATACCGATGAAGAGCGTGCCGCGGGGATCGATGAGATCTTCAGCGAAGCGAACCTGGATGACTTCCGTCTGGGGACCACGTTCAAACCGGCGGATTACTATAAAGGGTATCACGATATCCAGGCGCAGTATCTTAGAATGGTGCTTAAACCCCTAAGCAGTATCGAGATCGTCGCGGGGATGCGGAACGAGGTCTCCGAGCAGCGGGTCGATACGTATGATGCCTATAAAAACGAGGTCTCCTACAGTATCGAGGCGGATGATTCGCTTCCCGAGTTTATTATGACCTATAAGATCTCCGATGCGATGCAGGTCCGAGGCGGGTATTCCAAGACCGTTACACGGCCTGATTTCAGGGAGTTCGCCCCGACGCGTTACCAGGATCCGACGACGGCGGATATCATCCGGGGTAACGAGGAGCTGACCTATACGGAGATCACCAGCTACGACCTGAGCTGGGAGTGGTATCTCAGTACGCTGGAAAACCTCTCCTTCGGGATTTTCCAGAAGCAGTTTACCAACCCGATCGAGACGATCAAGGATAACCAGGACACCCCGACCTACCAGTTTATCAATGCCGAGGGTGGTTATATCCAGGGGATGGAGCTCGGGTTCAGAAAGGATTTCAGCTTTTTCGGGAAAAGTTTCGGCAACTACTATACCGCGGGCAACTACTCCGTGATCGACTCCCGTATCGAACTGAGCGACGCGACGGTGGATGCGAACAAGCTGACCAATCAGAATCGTCCGATGCAGGGGCAGTCCCCGTATGTCATCAACCTGGCATTGGGGTATGACAATAACAACGGACGTTCAAGCACCCTGGTCTATAACATGTTTGGAAAACGGATCATGGGGCTTGGGACCGAAGAGTACCCCGATGTCTACGAAGAGCCGTTCAAGCAGCTCGATTTTGTCTGGATCGAAAAGCTTGCGGAGAGTTTCAAGGTGAAGTTCAAGTTTAAAAACATTCTGGACGATTCAGTCCGATGGACCCAGGCGGGATATGACGTACGTACCTCGAAAAAAGGCCGCGAGCTCTCCCTCTCCATGGAGTGGAAATACTAGGCTTGTAACCAAAAAGTCACGGCTCTGTAACCAAGCTTTAATACTATTTCACGTGTCCGTAATTAATATGCGGCACTCTTTGTATTTTGATTTGTTAGGCCCTTCGGGGCCTAATTCTTCAATCTTCTCACACAGCGGACGTAGAAGCGCCGCTCTTTTTCCACACTTTTTGAAAAGCCGTCGTAAAAGTCGACGTACCACGCATGGGGCGCATTAAAGGCATAGGTCGTTGCAGTCCAGTAGGGGGCGGCACGGAAGTGGCGGAACCCCTTTTTAATACGACGTCCCTTTTTCCTCTTCATATCGACGATCGTTACGATCTGGTCCTCGCTGGGAAGCCACCAGTCTTCAAACCCGTAAAAGCGGAGGTATTCGCAGTGCTCTTTGGCCTCTTCCCAGGTAAAAAGCAGCTCTTTATTGGCCGGGATGTCCTGCCACATGAGGTGCTTCTCCTCATCGATAATTACGGAACCCGCCTGAAGCAGCCAAGGCGCCAGGAAGAGGAGAAGCGCTCTCATTGTCAGTTGACGGCACGCTTTTTGTAGTAGGCGAACAGCCCCAGGGCCAATGCAAACATGGCAAAGGAGAGGAGCTGACCCATCGTGACCCAACCAAAAAGAATAAACCCGAGCTGCGGGTCGGGCTGACGGTAGAACTCACTGATAAAACGTCCGGTGCTGTAGAGCATGCCGTAATAGAGCATCAGCTCTCCGTCGAAGCTTTTTTTATGCCGGACGAGGTAGAGGACGATAAATGTAACCAGCCCTTCCAGCAGGGCTTCGTAGATCAGGGCGGGGTGGCGGAGCACGCCGTCGACGTAAACCCCCCACGCTACGTCTGTCTCGCGGCCCATAAGACGGGCATTTAGGAAGTTGCCGATACGGCCGAAGAAGTAGCCGGCTGCACTGGCGACGACGGCCAGGTCCATGAGCATAAAGAGTTTAAGTTTTTCGCGCTTGCAGAACCACCATGCGGCGATAAAAAAGCCGATAATGGCCCCATGGTAGCTCAGCCCGCTGATGCCGACGAACTGTCCGTTATGGTAGGGGTTGAAGATCTCCCACGGGTGGGAGAGGTACCACCAGGTGTGTTCATCGTAAAAGATGACATACCCGAGACGGGCACCCAGGACGACGCCGACCTCGACCCAGATAAAGGCGCGGTCGTACTGGTCGAGGGTGAGGGGGAGCTTATCCTTGGTCACCAGCCAGCGGCCCAGCAGGTAACCGCTGAGAAGGGCCGTGACGTACATCAGGCCGTACCAGCGGATATCAAAGCCAAAGAGGCTGAGGGCTATGGGGTCGTGCCAGTCGTAGAAATTCTGCCAGTTCTCAAGCATCCTGAAGCGCCTTGGCAATCAGCTCCAGCGGGTGGCGGAAACTGGTCTTGACATCGCTTTGGTACATGGCGTTGGTCAGCTGCATGCGGCAGGCGCTGCACTCGGCTGCGACGATATCGGCCTGGGTCGCTTCGATCATCTTAGCCTTGGGGATACCGGCTGCTTTGGAGAACTCGTATTTCTCCGTCTGCATCGTCACCCCGCCGAATCCGCAGCAGCGGTTGGGATCGCTCATCTCTTTGATCAGGTAGTTTTTATTGATCAGGGCCCTCGGCTCCTTGAACACCCCCTGGGTCTTTCTGGCATGGCATGGGTCGTGGTAGGTGACGACGAAGTTCTGTTCTTTTCCTTCTGCCAGCCGTTTTTCCAGGTCGGTCTCCTTGTAGAGCCATTCGGTGGCGATGTGGGCTTTGGCGACCACCTTTTCGGCCCGTGTTTTCCACTCGGGCTGGTCATGGAGGAAGTGGACCCAGTCGTTGATCATCATGGACGAACAGGTCGCCTCTGGGATGATGATCGCCTCGACGTCGTCCAGCCAGGTCTCGAAATACTCGATGTTGTGTTTGATCAGGTAATCGACCGTGTCGAAATCCCCCGTAAAGTAGGCCGGCGCCCCGCAGCAGAGCTGGTCTTTGGGGATAAAGGCGTCGATCTCCAGTTTCTTAAGGACATAGAGCAGGGAGTCGCCCACTTCGGTGTAGGAGTAGTTGGCCATACAGCCGATGAAGACGGCGACTTTCCGTTTTTTCCCGAAGTCGATGTTTTCGGGGTATTTGTTCAGAAACGAGACACTTTTAAGGGCCGGGAGCAGCCGTCCTTTTTTGATAATCGGCAGGGTAAAGCGCGGCAGGATGGAGTTTTTCTCCGGGACCGACTTAACGGCACAGGTCTTGAAGATATAACCCATCTTAGCCAGGAAGTCCATCGTCTTTCGGTGGCGCAGAAGCCAGAAGAACATCTTTTTAAACCAGGCGATTCCGTATTTATCGGCGATGTCGGAGCGTACCTGTTCGATCATCATGTCCGTCGGCAGGTTGGCTGGGCAGACGTCGGTACAGTTGGTGCATAAAAAGCAGCTTTCAAAGATATCTTTGGCATTTTTATCGAGTTCCAGCGAGCCCTTCTCATAAGCTCCCAGGAGGTGGATAAAGCCGCGCGGCGAGGTGGTCTCGTCGGCATTGACCTGGTGGATGGTACAGACGGGGATACACTTCCCGCATTTGACGCATTCGTCGCTGTATTGTCGATAATCAAACATAAAAAGACTGCCTAGATATTAAAGTATAACGATGTGAAATTGTCGCGATTTTACCCAGTTTTGACTGATTTTGCAAGGTTTTGGGAGGGGGCGGCAGACCGGGGTCGGCCTGCCTTCAAAAGGGGGAGAGTCTTTTACCAGTGGACGGCAGTCGTCAGCAGAAGACTGTTTTCGTCGTCATCGCTGGTCGCCGCATTTTTATAGTTCTTGATATTGGCAATAAATTTGACACCGGGGATGTAGTCATAGGCGACACCGGCGATCACGCATGTCCCGCCTTTGGACTTGTCTTCCGTGCCGTCGATCTCCCATTTGCTTACGTCATAGCGGGCGATAAGCGTATAGTCACCGAGTCGGACATCGGCATTGACGGACATGACCGTACCCTCTTCTTTATCCAGGGAACGTCCCGTATTGGAGTACTTGTCGGTGCTTTTGATGTACTGTCCGGCGATCAGGAACTGCGGCTGGTTGTAGACGAAGTGCAGGGTGTTCCATGCTCTGTCGTATTCATCCGCATCATCTGTGGAGATGTTGTCATCTTTATGGTTGCTGCTCATCAGCCACGCTGTGGAGATGTGCATATACGTATCTTTTTTCGGGTTGTTTTTCTTCTTACCGCTTCCGATGACGTGGTAAGTCAGACGCCCTTCAAAGGAGAGGTCCGTGCTGTTTTTCTGCATAGCTGCCTCTTTATCCGCGTGGTAGCCTTCACCGTTAAACAGGCCGATCTCTGTGGAGAAGTTGTCCGTTTTTGTTTTCAGGTTGAAACCGAAGTCCGAAGAGTTGACCAGGTCAGGTTTTTTCTTGGCGGAGTGCTTGTCCTCGATAACGACTTTATTGATCGCTCTCCAGTACCAGGAGTTGTGCTCTTCATAATCGATCCACGGTCTGTGGCAGATACCGATTTCAGCACCGGTATAAGGCAGTACTTCGTTGAGCCAGAGGAAGGCATATTTGATATAGGCCTGGTTGTATCCGTCGATCTTTTCGTTATTCCCGCTGCGCAGCTCTTTTCTGGCATCGAGTGTAATACGGAAGTAGTCTTTATCCGTAAAGTAGGATTTCATCTGGAGGTAGTTTCGTCGTGTCTCGAAACCTGCGGAAGCTGCGTTGTTCAGTGTCTCTTTTCCCGGAGTATAGCTTCTGTAACCGAAGTAGTGTGTACCGGAAAATTCGATCTTTTTGATCTTCTTTGCTTTAATAACAAGTTTGTCTTCATCCATCTTGTCTGTCTGGTTTGCAGACAGGTTGAGAGCGAGCATAAGCCCGGCCGTAGCCATAGCGGCGATTTTTGTCAGTGACATGGGGTCCTCTTTGTATTTGATTTGATTTTGATTTGGCGAAGTTTATTACGAGTAGATTACAGAAAAGTTACAAATGTAACGGTTAGGTAATAAGAGAGGGCCAAAGCCCCCTCGGGGAGGTGGATTATGCTTTGGATTTGACGAATTCAGGGTAGCTTTCCAGACCGCACTCTTCGACATCCAGGCCTTCGTATTCGCCCTCTTCGGTTGTCCGCAGCGGGAAGAACTTGTTGATGACCGTGAGGATGATATAGGAGCTGACAAAGGCAAAAACCGCTACAACGACAATCCCTTTGAGCTGTCCCATCAGGGTGATATCCTCACCGTTTGCGGCAAAAATACCGACAGCCAGTGTCCCCCAGATACCGTTGACCAGGTGGACGGAAAGGGCACCGACGGGATCGTCGATCTTAAGGCTGTCAAAGAAGGGAACGGCAAAAACAACCAGGAATGCACCGACTGCACCGATGATAATCGGTTCATAGACAGAATAGAGATCCGGCCCGGCCGTAATGGCCACAAGCCCGCCCAGGGCACCGTTGAGGATCATTGTGATATCCAGTTTCCGGTACTTCAGGTACATAAGGGCACCGGCGAAGATGGCACCGACGAGGCCGGCCGTATTGGTATTCATAATTGTCAGTGCAACGGCATCTGCGCTCTCTTTGCTGGAGATGGCACCGACAGAGCCGCCGTTAAAACCGAACCAGCCGATCCAGAGCAGGAAGGCGCCCAGGGTAACGAGGGGGATGTTGGAAGCGGGCATCGCTTTGATCTTACCGTCTTTGGCATAACGTCCTTTACGGGAACCGATGATCAGAATGGCCGCAAGCAGAGCCCAGCCGCCCGTTGAGTGGATGACGGTGGACCCGGCAAGGTCGTACATGGAGAGGTCCAGAATCGTATCGGCAAGCATATTCGCCCCCCAGGACCAGTTGACGACGACGGGGTAGATCACACCGGCCATGATGATCGTAAAGAGGGCTAGGGGAAGGACACGGGCCCGTTCGCTGATTCCGCCGCTCATAATATTGACGACTTTACCGACAAAGGCCATCTGGAACAAAAAGGCGGCATAGATACTCATGGAACTGTTCTCCCACGCACCGAAGGCGATCGTATAACCGATCAGTAGAAACATAAACGAGGCGACGGCATAGATCATCGTATTCATCATCAATACGGCTGAGACGTTTTTGGTCCGTACCAATCCTGCTTCGAGCATGGCGAATCCGGGTACCATGAAGATGATCAGGGTCATTGCAAAGATTGCAAAGAAGGTGTCAAATATATAGGCTATATCTTGAGGTTGCAAAGAGAGCTCCTTTGGAAGTGGAAAGGGCGCAAAAAAACGGCAGCATCAGACTACCGTTTTGAATTTGCGATCCTTTTAGTATGCAATTATACTTCCAAAGGATTAAGAAGATTGATTAAAAAATAATCAATTTGTAATTTAGACTGCCTCGTTATCGGTCTCACCGGTACGGATACGTACCGCTTTTTCGATGGCAGAGACAAAGATCTTACCGTCACCGATCTTGCCGGTTTTGGCATTGTCGGAGATCAGCTTGATGATCTCGTCGACCTGCTCGTCGTTTACGACCAGGTCGATTTTGATTTTAGGAAGGAAATCGACGACATACTCAGCCCCACGGTAAAGTTCCGTGTGGCCCTGCTGTCTACCATAACCTTTGACTTCGCTTACCGTCATACCGGAGATACCGGCTTCGACAAGCGCTTCTTTTACATCTTCCAGTTTGAAAGGTTTGATGATTGCTTCAATTTTTTTCATGAGTATTCCCTCCTGTTATTTCGCGTTTTTGATAAACTCAGGATACGCTTCAAGACCTGTTTCATGTTGATCAAGACCATCATACTCTTCTTGCTCATCAACTCTCAGACCCATCACCATTTTGATGATGTACCATACAACAAAGGAGGCAATGAAGACAAACAGACCGATTACGACAATCCCTTTGATTTGTGCCATTATAGTTACATCAGGATTAAAGATACCTACGGCCAGTGTACCCCAGATACCCGCAACGAGGTGAACAGAAAGGGCACCGACGGGATCATCGATTTTCATTTTGTCAAAGAACGGAATGGCGAAGACTACCAGCGCACCACCGACAATACCTTCGATAAACGCTACACCCATACCGATGTCAGGACCCGCAGTTACGGAAACAAGACCGGCAAGCGCACCGTTAAGTACCATTGTAAGGTCCACTTTTTTGTAGATCAGCTGAGTCATGACAGCAGCCATAACCGCACCGGCAGCAGCACCCATATTAGTAGAAGCAACAACCAGAGAGATCGCATCGATATCGGCTTTTGTACCCATTGCCAGTACGGAACCGCCGTTGAAGCCGAACCATCCGAGCCAGAGGATGAATGTACCGAGAGTCGCCAGTGGCAGGTTGGAACCTGGAATCGGCTTAACTGCACCGTTTTTGTCGTATTTACCTTTTCGCGCACCGAGGATAAGCACACCCGCAAGAGCAGCCCAACCACCGACAGAGTGAACGATTGTAGAACCGGCGAAGTCGCTGAATCCTGCGATCAGACCACCAAGCTCAGTACCACCCCATGTCCAGTGACCCTGAAGTGGATAGATAACACCTGTCAGGACAACAACGAAAATGAAGAAAGGCCACATTTTCATACGCTCAGCAACTGTACCGGAGATAACGGATGCCGCTGTCGCTACGAACATTACCTGGAAAAAGAAGTCAGATGCAGCTGGATAACCGTCACCACCTGTCATACTAGGAACACCGAAGCTTCCCATTAAAGCACTGCCTTCTCCATACATCAGGTTGTACCCAATGAAATAGTAAACAATTGATGCGATGGCAAAAAGCCCCACATTTTTTGTTAGAATCGTAGCCGTGTTCTTAGAACGGGTAAGACCCGCCTCGAGCATAGCAAAACCGGCAGCCATCCACATGACGAGCACACCACTAAAGACGAATAAAAAGCCAGTCAGAATATACTGGACATCTGAAAAGTTTTCCATACTTTTCTCCTTTGTTGAAATTGATTACGAACATTGTACGTAAAAATGACACAACTCGGTGATTAAAAAATGATCATAATGGCGATTACGTATAAAAAAGTGTAATTTATCGGGTAAACACTTTTTTGTTATGATTTGCCATCAGATAGTCAAGCTTACAGTATATATATAAATATAGTTATAAAGTGAGGAGAGAATGGAACGACGCAGTTTTTTAAAACGCACAGCCGTTGCCGGTGCCGCCGCTGCGGCAGCCGCGACGCCGGCCTTTGCGAAAAAGAAGGTCCGCCTGAAACTGGCGACAAGCTGGCCGGCACGCTTCAGCATCATGGGGACCGGTGTCGAGCGGTTTGCCAAAAACGTCAAAAAGATGAGCGGCGGGACGCTCGATATCAAGGTCTACCCGGCAGGGACGCTGATCCCGGCCCTTTCGGTTTTCGATGCCGCGAGCAAGGGACAGATCGACGCCTTTCACTCCGGTCCTTACTACTGGAAAGGGAAAAACCCGGCTTTCTCCCTTTTTACAGGATTCCCCTTCGGGTTTACGCCCGAAGAGCACGGTGCATGGATGCAGCACGGCGGCGGGATGGAGCTGTGGCGCAAGCTCTATGCGGATCACAACCTCTACCCGTTGATGGGGGGAAATACAGGTACCCAGATGGGCGGATGGTTCCGTAAGGCGATTAAATCACCGGCTGACCTTAAGGGGCTTAAGATGCGGATTCCCGGGCTCGGCGGTGAAGTGATGAGCAAGCTCGGTGTCAACCCGGTTCTGATGGCCGCGGGCGATATCTACACGTCACTGGAGCGCGGTACGATCGATGCGACAGAGTGGATCGCCCCGGCACACGACCTGAAAATGGGCTTTGACAAAGTGGCCAAACACTACTACACCGGCTGGCATGAACCGGGAAGTATGCTGGAGATCACTTTTAATAAAAAGGTGTGGGAAGGTCTCAGCAAGGAGCATAGAGAGATCATAGAGATCGCCAGCGGCGAGATGCACGCCTATATGATGTACGAGTTCATGGCGGAGAATGCCAAGGCTCTTAAGAAGATCGACCATAAAAAGATCACGATCGGTACCCTGCCCGAATCGGTTCTTGACGGGGCGAAAAAAGCCTTTGACGAAGTGGTCAAAGAGCAGTCGGCGGCCAGCAAGGATTTTGCCGAAGTGTGGAAAAGCTGCAAAGCGTTTAAAGCAAGCGTCGGGGAGTGGAGCCGTCTGGGTATCGGAGCCTTCCTTGCAGCACGCGACGCGTGAGGTCTCTGCTGGTTGTAATCCTGCTCTTGGTTTTTCAGGGGTGTGAGGAGAAGCGCGAGATATTTGCCCGCTTTCTGACAACCGATAGGTTTGAGGTGACATGCGTGGATATTAACCGTTCCTCCGCGGATTCTGTCGCACTGAAATCCACCCTGGATGCAGAAGGGTTTGCCACCGAGTCGGAGTGCGATTTTCGTGTCGATCTTTTAAAAAGCTACGCCGCGTGCAGCGCCAAGGAGTTTCCCGGCGCGTCACGCGGTGTTATCCGCCTGGAGCTTTCCGGTTCGGGAAAAAATCTATACCAGGTACAGCAGGAGTTTGACGATGGGCAAGAGGATGCCGTCATCCGTCGCCTTGCGGCACGGATGAAAGAGGATCTTACGACTGTTTTACCGTAATCTCGGCACGGACTTTTTCGTAAAACTCGTCGTCGGTAAAAGCGTCGGCAGGGTAGGTGAAGGTGGTGAGGTTACCCAGCGCTTTGCACACTTCGTGTAGCTGGGAGAAGGTATATTCGGCCCCTTCCTTATTCGTCGCCGGCATCATGACGGCAAAGACATCCCCCTCGTAAAAGACCATATCCGATTTGCGTGAGGCTTTTTTGAGGATATCCGCCATCATGTCCGAGGCCATCTCGCTGTCGTTTTTAAAGATGATGACACTCAGTACATGGCCCTCCGCCACTTCGTCGTCGTAACGCTCCAGCGTATTGACGTCGTGGACTATCGCATTTTTCAGGTCGCTGAAACCGCACAAAACACCCATCGCATCCCCTTTTATAAATATCTAATATTTAATAGTGGCACATTCCATATAAAAAAGCATATAAAAACCGGGGATTTGCAAAACGGCCAAATTTGCCTATAATGTCAAAAAAATATGAAGGGTATCGATTATGAGTCTGACGTTACACTCCCCGCTGGATATGCACCTCCACCTGCGAGACGGCGAGATGATGGAAAATGTGGCCGCCTATACGGCCGATCACTTTGCCGGGGCGATGGTCATGCCCAACCTGCTGCCGCCGGTAACGACCAAAGAGGCGGTCGAAAGTTATAAGGCCCGTATCAAGGCTGCATGCGGCGATGCGGCCTTTGAACCCTACATGACCCTTTTTTTAAAAGAGGCGCTGACCCCGGAATTCCTTGAGAGCGTTAAAGGGAACATCATCGCGGTAAAACTCTATCCCAGCGGTGTGACGACCAACTCCGACACGGGGCTCGCCTCCATCGATACGGAGAGACTGCGTCCGACCCTTGAGGCGATGGCCGAACTGGGGATCCCCCTCTCTATCCACGGAGAGACCAACGGATTTGTCATGGACCGGGAGAAAGAGTTTATGCCGGTCTTCGAGGAACTGGCAGCCAAATTCCCGAAACTGAAGGTGATGATGGAGCATATCAGTTCCAAAGAAGCGGTGGCGACACTGGACAAGTTCGACAACCTCTATGCGACGGTGACGGTCCACCACCTGCTGCTGACCCTGGATGACGTTATCGGCGGGATGCTCCAGCCCCACGCCTTCTGCAAACCGATCATCAAAACACCCGCCGACCGCGAAGCGATCCAGGAGGCAGTACTTGCAGGCCATAAAAAACTGATGTTCGGCAGCGACTCCGCCCCCCACCCGAAGACGGCCAAAGAGCGTGCCGGCGGAAGTGCAGGTGCCTTTACCGCCCCTATTGCCCTCCCGGCCCTGGCGGAGTTTTTCGACCGTCATGGGAAGCTCGATCTGATGCAGGCGTTTGTGAGTGACAACGCCAGACGTATCTACGGGATCACGCCGCCGGAAAAATCGGTTATCCTGGAAAAGGAAGCGTTTACCGTACCCGAAATGATCGGAGAGGTGGTCCCGCTTTTTGCCGGAGAGACGCTGGCGTTCCGGGTAAAAGCATAAAATTAAATGACCTAAAAGTGGCCGCTTCATCAAGCAGGCCACATGGTATCTAAATTATAACTTTTTCTTATGTAATTTTCTTCTCTTCCTGATCACTTTTTGCACACCCACTTAATAAAAAATTTCACCTCTTTGGGATAAAATCCATACTAGACTTTCATCGGAGATTTTACATGCTAACAGTGGTCAAACGTGATGGCAGATTAGAGCCATTGGACATCAAAAAAATTCAAAAATATACCAATGAGGCGGTTGAAAACCTGAACAATGTATCCCAGTCAGAGCTTGAGTTGGATGCCAAGATCCAGTTCCGCGACAAGATGAGTACATCGGAGATCCAGCAGACGCTGATCCAGACGGCTGTGGACAAGATCGACGTGGACTGCCCCGACTGGACCTTTGTGGCCGCCCGGCTCTTTTTGTACGATCTCTATCACCGTGTCGGTAAGGCGACAAGCGGGGAAAAAGGACACGCCTACCAGCACCTGAGCCACTATTTTGAGGTGGGCGAGCGGGAAGGACGGATCCTGACAGGGCTTAAAGAGAAATACGACCTGGACGATCTGAGCAGTTATATCAAGCCCGAGCGGGACCTTCAGTTCAACTACCTCGGGATCAAGACGCTCTATGACCGCTACCTTCTGAAAAACCGCGAAGGGGAGCCGATCGAGCTGCCCCAGCATATGTTTATGGCCGTGGCGATGTTCCTGGCCCAGAACGAGAAGGACAACCAGTACTGGGCGAAACAGTTTTATGACGTTATGTCCAAGTTCGAGGTGATGGCGGCGACTCCGACGCTCTCCAATGCCAGAACACCGCGCCACCAGCTCTCCTCCTGCTTTGTCGGCTCCACGCCCGACAACATAGAAGGGATCTTCGATGGGTACAAAGAGAAATCCCTGCTCTCCAAATACGGCGGCGGGATCGGCTGGGACTGGAACAAGGTCCGCGCCAGTGCCTCTTTTATCGACGGCCACAAAAACGCTGCGGGCGGGGTCGTGCCGTTTTTGAAGATCGAAAACGACATCGCCGTTGCCGTCGACCAGCTGGGAACACGGAAAGGGGCGATCGCCGTCTATATCGAGCCGTGGCACATGGATGTGCTCGACTTCCTCGATCTGCGTAAAAACTCCGGCGAAGAGCGGCGCCGTGCCCATGACCTCTTCCCGGCGATCTGGATCAACGACCTCTTTATGAAGCGGGTCGAAGCGGACGCGGAGTGGAACCTGTTCGATCCGTTCCATACCGCAGACCTCAGCGACATCCACGGGGAAGCGTTCGAAAAACGGTATCTGGAGTACGAAGAGGATACCAATACGCCTCGCGTCACGATCAAAGCAAAGGACCTTTGGAAAAAGATCCTGCTGAGTTACTTCGAGACGGGAAGTCCCTTCCTGGGCTTCAAAGACAGCGCCAACCGCTCCAATCCCAACGACCATGCCGGGGTGGTGCGAAGCTCCAACCTCTGCACGGAGATCTTCCAAAACACCAATCCCAACCACTACAAAGTCAAAGTGGAGTACGAACCGGCGAAGTTCGGTGAAACGGGTGAGATCGAATACTTCGAGGAGGAGGACGAGGTCACGACCGACGTGGGCGTCCGCAAAAAAGCGAACAAGATCACGGCACTTGACTCCCTAAAAGGCAAACGGGTCTTCGGTGTGAGCAAAGAGGCCGAAGACGGGATGACGGCGGTGTGCAACCTCGCCAGCGTCAACCTCTCCAAGGTCAATACAAAAGAGGATATCGAGCGGGTCGTCCCGGTAGCGGTACGGATGCTCGATAACGTCATCGACCTCAACTTCTATCCGCTGCGAAAGGTCAAAACGACCAACCTCAAATCCCGAGCCATCGGCCTGGGTGTCATGGGCGAAGCGCAGATGCTGGCCGAGAACGGCTGTATGTGGGGAAGCGAAGAGCACTTCAGAAAAGTGGACGAGGTGATGGAGATGATCAGCTACAACGCCATCCACACCTCCAGCGAACTGGCACTTGAGAAAGGGTGCTACCCCAATTTCGAAGGCTCCAAGTGGTCCAATGGGATCATGCCGATCGATACGGCCAACAAAGAGGCGATGAAACTGATCGACCGCGGCGGCCTGTTCGGGTACGAATACAACTGGGACGACCTGCGGGCGAAGGTGAAAAAAGACGGGATGCGAAACGGCTACCTGATGGCTATTGCGCCGACCTCTTCCATCTCTATCCTCACGGGTACGACTCAGACGATCGAGCCGATCTACAAGCGGAAATGGTTTGAAGAGAACCTCTCCGGTCTTATCCCTGTCGTCGTACCAAACCTTTCCCCGGATACATGGCAGTACTATACCCCGGCGTATGACCTGGATCAGCGCATCCTGGTCCAGGCGGCGGCGATCCGCCAGAAGTGGATCGATCAGGGCCAGAGCCTCAATATCTTCATGACCCTGGACAAAGCGAGCGGTAAGGTACTGAACGATATCTATATGTTGGCCTGGAAACTGGGCTGCAAGTCGACGTACTACCTGCGAAGCCAGTCTCCCGAAGCGGTCGAAGAGACCGACGTGGCGGACCGAAGCATCGAATGTGAAGGGTGCCAGTAACGACTGTAATATGCCAGCCGGGATTCTTTTTCCGGTTTCTCCCGTTTAAAAGAGCGGCACATCCAGCGTCAGCCGGAGTGCCGACTCCCTGTCTTCACACTCCACCGATCCAAAAAACTCCTCCTGCTTGATCCATTGCCGCTGAAGGTATAGATATTCGATACCGATGATCAACCCGTTAAACAGGCGTTTCTCCAGGCTGACGGCACCAAAAAATGCCGTGGCGTCGTAGTCGCTGTTATCCCCGTTGTCGTAGGCAAGTTCCCCACCCAGTTTGATACTGGGATAGACCATGAGCATATCGGAAAAAGTGTATTTGTATGCGGCGCGTACGGCAATCAGGTCGTCATCGTAGTAGCCACCCAGGTAATACGAGCTGCCCACGGGACCCGGTTTGTACAGATAGCCCGCTTCGATATGGGCGTAGGCGTCGCTGTCTTTGTATTCATAGGTGGAGCCATCGGCCAGGAAGGTGTGCGAGGTGTTTTTCAGGGCGATGTAGCTGCCGAGGCTGACGGTATCGACTTTTGTCGTCCGTGTCCGCGCGGCAGAGCCTGCTGCCAGGGAGAGATAGTGACGTTTCCAGTTGGTCGCCGGGAGGGGGGAATCCTCCTGAAGAGTATCCTCGGATTTCATATCGGCCGGTTCTTCAGCCGGGGTGGGTTCGTCTGAAACAATAGAGGCTTTTTCGGCCTCGGGTACGTGTTCCGGTTCAGGCGGAGGGAGGGCAGAAGTATTTGTATCCTCTGTTGTTACCGGGGGCTGTGAAGCGGAGATACTCAGGTTCTCATCGGCCGGTTCGGAGAGGGGTTGGGTCGTATTGATATCCTCGCTTGTATCCAGTGCCACTTCGGGGGGATAGTAGGTATCGGTGATCATGGCGGGATCATCTGTCAGGGGGAAAAGCGTTTTGGGTTCCTTGAAGACTCTCTTTACTTTGACCAGGACTTTTCGCTCGCCGTTTTTTTTGACGCGGACGATTTTTTTTCTTTGTTCACCGGATTTCTGTTTTAGGAGTTTGAGGGGCGGTTTGTCGTTTTCAGATATAAGTGTTTCGGTACCGAATGAGGCGGCAGGCAGCAATGCGGCAATAAAAAGTGTTATAAAGCGTCGGTGCATAAAAGTGCCTTTTTAATCTCCCCGCCTTTAAGCGGGGGCCTCAGGAAGATGGAGCCGCGGGATGATACCCGGCACTTTTAAATCGTAATTTTTTGAAATTTTTAAAGGACCTGCATGATGACCTGGGATTTGGTCAGGCAGTCGTAGATATGGAGGCGCTCGTCTTCATGGCATACCTCTACAGTAAGTTCCATGCTGATAAACTTCCCGGTCCGGCTCTTATTGCCCGCTTTCAGGGTGTGGGGTTTGTCACCCACGATCTCCTTGGCCTCTTTTTCCATCAGCTCTTCAAAACGGCCGATCAGCTTGTAGCTCCACCGGCAGGGATAGGTGATTTCGGGTTTACCGTCTAAAGTGACCACTTTTTCCTCCTTGTTTCTCCTCCAGCTGGATGCTGGAGATCACCATGGACTTATCGATCGCCTTGACCATGTCATAGATCGTCAGTAGACCGACGGAGACGCCTGTAAGGGCTTCCATCTCGACGCCCGTTTTGCCCTTGAGTCCGGCCGTGACGGTGAGTTTGAAGCTATAGGTTTCGGGCATCTCATCGATGTCGCAGTTGATGGATGTCAGCAGCAGCGGGTGACACATCGGGATGAGGTCGCTGGTCTTTTTAGTCCCCATGATCGCTGCGACGACGGCAGTCTGGAGGACCGGGCCCTTTTTCCCTGTGTTGCTGACGACGGCGTCATACGCCTCTTTGCTCATTGTGATCATACCGCTGGCGACGGCGATCCGTTTTGTATCGTCTTTGTCGGAGACGTCGACCATCTTGGGCCGTTGGTTCTTATCGAGGTGGGTCAGTTCCATGTTATAATAGTGTCCTTTTAATACGGCAACGTGAACATGCAATCCCGCAGTGAAGCGAGGACAAAGTCCAAGTTGCCTTCGCTGGCCGCTGTGGCACTAAAGTTAGCCGCTGGAGCGGCAGAGTGTTTTGCAACCATGCGATAAGAAATTTAATACAAAGTGTAATATGCCTTTTGTTCAAAAAAAGCTTGTTTCCCATAATAAAACGCAGATTATACCCTTTTTGTGTGAGAATCTCAACTGCTCCAAAGCCGAGGCGGGTCGGTTGATCGATAAGAAACGCGTTGCCTGTGAGGGGGAGGTGGTTGAAAAAAAAGGTGCCTATATCAAAGGGGAAGTAACACTGACACTTTTTGAACAGACCCCGGCACAAAACGACCCCCTCTTTACCCATCCCGATTTTGCCGTCTTCGAAAAACCGAGCGGGCTGCTGGTCCATCCGCAGCGCATCTCCTTGGAACATACCCTGCTGGACGATATCAAATCCCGTTTCGGCACAGTGGCCAACATCGTCCACCGGATCGATCGGGAGACTAGCGGCCTGGTCCTGGCGGCGACCAATAAGCGGAGTGAGAAGTTTTTTAAACTGGCATTTGACGACAAAAAGATCGACAAGTCCTACTTCGCCTATGTCAAAGGAAAAGTCGAGAATCAGCATAAGATCGACGCACCCATCCTTAAGTTCCGGGATCTTAGTTCGCGGTTTTTCCCCGTATCCGAGGAGGGGCGGGAGTCGCTGACGATCGTGACACCGGTCCGCTACGATGCGATCCTGGACATCACGCTGGTCAGGGCAGTACCGATTACCGGCCGGACCCACCAGATCCGCATCCATCTCTGGCATATCGGGCACCCGATAGTGGGCGAACCTCTCTACGGCAACCCGATCCCCTTCCGCGAAGCATACCTCGAAAACCGGCTTTCTGAAAAAGAGCGCCTCGAGCAGACGGGGGCCAGACGGTTGATGCTGCATGCACAGGAGCTTAGATTCCGGTATGACGGGGAGTATTATCTTGTATCACAACGAGGGTTTGAAAAAAAAGAGACGTTGTCGGAAGCGATGAGATAGAGGATGCCCCCGAGGGGGCGGAAAGTGCTTATCCGAAGACGCGCTTGAAGATGGCGTCGACGTTTTTGGTGTAGTAGCTGTAGTCGAAGCAGTCGCGGATCTCTGCTTCGCTCAGTTTCGCCCGCAGGTCTGCATCGGCCAGCAGGTTCTGAAGGTAGAGGGACTCGCCCGCTTCGTTGAGGGCGGGTTTGCCCTGCTGGAGCCCTTCCCACACCTTCATGGCGTTGCGTTGGACGACGGCGTAGGAGTCTTCCCGGCTGAGCCCTTTTTTGGGCAGTTCGAGAAGGACGCGCTGGGAGAATACCAGGCCGCCCGTGAGGTTGAGGTTTTTCATCATGTTTTCCGGGTAGACCACCAGGTTGGCGATGACGTTGTTCATGCGGTGGAGCATAAAGTCCGCCGTGATAAAGGCGTCCGGCAGCCAGAAACGTTCCGTGGAGGAGTGGGAGATGTCCCGCTCGTGCCAAAGCGCTACGTTTTCCATCGCCGGGATCACGTAGGCGCGGACCATGCGGGCAAGTCCCGTAATGTTTTCGGTCAGGACCGGGTTACGCTTGTGCGGCATCGCAGAGGAGCCTTTCTGGCCTTTGCTGAAGAACTCTTCGCACTCGTACACTTCCGTCCGCTGCCAGTGGCGGACCTGGACGGCAAACTTCTCGATGGAGCTGGCCATCAGTGCCAGCGTAGAGGCAAGGCGTGCGTACCGGTCACGCTGGACGACCTGGTTGGATGCGGGAGCCGGTTTGAGCCCCAGCTCTTCGCATGTCAGCTCTTCCAGTTCAAGGGGAGCGTGGGCGAAGTTCCCCATGGCACCGCTCACCTGGCCGACGGAGATCACGTCCAGCGTCTCGATCAGGTTATCAAGGTGGCGCTGCATCTCGTCATACCATACGGCCAGGACCAGCCCGAAGGTGATCGGTTCGCCGTGGATCCCGTGGCTCCGTCCGACCATCAGGGTCATCTTGTGCTCTTCGGCACGTTTCTGGATCGATTCCATGACCATCTTGACGTCATCGATGATGATATGCAGGGAGTCGCGCATCTGGAGCGCTACCGCCGTATCGATCGTATCGGAACTGGTCATCCCGTAGTGGAACCAGCGGCTCTCCTCTCCCAGGCTCTCTGCAACCGATGTTGTAAAGGCGATCAGGTCATGTTTGGTCACCTGCTCGATCTCGTCGATCCGTTCAATACGGAAGTTTGCATTATCGACGATCTTCTGGCAGTCGTCGTCAGGAATCAATCCCAGTTTGTTCCATGCTTTGGCAACGGCTTTTTCCACCGCCAGCCAGGCGTCGTATTTCGCCTGCATGTTCCACAGGTTTTTCATCTCTTCGCGGGCATAGCGCTCTACCATGTTGTACATTCCTTAATATTTTCTTTATCTCATTTTACCATATTTCTCTTGACCGGTCAGCAGGCCGCTTTTCAAGAGGTTTTAACGATGCAGGGTGTAGCATAAAAGGAACGAGTGAGAAGAGGGTAAGAGGATGAAACTTCTATTTGTACGGCATGCCAAAGCGATGGATCGGGATATGTTCATGGGTGCGGACGATCTGCTGCGTCCTCTGACGGAAGAGGGACGTAAAAAGGCGCGCAACGGTTTCGGGGCACTGGCACGCTTTTACCAGACTCCCATGGCGATCATCACCTCCAAAGCGGTCCGTTCCATTGAGACGGCGGAGATCCTGAACGAAGCGTTCGGGGGCGGGGTGGAAGTGATCCAGACGCCGCTGCTCAACCCGGGTGCCAGCATCGAGGAGTTCAAGGAGATGATGATCCCCATGTACGATGAAAACGGCTGCGTCGCCATCGTGGGGCATGAACCCGACTTCTCCTTTATCATCTCCCATCTTATCTCCAAAGACGATGTGGCCATCGATATTAAGAAAGCTTCCATAATCGAGGTACAGGTCGACCGTTATTTTCACGGGGAGCTCCGTTTTATGATCCCACCGAAATTTCTCAATTTCCTCAAAAAAGTGATGAAATAGGGGTGACAAAGTATCTTAAACGCCTGGTCTTGATATTTCTACTCTTTATATCAGGCTGCACTGCTCAGAATCCACCGAGCGATTCGGTCGCACTTCCCGCAGCCGAATCCGGTCTTCCCTCATGGGTCCTCTCTCCGGGGGTTGAGGGGTATATCTGCGGGGTAGGGTCGGCTCCATTGCAAAAAAGTAATCCGTCCTATCAGCGCCGGGCAGCCATGATGCAGGCGCGTGCGGCGATCGCAAGGGAGATCGAGCTCTTTGTCCGCAACGAGCTGAAGATGGAAAAAGAGTGCCGTGACAAGGTGTGCCGCAGTCGGATGACGACACGCTCGCGCCAACTGTCGCAACAGCTTATCACCGATGCAAGGGTAAAAAACGAGTGGACCGATCCGGGAACGGGCCGGCTCTATATCCGCCTGGCCGTTAAAAAAGACAAGGGGAGTGCAGAGGGTGAACCCATACAGCAGACAGACGATTGACGAAACCGATATCCGGGCCGTTACGGCGGCACTGCAGTCGGATATCCTGACCGGCGGCAGCACCGTCGGTACATTTGAAAAAAAGATCGCCGGGTATATCGGGGCCAAAGAGGCTGTTGTCTTTAACACCGGGACCGCCGCCTTACATGCGGCCTACCATATCCTGGGAATCGGCGAGGGAGATGAGGTGCTGACGACGCCGATCAGTTTTGCCGCCACAAGTAATGCGGCTCTTTATGTCGGGGCGAAGCCGGTCTTCGTGGATGTGCGGTTTGACGGGAATATCAACGAGACCCTGGTCGAAGCGGCGATTACGGAGAATACCCGGGCCATCGTCCCGGTCGATTATGCCGGGACGCCCGTTGCCATCGAGGCGATTAATGCCCTTGCAAAAAAACACAATCTTAAAGTAATCGAAGATGCTGCCCACGCCTTCGGCAGTATGCGGGGGGATAAAAAGGTCGGGATCGATGCCGACGTGACGGCCTTCAGCTTCCATCCCGTCAAACCCTTTACAACCCTTGAAGGGGGTGCGCTGGTGACGGATGATGCCGACCTGGCCGAAGCGGCCCGTCGGTTCCGTTCCCACGGGATCGAACGGGGACGGCTCTGGAATATGGACATGACGGAGTTGGGGTACAACTACCGCCTCAGCGACGTCCAGTGTGCCCTGGGGATCTCGCAGCTGGAAAAACTGGACGGTTTCCTAAAGAGACGGGAAGCGGTAGCCGCCTATTACGACAAGGCGTTTGAACGGCACCCGCTGCTCTTCGTACCGAAGCTCCCCGAAGGGGTGCGTTCGTCGCGGCACCTCTATCCGGTGATGCTTGACCGTTCGCTCTGGTGCGCCAAAGAGGATATATTCCAGGCGTGCCTGGATGCGGGGCTGGGGGTGCAGGTACACTACAAACCGATCTACCAGCATAGTTATTACAAGAAACGGTTCGGGTCGCAGCGGCTGGATACGGCAGAGGATTTTTACCGTGCCGAGCTCTCTATCCCCTGTCATCATGGGATGGGTATCGAGGAGGCCGAAACGGTCGTTAAAACGCTGTCGGGGATTTTAGAGCGCTATTCCGGCGGATGCCGGCTCTAGAAACGGTAGCTGTACCCGATTGCCAGCTGGCTTCTCTCAAACTGGATGCTCTCAAGCTGTGAGGTCGAGTCAAAGGTCTCATCTTTAAAGCTCTGGACCAGCAGGCCGAAATCGGCCACATGGTGGGCATCGTGGCGGAAGAACCATTTTGCCCCCAGGTGGATCATAGCGCCGGTCCCTTCATATTTGGTCTCATCGGTATCCGTCGTCAGGACGGCGGTGCCGCTGACCAGTCCGAACCCGGCGAACGGGAAGATCGGTTCGCTGCTCAGCTGTCCGAAGTGGTAGAGGTAGCCGACACCGGTGGTATTGACCTGCAGGTCGTCTCCGTCGATCGTGGTGCTTCCGCCCCCGGAGATAAGTTCCACTGCGTGGTGTGGGGTAAAGAGGTAGCAGAGTTTGACCCCTCCGAAGCCGATGTCGTAGGAGTCCTGTGTCTCTTTGGACGTGGTTTTGTCCGTCTGGGTGATCTTCAGGGAGCCGGAGCCAAAGAGTACACCGATCTCCAGGGCATCACCTTGCTGAAAGGTCTCGACCGGGACCGCAGAGGCCTTTTCTTCTTGCTCGGGTTCGGCTGCGGCCGGTTCTACCGGCTGCTTTTGTGCCGTCTCTTCCGTAGCCTGGGGGAGATGTTTTCTCAGGTCGGTTTCATCGATTTCCATCTCGACAGTCACCGTATATCGCGGGTAGTCAAAGTTCTCCTTGAGGATGGTAGTTTTGGCATACCCCAGGACGTACGAGCGGATCTGGTCGTTGGCGATCTGTCCGTTGACGATGTCGGTCTCGGAGTTGATCCATACCCCGATCTTCTCGATGGCGATCCGTTTGGCTTCCGCAAAGGCGATCTTTTTGGCTTCGATCTTGGTATCCCGGTCCCCCATCGTATAGGTAAAGGAGGCGGTGACGCTTTTGGCCCAGCCGAAAGTGATAAGCAGTAAAAAAAGAAAAAAATGTCGCATGTGGTTTCCCCTGTCGATGTGTGCGGCTATTGTATCGAAAAATGTTTATTTCAGAGACTTCGTAACGGTAGGAAGAGGGCTGTAAGGCAAATTTCAATAAAATCCAGGAAATTATGGGAACAGACCGATGCAGAAAAGCTGGAAAAAGATACTGGATGCCGCGCATGTCGTCATTACGATGCACCGCCGTCCCGACGGGGATGCCATCGGTTCGGCCCTGGGACTCTATAACATCCTTCTGCCGCTTAAAAAGGTATCGCTGTTTAATGTGACGCCCGACCTGCCGCGGGAGTTTGCTTTCCTCCCCGGATTCGAGCGGATCAGAACCGTCCTGCCGCCGAAGTTTGACCTGATGGTGACACTGGACAGTGCGACGTTCGAGCTGATCGAGATCGAACACCCCGGTGTCCCGGTGATCAATATCGACCATCACAAGAGCAACACGGAATACGGGGAAGAAAACATCGTGGACGCCTCTTTTCCCAGTTGCGGGGAGGTCGTTTTACACTTTTTGGAGAGCAACGGGGTCAGACTGAACCGGCCCGCGGCACACTGCCTCTATGCGTCTCTGGTCAGCGATACACAGTTCTTTGCCACGGACCGGGTCGATACACGCACCTTCGATTCGGCAAGGAAATTGCTTGAGTTTGGCGTAGAACCGTCGGAAATGGCCCGGCATATTCGCCAAAACCGCTCCCTCGCGGAGGTCCGGTTGCACGGAGAGGTGTTGAGGGGGTTCGAGCTTTTTTGCGACGGGCGGGTCGCGTCGGTGATCATCGACACGGCGATGCAGCGGCATACCGGGGCCGGCCTGATGGAGAGCGCCCATGTGGCCGACGAGCTGCTGGGGCTTGCCACGGTGGAGGTCAGTGTGATGATCTTTGTCGCGGAAGGCGACGGGCTGAAAGTCTCCTTACGGGGCAAGGGGGGTGCGGACCTCTCAGTGCTCGCAGCCCGGTACGGCGGAGGCGGGCACGATCATGCCGCCGGTCTTTTTACCGCAATGCAGGACGCCCGGGAATTTGAAACAAAACTAATTGAAGAGATAAGGGGATTGATTGATGAATAACTACCACTACAGACGCAAAAGCAAATCCAAGATACCGCTCATGGTGATCCTGGTCCTCCTTATTGCCGGCGGGGTCTATATCTACCTGTCGGACAACTTCGAACGGATCGCGCCGACGATCACGATCGATGATAAGATCTACTGGAACCTGAAAGAGCCGATCCCCCTCAAGATCGCCGACAACTACGGGATCAAATCCTACAAGGTGACCCTCATCCAGGGGGATAACTCGATCCTGCTGGACCATAAAGAGGGGATCTCCGGGAATGTCAAGACGATCCATACGGCGCTGCAGTACCCCAAAAACATGGTCCTCTCCGCAGGGATCGCCGCCAAACTCCGCATCGATGTCGTGGATGAGAGCCTCTGGAACCTTTTTGCCGGTAACCAGGTCCATAAAGAGGTGCGGATCGTCATCGATAAAAAGCGTCCCCTGGTCAACATCATCAGCAAATCCTACGCCTTTAGAAAAGGGGGGTCGGCCCTGGTCATCTTCGAGGCCAAGGACGAATACCTGAGCGAACTCAATATCGTCAGCAGCGAAGGGCGCAGCTTCGAGGTATTCCCGTTTATGAAAGAGGGCTTTTATATCGCTCTCCTGGCCAACGATATGCGGGATACGAACTTTAAGATGTTTATCAATGCGGCGGACAAAGCGGGCAATATTACGCGGGCTTTTATCCCCTTCTATTACCAGAACCGCAGCTACCGTACCTCCAAGATCAACCTCTCGGACAAGTTCCTGGAAGGAAAGATCGAACAGCTCTTCTATGAGAACAATCACGATGCGGGAACGGATTATGACAAGATCTCCAAACTGGAGAAGTTCCGCTTTATCAACGAAGACCTGCGTATCGCCAACTACCGCTTTATCGCCAAATACACCCAGGCCAAGAGCAAAGAGATGGTGCAGGATTTCAACATCGACGCCTTTGTCCCTCTGATGAACTCCGCCAAAGTCGGTTCCTTCGGGGACCACCGTTACTACTCCTACAAGGGCAAACGGGTCAGCGAGTCCTATCACATGGGGATCGATTTTGCCAGTGTGCGAAACGACAAGATCCGCCTCTCCAATCCCGGGGAGGTGGTCTTTGCCGGGTATAACGGTATCTACGGCAACATGCCGATCATCAGCCACGGCCTGGGTCTCTATACGATCTACGCCCACTGCTCCAATCTCTTCGTTACGGAGGGGATGAAGCTGAACAAAGGTTACGTCATCGGTGAGACGGGTGCTTCGGGACTGGCCCTGGGGGACCACCTCCACTTCGGCATCCTGGTCCAGGGCGTGGAGGTCCGGCCGGCCGAATGGCTTGACAAGGCGTGGATCAAGGCGAACATCACCAATATTATCAAAGACGCCAAAAAGATCATCGGGTCGATCTGACAGGAAGATAGATGAAAGTCAAACAAAAAAGCATCCGCTCCTTTGTCTTTACGGTGGCGGGTGAAGCGGACGAGGCGGAGCTTTTCAGCTACATCGAACAAAACCGCGAGATACTCCAGAGCTTCCTGCTTGTCATCGAAGGGGCTCTCTCACCCGAGGCAAGCGAGCGGCTTCGGGAGAGCGGACTCCAGGTGCTGAGCGAAGCGGGGGCGCTCCATTCCAAAGAGCGGGTCAAACCGCAGTCGGTCACACCCGAGGCACCGGCCGTGCCGCCTGCCGAGCCGGAGAGTATCCCCGTACCCGACGGCGGCCTGATCAACTATACCGCACCGATCCGTTCGGGGAACGAACTGGAATGCGAAGACGACATCGCCGTCTTCGGCCGTATCAACAGCGGGGCGAAGGTCTTTGCTAAAAAAAATGCTATAATCTTTTCAACGATTGACGGTACGGTGGAGGCCGAAGGGGAGTATCTTATCGCCAAAAGCATCGGAAAAGGGCAACTCTTTTTCCACGGCGAAGAGATCAAAGCGGAATCCCTGAACGGCCGTCTGTGCAAGGTGACGCTGGATAACGGTCAATTGAGATACGAGGAGTTGTGATGAAGCAACGCACAATAAAAAAGGAGGTGCAGGTCGTCGGTATCGGTCTGCACTCCGGCTCGCCGGTGACGATGAAACTCAAACCGGCAGACGATGATTACGGCATCGTCTTCGTCCGCAGCGATATGGGCGTCTCCATCCCGCTGCAGCCCCAGTATGTCGTCGACACGAAAATGGCGACGGTCCTGGGCAAAGGGGAGGTACAGATCTCGACGATCGAGCACCTCCTTTCGGCCATCAGCGCTTTCGGTCTGGACAACCTGATCGTCGAGGTCAACGCCGATGAGATCCCCATTATGGACGGCAGCAGCGCCAGTTTCTGCATGCTCTTCCAGGAGACGGGCGTCGTGACCCAGAAGAAGAACAAGAAGATCCTGATGCTCAAAAAACCGATCGAAGTACGTGACGGCGACAAGTTTGTCCGACTGGTGCCTTCGAAGAAGAACGAACTCGATTTCGAGATCAAGTTCGATCACCCGGTGATCAAGAATCAGAAGTACGAGTTCGTCTTTACCAAGAGCAATTACCTCAAAGAGATCGCCAGGGCACGGACCTTCGGCTTTTTGAAAGAGGTGCAGTACCTGCGCTCCATCGGGAAAGCGCGGGGCGGCAGTCTTGATAACGCGGTCGTGTTGGATGAAAAAAGGGTGCTCAACACCGAAGGGCTCCGTTTTAAAGACGAGTTTGTCCGCCATAAGATCCTCGATGCCATCGGGGATATGATGCTGCTGGGGATGCCCTTTTTCGCACGGTACGAATCTTTCGCGGGAAGCCACCACCTCAACTTCCAGCTTACCAAGGCGGTGCTGGAAGACAAAGACGCCTACGAGGTCGTCGAGATCGGGACCGTGGCCGAAAGCGTGATGGAGAAAGCCTTTGCCTAAAGGGGCCGTCGATGTCGTGGTGATCAGTGTCAGCTCCCCGCTGCAGATCGGGATCTACGAAGAGGGGAGACTGGCCGAGGCGATCATCAAGGAGGGTAAGAGCAGTGATGAGCTGCCGCTGCTTTTTCGGGATATCCTTCACCGTTATAAAATCGGGCGGCTCTTTTATGCCAAGGGTCCGGGAAGCTTTATGGCGATCAAGATCGCCTATGTTTTTTTAAAGACCCTGGCCATTACCAAAAAGATCCCGCTTTACGCATCGGATGCCTTCGTCTTTAACGGCGGGGCCCCGATCAAATCGGTCGGCAAGAGTTTTTTTGTCAAGACCGGTACCGGCATAGAGATAAAAAAAATAGAGGAGGCACCCCCCATGGAGTTCCACCTTCCCAAGACCCTCGATGCGACACTCTTTTCCAAGGATGTCAAACCGATGTATATCGCACCAGCAGTATAAGGAGCATGATTGATAGTATCCATCCCGGCAACAAGCGCAAACCTGGGACCCGGGTTTGACACGCTAGGCCTCGCGTTAAACCTGCGAAACCGTATCGAAGTCAAACATTCACGGTTCTACAGCCTTAACGTCAAAGGCGAAGGGGCCCACTTCCTGAAGAAAAAAGAGGGGAATATCTTTTTGCGGATCTTCGACGAGATCTATTCGTCCCTGACCGGGAAAAGCAACGACAATTTCCGTTATATGTTTTATAACAATATCCCCATATCCAGAGGGCTGGGAAGCTCTTCGGCGGTCATCGTCTCGGCGATTGCCGCAGCCTATGAGGCGGCCAGGGTGAATATCACCAAAGAGGAGCTGGTCAATGTGGCCCTTAAATACGAGCACCATCCGGACAACATCGCTCCGGCGGCACACGGCGGGTTTGTGACCTCGGTCCTCGGCCGCAACAAGGTCTACAGTATCAAGCAGGAGATCCCCAAGTTTCTCAAGGCGGTCATCGCGATTCCCGACAAGCCCATCTCCACCAAGGCAAGCCGGACGGCACTCCCCAAAGAGGTCCCGCTGGAGACGGCAGTCTACAATATCAGCCACACCTCCCTGCTGACGGCTGCGATGATGAAGGGGGATTTTGAGATGCTGCGCTATGCCGCACGGGACAAGATCCACCAGCAGATACGAATGAGTAACCTTCCTGAGTTATTCTCTCTTCAGAAGATGGCGATGGACAGCGGAGCGCTGATGAGTACGCTCTCGGGCAGCGGATCGACTTTTTTCAACATGGCGTACCGCTGCGATGCACGCTATCTTCGCAAGACACTGGCGAACAAATTTCCCCAGTATCGGGTCGAGATCGTCGAGTTTGACAACCGGGGCGTTTTTATCGAACACCACTGATTAAGTGTGTGTTGGATATAATCGTAGTATATGGCAGTACCGATCAGAATGTGCATAAGCTGCCGCGAGCGCTTTGCACAACACGAGCTAATCCGGTTGCAATACGATAAAATGACAAAAAAAATTGGACGTTTCAGCGGTCAGGGGCGCAGCTTTTACATCTGCGAAGCGTGTTTGAATGATGACAAGCTTTACAAAAGTTTCTGTAAAGTGTGCCGCACATCAAAAGAGGAATCTCAACTACTTGTCAAAGCTTTAAAGGAGACATTGGTTAATGAATAAAGTCAAGGTCAGCGAAGTCGCTCAAGAGAGCGCAAAAAAGCCCAAAGAGGTACTGAGCGCATGTGAAGCGCTGGGTATCGAGGCGAAAGCTGCTTCCAGTTCCATCTCGATCCAGGATGCGGAAAGGGTAATGGAATACCTGATCAGCGGTCCCGTGACACCACCGGCTCCGGCGAAAAAACAGGTGAAAAAAGCCGAACCTACAAAAGCTGCCGACGAGAAGAGTCCTAAAAAAGAGGCCGAAAAAGAGACGAAGAAGGCTGAAAAAGCAGCAGAGCCGAAAAGCGAAACAAAAGCCGCCGAAGCAGACAAACCGGCTCCTTCCCAAGACGAAGAGACACGTCACATGGCTATGGCACGGAAGGGAAAAGGGCTGCGGATCGTCAAGAAAAAAAGACCCGTAGCTCCCGAACGTACCGAAAAGAAGATCGAGACAAGCATCGGCTCGGATGAGACGGTCGAACTCTACGGTAAGAAGAAAGTAGCGGCCGATATGGCCGAGACCGAAGAGAAGAAGAAAAAAGTCAAAAAGAGCACCGCTCCGGCAAGTAAGAAAGAGACCGGGATCAAGATCGACGTTCTGGCGGACCGAAACCTCAGCGACAGCTTCTATGACGACGAAGATGACGAAGTGATGCTGCCGGACCTCACCGTAGCGCTTCGAAAAGACGAAGAGGAAGCACCCAAGCGTCCGGTCAACAAACAACAGCAGCAGCAACAGCAGCAGCGCCGTACAGTCGGATCCCGTTCCGGTCAGAAGTTCCAGCCGGGCAACATCAGCCGCGGCAAGCGTAAAAAACGGAGAAAACCGGTTGTCAGCCAGGAGAACGAGGTGGTCAAATCCATCGAGATCCCCGAGGATATCCGGGTCTATGAATTTGCCGAGGCGATCAACAAGCCGATCAGTGATGTGATCAAAGCCCTCTTTACCTTCGGGATGATGGTGACCAAAAACGACTTCCTGGACAAGGACTCCATCGAAGTCCTGGCTGAAGAGTTCGAGGTCGAGGTCCATACGAAAAATGCCCTCGAAGAGCTGGATTATGTCAGTGACTATGACGAGACACAGGATGAAGAAGCCGGGGAAGAGCGTCCGCCGATCGTTACGATCATGGGACACGTCGACCACGGGAAGACCTCCCTGCTTGACTACATCCGTAGTACGAAGGTCGCATCCGGCGAAGCAGGCGGGATCACGCAGCACGTCGGCGCCTACACGATCACGAAAGACGGTAAAGAGATCACGTTTATCGATACTCCGGGGCACGAAGCCTTTACGGAGATGCGTGCCCGCGGTGCCAATGTCACCGATATCGCCATTATCGTCGTAGCGGCGGATGACGGTGTCATGCCCCAGACCAAAGAGGCGATCAACCATGCCAAAGCGGCGGATGTACCGATCATCATCGCGATCAACAAGATGGACAAACCCGAAGCCAACCCGGATGTGGTCAAAGGCCAACTGGCTGAAATGGGTATTACCCCGGTCGACTGGGGCGGTGACTACGAGTGCATCGGCGTCTCGGCCAAAACCGGTGACGGGGTCGACGACCTGCTTGAGACGATCCTTGTACAGTCTGAGCTGATGGAGCTGACAGCCAATGCCGACGCATCCGCCAAAGCGGTCGTTATCGAAAGCTCCCTTGAAAAAGGGCGCGGTGCCGTTGCCACGGTCATCATCCAAAACGGTACCCTGCGCAAAGGTGACAGTGTTATCGCCGGTGTCAGCTTCGGCCGTGTCCGTGCCATCATGGACGATATGGGTAACCAGATCAAGGAGCTCAAACCTTCCGAAGCGGGACAGATCCTGGGTCTGGACAGCGTACCGGGTGCCGGTGACATCGTCGTCGTTATGGAAGATGAGAAGACAATGCGGGAAACTGCCCTCAAGCGTCGCGAACACGAGCGACAGAAAGAGCTCTCAAAAAGTACGAAAGCTACGGCGGAAGATCTCCACGACCTTATCGCGGAAGGGATGCTCTCCAAGCTTCCAGTTATCGTCAAAGCAGACGTGCAGGGGACGCTGGAGGCACTCTCCAACTCGCTTTCCAAACTGCGTAACGAAGAGGTCAAGGTCCACATCATCCACTCCGCGGTCGGTGCGATCAGCGAGAGTGATGTCATCCTGGCCGGGGCAAGTGAACACGCCATTATCCTCGGCTTTCATGTCAAGCCGTCGGTCTCCGTCAAGCAGAAAGCCAAAGAGCTGGGCGTGACGATCAAGACCTACGATATCATCTACGACCTGCTTGAAGATGTCAAAGGGATCCTGGGGGGCATGCTCTCCCCTGAGATCAAGGAAGAGACGATCGGACAGGCGGAAGTTCGCGAGGTGTTCAAGGTACCGAAGCTGGGAACCATCGCAGGGTGTATGGTCACAAACGGCCAGGTAGAACGCAATGCCTTTGCCAAGGTAATGCGCGGCGAAGAGGAGATCTTCAGTGGTACGGTCGTATCCCTCAAACGCTTCAAAGACGACGTCAAAGAGGTGAAAAAAGGGTACGAGTGCGGTATCGGTATCGAAGACTTCACCGAGTTCGAACCGGGCGATATCATCGAAGTCTACAAAGAAGTGGAAGTCCAAGCCAAGTTTAAATAGATGAACGAATCACAGATTAAACACCAACGGATGGAGTCACGCCTTAAAGAGGTCATGGCCGAAGCCATCGCCTCTTTGAACGACGAGCGCCTCTCCGGACTGACGGTCCTGGATGTCAAAGTGACCAAAGGGAAATACGATGCCGACGTCTACCTCGACGGCAGCGAGTTTGACAAAAACGAAAAAGAGCGCCTGGAAGCGCTACTGAAAAAATCGAGCGGCTTTCTCCAGCGGTATGCCCTTGCCAGCGAAGACTGGTTTAAGATCCCGAAACTCCATTTTAAATTCGACGACAGTTTCTCCTCCCTCAGCCGGATGGACGAGCTGTTTGACAAGATCTCCAAACGGAAAGACTCATGAGCCTGATCGAAGATATCAAAGCGGTATGTGAAAGTGTGGGGGTGACCCTTTATGATACGGAGACCGTGCGTGAGTTTGACGAAAACATCTTCCGGATCTATATCGTAGGAGAAGAGAAGATCGATGTGGACAAGTGCGCCCATGTCAGCCGGCTTCTCTCCCCGCTTTTTGACGTCCATCCTCCCATGTCCGGAGAGTACCGCCTGGAGGTAAGCTCCCCCGGGATCGAACGTCCGCTTAAGACTCCCGAACACTTCAAACTCTCAATCGGAGAGAAGGTGAAGGTGACGACAAGCGAAGGCGAGAAACTCAAAGGGGAGCTGGTCGAGGCCAATGAGACGGAGTGCGTCCTGCGGGTCGATGACCAGGAGATCGTATTCGAATACCCCCAGATCAAAAAAGCCCGAACTTTTTTTGAATGGTAACCGACCACGCCTTTTATATGCAGCTTGCCCTGGATGAGGCGTGGAAATACCAGGGACTGACCTATCCCAACCCAGCGGTCGGCTCGCTTCTGCTGGACGGGCACGGTCGGATCGTCAGTATCGGGGCGCATCAAAAGGCGGGCGAACCCCACGCCGAGGTCAATACCCTCAAAGCCGCCTTTTTAACACTCTGCCAAGATCAAAAACTCAACAAAAAACTTCAATCCCTTACCGCATCGGCCGATATCCATGAGTTTCTTACAGGGCACCATGGAAAGCTCTTTGAAACATGTACTCTCTATGTCACCCTCGAGCCGTGTGCCCATCATGGCAAAACTCCCCCCTGTTCGCTTCTCATAAAATCCCTGGGGATCAAACACGTCATCATCGGATCGCTCGATCCCAACGAAACGGCAGCCGGGGGAAAAGCGCTGCTGGAAGCGAGCGGGGCTGAGGTGACACATGGTGTTTTAAAAGATGCCTGCGACCGTCTGATCGAACCCTTTGTCAAGTGGCAGGAAAAAAACTTTGTCTTTTTCAAACACGCCCAGACCCTCAACGGGACGATCGACGGCGGCTATATCAGCGGGGAGGCGACACTGGATTTTGTCCACGAACTGCGGGACCGGACCGACCTGATCGTCATCGGCGGGAATACAGTCCGGATCGACCGGCCGACACTGGATGCGAGGCGGGTCGACGGCAAGGCACCCGATGTGCTGATCTACTCCCGAAATAAAGATTTCGACAAGAGTATCCCGCTTTTTGACATACCGGGGCGCAAGGTGATGATCAGTGACAGCCTAGAGGCCGTGGATGCGTACCGATTTATTATGATAGAAGGTGGCGGGGCGATGTTTGAAGCGGTAAAAGAGCGGATCGACTGGCACCTGATGCTGCTCTCACCCCTTACACGGCCAGGCCTCCCCTTCGGCGGGGAATCGAAAAAAAATATTCTCTCCTTCCGTGAGCTGAAGGGCGAACTGCTTATCTGGACGACATAGCTGTTTACTTTTCATTGATATATAATTCATTATTTAATCATTAATTACACGACCTTATCTTACAATAAGAGAAATCCCGAACAAGGTTTAGGATGTTTCTTGATAATAGTGATGAGAATAGCGGTATCGGTATATTCGAATACGGTTTTAAAGAGCGGCGTTTCTGTATCAGTCCGGAGCTTTACGGGATCATCGGGCTCGAACACGAAGAGCCCAAACGGAATTTTTTTGCATTCTTTCTAAAGATCCATCCTGCCGACAGGAAGCGCTTTATGCGGATGATCCGCCTGACGATCGACGAGGGATGCGATAACGACTTTATCTATAAGATCGTTACCAACGATCGGCAGATCAAAAACATCCGCCTTATCCTGCGGATCAGTGAGAACGACCTTCTGGGGACACTGCAGGATATTACGCATTACCGCCTGATAGACGAGACACTGCGGGTATTTTCCAAGGCCCTTGAACAAAATCCCAATATGATCGGTATCAGTGATACACAGGGACGGGTCAAATATATCAACCAGACCTACACCTCCGTGACGGGCTATCGGCTCGAAGAACTCTATGACAAGAATTTCAGCGTGATCAGTTCGGGAAGCCACTCCCGGGAGTTTTACCGGGATCTGTGGCGGACCCTGACGCGTGGTGACGTGTGGCGGGGGGAGTTTATCAACCGCAAGAAAAACGGCGAACTCTACCACTCCGGCGCCCATATCTTCCCGATCAGGGATGGCGGGGGCGAGATACGCTATTTCGTCTCAACGGAGAAAGACATCACGATGCAGAAGAAGCGTCAGGAGATGATCATGATCCAGGAGAAGCAGGCGCAGATGGGCGAGATGATCAGTATGATCGCACACCAGTGGCGCCAGCCGCTCTCATCCATCGGGACGATTGCGACACTGCTGCGGGTCTCCCTCGACCTGGGGGAGATAGAGAAAGAGAATCTCTATAATGAGATCGAGAAGATCAACCAGCATGTACAGTTCCTCTCCAAAACGGTCAACGATTTCAGGAACTTTTTCAACCCGAACAAACATAAAGAGGAGGTCACGGTCAAAGAGGTGATCGAGGATACGGTAGCCATCATGGAGAAAAACTTCGAGACAAAAGGGATCCGTCTGGACCTGGAGTGTGGGACGGACGAGCTGGTGCGCATCCACAAAAACGAGATGATGCAGGTGTTGCTGAACCTGCTGAAAAATGCCCAGGATGCGCTGGCTGAAAAAAGGGTGCGCCATCCCTATGTAAGGGTCAGCAGCCGGCGGGTAGAGGAGAGAGTCGCCATCGATGTGGCTGACAACGGCGGGGGTATTCCCGAGGAGATCATCCATAAGATCTTCGATCCGTATTTCTCTACAAAAAGTGAGAAGGTCGGCACCGGTCTCGGACTGCATATGTCCAAGATCATCGTCGAGCAGCACAACCGGGGAAAACTGAGTGTCGAAAACGGTAAAGAGGGTGCCTGTTTCCGCATCCTGCTGCCGATTGAAAAAAAGGAATAGGAGCGCGTGATGATAAATGCAAAAGTGATTAAGGAGATGGCGGAAGATGTCAAGGTTTTGTATGTCGAAGACGACCTGGAGCTTCGGGATAATACGATGCTGTTGCTGACAAAGTTTTTTAACAGCGTCGATGCAGCCAAGGACGGTGAAGAGGGGCTCTCCCTCTACCGCAAACATAAACACGATCTGGTGATCAGCGATATCAATATGCCCAAAATGGACGGGATCACAATGAGCCGGGCGATCAAGATGGACGACCCCGAGCAGTATATCCTGATCACCTCCGCCCACGACGAATCGGAACACCTGATGAACCTGATCGATGCGGGGATCGAACAGTTTATCCTCAAGCCCCTGGAAGTGGAGAAGTTCCTCAAGGGGATCTACCGTGCCGTCAAGGCGGTCAGCGACCGGCGTCTGTTGAAAGAGTACTCGGATCTTCTGGAGCACAATACGATCGAACTGATGGAAAAAAACCGCGAACTGGAAAAACTCAATAAGATATTCAAGCACAAGATCATCAGCAAGACCGTACTGAAAAGGGCGGAGAAAACAGAAGAGAAAACGGTAAAGCAAGAAGTAAAACCGGCCCGTGAAGAGAACTATATGGAATATATCATGCCCTCGGATATCGAGGAGCTGAGTGATCTGGAGGAGGAGGTGGATTCGGCCATCTCGATGATGGTGCTGAGCGACCGTTTCGAGATGGAATACATCGAGACGATCACCCAGCGGCTGGAGAAGATGAGCTCCCTGCTCTACGGCTATCCGATCTTTATGGAACTCTCCGTCGGCATCCGGGACCTCGTAACCGGCCTGAAGGGTATCGACCAGGAGAACGACCTGCTTTTTAAAAAGATCAGTATCTACCTGGAGAGCTTTATCTTTGTCCTGACAAAATGGAAAAACGAGGTCCTCATCGAAGGGGTGGCCAACCCCAATATGTACGACAGCTCTCTACTAAACGACATCAAGATGGTGTGCGAACGGATCGACGGGACCGAGAGCGACGGCGGGGATATGGAACTTTTCTAGGGCTTAGTAGAGCCCCCGTTTAAGCCCCTCCAGGCGTTCGATCCGTTCCTGTGTCGTCGGGTGGGTACGGAAGAGGTTGGCAAACTGTACATCTTTTCCCGTAAAGGGGTTGATGATAAACATGTGGGCCGTCTGCTGGTTGGCTTCGTGCATGAGCCCGCGTTTGTTGTAGTTCTCCAGTTTGGAGAGTGCTGTCTGGAGCCATTCGGGATGACCGGTCAGGCGCGCAGCCCCTTCATCGGCCATATACTCCCGGCTTCTGGAGACCGCCATCTGGACCATCATCGCCGCGATGGGCATGATGATCGAGAGTGCCAGCATCAGGATCGGGTGAGGACGGTTGTTTCCCCCGCCGCCGAACATGGCACTAAACTGCAGGATATTGGCGATAACGGAGATCGCCCCGGCGACCGTAGCCGCCACGGTCCCCACCAGGATATCGTAGTGCTTGACGTGACTCAGCTCATGGGCAAGGACCGCTTCGATCTCCTCCTCATCCAGCAGGTCCATCAGTCCTTCAGTGACGGCGATTGCGGCATGCTCGGGGTTACGCCCGGTAGCAAACGCGTTGGGGACGGTATCGGGGACGATATAGACCCTTGGCATCGGGACCCCCGCACGGGAGCTGAGGCGGTGGACGATGCGCAGCAGGCCCGGGGCACTGCTTTCGTCGACTTCTACGGCGTTGTAGTGGGAGAGGACCATCTTGTCCGAGTAGAAGTAGCTGTAGAAGTTCATGGCACCCGCCATGACCAGGGCGATGAGCATCCCGCTCTGGCCGCCCAGCAGCCCGCCGATCCAGATAAAAAGAATGGTTAGTAGTGTGAGTAGGAATATTGTTTTTGCTTGTTCCATGATTGATCTCCTTGTTAAAGATTCGGAAAATGATATTATACAGGTTATTGAGACGAATCATAGAAAAATTGGGTTAGAATTTAATTAGACACCAAGGGAAAGAGCACGATTTTATGAAACAAGATATGAGAATTGAATCAATATGCAGCACGATGAGCGAAAAGGATTTCGACTTTGACGCCAAAAGCCTCAAGACGATCGAGGAGGAGGGGATCTGCGTTCAGGTCTACGATACCCGTGATCCGGGCAGAAGCAACGAGATCGTCGTCTATACCAAGGAGCATAAGACCCTTTCGGACAATATGCCGATCCTGGAGAACCTGGGGCTCTGTATCGACAGTGAAGTCGCTTCCAAGGCGATCTTCAAAGATGAGACGATCTACCTCCGCAAATACCTGATCGCTTGCCTGGATGAGGAGGAGTGGCGCAAATCCAAGGAGAACCTCTCCGAAGTGATCGCCGGGGCGATCATCGGGAAGATGAGCAATTCACCCCTTAACGCCCTGGCCTACCTGGCCAACATCTCCAAACGGGAGATACGCCTGATCAAGGCGATCGCGGCCTACGAAGATCAGCTTATCACCGTTTTAAGCGAGCAGTTTATCGCCAAGACACTGGTCAAGCACAGCGGATTTATCCCCCTTTTCCGGGACTATTTCGATGTCAAGTTCAACCCGGGAGTCAAGGGGCGTGAAGCGAAGCTGAAGGAGCTGGATAAAACGATTTCCGAAATGCTGCACAAGGTAGAGAATATCAGTGAGGACCGGGTACTGCGGATCTTTTTCCATATTCTTCAGGCCATGACGCGGACCAACTACTATTTCGGATACGAACAGATCGCCTTCAAGGTCGATGTGACAAAGCTATCCGGTGAACTTAAGGGACTTCAGCCCAAGATCGAAGCTTTTGTCTACCATCCCGATTTTGCCGGGCTGCACCTGCGGCGAAACCTGGTCAGCCGGGGCGGTATCCGCTACAGCGACCGCTACGACGATTACCGCAACGAGGTCAAAGCGCTGATGAAAGCTCAGCGGAGCAAAAACGCCGTCATCATCCCGAGCGGGGCCAAGGGCGGGTTTGTCATTAACAAGGAGAACCCGACAAAAGAGGAGTTCAAGGCGGTCTACGAGACCTATATGAACTCCCTTCTGGACCTGGTGGACAACCGTGTCGGCAACAAGGTGGTGCGCAACGAGAACATCGTCGCCTACGACGGGGACGATACCTACTTCGTCGTGGCAGCCGACAAGGGGACGGCGGCCATGAGCGATACGGCCAATGCCATCAGCGAATCCCGAGGCTTCTGGCTGGGTGACGCCTTCGCCAGCGGCGGCTCCAAGGGATACAACCACAAAGAGATGGGGATCACGGCTAAAGGCTCCATCAAATCCACCGAGCGCTTTTTTATCGAGCAGGGGAAAAACTTCTACGAAGAGCCGATCACGGTCGTGGGGATCGGGAGCCCCAGCGGGGACGTCTTCGGTAACGGGATCCTGCTCAGTTCCCAGTTCAAGCTGATCGCCGGGATCGGAAGCCGGGAGATATTTATCGATCCCGAACCCGATATCGTCACAAGCTATAAAGAGCGCCGCCGTCTCTTTAACGAAGGGAAAGGGTGGTCCCACTACGATACGACGCTTATCTCCAAAGGGGGAGGGATCTTTAACAAAAGCGACAAGGCGATCACGCTCACACCCGAGATCAAAAAACTCTTCGGGATCAAAAAAGATGTCATGGCCGGGCCGGAACTGGTCCGTACGATCCTCTGCGCCAAAGTGGACATGCTCTTTAACGGCGGGGTGGGGACCTACGTCAAGGCCACAAGTGAGAGTAACAGCGAGATCGGCGACAAACCCAACGAGAACGTCCGGGTCGATGCCAAGGATATCCGCGCCTACTGTGTCTGCGAGGGTGGGAACCTCGGCTTTACGCAAAAAGCGCGGCTGGAGTACGCCAAAAACGGCGGACGGATCAATATGGACGCCATCGACAACTCCGCCGGGGTCAATACCTCCGACATCGAGGTCAACCTCAAGATCATCCTCAACTCCCTGGTATCCAAAGGGGTGATCAAGGAGGCCGACCGGATCGAACTGCTTAACAGCATGATCCCCAACGTAGAGAACACGGTGCTCTGGACAAACTATTTCCAGGCACTGGCCATCAGCCTGGACGAGATCCGGAGCCGGGAAGACCTTAAGAAGTTCAAGAAGACGGTCAATGTCCTGGAGGACAAGGTGGAGAACTTCGAGCGGGCCAATTTCGAGATCCCGTCCAACGAGGACTTTGGTTCAGTTGTGGGTAAAAACGGGGCGATCTTCCGGCCGATCCTCTCGATCATGCTCTCCTACGCCAAGATCTATATCGAGAGCTTCCTCAAGCACCACCCCGAGTTCGTCGACTCCAACTTTGCCCAGCACTACGTCTTCCAGTACTTCCCCAAGACCTTCAGCACGATCTATAAAAGCGAAGTGGCCGATCATCCCCTGCGCCGGGAGATCATCGCCAACTATATCGCCAACAAGATCATCAATGCCCAGGGGGCAAGCTTTATCCATGACGCGGCGGAGCTTGGTGAAGAGCAGTTCCTGCTTAAGATCAAAGCGTTTTTGATGGTGAACAACCTCTACTCCGCCAACGATGTCCGTTTCGAGCTTTTCCGCCAGGACTATACGATCCCGGCCAAAAAACAGTACGAACTGCTGTTGGACCTGGACTACACGATCAACTTCTCCATCGACTGGTTCCTGGAGCACGGTGAGTACAAGATCGCTCTCAAGGACCGGGGTGCGGAGTACCGTGCGGCCCTCTCCAAGTTCGTCGAAAACGTCGATCCCAAGTATGTCAAGAAGATCGTCGATGACAACGAGAAGCTCAACCGCTTCTTCTCACTGCAGGACTACATCCAGCTCGCGCTGACTATTATCAGCGTCAAAGAGACGACGCACCAGGATTTCGTCCATGTGGCCAACCTCTTTTTTACCGCTACGACGGACCTGGATATCTTCTATATCACCGACACGATCAAGGAGATCCATGCGGAGAACGAGTGGGAGGAGCGGCTTAAATACGAGCTGGAGAAGGATGCGTTTGATACAATTTTCCATATTATCGAGAAGATTATGAATTTCAAACGGGCGAATGAGAGTATCGAGGAGGCGTATAAAGCCTTTGTAGCGATCAACGAAGATCACTATACGATCTATCTGCAGGATCTTAAAAACCTTAAGGCCAATCCTACGGATCAGTTTACAGCGTTAGCGGTGGTGATCAATTCGCTCAAAAAGATCATCCATGCCAAAAGTTAACTGCCGCGACTGCCGGCACTACTACATCACCTTTGACGCCAACGCCCCCTACGGCTGCCGCGTCTACGGGTTTAAATCCAAACTCACCCCGAGCATCGCGGTCTACCAGTCCTCGGGAATGCACTGCACCCTTTTCCAGCCCAAAGAGGAGAAGGAACCCGGGGAAGGAAACGGAAAAAAGGACGGAGGCGGACTCTACGCCTAGAAGACGCCCATCGAGTTGAGCATCACGACGACCACCCCTACAGGTACGACATACTTCACCGTGTAAAACCACCCTTTAAAGAGCATTTTCCCAAACCCGTGGTGTTCTAAAAACATCTCTGTATGGTTTTTGTCCATGACAAAACCGATAAAGAGGGCGGTGCCCAGACCGCCGAGGGGGAGCATGACCGCCGCGGTGACAAAATCGATCGAGTCGAACAGCCCTTTGCCGCCGATGGCAAGCCACTCGAACCCTTTGATATTGGAGAGGAGTGCAAAGATCCCGATCAGCCAGATCACCCCGGCGGAGTACCAGGTGGCCTTGGTGCGGCCCACCTTCTTGCGCTGCTGCAGGTAGGCGACGGCCGGTTCGAGCATGGAGATGGCCGAGGTGAGCCCTGCAAAGGCCAGGGCGATGAAGAAGAGGACCGCGAAGATGTTGCCGATCACCCCCATCTGATAAAAGACCGCCGGCATGGAGATAAAGACCAGCCCCGGTCCTTTGCCCGGGTCCATCCCGAACCCGAGCATAAACGTAAACATCATGAGCCCCGCAAAGAGGGCGATGGCCGTATCGATCACCAAGATCCAGACCGACGAGCCGAGGATGCGGGTCTGCTTGTCGGAGAAGGAGGCGTAGGTCATGATCACCGCCATCCCGATGGAGAGGGTGAAAAAGGCGTGCCCGACGGCGATCAGGATGGAGGTGGGGGTCAGTTTGGCGAAGTCGGGTTCGAACATAAAGGCAAACGCCTTGCCGAAGGTGTCAAAACTGAGGGCATAGAAGAACATCACCAGGATGATCCCCATAAGGATCGGCATCAGGTAGCTGTTGGCCTTTTCGATCCCGCCCTTGATCCCCCTGGAGACGATGGAGGCGACGATGACCATGCTGAGGGTATGGAAAAGCAGCTGGGTCTGGATATCGGTCGTCAGCATCGACATAAAGAGGGCTTCGGCCGCTTCCGGCGTGGCAGGCAGGGCGGTCAGGGTCAGGTAGATATAGTAAAAGAGCCAGCCGATGACGACGGAGTAGAAAGTGAGGATAAAAAAGCTGCCCAAAAAGGCAAACCCGCTGAAACGCCAGTACTTCTTGGCATTGGGGGCGAGGTGCTCAAAAGCGCTGACGGGCTCTTTCTGGGCCATGTTCCCCAGGGTGATCTCCGCGATCAGCAGCGGTAGTCCCACCAGCAAAACGGTGATGAGGTAGACAAGGACAAAAGCCCCCCCGCCGTTATCCCCGGCGATGTAGGGAAACTTCCAGATATTTCCCAGCCCCACCGCGGACCCCGCGGAGGCAAGGATAAATCCGATCTTGCTGAAATGTCCTCTGTTCATCCGTTAACTCCTGTTTTTGTTGCTTATCCTAGCATATCGCTAATAAACCCGGATCAGGCGGCTCTCCAGGGTAACGGCATGGTTTAAAAGGGATTCGACGGCCTGTTTAAGCTGTGTCATATCCGTCTCACTCGGGGCGTTTCGGCTCAGGAGATCGCAGCGGATCCTATACGCCTCCCCGTTCCCCAGGAGTTCGACGTTACTTACGGTAACCGTGCCGCACCCGAGGGTAAAGGGGGTATCGTTAAGGGCCTGGCGGATATTGGCATAGTCGGTCATCTTGCCGAAGGAGAGGTAGAGCGGGATGGCGATGAGCAGCATGGAGACTCCCAGCGCCCAGAAGCTCCGTTTTCCCTTGACCCCCGTCGAGTAGCCCAGGACCAAAAAGGTGAGTGATGCCGCCAGGACGATGCCGACGAGGTTGGTCACAAAAAGGAGCAGGGCGTTCAGAACGATGTAGCCGTCCATCCATCCCAGTCCGATCCCCACGACCGAGAGGGGCGGGACGAGGGCGACGGCGATGGCGACCCCGGCGAGGCTCTGGGAGACCTTGCTGTCGGCTTTGGCAAAGGCGGCGGCTACTCCTGAGATGACGGCCACCATCAGGTCCAGAAGCGACGGCCGGAGCCGTCCGGTCAGTTCGCTTGTCCAGGTCTCAAAGGGCATCAGGGAAGTCATCAGGGCCGATGCGCCCAGGGCGAGGGCGATGCCGATGGCAATGGTCCCCATGGAGCGGTAAAAGAGGGGACTGTCTTTGCGCAGTACCCCCATGGAGAAGGAGACCATCGGGGCCATAAGCGGTGCCAGGATCATGGCGCCGATGACGACCGAGGCGCTGTCGAGGAAGATCCCCAGGGTCGCCAGCAGGGTACTCAGGACCATGAGCGTCAGGTACTGGGGTGTGGGGTTGGCCTCGTCGCGCAGGGAGAGGAAGAGATTTTTGTAGCGCTCTTCGGAGGCGTTGGAGAAGAAGGGCAGCGGCCGTTCGACCATCTCCAGACGCTCCTTTTCAAGGGGCAGGTTTTCAACCTTGATGCTCTCTTTGTCGCTCCCGTCGGAAGGGTTCTCTTCGGCAAATCCCTCCCCTGCGACGACCGAAAGCACCTCTTTATCCACATGGAGCGTTACCGGGGTCTCGATCGTCGTCTCCCGGTCTACGAGGACCGGGTAGGGGCGCTCACTGGTGATCGTAATGTCGGAGCTTTTCACATACCCGATGGAGCCCGGGAGTTTGGTAAAACTTTTGGTCTTGGAGAGGGTGATCCGGCCCAGGAAACCGAGGTAGTCCAGGATCGACCGGGGGGCGACGAGGACGGCGAAGACCTTGCCGTCGACGGTGGTGAGCGGTTCGTTCAGGAGGTTTTTGGAGACCGTTTTGTTATCGTGCTCGAAGACATATACACCCGAGGCTGCGGTCTTGACCTCCTGCTCCTTGGCGGTCGTAAGGGTAAACGGGTGGAGGGTGATCCCCCGGATCTCACGGAAAAAGAGCTTCAGCCGTTCGAAGAAACCGAGCTCCTTTTCGTAGATGCTTTTGGAGAGCACCGGGACGTCGGCGACGACGACGGAGTTTAAGACCAGCTCCCCGTTGCAGCGCAGGGTATCGACGGTGTGAAGCTCCCCCTCCAGGGCCTGGCGGATCGCCGCCTCGGGGTCCGTGGGGATCCTAAAGGTGCGGCTGAGGTAATGCTGCCCCGGCAGCGGGAGAAAAGCGACGGGCTTATTCTCGGCGATACACGCTTCGATACACGCTTTGAGCAGGGTGAGATTGCCCGAGACGATGATCCGTTCGTGTTCACGGATCGCCTCCCTGCTCGATTCGAGGAAGACCTCCTCTTCCAGGATATCCACCTCCTCCATGAACATCGACTTGATAACCGCTTCGGCTCCTTTGGCCTCGGAGGAAAGAATGGCAATCGCTTTTTTCATGACGCTTCCTACAGCTGTGTCAGGTCGTCGTCGGTGTGGTGGTAGCCGCGCCCGACACGCCCGATGTTTTTGAGCGTAAAGCCCAGCCGTGCGTCACTGAGCCCCTCTTTGACAAACTGCTCTTTTATCTCCAGGATGACGGGGATCGTCCGGCTTCCGGGGAGGTCGATCGTCTGGTAGAAGTCACAAAAAAGCGCTGCATCGGCCCCTTCGATCATCGGGGGATATCCTTCCGCCCCGTCGACCGTGGGAATATCGAATTTTTCCGCTTCGCTGATCCCCTTTTCCAGTTCGCTTCCGGAGATGTGCATCTTGACCAGATGGGCTTTGCTGACCGTACAGATGGTGCATTTTTGGGTGGTAAGGATATTGGCCAACGTATCTTTGGGCGTTCCGTCTTTTTTGTGGCCGATGGAGACGACCACGACGGGCGGTTCGGACGAGAGGGGCGTGTAGTAGCTGAAGGGGGCGATATTGACGATCCCCCCATCCTCTGTAACGATCCAGGCGATAGGTCGGGGCGTGACGGTCTGACTCATGAGCTTGTAGCGGGTGGTGGTGTCGATGTCGGCATAGTCGATCAGCATGGCAGAGCCTTTGAAACGTTTTTGGATGATTGTAGCACGCTGGGAGTTAGAGACGTATGGGAGAAGTGTTGCGGCCGGGGAGTGCGGCCGCGATAGCGTTAAAAGGTTGCGGTAGCGGGCGGGTTATCCGAAAAATCGTCCAGTACAGCCGATGCGTTTTTAATGAAGAAGACCTCGAAGATCGGGTTGGCGGCATCCTGGTAGATCATCTTGACCAAATGGTGGCTCTCCAGTACCTTGGTTTTAATCGCCAGGTCATCCGTAAATTCCGCTTCGCCGGTGACCCTGACCCAGGCAAACTCCGGCGATGCACTGGAGAACTCCATGTGCGGATCGATGCGCAGTTGACGGTAGACCTCTTTGTTGTTGTTGGTGCAGAAGTAGAGCCTGCCGCTCTCTTCCATCATAAACTGGAACGGGCGCACTTTCGGTTCACCCTCCTCTACGGTGGCGAGGAAACCGGCGCTGTTGGTCTTAAGGAAATCGATAATGGATTGCATGATAGCTCCTTTAATTAGATATCTAACTATTTAGAGAAAAAAAACGTTACTCGAACCGGGAGCGGATCGCGTCGATGGTCTGTTCGAGTTTTTCGGCCTCGTCGTCGGAGAGCCCCTGGTAGACGCGTGCATTAAGGGTGTCGGAGATGGTTTCGAAAGCCGGTCTCAGGGATTCGCCTTTTTCGGTCAGGGTAATATGCGTGACGCGGCTGTCGGTTTCGGATTTTTCCTTCGTGACATATCCCAGTTCCACCAGTTTGTTGACAAGAACGGTCACTGTGGGTTTGGTCCGGTGGATCCGTGCGGCGATCTCCTGCATCGTCAGGCAGTTTCCGTCAAAAAGAAGGGCCAGGATATCGCCGTGGGAGGGGACGATCCCTTCGATCCCATGCTTTTCAAGCTCCTTGACAATAAAACGGTTGGCAGTTTCAGAGAGTCTGCTGACAAGGGCGACCAGGTTATTTTTTCTCATGGGGCTATTATAGTTAGATATCTAACTTATGTCAAGAGAAACTATTATTTTGACTCTTTTGCATCCGCCAGTGTGAGGGCAAAAAGTACGCTCGCCCCGGCTGCTTCAACAGCCGCCTTTGCCTCGCAGAGCGTGGTTCCTGTCGTTATAAGATCGTCCACCAGGATCATATCATCTTCTCCGGGGCCCCGGTAACGGAACCCTTTGGGGTTTTCGAGCCGGAAGCCGAGGCTCTTCCCCGCATACTGTATTCTGTTTTCGGCAAGGAGTTTGCCGTAGAGGGGACGGATCGTTTTGCTTTTTAGGGCACGGGCGAGGATGGCGGTATGGGCGTATCCCTTGTCGACCCGGTCGTCGATGCCGGCGGCCCGGATCTTTTCCGGGTGGTCGAAGTTCCTGGCAAAGGGTTTGAAGGATGCATCCGCCAGGATCGTATAGATCTTGGAACCGATGGTGTCGTATTTGGATTTGAGGAGAAAATCGATGGCGTCAAAGGAGTAGAAGCTGATCACCTCCAGGCCGCAGGCGAGGGAACGGCGGCGGATTTCCGGGGAGAGGCGGGTGTGAATGCACTCCTTGCAGATCACTTTGAAGGAGAGTTTTTCACACAGAAGGCAGCGCATCAGAAGTGGTGATACCAGCGCAGGTAGTAGGTATCGGGGTAGGCACCGAACTCGCTTGTCTCCTCCCCGCCAAACGCCGTCATGCCGACGGTCAGGTCCGCTTCGTCGCTGAGGCTGTAGACGGCATTGGGGGAAAGGAAGAAGCTGTCGTCATCCAGGTTGCGGATGGCCGTGAAGTTAAAGACCCAGAGCGGGCTCGGCTGGTATCCCACGACACTGCCCAGGTAATTGTGCTCCAGATGGCTGTTGACGTCAAGACCCGCAAGGGGGTCGGCCTTGAGACCGTTGTAGAGGTACTCCACCAGGATGGTCAGGGAGTTTTCAAAGCCGTAGTCGGCCCCGAGGATATACTTGGTATAGGTGGTATCCAGCACTTTGTCGGTGTAGCTTCCCCCCTCGCTGCGGAACGCGAAATCGGTCTCGCCCACCTTGGCGTCCAGCTCGTATCCTGCAAACTGCATCGTTTCGCTGTCGTATCCCAGCAGGGCCACGTCGGCAAACTCCAGGTATCCTTTGAGGCGTACCGCCTTTTTGGTCGTCTCGTCACGGTTCTCCGCCACGACGAACTGGACCACCGAGAGGTCCGAGAGGGCGTATTCGTACATCGCCCCGTAGACGCCCTCCCGCTCGTCCGTCTCGACGCTGAGGCTGTTGAGGGGGTTAAAGAAGTCCACCGGGGTCCAGATCCGCCCGACCCCGAACGCCGCCCGCATGAGGCCGACGGTGATGTAGTGGCGCTCTTTGATGTATTCGCCGTAAAAGCGGTAGAGCTTGAGTCGGTCCGCCGCTTCTTCACGGGTGGCGGGATCGGTGCGGGTGTCGAAGGGGACGTCGGCGTCGTACTCCTTGATGTAGCCGTACTCCGCCGTATCAAGGTAGCCCGGTCCGATGAAAGTCTCGTTGTCCGCGATCATCTTGAAACTGAAATCTCCTGCATAGAGGTCTCCCGTAACCCGGAAACGGTTGTAGTCGTAGGTGTAGGGGTCACCGTCTAAGACCCCTTTGGAGTGGTAGAGGAAGTTGGTGTTTTCAAACCGCCATTCACTCTCCAGGGCAAAAAGGGATGCCGTCAGGGTCACAAAAAGGAGCACGCTTCGCATCAGATATGCCTTATGGCGTCCACGGGTTTAAAGCGGTTGACCCGCCAGACCGGGTAGAGAGCGCAGAGGAGGTTGAGTACCAGCATGTACCCCATCCCTTTAAAGACAACGCCCCAGCTGAAATCGGTGGGCAGCACCGCCTCAACGATGCCGTACTGGCGGTACGCCTCCTCGAAACTTTCCATCTGGATCGGGTTAAGCTCGAAGTAGTAGGCAAGATACCCGCCGATGATACCGCCCAGCACCACGCTGATAAGGCCCAGGATCAGAGTCTCCAGCATCAAGATGAAAAAGATCTCCATCGGGGTGGTGCCGATGGCGCGCATGATCCCGATCTCCTTGGTCCGGGCAAAGATCGTCAGGAGGGCGTAGATCATGATGACAAAGAGGATGATGACGAGGAAGAGCCACATCATGATGACCCCGTTAAAACGGTCGAACTCCATCGCCTCGATGATCTCTTTCATATACTGGTGCCAGTCCTGCACCTCGTAGTCGCCGGATGAGAGTTTTTGCCGAAGTTCCCCGGCGATCTGCCGGGATTGCGCCGGATCATCGGGAAGGATGACGATATGGGTCGCCATATTACTGCTCAGCATGATGGAGTCGAAGTAGCGTTTCGTGACAAAAGCGGCCGAGGCGTCAAAGTCGTGGAGATGGGTCTGGAAGATCCCCTTGACGATCAGGTTGTCCGCAGCGAAGGAGTAGTCGGTGGCGTTGGTGATGATGCTGACCTTGTCACCGACGCCTACACCCAGGCGCTTGGCGAAGTCGGAGCCGATCAGAAGCCGATTGGTATCATCCGGGGCGAGGTATTCACCCTCTTTCATCGCCCGGTAGACACGGGAGAGCCGCTTCTCTTTTTCGGGATCGATCCCGGCGAACATGCCGCCGATGGAGTTTTCATCACTGGCATAGAGGGCAAACCCTTCGAAGCGTTCGGCATAGAGCGAAATACCCGGAGTCTTTCCGATCGCCTCTTCTACCCTGGCCGTATCGAAGATGAGGTGTTCATACCCGGGATCGTCGCGGTACTCTTTTCCCGTGACCTGGATATATCCCGGATATATCTCCACGGAGTCTTTGAATATCTTGGCGTACGACCCGTCCATCATCGCCACATAGAAGATAAAAAAGGCGGTACTGATGGTGCTCAGCGTGAGCGTGATATAGGTACGGCGCCGTGCTCTCAGCACATTTCGCCATGCGATCTGCAGCAGCATCACCGGGTCACTTGCCGTTCAGGCGGTTTTCGATGATGTGGCCGTCTTTAAGGACGATGGAGCGCTTGGCTTTGGCGATGACCATCGGGTCGTGGGAGGAGAAGATGATCGTGACATCCTCGACTTCATTCATCTTGCGCATCAGCTCCATCAGGTCGGCGGCATTCTTGGAGTCGAGGTTGGCGGTGGGTTCGTCGGCCAGGATCAGTCCCGGTTTGCTGGCGACCGCCCGGGCGACGGCGACACGCTGCTGCTGGCCGCCGGAGAGCTGGTCGGGTCGTTTGTCCAGCAGGTCGTCGATGCCCAGCTCCTTGGCCACTTCGTGGACGCGGGCTTCGCGCTCTTTTTTATCCCACCCCTGGAGTGTCATGATGTATTCGATGTTCTCCTTGGCCGTCAGGACCGGGATGAGGTTGTAGGCCTGGAAGACGAACCCGATGTTGTTAAGCCGTTCTTTGGAGAGTTCGTACTCGCTGAGCCCGGTCAGCTTCACATCGTCCAGGATCACCTCCCCGGCACTGGGTGCATCCAGCCCGCCGATGATATTAAGCAGCGTCGATTTCCCCGAGCCGGAGGGGCCGGAGACGACGATAAACTCCCCCTTTTCGATATCCATGTCGATCTCGTGCAGAGCGGTCGTCTTGATCCCCTTCTCTTTTCCGTAGATTTTTTCGATTCCGTGCAGGTGTAAAAATGTCATCATTGGCTCCTATTGATTGATCGCTTCGATCGGGTGAAGTTTTTTTAGAATTCTTATCGGCCACAGTGCCGCGAAGAAGGTGGCCAAAAAGACCGAGATAAAGGCCTGGAAGAAGTAGGTCACCTTGATGGTGGCGTACATCGTCGTGTTGACCCCCCAGAGCGCCAGCCCTTCGGAGTATGCGGAGAGGTCGATGCCGTAAACGCTCAGGTAGGCCAGCCCGAAGCCCCCCAGGATCATTCCAACCGCCAGGCCGAAAAGCCCCAGCAGCATCGATTCGAGGATGATCAGTTTGCGGATGGAGCCGAACGAGCTCCCGATCGCCAGCATGATCCCGAACTCCCGTACCCGCTCCAGCACCGAGACCAGGATCACCCCGAAGATCCCGATGGAAGCGACGATAAAGACCAGCCCGTAGCTAAAGGCGTTAAAGGCCATCATGATCTCATCCATCTGGTCCCACAGCGGAAAGAGCTGTTTCCATGAGTAGACCTCGACCTTCTTGCCGGCCAGCTCATTTTGCAGGGTCTGGGTAAAGGCATCGACCTTTTTTTTATCCTGCAGGTTGATCGATATCTGGGTCGCCTGGCCGTTCAGGGCCAGCATCGTTTTCAGCTTGTCGTAATCGAGCAGTACCGCCATCTTGTCAAGGTTCATGTCCCCGGTTTTGACGATCCCCCTGACGCGAAGGGCCAGGGAGGCCAGTTCGTTGTTGCGGTTTTGGGCGGTGATGATGATCTTCTTGCCGATCTTCACCTTGAGTTTGTCCGCCAGTTCGCTTCCGATGATCGCTCCGCGGCCCCGTTTCCCGAAATCGTATTTCCCGTCGATCAGGTATTTGGAGAGGTTGGCATGGCGCTGTTCGTCATCCAGCCGCGTGCCCACGAAAACGGCCCCCTGGGAGTGGCGGGCCGTGGCGACCAGCCCTTCGTGGCGGATACGGGTGATAAAGCTTTTTATCTCCGGCTTCGTTTCGAGGTAGCTCTCGATTTCCTGGAAATCCCCGATACTGTCTTTGAGCGATTTGGAGAGGCGGTGGCCCTTGCCGTAGATGCTGATCTGGCCCGAGTCGCTGCGGATGGAGTTGTCGACCATCTGGTCGATCATCCCGTCATAGATCCCCTGCATGAGCAGCAGGCCGGTAATGCTTACCGCTACCATCAGCATCACCACCAGCGAGCGGGATTTGCGCCGCCACATATTGAGGTAGGCCATCTTGAGTGTCATGTTCATAGTTTGCCTTTATAAGTGTCTGATCGCATCGATCGGGTTAAAACGGTTGACCCGCCAGATCGGGTAGAGGACCGTCAGCATGTTTAACAGCAGCATGATGCCCATCGATTCGAAAACCGTCTCAAGCGAGAAACGTGAGGGAAGGACCGCATCGATGATCCCGAACTGCCCGTAGGCCTCCTCCATCCCCGTCATCACGATGGGGTTGAGTTCGAAATGATAGATCAGCCAGCCGCCCCCGATCCCTCCGAGGATCACACTGAATCCCGCCAGGATCACCGTCTCCAGCATCAGGATCGTAAAGACCTGCATCGGGGTGGTGCCGATGGCACGCATGATCCCGATCTCCTTGATACGGGCGTAGATCGTCAGCAGCGCGTAGATCATGATGACAAAGAGGATGATCACCAGGAAAAGCGACATCGTGATCCCGTCGCTGATGGCATCATACTCAAGGGATTCGATGAGGCCCGAGAGGTAGGTGTGCCAGTCGACCACTTCGTAATCAGGCCCAAGCTTTTGCTGCAGCGACCGGGAGAGGGCCAGTGAATCGAGCGGATCGTTGGGGAGTACTACCACGTGGGTCGCCATGTCGGTACTGGCAAAGACTGTGTCGAAGTAGCTCTTGTTGATCAGGGCCGCGGAGGCGTCCAGTTCGTGGCTTCCCGTGTGGAAGATCCCTTTGACCACCAGGTTGTCCGCGGCAAAGGAGTAGTCGGTAGCCGAACCGATGATGCTCAGGGTATCGCCCAGCTTGACCTCGAGCCTCTGGGCCAGTTTGTCGCCGATGATGATCTCGTTGGTGTCAGCGGTACTCAGGTATTCGCCGCTGACCAGGGACCTGTGGATACGCGACACCTTCGGCTCCTTTTCCGGTTCGACGGCGGCAAGCATCCCCCCGATGGCGTTGGTATCGCTGGCAAAAAGCCCGAAGCCCTCGAACCGTGTGGCAAAGAGTGCGATGCGCTCCTCTTTTTTCAGGGCCGTTTTCAGCGGGGAGAGGTCATGGATGATGTTGTCGTAATCGGCCGTATCCCGGTATCCCGGTCCGGTGATCTGGATGTAGCCAGGGTAAAACTCGATGGCATCCTGCTGGAACTTGGCATAGGCGCCGTCTTTAAGGCCGACGTAAAAGATAAAAAAGAGCGTGGTGATACCGCTGAGCAAAATGGTGACGACGGTCCGGCGTCTGGCCCGGATGACGTTGCGCCAGGCAATGGAGAGCAGCATCGTTTCGCCTTAACGGGAGTATTTTTTGAGGGCACGTTTGGTGAACATCGTGCTCTTGACGGGGATGTCGAACTCCATCGCCTCCACCTCGATCCGGGTCTCGTGTCCCTGTTTCTCCTCGCTTTTGGGGAACATGCTCCAGAGGAAAGGATAGTGGCGGTCTTTGAGTTTGCGGAAATCCTTATAGAAGAGTTCGCGCTCAAGTACATCGTCCTCGTCGTAGTAGTCGACTTTCAGGGGCATCTCGTACTGCTTGCTCACCTTCATGATGATCTTGCCCCACACGACCGCTGCGTCGGGACGGGGGATCATCTCGATGGTCCAGCTCTCCTTGTCCTGGGAGAGGATCTTTTTGTCGTAATCCTTGACGATGGAGCTCTCCTTGACCATGTCGTCATTGGTAAAGTCGCTTCCCATCCAGCTTTGGAGCATCATGGAGGGCGGGATCTTGATCGTCTTTTCGATCTTGGGGACGTACTGCCACATGGCGTCGTCGATCTTTAAAAAGGTGATGCCGTAATCTTTTTTGGGGTAGAGGATCTTGATAAAGCTCTTCTCCGTCCCTTCGCTCCAGCCCTCCATGCCCATCTTGCGCTCGGCCCGTTTGGTCACGACGGTCATCGTCATCTTGGAGTAGCTGGTCTTGCCGCGCATCAGGTCGTCCATCCGTTTGACGATCGCTTCGGCGTCGTCGGCGATCAGGGAAGTGAAAAAGAGTGCGAGGATAAGAAGCTGTTTCATTGTCGGCCTTTTGTCTGAAAAGATTTCCGTGTCATCACGAGCGGAAGGATCAACACGCCGTAAAGGAGCGTATTAAACGCCACATTAAAGATAACTCCATGATAGCCAGAAATAAGTTGATCCAAAATAAACCAGAACGTCAGGGAGATCAGCAGGGCCCGCTGTGCCCAGGGCTCCTTTTTCTTAAAAGGGATATGGGCCATAAAGGCGATCATCACACCCCATCCGCCCATTGTCGCCCCCAGCACCCCGTACGCCCACGCCTGGAAGCGCAGCCCTTCTTGGGTGAGGCCGAAGAGGGGATTGATATGGTCGTTAAAAGCCCAGTCGATCAGGGATGAGTGGGGGAAGAGAGCCAGAACAACACCGAAAAAAGCGAGATAAAGCCCGACGCCAAAAAGCCAGCGCTGCCAGAAAACAAACCGATCCATACACGCCTCCTCTGTTTTTCGACTGCTGGTCGAATTTTTTGAGTATAACAGAAATTCGACCGGCGGTCAATATATTGGCGAGACTTTTGTATAATTCTCACAACAAGGAGTAACCAGGTGCAACGGACTGAGAAGCAAAAAGCCAAACGGCGCGACATCGCCCAAAAGACCATCCCGCTCTTTTTAAAGGAGGGGATCCGCGACACATCCATCGCCCGGATCGCCGAACATGCCGGGATCGGGAAGGGGACGATCTACCACTATTTTGAAAGCCGGGAAGATATTATCTTCGAGATCTACGATGCGTTTAACGAGGAGTTTTTCCGGTATGTCCACGAGCGGATTTCGACAGCAACGACGGTCAAGGAGAAACTGGGTGTCGCGCTGGGCCATGTGACCGACCTGCCCGATGAGTTCAAAGCGATCCTGCCGATCTTTAACGAATACTTCGCCATCTGCCTGGGGAACCCCACGCCGCAGATGCGTGAATACAACCAGAAGATGTTTGACGGGTACGTGGCATTTATAAGCGGGCTTTTGCAAGAGGGGATCGCCAGCGGCGAGATCAAAAACAAAAACGCACTGCGGGCAGCCAAAACGATCTGTGCGGTGATCGACGGCTTTTTCCTCTATGCGGAAGTGCTGAATGATTTCAATATGAGACAGGAAGGCGGAGAGTTTTTACAGTTTGTCTATGATTATCTGGGGATCGAATAAGGTCCGCCCAAACGGGCGGAATAAAAAGCAAAAATAGAAATTAAGTTTTTTGGAGGGAGGTCTTCAAAACTTTTAGATTCATAATATAATCTAATAAAACTTAAATAAGACTAAAATTGTCTTCTTTTTTTCGAAAAGGTTACAAAAGAGTTATCCGTCCGGGTTTTCCACCTTGCCCATGAAGAGGATAATATCATCACTATTCATGATAAAAAAGAAAAAAGGGCGGTTAATCGTCATCGTAACCTGTTCATACGTTTCAGGAAGGGAGGTGGTTCCTCCGAGAATTGCCGTAGCCGCTGCTGCTTCGGTTCCCTCTTCGTCCACTTTGATCACCGCTTTTTGAAAAGTGTTGGTTACATACAGGGGGCTTCCATCAACGATGCCGGAAAAATCAGCCGTATTCGGATCGAAAGCATCAGACATTCCGAGCGCGCGAAGCGGTACAGCCAGGTTAGTACCGATATTTAGTTCATATTTTGGCATCGAGAGGATGACCTCTTTGGTATCCATCTGGGAAACGATAGTCGAGAGGGTATCCCGGCTCAGGTTGTTTTCGACATTTTCAAACGATGTGGTATCGGGCAGTATAACGACCATTTTATGTTTGCCGTCGTCATAACGGAGGGTGACGGCACTGAAATCACTGCCTTTGGTATAGAGAAGGTTCTTTGTCTGGTGCATCATATCGACGGTTTGGGTCGTCCCGTTATTGAGAAAAAATTCGGCTGTATCGGTCGAACTTTCCGTAAAGGTATGGCTCCATGTCCCAAGGAAATAGATCGTATTGACTAAAACGAACCGTGTCGAATCCGTTATGCTCCCTTCTTCAAAAGCGCTCGGAATCAGACCGAAGGTTTTTGCAGATATCCATTTGTTAAGGGCTGTTCGTACGGCTTCAGGCTTGGCAGCAAAATCGACACTTTTGATATCGGCGCCGTAGTTGAGTGCCAAGGTATCGAGATATTCTGTCCGTACGCTGAAGTCGTTTTGAAGCCAGAGGGAGTTGGCACTGGTCAGGTTCCCTTCCCCGTCAAAAACCGAAGTATCCAGGGCATTAAAGGCCTGGTGGTGGCGTGTGTCGTTATCCAGGAAATTCAGAACGCTTCGCATCTGGTTTTTGGTCTCCCCTTCGGCACCGGCATAAAGCATCGTAAAGGCAGAGCTGACACTGTAGGGGGAGAAGAAGAGGTTTTCGTTGCTCTGCGTGATCTCCCTATAGAGTGAAAAGGTGAAGTCGCCAAGGCCGTTACGCAATGTTTCGAGGTCTGTCGTATTGACATCGGGGACCTCACGGCTTAGTGTCGACTTCAGCGTCGCTACCTCCGCTTCTGGTGTATCGTTATTATTACTGTCTTGATCACCGCAGCCGGAAATCAGCGTTGCAAAAACAAAAGTGGAAAAGAGAAAAACGGATAGACGGGGCATTGAAATCTCCTGGAAGGATTATTTGAAAAATTCCTCCCAGTATAGTTAAAGTCAAATTAAAAAATCAAGATAATCTATTTTTAAAGTCTTCGTACCCAAAATTTTTTACCACGTCGACCGTGCCGCCTTTGCGGTAGATCGCCAGTGACGGGAGTTTGATCCCGTTAAACGTCGTGTTTTTGACAAAGGTGTAGTGGATCTGATCTTCGAAGACCAGCCGGTCGCCGGGTTTGAGCGGCTTGTCGAAGGAGTAGTCCCCGATGATGTCACCGGCCAGGCAGGTGTTGCCGCCCAGGCGGTAGGTGTACTGCTTTTCCCCCGCTTCTCCTGAGTTGCGGATCATCGCCCGGTAGGGCATCGCCAGGGTGTCGGGCATGTGGGCTTCGGCGGAGGTGTCGAGGATCGCCAGTTCCATGCCGTTTGTGATCACATCCAGCACCGTTGCCACCAGCGGCCCCGTCTGCCAGCCGACCGCTTCGCCCGGCTCCAGGTAGACCGGGATGTCGTTGTGACGGGAGCGGAACGCTTTGATCACCCGGATCAGGCCGTCCACGTCGTAGTCGGCGCGGGTGATGTGGTGGCCGCCGCCGAAATTGATCCATTTCATCCGGTCGATAATATGGCCGAACTTTGCCTCGAAGCCGACGAGGACCGCTTCGAGGGCGTCGACGTTCTGCTCGCATAGTGCGTGAAAGTGGAGGCCGTCTACCCCCTCGCCGATGACGCTTTCGTCAAACTCCGTGATCACCGTCCCAAGGCGGCTGTAAAGCCCGCAGGGGTTGTAGATATCTGTGGGTGCCGAGGAGACCTCGGGATTGACCCGGATGCCCAGGCTGATCTTGGGGTTGGCCGCTTTGGCCTGTTTGGCAAAGCGCGTGAACTGGCCCGTGGAGTTGAAGACCAGGTGGTCCGATATCCGGGCGATCTCATCCAGCTCCTCTTCCTTAAAGGCAGGGGAGTAGGTGTGCACCTCTTTGTTCATCGTCTCCCGCCCGAGCAGGGCTTCGTGCAGTCCCGAGGCTGCCGTGCCGTGGAGGTACTTTCCGACCAGGTCGAAGGTGCTCCACATCGCAAAGCCTTTCAGTGCCAGCAGGATCTTGGCCCCTGACTCCTTCTGCACGCGGTCCAGGGTCCGGAGGTTTTTCTCCAGCAGTTCCTCTTCGCAGACGTAGCAGGGTGAGGGGACCTCGTTCAGGTAAGGAGGATTAGGCGTCAAGCTCTTTTACCTGCCACGGGAGTCCCTGGATGTTCATCTGCTCCATGAAAGGATCGGGATCGAACTGCTCCATGTTCCAGACCCCTTTGGCCTGCCATTTGCCCTCGAGCATCAGCTTGGCGCCGATCATCGCCGGGACGCCGGTAGTGTAGCTGACACCCTGGCTCAGTACTTCCTCGTAGCACTTCTCGTGGTCGCTCACCTGGTAGATGTAGACCTTGCGCTTTTTGCCGTCTTTGAGCCCTTCGGCGACGATGCCGATGTTGGTCTTCCCTTTTGTGCGCGGGCCGAGGCTTGCCGGATCAGGCAGCAGGGTCTTGAGAAACTCCATCGGGACGATCTGCATCCCCTTGTGCTCGACGGGTTCGATCCCCAGCATGCCGACGTTCTCCAGGCACTTCATGTGGGTCAGGTAGCTCTGGCCGAAGGTCATAAAGAAGCGGATGCGCTTGAGTCCTTTGATGTGTTTGACCAGGCTCTCCATCTCTTCATGGTAGAGGAGGTAGCTGTCTTTGGGGCCCACTTCGGGGTAGTCCCACACCTGCATGATCTCCATCGGATCGGTCTCGATCCATTTACCCTCTTCCCAGTAGCGCCCTTTGGCGGAGACTTCGCGGAGGTTGATCTCCGGGTTGAAGTTGGTGGCGAAGGGGTAGCCGTGGTCGCCGGCGTTGCAGTCGAGGATGTCGATCGTGTGGATCTCGTCGAAATAGTGCTTCTGGGCGTAGGCGCAGAAGACGTTGGTCGCACCCGGGTCGAACCCGCTGCCCAGCAGCCCCATGATGTTTGCGGTCTTAAACTCCTCGTCCCGTGCCCACTGCTCTTTGTACTCGAACTTGGCCGTGTCGGGGTGCTCGTAGTTGGCGGTGTCGAGGTAGTCCACACCGTAGCATGCGCAGGCATCCATGATCGTCAGGTCCTGGTAGGGAAGGGCGACGTTGATGACGATGTCGGGCTTGACGTCGTTAAAGAGTTTCGTCAGCTCCACGACGTTGTCCGCGTCGACCTTGGCCGTGGTCATCTCGCCCCGGCCCATCTCTTCGACCTCTTTGGCGATCTCGTCGCATTTCGCTTTTGTCCGGCTTGCCAGGGTGATGTTGGTGAATGTATCACGGTTCATGGCGCATTTGTGCGCGACGACGCGTCCGACGCCCCCGGCTCCGATGATCAGTACGTTAGCCATAGTGACTCCTTATAATAGAAAGAAAATTTTCACTAAAACTCAAATCTGGTGCGCAATGGCACCACATGTGAACTTTAGGATAACGAATTATACACGATAATGAAAAGTTTCGGGGAGAAAAACGCTCCCTTGCCGCATAATGTGGAATAATGTACAATTACATCAATTAATACGTAAGGGAATAACTATGCTTATCGAGGGGAATCTCAACCTGGACGGCAGCGAAAAAGTCGCCGTCATCAACGCACGCTTTAACCACATCATCACCGACCGCCTGGTCGAAGGGGCCAAAGACTCATTTGTTCGCCACGGCGGCAAGGAAGAGAACCTGGACCTGATCCTGGTACCGGGTGCATTCGAGCTGCCGCTGGCGCTTAAAAAAGTTCTCGACAGCGGCAAATACGATGCCGTCTGCTGCCTGGGTGCCGTTATCCGCGGCTCCACACCGCACTTTGACTATATCTCCGCAGAGACGACCAAAGGGATCGCATCCATGGCGCTCCAGGCGGGCAAACCGGTAGCTTTCGGCGTACTGACGACCGATACGATCGAGCAGGCGATCGAGCGTGCCGGGAGCAAAGTCGGCAATAAGGGTGCCGAAGCGATGACGACGATCATCGAGATGCTCAACCTTTATAAAAAGCTCTGATACGTGGCAACCCGAACCGACGCACGCGTCGCCGTCATCAGCATCCTCTTCGCCCACGACAGCGGGAACGAACAGGCCCTCGATAACCGTGACGGCCTCTATGAAGAGAAAAAGATCCGAAACAAGCAACGCGACTTTGCGAACGCACTGCTTGAGGGGGTCCTGGCCAACATGGAAGAGGTCGATACCCTGATCGAATCCCTTCTTCAGGAGTGGGATTACGACCGGATCGGCAAAGTGGAAAAAGCGATCCTCCGCCTGGGCGTCTACGAACTGCTCCACACCGATACCGACCGCCCCGTCATTATGAATGAGGCAATCAATATCGCCAAAGAGCTCTGCGCCGACGAGTCGCCGAAGTTTATCAACGGCATCCTCGACAAGATCAAGAAGGCTGACTAAGCATGGAACTCTGCCTCTCGCTGGACCTCCCTTCCAAAGAGGAGAACCTGGCCCTGGTCGAAAAACTTAAACGTTTCGATATCTGGATCAAAGTGGGCCTTCGCTCCTATATCCGTGACGGCCGCGAGTTCCTCGAGGCGATCAAAAAAATCAACCCCGATTTTAAGATCTTCCTCGACCTGAAGCTCTACGACATCCCCAACACGATGGCCGACGCCGCCGAGTCTATCGCGGCACTCCCCATCGATATGTTCAACGTCCACGCCAGTGCCGGACGTGAAGCGATGAAAACGGTCATGGAGCGGCTGGGAAGCGGCAAACGCCCGCTGGTCCTCGCCGTAACGGCCCTGACCAGCTTCGACGAAGCGGGCTTCCAGGCGGTCTACGGCGCGCCCATCGCGGACAAAGCGGGGCAGTTCGCCCAAGACGCCCACGCCTGCGGTCTGGACGGCGTCGTCTGCTCCGTACACGAGAGCCTGCAGATCAAATCCCTGACGGACGACAGCTTCATCACGCTCACCCCGGGTATCCGCCCGGCGGGCAGCAGTGCCGACGACCAAAAGCGCGTCGCCACCCCGGCGGTAGCCAAGGAAAACAAGTGCGACTTCATCGTCGTAGGCCGCCCGATCTACAAAGCGGAAGACCCCGCAAAGGTCACAGCCGAAATCCTTGAATCGATCAAGTGATTTCAAAAATATTTAAGCGTAATTTAAAGGCCGTCTGTTTATAATTACGCCTCTACTACGGATAGGTGGGTGAGTGGCTGAAACCACACCCCTGCTAAGGGTGCATACCTTTACGGGTATCGAGGGTTCGAATCCCTCCCTGTCCGCCACTTCTAGAAAACAATCTCTTATATTTTTCAATCTCTTATGTAATATGCAACTGTCATGAATCCCGGGGAGGGACGAGAACACTCGATTGAGGGTTCGGTGTAGTGAGTGTAGCGAACGGAACTCTGGAACAAGCGAAGCTTGTGTAAGCAAATCCCGACCGGATGGATGCGGTAAAGTTGCCTATCTTCTTTATTCCCGAACATAGTAAGTTGTTAAACTAAAAAACTTTCCTTGACTTATTAAGAAATGATTTTCAACCGATTGATTAGTACACCTTTATCCAGTATCCCAGTATAATTAAAAATTGAAAGATTGAATGTATTGCTTTTAGAATAGGTATTCCAATTTTTGGCAAGCCACTTAAGCGTATCTGCTGAAATAAGAGCTATATCGGTATCGTCTGATTCTACTTTCAATTTGTGGGCGATATTTTCTGTTGATGCTTCAGGATTTGACGTAATAATAAGAAAAACATTGACTCTTTCATCATGATCACGAATATAATTTTTAAACTGTTTTACATGACTTGATGGGAATGTATAGGTGCCTTCTACACTTTTATTATCCCACAAAAGAAGACGACTTTTTTGTTTTAGCTTCCCGTCAGCATGTTCAACACCATCCATTTTTACAGATACTAATCCAAAAAACTTTTCAAAAATATAATGCGTTGCTTTTTCAAATAAATGTTCTATTTCAAGGTCTTTGTCAATAATTTTGTTTGACCTTAAATTTTCCCTATCTCTATAGGCTAATTCACTATAAAACTCGAAAAGTTTTTCTTCTTCTTCTATATTGTCTTCAAAATCAATTGATCTAAGATTATCAAAGTAATCGATTATATTTAGTATTTTTGTTTCTTTTGTTCCACTAACGGGAACACTTGGTAATACTTGACAAAATTCATACAATTCTTGATTATTTAAAATTGATAATGTATCAGAAGGAGAAATATCTGCAAATAATATCCGTTCTATAAGTTCATCTTTTGTTCCTGCACTACTTGGAAGACCGTATTCATGTGCTATAGAGGAAAGTTGGGATTTTTTCAAATATTCCAGCAGTGATTTATATGCAGGTTTTAATAACTCAATATCCAGAATTTTTTTGATTGTTGAAGTCATTTCTATAGGTAACAAGATATAACTGCCGAGTTCAGGATGTTTATTTGGTAAAAAAAGTATACCTCTCTTATTTAAATCTTTGAGTACGTTTTCAATCTCGTGAACAGTGTGGATAGAATTATCTTTTTTCGGAAAGGTTTTGAGTTGAGCCTGAATTACTAAGTGATCATTAAAAGTCAGTCCGAGATGTTCTCGAAGTCTTTTGAGAAGGGTTTTTTCTTCAGTACTAATTATTCCATCGTCAATGGCGACTTCTAAAACTGTCTTATATGTTTCAATGGATTGATTATTTTTATATTGAAAATAATTGCTCTCTTTTGAAATATTCAATATATCTTCTTCTTTTTTTAGGACGTAGTTGATAAGTGTTGATTTATCTAAAAGATTCTCATTTTCAATTAGTGTAGTAAGAAGAAAATTTGCAATAACTTTATTTTCAAAATCAAAGGAATCGATATTTAATCTTTGAGAAATATTTTCAGATTTTAAAATTTTTTCATGGTCACGAGAAATAATATTACGTAATTCTTCTTCATCATTAGGAGGGACTATATTCCGATTATAGCTATTTAGTGTGTTTTGTAGATACATTTTGGATGTATATTGAAGGGCCTCTTCAAAATTCATAGTTTCCTCCTGTTTAATATTTATCTTATAATATCAATTAATTATATAAGTTTTTTTAAAAGAAAGCTTGATTCATTTTCTTTTGATCGAAATTAAGAATGTATTTTTTGCAATTAAAGCTATTTATAACAATTCCGCATCTACCATCGAATTTATTGGTACCAATAAATAAACATATTTTCAAGGAGACATTAATGAATGTTCAAAGCTTAGTAGAGTCAAAGGTTACATGGTTTGTAGTTGGTTTTTTTGCTTCTATATTGGTTATGAGGTTTTTAGTGGAAGATTTTAGATGGATTGCTAAATTAATTTTGACCTAATACAGAGAAAAGAGAGACGACTCTCTTTTCTCTTACTTCTTATTAAAATAGATGGGACAAACAACGTTAAACCTCAATGAACAACCTCAACATGCGGATACATCGCCTCCCGATGCTGAAAGGAAAGAATATTCGGCTTGACCACGACCCCGGCATCGATGTTGATCGCCTGGCGGATGGTCTCGTTGTGCTGCCAGCCGCCGTGGCCTGCCATGATCGTCTCCAGGTAGACGATGAGTGCCGCGGAGATGGAGCGCGAGGCGCTCTCCCAGAGGTAGTTGGGCGTGTGGTCGACGGCGTAGTAGTCCACGCTCCCGACCCGGAACATCGGGTTTTTAAAGGTCGTCGGTCTGGCAAAGTAGAAGCCCATGCCGTCGTCGCAGCTGACGTCGATGATGAGGCAGCCGGGTTTGAGGCATTCGTGTTCCGGTTCGGTGACGTAGTCGATGGGGTGGTCCGGGTTCTGGAGGGTCCCGTTGATGATGATGTCCGATTCGCTGATGAGGTCGCACAGCGGCCGTCTGCTGCCGTCGTGTTCGATGACCACCATGCGCGCTTCCCCTTCTGTCCCGGGTTGAACGCGGACATAGTCGCAGTCGAGGATCTCTTCGCGCACTTCGTGATCGGGGCGCTGGATGCAGATGGTGATGTCCCTGAATCCGTGGGCTTTGAGGGCGTAGATGGCCCCGCGGCTGACGGCGCCGAAACCGAAGATGATCACTTTGCGCTGGTTGCCGTAGTGGCCGTCGATGCCCTTGAGCTGCATGCTGTGCAGCACCGCGCAGTAGCCTGCCATTTCGTTGTTTTTATAGAAGGTGTGGCGGCCGATCTCCCCTTTGGGACCCCAGATAAACATATCTTCGAAGGCGATGAGGGTCTGTTTGCGGTCGATGGCCGCCTGGGTCATGGCGCGCTGCTGGACGCAGTGGGGGTAGCCCCAAAGCACACCCCCTTCGCGGAGCTCCAGCAGGTCGTCCACCACCGGTTTGGCGATGATGACGGCACTCGTGTCGGCCAGCAGCTCGCTGCGCGAAGCGACGCCCCCCGTCTGGGAGGCGATTTGGGCATCGTCGATCCCGAAGGGTCTCCCGTACCCCTCTTCGAATATCATCCGGCGGCGGATGGGCTCGGGGATGCGCGGCAGGTGTTCGGGATGGACCGGGATGCGCCTTTCGTCCTCTTTTTTTGAAGTCCCGACGACTCCGAGTGTAAATGGTTGCATGTGGTTTCCTTTGGTGAAACGGTGAAGGGTATGACTTCGGAGGGAAGATCAGGGATCCTGGGGGTGGTGAGCTGAAAATCTTTTTAGGGTAATAGACCCGGTCGTGCTAAGGACATGGCATTAAACTTCTGCTCTGTGCAGAGAGGAAAAAGAGAGAGAAAACCTGTTTTGGGCATCCGTATGCCCAGGTATGTGGGGCCAGTCTACTCCTTATTGCCTGAGTACAAGCTTCCGGAGTGAGACTAGTATGATAAACGGGGCAGCGCGACAGTCGCGAAAGCCTCTGATATTATGTCGCCTCCCCGCTACTGTTCTCCCGATACAACGCTTCAAAATCACCAACCGCCACCGGCTTGCTGAAATAATACCCCTGGTACAAATGGCACCCGACACCCTGGATATACTCCAGCTGCTCGGCCGTCTCGACCCCTTCCGCCACGACACTCATCTGAAGCGTCTGGCCCATCTTGACGATGGTATCCAGGAAGATCGCCCCCTCTTTGGTGTGGTAGTCGTCCAAAAAGAGTTTGTCGATCTTGAGGCAGTCGATCGGGAAGAGCTTGAGGTAGGAGAGTGACGAATAGCCCGTACCGAAATCATCCAGCGAGATCGAGATGCCCATGTCATGGATCGCATTCAATACACTGATATTCGTCTCGTTCTGCTTGTAAAAGAGGTACTCGGTGATCTCGAAGTCGAGCTTTTTCGGATCGGCCGGGTGCTCCCGGAAGAGGGTCAGCAGTTTGTTTTCAAAGTGGGGGTCCAGCAGCTGCTGTGTGGCGACGTTGACGGAGATGGTGATATCGATTCCCTGCTGCCGCCATTCGATCTGCTGTCTGAACGCCTCCCCGAGCACCCACTCGCCCAGCTCGATGATAAAGCCGTTCTCCTCGGCCAGGGGGATAAACGAATCGGGTGAGATGAAGCCCCTTTCGGGGTGATGCCAGCGGATCAGCGCCTCGGCCCCGACGATCCGTCCGCTCTGGGTATCGACTTTCGGCTGATAGTAGAGTTCGTACTGGTCGGATCTGAGGGCCTGGCGCATATCCTTGTCCAGCGCGATATTGTCCTGGACCTTTTTATTAAGCTCTTCGGTGAAAAAGTGGAACTGCGCCCGCCCTTTGTGTTTGGCCTCGTACATCGCGATGTCGGCGTTTTTCATCAGGGAGATAAAGTCGATGCCGTCCTTGGGATAAAAGGCGATGCCGATACTGCTGGTGATGTTGATCGGATGGGTCTGGATCGTCCATGTCATATTGAGACGGTTTTGGATGCGCTTGATGATCCCCGCCAGGTCGCTCATGGAGTCGTACTGGTGCAGCACGATCACAAACTCGTCGCCCCCGACCCGTGCCACAAAGTCGTCAAAACGCAGGACGTCCTGGATAACGGACGCGACATTTTTAAGAAGCTCGTCCCCGATATCGTGCCCCAGTTCATCGTTGACATCTTTAAAATGGTCCAGGTCCAGGAAGAGGAAAGCAAACTCCCCTTTGTTCCGTTTGGCATCGGCAATACGCCGCTCCAGGTATTCATGCAGGGCGTGGCGGTTGGCCAGCCCGCTCAGGGAATCCTTGCGCGAGACTTCATAGAGCTCTTTTTGTTCGTCTTCGAGCCGGGAAAAGGTCTGGACCATGGAGGAGCGGATCGCTTCGAGTTCACGCAGTTTGAACGCACGGGGGATCTTTGACTGGTAATAGGCAAACTGGCGCAGCAGCTCCAGCGGGTGGGATACGAAGAAGTGAAACGCGGCCCAGACGATCAGCAGGATGATGACGGGCAGGAGGCCGAAAGAGATAAAAAACTTTAGCTGGTCCTCATCGAAAAGCTGGGCGATCTCTTCCTTGTCCAGAATGAAGACGAGGGAGAGTTCATGGACATCTTTCCCCTGGTAGTACCGTATGGTCGCCTCCATCCACTCCGTATGGATCAGCTCGTCGTAAAAGTTTTCCGAACGGGGGTGGTAGGCCTTGAGGCGGGTAGGGACGGACTGGTGAAAGGGGTCGGTCTTTAACAGGATGTGCGTGTCATCCAGAATAATGATCGAGTGGATAAAGTCGTTATAGGAGACCGTCCGTTCAAGCAGGGCGCGGTGTTCGTTGACACGGTTTTTCTGCTTGATGTTTTTGGAGAGGATATAGCTGATCTCCGACATGTCGTTTTGGAGACTGTCCAGGATGGCGGATGCCGTCCTCTCCCGCTGTTCAAAATAGTAGTCGGCAAAAATGAGATACATGATGGCCAGTACGCCGAACAGGATCAGGAGAACAAAGGTCTTGATATTGCGCAGTTTGATCAAAGGAGGTCTCTTGTCGGGAAGTTACCTTGTTTCATGCGCTCCTGTAGCTCCGGTTCGAGCTTTTTGTTGATCCAGATGATGTCGTTGAGGGAGAGAAGAAACTCCTCGTAATCGATCTCCAGCATATAGTGTTTGACGGTCTCGTAAAACTCATGGGGATCGTTTCGGACCGCGTCGATCGCCTGGTCCACAAAGCGCTTCAGGATGACAAACTGCTCTTTGTGCTTATAAAACTGGTCCTGTGTCGTAAAGAGGGCATCGACGACCAGCAGGTCCAGGCCGTCTTTGGTGGATGCGATCTCGTGAAAGCCCTGTTTTTTAAGTTGGCTGTCATAGGGGACATAGGTGATAATGAGTGCCGGTCGCTTCATCTTTGCCGCGTGCAGGTTGGAGATGGCGGCCTGGTCGTTGTTGAGGTAGTTGATCGTTTTTTTCTCCAGCCGGTGTTTTTTGAGAAAGTCCTCCAGTACGGTCCGGTTGATGGAGTCCATCTCCAGGTAGGCATCGATCGGCCCGGAGCTGCTTTTTAGCTCTTGGACGGATACGTTGCTCATGATCAGGTCCCCGCCGTAGGAGCGGTCGAACATCATGATGGGCATCAGGGTGTCGTCCCCTTCGATCAATAGGCTGTATTCATACTGCGTGCCGACGTAGGCATCGGCATTGCCCGCTTTGTAGAGGTACATGTTTTCGGCAAGGGAACTGACGTGAAGGATTTTGATATTGTACTTATCGAGCCACCCTTTCTCTTTGGCATAGAGCAAAGGGGTATAGCCGATCCAGGTGGTTGCGGAGATTTTAAGTCTGTCATACTCTTTAGAGCCGCAGGAGGTTAAAAAAAAAATTATCAGGACTGATACGAGCAACTGTTTCATCATCACTAAGCCTTACTTTTTTTGAAGATATACAAGTGTATTGATCATAAACTTGTTACTTAATTAAAAAAACCTAAGAAAAAACGGAAGAGACGTTTTCCCCGCTTACCCTACAATAATATCCACTCCCGTATATTCACCGACCTCCGCAACGACTTCGGCAAACACTCCCTCTTCCCTGCACCGGGCGATCATCGCCGCCGCATCCTCCTGGCGTGCCGCGATCAGCAGCCCGCCTGAGGTCTGGGCATCGAAAAGGATCATCTCGCGGTCGGTCCCCAGGTCGGCGTCGAAGCGGACCTTCTCTTTGAGAAAGTCGCGGTTGGCGTAGCTTCCGGCGGGGATGATCCCCATGGCGGCCATCTCCAGCGCTTCGTCCATGAAGGGGACGTCCGCGGCCCTGACCTTCATCGTGACATTGCCCGCGCTCATCTCCTGCAGGTGCCCCAGGAAACCGAAGCCGGTGACGTCGGTGCAGGCGGAGGCGCCAAACTCCCGTGCGATGAGGGAGGCTGTGTAGTTGAGGGTGCGGAGGTTTTCGGCCACTTTTTTGACCGTAGCCTCTGCAAGCAGGTCGGCTTTGATGCCGGTGATGAGCATCCCCATCCCCAGCGGTTTGGTCAGGATCACGACGTCGCCGATGCGGGGGGTGTTGTTTCGCAGGACCCTGCCCGGGTGGACGTAGCCCGTGGCGCTCAGGCCGTAGGTCATCTCGATGGTCTCGATCGTATGGCCCCCGACGATCACCGCGCCGCACTCCTTGGCCTTGCTTTCGCCGCCGCGGAGGATCTCCACGAGCACCTCCTTGCCGTGGTGTTTGCCGTCGAAGCCGACGACGTTAAGTGCCGTTTTGGCGTCGGCCCCCATGGCGAAGACGTCGCTGAGGGAGTTGGCCGCGGCGATCTGCCCGTAGATAAAGGGGTCGTCCACGACGGGGGTGATAAAGTCGACGGTCTGGACGATGGCCAGCTCGTCGTTCACGCGGTAGACACCGGCATCCTCGTTGCCCTCGAACCCCACCAGCAGGTCGGTATGGAAGGAGTGGATATGGCAGGTGGCATCCCCCAGCGACCCCGGGGCGAGCTTGGCGGCGCAGCCGGAGGCGCGGACGTACTTGGTGAGCTTGGACTCGTTGTTCATCTGCATCACAGACTCACCACATCCGTTTCCATAAAGGCTTTGAGCGTGTCGTAGGCATTGCCTATCTGGCCCACTTTGAGGGATTCGGCGGGGATGTTGAAGTGGTTCAGGCAGAGCCCGCAGCTGAAGATCGCCACGCCCCGCGCTTCGAGGGCTTTTAGGGTCTCGATGATGTCGGCGTTCTCCTCCCGGGTCGTCAGCAGCACCCCTTCGTTAACGAAGATGATCTGTCGGGGCAGGTCGTCCAGCTCCAGTGCCGTTTTGAGAAAGCCGCCCATCAGTTGTCTGCCCAGGTCGCCGTTGCCGATGCGGTCGTGTTTGACGAAGAAGGTCTTGGCAAGGGCGGCATTTTTCGGTGCGCTTTCGGGGACGATATCGCAGGGGTAGCCCTTGATGATCGTCATCAGGGTCATATCCCCCTGTGTCTCTTCGCGGACTTCGCACCCCTGTCCGGTGGCGAAGCGTCTGCAGTTTTCGATGGAGGAGACGGAGTTGAGCTCCAGCTCCAAAACGGCGTTGTCGCCGAGCTCTTCGAGGGCTTTTTTGGTCCGCAGCACCGGTTCGGGGCAGGCCAGGTCTTTACAGTCAAGTCGCATGGGTATCCTTTTGAAGTTGTTTTAGGGTCGCAAGGGTCGCGTCCGTGTCGTCGTTGCAGATGCTGAGATCGATGCGGGGCGGTTTTTTGTAGACGATGTCGTAGTACTCCAACAGGAGGATCTCCGCCGTCTTGTGCAGGTCGCCCCGCCCGAAAGCTTCGATCGCCTCTTCCCTGGCGGTGCGCTTGATGTAGGGGGTGATCTTTGCCATCGCCGCCTGGAAAAAGTCGGCGTCGACATGCTCGTACATCCGCACGATCCGCTCCACCCGCTGTTCTATGGGGGCGGTGATCTCCACCCGTATGCCCTGAGCCATCATATCGTAGAGGGCGATGGGGAGGTGGAGGCGACCGATCTTCTTGCTCTCGCTCTCGATAAAGACGGGGCGGGAAGGGTCGGTTGCCCGCAGGGCATGCATGAGGCGGTTTTGAAACATCTTCATCGTCGGCTGTTCGCCGCTGACGGCGCCGAAGACCGAGCCGTAGTGGCGGGCGATGCCCTCGAGGTCGAGGGTGTTGTCCAGCCCTTCAAGCAGGTCGCTTTTGCCGCAGCCCGTGTTGCCGCCCAGGACGATAAAGCGGCGCGGATCGGGGGTCTCGAGGTAGTCGATCACCCGGTTGCGGTAGGTCTTGTAGCCGCCTTTGACCCGGTCGATCCGGTAGCCGATGTTCGAGAGGATCGTCGAAAGGGAGCTGGATCGCATCCCGCCCCTCGCGCAGTAGACGGCGATGCGGTGTTCGGGGGTGAACTCGGGGTAGAAGTCCTTGAGGTGCTCGGCGACGTTTTTACAGACGTAGGCGGCCCCTTTGACCCGGGCTTCGAAGGGGGAGAGCTGTTTGTAGACGGTGCCGATCTCTTTGTGTTCGGCATCGTTGAGGGCGTAGTAGTTCCGCGCACCGGGTACGTGGGACTCGGCAAACTCGCGGGGAGAGCGCGCATCGATGATGAGGTCGTAGTCGTCGTAACGGTCGATAAGGTCCTGGGCGTTTATTTCGTTGATCAATCGGTCTGCTTTTTTGATTTATTATACTCCGAGGGCTCTGTTGATCGGCTCAAATGTACGGTCGCTGGGTCTTTATGTTCGGCGCGGTGGTGCCGAAGGAGTGTATGGGCCGGGGAGGTTATGCAAGAAAGGGGAGGGCCGAGCCCGCCTCCTTATACTTTTTTGACAAACTCCGACTTTAGCGCCATCGCCCCGATACCCGGGATCTTGCAGTCGATGTTGTGGTCGGAATCCTCTACCAGGCGTCCGATCTTGATCTTTGTCCCGACCTTGACGGTGGAGGAGCTTCCCTTGATCTTCAGGTCCTTGATGACCGTGATCATGTCGCCTTCCTGGAGTACGTTCCCGTTGGCGTCTTTGACGACAAAGCCTTCGTCGGCAGCTGCCGCGGCATCTTTTGACCACTCGTGTCCGCATTCGGGGCAGACGTAGAGCTCACCGTCTTCGTAAGTGTATTCGCTCCCGCACTCGGGGCATTTGGGTAGTGTTTCCATGTAAATTCCTTTTAATGTCGTAATTATAACCTATGTAAGAATAAGACTTGACAAAGGATATTATTTGCAATATACTTGAGCAATCAAATATATTGCAAGGAAGTTAACGATGACTAAAAAGACGGAATGGATCTTTGCGCTTGCTTCGCTTCATACCAAGGTGTTCAAGCAGATCGACAGAAACCTGAGTGCGCACGGGATCACGTTTTCGGAGTTTTTTGTGATGCAGCAGCTTGCCGCCAGTCCTGAGAATACGATGCGGCGTATCGACCTGGCGGAGAACGTCGGGATGAGTGCCTCGGGGATCACCCGGGCCCTGGCTCCCATGGAGAAGCTCGGGCTTGTCAAAAAGGAGAAAAACCCCAGGGATGCACGGGTAAGCCTAGTCCGGTTGACGGAAGCGGGTGAACGGGTATTTAACGAAGCAATGGCTACGGTCAAGGGGTCGGCGGACATGCTGCTCGGACAGCTCGGGAAGCAGGATATCGAGGCGTTTTTGACGCTGGCAAAAGAGATACGATAAAGGAGTAGACGATGCAACACTACCTGGAGGCTTCGCAGGAGGGCGGGGCCGCACTTTTTCGCAGGAAAATCAGCGGCGAGGTGGTCATGCTGAACCTGCTGCGGTTCCGCGAGGAGGCGGATTATTCCGCCAGCCCGGAGTTAAAGCCCGAAAACCCCATATCGGGGGCCGAGGCGTACCAACGATATATCGAGCACACATTGCCGCTGCTGCGAAAAAGCGGCGGGGAACTGCTCTTTTTGGGCGAGGGAGGCACGTTTCTTATCGGCCCGGCGGAGGAGCGGTGGGATATGGCGATGCTGGTGCGGCAGAGCTCACTGGAGGATTTTATGGCCTTTGCCTCGGACGAAGCGTATCTAAAAGGGATCGGTCACCGCACGGCCGCGCTGATCGACTCACGGCTGCTGCCGCTTGTGGCCGACGGAACGCTCAGGGATTTGACGCGGGAAGGGTGATCTCGAAGACGGCCCCGGTGTCGTTGTTGTAGGCGCGGATCGTCCCGCCCATGTTGCGCTCGATGATCGTCTTGGTCATATAGAGCCCGATCCCGGTCCCCTGGGCGCTGAACTTCGTGCTGAAATAGGGTTCGAAGATACGGTCCATGATCTCGTCGGGGATACCGCCTCCGTTATCGGTGACTGTGATCGTATGATCCCGGTAGGATACCGTTACGATGCCTTTGAAACTATGGCTTTCGCTCCGTTTTTTGCTGATGGCATCCTTGGCGTTGTTAAGGAGGTTGATCAGCACCTGTTGGAACTCGTTTTTAAAGCCGTCGACCCAGAAGTCGCTCCCTTCGTTGACGATCCGGATACTGTGGGCTTCGAACTGTTTCTCCAGGAGGTGTTTGGTCGCCTCGACGGTCTCGAAGATACTGAAGGGTTCTTTTTTCTTATTGGGCAGGAAGAAGCTCCTGAAATCGTCGATGGTCTGGGACATGTAGTGGATCGTATGGAGGGCGCGGTCGACCATGTCGTGGAGATATTTGTCGTCCAATTCGCCGTACTCTTTGGCATCCAGCAGGTCCTGGACGTCCAGGGAGAGGGAGCTCAGCGGCTGGCGCCACTGGTGGGCGATGGCACTGATCATCTCGCCCATGGCTGCCATCTTGCTCTGTTCGATAAGGAGCTTCTCCTGTTCGAGCTTCTCCTTCTCCAGGCGGGTATTCTCCTGGACCCCCTCCTGGATCTTGCGATGGAGCTGGGTGTTGAGCTCTTTAAGCTGGGCCCGGGAGTTTTTGATCGTACCGATCATCGTATTCATCTTAACGGCGAGGGTACGGATCTCCTTGGGGCCTTTGGTCGGGATGATAAGGGTCGGGATCCCGTCGGCATCGCTTTGGCCCATTACGGTGACAATGTCGGATATGGGCTGGAGGATAAAGCGGCGGATCGTAAAAAAGAGTACCACGATGAGGAAAAAGGAGATCGTGACCGTCACGATGACGGTCTTTTTGATGATCGTATTAAGCTCGGACTGCATCGCCCGGCCCGAGCGGTAGATGCTGACGGTACCGAGCTCTTTTCCTTTCTGGTTCTCGATGGGAAAGGTCTCGGAGTAGTAGCATGCCGCAAGCCAGCGGTTATGGTCGCGGTTGTCCGGGTCGTAATCGATGATCTTCCCTCCGGGATTGCGTATCTTGCCGCTGATATAGGCCGCTTCACCGAGGATCTTGCCCATATTGAAGTCCTGGATGATAATGGCGAAGCTTTTGCGCAGGTGCATGTCGGTCAGGATAAGGTGTTCGTATTCGTTGACGGCGTAGGCTTCGATCAGTCCGGCGGCGTTCTGGTTAAGCGCCTGTGCACTGAGCTGGGCGCTGTGGTGCATCTCGGCGACAAGTTTCTCTTTGGTCATGATATAGGAGTAGAGGGCATGGAGCGACATGATCGTCACGACGGTGGCGATGATAATGATCCCCAGTGTGATAAAGATCGATTGCCTGCGGGCGCGCTGTCTCAGCATGATGATGCGTTACTCCGCAATACCCAGGACGTTACGTCGGATAAGCGGCAGTTTTTTGGCAATGTTCTCTTTTGATACGGCAAGGACCGGCAGCTGCTGCTCTTTTTTGACAGGATGGCCCTGCAGGTGCGCATCCATCGTCTCCACCGCCTTCTCCCCCATTAAAAAAGGCTGCTGCATCCCAGCTCCGACGAGGATACCTTTGGGGATCAGTTCCAGGAAAACAGGTTCCGCATCAAAGGTGATCAGGAGGATCTCCCCCTTCTTACCCGAATCGGCGATGGCATCAAGGGCCCCTTTATATTTGTCGGATCCCTGAAGCCAGAGGGCGCGGAGGTCGGGGTATTTTTCTATCAGCTCTTTGCTGTAGTCGTAGGTCTCCTGGTAGGAGAAGGTGACCTGCTGTTTGATATCCGCCCCCTTGATCCCCGCTTCGTCCAGCGCCTGCATAAACCCGGCGGTCCTGAGTTGGCCGTTGAGACGTTTTTGCGGGATGGAGATGATTCCCACCCGCCCGTTCTGCCAGCCCAGCGCATGCATCCTTTCGGCCAGGAGCCTCCCAAGCTGATAGGCACCGTCGCGGTTGTCCGACGAGATATAGGAGACGTACTCGCCCCCGTCCGTTCCGATATCGGAGATGACGACGGGGATACCGGCACGATTGGCCAGTTTGAGGATCGTGACGCAGGCGGAGGAGTTGGTGGGAGAGACGATGATGCCGTCGACCTTCTCCCGGATCACTTTGATCGTGGACTCCAGCTCCTGTTTGGCGCTGTTGGCAGCGTTATAGACCGTCAGGTCATATCCCAGGGTGCCGGCGGAGTGCTTGACCCCCCGGGCCATGATCTGCCAGAAGGGGATGCTGGTGTCGGAGACAAGGTAGGCCAGCTTCTTATTCTTCTGGGAGGCGTAGGCTGTCCCAGGGAGAAGGGAGAGGACGATTACAAAAAACAGGACATTAAAAAATCGCATGGTTCTCCTCGGCTAAAGTCGTCACCACCAGTATTCAAGCTGGACACCCAGGTTGTCCCCGGAGGTCTTGTCGGCGTAGTAGTCGGTGCCTACTTTTCCCTTTGCATTTTGGGACCAGCCCGCATGGGTATAAAAGAGACGCAATACCGGTCTCTCCCAGACCCCCTTGGCCGTGGTAAGTTCGACGGCGGCCGTGTTTTTCAGCAGGGAGTAGCGCTCGTTGGCGATGGTATCGTTTATAGTATCATAGCCCATTTCAAATAACAAGCGGATGTTGGGATCAATAAACCAGTAGGGCCGGATACCGGCGGAAAACCACTCCTGTCTGAGGCCGGCAAATGTCTTCTCATCCCTGTACTCGTAGAGAAGGCTGCTCATGATCCCGTACAGTGACGTATCAAAGTGGTTGTAGTTGACGATACGCCAGCTGTTTGCATCGTCGATTGCCGAGCCGGTGGCGATGAGGGCGTCGATCAGCCCGTCGTTTTTAAACTGCCGGCTCATAAAAGGGAGGTATTCTCCCGCATCCTTCGCCAGCCCCTCCCCGTAAAAGATGCCGCTGACATTCTCCCCTTCGGCATCGAACCACGCCCTGAAGAGCGTTTTTGCCTTGTAGATCACACCGACGGCATGGCCTTCGAGGTCGTCGACCCGGTTGGCCGGGTCGAAGGTCCGTCCCTCGAGGGTGATGTAGTTTAGAAAGAGGACCAGTTCGCCCCCGTCTGTTTTTTTGAGCAGCCGGAGGTCGTGGCTGAGCATAAGGGTCTCTTTGTCGCTTGTATCGACGGTGGGGTCCATCGTGTCCGCCAGGAGCGCGTACGAGAGGGTCAGGGGACCGAGGTCCAGGTTGTCGACACCGACTCCCTGTCCGCTCATATTGAGGGGCCAGTAGTCGTTGATATGGCTTTCGTACCGTTTATAAAAACGCCGGCCGATCCAGAAGGAGACGCTGTTGTCAAAGAGGTTGGAGACCTCGGAGTAGAACTCCCCCCAGTCGAAAAAGTCCAGGGCTTCGTCGTTGGCCCCGGTGAAGAGGGGGCGGACCTGGTTGTGGATGACAATGCCGCTGTCGAAGGTAAGGTCCTGGAAGGCCCCCAGCTCGACCCAGCTTTCACATTCGTTCCCCAGGCGGTATTTCGAGCCGGCCCCGGGAGCTTTGAAACAGACATTCTCTTTTCCGTCCTGGAGGGAGGTCTGGATCCGTCCGTATCCCAGGGTGCCCGTACGGTTTTCCACCCCCGGGAGGGGAAGGATCAGCAACAGCAGTAAAAAAGCTGAAATTCTAAACATGGGATCTCTTTATACAAGGAGTATGTTGTGTGAAACGTTTATTCCAGGACTTTCCGTGCGTTGATCTCCTGCACCGGGCGGTTGGTATCGTGGTGGAAGGTCTTGTGGAACTTCTCCACCTGCTCTTTGGATGCGGTTTTGGGTTCTTTCAGTACCAGCCACAAGACCCCTTCCGAACAGGGGGGCGTCGTCAGCGAACCGGTAAAGCGGTAGTAGGACTTATCTGTGGGAAGCAAAGCTGCCGCATCGATTTTGTTGCTTGATTTGTAGCTTTTGCCGCTTTTGGACGGCATATGCGCCCATATTTTTTCCAGCTCTTCATCGGCTTCCCCGATCTCGTACAAGACAGAAACGACTGCCAGGTTGCCGTAACGGTCGGCATGGACGAAGTGTGCCTCCATGGGATAGGATTTTCCCTTGACGTGGTTTTCGCTCGGTGTATGGAAGTGGAACTGCTTGAGTTCGAAATAACGCCCGTCGACACTTATGTCGCTGCCTTTTGCATAGTCGGCTTTGATCGTGTGGCCGTTGTTGACTACATTAAGTTTGGACGGGAAATAGGCGAACTCGATCGGATCCAGCTCGGCATCGGCCGTATTGGCGATATTGATGGGGGACTGGTTTTTCCCCTCTTTGCACATGTGGTACTTCTTGGAGAGATTTCCCCAGTTTTCGGGACCCTTTTTCCCGCTGTATCCCCAGCTCGCGCCCGAGCCGGCGGCCAGGGGGAGGGCAAGGCTGGCCGCCAAGAGGGCGGCTGAAAAGATACGTGTGTTCATAGGATCTCCTTTAGAATTCGGTCAGATCGTCATCGTCCAGTTCAAAGACACCTTCTTCCTCTTTTTTAGCCGGTTTTTTTGCTTTGGAGGCCGGTTTTGCCGCCAGCATTTTCGGTTTTTTGCGTACGGAACTGGAGGTAGCCGGGATATCTTCGGTATCCAGCCCGACCATCTTGGCGACTTCGGAGACGCTTGCCATCATCATATTGGCCTGGGCGTTAAGCTCTTCGGATGCCGCTGCCGCCTCTTCGGAGCTGGCTGCGTTGGTTTGGGTGTTTTCATCGATCTGTCCCATCGCCGCTGCGATTTGGTTCATGCCGCTGGCCTGTTCTTTGACCGAAACGGCGATCTCGTTGATGAGATTGGATGTCTTACCGGCCTTATCGAGGATATCGGCAAAGGCCTCGTTGGTATCGTTGGCGATCGTGTTTCCGTGTTTGATCTGTTCAATGGTCGTCTGGATGATATCCGCGGTCTCTTTGGCCGAGTCGGCGGAGCGCTGGGCAAGGTTTTTGACCTCGTCGGCTACAACGGCGAAACCGAGGCCGTGTTCACCGGCACGTGCCGCTTCGACGGCGGCGTTGAGGGCAAGGAGGTTGGTCTGGAAGGCGATCTCGTCGATCGTTTTGACGATCTTGGCGATCTGTTCACTCGCCTCGGTGATCTTCTCCATGGAGCTCATGAGGTCTTTGATCTTATGGTTACCTTCTGACGCGGCATCGTTGGCACCTTTAGCCAGGATATTGGCTTCGTTGGCATTATCGGCATTCTGCTGGTTGTTAGCCGTGGATTGTTCGATTGTCGCGCTGATCTCTTCGACGCTGCTTGCCTGCTGGGTCGCCCCGTCGGCAAGGCCGGTAGCGGAGGAGGCGATCTGATCCGATGCCGCCAGGACCTGGGCGTTGGCATCCTGGATCGTCTGGACCGCATTGATGATCGGCTTGGTGATGCTTCGGATGAGGTAGGCCGCGAGGGCAATCCCGACAACAAGGGCAATGATCAGTCCGATGATCATCGTCAGGGATGCGGCGGAGAGGCTGGAGGCAGCCGAATCGGCGATCTCATCGGTATTGTCCATAGCAATGTGAGCTATCTCCTGTGCCGATTTTAATACTTCCTCTGCAGCTTCAGCACGATCGCGATTGGTTTGCTGGAGGCTTTTCCATGCTTTGAGATAGTGCCCGATCGCTTCCTGGTAAGTCTCCACTTCCTTATCCAGGGTATCAAGTGCATCCAAGTCAACTTTTTGAGTAGTTATTTCCCGTACTTTGTCTAGAATCTCATGTATTTTTGGGAAGTTTGCAATGGCCGATTCGATGTATTCCAGTTCTCCTGAAGCCTGGAACTTGAAGTTCTTGACCCTGCTGTCGTTTGTCAAGTTGATCAGTTGGGCGACGTATTCGAGTTTGCTGTGCCGTTCCTGAATTTTTTTCTTTGAAGCCCCGCGTGAAATTTCCCTGTCCAGCTTCCCATTCTGACTATGATAGTACTCCATAGCATGTTCCATATAGGAAGCTGCTGCATTATCCATTTCTTTACGTTCACTGTCAATGTTGTCGTCAAGCTCTTCGGTCTTGTTGACCAGTTCTCGGTACTCGTTGATATGTTCCCTTGCCCTTGCTTCCAGCTCTTTTAGTTTGTCCAGGGAGTGCTCCTCGGCATGGGCTTTGGCTTCATCGAGGTAGTGCACCACTTTCGCCAACGACTCGCGTCCGGAAGCGAGGAGGTTTTTGTCTTCGTTCAGGGAGTACCCGCGGATATCGTACATCGTCAACTGGGAGTAACGCTCGATATTGTTGCCGATATCCACTTCGGGGACATAGACTTCGGCCAGTTTTACGGAGTCCCCTTCGACCCCTTTCATACTGATGACGGCGATGGAGCCGAGAATAGCTGAAATCAGCAGCAGCAGACCGAAGCCGATGGTGATTTTTAGCGAGAGTGTTAGATCTTTCATTGTCTTATTCCTTTAGTTTGTTGGCGCTTCTTGATCGCTCTCGCTCGCTTGGGGCAGCGATTGCATGTTCTGGGCCTCTTTGATGTCTACGATGTTGTCCAGGTTGAGGATCATGATGACCTCCTTGTCGACCTGGGCCACCTCGGAGAGGTAGGAGACATCGATGGAGGAGCCGAACTCCGGCGGATTGGAGAGCTGCTCTTCGGTCACACTGGCGACTTCGTTGACTTCGTCGACGATGAAGCCGATATTGGTGTCGTGGATGGTCGTGATGATAATGGCCGTGTAGGCACTCGGCTCTTTTTCCGGCATTCCGAATTTTATCGACATATCGATAACCGGGATGATCTGGCCTCGCAGGTTAAGGACGCCCCGGACGTACTCCGGAGTCCTGTGGACGGGAATCGCTTTTTGGTACCCGATGATCTCTTTGACGGAGAGGATCTCGATACCGTATTTTTCACTGTCCAGCTTAAAGGTGAGGAAACGATTTTGGATATGCCTAGTCTCTTGTGAGTCTGCCATAGTGTACTGCTCCTGGTTTGAAGTACGCAAAACATTAGTCTATCTTATTCTCCATACCATTAAAAAAGAATTAGAACAACGGTTTGGTTACGGATATTTTAGTTAGCGGGCAGTGCTTATAAATATAGGAAGGGTTTTTGGGGAAAAGGGGCTGTTTAGCTTAAAACAGCCTTTATTTTTGATCGGTTTCGGATAGAGACAACTACTTTTTTAAACGTTTTTTTTCATTTTCTTCATCATCGTCGTGGTGTGCGAACCCTCCGACGGCCATCGCCGCATAGGCCAGGATAAACAAAAACGTGAGAAAAACGAGTTTTTCGAAACCGACATATGCCATGTCCCCCGTCAGGAGTCCCAGCAGAAAAAGCACCCCGAGCGAAAAAAGATAGAGATAAAACAAAACCACGTACGACCTTTTGAAAATTGTGTGGAAATAGTATCGGGTTCGTGTGAAAACGGTGTGATGTCATAAGGGTACCGAATATCTTCCAGTCCGGTTTGCATATAGGGATAAAAACGATCAATCTTGTTTAATTTAACTCTTACAAGGAGGTATATATAATTTATATCATTAAAAATCATATAAATAAAAAGGCTTAAGAAATGAGATTGGGACATGGAAACGGAGCGGTGTTTTCGAAATGGTTTGTTCTCCTTATCGGGCTTGTGATGTTGGGATGTAACAGCAACAGCAGCAATGACGAGGAGAGTCTGACTTATGAACCGGAGGCATCTACGCCGACGGAGCTTGTTGTCAAGGATGCGAACAATAACCCTCTGGCCGGGGCGGAAGTATGGGTAGAAGAGACGTATACGACGGCAGCGGTTCGTACGCTTGCAGTGGGCAGCGGGAGTGTCATCAGTGATGAAGAGGGGAAGGTCACGCTTCCGATACCTTACGGAAAAAGTGTCGTCAAAATCCAAAAAGGAGCGTTGGTGACCGAAGCCAATGTTTCGGTTGAAAAAGAGAATGCTTCAAGCAAGATGCAGATGGCTGCACCGGTAAGCTGTGAGAATGATGCGTGCGAGGATATCAGTCAAAGCGCCGTGATCGGGACCCTTTCGGGTATCGTTTACGATGATGACGGTGTCGTAGAAAATGCGACGGTGGTCTTGAGTAATCCCGAGACAAACGGGGCATTTGCCCAGGCGGTCACCGACAGCGAAGGGGCTTATATCCTGGCGTATAATGTCGGTATCGCACATGCCGATACGCTGAAAAACGACAGTCACCTCAAAGTGATCGCGGAAGGGTACGAGAGCTATGACGAGGCCTTTTCCGTAGCGACGGAGAATACCAGCGGGGTAAATATCAAACTGACTGCCGTTCAGACGGCCGCGGAGAGTACGGTTCTCTGGCAGGAGACGTTCGAAGCAGACTCCCAGACACTGGCACAGTGGAGTGTGGAAAACAGTCATCTTGTCAGCGGCTGGCAGCACCTGGAAAAGGGGCACGGCATAGAAAATAATCTGACGGCAAAAAAGGTCAAACTGGCATCCGATGACCAGAGCGGGGGGAAAATCCCGGAGCCTGCAGAAGGTGACTATGCATATTGGTACGGGGGAGCTGCAAACGGCAACTTTGTCGGAGACGAAGCACCGTGCGGTACATATTATTATGCAGATACGAATGAGACGACCGAGTGTATGGACGGCGGGACATCCCTTACTGCCAACGACGGGATCCTGACGTCTCCGACGATCGATTTAAGCGGTGTCGATGCGGAGCAGCCGGTGAGTCTTACGTTTCAGACGTGGTGGGAGATCGAATCGGTCAACCCCAATGAAAACGGATTTGACCTGATGGGGGTAGAGCTCTCCCTTGATGACGGTGCGACATGGACAACGGTCGCACGGCTTAATCCGCTGGCGGATCCTTCCAGTACGCTGGACAGAGCACCGATCCCCTATTCAAACCGAGGGTTTAACAAAGCACCGGCATGGTTAAAGCAGGAAGCGATTCCCCTGGACGGTGTACAGGGCATCGATACCGTAAAAGTCCGCTTTGTTTTTGAAACAATGGACGGTCTGTATAACGGATTCCGCGGCTGGATGATCGATAATGTCGTGCTGCAGGCCAGCGAAGGGACATTCCCGGTCTGGGAAGAGAGTTATTACGAGGAAGATCTGTTCTGTTCGATGTATCCGGATTATTGTGTCGATGGGATACCGGACTACACCGCATACTGTACGGACAACCCCGAGATCTGTTCACAGACTGATGTGTTAGCGACTTCTGATGCATCTACGATGGCTTCGGTAAAAACCCTGCAGACAAAAAAGGCTCCTGCGGTTTCGTCAAAACGGCAGTTGGCTCCGAGCTTTATGATTCATTAATATTGAGGGGATTTGAGAGATCAAGTCTCCGAATCGGCCTTGCAGAGGGGAGGTTTCTCCCCTTTTTCAGGCTGCTTTTTTGATAGCTTTTTTGGCAAGTTTTCTGGCCGCTTTTTTCTTGGCAGGCTTTTTCTTCATCAGTGTTTTGAGCACCTGTTTCAGAACGGATTTCGCGTTTTTCTTTTTTACTACCTTGTTGGATACGGCTTTTTTCGTCGCTTTGTTGGCTACTTTTTTAACCGCTTTTTTCTTCAGTTTTGCCATGACGGCTCCTTTTTTGATATTTATATTTTATCACTAATAGTAATAAATTATAGAGATTGTATAGTTTTTATATCAAATTGTCAAAAAATAAGGTTACAATACCGGAGAGTGATAACAACAGACGGAAAGATCCATGACATTTATCGAATTTAAAAAACTGCTGCTGGATGCGGAGATCAGCCTGCCGAAGTTCAGCAAACTGATCAAAGTAAGTGAAAAGAACCTGCAGGCGTATAAAAAAAAGGGGGAGGTCCCCAACGCCATCGCCGTGGTTGCGACCTGTTTTGCCGCCATGCATAAAGAAGGGCTGGATTACCGGGCACTGATCGAGCCGCTGGAGCTGAAGGCCAAGACGAAAAAGGGTGCCGGGTTCGCCAAGAAAAAAGAGAAAAAAGCCGATACGGATGCCTCGGCGTGATCTCAGTCGGCCAGCTTCATCCTGAGCCGGAGCCCCAGTCCCGTCGTCATCCCCACTTCCGAAAAGACGACCTTTCCCTCTTTGTCCAGGACAAACGTCGTCGGCAGCGCCTTGACGTGGAACGTGCGCCGGACACGGTTGTCAAAATCATTGATGACATCAAAGGTATACCCCATCTTTTCCATATGCTCCTCTACCTGGCGATTAGTTCCGGAGTAGACGCAGACGGTCAGGACCTGGTACTCTCCCGAAAGGGCGTCGACGGCGGGGGATTCGTACTTGCAGGTGGGGCACCAGGTGGACCAGAAATAGATCAGCAGCGGTTTGCCGCGGTACTGTTCCAGTGAGACGGGGGAGCCGTTTAGAAGCTGTGCGCTGAAGGTGGGGAATCGCTCTTTGAGTTTCGGTTTTCCGAGGTAGTTCAGCAGCAGGAAGATCCCCAGCCCGATGGCAAGGATCGTGATAAAACTCTTGATAATGATTCCCCGGTGCCGCATCGTTCTCTCCCGTGTTAGTGGATATATTGTAGCAAAGCGGAGTGTCGTTTTGGTTTAGCTACGGGTAGAACGGGATATGCATATCGTTTAAAAAAAAGATGGACTGAACGATGGACAGTATCAAACTCTCAGACGACGTTTTTTTTATCGGTGCCTTCGATCCGAAAATCCGCACCTTCGACATTATCATGAAAACGGCCAACGGCAGCTCCTACAACAGTTACCTCGTCCGCGGCAGCGATGGGGTGGCGGTGATGGATACGGTCAAGAAGGAGTTCTCCGAGGAGTTTTTCCAAAACCTCGAATCACTCTGCGGCTATGACGAGATCAGGTATATCGTCATGCATCACCTCGAGCCCGACCACTCCGGGGCGCTTTTGGAACTGATGGCACGAGCGCCCCAGGCGCAGCTGGTCATCTCCATGCGGGCCCAGCTGATGCTCAAGGCCCTGGTCAAGCAGGAGATCGAGTTTATGACGGCCACGACGGGGACAGAGATATCGCTGGGCAACAAGACGATCCGCTTTTTGAACACCCCTTTCCTCCACTGGCCCGAGACGATGAGCAGCTACCTGGTGGAGGAGAAGATCCTCTTCTCCGGGGATGTTTTCGGTTCGCACTTTTACGACGAGCGGATATTTGACGACAAAGTGGGGGATTTTAACTACGCCTTTAAATACTATTACGATCATATTATGCGCCCGTTCAAGCAGTATGTCCTGGAGGCGCTGGAGCTCTACAAGGAGCTTGATACCTCCATCATCGCCCCGCTTCACGGCCCGGTGATCCGGACCAATCCCCAGAAATATATCGACCGCTATGCCGCCTGGAGCAGTGAGACGAAGTTCAGCAAGTACGAGTACGGAGAGAAGATGGTGGCGATCTTCTATATCTCCAGCTATGAAAACACCCAACGTATTGCCCAGGCCCTTTACGAAGGGGCCGATTCGGTCGAGGGGATCCGGGCGAGTATCTACGATCTGGCCTCCCTGGAGGAGGCCAACATGATCGACCTGCTCGAAGAGAGTGACGGGGTGATGGTAGGATCGCCGACGATCAATGCCGATGCGGTCAAGCCCGCCTGGGACCTCCTGGCGATGATGGCATTTATCGAGAGTCGAGGGAAAGTGGGGGCGGCTTTCGGCTCCTACGGCTGGACCGGGGAGGCTCCCGATATGCTGCACGAACGGATGAAGGGACTCAAGTTCCGCCTGCCCAAACCGCCGCTGAAAATCAAACTGATCCCCACCGACGAAGAGTTGGACGAGTGCCGCGGCTACGGCGTGGAGTTTGCCGAGTCGGTGGCGGGGAAAATGATGGAGATCACACTATGATAAAAATGATGACGTTTTACGAAAAACCGGGATGCCAGGGGAATGTCCGGCAGAAAAAGATGCTTATGGAGGCCGGGATCACCCTGGTGGTCAAGGATATGCTGAGTGAGCCGTGGGAGAGGGAGGGCCTTATGGAGTTTTTTAAAGAGGCCCCGGTCAGGGAGTGGTTCAATCCCTTCGCCCCGCAGATCAAATCGGGCGAAGTCGATCCCGCTTCCCTTTCCGAAGAGGAGGCTCTGGCGATGATGATAGATGCCCCGATCCTGATCAAGCGTCCCCTGATGCGCTACCGGGATGAGCATTTTCTTGGGTTTGACCTGGAGAAGCTGAAAGATTTTTTTCCGGAGTTGGCGGGTGAGACGAAAAATCCCGGGACCTGCAGCAGCAGCGACGGGTGCGATACGAAGGAGTGAAGATGAGATTTTTAAAACCGGGAAAGTTTTTTAACATGAGTACGGTCTATATCGCCCTGGTCGTGGCGGCGGCAAGTTTTAAAATAGGCTTTTAGGAAAGAGGCCGGGAGTGTGATCTCCCGGCATAAGCGCATTACTGAACGTCGAGCGTGATCGGCAGGGTCGCCGTATTATCGGTGAAGTTGACGATAATATTGGCCGTTTTGGACGTACCGGAGGTGAGGTAGGAGGCGTCGATCGTGACCCCCAGTGTCGTGGAGGCCGCCTCTTCCAGTTCGCCGGTGGTATTGCCGCTGATGAGGATCCACTCCTGGTTCGGGTTGAAGGCCTCGAATGCGTTGTAGGCATTAAGGCGTTTTCCCGATGCGGTATAGCTGAGTGCCGCCGGTGTCTGGTCTCCGCTGGTCATGATCGTCTCCTTGATAAACTCGTAGGGCGTATCACTGTTTTTGCCAAGCAGCAGCGAGGCCACCCCTGCGACATACGGCGAAGCCATGGAGGTCCCGCTGGCGAAGACATACTGGTCGTCCAGGTAGGTACTGGCGATATTGCTTCCCGGAGCCAGGAGATCGACCGTGGCCGTCCCGTAGTTGGAGAAGGAGGATCGCTCGTCGTAGTAGTCGGAGGATCCGACGACCAGGATATTATCCAGGTTATACGATGCCGGGTAGGAGGGGACTGCATCGATGTTGCTGCCGTCGTTCCCCGCCGCTGCGACAAAGAGCTGGTTGGCCCCCATCGCCTGGGCGATCATGTCGTAAAGCGCCTGGCTGTATCCGCCGCCGCCCCAGCTGTTGTTCGTGAGGTTCGCCCCGTTGGCGATGGCGTACTCCAGGGCCAGGACCGCACCGGAAGTGTATCCTGAACCGTCAGGTCCCAGGAAACGCAGGGCCATGATCTTGGCGCCTGTGGGGTTGATCCCGACGACCCCGATGCCGTTTTCTTCCGCGGCGATGATCCCGGCGACATGGGTGCCGTGGCCGTTTTCATCCATCGGGTTGTTGTCATTGGCATAGAAGTCGTAGCCGTAGACGTCATCGACGTAGCCGTTGCCGTCGTCGTCGATCCCGTTGGCCGGGATCTCGCCCGGATTTTTCCACATATTGGCCGCCAGGTCCTGGTGGGTGTAGTCCACACCCGTATCGATCACACCGACGATGACGTTGTTAAGCTGCGGATTGGTGTCGTGGTGCTCTTTCCAGTCGACATCCACATCGTTATAGCCGTACTCTGTCCCGTCGTTGTGGTGCCCCCACTGCAGCCCGAAGTAGGTGTCAGTGACATCGCCGAAGATGGAGAGTTTCTGATCCGGTTCGACGTATTCCACATCCGGGTCGCCCAGCAGGGTGTTGACACCGGTCATATATTCGCCCGCCGTTGCGGCATCCAGTTTTTTGACTACAAAACCGGTACTGCTTTTGGTACCGGCAGACTGGAGCGATTTGCTTCCCTCTTTATATTTGATGATCACGCGGTTGTTGGTCTGGGCGTAATCGACCGTCCGGGTATCGACGTCGCCGTTGGCTTTGATATAGTCGAAGGTGATCAGGCCGGTCTGGTCATTGGCACTTTTCCCGATAATGACCGTTTCACCCACATCCGGGACGGCGCGCTGGATCACCTTGGTGTTGGTGCCGTCAGCTGTCTCGACGGTCACCTCGTAAAAGAGCAGCCCTTTACCCACATTGGTGATGGTCAGGTCCGTCGTGTCGGTTTGGCCTGACGGGGTGGTAAAGCTTGACTGCGTGACCGTTGCGTTGCCTTCGGGAAGCCCTGTTGGGATCAGGAACTCGTAGTTGTTGACCGAGAGGGGTGCGATGGTCACCTCTTTGGCATAGCTTCGCGTCGCGGACTCGGCTTTGATCACGTAGTCTGCAGGTTTAAAGTAGGATTTGAGGTACCCTTTGGAACCGAAGGTCCCGCTGCCGGTATAGCCGATAAAGATGTCGTCGGCATAGACCGCCATCCCCGCCAGGGCATCACCGAACTCGTCGTAGACGTTAAAGCCGGCGACCCCTTCGAAGGAGGCATCCATGACGATGCCCCGTTTGAGGTCGATCTCGCAGGATTTCGTCGCTTCGTTCTTGGTCAGGTCGAAGGCCTCCTGGGTACAGCGGCCGATCTCGTCCCCTTCGGCCAGTTTGGCGAAGATGACCGAGTAGCCGAGGGTGTCGTAGGAGGCATTGGTGATGGAGTAGTTGGCTTCCCAGCTGCTGCCGACCTGGTTCAGCTCCAGGGCTACTTCGTTATAGGTAGAGCCGTTGAGGTAGGTAAGCAGGGCCGTGAGGTTGTCGATACTGCCCGCTTCGTCGATCACCTCGTTGGGGACTTTAAAGCCCATATCGATCGTACCGTTGGCATCACCGATCCCCTGGATATCCACTTCACCGTAGATCGGTTTAAACGTCAGCTGCATCGTCTCGCCGCCCTGGGCGGTCACGACATCCGATTTACCTTTCTGCAGCCCACCGTCGTAGAACTTCATAAAGACCTCGTCGCCGTTGACGATGTTGATCACCCCTTCGGGTGTACCGTCTGTTTTGTTGATGTTAAAGATCTCTTCGTCGCCGCCGTTGACGATCACCCCGATACGGGGAAGGTCGAACCCGGCCAGTTCGTTGCTGGGGAAGTTGATCTCGAAGGAGGCGAGGCTTCCGATGGTACTGATGTCGGTGATGACGTCGCCGATGACGGCATGGAGGTCGAAATTTACTTCAAGCTGGTCCGTATCCTCCACATGGACGCTGCTGGTGCCTACATACTGTTTGCCGTCTTTTTCAAGGAGGAGTTCCAGTTCATAGTCACCCGGGTTCAAGAGCAGGGTCTTATTGGAGATCGCGACCATGCCCGTTTCGTCGATCTTGGCCAGCCAGTCGAAGGTCTGGGTCGTGCTGGAGTTGACTTCATACGCCGTCATCGTCCCTTCGTACACTTCGTAGGCCGTGGCTTCAACAGCTGCGCTGAGCTGTTTGGTGGATGCGGTGTTTTTTATCGACATTGTGCTTTTCGATGTCTCGGCCGGCACAGTCTGGAAGTGGACGCTCTGGAGTGTGAAATTCACATTGGACTGGGGCAAAACGGCATCATCCGTCACGTCGGTACCGATCATCTCGGATTCAAATCCCGATGTGGCGGAGACCCCGGTACCTGTATCCGGTGTTGTCTCGGTCACTTCGGTCTGGGATGCTTCCGGTTCGGGGGCTTTGGCCCCTTCGTCTTCTGCACTACAGCCTGCGAGCACGGTCGCCATGAGGATGGACAATCCGATTTTTCTTACTGTTTCCTGTCTCATTGTCTGCTCCTTGCAGTGATTTACTACCTTCATTGTAAGGAGACGGTGTGAGAGCAGTGTGACACGGGTGTGAAATCGGTGTGAAATTTAAGGATGTACCCAGGCACTGCAGACACTGATAGCTTTCAGCCAAATTGGGAAAGTCAAGACTTTCTTTCTGTGCCTGCAGTGCCTGGAAACATCCTTTGCCAAGAATGGTACAATGTCAAAAAAATCTATATGGATAAGGATTGTGAAATGGCAATGACAAAAAAAGTCGTATTCGTGGCCAAGGAGGATTCGGTCGCGGAACTGAAGGGACTGCTGGAGATGATGGTGAAGCCCTCCCGAGAGGAGCCGGGTTGCCTGCTCTATAATATCTACCAGCTCGATGAGGATCCCAAGACCTTTGTCGTCGTCGAGACCTGGGAAGACGATGCGGCCCTGGAAGGGCATAAAAACAGCGCACACTACAAACACTACAAGAGCCATTTCGAGCCCTTTACGGCAGAGAAGTATTCGGACAATATGACGCCAATCGGCGAATAAGAGGGCCATTACACATTCGTTACACGCCAGGGGGTTAAAGTTTGTATAGCTTTAACATATAAAGGAGTGTTACGATGAAAACTTCAAACAGACTACTTTTTTCGTTACTTCTGGCTGCAGCCGTTCCGCTGGTCGCCGTTGCCGATGACGATGATCGGCGCGGGTACGGATACGGTATGATGGGTCCCGGCATGATGCATGGAGATGGATACGGTTACGGTCCCGGTATGATGCAGGGGCGTGGAGGGTATGGCTACGGCTATGGAATGGGCCGCGGCTATTATGACGACGATTATGAGCCTATCTCGGAGAAAAAAGCCAAGGAGCTGTTTAACAAGTTTATGGATAAACATCTCAAGGGCTATACCATTAGCAAGATGGAGAGCCAGCGGATGCCCATGGGCACCATGTACTGGGCGATCGTAAAAGATAAGAACGGAAACGAGTTCGAGTTACACCTCAACCCTCGCGGATATATCCGGGGGCCGTTTGTACGCTAGCTTTAGAGGACGTTTGTGACCGTTACCTTACAGTTCTTACACGTAACGTAAAGCGTCAGTTCATAGGCGTCTTCATGATCGGGACGTATCGGGAGTTCATACTCCCCGTCCTGTTTCAGATCGGGCCACTTCTCCGAGCCGACCAGCTCATCTTCCCCCTCATAGCTGTAACCGTTAAAGGCTTTTTCCACCATATCAAAAAAACCGTCCGCTTCGATATCCCGAAGGGCTTCCAGGTTTTTGATCACCTGGTAGAGGGTCATGGTCATCACTTTGGGCGTTACATTCTCAAACATGGATAGTATCCTCTAATTTTTTGACGACTATAGCAAAAACGGTAACCAATTTCAATAACCTCAGCCATTCCCTGCCAGTTTTTGACACAGCGCCAGGAAGTGCTCTCCATACTTCTCATATTTGACCTCCCCGATCCCTCCGATTTCCAGCATATCCACTTTTGTCTGCGGAAGCCTGTCCGCCATTTCCAGGAGCGTCTTGTCGCTGAAGATCATATAGGCGGGAACACCTTTTTCCGTGGCGATCTCCTTGCGGAGGCTGCGCAAGGCGTTAAATGTCTCTTCATCGACATTCTCCGGAACGGCCCGCCGTTTTTTGGCCGTTTTGGTCTTGACCTCGAGGCGCTCCTCCCGGATCGTGACAGGGGTGGCGTTTTTGAGGATATCCCATCCGCTCTCCCCGATCTGGAGGACCGAGTACTCTCCCTGGGTCAGCGCACCCAGTTCCAGGAGACGGTCGGCGATAGCCATCCATTGAGCCTTGGGGAGCGCCTCCCCGATGCCGTAGACCGAGAGACGGTCGTGGCCGTTTTGGAGTATACGCTGGTCCGAGGAGCCCCGCAGGATATCAACGACATAGTGCATCCCGAAGCGCTGATCGACGCGGTAGACCGCCGAGAGGAGTTTCTGCGCTTCGACGGTGATATCCTTTTTGGGGCGGTCGGGTTCGAGGCAGTTGTCGCAGTGATCGCCGCACGCGTCGATTTTGTCGCCGAAGTAGTCGGCGATCTGCTGATGGCGGCAGCTTTCGCTGGAAGCAAAGCGGAGCATGGCGTCCAGTTTTTCAAAGGCGTGGCGTTTATAGGGGCTCTCTTCCATCGTGTTCATCAGCTGTTTTTTCTGCACCGCATCCCCGGCCGTAAAGAGGAGCAGCACATCCGATTCCAGGCCGTCCCGTCCGGCCCGTCCGATCTCCTGGTAGTAGTTTTCGATCGTCTTGGGGAGGGAGGTGTGGGCGACATAGCGGATATTGCTCTTATCGATCCCCATTCCGAATGCCACGGTGGCGACGACGATCTGGATGTCGTCGGCCAGGAAGTCACGGTAGGTCCGGTTCTTCTCCTCCGTCTCGAGGCCTGCATGGTAGGGGGCGGCTTTAAGCCCTTTTTTCTGAAGGAAAGCGCTGAGTTTTTCCGTCTCTTTTCTCGTAAAAGTGTAGATGATACCGCTCTCCCCTTCATGCTCTTTTAAAAAGGCGAGCAGCTGATCTTTCCCGTCACCGATGCGGTGGCGGGCAGTGATCGTCAGGTTCTCCCGGAAGACGGTCCCCCGGATGATGTTGGGATCTCTCAGGTTCAGGTGGCCGAGGATATCATCCCGGACCTTGGCCGTCGCCGTGGCGGTAAAGGCGGCGACGGGAATACCCGGGAACTGCTCCCGGAGCATTCCCAGCTTGCGGTAGTCGTCGCGGAACTCGTGTCCCCATTCGCTCATACAGTGGGCTTCGTCGATGACAAAAAAATTGATACGGCATCCCCGGAGCACCTCCATAAAGGAGCCGACGGCAAGCCGTTCCGGGGCGGCGTAGACGACTTTGATGTCGTTGTTACGCATCCTGGTGTAGATGGTGCCGATCTCCTCGGCACTCTGCATGGAGGAGATCATGGCTGCTTCGATCCCCAGCTCTTCCAGCGCCGTGACCTGGTCGTGCATCAGGGCCAGCAGCGGGGAGATGATGACCGTGATGCCTTCCATCATGACGGCGGGCAGCTGGTAGCAGAGGGATTTCCCCCCGCCGGTGGGCAGGATCATCAGCAGGTCGCGACCCGAGAGGAGGGTATCCACCGCCTCTTCCTGGAAGGTTCGAAAGGATTTGTGGCCGAAAACGGACGAGAGTGTCTGCAGTTTGTCGGTATGGGGCATGGCGGGGGCCTTTCGGTTTTTTCGTATTGTACAAAAAAGTGGGTAGAAGCCCGCCCAGGGTGACAAAACGACCGTTAAACGCTATAATCCTGTCTATAAAATATTGCGTAAGGAGAAGAATGATGAACATTATGATGCGCTGACGATTATCGAGGAACTTTCACACACCTACTTTCCATATATCCTTGATAATCGGTCCAAAGACTACACTATTGATTACAGGGAGATTCATGACACATCATCTATTTATCGAACACCTACATTTTAGTTATCCGGGCAGCATTACCCCCGTTTTTGAGGACCTGTCCGTCCAGTTTTACAGGGGTTGGAGCGGGATCGTCGGGGCTAACGGCAGCGGGAAGAGTACCTTGCTGCAACTGGTCGCGTCTATTTTGAAACCGGGGAGCGGAACGGTCCGGTCTGCGGACGGAGCGCTCTACTGCGAGCAGCGTACCGACAGGGTCCCCGTAGCATTTTTAGAGCTGATGGGATCGGATGACGGCGAAGGGTACCGCCTTCGGGGGGAGCTCGGCATCGGAGCGGATTGGCCGGACCGCTGGGAGACCCTGAGCCATGGGGAGCGCAAGCGCGCGCAGATCGCGGGGGCACTTTTTTGTGAGCCCCCCGTCCTGCTCCTGGACGAGCCGACCAACCACCTCGACCGGGAATCCAAAGCCCTGCTGTTCCGTGCCCTCAAGCGCTACCGCGGGATCGGGTTTCTGGTCAGTCACGACCGGGAGTTTCTCGATACGCTCTGCCGCCATACCCTTTTTCTTGCAAACGGTGAGGCGGAGATGCGCCACAGCGGCTATTCCATTGCCAAAAGGGAGCGGGAAAAGGAGGCTAATCATGCCAGGAGAGTGCATGAAGGGAGGAGCCGGGAGATCAAAAAACTCAAACGCCAGGTCCAGGCCCAGCGACAACGTGCCGACCGCTCCGACGCCAGGGTCTCCAAGCGGCATGTCGATCCCAGGGATATCGACACCAAAAAAAAGATCGAGTTGGCGGTATTTACCGGGAAAGACGCCACCGACGGCAGGGTGCTGGAGCGCTATAAGAGCCGCCTGGCCCGGGCCGAGGCGGAACAGGGGACAATCGGGCGGGATTACGAAACGGGGATCACGATCCCTTCGGGAAGCTATCGCAGGCTTTTCCCCGTGACGCTGGAAGAGGGCGTTATGGCCCTCGAAGGGAAGCATCGGATCCGTTTTCCGCGCCTGGTCATCGGTGAGGGGGAGAAGATCGGGATTACCGGGGAGAACGGAAGCGGGAAGAGCACGTTTCTTAGGTACTTGCTGGAAAGCAGGGAGTGGCCGGAGGGGGGAGTGCTCTATATACCCCAGGAGGTCAGTGCGGAGGCGTCGGCAAAGCTGATGCAGCGCGTGGCAGAGATGGATGCGGGACGAAAAGGTGAGTTGATGGCGCTCATCACCCGTCTGGAGAGCGACCCGAAAGCAGTGCTTCAAAGCAGGCTGCCCAGCCCCGGGGAGACGCGCAAGCTGATGCTGGCCCTGGGGCTTGCTTCGCACCCGGCGCTGATCATCATGGACGAACCGACCAATCACCTTGATCTCGCGGCGACGGAGTCCCTTGAAAGGGCACTGGGGGAATTTGAAGGGGCACTGCTGCTGGTGAGTCATGACAGGGTCTTTCTGGAACAGACCGTCGAGCGGGAGTGGCATTTTGAAAAACAGGATGATCAGGAGACCCGTATCCTGGAGAGGGAGATGGGTATATAAAGATCAGAGCGAGCGGATCCGGTTTTGGGAGGAATTTTGGCGTGAAACGGTATAATAAAAACAAATAAAAGGAGCCTATATATGAAACGTTTCGAGGAGTATGCAACCCGGTTTGTCCAGACGGTGGGGAAAAAAGAGGGGGCCGTCAGTCCCGTGATCACCCCGTCGGCCTCGTTCGGGTACGGCGATCCCGAAACGGCCGAAGGGATCTTTTCCGGCAGCATTAAGAAGCCGGTCTATGCACGTATGGGCAATCCGACGACCGGTCAGCTGGAGACGATCCTGGCTGATATGGACGGCGGGGTCGGTGCCGTCGCGGCGGGTTCGGGCATGGGGGCGGTGAGCCTTGCCGTGCTGGGGCTGGCACAGGCCGGCGACGAGCTGATCAGTATCGGCGGACTCTTCGGGGGGACCTACTCCTTTTTCGGTGAGACCCTGCCGCGTTTTGGGATCACAACGCATTTTTTTGCCACGGATGAGCTGGATAGGGTCGCCGCGGCCATCACACCCAAGACCAAGGCGATCTTCCTCGAGTCGGTGGGAAACCCGAGCATGCGTCTGCCCGATATCGCCGAAGCGGCGGCGATCGCCGATGCGCACGGCGTCGCCATGATCGTGGACAATACGATCACGCCGCTGGCCGTCTCCCCCCTGAAACTTGGGGCCGATATGGCCGTCTACTCCACGACCAAGATCATCAGCGGCAACGCTTCGGCACTCGGCGGGGCGGTGGTGTTCCGGGGGATCGAAGCGGAGGACAAGTTCCGAAGCGAGCGTTACAAAGCACTCGCTCCCATGATCGATAAGATGGGGGAGACGGCTTTGATTCCCAATGCCAAAAAAAAGGTGCTCCGCGATTTCGGGATGAGCGCCAATGCCTTTTCTTCCTATCTGACGATGCTGGGGCTGGAAACCCTGCCGCTGCGCATGGACCGCATCGCCGAATCGGTTGAGATCGTGGCGGAAGCCCTGGCAAAGGAGGGGCTGGAGGTAAACCACCCATCGCTGCCGGGGCACCCCGATCACGCCCTTTACCGCTCCCTGTTCCCGGGTGGGTGCGGGACACTGCTGACCCTTGATTTCGGTACGCCCGAGGCAGCGTTTGCCTTTTTGAAAAAGAGCCGTCTGGCGACGATCACCGCCAATATCGGCGACAGCCGGACCCTGGCCCTGCACATGGCGTCGACGATCTACCGCGATTTTGACGAAGCGGTGCAGAGGTTCTTGGGGATCACACCGGGGCTGGTACGTATCTCCATCGGGCTGGAGAACCCCCAGGATATTATCGACGATTTTCTACAGGCGAGTCGTCACTGAGACCCAGCTTCCGGGCATAGCGGGCATACTCTTTTTCCAGCAGTCTGCGGCTGATCGCCCGCCCGTGGGCGGGGAGAAAAACCGAACAGCCCATATCCAGCAGCATCTTCCAGTTTGTTACCATCAGTTTTGTATCATCGGCGAAAGCCGGGAAGACATTCCCGGGAAGCTGACCGTACAGGCTGTCGCCCGTCAAGGCGATCTCGTTTTCCAGGACAACAGTGACCGATCCCTTGGAGTGTCCCGGGGTGTGGATGATCTTGCCGTCAAATCCCAGGGGGTTGAGATCAAAAACGGGGCCAAAAGCAGTCACCTCTGTGAGCGGGGCATAACGGTTGATCTTGCGGATAAAACCGCCCAGGTAGCGCATGAGCAGTTTTGCAGGCAGGATCGTTCCTTTGGGCAGGGGGCTGTCACCGCTTTTTAGATATGCCGCTTCACTTTCATGGGCGATGACGGGAACCTGAAAAGTCTCGGATACGAGGGCGCAGTTCTGGGCATGGTCGAAATGGGTATGGGTCAGGATAAGCGCCGCCAGGTTGTGGGGGGTGACTCCTGTCTTTTTCAGGGCCTTCAGCAGGGCGCTCTGTCGCCGGCGCATGGCCGTATCGACCAGGAGAAAACGTCCGTTGCTCTCGATCAGAAAGACATTGACACGTCCGCCCAGCAGGCGGTAGATGTGCTGACCTTGTGATGTTGTCCATTGCTCCATCGCATACCCCTTTACCCAGAATATCTCCTTGTATTGTAAAGGGGAATGCATAATCGTCAGGTTAACGGGAGGGGTATATCTTTTGTGCGATCTTTTCGGAACTGTTTTCGTAGGCTTTAAAACGGGCGTTTAAATAGCAGCGGTTCCGTTGGGCCTGTGTTGTATCGCGGCGCCTGCCGATTATCGTAAATATCCGTTTCATCATCATCTCCCGATTTGATTTACGGTGCAAGTGTAGCCGCTGATTATTGGGGAATCATTACAAAAAAGGCGGGGAGAAAAAAGCTACAGATCGATCTCAGCCAGGGGAATCTCCCCGAGCGGTCGGTGGTAGAAAAACGATCCCAGACCGATCGTAAAGAGTGTATTGCCGTAGAGGGTGTGCTCGATAAAAACCAGCAGAAGGGAGCGGCTGCGTTTGAAGCTGAAGGCAAAAAGAAAGCCGCCGATAAAGCTGAGGACTACGGCAACCGGGTTCATAAAAACGGCATGGGTATAGGAGAAGAGTACGGCATTGATCAGGATGGCTGCACCGTTTGTACTAAAGAGCGGTCTGTAGCGCCAGAAGAAAAAGGTACGGAAGATCACCTCCTGGACAAAGGCGGAGACAAGGGGGTATGCAACCATCAGGATGCTCCAGAGAACCGGCTCTTTGCGGGGAAAGTCGAAGAGGTTCTGGGGGAAAAGGGCCAGGGAGAGCAGAAGCAGACCCGGGAGGATGACCAGGTAGCGTTTAAAGACCCGTATAAGATCGCGCCTACGCAGGGGATAATCAAAGAGGCGTTTCCCGGATCGGCGGAGGAGTACAAGGGTATAGGCGAAGACGATCCACAGGACGGGCATGATCATCTCGTTTCCGAGTAATCCGCCCAGGAAAAGCAGGGGCAAAACGATAAAGATAAGAAAAAATTCACTAAGAAGCCCGACGCGCTGCATAAGTTTTTCCGATTTTTTATTGATTATAAGATATATTGGTTACATAGAAATATTCAAATATTGTTATATAATAGTTTGTCGATAATCGCACAAAGGAGCCGGGATGGAGAATGAGGAGCTGCTGAAAAGCAAAAGCATACTGGTCGTAGAAGACGATGCCGTTGCCCACCGGAGCCTCGTGACACTGACGGGCAGGCTTTTCGGGACCGTCTACGAGGCGTTTAACGGTAAAGAGGGACTTGAGATGGTGCAAAAACACAATCCCGATGTCATCCTGACCGACCTGGAGATGCCGTTTATGAAGGGGAAGGATATGATCGAAGCGATCCGCAACGAATATCCGGGTAAACCGATTATCGTCGTAACCGCATTTGCCGATGAGGCGGAGGGGGTCCCGATGGCAGACAGGATCCTGATCAAACCGGTCGTGCGCAAAGATCTCAAAGAGGCATTGATCGAACTGGCCCTGAAGGGTTAGAAAACCTGCTGTATAATCCCGCATCCAAAAAAGGGGTTATATGTCCTATCTTCTACTTATCGCCGTCGCCCTGGCGATGGATTCGGTTGCCGTTTCCATTGCGTCCGGGAGCAAATACAAGACGGTCTCACTTTCCAAGACACTACTGATTGCCGGGGTCTTCGGCCTCTTTCAGGGTCTGATGCCCGTTTTCGGTTTTTTCGCCGGTATTGCCTTTAGCGATTATGTCCGTGATTTTGACCACTGGATCGCGTTTGTCCTGCTTGTTTTCCTGGGTGGGAAGATGCTCTACGAAGCGTATAAGAACGAATTCGAGGAAGAGGTCGGCGATCTTTCGTTCAAGACGCTGATCCTGTTGGGAATCGCCACCAGTATCGATGCACTGGCGGTTGGGGTGACCTTCGCATTTATGGATATCGATATTCTCCGGGCGGCACTGGTGATCACCGGTGTGACCTTCCTGCTCTCCGTTGCCGGAGTCTATCTGGGAAAACTGCTCGGTTCGCTGCTCGAAGACAAGGCGGAGATGCTGGGCGGGGTGATCCTGATCTTTTTAGGGTTCAAGATTCTCTTCGAACACCTGGGTTTCATCTAATCGACCCAGGTGATAACGCGGTTTTTCCCTTTCTCTTTTGCGGTGTAGAGGGCGTCGTCGGCCTGTTTGATGGAGGTCTTGAGGGGAACGTCGGGATCGCACTCGGCGATACCGAAGCTGCAGGTGACACTGTCCAGGCTGTCAAAGGGGTGGTTGGCAATGAGGCGGCGCAGTTTTTCCGCCAGGACTGCGGCGTTTGAAAGGCCTGTATTGGGGGTGACGATCAAAAACTCCTCTCCGCCCCAGCGGCCGAAGAAATCGCTCTCCCTGATGGATGATGCGAGCAGTTTGCTCAGGATCCGCAGTACCTTGTCTCCCACATCATGTCCGTAGGTATCGTTGATCCGTTTGAAGTCGTCCACATCCAGGAGGATGATCGAAAGATCCCTCCCGTAGCGCTTGAGGATCTTATATTCGGAGTAGAGGATATCTTCGATCTTGCGGCGGTTGTTGGCTTTGGTCAGGTGGTCGACACTGCTCAGTTTTGTCAGGGTCTTGTTCTTCTGCATGAGGCGTTGCTGGAAGAGATCGATCTTTCGTGTAAAACGGCGGTAGCTGTACTTGAGGATAATAAAAGAGACCAGCAGCAAAAACAGAGCCAGCGAGATCGAGAGGATACGTAGGGTATCGATCTTGCGGGTATAAAAGCCCATGTCTTTGATCAGGAAGATATGCCCGATGGACTGGTTATCGAAATTATGCAGGTCCGCTCCCTGGAAGACGAGCCGTTCGGAACCTTTGCACGAAGTCAGTTCGTAACTGTTCCGCACGGTAGGAATATCGACTTTTTCGATGATCTTATCGAGGGAGGTGGTATAGACGATCATGCCGTCGACGGAGCGGAAGGAGTCTTTGGATGGGCTGTAGGTAAAAAAGGTCTGGATATTTTTGCGGTAGAGCAGCATGGCACTGTCGATATCGAACTGCTTTTTAAGGGCGGAGACGACATATTCGGCCCGGATCCCGAATTCCAGGACCCCCAGGTGGTTGCAGGCGGCCTCATCCTTGATCGGTAGGGCAATACGATAGCTGATCCCATACTTCCCGACTTCAAGGCCGACATGGATCTTCCCGGTCTCGTTCGTCTTTTTGATCATGGGGCGCAGGTTGCTGAGATCGTCGCCGTAGGTATCGGGTCGGTGAAGACGCAGCAGGCTGTGGTTGTCCGCTGTGTGGAAGTGCATGATCTCGAGATCGGGATTGTCCTGGCGCAGTTTTTTAAAAAACGGATCGGTCAGAGCGAGGAGTTTGTCATGGTCTTTGTCGGCGACAAAACGGATCAGTTCGGGGTCGATGAGCATGTTTTCCCCGATGAGGCGGTACTTTTCGTAAATACTGTCGATCAGCTGGTTATAGATGCGGGTCGTCTTGTCCTTCTCCTCTTCTGCAAGGGTCTTGAGAACAAAGACATGTTGGGTATGGCCGAGGTAAAGAAGGATGGTCGTAATGACGAAGATCATCGTCATCAAGAAAGGGAGGATCTTTTTTTCCAAGCCGTGTTCGCTAAACAACTACCCTCTCCTTTTATTTTATATCATAAGATTTTATAATAAAAAAATCATTAAAATTCTCGTGATTTATCCTCTAAATAAAAAATATATAAGATAAAAAAGTGGCCTTATTCTACTCATATTTGTTTAATACTATATAAGCTGCTCTACTATTTAAGCAGAGTTTTTGGCTTTATATCGCCATTTTTTCTTTGGACTATATGAAGCAGGCAAGCCTCGGTACCGCCATGAGAGGAACAGGGTGGTTTGAAAATTGCACCCGTTTTTTTAAGAGGGATTGGACTATTGTCCCTAGATAAAGATAATCCCCAAACCGGAGGCCCCTATGCATGTACAGACCGAACACTCCTATCTTTCCGTCCGGAAAAACCCCAATTTCCTCGACTGGGCTACACAGCCCCAGGCCTACAAACGCTATCCCCATTTTTACCGCCGCTACAAAAATGAAGAGGCGAGCGGTATCGGACTCATCGGCGGGATCACGATGAAAAAGCAATACGGAGAGTCGCACTACTACCTGCGGACGGTCCCCAGTGCCGGGGCACTCTACCCATGCGAGGTCTATATCCAGATGCGTGGGCAGGCGGGCCGGGTGGACGGTATCTACCACTATGAGCCGCTGCACGATAACCTTACCCTGATCCATGAGGTGGACGGGGACGGGGTCGAAGCATACCTGGGGGAGGAAGAGAAATACGGTATGACCTTCCTGATCTCGAGTGTCTATTTTAGAAGCTCCTGGAAATACCGGGACCGTGCGATCCGCTATATCCTTCTGGATGCGGGCCACCAGATCGGAGCCATCGGCGCGATGCTGAACCTTGCGAACGTGTCGTGGGATATCCGCTTTGACGGAAGCTGGGGAGAGTTGAATGAAGCGTTCGGGTTTGAGGGAAGCGAATTTTTTATGGCCGCGGTGACGGTTTCACCCAAGACGATGCGGCGGCCGGTCGAACCGCTACGCCAGAGCCTTCCTTTTGTCGCTCCAAGTGACTATATCGAGCGCAATCTGTTTATCGAATCCGAATACAGCCGCTACCTGAACGAAACGCGTCACGGGGTCCAGATGGAGTGTTTCGGTCTGTTTGAGAAGGAGACGATCCTGCAGCGGCGTTCGGCACGGCAGTTTGCCGAACGCCGCATCGACGGGGAGATCATACGGGAACTTGAAGCAATGCAGCGTGAGATGAATCGTCACGGGATCGATCTGTATATGTCCCTTAAGGATATCGACGGGGTCAAGAGCGGGCTTTACTGCAACGGAAGCCTGATGGCGGAGGGAGATTTTTCCAGGAGGTGTGCCTACCTTGCTCTGGAACAGAGTATCGTCGCCCCGGCCAACATCACCCTCTTTTTTGCTGCTGACGAAGCGGACTATTTCCAGCGTTACATCCTTACGGGTAGCTATGGTCAGCTGGTCTACCTGACGGCTCAGAAACTCGGGCTGGGATGCAGCGGGATCGGTGCCTATTACGACGGGGAGAGCAAAGAATTTCTAAAGACGGATAAGAATATATTATATGTAATGATAGTCGGATAATATTCCCAGAAGGGGAAAAAATGGATCAGGAAGAAAAAAAACAGATACGTCTTTTACTTGTGGACAACCAGAATGACGGTCTTAAGAAGATGGCGACGGTACTCAGACGGCGCTATCGTGAAGTAATACTGTGCGAGAACCTTGAGATGCTTACCCGGATGTATGCATCGGAGCGATACGATATCGTCATCGTCGCCCTGGAGATGGATGATAATGAGGGATACCAGTGTGTTGATCATATCTATTCACGCTCTCCGTCCCAGCGTATCATCACCTACAGTGCCGAACCGGATCATCCCAGTCACGGACGGGGGTGCCCCGCATGCCTTGCAGAGAATCGGCGTCACCGTATAAGAAAACCGGTTGTTCTAAAAGAGCTCTACAGTGAAATCGAAGAGTTTGATCAAAAAAGCTGTTCGTTTGCCCAGACGGCGATGAAACTGTATGAAGGGTATGTCAGTAAAGAGTAATTGAAGATAGATGGTCGGGATGACAGGACTTGAACCTGCGACCCCCACACCCCCAGCGTGGTGCGCTACCAGACTGCGCTACATCCCGACTTAAATGAAGAAGTGTATTGTAGTCGCTTTTTGCTATGAAAAGATTTAAAGGGCGAAAATAATATAAAAAAGATCCCTCCGGCGTGAAGATAGGTCATCTCTCAAAAAACAATTTTTAAAACTTGACACAACTAGACTAAAGTATTATAATTTTATCCCATAAAGTTTTATATGTACTACATATCAAAGTAAAGAGTACTTTTTGGATTTTTTGGTTGATTCCAAACAATTTGGGAGGTATTGATGAAAAATATCTTTTTAAACCGCGATTTTCTTATTTTAGCTCTTATCGAGACGGTGATCGTCCTTGGCTGTACCGTCTGCATCGCTTTTTAGGGGGGAGAAGATGTATATCACCATCGATCAGCTTCTATCCTATACCCCGCTGATTATCGGCGGGAAAAAATATTGGAAGATGGGAAGCCGTATCTATATGGCCCGGATCAATTTTCTTGGCATGGTCGAATTGACGGAAGTGAGCGCTGAGGTCGGCCGCAGCGAGTAGAGAACGGTTTGATCACAGCAGCCTCGGCCGGCCGAAGGTCTCACTGATATCATAGAGACGGTCGAGGTAGTAGCGCTTGAATATCTTTTGGGCGGCACTGCTCATAAAGGAGCGCTCCACCAGGTTGAAAACCGCATCTTTTTTTTCGGAAAAACTTTCCAGAAAGCGACTGGCCAGGGCTTCCTTCAGACCGATCTGCCTGGCAAATGCCAGGAAGTCGCCGCGCGTATAGCGTATCTCGGCCCGATCTTCCCCTGAACTCTCCGTTTCAAACAGCGGCATCGGCAGCATGGGCCTCGCGTCGTAGTGCAGGACGGTGGAAATAAGACCATGTGCCGGTGCCAGTCCGAAATCACCCGACTCCCGCTGTAAAAAGGCGAACCGGTTGCCGTAGGTCTCGGTATTGCAGATGACAAAGTTAAAGACCAGCTGATTAAAAAACTTCTCCAGTTCGATAGCGGCAGCGGGAAGATGCCGTTTGATCAGGCGGGCGATTGCCAGGTAGGAGATGCCGCCTGCAGGGTTTTCACACCGGTCAAGATCGAGGCCGGAGAGGGTGCAGAGGTTTTTGTATTTTTGCCGGGTCCCGTTTTGTACATCGAAACGCCGGGTGATATATGCGGGGACGCCGTCTTTGAAATGGATCATACCCGAAGGGGCGGTATCAAGACCGAAGACCTGGGTGGCGATCTGCATCATAAGATGCCTGTTTGCCGGAATATCCTCCACGTAGCGGACCCCCGATACCGTCGGTACGGGCCGGAGGATCCACTCGCCATCATCAACGATCGCGACCTTGCCGCGGTAGATACTCAGCTGCAGCATATCACGGTCCAAAGCGATCTCTGCTCGTTCAAAAGGGAGGACGGGGGCGACTTTTTTGTTTCCGAAAAGGCGACGCCGGCATGCGGAGCAGAAGGCGATATCTTCACCTGTCATCTCTTTAAAGCAGCCGGGACAGGCATATTTATATTTCATGATCCATCACTTTGACACCGATGCGCATCTCAAGCCCGAGGATCTCCAGAACCTTCTGCAACGTACCGACCGAGGTGTCCCCCGAGGCGGTTTCGATGTCCGAAATCTTCCGTATACTGACTTCGGAGAGTTCTGCCAGTTTCTGCTGGGTAATACCGATCTCTTTACGTCTTTTTTTCACCAAAGAGGCAATTTTTGTACTATTCATATCTATATCCACTTAAAATATGCAATATTATACATAAATAATAAAAAAAAATAGAGAAATTAATTTCTTACTGAAAATATGCACTATTATACATAAAATATAATATAAGTGAGAAAATGGCGGATTTTCTAATATATTCATCTGCCTGGAAGGGGGAGAAAAATAGGGGCTATTCGTCGGAAGTCGGAAGGACAATCGTAAAGCATACCCCAACGTCCGTGTTGGATACACGGAGCTTGCCGTGCATCTTCTCTTCGATGATCTGCTTGGACATGTAGAGTCCTAGGCCGGTACCAGTATTTGCGTCCTTGGTTGTGAAATAGGAGTCGAAGATCCTGTCCAAAATCGTATCGGGGATCCCTCCGGCGTTGTCGCTGATATCGATATGCACCGTACCATTCTCCTTAGTTATGGAGATATCGACGCGGCGTTTTTCGATCCCCTTTTCGATGAAGGCATCCTTGGCGTTGTTGAGGAGGTTGACGACAACCTGTTGGAACTCGTTTTGGATCCCCAGGACCTCCAGGTCGCTTTGGGAACTGATACGGATGTCGATATTCTGGAGGGAGTAGATCTTGCCGATCATGCGTAAAATCTGGTCGATGGCCCGCGCAGGAGAGAAGGGGAGGTTGGTGGACGTCGGCTGGAAGAAGTTGCGGAAATCGTCGATCGTGCTGGACATATAACGGATCGTATTCTGTAGGTTCTGGAGATAGCTGTCCATCGATTCACTGCTCATCTCCCCGGCCTTGTAGATCTCCGCGATGTCGTAGGCCGAGATGGAGAGCAGGTTGAGCGGCTGTTTCCACTGGTGGGCGATGGAGCCGATCATCTCTCCCATCTGGGCCTGTCTGGCCTGGATCTCCATAAGCTGTTGCTGCTTTTGGCGCTCTTTTTCGGCTTTGACGACTTTGTCCTGCAGGGCGCTTTTCTGGGATTCGATCCGGGTGACATCGGTGAAGGTAAAGATGCAGGTATCCACATGCTCGAAACAGGCAAAGGCGTTGACAAAGGGTGGGGATATCTCGCCTTTTGCATTTTTAAAATAGACGATCTGTTGATCGGACGATGCGGTGAGCATTGTCTGGATCGTCTCATCGTCTTCATCCTGGATGATCGTTTTGTCGATCTGGTAGATGTGGCGGTAGAGGTGGGCGTTTTTGCCGTTGAACTCCTGCATACTCTCAAAACCGAGGAAGTGCAGGAAGGTCTTGTTCAGGTGTTCGATCTCCCCCTTTTTGACGGTCACGGTAAAGACGGGGCTGGCATCGAGGATGAAGTGGATAAACCTGCTTTTCTCTTCGAGCTGGGAGGTGTGCTCCTGGATGCGTGAGGCCATGCTGTTAAGGGTTTGGGCGAGGGTACTGATTTCGTTACCGGCATTTTCTCGCATATCGATGCGCATGGAGTAATCGCCGCTTTGGATCACTTTGGTCATAGCGACCATCTTGTTGACCGGCTTGACGATGCCTAGTGCCATAAGATAGGCGATCAGCAGGGCACCGGCGATCATCAATACACCGATCCAGATCAGCATCTCCAGGGAGTCAAAGACCCGGTCGGTGATCTGGTCGGTCGGGACAAAGGCAACCAGGTACCACCCCAGGGCTTCGTTGATCCCGAAGCTGGAGATCGTTTCGACCGAAGGGATGACGTGATCGCCCTGGCAGTCGGTGTAGGGCTGCTTATGGATGTGAAGGTTCTCTTTCCCTTCCTCGATGGCGCGCATATCCAAAAAGCGGCTGAAAAGCGGATAGGCGGGGTCCTGGCTGAGGATGACGCGTCCCTCTTTATCTACGAGATAGGCGTGCTTGCTCCCCTGGATCTCGTCTTCAAAGTTGCTCAGCAGCAGTTCGATATTGCCCAGCCCCATCTCAAGCATCAGGTACGACGGGCTGCTGCTTTCCCTTGAGTCGGTGCGGGTAAGCAGGTAGATGTGGGTCCCTTCGGGAGTATTGACCGCTTCGGAGATATAGACGCCCCCCGATTTTTTGCTCTGCATCGTCTCAAAAAGGCGTTGGATCGGCCAGGGGAAGTGGCGCGTGTCCTTAAGGCTCCGGTGGTAAGGAGAGGTGGAGACGGTTACTTTCCCCGCCTCGTCAAGCAGGGAGATGCTGACGATATCATTCCGAAAGTCGGAGATCTCGCGGAGGAACGGTCCCAGTTTTGTGAAATCCTGGACATGGACGGTTTTGGCCAGGGTCTTGATCTCGGAGATATTGTGGGCGATGGACTGGTCGATCAGCATGGCTGTCAGTTCAGTCTTATGCTGCAGCTCCTGGGCATAGGTGCGCATCAGGATATCAGCACTCTTATCCAGGGTGAAAAACTGGTAGACGCTCAGGGGGATCACCGAGACAAAGAGGCCGAAAAGCGCCATCCGTGCTTTAAGGGATCGCGGCTGGAAAATCGTTTTGAGTGTTTCTAATATCACGTAATCTACCCCTATACGTCTTCTTGAGAAAAACTTATTGTCCGATATTGCTACCCGTTTATGCGTAGTCTCACTTTTTTCTTATTATACTATATAATCTAAAATTATCGTTATGACAGGAAAACATAATGATGTGAAAGGGCAGTCCATGGTAAAAAAGGTAGCAGGGCTTATGGTATTGGCGACAACGCTGCTTCAGGCGGAGGGGTGGAGTGATCGCGTGACCCTCAACGGCTATTTCAGTTTCGAGTTCGAGGAGCGGGTCGCGGGTAAGGCGCATAAGCGGGCAGATGAATACGGTTCGTTCGACGCGGACCTGTTTGATCTGGTCATCAACGTCCAGGCGACCGACAGGCTTCGCTTGGCAGCGGACCTGACATGGGAGCACGGCCCCCAGACCGAGAGCGAGAACGAACGGGGGAACGTTGCCACCGAATACGCCTTTGCAGAGTATACGCTCAACGACTACCTTAAGATCCGGGCGGGGAAGATGTTTACGGCGTTCGGTATCTATAACGAGATCCACACGGCCAAGCCCTCCACGATCATCGTCAAAGAACCCGATGCGACAAATAAGATGTATTTTATGACCGACTACTTTATCGACGGGGAGGGGAACCGCGACTACACGGAGACCACGACGTTTTTCCCGCGGTGGGGGAGCGGTGTGGCACTGCTGGGGGATGCCCATGTCGGCAGTATGCCCTTTGACTACATCCTCCAGGTGACCAATGGTGACGCGGATTACGGGAACAACGAACTCAACCAGTACGACCACGACGATAACGACGAGAAGGCCGTCGGCGGACGGGTGCGGCTGGATCTGACCGGTGACCTGCAGATCGGGGCCTCCTTCTATACCGATACCCTCAACAAGTATGCCGATAACACGTCGGACGAGCCCATCGGAAAGAAGAAGCTGGACTCCCAGGGAGCCCAGATGATCTGGCATGTGACCGACGATCTGCGCCTGGAGCTGGAGTATGTGACCGGGACCCTTAACGTCGACGGCGGGATGACCCTCAGCCGGAGCGGCTACAGTATCCTCCCGAGCTACTACGTCAGCGACAACGTCAACCTCTATTTCCTCTATACGGCCGGGGATCCGAACCATGACCGGGATGAGGACCGCGTCGTGAAATACGCCCCCGGCGTCAATATCGAGATGGATGACAATATGTTTCTCAAGATGGATCTCTACCATGTGGATTCGGAAGAGCAGAACTACCTTTTCGAGGGCGAAGGGTACACGGAGTTCCGCATCGCACTGGCGATCGGGTTTTAGGAGCGGATGATGAAACAGTTACGACAGATTATCCTGACCCTCATCGCCGTTGCCCTTACAAGCGGCTGGCTGCATGCCGGCGAGATCGGTGTCCTGCTGGCGGGCGAGGACGTTACCGCCCGGGAGCTTACCAAAAACGAACTGGCCAGTATTTTCCTGGGTAAAAAGACCAACTGGGACGACGGTACGCGGATCAATATCGGGTACCTCGTGGACGACTCCCGGAAGATGAAACGCTTTTTCGAAGAGATGATCGGAAAAAGCCACCGCCGCTTTAAAAAGTACTGGGTCAAAAAAGTGTTTGCCGGATACGGGGTCGCTCCGAAACTTTTCAGGGATGTGGAGAATGCCGTTGAGTTTATCGGCCGCTATAAAGGGGGCCTTGTCTTTGTGACCGTCTCCGATGCGGCCAAACTCGAAGGGGTCCGTACGATCTCCGTGGAGGGGACGACAGAGTTTTAGGGATATGACATTTCGATCTGCTTAACGGGGGTTATTCCTTTTTTTGTTACAATCTAAGGATAACCTATCAATGTGCGGGAGCAGAAAAAGTGATCCATATAGAACAGCACGGAAGTAATACCTACTTTATCAAAAACCTTCCCGAAGACCGTCCGGTGGAACGGTATGAACTGGTGGAACTGCTGCGCGATGCGGTCAGCCAGGGGATCGATCCTCGGGAGTTTATGGACAGCGATATCATCAGCCGCCTGGTTGACGAAGCGGGCGAGTCGCTCTTTTAGCATGGCGATGCAAAATGTGTTGATCACCGGTGTCAGTTCCGGGATCGGAAGAGCCTTGGCTGCGGATTTCCTGGCGAAGGGGTACCGGGTTTACGGGATAAGCCGCCGGGACCCTGGCCTTGAGGGTCCTGGTTTCACTTTTATCCCATGCGATCTGTCCGAAACGGAGACGATAGCCTCCTCTCTTCTTCAAAGCATCCCCCCAAAGACACCCTTTACGTATGTTATCCTCAATGCCGGGGTCCTGGGCAGGATCGAGCCGATTGCACAAAGCAGTCTGGAAGAGCTGAAAGGGGTGATGGATATCAACCTGTGGGCCAATAAGGTGCTGATCGATATCCTGCTAAGGGAGCAGTGCAGTATAAAACAGATGATCGCCGTCTCCTCGGGTGCTGCCGTTAACGGGAGCAAAGGGTGGGGCGGTTATTCCCTCTCCAAGGCGGCACTGAACATGCTGATGAAACTCTATGCCAGGGAGCTGGAATCGACCCACATCACTGCCCTGGCTCCCGGACTGGTGGCCACCCCGATGCTCAACGGGATACTGGAGACGGTCGATCCGGAAGCTTTCCCTTCCGTCGCACGGCTCCAGGCCGGTGAAAAACGCTCCCCCCAAGAGGCAGCGGAATTGATGATCGGTCTTTTCCCGAAACTTCTGGAATTTGAGAGTGGATCGTTTGTCGATGTCCGGAATCTTTAGGCTGCTGTTTAAAGAGCTGCTGGTTTTTCTTATCATTTTTTCGGGGTGGCTGCTGTACGCTCTGCTCTCCGATATCTGGTATCAACCGATCACGTTACCGGCTGAGACCCTCTTTTTCAAGATGTTCTATATCTCTCTCCAGACCTATTTTGTCGTCGCTTTGGTCCGTCTGAGCAACCACGCGATCCGGCGCGGCGGGCGTGGGGATGATGAAGATGAGTGACTATTTTTTCCCTTTGACCTTGTGGGTCAGCTGGGCATATTTTTTGAGCTTCTGTTCGACGAGGTAGTTGATACTGCCCTTTTCGAAAGAGCCGCTTTTGGTGCGGCTTCCCGCTTTTTTCCCTGTCAGGATGCTGATACCTTCGTCGATCGTCTCCACGGCATAGATGGCAAACTCCCCCTTTTCCACCGCTTCGAGGATCTCCTCTTTGAGCATCAGGTGCTTGACGTTTTTCTGCGGGATGATCACCCCTTGTTCCTTTGCAAACCCGCGCACTTTACAGAGATCGAAAAAGCCTTCGATCTTTTCGTTGACCCCGCCGATGGGCTGGACCTGGCCATGCTGGTTGACGCTTCCGGTCACGGCAAAGGACTGTTTGATAGGGACGTCGGCCAGGGAGGAGAGAAGGGCGTAGAGTTCGGTGGAGGAGGCGCTGTCCCCGTCGATCCCCCCGTAGGACTGTTCGAAGACCAGGGTGGCCGAAAGGGAGAGGGGATCGTCCTGGACATAGCGTGATCCCAGGAAAGAAGAGAGGATCATCACCCCCTTGGAGTGGAGGGCACCGCCCAGCTCCACTTCCCGTTCGATATCGATGATCTTGCCCGAACCCAGGCGGGTCTTGGCGGTGATGCGGCTGGGGCGTCCGAACATATACTCCCCCAGCTGGATGACGGAAAGGGCGTTGATCTGACCGACCGTCTCCCCGTCGGTATCGATCATCAGGGTCCCCTCTTCGATGCTTTCGAACATCCGTTCCTTGATACGGCTGTTCCGGTAGTGGCGGTTGTCGATGGCGCGGGTGATCTCCTCTTTGCCGATCAGCTCTTTCTCTTCCGATTTGGCCAGGTGGTCCGCCTCTTCCAGGATATCGGTGATGCTGCCGATGTGGGTGGAGAGCTTGCCGATGTCTCCGGCCAGGCGGGAGCTGTGCTCGATGATGCGCCCGACACCGCCCGGGGTGAGGGGGAGCAGGTCGTGTTTTTTGGCTACGGTGGCGACCATCTTGGCATAGAGCATGGCGTTCTCTTCGTCCCACGGCATATCGTCTTCAAAATCGGCTACGACTTTAAAGAGCTCCCGGAACTCGGGGTCGTAGTAGTGCATCAGGTAGTAGAGTTCCCGTTCGCCCAGCAGGACGATCTTGACATCCAGTTTAAGGGGTTCGGGTTCGAGGGAGGTGGTACGCGTCAGACTCATCGCCTGCTCCAGTGACTCGATACGGATCTCCCCGGAGCGCAGGGTCCGCTTGAGCCCCTCCCAGGCAAAGGGCTGCATCAGGAGTTTCCTGGCATCCAGGATCAGGTAGCCGCCGTTGGCGCGGTGCAGAGCTCCGGGTTTGATCAGGCTGAAATCGGTCAGCAGGGTCCCGAACTGGGCGATGTGTTCGATGTGTCCGACAAGGTTTTGGAACGTAGGATTGTCCTCGTAGATGACCGGGGCACCCGTTTTGGTATGATTGATCAGGACATTGACCTTGTAGCGTTTGAAGGCGGGGTTGTCCTTGGGGTCTTTGGGAGCCGGCGGGGCAAAAAGTCCCTGCCCCTTCTCACCGGGATTTAAAAACTCTTCGACATTATCCGTGACATCTTCCTGCATGGCATCAAGAAAGTCGTTGACCCCGTCGATCCCCTTGTAGGTCTTTTTGATATCGTCGATGAGGTGGCTGACCACCTCGTTTGCAAAGCTCTTGTTGAGTTTTTTGATCTCTTTTTGGGTGTCGCGTTTCCATTTGGTGATGTCCCGAAGGATATCCTGGAGGCGCTTTTGAAGGTTCGAGATCTTCTCCTGGATCACCTTCTTCTCCTCTTCGGGAAGTTCGTCGAACTCTTCACTGGTGATGATATCGCCGTTTTCATGGATCGGGACAAAACCGAACCCTTCGGTGGAGCGGAGAAAACCGATCTGCTCTTTGCGGGCCTCGTCGCGGACCGTTTCGAAGATGTCGCTCTCTTTCTCTTTGAGTTTTTCTTTCAGCTGCTCTTTTTTCTCGCGGTACTCTTTGCTCTCAAAGGAGGAAGGAAGGATGTTCAGCAAGTCGTCGATCAGTTCTTCAATGTCCTCTTTGAAACGGTTTCCTTTGCCTGAAGGGAGCTCCAGGATCATCGGTTTGCGACTGTCATCGAAGTTGTTGACGTAGCAGTAGTCGTTGGGGGTGGACTGCCCCTGCGCTTTTTTTGTGATATGGGTCATGATGGCGGTGTGTTTGCCGCTGCCTGTCGGCCCCATGGCAAAGAGGTTATACCCCTCTTTTTTGATCCCGGTGGAGAAGGAGATCGCCTCCAGGGCGCGCCGCTGGCCGATGATCTCGTCGAGCGATTCGATCCCGTCGGTGGTGTCAAAGGAAAAACGGGAGGTGTCAAAATGCTTAAACAATGCCTCTTTTGCAAGTGGTTTCATCATGGTTATCACTTCTTTGAACAGGTTTTGCTACAGAATGTACCATTTAAACCAAAAAGTGATTGGAAGAAACTGAAACGGGCGGACTAGGATAGTTTTGCTATAATCGTAAAAAATTTTAAGGATTGTTATCGATGGTAGTCACACGGTTTGCTCCCAGCCCCACAGGGTATCTCCACATCGGGGGACTTCGGACGGCACTTTTTAGTTATCTCTGGGCCAGAAGAAACGGCGGGAAGTTTCTGCTCCGTATCGAGGACACGGACCTTGCACGAAACTCCCAGGAGGCGACGGATGCTATTTTGGAAGCATTCAAATGGGTCGGTCTCAGTCATGACGGGGAGATCGTATACCAGTCCGAGCGGTTTGATCTCTATAAAAAATATATCGCCAAGCTCCTGGACGAAGGGCACGCCTACTACTGCTACATGAGCAAAGAGGAGCTGGATGCCCTGCGGGAAGAGCAGATGGCCAACAAACAGAAACCGATGTACGATAACCGCTGGCGTGACAGTGACGCGACACCGCCCGAAGGTATTGCGCCGGTCGTACGTCTTAAAACACCTCTGGAGGGGAAAGTCCTGATCCCCGACGGCGTGAAGGGGAACGTGGAGTTTTCCTGGAGCGAGATCGACGACTTTATCATCGCCCGAAGCGACGGGACACCGACCTATAACCTGGTCGTGGCGATCGACGATGCGCTGATGGGCGTCAACAATGTCATCCGCGGTGACGACCACCTCTCCAACACGCCCAAACAGATGGCCGTCTACCAGGCGCTGGGCTTTGATGTACCCAAGTTCTACCACGTCCCGATGATCCATAACGAAAAGGGCAAAAAACTCTCCAAGCGCGACGGGGCGATGGATGTGATGGAGTACAAGAAAAACGGCTATATCCCCCAGGCACTGCTCAACTTCCTCGTACGCCTCGGATGGAGCAACAAGGACCAGGAGATCTTCAGTTTCGACGAGATGCTGACGCTGTTCGATCCGGACAACATCAACAAATCCGCATCTGCATATAATCTTGAGAAACTCGACTGGCTTAACGCCCACTACATCAAAAATATGTCCAATGACGACCTGGCGCATCTGCTGAGCGATTTTGACGTGGCGGTCCACGGGCATGACAAAAAAGAGATCCTCCTGGATAACGCCAAAGAGCGGGCCAAAACGCTCAGAGAGCTGGCCGGCGCCGTCCGCTTTATCCTGGAACAGCCCGAAAGCTACAACGAAAAGGATCTCTCCAAGAGCGTGACCGAAGAGACAGCCGGAATCCTGAACGGTTTTGTCGCAGCACTCGAGGCCGCCGAAGAACTGCACCTTCCGGTGGAGTTCCAAGAGGTGATCGACAGCTATCTCAAAGGGAATGATCTGAAGATGCCGATGCTGGGCAAACCGCTCCGACTGGCACTCTTCGGTGTGGCGACAGGTCCCAACCTGGCGGATGTCCTGGCGATCCTGGGGCTACCAGAGGTAAAAACACGGATAGAAAACTTTTTAAAGAATATCTGATCTAGCCGATTTTATTTTAAATTCAGTATGAAAGTACTATAAAGCAGTATTATAGAAGAAGTAGGGTGGTAGTCTGGCAATGAATTTAGAACGTAGAGATTTTTTTCGTTATGCGAAGCTCGGGTTGTTGGCGGGTACGGCCTCACCCCTGATGGGTGCAGGTTTTTTAAGTACCAACGAACACGTCAAGGATTTCCTCTGGCTTGACAAGAAGAGCAGCAAAGACGAGATCATTACCGATGTCAAGATTCCCGAACGGCATGAAGATGTCATTCTCAGCGGAGCCGAATATAAGACACTTAAAAAGACCCTCTATCGTCTCAAACGCATTCAAAAAACCGTAGGATACGGCCATTTTAACGTCGTCAGTTTCGACGAGGCCCTAAAGCTTGCGGTCCGCTACTCCCGTGTCGGTGCATTCACGCAGGATGAACTGAATCTGATCGAGAAGCTCTTTTATGAGAATGCCAATGTCTACGGCTTCTACGGGGAGAAGGTCCTCAGCAGTCTGACCGCGGATATCAAGAGCAACGAGACAAAAAAGATCCCCTACACCGGCCATTATCTCTACCGAGGCCGTGCCGAAGCGATGTACAAGGAGATCAAGAAAGACCTGGGCGATAAGATCATCCTCACTTCCGGGGTCCGCGGGGTCGTGAAACAGATGTACCTTTTCTTGAACAAAGCCTTTAAGCTCAAAGGGAACCTCTCCCAGGCATCCACCTCCCTGGCACCTCCGGGATACTCCTTCCACGGTGTAGGAGATTTCGACGTGGGTAAAGTCGGGTTCGGATACCGGAACTTCACCTCCGAGTTCGCCGAGACGGATGAGTATAAAAAGCTGATGGATCTGGGCTACATCAAGATCCGCTATTTTGAGGGTAACCCATTTGGAGTACGATTCGAACCGTGGCATATTAAAGTTATATAAGGGTTGAGATGAGACTGCTACTTTTACTGATCCTCCCTGTATGGCTTGCTGCCGCATCCTTGGATTTTACCCTGCACCAAAAAGGTACGCGTGATCCCGGCAATACGTTGCTGGTCATCGGGGGTATCCAGGGCGACGAACCGGGCGGCTTCAATGCCGCATCACTGCTGGTCACACACTATAAGATCACTAAAGGGAGCGTCTGGGTCGTCCCGAACCTTAACTTCCTCAGTATTGTCGAGCGGTCGCGCGGGGAATACGGCGATATGAACCGCAAGTTTTCCGACCTGTCGCCTGCCGATCCCGAGTACGGGACAGTCGAACGGATCAAGGCGATTATCACCAATCCCCAGGTCGCCATGGTCCTCAATCTTCATGACGGCAGCGGTTTTTTCAGGGAGAAATATATCGACAAGTGGCGCAACCCCTACCGCTGGGGACAAAGCTGCATTATCGACCAGGCTGCGATCGATGCCCCGCGTTACGGGAATCTATCCGAAATCGCCCAGAAGGTCAAAAAACACGTTAACGATAACCTATTTGACAGCGAACACCGCTTTAGTGTCAAAAACACCGAGACGGCAAAGGGAGACGAGGAGATGGCCAAGTCCCTTACCTATTTTGCCATCCGCAATAATAAACCCGCTTTCGGTATAGAGGGGAGCAAAAACTTCGGGACCCATTTCCGTGCCTACTACCATCTGCTGGCCCTTGAAAAGTTTATGGATATCATGGGGATCGAGTATGAGCGGAAATTCGAGATGAATCCCTTTGCCGTCAAAAACGCCATCGATAACAGCGAGATGAAAGTGGTACTGTATGACAACAAACTGCTGCTTCCCGTCAGCAGGGCCCGGAACTATCTTCACTATATCCCGATGAAAAAAGACGCAAGCGTAGAGTATACGACGGACCATCCCCTTGTAGCGGTCGTCGAACGGGATGAGAAGTACCGTGTCTGTTACGGGAACCGCAGGATGTCACTGCTCTATCCCCAATACTTCGAATACGATAATAGCCTCCATACTCTCGATATGCAGATCGACGGTTACGAAAAAGTAGTCCCTCTCGGTACGGTCGTTGATGTGAAGGATAACTTTTTGATCAAAAACCGTGACGGGTACCGGATCAATGTGATCGGATATACCCAGGAGGGTCTGGATAGTGAAGTGGAGACTACGATCGAGCGGAAAAGTATCGTCGACCGTTTTTCCATCGACAAAGAGGGGAAGATGTACCGGGTCGAGATCTATCGGGATCATAAGTTTTCCGGGATGATCCTGGTCAACTTCGATCAGGAATATGTTCCGACGCAGTCGGTGGCTTCGGCACCCGCCGCAGCTCTGGCAGACCAGTAGCTGCAGTATGGAGTTTATAACTCGATAATAAACTCCGCCCCCTCTTTGCTGTTGCGCGCATACAGCAATCCCCCCATCTGCTTTTCAATAATCAGTTTTGAGATATAGAGGCTTAGTCCCGTACCGAAATGTTTGAACTTGGTCGTCGTATAGGGTTCGAACATCTTGTCGATGATGGCCGGGTCGATCCCCTTGCCCGAATCCCGCAGTGTGATGATGGCATGGTGGGGATTATCCGGATTCTCGTCGACACTGATGATGAGTTCCTTATGGCCCGGACTCTCTTTGAGGGTATCGATCGTATTGTTAAGGATATGCATCAATGCCTGGGTAAAGGCGTTGGGGTAGTTCTCGATCTCCAGTGGTTCGCAGCGGGTACAGTCGGCGCTGATCTCTCCGTCATCCAACTTGTCACGGATGAGGGCAAGGGTATCTTTGATCTGGAGGGAGAGGTCGAAGAAGGCCTTTTTCTCGCTGCTCTGAAAGAGGCGCGCCATATCATTGATCGTATCGGAGAGAGCCTGAGTCGTATCGAGGATACGCTCGATGGGTTCATCGTAGCGTGCGTCGGAGATACCGTCTTCTTCAAGTCGCAGACGCATCTCGTCCATCCACAGGGCGATGACATGCAGGGGTTGACGCCACTGGTGGGCGATATTGTTGATCACCTCACCCGCGACGGAGAAGCGTGCCTGCTGGATCAGGAGGTTCTGTGTCTCGTTCAGTTCATACAGGGCGCGTTCCAGGTCCCTGTTCTTCTCTTCGAGTGATTCCTGGTTTTTTTTCAGTTTGATATGGGTGCTGACACGGGCGTAGAGTTCGGTGATCTCTACCGGTTTGGTAATAAAATCGACCGATCCGGCCTTAAACGCTTTGACTTTGTCAAAGGGGTCGTTCAGGGCGGAAAGAAAGATGACGGGGATCCGGTGATCGGTCTTTTCATGTATCCGCCGGCACGTCTCATATCCGTCCATTTCCGGCATCAGTATATCCATTAGTATCAGGTCGGGGCTGATATGGTCCAGGCGCTCCAGAGCTTTGATGCCCGAATTGGCGATAAATACGGTATAGCCTTCATGCTGCAGTGCCGTGCTGATACTGTCGATTATCGAAGGGGTGTCATCGACAAGCAGTATGGTTGCATTGTGACCGGCCATGGCTACTCCTTTGTTATCCGTTCCAGATAGGCTTCGATGGCATCATCATCATAAGCTGCTACAAAGTGCCTGATCTTGTAACAGAAGTCGCTGTAGATGTAGTGCTCTTTTTCCAGTGCTGACAGCATGGACTTAATACTCTTAAAATCTCCTTTTCTCAGGTGCTCGCGCAGGCGTTCCAGGACATCGGCGGGCGGGACGACCTCTTTTCTCCGGGTCGGGAGACTCTCTTCCGGCTGGGAGTGGTATATCCAGCTCAGGTGCATCAGCGTTTCAAGGGTATTAAGGAACTCATCCAGTGCCAGCGGTTTACTCAAAAAAGCGTCGCATGCCGTTTCAAACTTCTCCCCGTGGTCGCTTTCATTGATGCTTGCAGATATGCCGATGATCCTGGGGCGTTTGGCCGTTCCCAGCAGGGGAAGTTTTTCGATCAGGTCCATGCCGTTCATATCGGGCAGGAGGTAATCGAGTAGGATAAGATCAGGGGCAAAACGTTTAGCCAGAACAAGCCCCTCTGCACCGTTTTCGGCTGTTTTGATGATAAAGCCCATGGGCTTGAGGATATCGGTCATGAGGGTGAGATTGGAGCTGTTGTCGTCGATGATCAGGACTTTCAAAGACTGCCCTTCATAACCGGCGATGTTGCGGTAGGTCGCCGATTCGGGAAGTGCCAGCGAGGAGGAGGGTGAATCACCGGTTTTAAAGGGCAGGGTGATCGTAAAGGTACTCCCCTTGCCGGGAATACTCACCAGAGAGATGCTCCCACGCATCAGTTCTACCAACTGTTTGACAATGGAGAGACCGAGGCCGCTCCCATCCATGGGGACCTTGCTTTTTCGCATCTGGATAAAGGGTTTGAATATCTCTTCCTGTTTCTCCATGGCGATCCCGATCCCGGTGTCCCTGATGATGAAACGGATATGATCCCCCGATGACGTGTCCATGCTGACGTTTAGATGGACCTCCCCGAAAGGGGTGTATTTGACGGCATTTTCAAGGAGGTTGAGCAGCACCTGTTTCAGGCGGCGCTCGTCGCCGAGGATACGATTGGGTACGTCGGGATCGACATGCAGGCCGACGGTCAGGGCTTTGTCGGCGGCAATGACTGTGATGACGTCAACGGTCTCTTCCAGGAGTGTCAGCAGGTCAAAATTTTCGCTGTAGATCTCCAGGTTGCCCGAATCGATCGTGCTGAGATCGAGGAGATCTTCGATAAGGCGCAGAAGGTGACGCCCGCTGTTGTATATGGAGCCGATATATTCATGCTGCTGCGTTGTGAGGCTGCCCTGTTTCTGCATCACCTGGCAGTATCCCAGGATCGCATTTAGAGGGGTGCGGAGTTCATGGCTCATGCGGGAGAGGAAGATACTTTTGGTGTTGTTGGCATACTCTGCCTCCTCCTTGGCGCGCTGGAGCTCTTTTTGAGCCAGTTTCTGCTCCGTGATGTCCTGAAAGAAGACAGCGACTGACTTGAGTTCCCCCTCTTCGTAGATGCCGTTAAACGAGGTGATAGCATAAATAAGCGTGCCGTCTTTGCGACGGTAGCTCTTTTCCTGCTTGAGCTGTTCGATCTCCCGCCTCTGCAGGCGTTCGAAAATAGCATCGAAATCATTATCGCTCGGATGACTGATATCGGCCATATTGATATAGTAGAGTTCATCTTCATCCAGGCCGAACATCATGTGAAATGCGGGATTGACATAATCAAAAAGTTTATCGCGCCCCACCATAGCAATGGCATTAAGCGTGTTTTCAAAGATCGAACGAAAACGTTTTTCGCTAGCCCTTAGCGCGACTTCGACACTTTTAAAATCTTCCTGTTGCGGAGTATTCTGTTTCACCCTGTTTCACTTTTTGCTTTTAAAAACTATAGCCATAAAAAGATTTTGTTTTAAATAGTCTATATCAGTATAAATGAAAAGTGAATAAAATTTCTTATTTTTATTTAATTCTGTAACATTCAGGACCTCTATTTTGCGGATTTCAAAAATTTAAACAGTTTTGAAGGTAGTAATTTGATAGACTAAACACATAAATAAGAAATGAATAAATGCGGGATAAAAAATGAATAAACTGGTTTCACCCAGACGCATAACTGTTGAGCATTATCAACGGATACCGGTTGAGACGCTTCGTATCGGGACTGTTTTGCCGTTTGGACTCTTTCAGGGTTCCGGTGGGCGTACCATACGCCTGCTCACATCAGGAGAAGTGTTCGGAGCCAGACTGTACGAGCGTCTGCTGCGTGCCGGAGCAGTCGATCTGTATATAGAGATCGGGGAGATGGAGACTTATCTGAGGTATCTCGATTTCTACCGACTTCACGGTGAGCAGGTGATGTACTGTGAACATGATGGGGAGGCGACGGCCTTTTATCACTCCACATCCAGTGCAATCGCCGAACTGTTTGAAAAAGGGGGGAACGACCGGGGGCTCATATCCCGGGTCCGGATGATCGCCGAGACGACCCTATCGGAAGTGATCGGCTGTGAAAAGAGTATCAAAGCCCTGATGCGGGTCTGTTCCCATGACTACTACACCTATACCCACTCACTGGATGTCGCTATCTATGCCATCGGGATCGGCATGAGCCTCGGGATGGATAGGGAGACAATAATCCGGCTCAGTTTTTCCGCGCTGATGCACGACATCGGGAAGTGCCGGCTCAGTATCAAGATACTAAATAAAAACGGCAGACTGAGCGATTCCGAATTTGAAGAGATGAAAGCCCATCCGGGATTTGGATACGAGATTCTGCTAAAAAACGGCGAACGGGACAGGGATATTCTTTCCGGTGTCAAATATCACCATGAACGGTTCGGCGGCGGCGGATATCCCGATAACCTGCAGGGCCGGGATATCCCGCTGTTCGCACGGGTCGTCGCGGTAGCCGATATCTTCAATGCATTGACAACGCGCCGCTCCTATAAGCCGGCCCTCTCCAGTTTTGATGCGTTTTCCATGATGAAGCGGAGTATGGGAGAACATCTGGACCCGGAGGTCCTCAACCCGTTTATCGCCTTTATGGGGCGCGGGCAGCGGTAGGTGAAGGACCGATGTGCGGCGAGTGGGGATTGAGATGATCAGGCAGAATTCACTACTCAAAGCATTGGGGTCAATCCTCTGTATGAAGTACAGGGACAAATATCTGATGGCAGTCGATAACCGCTACCAACTCTATATCATGGAGAGAGAGAGCGGTGCCTTGATTAAAAAAATAGAGTTGGCTGGCGAGGGTACCAAGCCGGTCCACCGGTATGCCAAGACGTTTTTGATCACACCGAAGAATGAAGTGGTCACCTCTTTCGACGGTAGCAACCGCCTGGTTCTTTATAAACTCGGAAAAGGGGTGGGGCGCCGCGACGTGATAAGCTGGCACCGTTCTGATATCGAGGCAGTCGCCGTTTCGTCAAAAGGCGGAGTGTATGCGACGGGCGGCAGTGACGGAAAAGTGTTTTTATACAAGACTCTGCACGCAGAGCCGGTATGTGCTTTCGAGCCGAGGGGTGAGTACATCTCCTTTCTCGCCTTTTCACCGAACGAACGTTTCCTGGCCAGCAGCTCCTTCGACCGGACGACACGTATATACGATCTAAACCGTCACATGGAAGTGTCTGCATTCGGTTCGGCGGAAACGGTGGAGCACAGCGCTTTTTTTGATGACGGACGCAGACTTTACGCCGTTACCCGAGACGGCAGTTCGATCGTTTTTGATATAGAGCAAAACCGTATCCAATCAGAGGAGAAGCATTTTGACAACTGGCCGACGACGGTAGAGATCTCTCCCAACGGAAAGGTTGCGGTGGTCGGGACCAAAGGGAACACCATCTATCTCGTCAAACTCCATGAAAACAGGAAACTGTGCAGCTATGAGACAAAAAATAACGGGATAACGCAGATATCTCTTGAGGGGGACGGTCTCGATATCTCCGGGATCGACGGGGGGCTTATCCGTTATGAGACCGGACTGCATAAGGAGACTTTTGAAGAGGGGATGGCGGGGAAAGATTACCATAAGGCCAAAAACGCCCTGGATCAAAATCCGCTGCTCTACCTGCATCCCCTTGTCGAGGCATTTGATGCGAGCTGGAGCGATGTGCTCAAAGAGGCGATCCGGCGGCTCTCCGTCGGGGAGTGCGACGCCGGGTGCAGTATTGTCCAGCCCTTTATGGACCATCCCGGGCGTGTCGAGGAGTTTAACTTCTACCTGGCACAGAAAGAGGTGTTTGTGACCTTTATCCGCTATGTGGAGACGGGGCGGTATAAAGAGGCGTATGCCCTGGCGGAAAAAAACAGTTACCTGAAACGGATCAGCCAATATGAAGAGATGGAAAAACTGTGGGAGCGAAGTTTCAGGGCTGCCAGGAAAAGCATCGAGACAGAGAGCGGGAACGTCCGGCAGGTACGGGAAATGCTCAGGCCCTTTTCACACATCGCATCCAAGGAGAAGCTTATCCGCCTCCTGGTGGAGAACGGACATGTCTTTAAAGAGGCGGAAGTGATGGTTCGTACCATGCGCTTTGATGCATTTTTCAAGCTGGTGGACTCCTATCCTTTCCTGACAGAGGCGGGGATCTATAAGAAAGTGATGCAGGTGGGGGAGAACCTTTACCAAAAGATGATCGGGTGCGAGGAGTCGCGGGAGTTTGACCGTTACTACAGCATTGCCAGGGTGCTTGGGGTATTTCCCTCTTATGCGGAATCGTGCCGGGAAGGGATTGAATATAACCGGGTAAGGGAGCGGTTTTTCCGAAGTGTCAGGGAAGAGGATATTATTACTGCGTTCAATCTGCTGGAACACCACGGAGCGTTGATGTTGGAACCGGAATATGAAATGCTCCTGGCTGACTTTAATGCCCAGTGTGCCGAAGCGGAAAAACGGGCCGGACACGGTGCCGAGCCCCTGGAGCTTAAAGAGATACTTTCGGCCTATATCACCATACCCTACTGGCGAGAGCGCATCGCCGGGGTACTAAAAGAGGGGTATATCAATGAACTGCGCAGTATGGGATCGGATGAGGGATCGTTAGAAATAGAAAAGGGTGTGCGGGAGTATGTCCGGTTTTTCGGAAAGGATGACGTGTTGATAAACTATATGCGTTCAGTCGGCCTGGAAACGTGGATGGAAAATACAGTGGAAGGAGAAGGTAGCGAGGGGTACCGCCAAAGCGGTTTCCCCAATACGATACGGGTGTGAGCGTCAGATCGGAAGGACGCGGATCTTCGTGGAGAGTTTGTCCCGCAGGACCGACTCGATGGCGTAAAGTGTGCCTGTGGAGCTGCTGGCACAGCCGCTGCACGCACCCAGGTAGCGGATGTAGATATCGATGTTCTCACCCTCTTCCTTGATATCCAGGACCTCCATGTTCCCGCCGTCCATCATCAGCATCTGCCGGATATTTTCGTCGATGACCGATTCGACCGCCTTGAGTTTGCGTACGACAGTCATCCCTTCGAACTCTTCGGGCGTTGCCGGGACCGTAGGGCTGCCGAAAGGCGCCGTAGCTGTCAGCATCTCGCGCTCCATCTCGGCACGGGTCTCGGCCAGGATATCAACAAGGTAGTACTCCCGGTCTTCGTGACCGCCCGGTTTGATGCAGGATTTACAGAACGCGCCCGCTTTGGTGTAGTCGGTGATCTCTTCAACGGTTTTGAGGTCGTTGAGTTTGATCACCTCTTTGATCGTGGAGAGCGTGACACGGGCACACTCGCACACCATCTCTTTCTCTTCCAGTTCGGCCAGGTCGATTCCTTTGTAGGTGGCAACCGCCTTTTTGATGACGTCGTAGGCCATGACCGAGCAGTGCATCTTCTGTGGCGGTACGGCCGGTTCATCCGGCGTATCACGCATCGCCATCTCCACGTCGATGTTGGTGATCTTGACCGCTTCATCGACGGTCTTGCCGATTGTGAGTTCGGCCATCATGTCCGAAGAGGCGATCGCCGTCCCGCAGCCGAAACTTTTGAATTTGGCTGCTTTGACGACGTCCGTTTCCGGGTCTACCGCCCAGTAGAGGCGTACGGCATCCCCGCAGCTCTCCGCACCGAAATCGGCGACGATGAGTTTGCAGCCCATCGCTTCCGCTTCTTCTTCCGTGATCTCGCCACGGTTATGCGGGTTGTCCATCCGTTCATTGACAACATTGGAGTATTGGTCGAACAGGGCCCCGCCGATAAGATCGTTCTTTGCCATAATAAATCCTTTATAGTTCGCTTTTATGATTTTTAGGAGTGTAGGCGTAGCTTGAAGAGATGCTTCGAAGACGCTCTACGGAATCTTTAAATGCCTTGATGACGTACTCGATCTCCTCCGGCGTCGTAAAACGTGACAGGGAGAATCGGATCGCCGTGTGGGCCAGGTCGGGACCTGCCCCTACGGATACCATGATCGGATTGGCCTCCAGGTCTTCGCTGGCACAGGCGCTTCCCGTACTGGCGGCGATCCCTTTTTTATTGAGGTCCCAGATCATCGCTTCACCCTCGACCCCTTTGACACTGCAGAGGATCGTATTGGGGATACGGTGCCCGCGGTCCCCGACAACAAAGATATCGGGAATCTCGAGAATCGCGTCTTCGAGTCTGTTTTTCAGCTCATACACATCGTGGAGTTCGAAATCGAGATCGTCCACAGCCAGCTCCATCGCCAGTCCCATGCCCACGAGACCCGGGACGTTGACCGTACCGCTTCGCAGCCCGCCCATCTGTTCACCGCCGTGAAGCAGCGGGATCATAGGGGCGCCTTTGCGGATAAAGAGACCGCCGACCCCTTTGGGTCCGTGGAACTTGTGGGCACTGAATGTCATATAGTCGACCGGGACGTCCTGGAGGTTGACCCGCAGTTTCCCGATCGCCTGGACACCGTCGGTGTGGAAGAGGGCGCCGCTCTCTTTGGCGATCTGCGCCATCTCTTTGATCGGGAAGATCATCCCCGTTTCGTTGTTGGCCCACATTATAGAGACCAGGGCCGTCTTGTCGTTGACAAAGCTTCGAAGCGTCCCGGCTTCCACGACCCCTTCACTGTTGACCGGAAGGTAGATCACTTTGCCTCCCTGCTCTTCGACGAACTTACAGGACGCCAGTACGGAAGGGTGTTCTACCTCCGTTGTGATGATCGTATCTTTTTTGCCCGTCTTGATCAGGTCGTAATAGACCGACATGATGACGGTGTTGTTTCCTTCGGTAGCACCGGAATTGATAATGACATCATCATCGTCCGAGGCATTCAGGCCGGCATAGATGCGGTCGAAGGCGACACGCATATGCTGGTGGACCTCCGTCCCGATACTGTGGAGGGAGTTGGGGTTGCCGTACATCTGGGAGAAAAAGGGCTCCATGGCATCCCGGACCTTGGGATCACACAGTGTCGTAGCATTGTTATCTAAATATATTCGTTCCATAATTAGTCTCTTTTTATCACCTTTTTGTGAAGTCTAGCCAAAATAAGATAAATTTTGTCTTTTTTGGATATTTATCACTTTGTACCTTAAACCGGTATAAATATTTCCCTCTACCCCGGTTAATTGAGCCTCGTCGGAAACCCGTTTTTGCTATAAAATAAAATTATAGAACACTCGGTCATTTTTTAAACATTTTTTTACTAATATGACCTAATGTTTTTGTCACCCGGCTGTAACAAGACTACAATAGTAACAAGAAAAGGCTATAAATGAATTTATCCACGATTAAAGGCAAATTTATTTTTAATCTCGTTTTCGGGATCGTGGCGGTAGCGCTGAGTGTTGTGATCTCCTACTTTATCGCAGTCAAAGAGATCCGTACGATCATGCTCAGCGATATCAACAGTATCGCCTCTTCAATCGAAAAAAACGTCAACTACATCGCCCAGATCAATCCGACGGCTTACAACCAGGAGGATTTTAAAGAGAGCATCTACAGCATCAAGATCGGGAAAAGCGGGTATGTCTATATGATCGACGAGACGGGACGTATGGCGGTCCACCCGACCAAAGAGGGCAAAAGCTATGCCGGGCATGACTATATCGACCATATCCGGCATGACAAAAAAGGGGGGACATACGAGTATGTCTCGGCTTCGACCGGCCAGCACAAGATCGTAGCCTACCGTTATATCTCCGCCTGGGGTCTTTGGGTGATCCCGGGGGTGAACAAGGCCGACTACTTCGACAGCCTGAAACAGCACTTTTTAAAGACGATGCTGATCGTGGGGCTGGTGATCTCCCTCATCCTCTCGATCACCAGCCGGGTGCTCGGAAAGATCATCCTCAAACCGGTGGATATGCTGACCCAGGTGGCCCAGGACCTTGCCGAAGGGGAGGGGGACCTGACACGTCGGCTGAATATCCGCGGAAAGGACGAAATATCCGTGGCTGCGCACTACATTGATGCCTTTATCGGCAAGATCCAGGATACGGTCAACATTGCCAAGACATCGGCCAACGAGTCGGTCAGTTCCGGAAATGAACTCAAAAGTATCGCCCAGGCGATCGAAGAGAGCATCGAGGTCCAGAACGAGATGACCAAAAAATCCAACGACCTGGTCAACGAGGTCGGCAGTGATCTCGACTGCAGCGAAACCGCCGCCATCGGGACGGCGGAGGATATCGGCAAGACGGCCGAAGCGCTTGAGGCGATGCAGCGTCAGCTCAACGCCATTGTCGATTCGATCCAGACGGCATCCAGTGACCAGACCGATATGTCCGAGCGGCTGACTCAGCTCAACCGCGAGGCGGAAGAGATCAAAAATGTACTGGGTATCATCAGCGATATCGCCGAACAGACCAACCTGCTGGCCCTCAACGCCGCCATCGAAGCGGCCCGTGCGGGTGAACACGGACGCGGCTTTGCCGTCGTGGCCGACGAGGTGCGCAAGCTGGCCGACCGGACCCAGAAAGCGCTTTCGGAGATCAATGCGACGATCAATGTCGTGGTCCAGGCGATCGGGGACTCCAGCGAGATGATGACCGCTTCGGCCGATAAGATGAACGGTATTGCCGACGAGACCGGTGCGATGCAGGAGAAAACGGCCGAGACGAAGGGGCAGATGACCCAGACCATCGAAACGGCCCATAAATCGGCCAAACTGGCCACCAGTATCGCCCACAAGACCAAGAACCTGGTCGCCAACATGGACAACGTGGCCAAGATGTCTGAAAAGAACAGTGAGGATGCCCATAAGATCAGTGGTATCTCACAGAAACTTTCAGCTTCAGCAAATGATTTAAATAGTAAACTGAACGCATTTAGAAGTTAAGGAGTTCTTAAGATGAATATCAACGTCAACAAAAGCGGCAATACCTGTGATATTAAGATCGAAGGGGTGATCAAAAGCGTCAGCGACTCCCAGGCGATCAAAGATGCCCTAAACTCCTGCGGCGATATCAAATCCGTCAATATCGATATCATCGACTCGTTTTCCATCACCTCTTCGGTGATCGGATTCCTTCTTAAAAAGAAACAGGGTGATAACGTGGACCTGACGATCAAAGTCAACGATGCCCGGATTTATGAACTGTTTCAAAGTCTTAATCTAGTCGAGGTTCTTAACGTAAAAAAAGTCTGACCGGATGGATATCTATCGCGAGTCGTTCTTCCTCCAAAACGGCAGTCTCGACGGCTCAAAACGGAACCGTACGTACCAGTTTGACGACGGTTCCCTCCTCAATATTCTCAGTACCGACGACACGTTTCTGGATCTCTGCGAAACCCGTATCCAGACAGGACAGAGCCCGGGTGGCCTGGACGCCTGCCTGACGCTCTTGCTGGAAGATATCCCCCTGGATCTGGAACAACTCTCTGTCTTTTTCTTCTTTCTCAGTCCCGAAGGGGACTTTCTTGAGTGTATCTCCCAGCACATGCCGCCTCTGATGCTTAAAAAAAAGAGCGATGAAGTCATTCTTATCGAACAGAACTTTGTCCTGAAAAGTGCGGCCGATTCGCAGCGGGCCGTCACCTCTTTGCCCCTGGAGGAGATCGGGATCATGGTATTGGTCAACGATGTCCGGATCATGACCGAACTTAAAAACCGCTCCCTGGTCATCTTCGCCAAATGTGAACTGGAGAAGGTGATCAAATCTTTCAGCAATAAGGATGCGGAGCTGGAGGTCTCGTATATGGTCTTTAACAATACCCTTAAGGACCGGATCAAGTTCTCCCACCACGAGGTGGTCCCGGCACAACTGGGGGCGATCATCCGCTTCGAATCGGAACTGGAAAAGATGCTCCAGGACTCCTATCCCGGTTCCTGGGAGGTCAACGACAATGCGCTGACCGTCTTTAACGAGCTGCTGCTCAACGCCTACGAACACGGGACGCTCGGAATAGACAGCGACAAGAAGCAGGAGCTGATGGTCAGCGGCGAGTACGAGGAGTACCTCGAAGAGATGGAGCAGGAGTGCGACGGGAGTATCAACGTCGAGATCGTTATTTACGAACAGAACCTCCTCAAGATCACGATCAAAGACCACGGGAAGGGGTTTGACTTCGCCCAGTTCGACTGTAAAGAGAAGAGCATCAGTGAAAACCTCCTTCACGGGCGGGGGGTCCAGATGGCCAACCAGATCAGCTCCACTGCCTATTTCGAAGACAGCGGCTCCAAGGTGACCTTTTTTATGAAATACGAGGCCAAGGAAGCCGAACCCGGCTTCCACCACAGCGAAGAGGCGATGCTATCTCAGATGAGCCTGCTCTATGTGGAGGACGACCTCTTTATCCGGCAGCAGTTTGCCAAGATCATCCAGCGGATGGTGGGCACGCTTCATGTTGCGGAAGACGGTCAGCAGGGGCTGGATATGTACCGTATGGAGCATCCCGATATTGTCCTGACCGATATCGAGATGCCCAAGATGAACGGCCTGGATATGGCCGAAAAGATCAAGGAGCTCAACCACGACCAGTCGATCCTGATCATGACGGCCTATAACCAGGATGATAAGTTTCTGCGGGCCATCGATATCGGGGTGGACAAGTATGTCGTCAAACCGGTCAAGATCAGCCAGCTGAGAAACAGCCTCTTTACCGTTGCCAAACAGATCTTCTTTAAAAAAGAGGCGATGCGGCTACTCAAGGAGAAAGAGGCACGGGATATGGCGATGCTCAATACGCTTCAGTCCGAAAACCGCTATGCCTTCGCCCAGCAGGACGCGGCCTTTAAAAAGCAGGAGCTGATCATCCATGATGACAGTAAAAAGTACCCTAAGGGCGTCAGCAAAGTCTTTTACAAACCCCTTGAACGACTCAGCGGGGATATCTACGGGGTCTACCGCGTCGATCAAAACCATACGGTACTCTATATTGTCGACAGTATGGGCAAGGGGCTGGCCGCCTCGGTGACCGCGGTCCTCTCGGCTGCCTATATCAACCGGGCTATCGATATGTCCATCAGCCACGGGGGCTTCTTTTTCCAGCGCCTGATCGACGATTATGTCGACTATATCCGCAAATATCTGCTGGATGATGAATGCCTCAGTTTTTCGATGATCCATATCAATCATCACAGCAATACATTCAGCTACAGCAGTTTCGGGATGTATCCTATTCTAGTCAAAGACTGCGAGACCTTCGAGATCACGGAGTACCCCTCCAACAATGCGCCGTTTACGAAGTACCTTCCCACTTCGGAAATGAGCAAACCCCTTCCGTTACCCGAAAAGTTCGGCCTGTTCGCGTTCAGCGACGGGCTTGTGGAAACGGAACTCTTCGGGATGCGGGAGCTGATCTATCATCTTAAGAGCGGGGAGGAGGATGAGGAGATCGATCTGTTTAAAAAGGTGATGGACAAGAGTTTTATCGCCGACGACGACCTGACGCTGATCCACTTCTCCTCGCCGGGCTGCGATTAACTGATCGAACCTTTTAGCGCGGCGATGATCTGAGGAAAATTGAGTTTTTCGCCCGCCATCTGTATCAGGAATTTCTCCATCTTCTCTTTTTTGTCGATCGCCTCGTCCAGGTCCGGGTCGTTCCCCTGGTGGTAGGCCCCGATCCGGATGAGCATCTCGTTCTCTTTTAAAAGGGCGTAGAGCCGTCTGAACTTGTGTATCATGTTCTGGTGGTCCTGGCGCGTCAGTTCCTTGGCAAGGCGCGAGGCACTGTTGAGGATATTGATCGGGGGGAAGATCCCGAAATCGGTCATCTCGCGGCTGAGGACGATATGACCGTCCAGGATCGAACGGGTCTGATCCGCGATGGGATCGCTCATATCATCCCCTTCGATGAGGACGGTGAAAAAGGCGGTGATGCTTCCTTTCCCCTCCTCTTTCCCGGCCCGTTCCATCAGCTGGGGCAGCAGGGAGAAGACGGACGGCGGATACCCTTTGGTCGTGGGTGGTTCGCCCAGGGCCAGGCCGATCTCGCGCTGTGCCATGGCAAATCGGGTGACGCTGTCCATGATAAAGAGGACGTCGCGCCCCTGGTCTTTAAAATACTCGGCGATGCTCATGGCGCTGAAGGCCCCGTATTTCCGCATCAGGGCGCTGTCATCGCTGGTTGCAGCAACGATCACCGTGTTAGTCAGATCCCCGCCCAGGTTGTGCTGGATAAACTCGGGGATCTCGCGTCCCCGTTCCCCGATCAGGGCGATCACCTTCACCGGGGCTTCGGAGCCCTTGACGATCATCCCCATCAGAGTCGATTTCCCTACGCCGCTTCCCGCAAAGATCCCCACCTTCTGGCCCTTGCCGCAGGTGAGCAGACCGTCAATCGTCTTGACGCCCGTGGAGAAGACCTGGTCGATCAGTCCCCGTTTGAGGGGGGAGATGGGATTTTTCATAATGGGGTGATAGGTGTCGGAAAAGATGGGACCGTGATTGTCCAGGGGTTCCATAAAAGGGTTGACGACGCGCCCCAAAAGGGCGTCGCCCACGGGGATGCACATCCCCTTGTCCTGGAGCAGGAGCTGGTCGCCGATACGGAAGCCTTCGATAAAACCGAACGGCGTGATCGTAAAACCGCCTTCGGCGATACTCGTCACCATCCCGAAGGAGTGAGGCTGGTCGTGGGATGGGATGATCTTGACCAGGTCCCCGATCTTGGGGTTGAGACCTGCACCCTGGAGATTGGTCGGGTTGATCTTGGTGATGTGACCGTAGACCGGGGAGAGTTTGGTCCGGCCCAGGGACTTTCGCAGGCGTTTAAGCGGCATTAATAGCGGTTCCCCGTGGGTGCGCTGACCATGTTGAAAAATTCAGCCCGGGTGGCGGCTTCTTTCATAAAGATACCGCGCAGGGCCGAGGTGTTCGTGGAGGAGTGGGTCTTCTCCACGCCGCGCATCTCCATGCACATGTGCCGGGCACTGGCGACGACGCCGACCCCTTTGGGTTTTACGGTCTCCATGATCGCATCGGCGATCTGCTCGGTCAGTTGCTCCTGGATCTGGAGGCGTCTGGCAAAGGCGTCGACGATACGGGGGATCTTGGAGAGCCCGACGACCTTCCCGTCGGGGATGTAGGCGACGCTGATACGTCCGAAAAACGGGAGCATGTGGTGTTCGCACAGGGAGTAGAATTCGATGTCGCGGACCAGGACCATCTCGTTGTTGGTACTGGTGAAAAGAGCCTGGTTGAGAATCTCTTTTGGGTCCTGTTTGTAGCCGCCGCACATGTATTCATATGCTTTCTGTACCCGCTTGGGGGTATCCTTCAGGCCTTCCCGTCCGGCATCTTCGCCGATATGGTCCAGCATGGTCTTGACAGCTTCCTGAAAAGGGGTGTTCATAAATATTCGCCTTTATATGGTGCAGACCGGTGAGTGGTCAAAATAACAGTTACTTTTACTCAAATAGTACCCTAAAGTTGGCAAAGATGGAATAAAAAAGATTCCCCGCGGGGTTATATCCAAAGCCGGGTCGTTGGCCGATATATTTATTTTAAAGCCGTTTTAAGTTACCATAGATCGATTTTAACTGCAAAAAAACCATAACGATATACGAAAAAAGGGTAAAAATGAAAGTTAGTTCCAAGCAGATCAACAGTGCAAATGGAATTGTAAGCGCAACCATCTCCAAAGCGGTGATCGAAGCCAAAGAGAAAGAGATTGCAAAAAAAGCTGCCAAAGATATGAAGGTCGACGGATTCAGAAAAGGGAAAGTGCCGGTCCAGGTCGTTATCAGCCGATACGGTGCCCAGATCAGACAGGATTCACAAAACGCGATCGTTCAGGAAGTGTACGAGATCGGTATCAAAGACCTCGGTGATGTAGAAGTTCTCGGTAACCCGCAGTTCACGAAGTTTGAAGAGAATGAAGGGGAGATGGAGCTGGAGTTTAAAGTATCCCTCCGTCCGGCAATGGAACTGACAGACTATGACAAGCTGATCCCGGATTTCAAAGCCGAAGAGGCGACGGAAGAGGAGATCAACAAAAGCATCGAAGAGGCTGCCAAAGCGGTAACCGAACCGACAAAACTCAAGCGAAAGCGGATGCTGCGAAAAGGCGATATCGCGATCTTCGATTTCGAAGGGATCGTCGACGGTGAGACAGTCGAAAACGCGACAGCCAAAAACTTCTCCCTCGAGATCGGCAGCGGCCGTCTGATCGAAGGGTTCGAAGACGGTATGGTCGGGATGAAATACGAAGAGACCCGCGAACTTGAACTCAAGTTCCCCGAAAACTACCACGCCAAAGACCTGGCGGGGAAAGATGTCAAGTTTGTCGTAACACTGAACGAGATCCAGGAGAAAGTCGTTCCCGAGATCGATGACGAACTGGCGAAAAAACTGATCCCGAACGACCCTGAAATGACTCTGGAAAAACTGAAAACCGTCGTTAAAGAGTCCATCGAGAGCGAAAAGACATCCAAACTCTACAACGAAGAGCTCAAACCGAAGCTTTTGGAAGAGCTGGTCAAAGCTTTTGACTTCGAACTGCCTGAGATCATCGTAGACGAGGAGATCAACTCCCTGGTCAACCAGAAACTCCAGGGGATGGACGAAGCGGAGCGTAACGCGACACGCGAAGACGAGAAAAAACTCGACAAACTCAAAAAAGAGGTCGAACCTGAAGCGAAAGAGCGCGTTAAAACAACACTGATCGTCGACGAGCTGGCCAAGCAGGAGAACATTACGATTTCCGACCAGGAAGTGACGCAGACGATGTATTACGAAGCGATGCAGATGGGACAGGATCCCAAGCAGATGATCGAATACTATCAGCAGCAGGGCCTGATGCCGATTGTCAAGATGTCCATGCTTGAAGATCGTGTACTCTCCCACCTGCTCAATAAGAAACTTGAGAAAAAATAAAAATAACAAGGGATAAAAAGTGAGCTATGTACCCTATGTAGTCGAACGGACCGGACGCGGCGAGCGAAGCTACGATATCTATTCCCGTCTGCTTAAAGACCGGATCATCATGCTAAACGGCGAAGTGAACGATGCGGTTTCCGGGAGTATCGTCGCCCAGCTTCTTTTCCTGGAAGCGGAAGACCCCGATAAGGATATCTATCTTTATATCAACTCCCCCGGGGGGGTTATCACGAGCGGGATGGCGATTTATGATACAATGAATTATGTAAAACCCGATATAGTAACCATATGCATCGGTCAGGCTGCATCAATGGGTGCATTCCTCCTTTCATGCGGGACGAAGGGCAAACGGTATGCCCTTCCCCATGCGCGAATCATGGTGCATCAACCCCTGGGCGGTGCCCAGGGACAGGCGACCGATATCGAGATCCAGGCAAAAGAGATTCTGCGGATGAAAAAAGAGTTAAACGATATCCTGGCAGCCAATACAGGGCAGACGATTAAAAAGATCGCAGCCGATACGGAACGTGATTTCTTTATGTCCGCAAGCGAGGCCAAAGAGTACGGCCTGATTGATTCAGTGGTAGATAAAAGCAAGAAATAAGAGGATTATATTATGCTAACACGAAAAGGTAGAGGCGCAAGCAGTTCGGGCATGACCGACATGGAATCCATCGGCTCAATGGATTCTGTGGCCGGCGATGCTTTCGATGCCGGCGGAGGGATGGATTCCCAGAGTCAGCTCGATTCATTTGCCAAAGAGGTGCTCAACGCCCTCAATTTTGATTCCATGCCGCCTTTCCCGAACTATTACCAGCTCTATTTCGAGAAGATGCTGGACGAGAAACCGTACGAGTTTAAAAAATCGATCACGGAACTTCTCGAAACAGAAAGCAACTCCGAGGATGAAAAACGGATGCGGATCGAACAGCAGCTTCAGCAGGGCTTCTCCTTTTCCAAAGAGATCTTGCAGCATGTGGCCGTCCTCTATAAAAACGTCAATGCCATGGTCCATGTGGCCCAGCGCCGCATCAAAGACGCCCAGGGGATCAACAACCCTTCCGCGGTCAAGAACCTTACCCTGGCGGTGAACAAAGACCTTGAAAAACTGCTGGCAATCCTGAACAAGCAGTCGGTCAATATCAAAAACCTCTACACCAAATCGGCCAAGATCATCAAAGAGGTCGAGGGCGGTACGATCTACGACGCCCAGTACGGTATCTTTAATAAGCGCTACCTGGTCGAGCAGGTCGGTACAGAGATCGCCCAGATGAAAAAATTCAATCACGAGAGTTCCCTGATCATCTCGAAGCTGAGCTCATCCGTGGCGATAGAGGTCAATGAAAAGCAGCTGGCAATGATCAACCGGACCATCTCCAAGCTTTTCCTCAAGACTTCCAGACGAAGCGATGTCGTCGCCCACCTGGGTGACGGGATGTTCGCGATGCTGCTTAAACACACCGACATCGAAAACGCCGCACGCGCCTCCGGCCGTCTGGCCGATATGACGGGACAGTCCCACTTCTTCATCGGGGACAACGAAGTGAAGCTGGAGATCAAGATCGGGATCGTCGGGCTCGATACGGAAAAAGAGGTGGAGCAGATCGTGGCCGAGGCGATGGATGCGCAGCTCCAGGCGGACCGATCTTCCGAAGAGTATGTCGTCTTCTCCGAAGAGCACGAAGGGTAGGGTGTGATCCGAGAAGTCCTTACTTACCCCAATCCCGTCCTGAAAAAAGAGTCGCGCGAAGTGACCGTTTTCGACAAGGAGCTCCATGAGCTGCTGGACGATATGTGTGATACGATGTTGGCAGAAAACGGTGTCGGCCTGGCAGCTATCCAGGTCGGGGTCGACCTGAACGTACTGGTGATCATCATCCCTCGGGAGGATGAGCTACAGTACCGTGAAGATGTCTATGAGATCATCAACCCCAAGATCCTTAATAAAACCGGCAGCGAAGTGTACCGGGAGGGGTGCTTGAGTATTCCCGAGTATTACGACGAAGTCGAACGGGCTGCCGAGGTCGAGGTCAGTTACCAGGACCGTAACGGCAATACCCAGACCCTGACGGGCGACGGCCTGCTGGCCATCGCTATCCAACATGAGATGGACCATCTTAAAGGTCACCTTTTCGTAGAACGTCTTCCGATGCTAAAAAGAAAGAAGTTTGAAAAAGAGTGGAAAAAGCGAGCACGAGAGAACAAGCGGTTCTAATTTCGTTACACTCCGCCACCCTGGAAGGCAACATAGCCAAAAGGGTGGATGTGGAAGTCAGCTTTACCAAGGGACTTCCCAATTTTTCCATCGTCGGACTGCCCAACGAGAGCATCAAAGAGTCAAAGGAGCGGGTTAAGTCCGCGCTCCTGACCAACAACTACACCTTTCCCCCACTGCGTATCACGATCAACCTTTCCCCAAGCGACCTCAAAAAAGAGGGAAGCCATTTTGATCTCCCCATCGCACTGCTCATTGCCAGTAATAAAAAGGAGCTTTCAGCCGAACTCCCGAAGCGGCTCTATGTATTCGGGGAGGTGGGGCTTGAAGGAAGAATCAAAGATACGGCATCGATCTATCCCATTGCCCTCTCCCTTGCCAAAGAGGGGGGATTCTTAACCGTTCTGACATCAACGGCCAGTGCCAAAAAATTGGGGAATATTCCCAATATGACCGTGTATGGGGTGAAAGACCTGCAGGAGGCTCTGGCCTTTTTACAGGATCCGCGAAAGTTCAAGCCGATACCGCGTAATGCTATTCGTTCCCAGAAGATAGAACTGGACCAGCCGTATTATTATGAAAGAGGTCAGGGGGACGATTTCGCCCAGGTGATCGGGCAGGAACAGGCCAAGCGCGCGGCATTGATCAGTGCTGCAGGGATGCATAATGTCCTCTTTTCCGGGAGTCCTGGAAGCGGCAAGAGTATGATCATCAAGCGCATGGCAGGGATCTTGCCGCCCATGAGTCTGTCGGAAGTCTTGGAAGCATCGCTTCGTCTTGCCGAAGAGGGGAAGGAGCCTGATTTTATCCCAAGACGCCCGTTCAGACAGCCGCATCACACTGCGACGCGGGCCAGTATATTCGGCGGGGGAAGCCGGCAGTCACGTATGGGGGAGGTTGCCCTGGCAAACGGGGGGATCCTTTTTTTTGACGAACTTCCCCATTTCCCCAAATCGATCCTCGAGGCGCTCAGGGAGCCCCTGGAGGATCACCGGCTTCTGATCTCACGGGTCAATACGAAGGTGGAGTATGAGGCGGCATTCCTCTTTGCTGCCGCGATGAACCCCTGCCCCTGCGGTAATCTCCTAAGCCATACAAAGGCATGCCGCTGTACGGATCAGGAGATACAACGCTATAAAAACCGCCTCTCCGAACCCTTCCTTGACCGTATCGATCTCTATGTGGAGATGGATGAGACGGGTACAGAAACGGGTAGGATCGATTCGGTATCGATGCAGCAGATGGTCATGGATGCATTTAGAATGCAAAAAAAGAGGGGACAGACAAAGCTGAACGGGAAGATGGACGACCGTGATATCGCACGCTTTTGCATAATGGAGCCGGAGGCAGAAGGTGTGTTGGAGCGGGGAGGCCGGCAGTACGGCCTCTCCATGCGCTCGCTTAACAAAGTACGCAAAGTCGCCCGGACTATTGCCGATTTTGATGGCAGTGAACGGATACGAAAAAAAGATGTGATGGAGGCGCTGCGGTTTCGTTACCGCAGTTAAGGATCAGGCGCTGACCGCCTCCTCTTCCTGTGCCTCTTCGAAGGTGAAGTGGCGGAACTCGGTACAGTTGCGTCCGGAGTGTTTGGCCTTGTAGAGGGAGGCATCGGCACACTTGACCATCTGATCCAGACTCTGGGCATCGATGCGGTCGACATAGGAGACCCCGACGGAGATAGTCGTTTTCCCCAGAGGGTTTTTCTCGTGGGGAAGACCAAGTTCTTCGACGCTTTCACGCAGGCGTTCAAAAAAGAGCCGGGCACTCTCCTCGCCGATCCCGGTAACAAGGACGGCAAACTCCTCGCCGCCCAGGCGAAAGGCGTAATCCCCTGCACGCTTGAGGTTGGATTTGATCGCATGGGCGACCGTTTTGAGGGCATTGTCCCCTTCATGGTGGCCGTAATGGTCGTTATAGAGTTTAAAGTGATCGATATCGATCATGGCAAAGGCAACACTCTCCCCGGCACGGCGGGCCCGGTTGAGTTCGCTCCGTACGACCAACTCGAAATAGCGGCGGTTGTGCAGTCCTGTCAGGGGATCGGTGATGGAGATCTCGGTCAGCTTGTCGTTAAGGGCGCGCAGCCGTTTATCACTCTTCTGGATCCCCCGCATGATCGGGATAAAGATGGCAATGGCGATGATGAAAACGGCCAGAAGCGAGATGAGCAGGATATTCCTGGTGTCGACATAGATGTCGTTGGCCCTTTTTTTCTCTTCGGATGCCAGGGTGAATTCGTAGGTGATCAGCTTTTCGACGATGGAGATGACCGGTTCGACGGTGGGGTAGAGTTCCCCGTGGACAATGGCGTTGACCTTCGCTTTTTCATCGGTATCCAGAAGAAGGATCAGGAGGCTGATCACGTCCATCGTCTGGGTGATCTTCCGGTCGGCAAAATCGACGATCTCCTGCTCTTTCGGGGAGTGGTAGGTGTAGGAGTACTCGTGCCAGGAGTCGAGGATCACGTCGTTGGCATCCTGGATATTGAGCCGGGCCTCTTTTGCGGAGATAAGACCGTTTTGGTAGCGGTGGACGGTATTGAGGATATTCTTATTGTACATCTCGGAGATCGTCATCAGTTTGGTCGCCGGGACGATGTTACCGAAGTAAACGACATCCAGTCTCTTTTTTATCGTCCCCATCCCTTCGTAGGAGATAAGGGTGATCAGCAACAGGCCCAGTCCCATGACAAGTAGCAGGATAATATGTTTTACGGTTATTGAAAAATCTGTTAAAAGCTTCATTCCTATCCCTTTTTTTGTAAAAAAGCAAAAAGAATTCCCTATTAATATTTATTTTGTCGCAGGGTTGCTATAATCATCCAAAAAATCCAATAAAACCTGTGGAGAAGCCATGTCAAACAAAATCGCGGAAATCAAGAGTGAAATCGCCAAGGTGGTCGTCGGTCAGACCGAGATGATCGACGGGTTGCTGGTCGGGATGCTTACCGGCGGGCATATCCTGCTTGAAGGTGTCCCCGGACTGGCCAAGACCACGACGGTCAATACGATGGCCAAGACGATGAGCCTCGATTTTAAACGGGTACAGTTTACCCCGGACCTGCTTCCGAGTGACATCATCGGGGCCGAGGTGTACGACCCCAAGACCAACGAGTTCCGGATCAAACGCGGACCGATCTTTACCAACATCCTGCTGGCCGACGAGATCAACCGGGCGCCGGCGAAGGTGCAGTCAGCCCTGCTTGAGGTGATGCAGGAGCGTCAGGCGACGATCGGTGATACTACCTTTGCCATCGACCGGCCGTTCCTGGTCCTGGCAACCCAGAACCCTGTCGAACAGGAGGGGGTCTATACCCTTCCCGAAGCACAGCTGGACCGTTTTATGCTCAAGGTCAAGGTGGGGTATAACACCAAGGAAGAGGAGCTGGAGATCGCCAAACGGGTGGCCAACAACAGTTTCGAAAGTGTCAACCCGGTTGTGGATAAAGAGGCGATCTTCGCCATGCGCGAAGAGGTCAAGCAGATCCATATCGACAAAGAGCTGGAAGAGTATATGATAAGCCTGATCTTCGCAACGCGTGAAGATAACGAAAATCTGCAGTACGGCGCCAGCCCGCGGGCCTCGATCGACCTCTACAAGGCGGCCAAGGCATACGCCTATATCCACGGGAAGGATCATATCACGCCCAGTGATATCGCACGTGCGGCCAAAGATGTCCTGCGTCACCGCCTGATCCTCAGTTACGAAGGGGAAGCGGAAGGAATCACGAGCGACGACATCGTCAACCGGGTCCTCAGCGAGGTGCCGATACCTTGAAAAAGGGGAGCATCAAACGGATACTGATCAAGACCCGCCGTCAGGTCTTCTCCGAGCTGATCGGGAACAACGCCTCCCTCTTCCACGGAGAGGGGTATGACTTCTCCGAACTTCGGGAGTACCAGGTGGGCGATGATATCCGCCACATCGACTGGATCATCACAGCCAAGCAGAACAAGCCGTATGTGAAGATATTCCACAAAGAGCATCAGCTAAACGTCGTTATCGCGACGATGCTCAACGGTTCGGTCTATTTCGGGACCCGGCGGCTCAAGCAGGACCTGATCGCGGAGATCGCGGCGATCCTTGCCTTCAGCAGCATTAAAAACGGTGACAATTTCAGCCACTGGCTCTTTGCCGACGGTCTGCAACACCATTCACGACCGACGAAGAAGTTCAACGGGGTGCAGCAGTGTTTGGAGTCGGTGATGGGGTTTGATCCTGTCGGGAAAAGGCTCGATGCCGAGGCGGTGGAGAAGGAGCTGATGCTCCGGCTCAAGCGCCGCTCCCTGATCTTCCTTATCGGGGACTTTTTTACCCTTCCGGTGATCAAGGCCCTGGGTAAAAAGCATGAGATTGTAGCCCTTGTCGTCCGGGATCGTCACGAGGAGAAGCTTCCCGACTTGGGCGAAACGGCCCTGATCGATCCCGAAAACGGCGCCTATTTCGAAGGGGAGATCGGCGGGAGTATGGCGCGGCGCTATGAAGCCCGGGTCAAAGAGCACGACAGTGCGATGAACGACTTTTTTAAAAAGAACAGAATCCGTTGGGTCAAGCTCTATACGGACGAAGATCCGTTCGCCAAGCTGGCCCGGCTTTTTAAGGATTAGCGATGGAGAAACTGGAAGATATCCGGGATATCCGGCCGATTTTCGAGTGGGGGGATTATGTCTGGTACCTGGCGGCCCTGCTGGGCGGCGTGGCCATCCTGACCCTGCTGGTCATTATCCTGTACCGCCTTTTTTTCAAAAAAGACGAGGTGGAGATGCGCGCGGTCTATATCCGACAACTCGAGTCGGTCGATATGGCCGACAGTAAAAAGGCCGCTTATGCGATCACCCGCCTGGTCCGCCTGATCGCATCGGGCGAACAGGAAGAGCGGATGGCCGAAAAGCTGACGGCCAAACTGGAGCGTTACAAGTACAGCAAACACGTACCGCCGCTGGATGAGGATGCCAAGGCGCACTACAATATATTCCTCGGGATGGTCCATGAGTAGTCTTTTTGAGATCGAATTCGAGCTCTACTACTTCCTGCTCCTTCCCGTTCTCTTCCTGGTGTGTGAGCGGTTCTGCCGTTACCGCCCCGGGAGGCTCTACTTTCCCCATATCACCCATATCCAAAGCGTCAACGAACTGAAAAACCGTCTGAGTGCGATCCTCAAATGGCTGGTGATCATCTTTGTCAGCCTGGCCATGGCCTCCCCGGTTTTTGTGGACAAGGAGGTGGTCAAAAACCGTATCGGGTACGATATCGTTACCGCCTTCGATGCCAGCGGTTCCATGAAGTACCCCTTTACCCGTGACGGGGATGTCAGCAAGTTTGAGGTGACCAAAGAGGTGGTCAAGCACTTTATCAAAAAACGGAGTGAAGACAACCTGGGGGCCGTGGCGTTCGGGCGTTATGCGTTTATCATCGCCCCGCTGACCTATGACAAAACGGCCCTTGAGAGCATGGTCGACCAGATAAACATCAACCGCTCCTTCTCCCAGGGGACGGCCATCGGGGATGCCATCGCCCAGAGTGTCCGCCTGTTAAAGGAGTCCGAGGCCAAAAACAAGATCATCATCCTCGCCACCGACGGAGAGGAGGAGGGGGATGTGGTGATCACCTACGACCAGGCGACGGCCCTGGCCAAGAAACACGGCATCAAGGTCTACGCCATCGGGATCGGCCAGGACGGCCAGTTTAACAACAGTGCCCTCAAGTTTATCGCCAAGGAGACAGGTGGTGCCTACTTCTCGGCCAACGACAGCGAAGCGCTGAACAAGGTCTACGAGAAGATCGACAGCCTGGAAAAATCCAAGATCACCACCTCCGATTTTGTCAAAAAAGAGTACCTTTTCATGTACCCGCTCTTTGTGGCGATCATCGCGCTGCTTCTGTATCTCTATTTTAAATACCGGGAGAAGAAATAATGCAGTTTTTATATCCGCAGATGTTCCTTTTGCTCTTTATCCCCACGCTGATTCTCTTCTATTTTATGATCACGGCCCGTTCCAAGGTAATGCGTGTCTTCAGCGACGAAGTGTATGAAAAACTCTCCCTTGCTGAGGTCTCGGCCATGGGTCGGACGACGCGGATCGTCCTGATCTTCGTCGCACTGCTTTTGATGATCATCGCCTTTGCCCGCCCGGTGATCGATCGCGGGGAGCGTGAGATCATGGCAAAAGGGAGCGAGATCGTCATCGGTCTGGATATCTCCCGCTCCATGGATGCCCGGGATATCTACCCCAGCCGGATGGAGGCGGCGGTCCGAAAGATCAAGACACTCCTGGAGCAGATGGGAGGGGACAAGGTGGCGATCATCGCATTTGCCAAGGACTCCTATATCATCGCGCCTATGACCAAAGACAAGCGGGTGGCAGCCTACCTGCTCGATACGTTGGATCCGGGACGTTTCGGTGATCGAAGCTCCAATATGGAGGCGATCGTCGAAGCGACGACGATGCTGACCTCCTCGGAAGAGAAGACGCTCCTGATGCTTAGTGACGGGGACGAGGGGGATCTGGCCGGGATAAAAAAAGCCGTCAAAGCCGCGGGGATCACCCTCTATGCGATCGGTATGGCCGAGAACAAGGGGAGCCCCATCCGCGACGGCAAAGGGTACCTTAACGACAGCGAAGGGAATATCGTCATCTCCTCCCTCAATCCCGCCCTTAGGGAGGTCGCCCTCGCAAGCGGCGGTGCCTATACCGACTTTACGCTTAGCAGCGACGATATCCTGATGCTCTACCGGCAGATGATCGCGGACAAAGAGGGGGAGGTGTACGAGCAGGAGAAGATCCGTGATCTGCTGGAGCTCTTTTACTATCCCCTCGGGCTGGCGATCCTCTTTTTGCTGATTGCATTCCACTCTCTGCCCGGGCGGAGCAGTGCGGCCGCCGTTCTGCTCCTGGCCATGTCGGTCTCACCCGGATATTCGGCCAGTTTCGATTTCGGGGCGATGGAGCAGGCGGAGCAGCTCTACCGCGACGGGGCGTATGAAAAAGCCCTCGGTGCATACGGGAAGATAGGCGGCCTGGACAGAAACTCCGAGGCGGCACGGCTGCACAATATGGGCAACAGCTATTTTAAACTGGGTAAGTATGACAAAGCCGTGGAACAGTATACCAAGAGCCTTAAAGCTGAAGAAAACCCCGATACGCGCCACAACCTCGAGGTGGCAAAAAAGAGGGTAGAAGAGCAGAAGAAGCAGGAGAAACAGGAGCAAAACGGGGATAAAGAGCAGCAGAAGGATCAAAAGGGCGGGCAAAAGCAGGAACAGCAATCCAAAAAAGATCAAAAAAAAGAGGAGCGACAGGGGAAACAGGATGAGCAGAAGCAAGGGAAACAAACAGCGCACCCCCCCCAAGACTATGCCAAGCCCGATGCCGAGAAAAGAGCAGAAAAAATGGATGAGATGGAGGAGCGGCGCTGGATGAAGGAGCTGGATCAAAAGCCCAATCCCGTCCCGCTGAAAAAACTACCTGTAACCAAAGGAGAGAAGAGTGCGAAATATTGGTAAAACGGTTCTGTTGGTACTGGCACTGTTTATATCACTGCATGCTGACATAAGTGTCCATGTCGACAGCGAGAACGTCCAGTCCGGCGACAGCGTCACCTTTACGATCGAGAGCGATGCGGAGAATACGATATTTCCGAAGATCGGCCGGATCGGGGAGTATGCCGTGCTGGCATCCCCCTCGTCCAAAAGTATCCAGACGATCAACGGAAGGACGATGGCCCGACTCTCCCAAAGCTATGTCTTCCAACCCCTTAAAAGTGTGACGATCCCGTCATTTGAGGTCCGTGTCAACGGGGCGGTCGTCAAGACCGAACCCATTGCGATCAACGTCAGCAAACGGACCCAGACTTTGGGAAAACCATACCGTTTCGATATTGCCATCGACAAAACAGATCCCTATGCCGGGGAGGAGGTGAAGCTGACGGCGACAATCACGATCGATTCACTCTTTAACCTCGAGGGACTCGATCTGAACCTGGAGCGTCTGGAGGGGTTCTGGGTAGACAGCAATGATAAGAACTGGCACGGAAACCGTGTAGGGGACAATATCGTCTTTACCCGGGATTTTTATCTCTATCCCAAACATTCGGGTGAAGTGATGATACCCAATTATCCCGTTGTCGGGGTGATGAGTGACGGGAGAAACCGTCTCTTTTTTAACGAATCCAAACGGTTTATAGCCTACTCCAACGAACTAAAGCTCGATGTCAAACCGTTGCCTGGAGGGGTTAACCTTGTCGGCAACTACCTGCTCAATGTAAAGACCGATAAATTTAAAACCGACAGCAAGCAGCCGGTCAACCTGACGATCGAACTGATCGGAAAGGGAAACCTGGATAATTTTGAAGGCTTCCACGTCGATATTCCCGGCGTGACGGTCTATGATGACAAACCGGCGGTTACAAAAGAGAGAAAAAAAGGGGTATTGACCTCACGGGCCGTCTATAAGTTTGCCCTGGTGAGCGACCGCGATTATACGATCCCCTCTTTTTCCGCCACATTTATCGATCCCGCAAGCGGGGAGGTCAAAACGGTCCGCTCCAATGAAGTAAAGATCGAAGTGGAGGGTGGCGTGCAGCGGACGGCGACAATCCAGAAGGCCCCGAGCGACGATCAGCCGGCTGCATCAAAAAGCGGAGCCCCTCGGCCTAACGCTGCAGACGGTATGGGCTGGCTGACGCTGGGGATCGTGATCGGGCTGATACTGGGACTGGTGATCCCGAAACTCCCCCACTGGGTACGGAACGGGCGCACCGCCTATGAAGGGACACGGACTTTCCCCAGACAGCTCCAGTCGGCGGGGACGCCAAAAGCATTGCTGGGACTGGTGATCCGCTATATTGATGATCCCGATCTGAAGCACCATATCCAAAAACTGGAAGCTCCCCTGGATAAAGAGGGGTTTAAAACGGTAAGAAAAGAGATCATTTCCATTTTAAAAGAGAAAGGAGAACTGGATGTCCGTTCTACTGGAGTTTAGTATGTTCCCGACTGACAGTACGGAGAGCAAAAGCGAATATGTAGGTCGTATCATCAAAATGATCGATGAAAGCGGGGTGGCGTATCAACTGACCCCCATGGGGACGATCATCGAGACCGATACGCTGGATGACGCTTTTGAGATTGTAAAACGCTCCTACGCTTTGTTGGAGACGGATTGCAACCGGGTCTATTCATCGTTAAAAATCGATATCCGGAAAAAGCGAGACAACCGTCTCAAAACAAAAATCGAATCGGTGGAAAAAAAAGTCGGTAAGACGATAAAAAAGTAGCCTTACGGGCTACGGCTTTACCTCTTTAGACGCGGGGTTCGCGCGGTTTGGCAAAATCGACGCGGAGTTCGCGGGTCATGAATTCCTTGCCGTCGAGTTCGGTTTTTGCAGACGATGCATCCGTATCAGACATGAATTCAACAAAACCGAACCCTTTTTTAAGACCGTCCCGTTCAATGAGGTGAACACTTTTTACTGCACCGTACTGTCCGAAAAGATCGCGTAAATCCTCTTCTGAAGCTCTGTAGTTGATGTTCCCGACATAAAGCCTTGATTGTAACATGCGTAATCCTTAATGAAGAAAGTTAACCAATAATATTACAAATCGTATAAATTACAACTTTTGTTTAAATTTTTTTTGCATGTCGTAGTAATTTTGAAACAAAAGTTTCGCTAATACTCAAGGAAGTAGAGACTGGCTGTTATATTGGAGATGATGACCGAGGCACGTTTGATATCAAACTGCATGATGTTCCTGTTTTCCGTACTCTCATTGTTTTCACCGAAGTCGATGGTGCCGACTTTCTGCTCGACATACTGTACTTTTCTTGCTTCCAGGAGAGATTTTATCTCACTGTTGTCGATGGTGTAGCTGTTTTTTAAAAAGTCGTAGAGGCTTTTTTGGGTCTTGTTGTATTTGGGGTCGTGGTGGAACCCGATGATGGTCGTCAGATGGGCGATGGAGGATTTCTGTTCGACGTAGCTGTCGATCTTCTGGTTTTTGCTTCCCATCTGCAAAAGGGCGACCCCGACGATGGCAAGGATCACGGTGGCGATGATCACCTCGATGAGAGAGAAGCCGTTTCTCATACCTCTTTGATCCCTATCCGTATCGCTTCATCCACCGAGGTGACGCCTTCCAGGACCAGGTCGCGCAGCTGGTCCTGGAGGGTGCGCATGCCGTTTTGGACGGCTCTGGCACGGATCTCGTGATCGTCCGGGTGCTCTTTGAGGTAGATCTTCATCTCTTCGTCAAGGATAAAGAGCTCCCCGATGGCGACACGGCCTTTGTATCCGGTATAGGCACATGCCGAACACCCTTTGGCTTTGAAGATCTTCTCCCCTTTGGGAAGGTTCAGATCAGCAGCAAACTCTTCGGCGATCACATCCTCCTCTTTGCACTCAGGGCAGAGTTTCCGCGCCAGGCGCTGGGCCAGGACGCCCAGGATCGCGGAGGAGACAAGAAAGTGTTCGACCCCCATATCGATCAGTCGCGTGATGGACGCCGTGGCATTGTTGGTGTGCAGGGTGGAGAAGACCAGGTGGCCCGTCAGTGCCGCCTGGATGGCGATGGATGCGGTCTCGCTGTCACGGATCTCCCCGATCATAATAACATCGGGGTCCTGGCGGAGTATGGAGCGAAGTCCTGCAGCAAAAGTGAGACCGACTTTGGAGTTGGCCTGGACCTGGTTGATATTATCCGCTTTGTACTCGACGGGGTCTTCGACGGTGATGATATTCTTTTCGGGAGTGGCGACCTCCTGCAAAAAGGAGTGGAGGGTCGTGGATTTTCCGCTTCCCGTCGGACCGGTGACCAGGATGATCCCATGGGCGTTTTTGAGCAGGTTGTCAAACTGGTCGATCAGCCCCTGTTCGAAGCCGAGCTCTTTCATATGGGGGATATCGTCTGACTGCATCAGGATACGCATAACAATCCGTTCGCCGTAGAACGTAGGAAGGACCGAGACACGGATATCGAGGGTCTTCCCCGCTACCTTGATCTGGGTCCGGCCGTCCTGGGCGACCCGTTTTTCGGAGATGTCCAGGTTGGAGATGACCTTGATCCGGCTGATGACCAGGTTCATGATCTTGATATCGAGCTCCACATGCTTGACCAGGGCCCCGTCGACACGGTACCGGACGATACCGCGGTTTTCGTGCACCTCGATATGGATATCGCTGGCACGTTTTTTAAGGGCCTGGTAGAAGAGGGAGTTGACGAATTTGATAATGGGGGCGGACTCTTCGCTGTTGAGCAGGTCCGACTGTGTCCGAAGCAGTTCACCGACGGAGAACTCCTCTTCGTCCTCCTCTTTTTTCTCCTCCTCTTCAGGGAGCGCTCCGCTAAGCTGCGTATCGGTACGCAGCTCCAGGTACCGGTTGTAGAGGCGTTCATAGGAGTCTTCGTCCAAAAAGGTGATGGGGTAGTCCAGTTCGAACTTGGAGAGGAATGCAAGGGAGCTGCTCAGTTTTTTGTCATTCAGGCAGATGTGGGTCTGCCCCTCGATCTCGCTGAAGAGGACATGGTTCTTGATCGCCAGTTCGAGGGCGACTTCATCCACCTCTTTGGGGAGCAGGTGGACATTGTTGACCGGATGGATATCGATCATTACCAGGCCCGCTCTTCTTTGGAGAACTCTTCGATATTATCCTCGTCGACACGGACGTTTTTTCGGATCGAATCGAGGACCAGCCGGTTGTATTTCGTCTGGAGGTCGTCCAGCTCGGTCAGCTTGCTTTTGAGGTTGGTCAGGTCGTTGCTGTTTTCGACGATGTAGGGAGTGAGGATAATGACCAGGTTGGTCTTGGAGTTGCTATAGGCATCCCCACGGAAAAGACCGCCCAGGAAAGGGATGTCTCCCAGGAAAGGGATCTTGGAGCGGCTGGCACTCTCGTCGTTCTTGATCAGCCCCCCGATGATCACCTCTTCACCTCCGTTGACGATTGCCGTCGTGGTAACGTTCCGCTTGGTCGTTGTCGGCGTGCCGACGCCGGTATCGGCTTTAATCCCCTCCAGCGTTGCTTTGACGTCCAAAGAGACCTTGTTGTCTGTGGAGAGCCGTGGTTTGACTGTCAGGGTCAGACCGATATCCTGGCGGGTGTAGCTGTTGACCGTTCCACCCGTCGCCTGTGCGTTTGATGTCGTCAGGATCGAACGGGTCTCCCCGACGTAGATCGTGGACTCTTTATTATTGACGCAAAGGATGGAGGGTTCGGAGAGGGTCTCCGCCGCCCCGTTGGATTCCAGGAACTCGAGCGAGACCCCAAGCATAAAGGCACTGTTCAGGGAGTTGGGCAGGCTGTTTTCCAGAGTACTTCCGAATTGGGATGCGATAGTAGTCGCAGGTGCCACGCCGCCTGTCAGTGTCGTACCAAGGGAGTAAAGTCCGGTCCCGCCCACTCCGCCGGCTTCGATCCCGTACCTGATCCCTATCTGTTCCGCTTTCTCTTCACTTACCTCGATGATCTTGGCCTTTACATAGACCTGCTGTCTGGGGACGTCCAGCTCTTTGACCAATTGCCGGATCTGTTCGATCTCGTCGACGGTGGCGATGACGACCAGGGCATTAAGCTCCTCCTCTTCGGAGATGAGCGGGGCAGGGGTGTTGGCCGCTTTGGCAGGGTCTTTGATCTTGGAGACCGTGGCGTTGATCAGTTTGGCGACAGTCTTGGCTTCGGAGTTCTGGAGTTTGATCACCTCGATCTTCTGGGAGGCAAAATCCTCCTCCACGTCCAGCTGTTTGATGATCCCTTTGAGCTTGGCGATATTGGGCTTGGAGGCGATCAGGATGATGGAGTTGGTCGTATCGTCCTTAAGTGCGGTGATCTTGTCCTGTTCGACCGCCTGGTTGGCCAGGGTCTTAGCCACGGTGGCGATATGGCCGTGGACAGCCGAGGCTTTGGCATGGTTGAGTTTAATAAACTCCACCTCCATCTCCACGGCAACGGAGAGCTTCTCCATCACCTGCTCGATTGTTTTGATGTTTTTGGGATAGTCGGTGATGACCAGGGTATTGGTCTCTTTCATCGTTACGAGCTTGGCGGAGTTGGAGATGAGGTGGCGGATCTTCTGGACGACGACGTCGACGTTCTGGTTATTGACGGTGATCGCCTGGGTCACCATCATCGCCCCCTTGGCTCTCTCCACGACGGGGAGGTTCTCCCGGGATGCGACGGAGGTCTTGACCGTTTTCAGAAAACGGCCGTCCTGGACCAGGGTATACCCTTTGGTCTCGATGATGGAGATGATAAGGTTAAGGATCTCGTCTTTGTAAATAGGGTTGGAGGAGATGAAGTTGACCTCGCCGGGGATGGTATCCGTGATCAGGATGTTTTTATCAAGGATCTTGGCGCTCATTTTCAAAAAGTCGTTGATCTTGAGGTTTTTAAAGTTGATGTCGACCTGTTCGCGCTCAGGTGCGGCACAGAGCATAAGGCTTAAAGCCAAAAAGACGTTAAAAAATTTCATATTCCAGTTCCTTCTCCTCGTTGTTGCGTAGAATGGTCAACTTAAAGACCTTAATTGTATCGATTTTTTTGTATAGCTTCAGGGCATCTTTATAGCTGGATATCTTGATACCGTTGGCTTCGGTAAGGATATCTCCCTTTTGCAGTCCCAGCTGTTCGAAGACCGAGCCGTTTTTGACAAAGGTGACGACAAACCCGTCAGTCTTCCTGCCGGTTTTGTGCTCTTTGAGCCCGATATTGGACCAGATCCGGGACATATCTTTCTGGTAGGACTTGATCTCGTCGCGCGGGACGTTTTTAAGGGTCTGGACCGCTTCGCTTTTCCGGTTGCTCCGCTTGGTTGCCTGGGCGGCCTTCTTATCCGTGTCATCTGCCAGGGTGAGTTCATACTGTTTGCCGCCGCGGGTGAAGATCGCCTTGGTCGGATAGACCTTATAAAGGGTGTAGCCCTTAAAGCTCTGCCCGATGTCCAGGAAGACAACCTCTTTGCCGTCTTCAAGGGTCACGAAGCTGAGTGAGGGGCTGTGGAAGATCGCCTTGATCTTAAGGGCCGTCAGGGGGTAGGTCGTTGCCTGGGGGGTACTCTCCTGTTTGCCTGCGCTTTTCCTGTCATCCGATGCTTTTTTGATGGCAAAGGCGTCGCCCGCATCCAGGGTGATGTACTCTTCCATCCGGGTCGGCAGGATGCTTTTGGTCACACCCGTGGCGGGCAGGAAATAGAGCAGGACGAGGTAGGCCGCTTTTAAAACCGCCACCATTCCCAAAAAGATCATCAGGTGGCGGGAGAGGCGTTTGAGCATGGATTTGTCAAGATTAAAAAGTGTATTCATAGTAATACCCTTCCGTATCTTTTCGTACCATCTTCAAAAGCGCGGGGTAGTCGCGGTTGACCAGGGAACTAAAGGTGATGTCGATCCGGAGACGGCGCTCCAGCAGGTCGGCATATCCGATCGCTGTTCCGAAATCCCCCGCCGCTTCGATGCGGATCCTGTGCGGCATGAAGAGGTGGTGGGTGATGCGGAGCTTTTCGATGCCGGGGGGGATAAAACCGGCCAGGTCCTCGTTGATCCGAAAGGGGGTAACGCTGAGGCTGTTGTAAACAAGCAGAGTCGTCAGGGTGATCCCCTCCGCCGTCGCCGCCTCGACATCCTGGTAGAGCAGGGTCGCATCCTCCAGGGTGACGCTGAACAGCCTGTCGGATACCTCTTTTTCGTTGATGAAGATATGCATCGGTTCAAGGGCTCTCTCCGCCTGGTAGAAGAGGGCCTCTTTGGGAAGCAGCGCAACGGCGAGGTAGAGGAAGATCAGTGCCCAGAGCAGGAGGCGGAGCAGTTTTTTTATCGCACGCATCAGAAGAGTACCTCTGCTTTGATCGTCAGGGTCGCCGTTTCGGTCCGTTTGATGTCGAGTTTCTGGATACGGAACTGATCGTTAAAGAGCTTTTGAATAAACCATTTTGCTCCACTCTCGCCGAGGCCTTCGAGGGTGATCTCCGCTTTGGCGTTGGTGAGTGTCTGGGATGATACCGCAGATTTGACCTGGCGGTTTTGCAGCAGCCGCTGGAGGTCGCGCTTGCGTTTTTTCGGGTCCCCATACTCACGCTTGAGGGCCATGATCGTGCCGATCTCTTTTTTCAGGTCCGCGTTTTGCGCATGAAGCGAGTGGAGTTCGGATTTTGCCCCCTGGCTGCCGATCATGAAAAAGAGCAGCAGCAAGAAGGTGCCACCCAGTACGTAGAAAGGGTTGACGGCTTTCATCGTCGCACCTCCATCGTAACGCTCTCGCCGCTTTGGGAGAGTTTTGCTTTGGGGTAGTGTTTTTTGATCCGGGCCTGGACGCTCTTGGAGTCCTTGGCAGAGAACGTGACATCAAGCAGTTTCCCATCCATGCGGAGGCTTTCGATATGGATCTCTTTTCCCTTGGCAATGGCGATACTTTTTTCCATCATCTCTTTCATCTGTTTGACTTCACCGGCCCTTTTGAGGAGGTTTTTCCTGATGCTCTCAAGCTGAAAGGAAGTGGTGGGCAGGGATGCCTCTTGGAGCATTGTCGATGCGCGCATCGTCTCGATTTCCAGGGCCCGCTGGTAATAGTGCTTCTCGATACCGAAAAGCGTAGCAAAAAGCAGGAGGACCGCACTGGCGGTATAGATCCTGGACGCCTTAAATCCCAGGGAGTTATAGGTGCGGATTGCGACCGTGTGGCGGGAGAGTCTGCGCTGGGCAAGGTCCATGGGCTGCACGTCGTTCAGGAATCCCCGGGGCATGACGGAGACGATCCCGTCAGTCACGAGAAGCGCCGTCTTCCCGGAAATGGCCAGGGGGGTGTTCTCATCGGAGAATTCGCTCTGGGCAAAACGGACGGACCGCACACGGGGCAGGGGGATATGCAGCGCTTCAAGACGTTCGACGATCCTGTCTTCGTCGTAGGCAAAAAAGAGAAAGACCCCCGCTTCGTCGGTCTTTCGGACAAAATAGCGGTAATCCCCTTCGGGGATGTTCCCGTCAAAGACCGACTGGGCGATCTTGCGGGCGCTGTGGGCGCTTTTGACACCCACCCGCTCCTTTTTGCACCAGTAAAAAGCGGGAGAGAGGATAAGGTCGAGCTGCTCTTCCCCGGGAACGTCATAGGGCGTTTCGGTATGGACAAAAACGGTATGTGCCGGTTTTTTGAATGTAAGATCAAGATGAGGTCGAAATCTTTCTAGCACCCGTATTACCCCTTTAAAATCGGCCCCGTCGGCCCCGCGGTTTTGCTCTCTCTAAAAAGCTTCTATTATACAGGACGCTCTATCAAAAAGAGATATAAGGTCCGAATAGGTCACCGTTTTGTTATAAGCGGGTCTCTATCCAGAGGCTTTTTCCCGCAGTCAGGTCGTACATAAACCGGAACCGGGCATGGTTCTCTTCCCGGGTAAAGTCCACATCGACCAAGACGGCATCGGTATCGGGTTCGAAGATGAGGTCATAGGTGTATGCGGTCCGGTTCAGGTCGTTACTGTCGATCCCGGTGACACTCTCCTGTGAGTAGTAGAGTTCTTCTTCGTTTTTACAGTAGGTATCGACCCATTCGGGGGGCTGGTCGGGGAAGAGTGCACGGCAGTAGGGCTCTTTCATCAGGTAAAAAAGCGGGTGGCCCGATGAGCGGAAATCGAGAAACGCATCCCACGCCAGGCTGTAGACTTTTTTATCCAGCGTCCTGGCGTAATAGGTGTCCAGGATCACATCGAACTGCTCTTTGTCGATGATCTCGCCTTTGCGGAAAAAGACCCCGTTGATAGGGATGTCGTCATCGCTTTTAAGATATTCGTAGCTGCTGTTGACCGTTGCATTGGTATCCAGTGCCAGGTCGATCAGCTCCATCAGGAGCTGCGGGTCGATCAGCTCCTGGGCGAAACGGGCGAAAAAATCCCTTTTTTCCAGGGGAAGGGTCTTAAAACTGTTGGGGTCGAAGCCGCTGGCCGGGGGGTGGAGCGTGATCACGACCGTACCGATCATGGGGTCGTTAAGCAGCGGGGTCGGGAGGTTGTAGCTCATCTCCATGAAACCCTCTAGGCACTCTTTCCTGGAGACCGTTCCACACTGCTGCAGCACCTCTTTAATGACGGTGGGAAGCAGTTTTTTCTGTACATCGTTTAAGAGCAGGGCACTCTGGTAGTAGAAACTCTCCTGGGCGGCACGTTTGAGTCCCCGGTCCACGATCGTAAACTGGTAGCCGATGATCGCCATGATCGTCGTGATAAAGCCGATCGTGATCAGGAGAACAACACCGCGCCGTCTCATTTGAGCTGTTTCTCCCGTACAAAGACCGGGATGGCAAAACGCACTCCCGGCTCTTCCCAGATTTTGGATGCCACATTCATCACCTGCTGGGGGGAAGGTGCCTCATAAAGTGCAAAGCCGGGGTAACTCTTACGCAAACTGAGCGGATAGGCGGTAATGATGTTCTCCGGATCGCTTTCCGCATCAAAGGCGATTTTGATAAAAGGGGTCGGCCGCAGGGCAGTCCGGGGTGTCTTGACCCCTGAGAGGTAAAAGAGGGCCGGATCGTCGGCATCCCGGGTGAAGTAGCTAAAGCGGTTGACTCCCTCTTTGACGACGAAGACCTCCTGGGCATTCAAAACTGTGCTGAAAATGAGAAGGGTTATTAAAAAAAGTATACGCATTTACCGTCCATATACCGTGAGTCGGCAACCGTCGAACAGCCCGCCGTCGGGGCCGCTGGATGCCTTATAGTAGTCCCGGATGTAGATATTCCAGGTCCCGCTGCTGTTTTCATCGAGGTATCTTACACTACCGAAGGTAAAGGGGGCAAAAAAGTAGCGGTCGCTGTCAATGGGATGGATCCCGTGGTGGCTCAGGGTGGAGTTGGTCTCCGAAGGGGACTCCAGGATGATATCCAGGTCCCCGGGGTACTCATGGGTAAGGTCGATCGTCAGGTCGACATGATCGATGATCAGACTGTCGGCATCGTCGACCGTCAGGGATGCGACCTTGAGAAAGAGCGAAGCATTGTTTTCCGTGGCGACAGCCAGGGGGGGCGCTGTGTCCAGCAGGCTCCCTTTTGCGATACTCATATTGCGCTGTCCGCCATCATAAAGGGATGTGAAATCTTTGGCCAATGCGACCGAGGCGTTGACATCGACAGCCCCGAAGCCGTAGTTGTTGTTGATCCAGTGGCCCGCACCGTTTTGGACCCACTCGGCGTCGGTGGGGTCGTTTCTGCGTGCCGTTGTCGCCAGGATGTAGCGGATATCGTTATAGGTAAGGTCGGGATTGGCATCCAGCATCAGGGCGACGACACCGGCGGTCATGGGAGTGGCGGCGGAGGTGCCGTTCATCACATGGGTAAAATCCCCGTCTTCGTTCCCCTGGATATCAAAATGGGTCTGGTAGGGTTCGGGGCGGCTGCTGTCGTACCCGTAGTCTCCGATGAGGTCGGTGGTGACGATGGCAGGTTCGTAGATACCGTATTCGCCGCCGTAGGCGCTGACAAGGATGTTGGCGCCGAAATTGGAGTAGCTGGCGTAACGCCCGTCGCTGCCCAGGGCGGCAACGGTAATGACGTAGGGGTTGTTCAGTTCACGGTGCCAGTTGGAATTGTCGCTTGTCTCGGAAATACCGTCAGGGTAGATGGTGGTCGTGTTTCGTTCGTTACCCGCGGCAAAAAGATAGACGATCCCTTTGCCGTTGCGTCCCTGAGTGGCACCTTCTTTAATAGCCAGAAGCTCCAGGGAAGCATCATCCAGTCCGTTGATTACTTTGTCGTTCCATGAATTGGATGAGATGTCGATGGAATAACCGGTATGGTAGAGGGCGTGTTCAAAACTTTCGGCCTGGTAGACGGAGCCGTCGGCAAAAGCGTTCAGCCCGACCAGGGTGGCCAGGGGCGCGATCCCCGTGACGCCCAGGCCGTTGTCGGCAGCCGCGGCGATGCCGGCACAGGCGGTTCCGTGGGCCGCCTTAAAGCCCTTGTCTGTATTGAGCTGTTCTTCGGTCAGCAGACGGTTTTTATCCTGCTTGAACGTCCCGTTGTAGTAGTATCCGCTTAAGGCGGTGGAGAGATTGGGTGTCAGGTCGTAGTGGATCGAGTCGATCCCGGTGTCGACGATAGCGATCCGTACTCCCTCCCCCCGGTAGATATCCCAGACCGTCCCCATGTTGAGATCCTCACCGGGGGTCGCGTTGCTGTCGCTTCCGCTGTTTTGACCCGTGTTGTTCAGATACCACTGCTGTGAAACGAGCGAGTAACCTTGGGAGGTTTTTGAAAGGGGTGCGTTCTCGCTGCATCCGTTTAAAAGTATCAGGGCGGCAAGGGAGGGAATCCAAGGTATTTTCAAAACGCGGCGACCTCTGTGTTAAACTATGGCGATTGTACTCAAAACCTCGTTAAGAAAATGGGCTATTGAACTCTTTTTTTATTCTTAAACAGCGGTCTGGCGTAATCGATGCCCGGCTCTTCCCACAGTTTTGAACAGAGCTCCACGTCATCAAAGTCCGAGTGGTTTTCAAAGATCATCAGATTCTTTTTTAGGATCGCGATCCGTTTGAGGGAGAACTCCTGTTCAAACTGTGTGATATCGGGTGTTGCGGAAAAGGCGATCTGGATACGGTCGTTTGTCACAAACCGGCTCCTGTCGGAGATGACGCCGTTTTTATAGTAGGTCACCTCTTTTTTCCCGGCCGTTTGCTGGAGGGATTTTCCCGCTTCTTCCCCCTTCACAAAATAGACGAAGTGCCCCGGTTTCTCCTTGAAGGCAAAGGCCGTTTCCTGGGCAGATAGGGAAGAGAGAAGCAGTGTCATGAGTAGAAACATTTTCATGGTAGGTTCCTTCCGTGGAGGGTCAGGGTGACACTGTCCAGCGTCGAACCGAGGCTGTTGTCTTTGTTGTCCGTGATATAGAGGCGCCAGGTCCCGCTGCTGTTCTCATCCAGGTAGCGGACGCTGCCGAACGTAAACGCGGCGAAGATATCATCATACCCGTAGTAGTTCAACACCTGGTTTGTGTGGGTCAGGGTGGAGTTGGTCTCCATGGGGGATTGTAGGATGATATCCAGGTCCTCAACCTGTCCCAGCAGGTTGGTGACCGTGAGTTCGGCAAATTCGAGCTGCATCGTCTCGCCTGCCGGTACAGAAAACGTGATCACGGCCGGGTTGGTATCGTTGATATCGGTCAGGTTGACATCCCGGGAGTAGGAACGGGTAACCGTGCTTTGCAGATTCGTATGGGTAAGGGCGGCAGCAATGGACGCATTGACATCGATCGCCCCGAAGCCGTAGTTATGGTTGATCCAATGGCCCGCCCCGTTTCGGACCCAGTCGCTGTCGGCCGGGTCGTTTTTGCGTGCGGTCGTCGCGAGGATGTAGCGGACGTCACGGTAGGTCAGGGTAGGGTTGGCATCCAGGACCAGGGCGACGACCCCGGCCGTCATCGGGGTGGCGGCGGAGGTGCCGTTCATCGTATTGGTGTAGTCGCCGTTCATATTGTCCGGGTCTTCGAAATGCTCCTGGCAGGTGTAGTAGGTATTTCCGCCTATGGTCACGTTGTAGCAGGAGGGGTCTGTTGCGTCCATCCCCTCTTCGCCTCGCAGGTCCGTACTGATGATGGCGGGGTATGACGCGCCGTCTTCCCCGCCGAAGGCACTGATGAGGATATTGGCACCGAAGTTGGAGTAGCTGGCATACCGGCCGTTGGCATCCAGGGCGGCAACGGCGACGACATAGGGGGTGTTCTGTTCCCGGTACCAGTTGGCGTTGTCGCTAAACTCTTTTTGGGATTTTCGGAAATTCCCGGCGGCGAAACAGTAGACGACCCCTTTCCCCCCGCGGCCGCGGGCAACACCGTCGCGGATGGCGATCATTTCGGGTGATTCGTCATTAAGATTGCCCGGTTCGTCTGCCCAGGAGTTGGAGGAGATATCCAGCTCATCGCTCCGTGAGAGGGGGTAGCCGGTATTATTGAGCTCATCGGTCTCAAATACCCCGGCATAGAGGGCATCGGCAAAGTTGATGATGGCAGGGTTCGAAAAGGCGTTGAGCCCGGCAAGGGTCGCCTGCGGGGCCACCCCGCTGCCCCCGTACCCGTTGTCGATGACGGCAGCGGCGATACCGGCGCAGGCCGTCCCGTGGGCGGCCCCGACCGTATCGTCGGACAGCTGGTATGAATCGGGGGTCGGATCGTAACGGTTCTGATCCGGCAGCGTCTGGTTGTAGTGAAAACTCAGGGTCGAATCGATATTGGCCGAGAGGTCCGGGTGAAGGAGCTCGATCCCCGTATCGACGATCCCGATCTTGATCCCCTCTCCGCGATACGTCTCCCATGTTGCTCCCAGGTTAAGATCTTCACCAGACGTACCGCCTACATCGGCACCGGCGTGCTGACCCGTGTTCTCAAGGTGCCACTGCTGGGCGAGAAGCGGGTCGGTTTTACTCACAGCAACTTTGTTGGAGGAGCCAGTATCGCACCCTGTGTTTAAAAGTAACACAAGGGAAAAAAGGATGGTTTTTTTTCGCACCGCTTATATTCCTACATTATTATTATCAATGGGATGATTATAGTCGATCTCTCCTAATGTAGCGTAAATACGTAGAGATTGCCGCTTATGTATTACTTAATTTTATAAGTTATAAATTAGACATAGCAATGATTAAAAATAAGTTGTGAAAGAATTAGAAAATCTAATGACTAAAGGAAAGGATGCAATATGTTTGGTATGAAGGAAACAACACAAACATGGAAGCTGATAGTAATATCGGCATTTGTAGGCTTTTCATTACTCTCTTTTACAGGGTGTAGTGAGAAAAGTGACGACAGTACGACACTGACAGCGGATGAACAGGCTGCCGCAGCCGGTGACGAGGAGGAGGCTGATGCACTGGCGGCACAGGATGCCATCGAAGCGGCTGACGCGACAAAAACCTATACAGGGGACCGGACACTGACCGGTACAGTCGATACCAGCACGCTGTCAAGTTCTGACCGGACGCTGTTGCTGACAAGCGGAAGAGACCGATCACGAAGCACAACGGTTACGGCTTCAGGTACGGAAACGGTCAAGCTCTATGTCGTCGGCGGTGACGGCGCGTTAAAAGACACAGGTATTACATGTACTGTCTCAAGCGGTTCATACAGTTGTGCGAATATCGAAGGGGGGATCGATTATGTCGTCCGCTATGTCAAACAGCTTGACAACGGCAAGGTCCTCGATATGCGCAGTACCGCGACGGTACCGACTGATACGGATCCTGCCCCTGTAAAGGTCGACCCGATCACGACCATGGTCGCCGAAGCGGTTGTCCAGGCAGTCTCCGAAGCGATTACTGGTCTGATCAGTAACGAGTCTTTGGTCCAAAGTATTATCACGAGCGTTAAGACCGCTGTTGAAACGACCATGACGACACTGATCCAGACAGGTGTCATCTCCATCCCTTCCATGGTGGAAGACGGTGACCTGGCCGATATCGCAGCAGCAGCGACAGAGAATGAAAATCTTGCCAGTGCAACGGGTGCGGTCCTCACAGACAATACCGTCAACGATGCTCTGACTTCCACACGGACAGAAGCGCTCGCTTCTACTGTGACACTGATGTCAAAACGCCAGGTGATCCAGACGATCTTTGATCAGATGATGAAGGGTGACGGCGGGGCTCCTAAGTGGATGATCAACTTTATCGGTGACAACTGGAACAGTGTGACATCTACGATGACATTTGCTTGGCTTCAGACAGAGATATCCAACTCCCTTACAACAGCGGCCGATCCCGATTCCGAAGATACTTGGGCTCTTGATGAGCTTGAGCGTATGGGCGTTGCGGATCCGACAACACTTCTGACAAACCTCAAGGCGGCTGTCCAGACTGCAATGACAGACGGTACGGCACTGACAGGCGCGATCGATGCGATCTCCGAGTATCATACGGTCAAGGCGATTGCGGCTGATTCCCGGACTGAGGCGCAAAAAGAGTTTCTTTCTGAATTCCCGGCTATCGTCGGTGAGCTTTTCCCACAGACATTCCTGGATAGTGCGACGGCAGCGACAACATTCCAGAACAGCGGTCAACTGACAGCTTACCTGATCTATCTCGTTGATATTTTTGTCCGCGATGTGACAGAGCAGTTTATGGCATCACAAAGTATTGATGTCCTTGGCGATCAGGCAAGAAACATGCACCTGGTTAATTTTGAAGACCCCAGCTTCCTGTTTATTGATCTAGGGTTTGATGAGGCGGCTGCCGTAGCATACGGCGGACTCTATTTTGAAGGATGGGCGGATATCAAATCGAATAAGGTCTGGAATACGGACGGTACGACCAGCCAGATTCTTGAGCTTAATACCGGTGTCGAAAATCCTGCCTGGTTCTTTAACCCGATCACTGCCGATAAGGTAACGGCTGCAACACTGACATATCCAAATGACGCCGGTACGACAACGACGGTTGACCTGGACTTCGAACTGCACGACGGTGAGTTTGTTGACCTTAGAATGGATGGTTATATCTGTGATGAAACAACAAATCAGTGTGACCCTAATCCGAACGGTATTACCGATCATGCTTCCGGTGATTATGTTGTCAGTGTAACAATCAACGGCGTGACGGCTACAAAAACGTTTAAAAACGTGATTGTCCTTACGGATACCGATGCTTACCGGCCGAAACTGACGACTCCGCGGGAGTTCCCATACTGTACGGACGGTATGACAGACCAGGAGTGTATGGACCTCTGGACGGCGTTTGACAATGCCGGTGGTGTCAGTGTCCTGCGACCGAACGTCGATACGAATGCGGATGATGTTAACGACAGCCTGGAAGGTGCTGTGTTCAAATGGACTGCACCGGATGTTACGGCACTGAGCCTGCCGGACACCGTTAAAGTAGCCTACCAGATCAGTATCAGCCGATATCAGACATCCAGCCAGACTGAGCAGGAGTACTGTGAACAAGGAAACTGGGATGAGTGTAATACGGAAATCTACAGCTCCTGGTGGTATGATCGGGCTATTTCCGGTACATCCTTTACGCTACCGGTAACACTTCCGGCAAATAGTGTCAGTACGGATCCGTATGTTTCCGACGAATACAATATCGGTGTCAATATGATCCTGATCGACAAAGAGACAGGACAACATATTGCCGAAGGCGGTCATACTTGGTCCAACTTTAAAGTGGGTGAACCACCGTACACCGTAAACGGTACGGAACCGATCAACTTTACGGGTACGATCACCGGTACGATTCCGGCCAATGCCGTTGTCGCACTCCTTGCTGAATCAAACGAGTACAACAGTACATCCGGAGAGTGGGAGTGGTCGACAGAAGTCGTCGCCTTTGACAATACCGTAACAGGCGGTACGTATGAACTGAATACAACGGTTGCTGCGATCAAAGCGCAAATAGCTGAAAACAGATGGTTCAGTATTATCCTTATCAAAGATGATAATACGGACAATGACTGGACACCGTGGACTCCGGATGCCGTCGGTGAAGACGCATGGTGGATGCACGATCAGTGGTTCTGGTTTGAGACATGGGGTGATTTCCGTGTAGCCCAGGACGATCCGAGCGGAAACTACAACAGTCAGACGGTTAATGATGCTTCCGGTGCTACGCTTACCGGACTTGATATCACTATCCAATAAACAAAAAGGAACACTCCTTGCTTTAATAGGGGTGTCCTTCATATCACAATAGTGGCATGCTTTCGGGCATGCCATTCTCTTTTTTTCACGACTTTCCTGTATAATCTTCCTAAAAACTTCGGATACATTTTATGAACCAATCAGTACGACACTTCATGCAGAGAACACTGGACGAGGATATCGGCCGGGGTGATCTCTTTTCGCTCTGTACGACACCCAAACCGGCCACGGCACACATCATCGCCAAGGAAGATGCCGTATTGGCGGGTGTGGAGTATGCCCTTGCCCTCGAGACGCTGGCTGATATCAAGATCGGGTTTCACTTTGATGATGGCGAACGGGTCCGAAAAGGGGATGTGATCGCCGTCGTAACCGGGATGCAGACCGATCTGCTGAGCATAGAGCGGACCCTCTTGAACACACTTCAGCATGCAAGCGGGATCGCGACCAATGCTAACCGCTATGCCGCGATCCTGAACGGCTCACGTGTCAAGCTGCTCGATACCCGCAAGACCCGCCCGCACCTGCGTGTGTTTGAAAAGTATGCCGCCCGCTGCGGCGGTGTGGTCAACCACCGTCTTGGGCTTGATGATTCCCTGATGCTTAAGGACACTCACCTCAAGACGATCGATGACCTTGCTGCCTTTCTCCAGGCTGCACGACGGAAGATCCCCTTTACCTCTAAGATCGAGATCGAGTGTGAGACGGTTGGGATGGCACAGGATGCGCTCAGTGCCGGTGCGGATATCATTATGTGCGACAATATGGATGTAGCGGCAATCGCCGAAGTCGTTACCCTTCGTAATACGATCGCACCGGCTACACTTATTGAAGTCAGTGGGAATATTACCGAAGCGACACTGCCGGCGTATGCAGAGCTGGGGATCGATGCCGTCAGCAGCGGCAGTATCGTCCACCAGGCGACGTGGGTCGACTTTTCTATGAAGATGCAATAGACACTTGCAAAATCGTATGGTTATCCTCCGTATGAATATAAGCACAAAGTGTGCGTGGGCATTACGCCGAGTAAAACACAGCGTTAGCGCAGGAAAATGGGCTTTTGCTCATTCTCCGTATGAATAATAAAAGGCGGTAATCCATGGCTGATGATATGGAGAAGACCGAAGAACCGACCCAGAAGAAGATAGAGGATGCCAGGAAAGAGGGGAATGTCCCCAAGAGCATCGATTTCACGGGTTTTATCGGTCTTGTTGCCGCTATGCTGGGGCTCCTTGGGCTGAGTGCTTTTATGTTTGACGGGCTGGAAAACCAGTTCCACTACTACCTCTCCTATATGGACCGTCCCCTCACGACCAATACGATCTTTGCCATTGCCTATACTCTTATTCGCGACATGATCTTCATCGTCCTGCCCATCTCGGTGGTTCTGGTTATCGCCGGGGTACTGGGGAACCTGGCCCAGTTCGGATTCCTTTTCACGACCAAGCCCATCGTTCCCGATCTCAAGAAGATCGATCCCATTAAAGGGATGAAAAACCTCTTCTCCCTTAAAAAACTGGTCGAGGGGATCAAGATAACGGCCAAGGTTGCCATTGCGATGATCGTCGGAAGTATCGTCTTCCTTGCCTTTATCAAGGAGCTTCCCGAAGTCGGTCGTTTCGATTTTTTTTACCAGTTGGACTGGTTGATCGAGAAGGCGATCATGATCGCCGGGATCATGCTGCTGGTATTCTTCACGTTCGGGGTGATCGATATTTTTATTGTTCGGTATCAATACTTCAAACAACTGCGCATGAGTAAGAATGAGCTTAAGGATGAGTACAAGAATACCGAAGGGAATCCGGAGGTCAAGGCGCGTATCCGACGGCTGCAGCGTGAGATGTCGAACAACCGGATGATGGCGGATGTCCCCAGTGCCGATGTGGTTATCACCAATCCGACCCACTTCGCTGTTGCCATCAAGTATGATGCGGAAGTGAGCCCCGCGCCAAAAGTTTTAGCCAAGGGTGCCGATAATATAGCACTGAAGATCAAAGAGATCGCCAGGGAGCACATGATCCAGATATATGAGAGCAAACAGTTGGCGCGCGAACTGTATAAAAAAGTCGATGTGGGTGAGAACATCCCGCCTGAACTTTACGGAGCCGTCGCGGAAGTGCTGGCATATGTCTATAAGACGAACAATAAAGGTGTTTAATGCAACAGAGAAGTGTCAGTGAAGGGGAGATCCGGGAAAAGATCGAGAGTGCGAAGGAGGAGGGGAAAAGCGTCACCCTTTCGCAGTTTATCGAAATTACCGAAGACCTGGAACTTGACAAGGTCGTCTGGTATTACAACAATATCCAGGGCAAACGGTTTGAGATCGAACGGATGTATTTTGACCGTTTTAAAACCCACCAGGAGTGGTACGAGGTCTATAAGCTCTCCAAGTTCAAGGATGCGACACGCCAGATGGCCCTGGAGAAGATCCGTGAACTGATCCGAAACGTCGACGATATCCTGGAGATCTACGACGTTGATTTTCATGATGATGTCCTGCGAAAAATGGCCTTTGACAAACTGATCGAAGTGACCCCCGACATTTTTTCCGACTGGCTCTATATCTACGATGCCAGTCTTTTTGACCGAAAGCTGAATAAACTCGCCATGAAGATGTGCCTGCAGAATGCCAAAACACGCGATGACTGGCAAAACATCTACGACCGCAGCGAGATCGGCACGGCGATCCAGTTAAAGGCGATACAGCAGCTCTACGGGCGGATTGAGATCCATGAGGATGAGATCAAGAGTGAAGAAAAACCGAAGGTCAAGGTCGGAGAAAAGACACAAGCCGAGTATACCCGTGATTATGAAGGCGAAGTATTCGGAAGCAGTAAGCAGGAGAATATTCTGATCAATAAATACCTGGCGGCAGATCAGGCCGCCGGAGATTCCGGCGGCGAGGAGTAAAGGTTACAGACAACCTTTAAAGAATGATTTAGCCGGTGGCGGCGGTCCGTCATACTTTGTTGCTTTGATTGTTTTGCCTTTTAGTTTACCTGTGATGGCAACACCGTTTCGCGCAAAACCTTCATCGACCTCCGCCTTTTCCAGGTGAGACGCATCGATGTAGTAGAAATCCTGCTCATCGTGGACGTAGAGTACCAGTTTCTGTTTAGGATCCAGGTAGTTTTCCAGTTTGCAGTTAGTAAAGTAATCTCGCTTGAGGCAGTAGTCTGTTGTCAGGAAGCCCTGCTTCTTGACAGTTGCTGCAGCACTCAAAGAGGTAGCGGAAATCGCTACCGCTACGAGGGTTAGAAGAATCTTTTTCATTCCGCTCTCCTTATTTTAGAGTTTTGAAGTAAGCGACGATGTCGTTGATCTGATCTTCGCTCATCCAGTCGTATGCAGGCATTGTGGAAACACGTTTCCCGCCGGCAAGTTCATACCATTTGTAATTCGGGTGTGCGTTTCTGTTATATCCGGGAACGACAACCGCACTTGGGTTTTTCATAGATTCAGCGATGTAAGCTGCTGTAGCCTGTCCGCCGATCTCGGAAAGGTTCGGAGCCATGAACGGCATCCCGTTGTCCTGATCGTCGAAGATGTGGCATGCTGCACAGTTTTCTGCTGCAAGAGCTTTACCTTTTGCAACGTCGCCGTTTGGCATATCTGTGATCGCTTTCATCAGTTTACCATCTTTTTGACCCAGTTCGACTGCTACCCAACCGGAGAGCCACTTCTGGCCGTTACGGTTGGCTTTTTTACCATCCCATACTGCGAGCGCAATCGGGAACTCACCGCTGCTCAGGTCAAGCTGTGCATCTTTGATGTCACGGACGAGTGTACCCATCCATTTGTCACCGGCATGCGCCATTGCGGCATCGAAGCTCTCTTTTGCATCACGGATCTCTGTAGTGGATCGGAAACCTTCGGCGATAAACGCTTTTTGGTAGTCCGCGTCACCCATAGCGGCAACCTCTTTGTGGTAGGCAGCCAGCTCTTCACCGAATTTGTTCATGCTCTGATCGGCACGTTGCGGCTTGTGCTCACCGTTACCGTTTGGTTCGTATGTCGCTTTGGTCGTTTTCTGCAGGTAGATAACAACCGGACGTTTTTCACTACCCATACCGATGTAAGGGAGTTTGGACGCGTCGCTGCTGTTTTGTGCGAACTGCACAGCAAAACCGTCGCTGTATTTATCGGAAGTCATACCCTGGTGGGAAGCTTCACTGTCATTCCAGTAGACCATAAGGGCTACTTTCTCATCATTGTAAAGCGCTTTGACGCTGGCTTTGATACCCTTTGCATCTGCCATCAGTTCGTTGACGGCTTTGTCGTTTGTGCCGACGGTTTTTTGCGGATAGAGCATGACGGACGTACATGCCGCTTTTTCCCACGCTTCAGCAGTCAGGGCAACGTCATTGACGTCCCCGCTGAATTTGGAAGCGACAACCGCACCGTTTTGTGCGTCGACGCAGTTTGCATCGTAAGTTTTTACGCTCGGTCCACACCCACTCATGATCAGGGCAGCAAGGGGAAGACCGATTGCTGCGTTACTAATTAGTTTTTTCATTAGTGACCTACCTTATAGTGAGTTGTAAATTTCGTGTACTTACCTTTGGAGTATCGGTCATCAACCGGTGCAAGTTTTTTGCCTTGGTCGTGGGCGATACCTTGGTAGTACCCGCTGTCGAGACGGAACATCTCCTGGTGCTGGAACGCGATCAGAAGATCCATCAGTTCGCTTTCACCTGTCTCTTTTCGTTTTTTGTGCTCTTTGAGGATCGTTTTCTTCGCAGCGTGGTATGCCTCTTTACCGAACAGTTTTTCCAGTTCAGCATCAGGGATACGGTCGCTGTCTACGATCGGAGCACCGTTTTCGTCGAATTTCTCAGGTGAGAATACCGGCGGAACGTAGTAGACGTTCGGTGTTGTACCGTAATCAGGTCGCAGACCGATGGCTACTTTGTATTTGTGTACCAGTTTGTAGACCTGGGACTCTTTGTCATCCAGGAACCCGACGAATCGGATACGGCCGACACACTGCTGTGCACATGCAGGCGGAAGACCTTTTTCAACACGTGGGAAGCAGAGAATACATTTTTCCGATTTGGAAAGTTTCGGGTTGAAATAGATTTTTTTGTACGGGCAGCCCGCGATACAGTATCTATACCCCTGACATCGGTCAAGGTCAACCAGAACGACACCGTCTTGTTCCCGTTTGAAGATCGCGTCACGAGGACATGCGCTCAGACAACCCGGGTTAGTACAGTGGTTACAGATTCTCGGGATGTAGAAGAAGTAGTTGTCGTTAGGGAAGTTACCCGCACCTACGTCTTCGTCCCAGTTTGGACCCCATGTGGGCTCCTGGTGTGGCGTAAGGATCTTACCGTCAGCCATTTCGTCGAAGTTATACTCCCAAGGTACCCCGTAATCGCTTTCGATATTCGGGATTACACCTGGCTGAAGGTCGCCGGCTGCGTCAAAGCCGCCGCCCGCTTCCTGCCAGTTTTTGGGGTAACCTGTACCTGGGTACGTCTCAACGTTGTTCCAGTACATATAGTCACGCCCGTTTCTATTTGTCCATTGTGTTTTACATGCTACGGTACATGTCTGGCACCCGATACATTTGTTCAGGTCCATTACCATTGCTAATTGTCGTTTTGACATCTATCGGCCTCCCCTTATGCTTTCTCTACGTTGATCGCGCCGTCGTACGCGTACTGGTTACCGTCCCAGACACCACCGAATTTGAGGTGACCCCAACCTTCGGACATTTCGATCAGGCTTAGGGATGGTGGAACGACCACGTTGTTGTGTTTTCTCTCTCTGAAGAAGTTAGGATCCCAACCGTCTTCCATTACAAGTGATGTAAGTGGAGCGTTCGGAGTAACTTTTGCCATGGCGTAGAATTCGCCCAGCATGTTGTAGATTCTTACTTCGTCACCGTCTTTGATACCTTTGACTTCTGCAACTTTGTTGTTGATCATTACCCAAGGCTTACCACGTTGAAGTCTTTGCAGGATCTTCGCCGTTTTGTAGTTGGAGTGGATGGACCATCGTGCATGCGGTGTCATCAGTGTGAACGGATATTTTTCAGGATCGACCGGAGCAAGCGGCTCGCGACCCGTATTTGTATTGACGCCCAGTTTGATCCACAGATCATGGTCGACATAGAATGTCTGGCGACCGGAAACCGTTTCGAATCGCTCGAATCGGAAGATGTGGTTCTCCAGGGAGTTGTACGGTCTGTCTGCATAAAGCGGGGAGTTTTTCGCAGCTTTTTCGTTCAGCTGGAGGAAACCACCCTGTTTGTACATTTTTTCGATCGTGTGCGGCTGGAACTGTTTTGTTTCGGCAAGTGCCGCTTCCAGTGCCAGTCTGTCACCCGTCACATCTTCACGCATTTCGTCTTCACCGAGGATCGGTTCGAAGTTCTCATCGGACTCTTCATCGATATTCGTAAACTCATCGTAGAAGATATCCAGGCGTCGGACACCGTCACGTGCAAGGGGTTTCCCTTTGACGTTCGTGCCGTTGTCTGGTACCTGTGCTTTATCGATGTTTTCAGGTCGTGTCGCGACTTCCTGCATCTTCTTAGCCAGGAATGCGAACATGGACCATTCGTCTTTCGCTTCACCCACAGCTTTAAGGTTTGCAGCAGGCTGTGCAAGGTTGACGAATCGGTGGTAACCCGGGCTCGCTCTAAGGTCCCATACTTCGTAGTGGGATTTTGCAGGCAGAAGGATATCTGCATACTGAGCTGTCGCACTCATTCGGTAGTCGACATAGGCGAAGAATTTCGTTCTGTCAAGCCATACTTTATTATAAGCAGCTTTATTACGTCGTACTTTCGCATCGGCAACGATCAGGGCAGTGTCAGGCAGCCAGTACGGTTTTTTACCCGCTTCTTTGCCTTCATAAGCACCGTCACGCATCTCGTCAAGGATAGCCTGGAATTCGGCTTTGTCTTTAACGGTACCGTTGTATGCACGGTTGACATCTTCGTCGTTGAAGTATTTGTCGAACTCTTTATCCATGTCACCCATCATGAATTCGCCAAGGAAACCTGAACCGAATCGTGGTGCGTATTTACCGCTGAATCCTGCAAGGACACCCAGACCTGAGAGGGAGAACTCATTCTCAGTGTTCAGACCGCCACGAGTACCGTATCGGCCGCCGAGACCGCACAGGGACGCGATGTTCCAGATGTTGAGGATACCGTTGTGGTATTTGTTCAGGGCGAAACCTGTTGTGATCGTTACCTTGTTGTTTTTAGGCGTTGTGATCTCGTCCGCCAGCATTGTTACGATGCTAGGGCTGACATTTGTTGTTTCGTAGAAGTTTTTACCTGTAGAGCTTTTGTATGTCTCAGGGTCGAACTTCGCTGCTTCTTCTTTAAGGATTTCAAAGGCAGTTGTAACTTCGATCTCTTCTTCGTGACCGTCGTGACCGTGGACTTTGACTTTGAATGTCCCTTCAAGGGCCGGATCGATGTCATAGCCGTGATCTTTGAGTCGCAGACCTTTGTGCTCTTTGTTACCTTCGGCACCTGGCGCCAGGGCAACGGAGTTTGTTTTTGTGTTCCAGAAGTAGAACTGCTCTTCCCACTCGTGGTGGTCTTTGTCGTGACCTTTAAGGTCAGTCGTTCTAAGCAGTTTTTTGTTGTCTTTTCGGACAAGGAACGGAAGGTCTGTATATGTCTTAACGGAGTTAAGGGCATATTTTTTGTTTTTGATGATGTCGTTCATGATCGCCATGGCAAGGATATTATCCGTACCGGAGATGATCGGCACCCAAAGGTCGGCGTGACGTGCGGATGCATTGAACTCAGGTGTGATAACGATGACTTTCGCCCCGTTGTATTTACCTTCCCATACGAAGTGGGCATCAGGGATACGTGTATTATCCGGGTTGTTACCCCAGAGGATTACGGTATCAGCTGTGTACTGGAAGTCCCACGTACAACCGAGGTTACCCTCACCGAATGCAACGGAAGCACCGGAGAACATATCACCCAGGTAGGAGGACGGGTAGATACGTACCGCACCGATCTGTGTGGAGAATCGAAGAGGACCGCCCCGTCGACCTTCAGTCAGAAGACCCGTACCGGCGTGAACCATCAGTTTATCCAGACCTCTTTCAGGGTCTGTTACACAGTTGAAGATGTTCTCGGCAACTTCTGTTCCCGCTTCTTCCCAGCTGATTCGTTTCCATTTACCCTCGCCACGTGCACCGACACGTTTCATTGGGTAGAGGATACGGTCTTTTTCGTACATGACCTGGGAGTGCTGTACCCCTTTGTTACAACCACGTGGGTTGAAGTCAGGGATCTTAGGGTTGACAATAGGGTATCGTGCGGATTGGTTCTCACGCGTTACCACACCGTTGTGTGACCAGATCTCCCATGCACAGTTACCCTGACAGTTGACACAGTGGTAAGCGAAGCCGTGCTCCTCTTTTTTACCGTATGTGTAACCGAATTCGCTGCGGTACATCTCTTCTGTATAGTTTGTGTTTGGATAGTCGTGTTTGCCGTTTTCGACTTTCATCACGCCTGTTTTTCCGAAAAGTGATCCCTGGCTCGCTACGAGTGCAGCACCAAGACCTGAAACTTTAAGGAAATCACGTCTGTTTTCTACAATTTTATTTTCCATCAAGACTTCCTTTCCCTTATTTTCTGATTGGCAGGTTCATGTCGTTACCCCACTCGTCCCAGCTACCGGTATAAACTTTTACGTTTTTATACCCGAGCAGTTCAAGTACAGTAAAGAAGTATGAGCCACGACCGGCACCTACGTGACAGTATGTGTAGATCGTTTTGTCTTTTGTAATTCCCATTTTTTCAAGCTTGCGCTTGACTTCACTCATATTGTGAGGGAAAGAGAGTTTGTTTTTAAAGTCTGTGACCTGTTTCCATTCGATAAAGGAAGCACCGGGTACGTGTCCGCCACGGGCAACGTTGTCCAGTTTTCTTTCCCCGATGATCTCGTTCATGGCACGGGAGTCGATAATCACGTATTTGGATTTTCGCTTGTCACCTTTTTTCTCAACGGTCTTAGTAATATCGTTGGAAGCTTTAAGTACATCATATTTATCCGCGATAATGTCGTAGTTGACTTTTTTCGGATTAATCTTATAGTGCTTGGCTTTACGTTTTTTCTCAGGACCTTTTTCCATTTTAACGCCGACGGCTTCCATCGCGGCACGACCACCGTTCAGGATCTTGACGTTTTTGTGTCCGTACACTTTAAAGAAGTGGTATACACCGGACGCATTCGGTCCACGGAAATCGTCGTATGCGATAACAAGCGTATTGTTGTCGATACCCTTTTCTCCGATGTGGTGTTCCGCTTCTTCAATACATTGATAAAGTGGTGCACAGTGCATGTGGCCTGTGATATCAGAGTGGTGTAGGTGGTGGGCACCCATTACCACGGAGCCAGGAATGTGGCCAGTTGGAAAACTGTCCTTGCTGTCCCCGCTTACAAATACAACATTTGGTTTACCCAAAAGTTTTTTTGCTTCTTTTGCAGAAATCAGAATGTCGCTCTTTGCTGCAAAAAGCGCAGTTGAAATCAGCAATGAAGCACCGAGTAGTGCTAATAACTTCTTCATAGAAGCCTCCCTTAAATTTCTATTGATGCAATAGAAGATTGCACAATTAAGGGTTGATTATATTCCTAAAAGTCTTAGAAAGCAAAATTTTTTGAAGAAAAAAAAATCTATACAAGGAAAACGGTGACCCTTTCGTTACGTTATTAAACACTTGCATTATTACTTAAGTCAAGCACTGTTTTTTGATAGTACTTTTGAATAATATGGATTAAAAAAGATTATGATAGTATCATCCCCTCAAAAAATAGGATAAAAAATCTCCATAATTTAAAGGGACCTGACTTATGGCAATTAACAGCAGTGAGTTCAGCCGGTTTGACGGGACAAAAGAGGAGGCGATCGAGCTTCTGGAGCTCCCCGATACCGACCTGGATACTATATATATACTACTTAAGAATTTTCCGAAAGATACGGATATCGAATCCAATGTGGCCATGGCCCTATCCCTGCGTACTTCCGTCTACGAGAGGGATAAAGGGACCCATGCAAAGATGGATGAGATGCTCGAGACCCTGGCCGAGAGTGACGATATGCAGGCCCGCTGGGCCGTGGCCAAAAATCCCCACACCTCCGAAGCGATCCTGCTGAAACTGGCCAAGGATCCGGTGAACCTGGTCCGGGCACTGGTGGCAAACAACCCCAAAACACCTGTTACGATTCTAAACGAACTCTTTAATGATGAGAAGATCGTTCGGGACGGTCTGACGGGCAATCCCAACACCCCTGAAAAACTTTTAAAACTCTTTATCAATGAAAATGATAGAATGGCACGACTCAGAGTGGCGGACAACCCCGGAGCGACAAAAGCCGTCCTGGAGGCACTGGCCCGGGACGAAGACAAAGACGTCAGCACCGCCGCCAAACAAAAACTGGAAGCACTAAAGGCATAAGAATGAAAAAAGGTAAGAAGAATCTCAAGATCGATGTCCCCGTCGACGTCTACTCCCTGGAGAAGCATCTCTACTCCCTGATGTTCAGCGGTGTCTACGTCAGTAATGTGGATATTCGTAACATTATGAAAGAGATGGGATACGAGACGGCACTTGATTCACGGGAGAACCTTTTTGAAGAGCTCTTTAAAAAGGCCGAAGCGGACGGGCGGAAAAAAGAGGCGTACAGTCACCTCCAGACGTTGGTCGGTAAACGGATCAACCGCTACAGCACCCTGGGCAATACCTACCCTAAAGCATCCAAGGTTACCGGTATCTGGGTCAGCCAGGCCAACAAGACCCTGGAACGGATGGATGAGGAGATGGGAAGGCTGGATAATGCCTAAAACGGACATCCGTGCCGCCATCGGGGCGATCCGCTATCCAAAACTGGAGATGACCCTCGACGAGCTTAAGGTCGTCGAGAAGTTCATCATCGAAGGCAAAACCCTAAAAGTCGAGCTGACGATGCAGAACGAAGAGGCGTTTGCTATCGTCAAAAAAGAGATCGAAACCCTCTGCGGAAAAGATTTTAAAGAGGTGATCGTCTCCCAGGACCTCAACCGTAAAAAAGATATGAACTACGGCCACACCCAAAGCCCCAACAACCGGGCTCCCTATGCGAAAAAGGTGATCGCCGTCACCAGCGGCAAGGGCGGTGTGGGCAAAAGTACGACCGCCGTCAACCTGGCGATCTCCTTTGCCCAGGCGGGGTATAAAGTGGGGCTGTTGGATGCGGACGTATACGGTCCCGATGTCCCAAGGATGCTGGGGCTGGACCTGGAGAAGATGAAGTGGAACGACCAGGACAAGATCATCCCGGGTGAGAACTTCGGGATCAAAACGATCTCCGTAGGGATGACGACACCGCGCCGTGATACCCCTTTGGTCTGGCGGAGCTCCGTTGCCGTTTCGGCACTGATCCAGTTCCTCGAAGATGTGGCGTGGGGAGAACTCGACTTCCTCTTTATCGACATGCCGCCGGGTACCGGTGATGTGCAGCTGACGATGGCCCAGGAGCTTCCCCTGGCAGCAGCAGTTATCGTCAGTACGCCGCAGGTCGTGGCCAACGACGACGTCAGCCGGGCGATCATGATGTTCAAGGATATCAACGTCCCTGTCGGCGGACTGGTGGAGAACATGGCCTATTTTATCGCTCCCGATACGGGCAACCGCTACGATATCTTCGGCAAAGACGGCGGGAAGAATACGGCGATCAAATACGATATCCCGTTCCTGGGATCGATCCCCATCGATATGAAGATCCGGGAGTTTTCCGATCTCGGCAAGCCGCCGGCCGCCATGGGTGACGCCGAGCATAAAGCCGCCTATGCAGGTATCCGCGATAAGGTGCTGGAGTTCCTGAACCGATAAACCAAGAGGGGGTTTCCCCTCTAGTTTTACTTTTTTATGGCAGTTTAAAAATTATTTGGTATTATTCCAGTCTTATTTGTGCGCTCTTAGCTCAGTTGGATAGAGCACTTGATTGCGGTTCAAGAGGTCATACGTTCGAGTCGTATAGAGCGCGCCACTTTCTATAATATCCCCAAAACAATCCGATTCCCGCTAATTTAAATTGACTTCCTGTTGACTCTGTATGCAAGCCGGCTTTTGATATGATTTTTGCATCAAAAGAGGGTAGGTACTATGACAATCAAATATGCGGTCAATCCCGATACGGGAGTTTATTACGAACGGCTCATCGGACGAAATGTTTCGATCGGGGAGTTTCAAAAACACCTCGTCAACCCGGAACATATGAATACAGCTTTCAGCCATAAGATCATTATTGTCGATTTCCAGGATATCACGCTGGATACGGATGACCAGGATGCCTATAGCGACCTGTTTGACAACCACGTCAAGATACTCGAGTCCACCCCCAATACTACGGAGAAGTTTGCCATCGTCATCTCCCACACCAACGAGCTTTTCTTCTCCTCCCAGTTAAAAGAGCAGCTGGATGCCGTCAAAGGGGTCCGCAGCAAGTATTTTCTGAATGCCAAGGGTGTCAACGAATACATCGGCCTGGATGTTTCGGACTTCTTTCAGATGAACGATGACGAGTTGATAGAGTATGTAGTCGCGTGACAGAACCCCCTGCTCTTTTAAAAAAGAGAGGGGTGAGAGAGAGTGGGCGCGTTACCGGCGCAGTTCGTGCAGGGTGTCGGAATAGAGGTCACTTCCGTGTTTGCTGCACCCGCCTATCCCCAATGCCATTGCGCATAATATTAAAACCGTCATCATTTGTAATCGCACAGTTACTCCTTAATATATAACCTCCTAATATCGGCATATTCGCATATCTGTCAAACCGTAACACCTGGCGGCAGCAACACGTCATAAGAAAGGGTTATAAAGAACGGTACAGTTTCGGCTTGGTATAAATTATGCATGCAGTATGACGATCTGTAATGTGATAGTCATTTGCATGGTCTAACATTCTGCCAGGAATTCATCTTAACAGGTTGTGATGGGTTCTAATAAGGAGATAAGATGAGACATCTATTTGTAGTACGTGATCTTGAAGACGGATGGGATTGGAACGATCTGCTGGAAGTCGACGAGATGGCCGAAGAGTATTGTATGACGGTTCTGGAGATCCCTTCCGAACATATCGAAAAGATTACCGTAAAAGGCGACGGTCTCAATATCAAACTGGAAAAAAGCAAAGCATACCTTTACGAGGATTGGTATACAAACCTCAGCCGGGTCTGCGAATATTACGCCAAGTGTGCGTAAGACACAAAATAGCCACCGAATTAGTTTTATTTATTTATTTTAATCCAAAGTCAGCCGCTCTATACTGGGTATAGAAATGACTTTGGAGTAGCTCATGAAACACGACCCCTTACATGAGAGATGCCCATACAGGGGTATTCTCTCTAAAATCCTTCTCTTTTTTGTCCTTGTTCCTACCCTGTTAGTCGCATCCGTCTCCGAGCAGCAGTTCCAGGAAGCGTATGCCTATTACAAAAAAGGCGACTTTAAAAGTGCCAACGATGCCTTTAAAAAACTTTTTTTTATTGCCATGGATAACGAACGGGTCAACTTCTATCTGGGGCGGAGTGCCCTGGAGCTCGGGGAGTACGATACGGCCATCGCAGCGTTTGAGCGGGTACTGATCCTCAAACCCGACCATGCAAGGAGCCGCCTGGAGCTGGGACGTGCCTACTACGGGATGAAGATGTACGACCAGGCGGAAGTGGAGTTTAAAAAGGTGCTCGCCGGGCCTGTTCCCCCCGAGGTACGCGAAGCGGTAGACCGCTACCTGGCCCTCATCATCCAGGGGAAAAAGAAAAACTATCTCAGCGGGATGGTAGCCATCGGCTTTCAGAACGACTCGAATGTTAACAACGGGAATGATTATACGATTCGAGCGTTGGGTGATACGGTCGTCAATCCTGCAGAAAGTGACACTTCTCATACAGAAATGCTGACCCTGCGCCATATTTACGACTTTTTCGATAAGAGTGGGTTTTTCTGGCAGACCGACGGGTTGGCCTATGCCCAGAGCTACAGCGAGTATGATGATTTCAACCTGATCTATTCCTCCCTTTCGACAGGACCGGGGCTAAAATATGATTCGTTTGCCGTTAACCTTGTCGGCGGTCTGGACCACTTGAGTTTGGGTGGAGAGGATTACATTGACGTGACCCATATCAGTCTCAAGATGCAGTTCCCATCCGGTGATCAGCTTCTGAGCTTGGGGCTTAAAAAACTGGAACGGAAAAATCTACTGAAAGAGAACGAAGAGAAAGATACCGACGGATATGAACTGAATGTCGATATGCGGCAGGCATTTACTTCGACATCAACGGTCTTTAATATCGGGTTTGGTGCATTGACAGAAAGAAAGAAAAGTGGGGAGCGGACCGATGTTGATTTTGATGAAGCAGGGTTAAAAGTCGGTTTCTTCCAACAATTTGGAAAGTCTTTTTTTGTGAATCTTTCTGCTGCGATCAAGGGACGAATTTATGCGGATGATTTTATAGATGTCAATACGGGGGAAGATGTGGAACGAACGGATACGAATCAAAACGTAACGGCAAGTCTTTCCTATAAGTTTTTGGAGAGCTATACGGCAACGCTTAACGCTACCCAGATGTCCAACTCCTCCACATATGAACCTTATACCTATTCAAAAAACACTGTCGGTTTGACGGTGTCGATGCAATTTTAAAAGGATGATGCCATGAAAAAACTATTGTTTGTCTATCTTTCGCTGGCCGTCTTGCTCTTCTCCAGTGTGGGGAAAATCGCTGTGACAAAAGGGGAAGTTTCTGTCTTGCGCGGAGGTGAGACACTCTCTGTATCCAGTGGGTTTGAACTGCTGGAAAAAGATACGATTGTCACGGGCGATGGAGCACGTGCCCAGCTGGTTTTTAATGATGAGACGGTGGTCTCAGTAGGTAAGGGGAGTGAGTTTCTTGTTGATGAGTACCTCTTCGAAGCAGCGGCCGATGCCGATGCACAGAAAGCGTCGTTTCGTTCCCTGAAGGGGGCGTTTAAGACGATCACCGGGAAGATCGGTAAGGTTGCACCCGAGAAATTTAAGCTGGCTACCAAGACAGCGACAATCGGGATCCGGGGGACCCATTTTCTAGGAAAGATCAATGTTGACGGGGACAAAATCGCCTGTACACACGGGGCCATCAGCGTCGCCGCTTTTGCCGGGGGAGAACCGGTTGTCGTGCCGGCCGGGCAAATAACCAGTGTTTTGGCCGGGGCGATTCCGACACCACCGCGAAAATTCACAGTTTTGGAGTTGAATGAATTGAACGAAGCTTCCGGTGTTGCTCCCTCAGAGGAAGAGGTGGCACCAGAAGCCACTACGGAAGGTGAAGATACAGCAATTGTCGTGGAAGACGAAGATGCAGAAGAGGAAGTGGCACCGGTTGCGGAAACCCTGATGACAAAGGTCGAAGAGAGCGAGGTGGTCGACAAACTCAGAAAAGAGGTTGAAAAAGAGAAAGAAGATGTAACGGAAGAGGAAGCTGAAAAAGAGATCAAGGAGAAAACCGGGTTCGATATTTCCACCGGTACCGTTGAGTTACTAGAGAATGTTGATTATGATCTTTCCTTAATCCCTGACACGATTGAAGTAATACAGACAGAAGGTGGGTTTGATCTGACACAAATACAAAACAGCGGTCCGGTGGATATGTACGGCAAAAGCCTCACGAGCTACATCAGTGGAGCTGATTGTTCAGGCCTTGACTGTTCGATCGGTACATCCACATCGGCTGTCAATTATTTCTATAATTCATCGTTCCAGCTTTACCGCGACGGTACCCATGTCACACTTAATCTTGATGGAACCGGGAATAACCTGGGCGTGGGATACGATGTGGAAGTCATGCCCGCACTCTCCGGGATCTCCCAGGTATTCGACGTCTATGTAAGCGATCCCTTTACGGACGGTGAAGCATATCTCGGCCTGAGCGACGACATCACCGGTGTTCGTATGATGAGCAGCCCAACGGGAGACTATGAGGGGTATAACGCGGAGTACTGGCTCGAGACCAACGATCCGGGCGATACGGATACCTGGAGCGAGGATAACTACATCACCTATGACAACCTGGGTGAATTCGCCATTATCACCAATGAGACGATCGATCCGACGGTCGACGGCGGGATGTACCGCGATGCCTTTTATACCGGGGTAAAATCCTCATGGGCCACGCTGCTCGCCGGTGACGTTCCCAACCACCTGATCTACAAGGTCCTGATGTCCCACTCCATCAGCTATGACGGCTCGGGCGAGTTCAGCTCCGATTTCTATAACGGCCTGGCGACCGGCAAAGACTACTCGGACAGCAGGGTGATCGGGAATACGAACAACGGCAACATCCTTTATGTCGGACGTCCGCAAAACGACGGCAGGGGCTGGGGGATCATCCTGGGGAGCGCAGGAACGGGGAGTAACAACGAGATCCTCTTTAACGGCAGCCTCCAGGGGTGGGTCTACGGGGACAAGGATATCGACGGAAACTATTTTGTCGAGACGGATACGGTGATCGACGGACTCAACGGCGCCGAGATCTCCGGGGAACTCTACGGCTCCGAGCTCCAGGGCTTCGGGATGAGTATCGCTTCCACGACGCCGAGTGTCTTCGAGAATGTTCCTTCGACTAACCCGACGGCTTTCGATGCGTCGATCGTCGCGGGGTACCGCACCGACGACGCGGGCCAGATCAATCTTGACACCCCGCTGACCGGAACGGCGACCATGAGCGGTTTTGCCACATCCAAATCGTTTGTCAGTGACAGCAGTACCGGGACAGTCTACCAGGCCGATGTGCTTAACGGGGTGGTCGACAGCCTCGTGATCAACCGGGATACGGGGGATATTTCCGGTACGATGAGCATGGGGGGCACCATCGCCGACGGCACCATCGCCTCGCCCTATGCGACCCTGGCTGTCAGCGGTACGGGCGGTCAGACCGCGGCGTTTATCTCCGATGACTATTTCGCCTCGACGCTAGGCAGTATTGCAAACAACTACTATGACCTTGCCGCTCCGGTCCCTGTCAACGGTGCGGGGGGGATTATGGCGACCAACCCCGGTTTCGCACTGGATGACGTGACGTGGGGGTACTGGACCGCAGCCTATACGGACGGGACGTACGACCTGACCTACCACCACAAATCCACCTGGGTCGCGGGGATCGATACGGCGGCCTCCAAGATCGCCGATATCGTCAGTGCCGCCGGCGGTGCTGCGGGTGTGGAGGTCTACACTTTCGAAGGGAAAATCCTGGGCCGTATCCACGGGAACGGGCCGTCCGGTACGATCAATACCGATACGAGCTGGGTGCGGGTCGCCGTCGATTTCGGCTCTTCCACACCGGTCAGCGGGAACATGATCTTTACGGCGGTAGATTACCCCGAGGTAGTCTGGTATGTGAATATCGATGCGACCGGCAGTACCCTGAATACGACCAGCGGCTATATGAATGCAGCACTCAGCGGAAACGCGAACAGTATTGTTACGATCGGTTCAGGTGCCGGTGAACTCCATGCCGACCTTTACGGTACCGATGCCACGGCGATCGGCGGGGAGTTCCAGGTGCTCGGAACTTTGGACAACACCAACGACCTGGCGGCCATCGGGGTCTTTAAAGGGGCAACGGATCAGACACTGACTGCTCCCGTCGTCGGGGATCAGAAGATCCTGGTCGGCCACCAGGTGAGTACCTGGATCGATAATCCGACGGGAACGGATGACAACTGGCGTGAGGCTACGCTGGTTTCCGGTTCTTCTGGCGGGTACATGGACAGTAGCGCCTTCTATATCGCGGTCGACGGCGATACCGGGACCTACCGAAGCTTCGGGGACCTCTCCTATTCCGGGACCTATGACGGCACGCAGTTCGTACCCAACACTCCCGAGTATGAAGACCCCGATTCCGGATCATTGACAATAGGAACGGTGACGGCACAGACAGAGACGACGATGACGACGGCAGTCGGCGGGTACTCCAGCGTCAGTGCCGAGGACCTTTCGGACAGTACGACCGACCGGTTTGTCGTCTATGACAATCTCAAAGACTTCTTTATTGTACTGGAGTCTTCCAACAATAACGAGTACGGTGAAGCATACCGAAGCCTGGTCTATGCCGGGACACCGTATGCAGGGATGAGTGGCGAGACGGATAACCTGATAGGGTACAACCTGGTGGCTGCCGTGGACCGAACGACCAGCGCCACCGAGGTCTCCTCAGGTGCCGGGTCACCGCTGCTTGACGGATCGGGGATCATCGCACCCGTAGGATCGATGGTCATCAACCGCAATACCGGGATGGCGGTCTTTGTCGGTAAGCCGGGATCGGATGATGTCGGTACCTATCTTGACGGGTGGTTTGGTACGTTTAACGAAACGACCGGCATAGTCAGCGGGAATACCCTCTCCGTCAACAGTGGCGGGACCGGCGGAGCGGATGCCAGCATCGAGAGTTTCGAAGCGGGCATCATGGGAAGTGCCAACCAGGGGGTCGGCGTGGGAGTTTACGGTAACTACAACAGCGTGACATACCAATATGAAGATGTCACAGCGATCGCCGGTGTCCGCGTGGATACGCCGGACGGTGTGAGCATCAACCCCGCGACCGATACAGACGGTTCTACCGGAACGGTCACGTGGGCCGGAAGCGTGGCCGGGATCCGGAGTGCCGCTGCGGGTGATCCCTTTGAACACGGTACGATCACCGGCCTGAGTATTAATAAAACTACCGGGGAGGTCGCTCCCGGCGGATATCTGACGCTGGGGACTGTCTCCGGCGGCGTGGTAACAGCCAACGAATACATCGATATCGGTTCGACCTCTACCTATAATGCCGCTTACGTGAGCGATGACTACATCGCCATGGGCTTTGATCAGGCAAGCTATAACAGTAACCTGTTTACTTCGGGTATCGACGGCGGCGGGGTGATGGTTACGTCGCCCGACGGTGTCGAGGATGATTATGCCAGCTGGGGTTACTGGGGCGCCTCCTTCGGCGATCCGGCAACGACAGGGTTTGAATTTTCCGGGTATTCCACATGGGTCGCCGGAGAGCTGGCCGATATAACGACCCTGGCCTCTCCGGGTACGTCGATGGATTTCACCGGGCATGTCCTTGGTGTTGTAACGACCGTGGAGAACAGTGTGAAAGTACACAATGCGATCGATATGGCAGGCAGTCTTGTGGACCTGCATGTGGATTTCGGTACGACTGACCCGATCTCGGGCACGATCACCTTCAATCCGACGAATGATACAGCCATGGTCTGGAAGATGGATGTGGGGACGAATACGATCACATATACCAACAGCAGTTTTGATGCTTCACTGGCGAAGAATGCCGGCTCGGCTGTTGATATCACCAGTGCGGAGATGCACGGTAACTTCTTCGGTAACGGTACGGCCGGTTCGGTCAGTTCTATGGGTGGCTCCATCGCGGCTGGCGGTTTATATAACTCCAGCTACGTAGGGGCAGAAGGTGTTATTAAGGCAACTAAAGACTAATAAACTTCCGGGGAGATCTCCCCGGAACTATCTTCTATTCTTCTGGCGCATCTGGAGTTTCGCCAGCTCCTGCATATCCTCCACATCATCAAACTCATCCATGATCTCCACACCGAGAAGTGTTTCGATGGCATCTTCCAGGGTCACGATCCCCTGTGTCTGGTCGTAGCGGTCTTTTACTATAAAGATATGCTCTCTCCGTTTGATAAAAAGCTCCAGGGCTTTGGATACCGGGATATTCTCATGGATCGTAAAAATGGGCAGGGCGATCTTTGCCAGGCGTTTATGCCCGTGGCCGTTCTGTTTTTCGATCAGGATATGGCGCAGGAGGACGACGCCGGTGATATGGTCGATATCTCCATCGAAAATGGGGATACGGGAGAAGTTGTCATAATCCTCGATGGCAAAAAACTGATCGACCCGCATCGACTGGTCGAGGGCGAAGAGGACGCTTCGCGGGGTGAGGATATCCTTGACCCGGGCGCTCTTTAGGTCCAGCAGGTTTTCGATGATATCGCTCTCCTGCTCGTCCAGGATCCCCTCTTCGCTGCCCAGTTCCGAGATGGCCCGGATCTCTTCGCGGCTGGTCTTCTGCATCGTCTCTTTGCGGAAGATGCGTGTGATCAGCGAGGAGACGAGCAGCAGCGGGTAGGTGATGATGACAAGCAGGCGGATGAGGTAGGCTGCCGGGATCGCCAGCTTCTGCCAGTGGGTCGCACCGATCACTTTGGGGACGATCTCGGAGAGGTAGAGGATCGCCAGGGTCAGGACGGCGGAGATGACCAGCATATACTCCTCTCCGAATATCACCATCGCCTCCGCACCGACCCCGGACGCCCCGATCGTATGGGCAAAGGTGTTGATCGTTAGGATGGCTGAGATGGAGCGGTCGATCTGCTCTTTGTTCTTTTTCAGCAGCCCGGCACCGGGACGGTTTTGACTCAACTGCATCTGGATAAAGGCAGGGGTAGTGGAGAGCAGTACCGCCTCCAAAATCGAGCAGAGAAACGAGATACCGACAGCTAAAAGAAAAAAGAGAATCAGCAGTTCCATAACGATCGCTTCTGTATGAAATTGCGGATATTATAACATGCTTTGGTGTGATATTCGGTGTGGGGAAAAGAAGGGAGAAAATGACAGGGGAACACTCCCCTGTCAGATGTTTTTAGTAGTCGTAAGTGATAGAGAATCTCAGGTCACTAACTGATTCAACTGGATCCATGCCCATTTTTTCTGCTTCGTCCATGGTAAGTGGCATACCGTCATCACCAAAGAAGCCTTGGCTACCTGTATACTCATAGTTGATCGCTGTGTAGCGGATCTGCATTTTAAGGTAATCATCAACCAGTGGTTGGTTGTAGTATGCTTCGACAGCGGAACCACGTGCTGCAATCTTAGAAGCTGCAAGTGTATCTTCACCGTATGTCATAGATCTCCAGTACTCACTTCCGTGATTGTACTCAAATCCAAGTCTACCATTGTCTGTAAACATTGCCGGGATTGTCAGACCAACCCAGATAGATGTACCAGTCTCTTCGTCTGTTGAGCCGAGCATACCGGATTTTCTTACAAAACCAGATGGATCCATTTGGCCGTTTGCAACAGCAGCAATAGCCTGCTCAAGTGTCATATTGTTAGCGATCAGTGCATCGTTAAATGCGACCATGTCAACGACATTCACGTTATTATTCGGACTTGTTTTTGACATTGCCCAAGACGCAAAGAATGTTGTGTCATCAAGGAAGTCAGAGATACCGTCGCCAATGCCGTATGCCTGGAATGAGACGGAAAGGCCGGTCATATCACCCATAGAAGCCATTTGTACGCCTTCATTCAGGCCCCAGTAGCTTGGTGTACTGTTGTTGCTATCACTGTCATACATGTCGTTTAGCGCAACCATACCTGTATTATTGAAGCTTTGTGTTGCATCGCTATTAGTTTGGGCTGCTCCTACTACGCTGTTAAGGTAGGCTGGCGTCATCATGTTGAAACCTGGCAGGTTCGTTGCTTTAAACGGCATCATGGAGAGTTTATATTGACCATCATCGTAAGGTACGACGATCAGACCATACATATCAACAGATTTGATGGATACATCACTTTCTGTATAGTCACCGTAAGATGTAAAGCCACCTTCCATATTGAATCGGCTTCTGGCATTTGTCAGACCGCGTCCTGCACAGATCTTGAAGCTTGTACCAAAGTCAGTCAGATCTTTGAACATGATACTGGCACCATCATATTCGACGTTGATGGAGTGTGCTTGTGGAGATTTTGCTTTGGAAGCACCTTCACGGTAGTTTGCACCGAATCCGTCTGTGGACGGTCGTCGGCCGACACTGACAACCATAGGAACGCCAACATTCCCATAATAGAACCAAGATGCTTCTTTTACTCTAATCGAGTTATCGATCAGGTTTTCATTGATAACCCAGTCAAAAGCATCGTAGCCGTATCCACGTTGAGGCATACCGCTTGAATCTGCAGGAGATGCACCGAATGCTTTGTTATAGGACAACGCACCGTTAAATGTCAGGTTCTCAGCAGGTTGAGCAGACATATTAAGCATAAGTCTGTTGGTCATCAGATTTCCATTTGAATCTTTTGAACCACTCGCTCTAGTCGACTCGATAGAGTCAACAGCAGTTCTTAGATTGACAGAGAACTTCACATTATCTCCCGCATCATGGATCTTGATCTCTTTGACCGTTTCTTTAAGAGTGGAAAGCTCTTCTTTAAGTTTAGCGAGCTCTTCGGCGTCAGTCGCCGCATTACCCATTACTGCCATTGCCGCGATTGCGGACATTGCCACGAATTTTTTCATACTCTTTCCTTAATGAATATTTGAAGCACTTATAGTTGGCTCCGTTCACCACAATTATAGGTGCTATTTCTTTACTGTGTCTTAAAAATGAAGAGTGAAAAAGTCGTTTTTTTAAATTTCATTGTTTTTTAATGTTAGATCGAGGTTTTGTAACGTTTTAACTCATCTTTGATGGAAATGAGCTGGGATTCGCTTAAGGAGGTGAGGTTTTTGAGGCGGTCGAGGGTGTGGAGGATGGCGAGATAGCGGGATTGTCTGATATCGTCGTAGGGTGTTTCGGCCAGCAGGTCGATGGAGCTTTTGATCGTCGACATCTCGTTCTGGACTTCCCGGAAGACATCGCGGCCGTAATCGAATTCCACATCCTTTTTAATGATGCAGATGGCGCCGAATGCTCTGCTTTCGGTAGATTTGATATTGATGATATAGGGCGGGTTGGGGCGTCTGGGGCCTTTTTGGGTGACGGGCGGCATCTTCTTTTTCGCCGGTTTGTGTTCCATCTTCAGTAAAAGGAATATAAGGATAGCCAGGATCAGGCCGAGCACTAACGTGCTAGTTATAATAAAAGAAGCTGTCGACTCCATCGGCGATTCCTTTTGCTATAAGTTTTTGATACCGTCGGGTTTTCATCCGTTTGGCCTCTGTCGGGTTCGTAATATAGCCAACTTCCACTAAAACTGCGGGCATCTGGGCCCCGACAAGTACCCAAAAAGGCCCTTCACGGACCCCGTTGTCCACGACGCTGCGGTAATTTTTTTTAAGGTTTGCCAGGATGTTTTTCTGGATATCGATGGCAAACTTGTTGGATGCCGTTACCTTTTCACGGTTGAGGAAGGAGAGGAATGTCTCCTGGGAGAGGTGGCTCATCTCCTTTAGATCGGCACTGTTCTCCTTGGCCGCAACTTTTTTCGCCCGTTCGCTCCGTGCAGGGGAGAGGAAATAGGTCTCGATCCCCTTGATATCGATACGCCGGGGAACGGAGTTGGCGTGGACGGAGATAAAAAGATCGGCATTGTGCTTGTTGGCCAGCTTTGTCCGGTCGCGAAGCGGGATGAAGACATCGCGGCTTCGGGTCGTCCTGACCGTGTATCCGCGGCGTTTAAGTTCGCGCACCGTCTCCTTGGTGATCGCAATGACGATATCCTTTTCACGGTACTTTTTATATCCGACAGCCCCCCCGTCTTTCCCCCCGTGCCCCGCATCGATAAAGATCGTCTTGTTCTTATTGCTCTTTTTGGGACGGTTTTTGACAACGGGGTGCTTGGCCGAAGCGGTCTTGGGAAGGATATTGCTTTTGGCGGACGGTTTTTTCCCTTTGGTCGTATAGGCAGTGAGGACCAGCTTGTCGCTCAGGGTGGCGACCTCCGCTTCAAAATCGATCCCCTTCTCCATGACGACCCGCACCGTATCGGGTGTGTTCTGGGCGATGCGTACGTCCTTAAAATAGCGGCTTTTGATGTGGGAGAGCTCTTTGTTAAAGACAGCGGGGATATCGAAGATCACCTTGTTGGTCTTATTATTTTTCAGGGTGAAGATGTTGACCTCTTTAGGATCGATCTTTTTGGATAGGATGAGATAGACCTGGTTTTTATTGGCCCGGTAGTCCACGATCCGCGGCAGGTCGCCTCTCTTATACGGCTTTTTTATATCCGATCTTCCGCTGCCGCTTCCGTCGTCTTCGGGGTCGTCTTCGTAAGAGGATGCGTCGATCCCCAGCAGCGCGGCACTTTTGACGATACCGTGTTTGGCTTTTCTGGCGGTCTTGGTGTCGCCGTCGAGGAGGGCGTTAAGGTAGGCGCTTTTATAACTGTTGTAGGCTTTTGTGGTGGAGGCTTTGTCGTTTTTTTTGAGAAGCGAATCCGCTTCGGTGATAAGCCGTCCCGCTTCGGAACCCCAAAGCGAGACGATCAGCAGGAGGGGGAGGAGAAGTCTAGCTATCCTCACCATTGACCAATTTGTTGATAAGATCTTTCACCGAAATCAACTCTTTGAGGCGGTAGCCGTTGGCCCCGGTGAAAAAGAGTCCCAGCTCCTTGTCACCCAGGTAGGCGTCGGAGAGGCGGTCGGCGATACAGTAGCCGACGGCCTTGGCCTCTTCACCGCGGTGGCATGGGGCAACGCAGTTACTGATACATTTGATCGCGGGGCCTTCCCGTTTATCCACGAGGTCCATCAGGTTGGTCTGGATACCCCGTGCGGGAAGACCGACGGGAGATTTGAGAAGTTTGATATCCTTCTCTTCGGCGTCAAGGATCATCTCCTTGAACTCTTTGCTGGCATCACACTCGAAGGTCCCGATGAAACGGGTCCCCATCTGGACCCCCGCAGCACCCAGTCCGATCATCTTGGTGATGTCGTCATGGTCCCATACCCCGCCGGCGGCAAAGACGGGGATATCGCCCCACTGTTTCGCCTCTTCCACGACGGGTGCGACAAGGTTCTCAAGCTGGAACTCCTCTTTAAAGCAGTCATCATAGGTAAAGCCCTGGTGCCCGCCGCTCAAGGGGCCTTCCAGTACGACGGCATCGGGGGTACGGTTGTAGCGCTGTTTCCAGCGCTTGGCGATGATCTTGAGCGCTTTGGGGGAGGAGACGATAGGGACCAGGGCCACATCGGGGTATCCTTCCGTAAACTCCGGCATATTGGTCGGCAGACCGGCACCGGTGATGATGATATCGATACCCGCTTCGCAGGCGTCTTTGACGATGCGCCCGTAGTCGTTGCTCGCATAGAGGATATTGGCCGCAAGCGGCGCATCCCCGCAGATCTTTCTGGCATCTTTGATGATCTGGGTCAGGGCGTCCTTGGAGTAAAACTCCGTCGCTTCGACGGGGCGTCCGAAGGAGAGTTTGTGGGCATAGGCTTTCTCTTTATAGTAACCTGTACCTACCGCACTGATGACACCCAGGGCACCGTTTAGCGAGACGTTACCGGCAAGCTGGCTCCAGCTGATACCGACACCCATTCCCCCCTGGATGATGGGGTATTTAAGGGTGTGTTTACCTATTTTTACAGGTTGTAGTTCCATATTAGTTTACCTTTATTTTTGCGAACTTCTTACGACCCACTTGTGCCACATACTCACCCGGTCCCAGTTCCATTTTAAAATCTGCGATCTTTTCGCCGTCGATCTTGGCACCGCCTTCGGTGACTTTCCGGCGCAGTTCGCTGGTGCTTGCCACGAGTTTTGCTTCCTGGAAGATCGTTCCGATCCATGTCGTGCTGTCAAACTCGAAGCACGCCATATCTTCGGGGATCTCCCGGTTTTTGTGGACCCGGTCGAATTCGGCTTCGGCATGGTCTGCCGCTTCGGCCGAATGGAAACGCGTCACCATCTCTTTTGCAAGATTTACTTTGGCATTTTTTGGATGAAGTTTTCCTGATTTGACATCGGCCTGAAGCTGTTCGATCTCTTGTAACGAGAGCGAGCTTAAAAGTTCATAGTATCGCCACATTAATTCATCGGAGACACTCAGCATTTTGGAAAACATCGTGACCGCGTCTTCGGCCACACCGATGTAGTTGTCCAGGGACTTGGACATCTTTTTGACGCCGTCCAGACCTTCCAGGATCGGCATCATCATGACCGCCTGCTGGCTTTTAAGTCCGTAGGACTTCTGGAGGTGGCGCCCCATGTGGAGGTTGAACTTCTGGTCCGTCCCGCCCAGTTCCAGGTCGCTTTTGAGGTGGACGCTGTCATATCCCTGGAACATCGGGTAGAGGAACTCGTAGACGGAGATATCGATGTTGTTTTTAAAGCGGTTCTCGAAATCATCCCGCTCCAGCATCCGTGCGACGGTCCGCTTGGAGGTCAGCTCGATGATGTCGTAGCTGCTCATGCTGCCAAGCCAGTCGGAGTTGAAGTAGACATTGGTCTTCTCTTTGTCCAGGACTTTGAAGACCTGCTCTTTGTAGCTTTCGGAGTTGGCCAGGACATCCTCACGGGAGAGTTTTTTCCGTGTTTCGCTTTTACCCGTCGGGTCCCCGATCATGGCGGTAAAGTCCCCGATGATAAACTGAATACGCGCTCCGTATTTCTGGAATGTCGCCAGCTTGTTCAAAAGGACCGTATGGCCAAGATGCAGATCGGGGGCAGTGGGGTCAAAGCCCGCTTTGACGTGGTAGACCTCCCCTTTGTTGTAGTAGTTTTCGAGACATTCGGTCAGCTTCTTCTCATCGATCAGCTCCGAACAGCCGCGCATAATATCTGCGAGCGCTTCTTGTACCATGACTATCCTATTTAATGTTGTACGCATCGACTGTCGAGACAAAATCGATGACTTTAAACTGCAGTTCCAGTTTTGCTTTTATCTTTTTAAAGTTTTTCTGCGGGAATTCCGCTTCTACTTCACAGTACCGTTTGTAGTCCACGTTGGAGTTATCGATCTCGATACTGATGATGTTGACATTCTCTTTTGCCAGGAATGTCACGAAGTTGGCTAAAGCGCCCTGTTTGTTTTCCAGGGTCACCACCAGTTTGTAGGTGTTGATCCCCCGGGTCTCCCATTCGGCCTTGAGCATAGGGACGTTGGTGTCGATGTCCTTGTGGGCATTTTCACACATTTTATGGTGAATTATAGCCTTTCCTTTCTTATAGAAAGCGACGATTTCATCCCCCAGTTTGGGGTGGCAGCAGTAGTCAAAACCGACCTCGCCGATGTGGTAGTTGGAGTAGACGTCCATGTTGCCGAAGTGGTAGCGCTTGATCGTGTAGCGGGTAAAGGAGAGGGCTCTTTTTTTACGACCTTTGAGTTTGGTGACGACTTCGCTGAGGACATTGTTCTTATAGGGGATCTTGACAAGCAGGTCCGTCAGCCCCTCCTCATCGAGCCAGAACAGGATCTCTTTTTTGGAGACTTTGAAGATCAGGGTCAGGATGTTGATCCCCGTTTTTCGGTCGATCTCTTTGATCTTGTGGGCACACTCGGTACGGATATGGTGGCGGGCACGCGAGGTCTTGACGGCATTGGCCCAGGTGCAGCGGATCACCTCTTTGTCCCCGGTCTCGATACGGACCATATCGCCGCTTTTGAGTTCGGTCAGGAGGGTACGGTGCTCTTTGTTGATATAGGCGGCCTTGGCGGTGGAGCCGATATCGGTATGGATGGCATAGGCGTAATCGAGCGCTGTGGCGCCCAAAGGCAGGGTATAGACATCTCCCCTGGGGGAGTAGACGGCGATCTCTTCACTGAAGAGGTCGTTTTTGGCCAGTTCGTAAAAGTCTTCGATGTTTTCACTGTTGTGCTGCATCCCGTGAAGCCACTCGAGTTTGGGTTCCAGGCCCCCGCTTTTGTATTTCCAGTGGGCGGCGACCCCCAGTTCGGCGGTCTGGTGCATCTCGCGCGTGCGGATCTGCACTTCGAAGATAAAGTTCTTGTCGAAGAGGGTCGTATGGATCGTTTGGTAGCCGTTGTCCTTGGGCAGGGCGATGTAGTCTTTAAAGCGTGCGACCATCGGCCGGAAGTGGGTGTGCAGCAGGCCCAGGATCTTATAGCAGTCCAGAGCGGTGTTGGCGATCACCCGTACGGCAAGCAGGTCCAGGATCTCGTCGATGGAGACTCCTTTTTTCTGGATCTTGGAGTAGATGGAGTAGTGGTGCTTGACGCGCGACTGGATAAAGTAGTCATCTTCGCTGAAACCGTTTTGGGAGAGGATCTCCATCAGTTTGGACGTAAAGGTGTTGAGCCGCAGGCGCTGGGACTGCTGGTTGTCCGTAAGGTAGCGGTCGATCGTGTTGTAGTCGTGGGGGAAGATGTGGAAAAAACTGCGGTCTTCCAGGATGTTTTTGAGTTTGCTGATCCCCAGGCGGTGGGCGATGGGAGCGTAGACGACCAGGGTCTCTTCGGCGATCCGTTTCTGCTTCTCCACCGGCAGGGCGTAGAGGGTGTACATGTTGTGGACCCGGTCGCAGAGTTTGATCACCAGCACCCGGATATCCTTGATGGATGCGACCAGCATCTTCTGGAACGTCAGGGCCGATTTGATCAGTTTTTCGTCGGTCTGGGAGGAGGGGATAAGGTTCTCTTCGCGGATCTTGACGATCTTGGTCAGGCCGTCGACGAGGTCGGCGACGTCGGCTCCGAAGAGTTCCTGGACATTTTCAAGCGTGCGGGGCGTGTCTTCTACAACGTCGTGCAGGATCGCAGCCAGGATCATCGACTCATCCCCGCCGAGTGCGGCGACGACGGCGGCGACGATCACCGGGTGGATGATATAGGGTTCACCACTCTTGCGGAACTGTCCTTCGTGGGCGGCATCGGCAAAGTTGACGGCATTGATGATTTTCTGGTCGAGGGGGTGATAGCTCCCGAGCAGGTACTTGGCCTGCTCGAGGGTTTTGATCTGCGGGAACTGCTCGAGTAGCGTATCCACAGGATTAGCTGTCCAGGGTGACTTTGATCAGACCTTTGGCAATCTCTTCGAGGGCGATGTTAGTCGGTTCTGTTTTGGAGACATCTCTGTCTACCAGCGGCTGGGCACCGTTAAGTAGCTGATCAACCCGCTTGGCGACGGCCGAGGCGAGGAGGTATCGGTTATTGTTAACCTGTGTAAGTGCTTCCGCTGTGATTTGTTCAAGACGCATGTTTGTTTTCTCCTGCGATGGTTTATTTTAGTTTTTAACGATAGAACAGTGTGTATGGTCACCGTTGATGATACGGGCAAGGTTGCCTTTGATATTCATATCGCAGACAACGATCGGGATCCCGTTCTCTTTTGCCAGGGCGATGGAGGTGTCGTCCATCACCTTGATGTTATCCTGCAGTGCCTCTTCATACGTGAGCTGCGGAAGTTTTTTGGCGTCGGAAAATTTGTTCGGATCTTTGTCGTAGACACCATCGACCTTGGTCGCTTTGATGATCATCTCCGACCCGATCTCGATGGCACGGAGCGTCGCCGCCGTATCGGTCGTAAAGAAAGGGTTACCCGTTCCGCTGGCGAAGATGACGACGCGGCCCTTTTCCAGGTGCCGGTTGGCACGCCGGACGATAAACGGCTCGGCCACTTCCTGGATTTTCATGGCGCTCATGACGCGGACATCCAGCCCGATGAACTCCAAAGCTTCCTGGATCGCGATGGAATTGATAACGGTTGCAAGCATTCCCATATAATCGCCCGAGGTCCGTTTGATCAGACCGTCTTTGGCCGCGGTGACCCCCCGGATAAAGTTACCGCCGCCGATCACGATACCGACCTCGATATTGTTATCCCGAAGGTCTTTGATCTCGGATGCGATAAATTTCAAAATATCCGTATCGATCCCGAAACCGCCTTCCGTGGCTAGGGCTTCACCTGAAAATTTTACAAGAACACGTTTCATCTTTGCACCGCTCCATTTTTAAGACGATATATTACTGAAATCCTGCTTAGGGATAGTATAGCTTTTGAAATTAGTAGTGAAAGCTGTTTCAAATATAGTCGTTTTTGAACGTCACGTAGCGTTTGGCCGAAGCGTAAAGCTCCTCCACCTCTTCATCGGTCAGCTCCCGGATAAGTTTTGCCGGGCTTCCCATGATGAGACTTCTGGGCGGGAATTTTTTGTTTTTAGTCACGAGGGACCCGGCACCGACGATGGACTCCTTGCCGATAACGGCGCCGTCCAGGACCGTGGCACTCATCCCGATGAGGCAGGCGTCTTCGATCGTACAGCCGTGGAGCATCACCTTGTGGCCGACGGTGACATCATCGCCGATGATCGTCGGGTTCCCGTCACTCATGTCGTCGTTTTTGTAGTGGGTAACGTGGACCATTGAGCCGTCCTGGATACTGGTGCGCTTACCGATCTTGATGTAGTGGACGTCGGCCCGGATGGCAGTCTGGAACCAGACGGAGGAGTCCTCCCCGATCTCGCAGCGGCCGATGACGTCCGCGCTCGGTGCGATGAAGACCCGCTCTTTGATATCGGGGTAGTACTCGAGATATTTCATGATCATGTGCTTTCCTTTCGGTAACGTGTCTGGATTTTTGAGTTCGATTTCTGCTGCTGGCGGATATTCTCCTGATTGGCTTTGCTGATCGCTTTTTCCATCATCGACTGGGAATCGAGGTCCGGGTGGTCGTTGACGACTTTGATATAGGTGCCGTCAGACTGCAGTTCCCTGGCCTGGACGTTGTCGTTCAGCTGCATCACCATCATCTCCAGGATGGAGTTGGCGATATCCTTGGAGAAGACCGGGGTGAGCAGTTCGATCCGTTTGACCAGGTTTCTGGGCATCCAGTCCGCACTGGAGAAGAAGACCTGAGGTGCGGCGTGCTTGAAGAAGAACGAGCGGGTATGCTCGAGGTACTTCCCGACGATCGAGACGACCCGGATATTCTCGCTGACCCCTTCCACTCCCGGTCTGAGGCAGCAGATACCCCGGATGATCAGGGATATCTTCACACCTGCCTGGGAGGCTTTGTAGAGGGCCGTGATGACATCATCATCCACAAGGGAGTTCATCTTGGCGACGATCTCGCCGTCGTTTCCTTTGGCCGTCTCGTCGGCGATCAGATCCAGGAGTTTGGGTTTCATCTGCAGCGGCGACATGGAGAGGATATCCAGTTCCGATTTCTTGGAAAAACCGGTGATATGGTGGAAGAACTTCGTCAGGTCCGCCGCGATCTTGGCATCGGCGGTAAAGAGGCTGAGGTCCGTATAGATCCGGGAAGTTGCGGGGTTGTAGTTCCCTGTCGAGAGGTGGGCGTACTGCTTGATCCCGTTCTGGGTCTGCTTGACCACCAGGGCCGCCTTGGCGTGGATCTTGAGGCCGACGATCCCGTAGATGACGTGGGCACCGGCGTCTTCGAGGGCCTTGGCCCATTTGAGGTTGTTCTGTTCGTCAAAGCGTGCTTTGAGTTCGACGACCGCCGTGACCTGTTTGCCCTCCTTGGCCGCTTCGATCAGCGCCTTGACGATGGGGGAGTTTTTGCCCACGCGGTAGAGTGTCATCTTGATCGCCAGGACATCGGGATCTTCGGTTGCCTCCTTGATGAAGCGGACGACGGGGTCGAAGCTTTCGTACGGAAGGAAGAGGGCGACGTCGTTGTTCTCGATGCTTTTCATCACGCTTTTGCTGCCGTGGAACGGGGGCAGTATCTTGGGCGTATAGGGGGCATTGAGCAGGTGCGCGTAGTTCTTGTTCCCCACGATCTGCCAGAGTGCTCCGTAGTTAAGCGGAGTGGTGTAGAAGTAGATGTCGTCGATGTCCACTTTGAGGTGGGTGATCAGGAAATTGATCAGCTCCGTATCGTCGGTCGTGCGGGTCTCCAGGCGGACCACCTCCCCTTTGCGGCGGGAGCGCAGACCCTCTTCCAGGACGTCCATAAAGTCATCCGCCTCCTCCTCTTCGATGACGATGTCGGCATTGCGCGTCACGCGGAAACTGGCGCGGCTGATGGGGGTGAAGCCGGCGAACATATCTTTGGCGTGGGCATAGACGATGGATTCGACGTTGACAAAGGTGCCGCCCGTCTCAAAAAAACGCGGCAGCACCCGCGGGATCCGGATCAGACCGAAGCGGATCTGTCCCGTCTCCTCCTCTTTGAGTTTCAGTGCCATGGCAAAGCTGAGGTTGTTAAAGTGCGGGAACGGGTGGGTGGCGTTGACCGCGATGGGGATGATAACGGGATAGAGGGTGGAGTAGAAAAACTCGTCCGCCTCTTTCTGCTGCTCTTTATCCAGCTCTTCGTACGGTTTGAACGCGATCTGTTCTTTCTCCAGCTCTTTGAAAATCCCGTTGTAGGTGGCTTCTACCTGTTCCAGTTCGTTATGCAGGTAGGTGCGGATCTCCACGAGCTGTTCGCGGGTCGTCAGCCCGTCGGGGTTGGTGGGGTTGAGACGCGCTTTGTACATCTCTTTCAGACCGGCGACCCGGATCATATAAAACTCGTCCAGGTTGGTGCCGTAGATGGCGATAAACTTAAGCCGTTCCAGGAGCGGATGCTTGGTATTCTGGGCCTCCTCCAGGACGCGGGTGTTGAATTTGAGCCACGAAAGTTCGCGATTGATAAAGTTCTCTGCTTTTTTTAAAGTGCTCATGATGTCATTCTTTTTCAATTTTTTTTTGATATATTACCATAAGTAGCCGTTTCCAAAATTAAGGTCAAAATATGATTAAGTTAGAATTTACAGGTGATAAACCGTTTATTTCGGCAAAGGGTGTACGGTTTGTCAAGGGCAAACCGGATAAATACATCTATATCCCCAGTGCGGTCAAGCTCTACCAACTGGTCAAAGATCCCGGCAACTGGCACGGGAACCATCTGGAGTTTGATTACCCCAAGCAGATGCTGCACGATGCCCAGATGCTGGAGATCATCACCAAAAACGATGCCAGGCTGATCGAAGACGTGGAACGGAGGCTGGAAGCGTACGACCGCCGGACGGATGAACTGATCGAACAGATCCGGGTCTCCCCGCAGTTTGACGAACGGGAACGGGATGCATATATCAACAACATCAAAGTGATGCAGCCGTACAAGCGCCAGCGGGCCTGCAATAAGATCCTCTATCACCTCCTGGTCCAAAGCATCATCGGCGAGATCATGAAAAAAGAGATCAACGTGATCGAGACCCCTCCGACCAAGGCGTTTTACCACCTGATCGACTCCATCAAAGGGGAGCTGGTCGGTAGACGACTCTCCTCCTGTGTGACCGTGACCCTCGAAGACAAGGGCGAGATCGGCGTACTCCGACTCGACACCAACGTCTGTCCAATCTGATTTTTTGTATAATATCACCATAAGTCGCCGAAGGAGAAATTTCCTTTGGTGAATGTCAAAGGTGAAAACTCTATATTCAGTGGATTTTTCCCTTTGATTACCTGCCGCTGTGTCCTCGTACCTGCGGAATTGCATGGCACTAAAGCTGGCCTCATGCGAGGCAGAATTCTTGCATGAAAAGCTAAAACGTTTAATTGTGAAGAGACCTGATGCAGATTAATGAAATAGCCCTGTTTAACGAATCGCGGGTGCAGATCCGTGCCTACCTGACCTACCTTCTCCAGCGCAATGTCCCCTGTACGCTGCCGAGCATCTCCCTGGAGACGATCATGGCGGGGGTCAAGAGTATCCGCAAAGAGGCGGATTTTATCGAGGCGATCTATATCCTGGATGCCAAGGGGGTCCAGGTGAGCGATACGATCTCTCCCTTCAAAGCACTGCGCAAGCACGACAAAGGGGCCAATCGCAGCCACCGTGCCTACTACTACCGGGCCGTTCGGCAGAAGCGTTCGGTATTGACCGATCCCTATCCTTCTTTGCTGACGAACAAACTGACCGTCAGCGCCTCCATGCCGATCTATAACGAACACAAACAGCTGCAGTACGTGGTCGTGGTCGACGTGGCGCTGAAGGATATTATCAAGATCGTCTATCCCAGTCCCATGGGCCGGGCGTTTATCAACTTCAATAAACTTGCCTACGCATCGATCTCCCTGGTTCTTCTGGGGGTCGCTTTTCTGCTGTTGGTCAAAGGGGTGATCAGCCTGCTCTCCTACGGGGATACGCCGGTGGACATCGATCTGAAACATATCTTCGAGTCGACGATCCTCCTGACTTTGGCATTGGCGATATTCGACCTGGTCAAGACGATCTTCGAAGAGGAGGTCCTGGGCCGCCACCGTGCCGTGACCAACCTGCAGAACAAGACGATGGCCAAGTTTATCGGTTCGATCATCATCGCCCTGGCGATCGAAGCGCTGATGCTGGTCTTCAAGTCCGCCCTGACCGATCCGACCCAGCTTATTTTCGCCATGTATATCGTGGCGGGGGTCGCGATGCTGATCATCGCCCTGGCCTTTTATATCAAGCATACGTCCGATAAGAAGATGTTCAACGGGGAGGAGAAGTAGATGGCACAAAGAGTGGTCGGGATCGTCGACTATAAGATGGGGAATATCGCCAGTCTGCGCAACTCCCTGGATAAGATCGGGGCGACACCCAAAGTGATCACCGGTGCCGATGAGGTCGCTGCCTGCGACAAACTGATCCTCCCGGGTGTGGGGGCGTTTAACGATGCGGCCGAACACCTGGCCGAAGCCGGGTTGGACGAGGCCCTTAAAGCGTATGTCACAAGCGGCAAGGATCTCTTCGGTGTCTGTCTCGGGATGCAACTGCTGTTTGAAAAAAGCGAAGAGTCCCGCGGGGCGGCCGGACTCTCCCTCATACCCGGCGAGGTGGTGCACTTCAGCAACAGCGACAAGAGCGAACACCTCAAGATCCCCCACATGGGGTGGAACCGTATGGAGGTGGTCCGGGAAGACCCCATCTTTGCAGGACTTGCAAAGCAGTTTTACCTCTATTTCGTCCACTCCTATCATGTCACATGCGCCGAGCCGTATGTCCTGGGGGAAACGGAGTACGGGGAGCGTTTTGTGAGTGCCGTCCGGCATGAGAATGTCTACGGCCTGCAGCCACACCCTGAAAAGAGCCACGATACCGGGCTGAAGATACTAAAAAATTTTGTGGAGTTATGATGACGATTTTTCCGGCAATTGACCTAAAAGACGGCCAGGCGGTGCGCCTGACAAAAGGGCTGATGGATAGTGCCAAGATATACAGCAACGAGCCGTACGAGCTCGCCAAGTTTTTCGAAGAGGCGGGGAGCGAGTGGCTCCACGTTGTCGACCTTAACGGCGCCTTTGCGGGTGAGCCGAAGAACCTCGAGCAGATCAAAAAGATCCGTGAATCGACCAACCTCAAGATGCAGCTGGGCGGCGGAATCCGGGACGAGGCGACGATCAAACGTTACCTGGACCTGGGCATCAACCGCCTGATCCTGGGCTCCATCGCGGTCAAAGACCCCCAGTTTGTCAAGGATATGGCCAAGAAGTACCCCATCGCCGTCGGGATCGACGCGATCGACGGCTATGTGGCTGTCGAGGGGTGGGCGGAGACGAGCGAGATGAAAGCGACCGATCTGGCAAAAGAGTTTGCCGATGCGGGTGTGGAGGCGATCATCTGTACGGATGTGGGCCGGGACGGTACACTTTCGGGCGTAAATGTCGATTTTACCCTTGACATTGCACGAGCCAGCGGGGTGGACACGATCGCCAGCGGCGGCGTTAGCAGCCTGGAGGATATCCTGACCCTCAAGGATAAAGGTGAAGTGTACGGGGTTATCATTGGAAAAGCTTATTACGAAGGTAAGTTGGATATTAAAGAAGCTTTTAAACACACATAAACGATAATTCCTGTAACATTAGAGAAATAATAGATGATTGCAAGGAGACGGCTTTGAAAATACTCGTAGTTGATGACAGTTCTACTATGAGACGTATTATTAAAAATACTCTTAATAGGCTTGGCTATAAGGACCTCTACGAAGGCGAACACGGTGTAGAGGCGTGGGAAGTTCTGCAGAAGACTCCCGATATCGACGTACTGATTACGGACTGGAATATGCCCGAGATGAACGGGCTGGAACTGGTCAAAAAAGTTCGAGCCGAAGAGAAATACAGAGACATGCCGATCATTATGGTCACGACAGAGGGTGGAAAAACGGAGGTTATCACTGCGCTTAAGGCCGGCGTAAATAACTACATCGTCAAACCTTTCACCCCCCAGGTACTCAAAGAGAAACTCGGTGCGGTTCTTGGGGAAGAGTCCTAACTCCTGAATGGATCAACACTATTACGAGTTGGTCGTAACGACCGATAAACATATCGAGCTTTTAGAAAGCTTTCTCCTTGATCTTTCCGGTGAAGCGGTAGAACGCCGGGGAGACTCTATCATCCTACGAACTCAGACAGATCCCACCTCATACGAATCCGCGATCACAAATCAGGTCGAACTGCTGCAGACTATTTTTGAAGAACCGGTCCGCGTCAGTGTGACGATCGAGAAAAAAGCGAATGAGGACTGGGTCCAGAAATACAGGGAGGGATTTACTCCTTTTGCCCTGGGTTCCTTTTATATCCGGGCAACGTGGCATGATGCGGATCCTTCCCGGGAGAATATCGTCATCGATCCCGAACTCAGCTTCGGCACCGGGCACCATCCCACGACCCGCGTCTGTCTCCAGGCGATTGAAAAATATGTAAAAAAAGGTGACCGTTTCCTCGATGTGGGGTGCGGCAGCGGGATATTGAGTATCGCCGCGGCCAAACTGGGGGCCGGTGTCTCCCTGTGTGATATCGAGACACCGTCCATTGAGAACGCCACAACGAATCTCGAGGCTAACGGTGTGATCCCCGATGCGATCTGGGAGGGGTCGGTCCAGGACGCGGACGGCCTGTATGACGTGATCGTCGCCAACATCGTCAGCGACATCCTGATTTTCCTGAAAAGGGACATAGAAAAGCACCTAAAACAAGGTGCCTATGTTATACTTTCCGGCATACTTGAGAAGTATGAAAACAGAGTAAAAAAGAGCTATTCGTCCCTGAGACTGGCCGATCGGATCCAGGAGGGTGAATGGATCAGTCTAATATATAAAAAAGAGGAATAATGAAAAAACAGGACAACAGAGATCAAAAGCCGGGAGGCGGTAATTTTTTTAACCAGAATCCCATTCTGATTTTTGCCATCTTTTCTATCATCGCCATCCTGATTTTTAAAAACTTTGCAGAAGATTCTACTATGGCCGGCGGGATGGAAAACGGTCAAAACGTACGAAAAGTGACCAAAAACCTGAGCTACTACGACTTTAAAGAGCTGGTCAAGCAGGGCCAGATCAACTTTGTCGCTATCGGCAAGACGCAGATCAAAGCAACATCGGATCAGGGAAATGTCCGAACGGTCTACCTGGTCAAACGGATCGAACCGGATGAGACCCTGCTGCCGCTCCTGGAAGAGAAGAAGGTGCGGTATGCCGGATACAGCGAAGAGAACTGGCTTTCGGACCTTCTTTTCGGCTGGGTGCTGCCGATCTTTATCTTCTTCGGTATCTGGATGCTGCTGACATCCCGGATGCAGAAGAACATGGGCGGCGGCGTACTGGGCATCGGAAGCAGCAAAAAGCTGGTCAACTCCGAAAAACCGGATGTCAAGTTTGACGACGTGGCCGGAAACGATGAAGCGAAGGAGGAGGTGAAAGAGATTATCGATTTCCTCCGTTTCCCCGACCGCTATATCGAACTGGGTGCGAAGATCCCCAAGGGTATCCTGCTGGTGGGCCCTCCCGGGACCGGTAAGACCCTGCTGGCCAAAGCTGTAGCCGGTGAGGCGGAGGTACCGTTTTTCAGCGTATCGGCTTCCAGCTTTATCGAGATGTTTGTCGGGGTCGGTGCGGCCCGTGTACGTGACCTTTTCGAACAGGCGAAAAAAGAGGCACCGGCGATCATCTTTATCGATGAGCTGGATGCACTGGGTAAAAGCCGATCCGCCGGAGGTATGGGCGGTAACGACGAACGCGAACAGACCCTTAACCAGCTCCTTGCCGAGATGGACGGGTTCGGTACGGAAGCACCGGTGATCATCCTGGCGGCGACCAACCGACCCGAGATCCTGGATGCGGCACTGCTGCGCCCCGGTCGTTTCGACCGGCAGGTCCTGGTGGACAAGCCCGATTACAAAGGGCGTCTGGAGATCCTCAACGTCCATATCAAAAACATCAAGACGGCCGAGGATATCGATATCGAAGACCTGGCCAAGATCACGGCGGGCCTTGCCGGGGCAGACCTGGCAAATATCATCAATGAAGCCTCCCTGCTTGCCGGGCGTAAGAACAAGCGCCAGGTGGAGCAGGTGGATCTCAAAGAGGCGGTGGAACGCTCCATTGCGGGACTGGAGAAGAAGTCACGGACCATCTCGCCCAAAGAGAAGAAGATCGTGGCCTACCACGAAAGCGGGCACGCCCTGATCGCCGAGATCACGAAGGGTGCCAAGAAGGTGAACAAGGTCTCCATCGTACCGCGTGGTCTGGCCGCTCTCGGGTATACGCTTAATACCCCCGAAGAGAACAAATACCTGATGCAGAAGCATGAGCTTCTAGCCGAAGTGGACGTCCTGCTGGGCGGCCGTGCGGCGGAAGAGGTCTTTATCGGAGAGATCTCTACAGGTGCCGGTAATGACCTCGAGCGGGCGACTGACATTATCCGCTCCATGATCAACTTCTACGGGATGAGTGATGTGGCGGGACTGATGGTCCTGGAGAAGCAGCGCAGCAGCTTCCTCGGACCGCAGTTCGGCGGTTCGAAGGATTACAGCGAGCAGATGGCCCAGAAGAGCGACGACTACATCAAGGCGCTGCTGGATGAACACTACGCAGCGGTCAAAGGCTCCCTGGATACCTACAAAGAGGCGATCGAGACAATGACGGCGGAACTGCTTAAAGTGGAAGTGATCTCCGGTGATCGTGTCCGCGAGATCATCAAAGAGTATGAGGAGAAAGCCGGTATAAAACGAGAGCGTGACGAAGAGGAGATGGAAGTCGAAGCGGCGAAAAAATCCGAAGAGAGCGATACGCCGGAGAACGGGGAAGCGTAATGAGTACGTCGAAAAACGTCACAATCATCGCAAAGGAGGGGTACAGCCATATCGTACTGGCTTTTATCCCCTTTGCCCTGTCGGTCTATGGCGATTTTTACGCACTTTTTATCTATCTCTTCTTTTTTCTCTTCATCTTCTCTTTCTTCTTTTTTCGCAATCCCGAACGGGTAGTTGCGGATGATACGTCAGGTTCCGTCCTCGCTCCGGTCGACGGTGTGATCGAAGCGATCGAACGTCTGGAAAACGAATCGGGCGTACGGGTACGGATCGCCAACGGGATGTTGGATACCCATATCCTGCGGGCCCCTTTCAAATCGACCGTTTCCGATGAGCAGCGCCGATACGGTATGGCGCTTTTTGGGGATGAGTCAAAGGCACTGGAGCTCAACAGTCGCTGCAGCGTCATGTTCGACGGGGTTCGGATGGATATTGTCGGGACCTTCTTCCCCTACGATGTCGCCTGCTATTTCGAATCGGGTGATATCGTACGGCACGGGGAACGCATCGGGTTTGTCTACACGGGGTATATCGAGATGATCCTCCCCTATGCAGTCAGCCTGCACATCAATATCGGCGACAAGGTCAAGTCGGCCGAAAGCATTATAGGAATTATTAAAGAGTAGCAATGGAAAAAGGCAAGATCAATTTTTTATACATATTACCAAATCTTTTTACTGCAGCCAGTATCTTTCTGGGTATTGTCAGTATCATAAGCGCCTCCACGGGCGCATACGAAAAGGCGGCGTGGCTGATTATCATCGCTACGATCTTTGATGCCCTGGACGGCCGGGTAGCCCGGCTGACGCATACCCAGAGTAAATTCGGCGGGGAGTTCGACTCCTTGGCCGATGTGGTGGCGTTCGGGGTAGCCCCGGCTTTTTTACTCTTCTTCTCCTACGGTCACAGTTACGGGAAGTTCGGTATCCTGGTTGCGGCACTCTATGTCATCTTCGGCGCGATCCGACTGGCACGCTTTAACGTCATCAGCAGCGAGACGGAGGCCAATGTATTTATCGGTCTTCCGATTCCCGCATCGGCACTGTTTGTCGTCAGCTGGGTATTGATGTGTGAGGATTACGCCATGTTCCATGACTACATTTTGGTATTGCTGAGCTTTACGCTGCTGGCCGGTGTTCTGATGGTCTCCAATGTCCGCTATCCCAGTTTTAAGAAGGTGGACTTTAAAAAGGCACATTTTGTCAAGGGGCTTTTTGCTCTGATCGTCCTGCTGTCGCTTATCTTCCTCTTCCCGATCGAGATGCTTTGCGCGATTTCGACACTCTTTTTGCTTTATGGTCTGGTACGATATCTCTATACGATTATCACCAAACGTAACGCAAGGCCGAAGATATGAGTGACCAGACCGTAAAGATTTTCGATACGACACTGCGTGACGGGGAACAGTCCCCGGGCGCGTCCATGACTACCGATGAGAAGATCAAGATCGCCAGGCAGCTGGAGAAACTCGGCGTCGATATCATCGAAGCGGGATTTGCCGTGGCGAGCCCCGGCGATTTTGACGCAGTCTCCAATATCGCTTCAGTAGTAAAAAACTCCACCGTCTGCTCCCTGGCGCGTGCTGTGGAGAAAGATATCAAGGCAGCCGGAGAAGCGGTCGCCAAGGCAAACCTGCGCCGTATTCACACCTTTATCGCTACCAGCCCGATCCACATGGAGTACAAGCTCCAGATGAAACCCGACGAGGTGATCAAGCGGGCCGTGGCGGCCGTGGAGTTTGCACGGACCTTCGTGGATGACGTCGAGTTCAGTTGTGAAGATGCAACGCGCAGCGAACTGCCGTTTCTTAAAGAGATCGTCGACGCCGTCGTCAGTGCCGGAGCCAGCACGGTCAACCTCCCCGATACGGTGGGTTACAGCGTCCCCTTTGAGTACGGGGCGTTTGTGAAAGAGATCGTCGATTCGATCAACGGGCGGGCGATCATCTCTGTCCACTGTCACAACGACCTGGGCCTGGCCACATCCAACTCGCTCAGCGCCGCGATGAACGGGGCCAGACAGATCGAATGCACGATCAACGGACTGGGCGAACGGGCCGGCAACGCCTCCCTGGAGGAGATCGTTATGGCGCTTAAGACACGCAATGATCTTTTCGGCGGGATCGATACACGGATCAATACCAGGGAGATCTATCCCACTAGCCGTCTCGTTGCAAACGTCTGCGGAATCGAACCGCAGCCGAACAAGGCGATCGTCGGTAAAAACGCATTCTCCCACGAAAGCGGTATCCACCAGGACGGGATCCTCAAGTTCCGGGAGACCTACGAGATCATGAAGGCCGAGGATATCGGGTGGGATACCAACCGCCTGACCCTGGGCAAGCTCTCCGGAAGCCACGCCTTTGCCGACAAGCTCAAAGAGCTCGGTATCGAGCTGGAAAAAGATGATTTTGACAAGGCGTTTAAGCGTTTTAAACTCCTGGCCGATAAGAAAAAGGAGATCTACGACGACGATATCCGGATGATCGTGGCCGACGAGACAAGCGATACACCCCAGGTCTACGAGCTGGTCAAGCTCCAGATCTCCGACTGCAGCGAGGGGGTCCCCAGTGCCGCGGCGACGATCCGCTATAACGGCGAGGATGTTACCGACGCCGCCATCGGGGACGGGACAATCGATGCGATCTTCAAGGTGATCGACCGCATCAGCGGGTACAACGGAAAACTGAACGACTACAAGGTCGAAGCGGTCAGCCAGGGGAAAGACGCCCTGGCCAAGGTCGTGGTCAAGGTGGTCTTCGACGAAGGAAAACCGGCCGTGATGGGCCACGGACTCAGTATCGATACGATGCTTGCCTCAGCCCGCGCTTACGTCGCAGCCCTTAACAGTTACCTCCTGATGAAAGACCGTCTGAAAAACGTCTCCTGCGAACATATCTGATAGCCATACCTTAAGGGTTTTCCCCCTTAGGTATGGTTGCTTCTTCTTTTCTAATCTTCTTTCTCTTTAATCCTGAAATCGAAATAGCGTGACTGGTATTTGGTATCGTTTATTTTGGTGTACTGGATGGCGGCGGCAGGGTAGTTTTTGACCTCCTGGTGGAGGAGACCGAGGCCGTATCGTGCTTCAAAGTTCCGGGGATCGGTCATACGGGCCACCTCGAGCAGGACGATGGCGTTCTCTTTATGCCCGGCCCCGATGGCGGCAATGGCGGCATAAAGCAGGGTCTTGGTGTCACTGACCTTGAGCTCATCGATAAGCTGGTTGTACTGGACAAAGGCCTGTTCGAAGTTCTTAAGCAGGATATTGGTCATGCCGAGGGCTTTGAGAAGGTTTTCACGGTCATAGATCTCTAGCCGCATCTGGCGTTCGAGCAGGATCTTGATCTTGGGAAGGTTACCCGAGATCTGGCCCATCAGGATATAGAGGTCCCGCGCGATATCGGGGCCGTAGAAAAGCGAGTCGAAGCTGAGGTTCTGTCTGGACATGAACTGCTGGGTCTGGAAGGCGTATTTTTTGACGTTCGTATTTTTATTGGCCACATAGAGACGCAGAATATTCGTGACGATATCGTCGGGGAACTTTTTAAAAAGCTCGTCCGCACTGCTTACGGCGATGACGTTTTTATCGATCCTGTCGGCTACGAGGATCTCGGTCAGAAGATAGAGCGGGTCTTGTTCTTTTTCGATCTCCAGCCAGCGGAACATGGCGTTAAAGTTGTCCTTGTAGAGGTTGAAAAGTGTCTGGTGGAAGATCTTCTGGATCGACTCCTCTTCGGCCTGGATCTCGCTTTTTAGCTTCTTCTCGATGTGTTCGGTCTCGCGCCCGCTCATGTCGGCACAAAAGAGCGCGAATACCCCGGCCAGGACGTTAGATTTATTTAAAAACTGGGCGCGGCGGAAATGGTCATAGGCCGTCCGGTAGTCTCCAAGCTGGGCGAAACTGAGGCCGAGGTTGTACTCCAGCGTATCGTGGTTTTCAAACTTTTCGTTTAGCTTGGCAAAAAGCTTGTTGGCCTTGGCCGTGTGGGAGTTAAGGGCCAGCTTGATGGCGATGGAGATATTGGCGTTGGTGTTGGAGAGGAGGGCGGTGGAGGTGATAAACTCTTTCGCCAGTTCGATCTCACCCACCTCCAGGTTCACCTGTCCTTTTTTCATCTGGATAAATGTCCGCTCTGCATCAAACACCTCATAGGGGGCGAAGTAGAAGATCATGGCATAAAGCTTCTCTTTGTCCAGGAAGACCTTTTGGGAGAAGTACTCCTGGGCCAGGTTGATGTCAAAGAGACGTTTTTTCAGGAAGACTTCGATGGGGTAGTGTTTCCAGGCGTAGTCTTTGGGCATGGAGTTGATCACGGAAGCGGCACGGGTGTACTGGGAGTTTTTAAGGTATGCAAGCAGGACCGCCTCTTTGGCAAGGTCGCGGCTGTCGTTGTTGTCGATCGCCTCATTCAGCTTCTCGATGGCCAGTTTATACTCGCCGATGTTGGCATGCAGGAGCCCCAGGGTGAAGGCATCGCGCGGGGAGCGGTTTTTGCTGACGGCATTGAGGCTGCCGACATAGTCATCAAGCTTCAGTGAGACATCTGCGGCGATCATGTTCTGGCTCGGGGTGAAAAAATCCGAGGTGGGGGCGTGGATGCTGGAGAGGGTACGCACCGGCCGGTCTTTATAGTAGTTGATCAGGGCGTAGTAGTAGGAGTAGAGCGGGGAATTGACCTCTTCGGAGAGGGAGGCTTCAGCCAGGTCGATATAGTAGGCGAAGTTGGAATCCATACCCATCTCTTTGGCGCAGGCGGCGGCGTTGATGGCACTGGCGGTACGGTTCTCTTTATTCTGGAGTGCGCGCTTGAAGGCGTCGTAGGCGTTTTTAAAATCGCGCTCTTTAAGACGGGCGACTCCCAGGTTGTAATAGGAGATCGATTCGTTGTAAAGGGATATCTGGTGGTAGATATCCAAAGCCTTCTCTTTCTGGCCCGATCCGTAGAGGATATTGGCTTTTGAGAGGAGTTTTTCGATATCGCTTTTTTTGATGTAGCGTTTGAGTTTTTCACTCTCCTTGATCCGTTCCGCGCTGCTCTCTTTTTGCTGGCGCAGTTCGATCATCTCCTCCTCTTCGGCAAAGGTGCTGAAGAGGACACTGAAAAAGAGGATCAAAGAGAGAAGGGAGAGACCGAAGAGGAGCTGATAGCGGCGCTCTTTGATAAATTGAAGGAGCTTATTCGTCTTCTTGGGGGCTTCGCTCTTTGCCTGGGCTTGCGGCTCATCTTCATCAGGGCCGAGTTCGTCCTCGATATCAAAAAGGTCATCACCGTCTTCGATGATGATTACGCTGTCGTCCTTCTCTTCCGCCATCTACTGCCTTAGTTTAGGTATTTGTGCAGGACGTCGGGGATCGTGATCGTCCCGTCTTCGTTCTGGTAGTTTTCCATCAGGGCGATCAGGGTCCGTCCTACGGCGAGGCTGGAGCCGTTAAGGGTGTGGACCAGTCGGTTCTTCTTGCCGTCTTTAAAACGGATCATGGCACGCCGTGCCTGGAAATCGCGCACGTTGGAGACGGAGCTGATCTCGCGGTAGCGGTTCTGGGATGGGAACCACACCTCCAGGTCGATCGTCTTGGCGGCACTGAAGCCGAGGTCTCCCCCGCACAGCTGCATCAGACGGTGGGGTAGGCCCAGGGAAGTCAGCAGGTCGCTGGCTGTAGAAACCATGTCGTCAAAGACACTGTCGCTTTCATCGGGATGGGTGATGGAGACCAGCTCGACCTTGGCGAACTGGTGCTGGCGGATCATCCCGCGGGTGTCCCGACCGGCACTCCCGGCCTCTTTGCGGTAGCACTGGGTAAAGGCGGTCATCTTAAAGGGAAGCTCCTCCGCCTCCAGGATCTCGTCACGGAAGAGGTTGGTCAGCGACACTTCCGATGTGGGGATCAGGTAGAGGTTTTCGCCTTCTAGTTTATAGAGGTCGTCGGCAAATTTGGGAAGCTGCCCCGTACCGAAGAGGGACTCTTCGTTGGCGATAGCCGGGACGCTCACCTCTTCAAAGCCGCGGGAGCGGTTAAAATCGAGCATGTAGTTGATCAGGGCACGCTCCAGCCGCGCAGCATCGGACTTGACGACGGTAAAACGGCTTTTGGCCAGCTTGACGCCGCGTTTAAAATCGAGCCAGTCGAGGTCGACACCGAGGTCGTGGTGCTCTTTGGGTTCAAAGGAGAAGCTGCGGGGTTCGAGGACCTTTTTCAGTTCGACGTTCTGCTCTTCGTCCTCCCCTTCGGGAACATCGGCATCGGGCAGGTTGGGAATAGTCCGTGCGAGCTCCTGCAGGGCCGTTTCGTATTCGTTGGTCTTCTCCTGGAGGTCGGCGATGGCCGCTTTGTTACTTTTGACCTGCTCCTGGAGTGCGGAGACGTCGCCGCCTGTGGCTTTGAGTTTCCCGAACTCTTTGCTCAGGCTGTTCTGGGTCGCTTTGAGCTCTTCGAGGGACTGGAGGGAGTGTTTGAATGCCAGCGTACGTTCTTTGAGGTCGGCCAGCAGGTCCGTGCCGACCTGTTTCTTTTCGAGGGCCGCTGCAACGACGTCAAAATCTTTTTGGAGTAGTTTTAAATCGATCAATAGAAAATCCTATATTATCCGTCTTCGGGTTTTTAAAAAGTCCTCTATTTTATCGCGTTATAGCTTATTGGCCGGGGCGTCACAGCTCCCGGTCGTCGTCGGATTTACGTTTTTTGGCTTTTATCAGGAGCGGGACGCCCGTCAGGTCGATGTTCTCCCGGATACGGTTATCCAGGTAGCGCATATAGCTGAAGTGCAGGGATTCGGGACGATTGCATATCAGGGCGATGCGCGGCGGTTTGGTCTCGTACTGGACGGCAAAATAGATCTTGACGACGCGCCCTTTGTCCGACGGGATATGGTGGCGGCTGATAGCGTGTTTGACCAGTTCGTTCAGCGCGGAGGTCGGGATGCGCTTGGTGTAGTTGGCGTAGATATCCAGGATGATGTCGTTGACCTTGTGGATCCGTTTTTTGCTCAGGGCCGAGACGGTGATGACCGGGGCATAGGCGAGGAACTTGTAGCGGTAGCGGATATCGTCCACGAGCTCTTCGTAGCTTTTGGTCGCCTTGTCGTATTTGTTAAGAACAATGATCGTCGCCAGGTGAAACTCCTGGATCAATCCCGCGATCCGCTCGTCAAGCTCCGTAAACTCTTCGCTGCAGTCGAGGACGAGCAGGGCGACGTCGGAGCGTTCGAGCATATTTTTGCTCCGCATCAGGGCGTACTTCTCGATCCCTTCGATCTTACTTCGCTTGCGAATCCCGGCGGTGTCGACGAAGGTGATCTCCTTGTCTTTGTAGGTGATCTTCTCATCCACCGGGTCGATAGTGGTCCCGGCGATGGAGCTGACGACGGAACGTTCGGTCCCTGTCAGGGCATTGAGCAGGGAGCTTTTGCCCACATTGGGGCGGCCGAGGATGGCGACGTTGATCTTGTTGTCCTCTTCCGCTTCGGGGACCATCTCCCCCTCGTCGTCATAGTTCTCATCGATAAAGTCAAAGAAGTCGTCTTCGCCCGACTCGTCCACGATTTCCGGTTCGCCTGCGATATGGGAGGAGATCCATTGGACCAGGTTGTTGACCCCGATGTTGTGGGATACAGAGATATCAAAAAGATTTTCCGCCCCGAAACTCATGTATTCGTATACCTGGTCTTTCATCTTTTCATTGTCGATCTTGTTGATGACCAGGGCGATATTCTTGGCGATATCCTGGAGCTGGAAAAAGAGCTTGCGGTCTTTATCGTCGGGCAGCTCTTTGCCGTCGACCATAAAGAGGACGATATCCGCTTCTTCGGCTGCCTTGATCGATTTTTTCTTTACCTCGTCAAACATCTCGTCGCGGTCTTCCAGGCCGCCGGTGTCGTAGAGCATGGCCGGTTTGCCGTCGATCTCGATCTCGCGGCGTTTGATGTCCCGGGTCGTTCCGGCGACTTCGCTGATAATGGCATCGCGCTCTTTTGCCAGGCGGTTAAAGAGGGAGCTTTTCCCCACATTCGGTTTTCCGATGAGTGCTATAGTTGTCAAGTTTTATCCTGTTTTGATTCTTAATGTAAAAAAAAGAGTAGTGTTATAATTCCGACATTTTAGCATAATAATGGGGAAACAGTGATCGCACGAATCAGACGGATCGAACCGGGAATCAAATACATGTTGGCGGCATCTTTGATGTTTGCCATGATGGGATATTTTGTCAAGCTCCTGGCAGACGAGATGAGCAGCCTGGAGATCGTCTTTTTCAGGAATATCTTCGGGGTCGTGCTCATCGCCTTTACCTTCTTAAAGGCCCCGGCCAAAAGCAGCGGGGGGAAACCGTGGCTGCTCTTTTTCCGCGGGTTTATCGGGTTTATGGCGCTGCTGCTCTTTTTTTATAATATCACCGTCATGAGCCTGGCCGATGCCATGACCTTCTCCAAGACCTCGCCTATCTTTACGGCGATCTTCGCCTTTTTCTTCCTCAAGGAAGAGCTTCACAGGAGCGCATGGGGGGCGATCCTGCTCGGCTTCCTGGGGATGGTTCTGGTGATCAACCCGACCGGGGTGGTCCTTGACAAATATGCCGTAACGGGACTGCTCAGCGGTATGGGGGCAGCACTGGCCTACACCTCGATCAGAGAGCTTAAAAAACACTACGAGTCCCGCCAGATCGTCATGAGTTTCGTCCTGACCGGGACGATCGGGCCGGTGATCCTGATGCTGATAGCCGAAGTGTACCGTCCCCAGGCCCTTGATTTTATGCTGGCGCAGTTTGTCATGCCCACGGGGATCACCTGGCTCTATCTCACCCTGATGGGAGTCCTTGCCACACTCAGCCAGCTCTTTATGACCAAGTCCTACGCCTCCATCAAAGCGGGCGTCGCCGGGGCGGTGAGCTATACCAATATCCTGTTTGCGATTGTGATCGGGCTTTTTATCGGAGAGGGGCTGCCGGATATGGTGACATCCATCGGGATTTTGTTGATCGTTTTAGCGGGAATTTTGGTCAGTCGGAAGTGATGGTTATTTTTTAATCAGTATGTGGGATAAAAAATGGAAGCTTTTGGATTATAATGTGAATGTGTCGAAAGACATAAAGAGATAAAACTCTTTCCCTTTTTGAAATAGGTACCGGCCTTGTCAGCCGGTACTCTTTTAAACCGTTTCTTAGAAATCGATTCCTGCAATGATACGGATAACTTGTCGTGTATCTTCTGCTGCATTGTAATTAGCTTGGTTAATGTACATCGCTGCAAGGTTCAGATCATCAAGTTTAGTTTTGAAAACAACGTCGATCTCAGATGTTGTCGTATCAATACTGTGTGCACCACTACCTACGATAGCATAACCGCTCGTACCGTCACCCATCTGATACATACCGTAAGATACGGCAAGTTTGGACGCTTCGCCCATACCCATAGATGCACCTACTTTTGTAGATGTAGTACCCGGCTGTGCTGCATACATACCATCAGAGAAGATAGATGCAGTAGGCAGTTTTGTCTTTTTGAAGTTTGTCGCTGTATTCGCTACAGGAATGTTACCGTCGCTGACAGATGAGACTGCGGCATATGCTGCGATATCACCGAATTTAGCATGTACTTTGGCTGCTGTAGCTGTTGTGGAACCTACATCATTTAGGAAATCAAGAAGCTCTTCAGTAATACCAGTTGGAGTTACGGAAGCTCCGATTACGTCAACACCGAAGTCACCCATTTTAATTTTGGCATCGACCCATACTGCAGATGCTGTATCAGTTACGCTGTAGTACCAAAGGTTTACAGGAACGCTCTCAACGGATTTATTCAGAATACCAAGGGCATATGCACCACCTTTGTCTTTTGCACCAAGAGAAACTGTATCAAGAGTGTCGGTATCACCATTAAGGTCAGTTGCTACATCACTTTCGTTGATTGAAGCAGCGCCCCAGTAGCTGCTAAAGCCATTGTTGACAGTTTTTGTGTTTGTTGCAAGAACATCAGCGTTGTTAAAACCGTTACCTCTTGATACGGATGCTGCAATCACTGTAGTGTCCGGCAGGCTGCTGTTTACAAGTACTGCAGCTTCAAATGTATTGGGTGCTGCATTCCATTTTTCTGTGTATGCAAGTGGTGTATCGAGTTCTTGTCGACCGATTTTCAGCAGGTTGCTGGAGCTTGCCTGGTATGTGAAGTAAGATTCACCCAGCCACATTGGCATGTTGCCATCACCATTGAGTCCACCGTTTTGGGAACCGTTTGTGATTGCTTCACCTTCAACCAAATTGCTTTCAAGACCCAGTGTTGTCGCACTGTAAAGTTTGAATCCAAGCCCTAATTTTTCTGTAGCTTTTGCAGTCACACCAAGGTTTAGAACCAGATCACCTGATTCGTTAGCACCTTTAGTTGTATCTGTTAGATTATGACCAAAGAAGTTGTCATCACTTACAGCATCATCATTAATGGATTGATACCAAAGCTTGACGCCTCCAGTAACTTTTGTATCTTCAAGCGCCATTGCCGCAGAAGATGTCAGTAGAGTAGCCGCTACCAGGCTAAGTCCAATTTTTTTTGTCATATATTTCCCCTTTTGAAATAAGTACGATACCATTATAGGAAAAATTAATATAACAGATTCCTTAACGTTTTGGTCTCAGAATAAAAAAAAATAATGCAGTGTTACAAAAATGTAGAAAAAAAACAGAAAATGTCTATATATAATATGTATAGAAAAAATAGTAAAAAAGTCTGATTTTTTTGTGTCGTTTTTGGGTACAGAAGAGATTGGAAAGAGGTGCCGAAAGCTCGACACCTTTGGGAGTTTTTTAGAAAAGCAGACCGAATTCGAGTGCTACTGTAGATCTTGTTTTTTCTGGTTTGTCATTTTTTCCAGAAACAAAAATTTCATCTTTACTGCTTGTTGATACGATCTCAGCACGGATGAATGAGGACGCTGTCGGATTGTATGTTGGCGTGATTGTCAATGAGTTGACATCAAGTTCGTCCAGGTCACCCGGAACTTTTAGACCGGATTGGCTTTCGCCTAATGCAATCGTTGTCATTTCATAGCGTACAGGCATGCTGATGTTCTCGGCAAGTTTGATATTGGCTTTCAGTTGCATGCTGTTGACATCTAGGTCATATGCAGCAGCACCGGCACTTGTAGCCAAAGCTGTACCAAGAAGGGCATCGGCAGTATAACCGGAAGCCATAACTGTCGAGTGGTGCGTGTTATATTCAAAACCTACATCAAATCCTGTAAGCTTTTCTGTAGCAGAAGCATTCAGTGTGCTCATACCGTCACCATTGTGGGCAAAGTAGTTAAGGCCGATATCTGCCTGATCAAGTCCAACATGTACACCGGCTTCCATACCGCTGGTCGCGGCATCGACAGTTTCGCTGTCTTGGGAACCTGTACCACCTTGGTTGTCAAAGGATGTCGCGATTGTATTAATCAGACCTTTTTGAGCTGGATCCGCATTCGCCACGTCAACAGTAGTCGCTGTGTGTGAGCCACCCAGTACGGAACCGTCATTCAGACCGGCATATACTTTTGCCATACCAGCATCATAGGAAACACGTAGACCCGCCATTGCGACAGGCTGGAATACAAAGTCGGTTGTCCGTGTCATGTGTGCATTCAGTGCATCGACCGGTTTTTCACCGAAGTTTTGCCAGAGAAGACCGGCATTTACCATCACGTTGCTGACCGGTGTATAGTCGATATGTCCAAGCCAGACTCTGAAGTTGCTTTTACTTTCTGTAACAGGATCTCCTAGAACCACTTTAGCACCGGTTACGGTTTTAACCGCAAAGTTACCGGCTACGACCGTACCCCCGAAGGGATTATTGTCATCCACTTTGACTGTTGCCCCGATGACAGCTGTATCCAGGCAGAAGTAGTCATTATCTGCTGTTTTCGTGTTACCTTGGATATTTTCAGACTGACTTGTCAGTGAAGCCGAGACACCACCCCAAAGTGTGAGGTTGTTATGCGGAGCTGAAACTTCAGCCGCCTGAATGCTTGTTGCGAGAAGTGCCGCCGCTGCGACACTAAGTCCGAATTTTTTTGTCATATATTTCCCCTTTTGAAATAAGTACATCCCCATTATAAATCACCCTTTTCTGACAAAAACCTTAAATTTGCTTATAATAAAAATAAAAAAATCGAATAATTATAACTATTACTTATAATAATGAAAATCATATATATATATTATATGTATAGAAAAAATAGATAAACTATCCGGTTTAAAAATGACAGTTTTGAAATTTTTTATCTATTGGTTAAATTTTAACCATACACACTGATACTTTTTAACAATTTATCCCATATAATGATTTCGTAACTAGCACGGTTTATAATGATCGTGTTAAAAAAACAGTAAGGAATAAGTATGAAAAAAAGTATTGGACTTAGTCTGGTAGCAGCAACACTGCTTGCCGGAAATGCAATGGCCATGGACCTTGGTGCAGGTAAACTGACAGGTGACGTGCGCGCACTTTATATGAGTGAAAGTGGTAACCTTGATGAGAGTGCACTGGGTCTTGGTATTAACCCAGCATATTCACAGGAAGTTGCTTCCGGTCTTTCTTTTGAAGTAGGTGTGGGTGTTGCTGTTCCAGTAACTGAAAGTAAAGAAGATGTTGCGGCTGATGCTTACTATATGGCTAAATCTCCAGATACTGCAGGTGATGGCTCTGAAGCATATTCTGCTGTTACAAAAGCGAATGTAACATATTCATTCGGTGATGGGTTTATCAAAGCCGGTTATCAAGACCTTAGCACACCGTTGGCAAGTAGTGATGATATCCGACTGGTTCCAAACTCTTTCATGGCAGCTGTTCTGGGTTATACAGGTATCAAAAACCTGACGCTGGTAGCTGCTCAAGTAACTCAAATGGCAGGTCTAATCGACGGTGCTGCTGAAGATGCTGAAACATACAACAGTATGTCAGACCAAGCTCTTGCAGGTGTTGCTGGTTCAAATGATGCTGTTGATGACAAAGGTGTTACGGCACTAGCAGCAATTTATGGAAATGAAGAAGCCGGTGCAAACGGTCAGGTATGGTACTACTCAATGCCTGAGCCAATTTCCGGTATCGGTGCTATTACAGCAATGTATGCTGATGCGGGTATGACATTTGGCATGGTTAATGTCGCTGCGCAATATGGTTCATTTGATGTTGCTGATTTCTATTCCAATACATTTACTGGTCTGAAAGCAGAAATTGCTGCGACAGACACAGTGACAGTTATCGCTGCTACAAACAGCTTTTCATACACAGATAACGGTGTAGAAGCTGCACTTGGTGCCGGGACATATGCTCCTGCATGGTACAAATGGGGTGGTTACCCTGAGTGGGCTGTAGCGGATGAGCTATGGGCTGTCAATGCTGACTGGGATGGTGGTTCTGCATCCAAGCTGGCTGTTGCATTCAGCGGGGTTGAAAATCTGAGCCTTGCAGCAGGTTATGTTGCATTCTCTGATGTAGGTGCCGGTGTTGACGTGATAGCTGATTATGCTGTAAATGATCAGATCTCTGCAGGACTGGTTTATGAGACCGTTTCCCTCGAAGATGACTATAAAACAGCTAACTCCATGGATGATTACACGGTTACAAAAATCAGAGCTTCTTACGCTTTCTAATTTTTCCTCCTTCTAGATTCCCGGGACTCTCCCGGGAACTTTTCTAATAATTTTCATATACCACTTCCCAAAAACTCTTTTTTATGCTTAAATAGGAATGCACATTGATCATTTCTAACTAAAATGGTCCCTACATGGAAAGGAGTAGTGATGCAAAAAATCATTCAATTAAGCCTGGCGGCGTCGGTATTGTTGGCCGGGAGCGTAGCGGCGGATACCCAACTCGGTGAGAAAACGGTACTAAGCGGCGATGTCCGTGCAGTCTATTATGCGGAAGACGACGGAACGAACAGTGAAAATGCCCTGGGGCTTGGCCTCAACCCTACGGTCACGACAGATTGTCTCTTTACGGACAAGCTGAAGTGGGAGATCGGTCTGGGGGTCGCGGTACCCTTGAGCGAAAGCAGTGAGGGGTATGGTGTTGAAGCCGGTCACGGGATTGCCGGTGATGTAGCCTATGACGGTAACGTCAGTGCCGATGCTTCAAAATCATATGCAGCTTTAACAAAATTAAACGGTACTTTTGATTACGGCAGCGGGTTTGTCAAGATCGGGTACCAGACCCTGGAGACCCCGATGGCGGACAGTGACGATATTCGACTGGTCCCCAATACCTATTTTGCCGGTATATTGGCCTATACGGGTATAAAAAACATAACGCTTTTGGCCGCCCATGTAAGTCATATGGCGGGGGTCGTGGACAGTGGATCGTCTGAAGGACCGGAAAACTACCACAGCATGTCCGATGTGGCACTTGGCGGTGAATTAGGTGGTAATGATTTGGTTGATGACGTAGGTGTATCAGCCGTAGCCGGAATATATTCCAATGAAGAGGCTGGAGCAAATGGCCAGCTTTGGTACTATTCGATGCCGGATGCCGGTGTAAAAATCGGAAATGATGATCTGGGTGCAGTCTCAGCAATGTATTTGGATGCCGGTATGGCATTTGGTCCGGTTAGTGTGACAGCTCAGTATATGAGTTTTGCAACAGCTTTGTGGTCGAATACGGCAACAGGTGTAATGGCGGAAGTCGAATTGGAAGGCGGGATCGGGCTAGTGGCTGCTATGAACAGCTACAGTTTTACGGATGACGGTCTGCAAAGTGCTGCTGGAGCAGCTATTATCGCCAAGCCAGCATGGTACGCCTGGGGCGGTTATCCCGAGTTTGTCGCCGGTGAAGAGGTGGATGCCAGTTTCGGTGACTGGGACGGCGGAAGTGCTTCCATGGTCGGAGCCAGCTACGGCGGCGTAGAAAACCTTGGGCTCAGCGCGACGTACCTGACCTACACCGATACGGTGAGTGCGGTCGACGTTGTCGCGGAATACAGTATTGATGATGCGATGAGCGCCGTACTGATCTACGAGACAAAAACATACGAAGATGCGTATAAGACAGCGGAAGGCGTTGACGATACGACAACGACGGAAGTGAAATTCTTCTATACGTTCTGATACTCCCGGGCTTCGGCCCGGTGATGCTTACTCCTTGGCTACCGCCTGGAGGATCTGCATAAACATCATCGGATGGCGCGGTCCGAGGATCTTCTGGTAGCGCGTCCGAAGATCCGATGAGAAAAAGAAAGTCGCCGGGACGCCCCGGACATCGAGGGCTTCGGGATAGACGTCTTTGTTGATATCCAGTTCCAGGGCGATAAAGTGTTCGTTGATATACCCGGCGATCGCATCGTTGGAAAAGACTTCGCTGTGCATCTGTCTGCAGTAGCGGCAGCTCTCCGAACTCATCAGGATCATCACTTTTTTATTACTCGCTTTGGCCGCTTCGGCCGCACTTTTGAGGTCGTGTTTCCAGGCGATCTGTGCCGCGGATAAAAAGGAGGCGACAGCCAGCAGGAGAAGCAGTTTTTTCATAATATTCCTTACTCTAGTTTGGTTACAAAACGGTGACATGATTATTACAATTGTAATAAACTTTTTAACGTAACCTATTTTACAATAACGTCCCGATACCCAAAGTTAAAACGTAATCCTGTTTGAGAGTTTGTAACTAAAATGCAGATTCGCTTTGAATGTTATAAAGATTACGTTTAAATTGTGGGTATCGTTACCAAAGGGGAAGTATGGATCTTAAAAATATTGAAAAAATAGAGAAAGCGACGGAGTTCGGCCGGAAAGACTCGATGCGTCTGGGCATCGCGCTCTTTTTCCTGATCGGCGTCATGCTGTTCGTCTCGTTCAATTCCGGAGCGAGTATGGACATGACACTGATCATCGCCGCCATGATTGGGGGATACATGGCGATGAATATCGGGGCCAACGACGTTGCCAACAACGTCGGACCGGCAGTCGGTTCCAAGGCGCTTACACTGATGGGCGCGATCGTCATCGCGGCGGTCTTCGAGGCGTCCGGCGCCCTGATCGCGGGGGGCGATGTCGTCAGTACGATCAAAAAGGGGATCATCAACCCCGCCCTGATCGGTGACAGCGACACCTTTGTCTGGCTGATGATGGCGGCCCTGCTTGCCGCGGCCCTCTGGCTCAACCTGGCGACTTACCTGGGCGCGCCCGTCTCCACGACGCACTCCATCGTCGGGGGCGTTCTGGGAGCCGGGATCGCAGCAGCCGGATGGGCCATCGCCAACTGGGGGACCATGGGCAAGATCGCGGCCAGCTGGGTCATCTCGCCGGTCCTGGGCGGTCTGATCGCGGCGACGTTCCTCTATCTGATCAAGCGCGGCGTGACCCATAAAGAGGATATGCTGAGTGCGGCCAAAAAGATCGTGCCGATGCTGATCGCCGTCATGGCCTGGGCCTTTGCCACCTACCTGGCCCTTAAGGGGATCAAAAAGATCGTCAAGATCGATTTTGTCACGGCTGCCGCAGGCGGTCTGGTCATTGCCGTCGTTATTTATGCCATTATGAAATCCTATGTCGCCAAGGCGGTTGCCGCTATGGAGAACAACAAAGAGAGTATTAACACCCTCTTTACCGTTCCCCTGATCTTTGCCGCGGCACTGCTCAGCTTCGCCCACGGCGCCAACGACGTCGCCAATGCTATCGGGCCGCTGGCTGCGATCAACGATGCCCTGACACACGGTGGCGTAGCGACCAAAGCGGCGATCCCGCTGTGGGTCATGCTGGTGGGGGCGCTGGGTATCTCCATCGGTCTGGCACTCTACGGTCCCAAACTGATCCGTACCGTCGGCAGCGAGATCACCGAGCTGGACAAGATCCGGGCTTTCTGTATCGCCATGGCCGCGGCCATTACGGTCATCCTTGCCTCCCAGCTCGGCCTTCCCGTCAGCTCCACCCACATCGCCGTGGGTGCGGTATTCGGTGTCGGTTTCCTGCGGGAGTATCTGAAGGGGAAATACGAAGCGAGCAAGCATGCGATCATCCTGGCGCATATGCGTGAGGAGAACGAGAAGATCGACGAGTTTGTCAGCCGCTTCAAAAAGTCCTCGATGAAAGTCCAGGAGGAGATGCTGGCCGAGGTAAAAAAACGCTCGGTCAATGTCAACCTTGATGATAATATCGAACACATCGAACTGGCACCTGAAGAGAGTAAGGCGCTCAAGAAACTCTTTAAAAAGACGCTGGTCAAGCGGAGCCACTTTAAAAAGATCATCGCCGCCTGGCTGATCACCGTACCGGCTTCGGCTATCCTTGCCGCAGTCATCTATTACGCTATCCGGGGCTATATGCTTCCGTAACCTTTGGGCCGCTTTTGTATAAGCGGCCTGCCTTTTAGAGCTGCCCTTAAGAGCTTTTAGACCATAATATCCCCCTGTTAAAGAGGGGTAAAACGTGGAAAAAAAAGACGGCTTTTTTAGTAATCTTTCCTACAAATACAAATTCTCCCTGATGTTTATCCTATTCGGGATCGTCCTGACCGTGATCAGCGGGGTGGTGATCTACGTGGCGGAGAAGCGTTCCCTCGAACACGACTTCCTGCAGAACGTCGAATACGAGATGGCCGGGAAAGAGAACAGTGTCCGCTGGTTTTTAAGGGATATCCAGAACTCCTTGAACGTCCTGGTCAAAAACAGCCAAAACGTCGGGCAGCTGCGCCATGACGAATATATCAACTCTTTTTTGAACATCACGGCCAATATTTCAGCTGTCTCCGTCGTGAAAAACGGTCGGATACATAAGAGCTACGGCCAGTACGACTCCGTTAAGCAGCGGCTGCGCGAAAGTCTGGCCCATATCGACCCTGCGACAGTGGGGGAAGGACTGCGCATTGTCGATACCTTTACAAAAACCGACGAACCTGCCGCATCCCTGATGATCGTGGCGACCCGGAGCACACTTTTTGACGACAGCATCATCCTGGTGGCGGTCACGATCGATTCTTTGGTCAATTTTATCAGCAAATCCCACTTCAGCGACCTCTCCTTTGTCGACAGCAAGGGGAATTTTCTGATATACCGTGACCGGATCGAACCCAAGGAAAAGCGGATCGGTTTTTATAAGCGTTTCGGCGGGACCGCCGAGGATATTATGTTTTCCGATATCTATGTAGGCAGCCAGATGTATGCCAAGAAGATGCACTTTTCGGGTGAAGCGTTCCTGATCATGCTGGAGATGGACCAGAAGATCCTGGAGGCCAAGCAGAAGACCCTGTTGCACTATGCGCTGCTGATCTTTATTATGATCATCCTGATCTCCCTGCCCCTGGCTTATCTCTTCTCTATCCTGCCCGACCGCCTTAACCGTAAGATATCCGAACAAAAGCGGCTTTTCGAGACCCTTTCCGAACACTCCCTTGCCGGGGTCTTTCTCTACCAGAAACGGTTTTTGTACACCAACCCGCACTTCGAGGAGTATACCGGCTACGGGGAGAAGGAGCTTGCCGGGTTGACGATGGAGGACCTTTTCCTCTCCAATCCCGAGCAGTTCGGGGAGTCATACAAAGAGGCACTGATCCGGACCCGTTCGGGCCGCGAGAAGTGGACCTACCTGGGGTTAAACCCCATCAGCGTGGACAACCGTCCTGCTCTTATCGGTACGGTCATCGATATCACCGAACTGAAACGGATCCAGAAAGAGCTGGAGTACACCGCTACGACCGACAAGCTGACGGGGCTTTCAAACCGTTCGACATTCGATGAGGTGTTCGGGGTAATGAAGAGCAGTACGTCGCTCTATCTCGCCTTTATCGACATCGACCACTTTAAACAGATCAACGACACCCATGGCCATGATATCGGCGACAGGGTGCTGGAAGGATTGGCAAATATGCTGCAAAAACATCTCCCCCGGGCTGCGGGGCACCTTTTCAGATGGGGCGGTGAGGAGTTTATCGCCCTGATCGACGGGGCACACTGCACGGATGCCGAGGCGTTTGCCGAGGGGCTGCGCCAGAGTATCGCCGAAACCCCGATGCATCAGGTGGGGCATATCACCGTCAGTATCGGCCTGGCCCGGTACGAAGCGGGGGAAGCGTCCGAAGCAGTGATCAAACGGGCCGATGAAGCCCTGTACGAGGCCAAAGAGAGCGGTCGCAACAAGGTGGTGAGCCGTGTTTAGACAGTGGATACTGGTGCTGCTGGGTGTGGCCGTTCTCTACGGGGCGGAGCCTGAAAACGAGGCGATGTCGCCGATGGAGATGCTCCTTTTCAAGATCGGCTTTACGGCGCTGGTGGAGGAGTTCGAACAGGAGAAGAATACAACCCGCACCAACAGCGAACGTATTGCGGCGCTTGAGAAAAACTTTGAGCTGCTGGTGAAGTTTATGGAGATGACCAAAGGGGAGCTGATGAAGGACCGGGACATCGAGGCAAAACCGGGTACCCGGTACGGCATCTACGATACCGAGGCGATGAAGAAGGAGCTCTCCTCGATCCTGGCGGCTTACAAAGGGGAGATCGACCGTTCCCGGGAAGCGGAACTGAAACGGCTTCGCAGCGAGGTAGCAGAGCTCAAGCGGGATATCCGTCGTCTGGCGGAGCGCGCTCCCGCTGCTGCGGTTTCTGAACCTGCCGCCATTAAAGAAAAAGTGCATAAGGGTGCTGCGGACAAGCAGACCATACGCTACCGTGTCGTCGTCGATGAGATGAATATCCGCCAAAAACGTTCCGCCGCTTCCCTCAGCGTAGGAAAACTGCAACGTGATGACGTCGTCACTTTCGAGGCGTGCGACCGCTTCGGCTGGTGTACACTCTCAGGGCGTGAGGGGTTTGTCCCCAAACACCTTTTCCTCCCGGCCGACTAGGGGTGTGCCCCCGTATCGATGATAAAGCAGTTCCCCTCGTCTTTGCACTCGTATAGCAGGGTAAAGGCGTGTTTGGCGAGGATCTCGTTGGTGATGTAAAGCCCCAGCCCCATCCCCTGCTTGTTATTGGTGTTGTCCCGGGAGAAGGGCTGGGTGTAAAACTCCAGCTCCTCCTTGAGGCAGGCCCCTTTGGAGATGAAGTAGATACGGCTCCCGCGGATATCGATGGAGACCTTCTTGTCCCGGGAGTATTTCAGGCCGTTGTCCATGAGGTTTTTGACCGCAATGGCGAAGAGTTCGAAATCGGCATGGAGGATCAGGTCGGCCCGGTTGACGTCGATGCAGGTGCGGTCGATCATCAGCAGGTCCTGGACGTGTTCGAGGATATCGATAAAACGGAACTCCTTGCGCTGGATCTCCAGGTAGCCCGAGATGAGCTGTTCGATCTTGCCGAGCTGGTCGATCATGCTGTCCATCCGGGCGAAGACATCCACCAGGCGCTCTTTGTTCTTTGACTCCTCCAGCATCTCCGCGGCGATGCGACCTTTGGTCAGCGGGGTCTTTAGTTCGTGCATGATGTTGCGCAAAAAGAGTTTGCGCGAGGCGTTGAGGTTGCTGATCTTTTTGATCGTGGAGTCGAATTCGTTGGCCACATCGGCGATCTCGTCCTTTTTGTCCGTGGCGGTGGAGATATCGGTCTGGCCTTCGCCGAACTTCCGGATCTTAAGGCGCAGCGCCGAGAGGGGGGCAAGCTTGCGGATGACGATGAAGTAGACGATCACCAGGATCAGCAGTGAGGCAAAGAGTGAGAAATAGAGCCGCATGGGCAGTTTTTTCCTACTGTCGAGGTCTTCGAGGATAAAGATCCCTTCGGGGTTTTCGATCTTGATAAAGGTGCGCTTTTTGGACTTGAGCACGGTGATCTCGGAGACGGGGGTCAGGTGTTTGGTCACTTCGATAATATTCTGGATCTCGCTGAAATCCAGGACGATACGGAAGTTGATACTGCGGATCTGCTCGGTGATCAGCTCGATGGGTTCACGGTGTTTGACCCCCACGGAGAGGATGCGGTCGGCGATGCCGTAGCGCTTGAAGGTCTGGGAGCGGAAGGTGTCGTACTCTACCTGGATCAGCAGGTAAAAGAGGGTGATGACACTGATCAGCGCCATCCCGAAAAAGAGGGTGATGGAGAAGTAGATCGAATCGCGTCTCATCCGAGGAACTTATACCCGATACCCCGGACCGAGACGATATAGCGCGGATTTTTGGGATCATCCTCGATCTTGTGGCGCAGCCTTCCGACGATGACGTCGATACTCTTGGAGCTGCTTTCGTAGTTGATCGCCTCGACGTTGTTGATGATGTCTTCCCGGGAGATGACATGCTTTTTATGTTTGATAAAGTGCTTGAGTATCCCGTATTCTGCCGGTGTGAGTTTGAGGGGGATCTCTTTGAAGGTGATGCTCATCATCGCTTCGTCCAGCAGGAAATCGCTGGCCTCCTCTTTATCCTCGGAGAGCTTCTGGGGAGAGGTGCGGCGCAGGACGCTCTGGATCCGCGCAGCCAGCTCCCTTGGATCGTAGGGTTTGGGCATATAGTCATCCGCCCCCATCTGCAGGCAGGCGACCTTGTCGCTGATGTCCGAACGGGCTGATGAGATGATCACGGGGATATTGTACTGGGAGGTGATCAGGCGGCACACCTCCAAGCCGTCCATCTCCGGCAGCGAAAGGTCCAGGATCACCAGCTTGTAATCCTTCAGCCGCAGGGCGGAGAGTCCCAGTTCGGGATTGTCGTAATTGGTCACGTGGATATTAAATCCCGCAAGGTACTCGGTCAGGATCTCGGCCAGTTCACGGTCGTCTTCGATCATCAATATTTCTGTCATGGTCATAATTGTATCCTGTGAAAGCTAATGGCTGGATGGTTTGGATAGACCTAAAAGGGGCAGCCGACGTATTGGCGGATCGGCTACCCGTACATTTAGGTGGTATTGGTGTCCGGCAGCGGAAAGGAGCGAGGCTGCCGAACTCATTTCAAAAAGGGAGCAAGTATGTTTCTTGGCTTGGTAACAACCTGACAGTGTATGCGTTTCTCAGATTGTTAATAACAGTATAAACGGTGTTTGACAACGGATTCCCAACCGATAGTAAATGAAGAGTAAATAGGGGTAAAAAAGTTTGAATTTGTTGCTATTAGCGGGATGGAAACGGTATCGTAGCAAAAAAAAGCCCGGGTGTAAACCCGGGCAGGGGGGAAATTTATGACAGGGTGTTTAACTTATTTGGCCGGGGAGATCTTGTGGGATTTCCAGTACTCTCTGACCATTTTTTTCGTTTCTTCGGGAAGGGGGATGTAACCCAGCTTCTTCGCAGCTTTGTCCCCGTTGTTAAAGGCGTATTCAAAAAGGGCCGTGACGTTTTTGTTCATTCCCTGCTTTTCGCTGGGCAGCAGGATAAACGTAGCCGCGACGATCGGGTAACTGTTGTCTCCTGGCTGGAGGGCAAGCAGCTGGAAGAAGTGTTCGCTCGCTTTCCACTTCGCATAGGCGGCAGCCGCTTTGAAGTTTGCTTCGTTCGGTTCGGTCCATTTTCCGCTGGCGCTTTGCAGTGTTGCCGCAGGCAGTTTGTTTTTCATTTTATAGGCATATTCGATGTACCCGATGGAGTAGGGAGTCTGCTTGATGAGGTTGGTCACCCCTTCGTTCCCTTTTCCGCCGATACCTGCAGGCCAGCTGACCGCTTTACCCGTACCGATCTCATCGTCCCATGCCTTGCTGACGTTGGAGAGGAAGTAGGTGAAGTTATAGGTCGTACCGCTGCCGTCGCTTCGGTGAACGATCGTGATCTTCTCGTGGGGAAGTGTGACACCGGGGTTGTCGGCTTTGATCTTGGCGTCATCCCAGTGGGTGATCTTACCCATAAAGATGTCGGCTAGGATGCTGTTGGCCAGTTTAAGCTGGTTGTCCTTGACTCCGGGGATGTTGTGGGCGAGGACGATACTACCGATGACTGCCGGGAACATGAGCAGTTTTTTACGGTCGAGCTCTTTGGGTTTGAGGGGCTTGTCGCTGCCGCCGAAGTCCACGGTCCGTGCACTGATCTGTTTGATCCCGCCGCCGGAACCGATGGCCTGGTAGTTTACCTGGGTCTTGCTGGCTTTCTGGTAGCTGTAAGCCCAGTCGTAATAAAGCGGTGCAGGGAAACTGGCACCGGCGCCGTTGATCTTGTCTGCGGCAAAAAGAGATGCCGCAAGAAGCGTGGCAATAAGCACTGCGCGTTTGAACATGTTAGTCCTTGTATTTTGATTTCGAGGGTGTTAGCCCCCCTTGTCGGGCAGTATGGTATCCTTAGAGAATTACAAAAAAGTGACAGAACAGAGTGGTCGGTAGAAGGCTGTGGAACTGTAATAAAACTGTCATCATTTTAAAATATGATATGGCAAAAAGTAACAATACGGTGTCGGCCGTAGGGTTGCAGATCATTATAAGGTAGTGAATGCATCAGAAGTATGTAGACGAGTTTAACGGGATTCGCGAAGATATTAAAACATTATGCAGTGATATCATTGACGGCTATAAAATGGAACTGGAAGGTTTTAAGAAACGGGATACGGCGATTCTTGAAGCGTCCAAGAAGGTGTTTAAGACGATTGACGGCAAAGCCAACGAGATCGATAACCGGATCATCAAGGTGTTTGCCCTGTTTGAGCCGGAGGCGACACTGCTGCGCGAACTGGTCGCACTGCTGAAAACGACCAATGAACTTTCGCGCATCGCGGCCAGCGGGCGGAAATATGCCAACAACATGCGGACCCATATCGAAGAGGATGTGGATTTTAAAGGGATCGAGGAGTACCTGATCATGATCCACGAGGCGGCGATCAAGGCCCTCGAGTTTGCGGCACGCCTTGATGATAATGCGGAGAAGTACGAAGAGGATTATAAAAAGACGATGATCCAGGAGTCCAAGACGGACGATCTTTACAGTATTCTGGAGAAAGAGATCCTGGCCAAGATGTGCCAGGGGGAGGATATGACACTCAACTATATCAATATCCTCAATATCGCCAGGAAGTTCGAGCGGGTCGCCGACCATGCGGCCAATATCGCCAAACTATATATATACGCCAAAAAAGGCGGAACCATCGAAGTCTATTAGGAGTGTGATGTGAACAAGGGTTTGATCGTAGTAATTGATGACGAAGAGGATATCCTCGAGCTTCTGGAGTACAACCTGCAAAAACAGGGGTATGACGTAGTCGGTTTTCTGAATACGGAAAACGTGGAGCGCCTGCTTGACGAAGAGGAGGTGGACCTGATGATCGTCGACCGCAACCTTCCCGGTGTAGAGGGGAGCGAGTTTGTCAAGAAGATCCGCGAGAAGGGGTGCCAGGTACCCGTGATCTTCCTGACGGCCAAGGTGGACAACCAGGAGAAGCTGGAAGGTTTCGAAAAAGGGGGGGACGACTATATTACCAAGCCCTTTAACATGAACGAACTGATCCTGCGGATGAAAGCGGTACTCAAACGGACCAATCCCGTATCCCAGGATGTGATACAATACCGGGATATCATGATCAACCAGCTGAGCAAAGAGGTGAACATCGCGGACCAGAAGGTCTCCCTGACCCGACTGGAGCTGCGTCTTCTGCTGGAGCTGATCAAAAATAAAAACATCGTACTGTCCCGGGATTACCTGCTCGAGAAGGTGTGGCAGGACGAGTCAGCCTTCCAGGAGAAGACCGTCAACGTAGCGATCAAACGGCTCAAAGAGAAGATCGATCCCGATAAAACAAAAGAGTATATCAAGACAGTAAGGGGAGAGGGTTACACCGTTTGTTAAAACTTCACCAGCACTTTTTTGTCAACTTTCTTTTTATCGCCCTGCTGATTCTTATTATCTCGGGGCTGGTAAGCTTTTTTACCCTCAAGACACTGGAACTAAGCAGTGTCGAAAAGACCCTTCTGCGTAATGCGCATATCCTCGAAACCGCACTTCAAAACCAGCCGGATATCGATCTGACGGTCAAACAGGTCAGCCGCGAGACGGGGCTGCGTATTACCGTCATCGACCGGGACGGTATCGTAATCGCCGAAAGCGATTTTGACAAAGACGAAATGACCAACCACATCAACCGTCCCGAAGTGCAGCTGGCAGCTGCTGAGGGGACCGGCTCCTCCGTCCGTCACTCCAATACCCTCAACCACGATCTCTTCTACCTGGCGATAAAAACGACTGTCGACGGTAATGATGCCTTTATCCGGGTCGCCGAAAGCCTTGCGGATTTGAACAAACGCTTTATGACGCTCTGGATAAGGATCGCATCGATCTTCTTTATCGCGATCATCTTTGCCCTGATCGTTTCGGGCGTACTCAGCAAAAAGATCAAAAACGAGATCGACCACATCAAGGAGATGCTGGAGTCCATTGCCAACAAGGAGTACCGCAGCATCAAAGCCGACGAATCCTTCGTCAGCGAGTTCACCCAGATCAAATCGCTGCTGCGGCAGATATCCAAGCGGATGAGCCGCCGGGAGAAACAGAAGCGCAAATACGAAGCCAAACTGCGTCTTAAAAACCGGCAGCAAAAGGATATCATCTCGGCTCTCAGCCACGAGTTCAAAAACCCCATCGCAGTGATCCTTGGGTACAGCCAGACCCTCAAAGAAGACCCGGGAATGCCCGAGCCGGTCCGCACGAAATTCCTCCAGAAGATCGACAAGAACGCCCAGCGCATCTCGTTTATGCTTGACCGCCTGACGCTCTCGACCAAGATCGAGAACCACGACCTGACCGTCAATGCCACCCATTTCGACCTCCTGGAGGCGGCCAACGATGTGAAAAACATGCTCGAAGACAAATACAGCGGGCGGACGATCGAGGTGGTCGGGGAGAGCCGCGGGGTACGGGCGGATAAGACGATGATCGAGATGGTGCTGATCAACCTCTGCGAAAACGCCCTCAAATACTCCCAGGACGATGTCAAGATCATCATAGGAAGCGACAAGGTAAGTATCGAGGACAAGGGTGCGGGGATCTCCGAGGAGGAGATCGAGAACATCACCAAGAAGTTCTACCGGGTGGAGGATAACAGCTGGGACAACTCGCTGGGGCTTGGCCTGGCCATCGTTACCTATATGCTGAAACTCCACAACTCACGCCTGCTGATCAACAGTCAGGTGGGTGAGGGGAGTACCTTTTCCTTTTTTATTTAATACGCCAATCGGAACAAAGTCCCGCTTGGCTACGTTAACCACTGGGGTACTAAAGCCTAGCTCAGAGAGCTAGGGGACAATGTAAATCTGAATATAGGGCAGCAATATAAAGTCTTTAGAAAGATGAAGAGAATGTCGAAGCGTTCGGTTGTTTTGGCTGCGATTATTGTGGCGGTTGTTTACTTTAGTAATTATATGAAACAGAAAGAAGAAGGGAGCCAAGAGCGCCCCCTTGAGGTGGAAAGGATCGGTGATTAATTAACCGAACTTCCCGGTAATATACTCTTCGGTGAGTTTTTCGTGCGGGTTGACGAAGATGTCGTCGGTCTTGCCGAACTCGATCAGTTCGCCCAGGTACATGAAGGCGGTGTAGTCGCTGACGCGGGCGGCCTGCTGCATGTTGTGGGTGACGATGATGATGCTGACCTTGTCCTTGAGTTCGATGATCAGTTTTTCGATCGCCAGGGTGGAGATGGGGTCCAGGGCCGAGGTCGGTTCGTCAAAGAGCAGGATCTCCGGTTCGACCGCGATGGCGCGGGCGATACAGAGGCGCTGCTGCTGGCCGCCAGAAAGTGCGGAGCCTTCCGCTTTAAGACGGTCTTTTACCTCTTCGAAGAGGGCGGCGTCCTTGAGGGCTTTCTCTACGCGGTCGGCCAGTTCGGTCTTATTCTTGATCCCTTTGAGGCGCAGGCCGTAGGCGATATTGTCGAAGATGCTCATGGGGAAGGGTGTCGGCTTCTGGAAGATCATCCCCACATTGACACGCAGGTCGATGAGGTCGGTGCTTTTATCCAGGATGTTGTCGCCGTGGACCAGGATCTCCCCTTCGTACCGGTTGCCCGGGTAGAGGTCGTGGATGCGGTTAAAGGAGCGAAGCAGGGTCGTTTTCCCGCAGCCGCTCGGTCCGATCAGGGCTGTGACCTTCTTTTTTGGGATCGGCAGGTTGATATTTTTAAGGCTGGGATCGGTCGTCCCGGCATAATAGAAGTTAAAATCGTTGACTTCAACCGCTTTTTTCTCTTTGATCTCAGCAATATATGCCATCTAGTGTTTCCTTCTTCGTTTGATAAATACGCGTCCGATGATGTTGATCCCCAGGACAAAGACCGTCAGGATAAAGGCGGCGGCCCAGCCCAGCTGCTGCCAGTCCTCATAGGGGCTGGTGGCGTAGTTGAACATCGTCACCGTCAGGGATGCGATCGGTTCGTTGACGTTGGTGCTGTAAAAGTTGTTGTTAAAGGAGGTGAAGAGCAGCGGTGCCGTCTCCCCCGTGATCCGTGCGATACTCAGCAGGACCCCCGTAAGTATACCGATTTTTGCCGAACGGTAGACGATCTGGATGATCACCTTGTATTTGGGTGCCCCCAGGGCCGCCGCGGCTTCGCGCAGGGTCTGGGGGACCAGGGTCAGCATATCGTCCGTCGTCCGCAGGACGATCGGGATCATCATGATCGCCAGGGCGATGATCCCCGCCCAGCCGCTGAAGTGCCCCATGGGAGCAACGACGATAGCGTAGACGAAGGTCCCGATAACGATCGAGGGGGTACTCATCATCGTGTCGCTGATATCGCGGATAAAGTGGGCGAACCGGGAGTTGATGCCGTATTCGCTCAGGTAGGTCCCCGCCAGGATACCGATAGGCACCCCGATGACCGTAGCCCCCAGGGCGAGCATAAGCTGCCCGACCAGGGCGTGGCGCAGACCGCTTTCGTCAAAACCGGGGGGTGCCCCGTCGAAGCGGAAGATGTCGAGGTTGAGGGCGTTCAGCCCGTTTGAGACCAGGACCCAGAGGATCCAGAACAAAAAGGCGATCCCCGCCAGTGCGGAGAGAATGGAAAAGCCCAGGGCGATGTAGTTGGTAATAAGACGTCTCTGTTTTGCGCGCATCAGCTTTTCCTAATCTTTCTAAAGAAGTAGATCTTGGCGATGAAGATGGTGAGAAAACTCATCATAAAGAGGATAAACGCCAGGAAGAAGAGGCTGGAGTAGTGCAGGCCGCTTTCGGCTTCGGCAAACTCGTTGGCCAGGGTAGTCGGGATATTGGTCGATGCCGCCGTCAGGTCCAGCGAGACGCGGTGGACGTTCCCCATGACAAAGGTGACGGCCATGGTCTCGCCGATGGCGCGGCCCAGGGCCAGGATAATGGAGCCGATGACACCCGCCTTGGCAAAGGGGATGATGACGTCTTTGATCACGTCCCATTTGGTCGCACCCAGGGCATAGGCGGACTCTTTCAGCATGTCGGGGGTGGTGTTCATGGCATCGCGTGTGATGGCGGCGATAAAGGGGAGGATCATGATCGCCAGGACGATACCGGCTGTGAGCATCCCGATCCCGTTTCCGCCGAAGATGTCGCGGATGATGGGGGCGAAGTAGAAAAGCCCCCACATCCCGTAGATGACCGAAGGAATAGCTGCCAGCAGTTCGACCGAGACCCCGATGGGTTCCTTGATCTGCTTGGGGGCGATCTCGCTTAGGAAGATGGCGATCCCGATGGCGATCGGTGTGGCGATGACCATGGCGATAAACGTCGACAGGAGGGAGCCTACGATGGAGGCATAGCCGCCGAAAATCTCTTTGTTGGGGGCCCATTTATCCCCGGTGATAAACGAAAAACCGAACTCTTCCATGGCCGGGTAGGCCTCTTTGAAGAGTACCGCCATGATGGCCAGCAGGATGATAAAACTAAAAAGTGCTGTCAGTTTCGTCAGATTTTCAAACAAAAAATCCACTATTTTTTTCATCAATTCTCCCGAAATTAATTATGGCGTATTCTAGTGATCGGAAGTGACAACTTGGTTACAATTTTGTAATATATAAGAAAATATTATAAAAAACAGCTTTTTTTTCTGCTACGATAGGGAAAAATGAAGGAGTGACCATGCAGCGATACCAGTGCACCGCTTGTTCATATATCTATGATCCGGCCTTAGGGGACGAGGCAAACGGTATCCCACCCGGGACACCTTTTGAGGAGCTTCCGGATGAGTGGGTCTGCCCCGAGTGCGGGGCGGAAAAAGATCTCTTTGAAGCGATTGAGGATTAGCCCAGCGTAACGCGGTTGCGGCCCGCTTTTTTTGCTTTGTAAAGTGCATTGTCGGCCCGTTTGAGGACCTCTTCGGGGCTCTTGTCCTCGGGTTTTTTCTCCGCTGCCCCGATACTGATCGTAACGGAGAGGACCTTGGGGGTCTTGCGGTTTTTCACATGGAGGGTATGGGAGCTTTTTTCCACGGCTTCACGTACCTTCTCCAAGTGGGGCTGGGCCTCTTCGGTCGACTTGCCGGGGAAGACGATCGTAAACTCCTCCCCGCCGTAGCGGTAGGAGCTGCCGCCGCCCGTGACGCTTTCGAGGCGGGAGGCGACCAGTCTGAGCACCTCGTCGCCCACGTCATGGCCGTGGGTGTCGTTAAACTGCTTGAAGTGGTCGATATCGACCATCGCGACGGTGTATTTCCGTCCCAATGTACCAAAGTGTGCCAAAAGCGCCCGGCGGGCGGGAATGGCAGTCAGCTCGTCGTAGTGTGCGAGGTAGTAGGACTCTGAAAGCAGGGCGATGATCAGCATGGCGGCAGCCAAGAGCATAAAGAGGGAGAAGAGATCCCCTTTGTCGGCGAAATTGGCAGCCGTCTCCACGGCCAGCAGGGTCGTGACCATGGCGAGGTTGAGATGTGTCGGCGCCAGGACGTTTTTGGCGATCACCACAAGCAGGGCGACAATACTCAGGATCAGGGCGATGTCCGAGAGGGCGGTGTAGACGGTCATCTGTGGCGGGATCGCCTCGAAGTAGACCAGATCCAAAAAGGCCCGGTTCCCGCTGTATCCCAGATAGGTCATGACCGTCAATGACGCAAGGATCAGGAGCCCTTTAAGAATCCCCGGAGGCGTCAGGAATCCCCGCTCTTTGCTAAAGGCGGTGAGGGCAAACGCAACGGGAAAGAGGAGGGAGAGGAAAGCCCGTGAGTAGTTTTCAAAAAACGGGATATAGCGGACGATGCGGTCGTTTTCCATGACCGTCGCGTAGGCGAGGCCTAGGAGCAGCAGCAGGAAGAAGGCCCGGCTGCGCTGAAAATGGATGCTGAGGATCATGGCCAGACCCAGGGCAATATAGGTAAAAAGCTCCAGCTGTCCTTCCAGTTTCAAGGCGGCAAACTCCCGCTGTTTGTAGACCGCAAAGGCGGCAAATAGAAGCATGATTATATGGGGAAAGGTCCGTAGGAAAATCCGTTTTACTTTTTTCATAGGTTGGCATTATAGCCGTTTTATGGATAATAAAAAAATTAATTCAGTTGTGTTATATCCGCCTTTGTTATAATCAGCCTGGTTATTCGGTTTTATATAAGAAAACGATTAGGAAATATGATGATGGGAGCGGTTTTGAAACGCGTCGGGTTGATAATAATTACAACGTTTTTCCTGCTGGGCGGATGCGCTTCTCCCAGGCCGGTCTCCCATCCGGCGGTGGTCACCTTTAAAACGTCCAAACTGAGGATCCACGATACCGCCTTTGTCACCCTGAGCGGCAAAGACGTGGCGATCGAGGTCTACACCGCCGGGACGCTGGTCCTTGATATCCATGCCGGTTCCATGGTCTGTATCAACGGGGGGTGTATCAGCGATGACGAGTTTATCGCCGAGTACCTCTCCCCGCACTATCCTGCACGTATCCTTGGGGCGATCGCACGCAAAGAGGTGCTGGACATGGAAGGCAGTGTGACCTCCCGTTCAGACGGTTTTATGCAGCGGATCATCGCCGACGGGATGTATGATATAACCTACACCGTCAGGAAAAACGAGGTCTTTTTCAGGGACCGTATCAACAACATTATCATCGCGATCAAGATACTGGATCGATAAAAATACTCGGCGGGTTTTCCCGTTTATAGACTATATAATAATAAGTAGATATTTCAGGAGGTAGAATGTGAAACGAGTCGGTGCCCATGTCAGTGCATCCGGAGGGGTGGAGAACGCACCCCTTAATGCCCATGCCATCGGGGCGAAAGCTTTCGCCCTGTTTACCAAAAACCAGCGACAGTGGAGTGCCAAGCCGCTGACGGATGAGAGTATTGCGCTTTTTAAGGAACGGTGCGAGGAGTTCGGGTATGCCCCGGGTCATATCCTGCCCCATGACAGCTACCTTATCAATCTGGGACATCCCGAAAAGGATAAGCTGGAGAAGTCCCGCGACTCCTTTGTCCATGAGATGGAGCGCTGTATGCAGCTGGGACTGACCCTGCTTAACTTTCACCCCGGAAGTCATCTGAAAAAGATCAGCGAAGAGGCGTCGCTGGATATCGTCGCCGAATCGATCAACATCGCCCTGGACAAAACCGAAGGGGTAACGGCGGTGATCGAAAATACCGCCGGGCAGGGGAGCAACCTCGGCTACCGGTTCGAACACCTGGCCCACATCATCGATAAGGTGGAAGACAAATCCCGCGTGGGGGTCTGCCTGGATACCTGCCACACCTTTACCGCCGGGTACGATCTGCGCACCAAAGAGGCATACGACGCGACCATGGGCGAATTCGACCGACTCGTCGGGGCGAAGTATCTTCGCGGGATGCACCTCAACGACTCCAAACCCGATCTTGGGAGCCGGGTCGACCGCCACGACAGTATCGGGAAAGGGAAGCTGGGGGTCGACCCCTTCCGGTTTATTATGAACGATCCGCGGATGGAGGAGATCCCCATGGTGCTCGAGACGATCGACGAGACGATCTGGGCCGAGGAGATCAAGCTGCTCTACTCCCTGCAAGAGGGGTAACCCAGAAAAAGAGATAACCGAATAAGGAGTGTCCATGCGTGCTGCTGTGATCATACTACTGGTATCGTTGATGCTGGGTGCCGGAGAGAAAAAATATGTCGTCGGCTTCGTACAGGACAGCATGAAGAACAGATGGCGTATCGCCCAGGTCGAGCAGTTCAAAGCCGCGCTTGAACACTATCCCGACATTACCCTGAAGGTGGTCGAAAGCGGAGGGAGTACGGCACGCCAGATCGCCAATATCGAAGAGATGGCGGAGATGGGGGTGGATGTGCTGGTGACGAGCCCGAGGGATGCGGAGGCGATGACGCCGGTGCTCTCCTCTATTTACCGGCGCGGCACCCCGGTCGTGCTCCTTTCCCGCGGGATCAACAGCCGGGATTTTTCGGCATTCTGCCATGCGGACGATTTTGCCATCGGACGCATGAGCGGCCGTTTTATCGCCGGTAAGCTGGGGGGTAAAGGGACGGTGCTGATGCTTAAGGGGGTACCGGGTGCCACGACGGCACTGGAGCGGACCCGCGGATTTATGCGCGTGATAGGCGACTATCCGAAGATCCGCGTGATCGAACGTACCGGCAACTACCTCAGCGGCGACGCGATCAAAGAGACCGAAGAGCTCTTGAACCAGGGGGTGAAATTCGACGCCGTCTATGCCCAGAGCGACTCCATGGCCATGGGAGCCGTCATGTCCATAAAGGCCCACGGCATCGATCCGAAAAAACTGGTGATCACCGGGATCGATTTTACTGCCGCCGCTTTGGAGCTGCTGCGTTCGGGCGATCTGGATGCCACGTTCAGTTATCCCACGGCGGGCGGCGAGGGTGCCCTGGCGGTACGGAAGATCCTGGACGGGAAAACGATAGAAAAAGAGGTTATAATAGATTCAGTTATGGTAACGCCGAAAAATGCGGAGCGTTACCGTCCGATCTTTTAAAGGATAAGCATGGTGCGGTTCATGTTGATTGTCGTGTCGGTTTTTTATCTTACCGGGTGTTCGGAAAAACCCGAGTACCAGATAAAGATGGCACTCAACAGCTGGCCCGGATATGAGCCGCTCTTTTTGGCCGAAGAGCTGGAGTTCTACGGCGACATGCCGCCGCAGCTGATCCGGGTCCACTCCAATACCGATACGGTCAAGGCGCTCAAGAGCGGTATCCTGGATGCCGCCGCTTTGACGATGGACGAGGTACTGCGGCTGGCGCAGGAGATGCCGCAGATCACGGTTTTCCTGCTTCTGGATATATCCGACGGCGGGGATGCGATCATCGCACAGCGCGGGATCGATTCGATGCAGGCGCTGAAGGGAAAACGGATCGGGGTCGAAGCGGGTGCTTTGGGGGCGTATGTCCTGACACGGGCGATCGAGCTGACGCCGGGGCTGGAGCTGACGGACCTGGAGATCTATCCCGTCGCCTATAAAAACCATGAGAAGGTCTTCCTCAAGGGAAGCGTGGATGCGGTCGTGACCTTCGAACCGGTCAAGGGACGGCTTCTGGAAGCGGGGGGGACGACGCTTTTTGACAGCAGTCAGATCCCCAATGAGATTCTTGACGTCCTGGTCATCCGCAATGATGTTGCACTTAATCACCCCGCGGAAGTCCGGGCGATTGTCCGGGGATGGTTTAGGGCCCAGGCGTATATCCGCAACAACCCCAAGCGGGCGTTTGCCGTTATGGCAGGCTACGAATCGATCGGGGCCTCGCTTTTTGAGGCGAGCTATCGTTCATTGCATTTCCCGACCTATTCGGAAAACCTCCGGATGCTCGCTTCGAAATCCCCCGGGATTGTCGCTGCGGTCGGAAAGGTCAAAGAGAACCTCCTTAAAAACAGGATCCTGATCCGGGATGTCCCCCTTGCGCCCCTCTTTAGCGACCGCTTCCTCGCAAGTGAGGAGCAATGACACCCAAACGTTTCGCTATCAAGACCAAACTGATCCTGCTGGTGGTATTATCGATTACCGTTACCCTGGTGGTTGCCGGCGTTGCGCTGGACTATTTTGTCAAGGCGATCCACACCAAAAGCGCCGAAGGAGCGACCACCCATTCGTTCCGTCTTCTCCTGGCCGAACTGAAAACGACAGAAGAGGACCTCAACCGTGAGGGGATGATCTTCGCCAAACGCCCCGGAATCATCTCCTCGGTCAATATGATCAGCCGGTACCAGGACCGTGAACACTACAAGCCGATCATCTTTGATACCGAGAAGAAGAAGCTCTCCGAAGAGCTGATGAAAATGGCCAAGCTCTCTTTGAGCGACTACGGTGCCGTCTATAGTGACCAAGGGGAACTGGAGTGTTTCGCAGGCAATGAGGGAAACGACTATTACCAGGGGTTTGTCTCCTATGATGACAGAGGCAACCGGATTGTCTACCGCCGGTTTGAGAACGATCCGGGATGGAAGAAGATCCCGCTTCCGAAAAAATTCCGTCCCAACCTGAAGGGGATCAAGCAGCGGGAGAACTATATCCTTAATGCCGGAGAGATCAACTATATCCGTGGTAAAGAGGATTTTACGATCAGCTACCTGCGGACGATCCCGCGCCGTTTTACGAGCGGAAAGAGTATTTCAGTGGGGTACCTGAGCCTTGCCAAACGGTTTGACCGGCGCTATATTGATAAGCTTGCCCTGACGATGCCGGCAGACTTCTCCTTTAGCGTCGACGGTAAAAACCTCGTGGGGACCCTGGTGAACGTCCCGATCGATGAGAGGGTCCAGCGCTCACGGATGCTGGTGGACGAGGCACTGGACCGGCATGATAATACCCTGATAGAGACCCCGGAGTATTTTATGCATGCCCATCTTTTCCCCTCGCTTAACGGGATGATCTATTTTATTGCCGGGTACAGCAAAGAGAAACTCTTCTTCGAGCTGAACGAGACACGGAAATATCTCCTGGTCATCCTCTTTGTCGCGGCACTGGTGGCCGCTCCCCTGACCCTGCTGATCATGCGCCGTTCGATCTTCGATCCGCTCAGGCAGCTTGTCGGAGCCGTGGAGGGGATCAAGGCCGGCGAGTACCGGCCGCTGAAGGGGTTCAAAAGCGGGGATGAACTGGAGACGCTTTTTCATTCGTTTAACGAGATGGCCGATACGATCAAAAACAGGGAAGCGGCTTTGCGAAGAAGTGAAAAAGATCTTAATGAAGCGCAACGGATCGCCAAAGTAGGGAGCTGGCGGATGGAGCTTACAACCGGCAAGGTCTTCTGGTCGGACGAGACCTACCGGCTGTATGATGTCAAACCCGGCTCCATCTCCCTTGGGCAGGATACGTTTTTGGATTTTGTGCATGAAGCGGATCGGGAGATGGTGGCAAAAGCGATGGAAACGGCACTGGAAAAACGCCAGTCCAGGGAGATCGAATACCGGATCGTCACCTCGACGGGCGCGGTAAAAACACTCGTCAGCAAAGCACAGCCCGTACTCGATAAAAGCGGGGAGCTCGTCGCTTTTGTGGGGGTCAACCACGACATCAGCGAGATCAAAGAGGCGCAGCGGAAACTGGAGGAGTACAAAAACCAGCTGGAGGTGATGGTCAGCCAGGAGATCGCCAAGCGGATGGAGCAGGAGCAGATCCTGATCCAGCAGTCCAAACTGGCGGCCATGGGCGAGATGATCGGGAACATCGCGCACCAGTGGCGCCAGCCTCTTAACACCCTAGGATTGCAGATCCAGGATATCGCCGATGCATACAACTTCGGGGAACTGAACGAGGAGTACCTGAATAAAAGCGTCAAAGAGTCGATGCGCGTGATCGAGAAGATGTCCAATACGATCAACGATTTTAAAGACTTTTTCAAACCCGATAAAAAAAAGGTCGATTTCACGGTCACCGAGGCGCTGGAAGATGCCGTACCGATCATCGAGGCAAGTCTGAAAAACAACTTCATCACCCTGGAAACCGAGATCATCGAGGACAGTACGATCCACGGGTTTCTGAACGAGTACTCCCAGGTGCTGCTCAATATGATCAACAACGCCAAGGATGCACTCAAACGATGTGAAGAGAAGCAGAAGCGGATCCGTGTCGTCGTCGATAAGGACGGCAGCGGCCGGACACGGGTCAGGATCTCGGATAACGGCGGCGGGATCCCCGAAGAGATCATGGAAAAGATCTTCGAACCGTACTTTACGACCAAGCACAAGGCCGAAGGGACCGGGATCGGGCTCTATATGTCCAAGATGATCATCGAACGCAACATGCAGGGGACGATCACGGCTGAAAACATCGAGGGCGGTGCGATGTTCACCATCACGGTATAGGGGAGACGATGCTGGTACATATCTGCTGCTCGGTCGACAGCGCCTACTATATCAGGAAGCTCAAGGAGCACTATCCGGACAAAAGGATCGTGGGCTTCTTTTACGATCCCAACATCCACCCCTACAGCGAGTACTACCTGCGTATGATCGATGCCAGGCGCAGCTGCGAGCGCCTGGGGGTGGAGTTTGTCGAAGGCCCCTATGACTATGAGGGGTGGCTCGAAGCGGTCAGGGGGTTCGAGCACGAGCCTGAAAAGGGGAAACGGTGTACGATCTGTTTTGACGACCGGCTCGAGGCGAGTGCCAAAAAGGCCGTGGAACTGGGCCTGGAGACGGTAACGACGACGCTGCTCATGAGTCCGAAAAAGGATTTTTCGACACTGGAAAAAGTATCCCGCTCACTGGAAAAACGGTACGGTGTCCGTTTTGTCGTGGAGGATTTCCGCAAAGGGGGCGGGACCCAGGCGCAGTTTGCCCTCTCCAAAGAGGAGAAGAACTATCACCAGAACTACTGCGGCTGTCTTTTTGCACTGAACGATCAGCGCCAGAGCCAGGGCAGGGCGGCAAGCGAGCTCTTCTCACCCCTCGGCAACACGGTGCTCCCGGGAAGTATCGAAGAACGGGTTCGGCTCTATGAAGAGCGAATTATCCTGGAAGAGCAGGGCGTACCCTACCGGATCATCCGGGAGCGTTTTTTAAACAGCCGTCTGCTCAGGGGCTATCTCAAAGCCGACGGAGAGGTGATCCCCTCCTTTTTTTTCCCCGGTGCCAGACTGGTGCGGAAAAAGGAGAAGGCACGGGTCGATTTTGTCCACCGGGATACGACCTACCTCAGCCGTGAAAATATAAAAATAATTGATATCGCCGCATTTAACAGGATCGCAGGAACCAAGTACGCGGATGTCAAGGCGTTGGTCTACTCCCCGCCCGCGTATGAGCAGCTGCTGCGTATCAAATCGGCGTTTGTCTCCGACCCGGCGGGATATGCCCCTTTGATCGTCATCGATACGACGGGATACGAACGCTACGAAATCTTCTGTGACAGCGTTTTTTACGAGGATACAAGAGAGTTTTTAGTCACATTAAGTTAAAATTTACAAATTTATCCAAAGGCTAGAAGTTTTATGCTTGATGTGACTCAGATTCAAGAAATTTTACCCCATAGATATCCATTTTTGCTCGTTGACCGTGTAACGACGATCGAACCGGGCGTTAAGATCGAAGCGTACAAAAACGTCTCCATCGCCGAACCGGTTTTCCAGGGCCACTTTCCCGGCCACCCTATCTACCCCGGTGTCATGATCCTCGAAGGGATGGCGCAGGCAGGAGGGATCCTCGCCTTCTCCCAGACCGAAGACAAAGAAGCGATTAAAAGCAAGGTCTTCTATTTTACGGGTATCGACGGTGCAAAATTCAAAAAACCGGTCAAACCGGGCGACCGTCTGGAGTATGTGATCACGATCAAGAAAAACCGCGGGCCTATGTGGGTTTTTGACGGCAAGGCGTATATCGACGGCGAACTGGCCAGCGAAGCCGAACTTAAAGCGATGGTGGTGGACAAATAGTGGCAACGATCCATCCAACCGCCATCGTCGAGGATGGTGCGACACTCGGTCAGAATGTCACGATCGGGCCTTTTGCTTTTGTCAGCCGTCATGCGAAGATCGGGGATAACACCGTGATCAAAAACGGTGCCTGTATCTATAACCATACGACCATCGGCTGCGACTGCGAGATCGGCTCCTATTCGGTCCTGGGGGAGATGCCCCAGTCCATCGGCCATGACAAGAGTGTGAAGGTCGAACTGATCATCGGGGACCGTAACCAGATCAAAGAGTATGTCCTGATCAGTCTGGGGACCCACTTCTCCCATAAAAAAACGGTGATCGGGGATGATAACTACATCATGGCCTACTGCCATGTCGGACACGACAGTATTGTCGGCAACGGCAACATCATGGCCAACGCGACCAATATCGCCGGGCATGTGACCATCGGCGACAAGAACGTTTTCGGTGCCATGACGGGAGTCCACCAGTTCGTGTATGTGGGATCTTACTGTATGCTCGGCGCGGCCTCGGCGATTACCCAGGATATTCCACCGTATGTCCTGGCCGAAGGGAACCGTGCGAATGTCCGGGGCCTCAACCTGATCGGGCTGAAACGCAACCTCGGCAGTGAAGCGGCCAGAACACTCAAGGGGACGTACAAAGCCCTGTTCCGTTCAGGCCGGCCGCTCAAAGAGGCGGCGCAGTCGCTTCTGGATGGGTCAGCGGACGAGTATACGAAAAAGATGTGCGAATTTATTATCAATTCCAAACGCGGTATCCCGTTTGAGAGAGTAAAGGAAGATACCGATGCAGACTAAAAAATGCAGTTTCTGCGGTGCCAGCGAGAGCGCCGAAAACCCGATTATCGCGGGACACGAAGCCTATATCTGTAAGCACTGCGTCATGGCAGCGTATAAGATGATGATGGGTGAGAATATCGAGGAGGAGGTGGAGATCGATTTCGACACCTTCTCACCGAAGATGCTCAAATCGATCCTGGACGAGTATGTCATCGGCCAGGATCACGCCAAAAAGGTCTTCTCCATTGCCGTGTACAACCACTACAAACGGATCTTCAAGCAGGTCAAGGAAGAGGACGAGACCGATATCGCCAAATCCAACGTCCTGCTGATCGGACCGACGGGAAGCGGGAAGACGCTGATCGCCCAGACCCTGGCCAAGTTCCTGGATGTGCCTATCGCCATTACCGACGCGACCAGCCTGACCGAAGCGGGGTATGTCGGAGAAGATGTGGAGAACATCCTGACAAAACTGCTCCAGGCAGCCGACGGCGACGTGGAGAAAGCCCAGAAGGGGATCGTCTTTATCGACGAGGTCGACAAGATCGCCCGACTTGGCGAAAACCGCTCCATTACCCGCGATGTCAGCGGCGAAGGGGTCCAGCAGGCGCTGCTCAAGATCATCGAAGGCAGCGTGGTCAATATCTCTGCAAAAGGGGGGCGCAAGCACCCCAACCAGGATTTTATCCAGATCGATACGACCAATATCCTCTTTATTGCCGGCGGGGCGTTCGAAGGGATGGAAGATATCATCGAACGGCGTCTGGGCGGCAACGTGCTGGGCTTTAACCAGGAGAAACGGGGACAGAAAGAGAAGAGCAACGTGCTCGACCACCTCGAGCCCGATGACCTGGTCAGCTATGGCCTGATCCCGGAGCTTATCGGGCGGCTCCATGTAACGGCCACGCTTAAAGAGTTGGATGTAGAGGATATGGTCCGCATCCTGACGGAACCGAAAAACTCCCTGGTCAGACAGTATGAGAAACTGTTCCAGCTGGACGAAGCAAAACTGACCTTTAACGAAGATGCGCTGCAGGCCATCGCCGAGATGACGTTAAAACGCAAGACCGGTGCAAGGGGTCTGCGCTCTATCATGGAGAACGTCCTGCTTGAGACGATGTATGAACTTCCCGAACTCAAGGGCTATGAAGTCATCCTTACCAAGGAGTGTATCGAAGACAAAAAAGAACCGTTGTTGGTTAAACTCTCGAATGTTGAAAAAAGTGCATAAGGAAAATAAATGGTATTAGACAAACTGATTGGAATGTTTTCAAGCGATATGGCGATCGACCTGGGTACGGCCAATACGATCATCATGGTCAAGATGCGGGGGATCGTGATCAACGAACCTTCCGTCGTAGCGGTACAGCGTGACAGCATGGGGCGGATGAACATCCTGGCCGTGGGTAAGAAGGCCAAAGAGATGGTCGGTAAGACGCCGGGCAACATCATGGCGGTCCGACCGATGCGTGACGGGGTCATCGCCGACTTCGATATGACGGAAAGAATGATCCGTTACTTTATCGAGAAGGTCCATAAACGAAAAGCGTTTATCCGACCACGGATCGTGATCTGTGTCCCTTACGGTCTGACCCAGGTCGAGCGAAAAGCGGTTAAAGAGTCTGCGATGAGCGCGGGTGCCCGTGAGGTATTCCTGATCGAAGAGCCGATGGCCGCAGCAATCGGTGCCGGGCTTCCGGTCAAAGAGCCGAAAGGTTCTTTGGTCGTCGATATCGGTGGGGGTACGACGGAGATCGGTGTCGTCTCCCTGGGCGGTCTGGTTATCTCCAAGTCGATCCGGGTTGCCGGGGACAAGATGGATATGGCCATCGTCGACTACCTCAAGCGTAAATACAACCTCCTGATCGGTGAACGTGCCGGTGAAGAGATCAAGATGCAGATCGGGAACGCCGTTCCGCCGAAAGAGAAGCTCTCCATCTTCGTTAAAGGTCGGGATCAGATCAGCGGTCTGTTGAGCACCATCGAGTTAACAAGCGACGAAGCGCGTGAAGCGCTGGAAGAGCCGCTTAAAGACATGATGCACGCCCTTAAAGACGTCCTGGAGATCACGCCTCCGGACCTGGCTGCGGATATCGTCGAGAACGGGATCGTCCTGACGGGGGGCGGTGCACTGCTTAAAGGACTGGATAAATACTTCTCCGAAGATATCAAACTGCCGGTCTATATCGCCGAGGAGCCGCTTCTGGCGGTCGCAAAAGGTACAGAAAGAGTACTCGAAGAGATCGAACTGCTGCAACAAATAGCGTATGATTAAAAAAGGGCTGGTACTTCTCTTTATTGTCGCGATCGTCGTGACGGTATTCAAATCGGGTGTATTATCCAATACCCCGATGTTCTACCTCAGTGACCGCATCAAGACCGGTTATCTGAATATTAAAGAGAGTATTGCCGCTTCCATCGACCGCCATTTCGAACAGGCGGAGACGATCCAAAAGCTGAGCGCGGAGAATGAAGCGCTTAAAAAAGAGTCGCTGATGCTCAGCGGTTTTGCCAATGAGATCGTCGAACTCGGAAAGTTCAAAGCGTATGAAAAGGGTTACTCGCCCAAACTGACCGTCGTACGCGTCACTGCGTATGCCAAGCTTCCCTATTTTCAAAAACTGTGGGTCGATTTTGACGACTACAACGCATCAAAGATCTACGGATTATTGTATAATAACAAAACTGCAGGGATTATCGCCGGAGGCGAGAAGGGTTCGGCACTTGCCCTTCTTAACGGCGATCCCAAATGTTCCTATGCCGTATATGTGGGCAAACAGAAAGCTCCGGGCATCGTAATGGGTAAAAACTCGCGGGAGATGGTGGTCAAATATATCCCCTCCTGGATGAACATCGCCGTCGGCGACGAGGTAATGACCAGCGGGCTTGACGGTATCTTTTTTGCCGGGATAAAGGTGGGTACGGTCAAGGATGTCCGTACCGTCCACGCCTACAGGGAAGCGGTGATCGAGCCCTATTTTAATACGCTCAATCCAAGTTATTTTTACGTAATAGAAGAAACCAAATAGAGAGAGAAGAATGCCAAGACGTGACGATATAAAAAATATTCTGCTGATAGGTTCGGGCCCGATCATCATCGGTCAGGCGTGCGAGTTTGACTACTCCGGTACCCAGGCTGCCAAGACGCTCAAAGAAGAGGGGTACCGGGTTATCCTGATCAACTCCAATCCCGCGACGATCATGACCGATCCCGAATTTGCGGATAGAACCTATATCGAACCGATCCACGAAGATGTAATCGCGCGGATCATCAAAGATGAAAAGATCGATGCCATCCTGCCGACAATGGGGGGACAGACCGCCCTGAACGTCGCAATGAAGATGCATGAGAAGGGGATGCTGGGAGGCGTTAAATTCCTGGGGGCAAACCCCGAAGCGATCAAAAAAGGGGAAGACCGCCAGGCATTTAAAGAGGCGATGCTGAAAATCGGCATGGACCTCCCCCAGAGCCGCTATGCCTATAACATGGACGAAGCGATGGAGGCGGCCAAGGAGATCGGGTTCCCGATCATCATCCGGGCCTCCTATACCCTCGCCGGCGGGGGAAGCGGTGTCGCCTACAACATCGAAGAGTACCAGGACCTGGCGAAAAAGGGTCTTGAAGCCAGCCCCATTACGGAGATCCTTGTCGAAGAGTCGCTGCTCGGCTGGAAAGAGTACGAGATGGAGGTCATCCGTGACCGAGCCGATAACTGTATTATCGTCTGCTCCATCGAAAACGTCGACCCGATGGGGGTCCACACGGGCGACTCCATCACCGTCGCTCCCGCTCTGACACTGACGGACAAAGAGTACCAGAAGATGCGGGACGCCTCCTTCGCGATCCTGAGAGAGATCGGTGTCGATACGGGCGGTTCCAATGTTCAGTTCTCCGTCAACCCCGAAACGGGCCGGATGATCGTCATCGAGATGAACCCGCGGGTCTCCCGAAGCTCCGCCCTGGCCTCCAAGGCGACGGGGTATCCGATTGCCAAAGTGGCGACGCTGCTGGCTGTCGGCTATACACTGGACGAGATCAAAAACGACATTACCGGTACGACGGCAAGTTTCGAACCGGTGATCGACTACATCGTGACCAAGATCCCGCGCTTTACATTCGAGAAGTTTCCGGCATCCGATTCGACCCTGACGACATCGATGAAATCGGTCGGCGAAGTCATGGCCATCGGGGCGACATTCAAAGAGTCGGTCCAGAAAGCACTCTGCTCCCTGGAAACCGGCCTGACCGGTTTTGAGAAGATGGAGGGGGAGATCGACCTGATCAAAAAAGAGACGCGTCGCCCCAACGACAAGCGGCTGCTCTATGTCGCCGAGTGTTTCCGACGCGGTATGAGCTGCGAAGAGGTGTTCGAACTCTGTAAGATCGATCCGTGGTTCCTGGCCCAGATCGACGAGATCGTCGCCTTCGAACGGGAGATCGACCTGGAGATCCTTAACAACAAAGAGCTGCTTTCTAATGTGAAAAAAGCGGGCTTCTCCGATGCCATGATCGCCAAGCTGATCAATGCGCAGGATGGGATGCACCTGAATGAAAACGACATCTACAATGCCCGTAAAAACAACGGGGTCGAGTTTACCTATAACGAAGTCGATACGTGTGCGGCAGAGTTCAAGGCGCTTACCCCGTACCTCTACTCCACGTCCAATTTCTATAAAAAGAGCGAAGTGACGGACAAAGAGAATAAGAAAGTCCTGATCATCGGGGGCGGGCCCAACCGGATCGGACAGGGGATCGAGTTCGACTACTGCTGTGTCCATGCCTCCTTCGCCCTGAACGAGATGGGGATTAAGACGATCATGTACAACTGTAACCCCGAAACGGTCTCCACCGACTACGATACGAGTGATATCCTCTACTTCGAACCGATCGATTTCGAGCGGGTCCGGAACGTCATCGAAACGGAAGAACCCGACGGGATCATCGTCCACTTCGGGGGACAGACCCCGCTTAAACTGGCCAAATCGATCTGTGCCATGGGGGCGAAGATCATCGGGACACCGGCCAAGGTGATCGACCTGGCCGAAGACCGTGAGAAGTTTGCCGACTTCCTGACGATGAACAACCTCCTCCAGCCGGCCAACGGAACGGCGACGGCCAAAGAGAAGGTATTCGAGATCGCCAAAGAGATCGGGTACCCGGTACTTGTCCGACCAAGTTACGTTCTTGGTGGACGCGGGATGCGGACGGTCTATGACGAAGAGGAACTAAAACTTTACGTCGACGAGGCGGTCGAAGTCAGTTCCGAGGCGCCCCTGCTGGTCGACAAGTTCCTCGACCGTGCCATCGAACTGGATGTGGATGCCATCACCGACGGCGAAGATGTCTATGTCGGCGGGATCATGCAGCATATCGAGGAAGCGGGGATCCACTCCGGTGACTCCGCCTGCTCTCTGCCTACTGTCAGTATCAGCGACGAGATGATCGCCAAGATCGAAGAGCAGACCAAGACGATGGCCCTGGGTCTTGGGGTCCGTGGTCTGATGAACGTACAGTACGCCATTCACCAGAACAGCATCTACGTCATCGAGGTAAATCCCCGGGCATCGCGGACCGTGCCGTTTGTCTCCAAGGCGACGGGTATGCCGCTGGCCAAGGTGGCGACACGGGTCATGTGGGGTGAAAAGCTGCGGGATGCACTCAGCCAGTACAAGCTGACGGAAGTGGTCGATAACGGTTCGGTTCTTAAACCGAAGCTCAAAGACCTGGTCGCCGTCAAAGAGGCGGTCTTCCCGTTCAACAAACTCTCCGGCAGCGACCTGATCCTGGGGCCTGAGATGAAGTCGACGGGTGAGGTTATGGGGATCAGCAACAAGTTCGGTCTCTCATTCGCCAAGGCGCAGTTCGCCTCCTTTAACAAGATCCCGACGGAGAAGACACTTTTCATGTCCCTGTGCGACCTGGACAAACCCCATGCTGCGGAGCTGGGCAAAGCATTCAGGGAACTGGGCTTTAACATCGTTGCAACGGGCGGGACACAGAAAGTCCTGGAAGAGGGCGGTATTGAAGCAGAGAAGGTCCTCAAGGTAAGTGAGGGACGCCCCAATGTCGAGGATATGCTCACCAACGGCGATATCGATCTTGTGATCAATACCAGTGATAACCGCTCCAGCAAAGAGGATGCGAAGAAGCTGCGCCAGGCGGTCATCCGGAACAATATCCCGTACTTTACGACGATCGCAGCGGGTCACGCAACGGTCGAGGCGATCAAAGAGGTACGCCACCATGACGAGATGACGCCAAAAGCCCTGCAGGACTACCTGGGCTGACATGGAACGTAAGGCCCCGGTCTATCTGATACAGACCGATACGACGGTCGGCTTTGCCTCCAAAAGCAGTGAAGCCCTCGACCGGATCAAAGGGCGCCCCAGCGGAAAACCCTACCTGAAAACGGTAGCATCACTTAAGAGACTTGTCAGGGAGTGCCGGGTTCCCAAGGCACTCCGTAAGAAAGTGCGGCGGGCAAAACGGACCACCTTTGTCTATCCGGACGGGATCGCACGGCGTCTTGTATCGGAGGGCGTGTATGCCGATTTCCTGGACCGGCAGGGATGGAGCCTTTCTACCAGCGCCAACCGCAGCGGTCACGGGTTCGAGCAGGAGTGGGCCGAAGGGGTCTGCGACGTTGTCGTCTATACGCCTGACGGTCTGACCGAACAGGCCGCCTCCTCGATTATCAAAATGGGGAAAACGAAAGTAACTCAACTAAGGTAAACGGTATGAACAAACAAGAAAAAATCATCTCCATGTTTAACGAGATCTCACCCACGTATGATCTCTTAAACCGGCTGCTCAGTTTCGGGATCGACCGGCGCTGGCGGCAGATCGCATGCCGGAAGTGTTTTAATCTTTATGATAAAGAGGTGGAGCGGATCGTGGATGTTGCCTGCGGTACGGGTGATATGATCCATTTCTGGAGCGAAGCGTCGAAAAAGACAGGGTATGGGGTCGGTGAGTTTGTCGGCGTGGACCCTTCTGTCGGGATGCTGGCCGTGGCCAAAGAGAAGATCGATTATGCCCGTTTTATCGAAGGGACGGCGACCGAGATACCCCTGGATGACGGCGCAGCCGATTTTATCAGTATCTCCTACGGCATCCGCAATGTCGTCGAGCGTCAGGCGGCTTGGCATGAGTTTTACCGTGTCCTGAAGCCGGGAGGGATCCTGGCTGTCCTGGAGTTTACGAAGCCCGAGAAGGAGAATATCTTCGGGATGTTCACCAAGTGGTATATGCAGAAGATGATCCCCTTCATCGGGAAGATCATCTCGCGCCACTCCGATGCGTATACCTATCTTCCTGACTCCATCAAAGCCTTCGAAACCACCAAGGCGCTTAAAGAGGAGATGGAGGCGGCCGGTTTCGAGGAGAGCTTCATCAAAGGCTACAGCTTCGAGATCTCGACGCTCTTTATCATGCGAAAGCCCGGCGTAGAAGCTTAAAAAGGCAAAGGGGAACGGGTGAAAAGAGTCCTGATTGTTGAAGACAGCAAACTCTTCTCATTCGTCCTTAATCAGAAGGTACGCCAGCTGGGTGACTTCGAGCCCGTTATCGTACACACCTACGACGATGCTGTTAAAGCGTTGGAGGACGGACGCTTTTTTGCAGCCATTTTGGACATGGTGGTCCCCGGCGGGGAGAACGGGGAGGTCCTTGATCTGACCCTTGCAAAGGCGATCCCTTCCATCGTCCTGACCAGCCGTGACGACAAGGCTTTTAAGGATCATATCTCCTCAAAGAATATCGTCGATTATGTGATCAAAGAGAGTAACGAGGATATCGCCTACGCGGTCAACCTGCTGGGACGTATCCACAGAAACCGGAAGATCAAAGTCCTTGTCGTCGACGACTCCAAGACCTTCCGCAGCTATGTCTCCCGCCTTATGGAACTTCACCTGTTTGACATCCATACCGCCTCGGACGGGGAAGAGGGGCTTAAGGTACTTGAAAACAATCCCGATATCAAAATGGTGCTTACCGATTACAATATGCCGAAAATGGACGGTCTCTCCTTCACCAAGGTGCTGAGGCGGAAGTTTAAAAAGGATGCGGTCGCGGTGATCGTCCTCTCGGCAAACGAGGAGGAGGGGATCGCATCGCGTTTTCTCAAGTTCGGTGCCAATGACTATATTAAAAAACCCTTCTCCAACGAGGAGTTTTTCAGCCGCATCTACCTCAATATCGAGAACATCGAGCATATCCGCAGATCACGCCTGCTCAACCGCGAGCTCAGAAAGATCAACCAGTACCATGTCGTAGAGCAGAAAAAAGCACGGAGAAAACAGAAAAACATCGTGGTCAACGAATTAAAAGAGGACAGGATCTGGTCGGTCAACTGTTTTTACAAGGCGGCCGATATTCTTAGCGGGGACAGCTATTCGGTCCATAAAAAAGAGGACGGCAGCATTGTCGCCTACCTGATCGACGGGATGGGGCACGGGATTCTACCCTCCCTGACCACCTTCGCCGTGGCGGCCCATATCCGTCAGTTTATCGGCTACACCAACAGCCTGGAAGAGCTGGGGCAGCGGCTGCTGGAAGCGCTGCGCGAGATCCTCGACGAGGAGGAGCAGCTCTCCTACTCGATCTTTCATATAGCGGCCGACGGCAAACGGATGGATTACTCCATCGGGGGGATGTATCCTGCCATGCTGCGGGACGGTACACGGGTGATCCCGCTGAAGGCGAACTCCCTCCCCATCCTCAATTTTTCCCAGTCGATCGTGATCAACCACGTGGAAGTGGAGTCGTTTGATCAGCTCCTTGTCTACAGTGACGGTCTGATCGAAGAGGAACACAGTATCTGCGAGTCGTGTACACCGGAGATGATGCTGCATGACGAGGGGGTCTACAACCAGGTGATAGCGGCCCTGCAGGATAAAAAGACCGAGGACGATGTGACGATCCTTGCGCTTAAAAGGAACGGGTAGATGCGGACGGTGACGGTTTCGGACCTGAATAACCAGATCAAAGCGATCCTGGAGAGTACCTTTGAGCGCGTCAGTGTGGAAGGGGAGGTCTCCAATGTCACCTATCATACCAGCGGCCATGTCTATTTTTCGCTAAAAGATGAAAAGTCTTCGATCAAGTGCGTGATGTTCCGCGGCAATGCCGCACGGCTGAAATTCCGGATCGAACGGGGGATGCACCTTGTCTGTGAGGGGGGTGTAAGCGTTTATACCCCGCGGGGGGATTACCAGCTCAACTGCTTTACGGCCATGCCCGCCGGGGAGGGTGCCCTGGCCGTCGCCTACGAACAGCTTAAAAAGAAGCTGGCATCCAAGGGCTATTTTGAAGAGAACCGGAAAAAAACGCTGCCAAGGCTTCCCAGGCGGATCGCCGTCATCACCTCCGCGACCGGGGCCGCGATCCAGGATATGCTCAAAGTCGCTGGCAAGCGGTGGAACCTGCTGCAGATCACCCTTTACAATACGATCGTCCAGGGTGAGGCGTCGGCACCTTCCATTGCCGCCAACATAGCACGGGCCGATGCGGCGGGGTATGACGTGATCGTTATCGGCCGCGGTGGCGGTAGCATCGAAGATCTCTGGGCCTTTAACGAAGAGGTTGTTGCCGATGCCGTCTATAATGCCAAGACGCCTGTCGTCTCAGCCGTGGGGCATGAAGTGGATTTCGTCATCAGCGACTTTGTTGCGGACAAGAGGGCTGCGACGCCCAGTGCGGCGATGGAGATCCTGTTGCCTGACCAGGCGGAGGTACTTCACTATATCGATACGGTAATGGACCGTTACGAAACGGCACTGAGGACCCACCTTTCCAAAAAGGGCGAAGCGCTTGAGCATCTTCGCAAGATGCTGCAGTCGCGTTCGATGAGTGCCAAGGTCGAGATGCTGCAGCGGGAAGCGGAGTCACTCAGGCGGCGGATGACGGAGTTTCGCAGCTTTTACCTCCAACAGAAAGCAAGCGGGCTGCATCCGCTTAAGCGTGAACTGAAGGGGCGTATGGAGGCGTTTTTATCCCAAAAAGAGTACCGCCTGCAGGTCATGCAGCAGCGTCTGGATGATGCCGATCCGGCAACCCGCCTGCTCCCCCATACCGCCCAGGTGATCAAAGGGGGGAAAAGCACGTCGCTGGATGCTGTGGAAAGAGGGGAAAGATTCATACTGGTGGATGCACGGGTACGTATCGAGGCCGAGGCGGTTTCAAAGGAGTTTTTGGAATAGTTTTTGCGAAAAAGTTGGAATGGATTTTGCTGGTTAGTCCCTAGATTTTAGCGAGGGACAATCAATGCGAATCAAACGTTTTATCTTTCTTTTTTTGGCCTTCTTCTCTGTAATAAACGCCAAGACCTACCAGGTGGAGATCACACCGAATGTCTGGCAGCTTGTCGGAGTCAACGGTTTCCATAAAGACAGTTCTTCCCAGGTCGGGTTTATCAGTAACGGCTCGTATGCCACGCTCAAAGATACAAACGATACCGATGACAATATGACCTATGACCGCAACAGTTCCAACGCTCTCAATACGATCAGTACCCCGGATACCGGGGACGTCACCCTCTCTACCCTGGGGATCAAGATCCTAAACGGGGTCTACCCCAAACTCTCCGCAGTCCAGATCAACTACCAATATAAGCTAAAAGACGACGCTCTCAGCCTCTATACGATGTATGTGACCAGTGCCGGGACACGTGCCAAACCCAATATCAAGATCGAGTACCAGTCCGATTATGAAGGGGAACCTTTTTATATCAGTACGGGGGACGGCAATACCTATGTGGGGACCTTCTCTTCGGCATCGACCTATGACAAACCGCAGCTCTTGACTCTCAATGCCGTCAAATCCTATACCAAGATCACCGAGATATTTGATATGAATCTCAGTGACAATAACCTGAGCGGACTGGATACTTTCGATCCTGGTGGATCGGAGATGACAAAGCTGAGTGCGTACCCTGATACCAACTTGACGATCTTTTCATGGAGCAGTGCGGATCAGCAGTGGAATTTTTATCGTTCAGGAAGCGGAGTCAGTGATTTTACTGAAATGGAAGCGGGACGGGGCTATTGGGTCAAACTCAATACGAACAAGAATACTACACCGGGTATGATCCTGGGTGAAGGCGGGATCCAGGGTAGTAGTACATTCCAGTCAATGACGGACCGGCGGTGGAATCTTCTCTCCTTTGATGACTCTTATTTAGTGGATAACTCCAGTGCTATCTTTGTTGATTCCACTGCATATAATACTTCAGGGATCTCTATACGCCGCGGTATTTTTCATCATGATATTATTACTGTCCCAACATCCATATGTAATAGCGATATTAATGTTTCAGCCTATATCAACAATGCCATCCAGATAATGGACAGCAATGGTTCCAGTCATTGGAATTTAAGAGCATATCCCGCAACCTATCCCGCTTCGGGAATTTTGCTGATGTCAGATGAGAATATCGATGTTAATGCGACTACCGCGACAATCAACCTTTATAAAACGGTCGGTGATAGTACCCTAACTACCTCATTTTTTCCTTCATTGACAAGTGAGACACCAAGTACGACCTATACGATGCTAACGACTCAGCAGATAGATGAATATATGCTGGCAGTCAAAATCAACAGGGACTTGCTGCTGGATCTTCCTAATGACGGCTTGCGCAAAGGGAAGCTGGAAGTCGGGTATATTGATGGGAATACCTTCAGTATTGATATCTCAGCTGAAGCGACTTTTAGCGATATAGCAGCAGCGATCAGTACGGATATGCTTGCCAATGTTCCAAATAGCGGCGATGCCGGAGCCGTCGCCATCGATACCGATTTTGACGGGACCGAGGATACGGTCGTGATCGCTTCAACGGCACGTTTTACCCTCAAGGATGCGACATTCGTACGTACCTACGAGTTTTTGAGCAACGGCACGGCAACGATGGCTTATGTCTACAGCGACAACGGCTTTAACGCCTTTACGAGTGTCGCCGGTGACCTGGCCTCTACCGTGGCAAACATCAATCTAAAAGAGCCGTTAAGCGGGGTTTCGGGATATGTCATTGACGGGACCAATGACCGTTTTATGCTGGTATCGGATTCATTCAGGGAGTTTAATATTATTGAAGGGGAGGCGGACAACCAGTACAATATCATCAGCTATGATAATAATGCGACGGTCTTCGGTGCGGTGCGTGAAGTATTTACGATCCCTCAGCTCTCGGCCGGGCCGCTGTTTACTTTTAGTGAAGGGAATGTCACCAACTGGACGATCGATGCGGCATCGCTGACATCGGGTGCCGTTACTATCGGGGTGCCGAAGTCCGTCTCGCCGATAAATGATAACCTCAATTATATGGCGCAGCAGGTTGATGACTTCACCGTCGATTCACCGGCCTATGATCTTGCGGATTTGGACCTGACGGTTGAAAATGTCTACGGCGGACAGCTTCAGGGTGGGTATATCTACTGGCAAAGTTCCGACCTGACAATGGATCCGTCCATCTATAACAAGTCAGAAAATTTTAGCCTGCATAAGATGAACCGAAACCGCGGCTACTGGGCATACCTTGCCACTAAGGCAGCCAGTACGATCAGTATCGATTCCATCAGCTATTCGGGTTCGATCGATCACTTTATGGATAATAACTTTACCTATGCAAAAAATGCGACGGGAAGCGTCAGTAACTACTTTGATCAGACGATGACGGTGAACGTCGACGGCCTGGATGCTGCGACCTCCTCTTCGGTCTACCGAGCAGAGCTGATTATTGACGGGAAAAAGAACGCGTTGGTGCGCCAGGGTGCATCATCGCTGTTTGTCTCCAACCTCAACTCCTTTGAATCGGACGGGATCGAAGTACGGGAGTATCCGGCACTTAACAAGACGATGCAGATCCGGGTATATGACGGCTTTAACAACCGTGAGACTTTTGATATAACCAACTTCAATACGACCAAACCGGGGACGCCGACTGTGGCTCACCTGATCCACCCTACAAGTCACATCGACTACCTGACGATCAGTCTATCCAGCGGGAGTGTGATCAAGATCTTTGACGGGAACATCTCGGACTATTCAGGGTATCAGGAGAACAATCTTCTGGTCTCATCCGACACCCTCACTCAGTATAGCGGCAAGTATGTATACAACCCCGCTTCCAATACCGATGTGGGGTACGGGACGGTGGGGAAACCCTATTATGATCTTCGTGTGATAATCGCCAACAGCGACGATCTCTGGTCAGATATGCGCCGGGTCTTTTGGGCCCCGGTCTATAAAGGGACCCATATCCTTTCGGACGATGATACGCCCTTCACTGATTACGACAGCTCCCCGGTCGCATACAGCGTACTGGGTGACAACCCGTATGACTGGGTCGATGGTAACAATGATCCGATAGACAGCGGGGTACAGCTGCGTACGGATGACAATGACACCCTCGTGGACACGACATTGACGATGGCGTATAAGCCAAAGAACGTGACGATCGATACCTCCATTCCCTACACGGCCTACCTGTCGGACAATAATGCAACGGACGGGCAGCTCGGTATCATCACCTACGCTTCCGAGTACCAGGGGACGGTCTTTTACATCTATCACAAAGAGAACGACAAACTCTACTACGGGGTTTTCCCCGGGAACGGTGTAAACGACACCAATGCGACGATGTATCCTCTGACGGAGATCGATACGGACCAGACGTTCAGTAAACCGTCCCTTTAAGAAGAGGGGATGGTATCACAGACATCAAAAAGATGAGGTAAGGATCAGGCGACGTCGGGTGTAGGTTCGCCGAAATGGTAGCCCTGGGAGAAGTCGATACCCATATCCAGAACGATCTTCTGGACCGCTTCGTTGTGAACGAATTCGGCAATGGTCTTTGCCCCCAGTTTTTTGGCAAAGATGGCGATCGTCTGGGTGACGATCTGTGAGCTTTGGTCATCCACAAGCCCTTTGATCAGGGAGCCGTCGATCTTGATAAAGTCCACATTGAGGTTGATGAGGTGCTGGAAGTTGGAGTAGCCGCTGCCGAAATCGTCGATGGCAACCTTGCAGCCCAGTGCCTTCACCTCGTCAAAAAAGGCTTTGATCTCGTCGTAGCGTTCGAACCCTTCCGATTCGAGGATCTCGACGACAAAACGGTCCGCGATACCGCACGCTTTGATCTTCTCGATGAGGTACCCCTTGGTCTCTTCGTTCAGGACATCGGAGGCGGTAAGATTGATCGAGAAGCTGTAGGGCTTGTCTTTGAACGTCTCGAAGACCTTATCGATCATTATACGTGTCAGTTTATGATAGAGCTTTGCCTTGACCGCGATGTCTAGGAAACGGAACGGCGAGATGATACGGTCATCATCGAGCATCCGGATGAGGGCTTCATACTTGACGATCTTGCCCGTTGCGTTGTCGATGATCGGCTGGTAGAAGGGGACGAGTTTATCCCCGTAGATCGCCTCTTTGAGTTTTTTGGACCAGATGATATTGTTCTCATGCTCTTTTTCGACAAAGGGTACGTCCTCAAAGCTGATGCTGTCGATACGGTGGGTCTTGGCGTATTTCAGGGCCATGTCTGCATTGGCGATGATGTTCTCTTTGGTAAAGCTGTAGCCAATGGTGGCGCTGAGGTTGATCTTGTTGCCGTTGATATCGAATTCGTGTTTTTCAATCAGCTTATTAATTGTCTCCGGCAGCCGGCACTCCTCCTGGTTCGCTTCGGAGAGCAGGACGGCGAACTCATCGCTGGAGAGCTTGTAGAGCTTGGCATTTGCGATATCACGGATAAAGTTGTTCAGGATCGCCGTCACCTCGATGAGGATCGTATCCCCGGCCGCATTGCCGTAAAAGTCGTTGATATCCTTAAAGGAGTCGAGGTTGATCGTCAGGAGCACCGGGTTGTCGGTGATATTGATATCCTTGGAGAGTGCGGCACGGTTGGGAAAGCCCGTCAGCGGGTCGGTAAAGATCTGTTCGATCAGCTTGGTGACATTATTGCGCAGTTCCACATACTCGATCACCTCGTGGTTCTGGTCGAGGATCGGGACGATGGTCAGGTTGACATAGAAGATCTCCCCGTTTTTGCGGCGGTTCTTAATCAGCCCCTTAAAGATCTCTTTTCGGTTTTTTGCCGCCTTGATCCCCTTCTGCTGGTCGTAGTTCTCATCGTCGCATTTGATGATATGGTGAGTCTGCCCCAGGAGTTCGTCACGGCTGTAGCCGGTGATCTTGCAGAACTCTTCGTTGACCTCGACGATCTTCCCTTCCGGGTCGGTGATGGAGACAATGGAGCTCGCCTCGACGGCGTTTTTGTATTCGGTGAGCATCTTGAGGTTTTTGGTCAGCTCGAGGTTGCTCTTTTCCAGACGGGACTCGTAGGTCACTTCCCGTACACAGTGCATGATGGCCGCAAAGAGTTTTTCGCTGTCGATGGGTTTGAGGACAAACTGGTTGATCCCGGTGTCGATAGCTTCAAGGAGGAAGCTGGTGTCGTTAAAGGCAGTCGTAATGATAATGGGAACGCTCCGGGAGTGTTCCCGTATCTTTTTGGACATCTCCAGGCCGTCCATGATCGGCATTTTGATGTCGGTGATGATCAGGTCGGGGGTGTGCTCGACAAAAGCCTCATACCCCTCCTGACCGTTGGATGCGAGGATCAGTTCCCCGCTTCGGCGTTTGATAATAGACGCAAGAGCGTTTTGAACATCCGGCTCATCCTCGACGTAGAGGACTTTTAAGGTCTTGAGTTCTTCAACGAGCTCCTGGTCAAACACGGCGGGTCCTAAATATCTTTGGGGTCGGCGATCTTGCCGGCGATGGCACTGGCCGCTGCTACGGCGGAGTTGGCCAGGTAGACTTCACTGCTTCGGTCGCCCATGCGGCCGACGAAGTTCCTGTTTGTCGTGGAGACACACTTCTCGCCTGCACCCAGGATCCCCATATAGCCGCCCAGGCAGGCGCCGCATGTAGGATTGGAGAAGACGGCACCGGCTTCGATAAAGATGTCCGTCAGGCCCTCTTTTTCCGCCTGCAGGGCGATCTTCTGGGTCGCCGGTGTGATGATCAGCCGCGTATGGCGTGCCACTTTTTTACCCTTCAGGATCTCCGCGGCGATACGCAGGTCGCTAAGGCGTCCGTTGGTACAGCTTCCGATAAAGACCTGGTCGATCCTGATATCGTCGGCTACGGCCGTTGAGAGCGGCTTGCCATTCGATGGCAGGAACGGGTAGGCGATGACCGGTTCGAGCTGATTTACATCGATCTCCAGGACCTGGCAGTAGGTGGCATCCGCGTCGGAGTGGAAAAACTTCGGTTCGCGAGCCAGATCTTTATCCGCCAGGAACTCTTTGGTGATCGCATCCGGTGCGATAATGCCGTTTTTGGCACCCGCTTCGATGGCCATGTTACAGAGGCTGAAGCGGTCATCCATCGGTAGGCTGTCGATCGTATCACCCGTAAACTCCAGGGCTTTGTAGAGGGCACCGCTGACACCGATTTGTCTGATCACTTCCAGGATCAGGTCTTTCCCGGTTACATTGGGGCGCAGTTTTCCCGTGAAGACGACTTTGATCGTTTCCGGTACCCTGAACCAGTTCTTGCCCGTGATCATCGTGTAGGCGAGATCCGTACTTCCCATCCCGGTGGAAAACGCCCCCAGCGCTCCGTGGGTACAGGTGTGGGAGTCGGCCCCGATGATGACGTCGCCGGAGACGACCAGTCCCTTCTCCGGAAGGAGGGCATGCTCGATCCCCATATCCTTTTCGTCGAAGAAGTTTTTCAGGTCGTGCTCGTAGGCGAACTCACGGCTGATCTTCGCCTGGTTTGCACTGGCGATGTCCTTCGCCGGAATGAAGTGATCGAGAACGATGGAGAACCCGTCGGGGTTGGCCAGTTTTTTGGCACCGCTGTCTCTAAAAGCTTTAATCGAGATCGGGGTGGTGATATCATTCCCGATCGTCATATCAACATTACATTTAACGATATCCCCTGCATAGACCGTTTTGCCCGCGTGGTCGGAAAATATCTTTTCTGTAATCGTTTGTCCCATAAATAACAATCCTAAAAAATGTAAATAGTTGTCTATAGTGTACCATAAAAATGCTTTTTCCCATACGCCTTCGTCCGGAAGAGCGCGGACGGGGAAAGGCGCTCAGCAGGCTGGTTTAGGAGAAATTGGGGGTAAAATCGTCAAAGGGGCCGAACCCGCCCCCGAATCCGCCTCCGAAGTCTCCCATATTGGGATTGACATGGCCGAGGGCAGAGCTTTTTGTCTGCAAGAAGGTGATATCCATCTTGGGGTTGATCCCCTGTGGGCAGACAGGAACGCAGTCGCCGCAGAGGATGCAGTCCCATACGCCGTCTTGCTGAAGGGCATCGATCTTCCCCTTGTCGTCCGCCTCCCTGGAATCGGTCACATAGCGCCAGCTTTTTGTCAGTAGAAAAGGGCCGATAAATTCGGGATTGACCTTGATGACCGGGCAGGCGCTGTAGCAGCTGGCACACTCGATACAGCTGCTTTGGCGTTCGAACTGTTCCAGGTCGGCCTGGGTAGCGGCGACCGGGCTCTTGGTCGGGGTAAGGCGGGCGGCGGTACGGCGCTGCTTCCGTTCGAAGACATGCTCGTCCGTGATCAGGTCGCGCAGTACCTCGACCCCTTCAAGGGGTTGGACGACGACCGTATCGCCTTCGGGTTTATAGGTGCATGCCAGCACGGGACGGCCGTCGGCACGGACACTGCAGCTTCCGCAGATCCCGCTGCCGCAGGCGTGGCGGAAACTGAGGGTTGCATCCTTGGTCGCTTTGATGTTTTTGAGCATCTCCAGGAGGGTTGCCCCTTCCAGGGCGACGTCGTATTCGCTTGAAAAGCTTTCGGTTCCGCTATGGCGACTGATGATCAGTTTCATGGACGGGTTCCTTTAAAACGGGCGGGAAGATAGCGGTAGATCCAGCAGCCGGCACAAAAGCCGAGCGCGGCTTCCAGGAAGGTGCAAAATCCAAACAGCAGGAGGACACCGTGGGCGATCTCCGCTTGAGCACTTTGATACAGAGCCAGGGTGGCAAGCAGCATGATAAATCCCAAAAAGGCGGCAAAGCGCTTAGCCGCGGAATCTACCGGAATATTTTTAAGGTGCAGCAGCCTGGCAATACCCTTGGCGAGCAGAGCCAGGGGGCTGTTTTTCGGACAGGTCTGCTTAAGGAGGTAATCCACACCCAGAAGCGCGATAATGGAAAACGCCCCGGTGTAAAAGTAAGCAGCGATCAGGAGGATGTTCAGCCAGGCATTGACGCGGATGGTTGTTTCATCGACCTTGATAAAATTGACGGGGCAGGCATGCATCGTCTATCCGATCGCCTTGTCAAGATCGCGGATCAGGTCTTCGGCATCTTCCAGGCCGATTGAGAGGCGGATCAGTCCCTGGTTGACACCGCACGCATCCAGCTCCTCGGCGCTGAGCTGCTGGTGGGTCGTACTGGCCGGGTGGGTGATGATCGATTTGCTGTCGCCGATGTTGGTGACCAGGGAGAAGAGCTCGGTCTTATCGATGATCTTCTTGGCCGTCTCGAAATCATCAACCTCGAAGCTGAGCAGTCCGCTGGCCCCTTTGGTCAGGTACTTTTGGGCATTGGTGTAGTTTTTGTCCCCTTCGAGCAGCGGGTAGTTGACCTTTTTGACCTTCGGATGGGCAGCCAGGTGTTTGGCGACACTGAGCGCATTTTGGGAGTGTTTCTCCATGCGCAGACCCAGGTGCTCCAGTCCCTGGATAAAGAGCCAGCTGGACATCGGGGCCGGGATGGCACCGATATCACGGCAGAGGGCCAGGCGCGCACGCAGGCTGAACGGCGGGAACGGCGTTTCGGTATAAACCAGGCCGTGGTAGCTCATATCCGGTTCGTTAAAGTGGGCATAGCGCGGGTTATCTTTTAGAACCTCGATGAGTCCGTTGCGCTCTACCATCAGGCCGCCGATGGCAAGGCCCTGGCCGGTGATATATTTACTGGCACTGTAGACCGTGACATCCACACCGTGTTCGAACGGGGCGAAGAGGAACGGGGTGGCTACCGTGTTGTCGCAGACTGTAACGATGCGGTGCTTTTTGGCAATGGAGACGATGGGTGCCACGTCGGCGACGTCGATGCTCGGGTTGGAGATGCTCTCGAAAAAGATCGCCCGGGTCTTGTCGTCGATCAGATCTTCGATCGCCTCGGGATTGCGGATGTCGAAGGTCCGCAGTTCGATCCCGAAGCGTTTGAGCGTGTGGCCAAAGAGTGTGACCGTCCCGCCGTAGAGCTGGTTGGAGGCGATGATGTTCTCACCGGCTGCCGCCAGGTTGACGATGGCGTAGAAGATCGCCGACATGCCCGATGATGTAGCGATGGCTGCTGCCCCGCCTTCGATAGCGGCAAAACGCTCTTCCAGGACTCCCGTCGTCGGATTGGCCAGACGTGTGTATATATTTCCGAGCTCCTTAAGGGCAAACCGGTTGGCGGCCTGTTCGGTACTTTCATATTCGTACGCCGTCGTCTGGTAGATGGGAACCGCCATCGTCATATTGGCGTCTTTGGTATAACCTGCGTGGAGGGCCTGGGTCGCTTTTTTATAATCCATAATTACTCTTCCTCGATATTAAATAGTTCGGTGCTGAGATACCGTTCGCCGGTATCGCACAGTGTGGTGACGATCACCTTGCTGCGGTTTTCCGGGCGTTCCGCCAGGGCTTTGGCTGCGCAGAGATTTGCCCCTGCGGATATGCCGATCAAAAGCCCCTCTTCCAGCGCCATACGGCGGGACATTGCCATCGCCTCGTCGTTGCCGACTTTGATCACTTCGGAGTAGATCGCCGTATTGAGGGCCTCGGGTACAAACCCTGCGCCGATCCCCTGGATCTTGTGGGGTCCCCCTTTGCCGCCGGAGAGGACGGGGGATGCTTCGGGTTCCACCGCTGCGATCTGAAGTCCGGGGATGCGTTCTTTTAAAAACTCACCCGTTCCCGTGATCGTCCCGCCGGTCCCGACGGCAGTAACGTAGATGTCGATCTTCCCTTCCGTCTGCTCCAGGAGTTCCGGACCAGTCGTTTTGCGGTGGGCATCGGGGTTGTTGGGGTTTTGGAACTGCTGCAGGATGACGGAGTTGGCAATCTCTTTGTTAAGTTCCTCCGCCTTGGTAATGGCTCCTGCCATCCCCTTGGCTGCCGGGGTCAGGACCAGCTTCGCCCCGAATACTTTAAGCAGCTTACGCCGTTCCAGGCTCATGGATTCGGGCATCGTCAGGATCAGGGGGATTTTTTTGGTCGCACAGATATAGGCGAGGGCGATTCCCGTGTTGCCGCTGGTCGGTTCGATGATTGTAGTTTTCGTATTGATCGTGCCTGCTTCCAGCGCCGCTTCGATCATGTTTTTGGCGATCCGGTCTTTGACCGATCCGCCGGGATTCATGAATTCACACTTGCCGAGGATCGTCGTTCCCGTCTCTTCAGAGAGGGTATTCAGCTTCAGCAGAGGCGTATTGCCGATCAGTTCGGTTACACTGTTGGCGATATTCATAATTTTTCCTTATATTAATTCGGACAATTTTAGTACTAAATATGTTCAGTTCAGCTTAAACTGCAGTCCGTTTTCGGACTTCCATGCATGGCTGTTATGCATAAACCGTTCATCCGTTTCGGGGTAGTCGCTGCGGATATGGCTGCCCCGTGACTCCCGGCGTGCCAACGCACTGCCCAGGTAGAGTAGGGCCGATTCGAGCATATTGGAAAACTCGAGGTATTCTACTAGGTTTGTATTAAAAAATAATGATTTGTCCGCAATTCCACACGCTTCAAGAGCTTTTTTGATGCGGTTTACCTCCTCTTGTGCCCGGCGGAGCGATGCCTCATCCTTTACGACTGACGCATCGCGGTTCATGACGGTTGCGAACTCTTCCCGGAGGGTATAGAAATCCCCGTTGTCCTCTTTATCAAAGAGGTTGGCGATGTCCTGTTCGTCTTCTTGTATGGTTTCGGTTCCGGGTGTCGTTTCGGCAAAGGCGAGAGCCTCGCCGGCAGCTATTTCACCGAAGACCAGGATCTCAAGCAGGGAGTTGCCTCCCAGGCGGTTGGCCCCGTGGGCTCCGCTGCAGGCGGTCTCACCGCAGGCGTAAAGCCCCGGGATGATCCCGTCGGGACCTTGGACCCGGGTCTTTGCATCGACGGCCAGCCCACCCATCGTGTAGTGGGCGGAGGGCTTGATCGGGACCGGCTCGGTCCGTGGGTCGACCCCTTCGAAGATACGGCACTGCCGTGTTTCATGCTGGAGGTCATGGTCGAGTACCTTGGCATCCAGGTGGCGCATATCCAAAAAAACCTGTCGGCCGGCATCCAGTTCCGCCTGGATGGCCCGGGTGACCTTGTCCCGGGTGGAGAGTTCGTCGACAAAGCGTCTGCCTTCGCAATTGACCAGGTAGGCGCCTGCTCCCCTGGCCGCTTCGCTGACCAGGAGCGAACTCTCTTTGAGTGTCGTCGGGTGGAACTGGACAAACTCCATGTTCCTGACCCGTGCCCCGATATTAAGTGCGGCGATGATACCGTCACCGGTCGTTTGGGGGGTGTTGGTCGTGTGAGCGAAGAAGATGCCGGCGTAGCCGCCCGTGGCCAGGATAACGGCTTTGGCACTGACCGTGACGATCCTCCCGGTCGCCAGTTCGATAAAGCGGGCACCGCTTACCCGTGTCCCCTCTTTGATCAGTTCGTGCAGGATATATTCGGAGCGGATCTCGAGGTTATCATGGGCGAAGGTCTGGTCATAGAGCGTGTGGATGATGGCATGGCCGGTCATATCGGTGCTGAAACAGGTCCGTTTCCGACTCGCCCCGCCGAAGGAGCGCTGATCGATTGTGGCATCCGGCGTGCGGTTAAAGGGGGTTCCCAATGCATCGAGCTTGGCGATCATCGCCGGGGCGTGCTCGCACAGAAGCGCCGCACTCGCTTCATCTCCCAGTCCCGCACCGCCTTTGAGGGTATCGGCGATGTGGGCGGCGACAGAGTCCTCCTCCACGTTGCCCAGAGCCGCATTGATCCCGCCCTGGGCCATGACGCTCTGGCTCCGCTTCGGGGCGCTTTTGCTAAAGAGGCCGACACGGCTTCCCGCTTCCGCCGCACTTAAAGCGGCCATGAGTCCGGCGCCGCCGCCCCCGATTACAAGTATGTCGAAATTCATGATGATCCGTTCCATTCTTCGGATTTTGGTTTAGTTACGCAATAATTTCCAAAAACAGCTTAAAGGGCAATGGGAAAGTGCCTAAAGGAGAGTGGTTCATGGCGGATATATTCAAGGAGATCGCACGGCTTCCCCAGACCGTGGAGGCCAAACTGGCGGCGCTGTCGCAGAGTATCGAGGGGGGAGTTGCCGCGACACAGGAGATATTGGAGACGATGTACGGCGTCTTCAGCGTCGTGGGGAATTTCTTTTCCTGGATGGGGCTGCATGCGATGCTGCTGCTGATCGCCACGATGATTGCCCTCTATCTTATCGGGATTATCTCACCCCTCGAACGCCGGGTCAATTATATGATCGCTGTTCTGATCGGTTCGGCCCTGGCCTATATCAGTGCGTTTCCGATGAGCGCGTACGGGAAGTATCTGCTTGTGATGGGTCTGCCGGTGGTGGTGACGTATCTTCCGATGCTGATATGGATGGGGATAAAGAGCCGGATTCAAAAAAGAAGACGGTCGGACGCAGAGGAGAAGGAGATAATCGTCGGTGAACTGATGGAGAGTGCATCCCGCTATCACAAAGAAGGGGATGCGGTCCGTCTCCGGGAAGAGCTTGAAATGCTCACCCGGCGTTTAGAGTAGGCCCCGTTCCGTGGCGATCTTGGCGGCGACGGTCGCGTTGTCACCCCGATACCCTTTTCCCTCAAAAAAGACGATCACCTCCGCATCGTGGGGGAGGGCGGTCATTTTTTCGATCAACTCCTGGATATCGGTAACCTTTTCGACGGCCAGGCCCTGGAGTGTGGGATCGCTGTCACGCTGGAGGAGGATATCCTCATAGGCGGCCTGGTCGGCAAAAATAAACATCACAGCTCCTCTATGATCAGTTTGGCCAGTCTCAGGGCCTTGGATCGGTGGGAGAGTTCCTGTTTGATATCGCTCTCCAGTTCGCCCAGTGTCTTGTCATAGCCTTCAGGGATAAAGATCGGGTCATACCCGAACCCTTTGTCTCCTTTGGGGGTCGTCTGCGCCGAACCGTACATCCAGCCGTGGACCGTTTCGATCCCATACCGGGATGCGACGGCGACGGCACAGGTGTAGTGGGCCGGTGAGGCGGAGAGTCCCTTGGCTTTTAGGGCGTCTACCAGTTTTTCCAGGTTCGCTTTGTCACTGGCCCCTTCGCCGGCATAGCGGGCGCTGAAGATACCCGGTGCCCCGTCCAGGGCATCGACACTGATCCCGCTGTCGTCGGAGAGGACGATCACGTCGGGATCGTTCAGTTTTTCATAGATGGTCTTGGCTTTGATAATGGCATTGGCCTGGAATGTATCGCCGTCTTCGACGATCTCCATTGGTCCCAGCAGGTCGGTAAAGGCGACGACGTCAAACTCTCCATCCATCATCTCCTTGATCTCCCGGATCTTGCCTTGGTTGGAACTGGCCAGTACGATACGTTTCATGGAATACTCCGCTAAAAAATTGGGGCGATTATAACAAAATATAAAATAGGAGGGCTTGAAGGAACGATGGGAGGAGAAATCTGCCTCATTGAGGCAAGCTTTAGTGCCACAGCGGCGAGCGTAGTATTGGGAGACTTTGCTCCCAATACGTTATAAAAAATGGTAGATTACCAGTTTCTGATCCGGATATGGCAGGAGGTACACTGCTTGAGAAGCTGGGTATAATCTTCCAGTGCATCGTCCATGCGGTTGGAGTCGACGGATTCGACCAGGTCGCTGGAATAAAGTTTCAGCATACGCGCCGTTTTCTGGGCGAATTTATAGGCATACTCCTGTCCTTCGGGAAGGATCTCTTTGACATCTTCGGACTCCAGGGAGCTGAGGGCCCCTTGAAGTTTTTTAACCCCCGACTTCATACAGTCGCCGCAGCTGTAAAGACCGCCGCTCTGGATCTCCTCCATCGCATCGAGCATGGTCTTCATCTCCATCATCAGTTTGGCTTTTTTATCCCCCTCTTTGGCCTCCACACCGGCAACGGCGAGGAAAAGAAGGAGAAAAAGGGCAGTTAGCTTTTTCATTGTTTATCCTTATTTAGGCGTTACTGTTCTTGTCTTTTCAGTCGTCTCGCCCTTGTTGTTCACAAAGACCACTTTGATCGTACCGGGACCTGTCACTTTGTAAGGGAAGATGATCTTGGGATTGGCACTGGCCGAAACTCCCATGTTGAACTCGGCGATCTTCTGGTCCTCGAAATAGGCTGTGATCGTTTCGACAAAAAACTTCGGTTTAAGCTGTCCGGAGTGTTTGTCTTTTTGATACCCCGTATCCATAGGGTGGATGATCATCGCCTGGACTTTGACCACGTCCCCGACTTTGTAATCTTTTTCAATAATCTTGATTGCTCCGCGTCGTGCCATAGTATCTCCTTAACCGCATCCGCCGAGGGCGACGTTGATTTTTTTCTTGTGGGTATAGACTTTGCCCGTGTTGGTCTCTGCCAGGACATGGACGTGTTGGGTCCCGCCCAGTTTGGCATTGACAAAGAGGTAGGCCATGCCGTTAGCCGGTGTGTAGTTGGCTGTGATGACATGTTTCCCTTTATTAAGCTCTACGAGGACAGTGATCTTGGCGATATAGTTGTCCGCGTCCATCGGGTGGTCGATCTCTACTTCGACCGGTACCGTTGCCCCGTTTTCGGGATACTCCGGGATATTCATCTTAATGATCCCGCTGCCGTCTTCGGCTTTAGTCCCCCCGAATTTACCGAACTGCCGCTGGAATCGGCGCAGCTCTTTTTGGTCGTCTGCCGCGTGCAGTTTCTCCCCGAACAGTGCGGGGGCCAGCACGGCCGCACCGGCAAATGCCATTGTATGTTTTAAAAAGTCTCGTCTTTCCATTATGTTTCCTATCAGTACTGAATGAGTTCTTTGGAGAACTCTGTCAATTTGATTGTCTTAGCGGAGAATTTCACCAGTTTTTTCGCTTTTCGTTTGCCGCCGTAGAACTCTTTGAGTTCCGGTTTGAAGCTTCTGAAATAGTCGTGAAATTTATCCGCACCTAGTACGCCGACTGCCCATAGCGTGTCGTCATCTTTGTGCTCGAGTACGATGGATGCCAGCGGCTGTCCCGCGGCACCGGCCAGTACTTTTGCTCCCGCTTTGGCATCATAGGCCGAAAGGTGGGAGGAGCAGACGATCACGCCGCTTTTGTCGTATGCCATCGTCTTTTTCGTCGTTGGGACATACTGGAAAAAGCTGTCATTGGGTGTCGGGTGGGTCAACTGGTGGGTACAGATCGCCGAATAGGCGACAATTGAGCGGTATTTACCTACGCCGCTTTTCCATACATACTCTTCTCCGAATTCCGATTTGAGTTTGACATCCACATCGGTTTTTCCCGGAAGGTTCAGCAGCAGGCAGGGTGTACCGACGTGCGGGTAGTTGAAGATATAGTTGACTTCCGGTTTAAGTTCGCCGGCTTTGATCGGGTTGCCGTCACCGTCGACGAGCTGTACCTTTTCATAGGCTTTGTAAAGATTTCCGTCTGCGGCATACAGTCTGCCTTTGATCATTGATGGGCTGACGGCAATCATGGTTGTTCCCGCAGCAACAACTTTTAGAAAGTTTCTACGATCCATTTTTCCTCCATAATATATTACAAGTATCGTATCGCTTCAATACGGGCGACTCCAAAAACTTTAATATGTTTTTGTGTCACGCACACTACAGGTTATTTACGAAAATAGTACCGGTATAAAGTTTTTGGAACGCCCTACATTGAAGAAGAAATGATCCGAAGGGGGAACCCACCCCCTTCAGACCGGATATTACATAAAGAAGTCGCGATAGAGGCCTTTACCCCATTCAAGCAGACCTTTACCGGCATTAACACCGTCTTTGCTGTTCCATTTTTCCATTGTTCCGGCATTGGCAAAGCCGAATGCCTTTTTCTCGTCGTTGTATGCATATTCAGCATTAACGGAGACAGCTTTAAGCGGATTGCTTGTTACCGCAGAGTAGCAGATTGTCAGTGGAGATTTCCACGTAGCACGGCTGAGTTTTTTACCCTGAAGGTGCATATCGATGTATTCCGCAACGATTTTACCTTCTGTGTTGGCTGTGTTACCGGATTTAGAGAAGCCCATCGGTCGTACGTCACCTGTACAGAAGACATCCGGATCCGCTTTGGACTGGTATGTGAACGGATCGATATCCGCTTCGGCTTTGTTGAAGACACTGTCTTTTGCAACGCCGGCGATCTCGAGCAGTTTGTTCCCTCTAACACGTGGGTAGAGTGCCGCGTCGGCAAATTCGATCTCTTCGCCCAGTTCTGTTTCGATCACTTTATTATCAAGGTCGATTTTTGTGATCGTGGAGCTTGGCATATATTCGATGATACCGCTGTAAAGTGTTTTGAATGCGGAGTGGAAACCGTCCGCTTTAATCGTGATGTTCGGATTCTCATCCAGTACGATGACTTTACCCGGGATATCGTTTTTCTTGAAGTAGTCAGCTACCAGACATGCTCTTTCGTATGGTCCGGGCAGACATCGGTAGTTACCGCCTGGGACAGTGATGACGAAGTTGCCTTCTTCAAAGTCTTCCAGCTTGGATTTAAGTGTCAGTGTTTCGCTGCCGGGGATAAACGCCGCAGGATACTCTGTTTTGAGTCGCTCTTCCATAGCCATGTCGCCGTTAGTCCAGCGGGAGTAGTCATAGTCGATACCGGGAGCCAGTACAAGTACGTCATAGCTCAGGCTGCCTTCGTTAGTATAGACCATTTTGTTTGCTTTATCCACATCGTGAACCGTAGCCTGCAGGAAGTGGTACCCGCTGTTTCTGGCACCTGCAAGGAAGTCATGCGTGATAAATTCGAGAGGAAGGATCCCTGTTGCAACCAGGTTACTGATAAAACCGGACATAAAGACCGCACGCTTGTCGATCAGGACGACATCGGCATCTTTATTTCGTTTTTTCAGGTATTTTGCAATGGTAAGACCGGAAGGTCCAGCCCCAACAATAACAACTCGTTTGCCTTTAGCCGCCGGTACCGGCGCCATTCCGGCTTTAGCCGCTCCCATTGCCGGTGCTGCACCTGCAGATGCACCACAACCTGTCATTGCTGCAGCTGCAGCAGTAACACCTGTTAGTTTCAACATGTCACGTCTAGTCATGTTCATATGTTTACCCCTTAAGTATTTGTGTCAGGCGAAGTCTGGACAAATAAGGCATCGCTTGGAAATAATCCTATAGGGCTTTTCCTTAATCAAAAGTAAAAACGAATTAAAAAAAGTAATAAAACCGTAATATTTCCGGATAAATAATAATTATAGTAGCACGGTTACACAGAATAAGAAAATATTATAAATAAGAGCTTTTTTATCCTATTTGTAGATCACATTTTTTTATATAAGGCTTTCTCTATGGACGGGCGTGTTTTTGGCTAACGTAAAAGTATGTATAATAAGCCCAATTATATATGTATGAGGATTTTTACATGAAAACTACCGTTTGGCTAAGTATGATTATCGCCCTTAGGTTCCTGGGGTTGTTTATAGTATTACCGCTTCTTTCAGTCTATGCCGCGGGCCAAGACGGGGCGACCCCGTTTCTTATCGGCCTTGCCGTCGGCGGGTATGCCCTGACCCAGATGTTTTTTCAGTATCCGCTTGGGAGATTGAGCGATCGGATCGGGCGTAAAAAGATCATTCTGTTCGGACTCCTGGTCTTTATTGCAGGGTCGGTGATCTGCGCGATGAGCGATTCCATCGAGATGTTGATCCTTGGACGCCTGCTCCAGGGTGCCGGTGCGATCAGTTCGACGATCACTGCGATGATCAGCGACTTTACAAAAGAGAGCGAGCGTTCCAAGGCGATGGCGATGATGGGCGGAAGTATTGCCATGAGTTTCGTCGTCTCCATGATGGCCGGTCCCCTGATCGGCGGCTATTTCGGTATCGAGATACTTTTTGTCATTACCGCGGTTCTCGCTCTTGGTGCCATGGTGATCATGCTACTGAAGGTTCCCGAAAGCGACGCGGCCGACCACATCTATGAGTTCGAATCCAAACTGGCCGATATCCTGAAAAACCGGGAACTGCTACGGATGAATGTGACGATGTTTTTCCACAGCAGTATGATGACGGTCGCTTTTTTGATCATTCCGTTGACACTTGTGCATACCTACCACTGGGAGAAGTCGGATCTGTGGAAGGTCTATCTTCCGGCGATTCTCCTTGGCTTTCTCTTTATGGGGCTTGCTGCGGTCCTCGGGGAGAAGCATAATAAGATCAAACAGGTCTTTACCGTCTCGGTGATCCTCTTTGGAATCAGCTTCCTCCTCTTTGGTATTGCAGCGACTGATACTTTCTTTGTATTGGCGGCACTGATCTTTTTTGTCGCTTTTATGATGCTGGAGCCGTTGCTGCAGAGTACGACCACCAAGATCGCCCGTATCCATGAACGGGGAGCGGCCCTGGGGGTCTTTAACACGGTTCAGTTCTTCGGTGTATTTATCGGCGGGATCGCCGGAGGGTATCTGCTGCAGCACTTCTCCCTGGAGCTGCTTGGGTACCTGTTTGCCCTCTTGTCGGTTTTATGGCTGGTATGGGTCCTTGGGATGCGTAACCCGGTCAGAGGCGGTTTTGTCTATCTGGAAATGGCGACGGTCAAAGAGGGGTACCGGGAGGCACTGAAAGCTTCCCCCCTTGTCATGGACTTTTACGTCAATGCGACCGAACAGACACTTGTTGTCAAGTTCGATCCGGCACATGGGGATGCCCAGGGGATCCATGACCTTTTGGATGCCCTATGATATTGCGTTCGTTTTTTGCCCTGGCACTCCTCCTGCTCTTTAACGCCTGTTCCCATGGCCCCGATCTCTCCAAACTTCCCAAAGAGCAGCATGATGTTATCGTGCTCGGTGGGAGTACATTCGGACTGACGGTCGTGACGGCACTCAAGGCATATGATGAGTCGATCGATGTGGTGCTGGTGGAGCCGTCGGATGATTTTATCATCGAGCCTTATATTAACCTCTACCTGGCAGGTAAAATGGATGCAAAACTCCTTTTCCGCCCACTGGCAAATATCGCCAAACGCCATAGTTTTATCCACGAAAAGAAACCGGTCGTCATGGTTGAGACCGGCGATAAAAAACGGGTAGTCCTGGATGATCGGGTACTATACTGCAAGCGCCTGGTCGATGCCCGTTACCGCTACCGGAATACAAAAGGGCAGAGCAGCATCGTGCCGGAACGGCCTGCACTTGAAGCCCTGAAGGAGCGACTGGGTGATCACGGTATCCAACGTCTTCTGATCGATGCTTCGGCACTGACTAAGCCCGATCTGATCCGCGCCCAGGAGCTCTATAATATCCTGCAGGGACAACGGACTGTCCTCCTTTCCGAGGATGACGGTACGCACGATGGGGTTGATATGGTGATCCGCTATCCTGAATACCCCGAGGGGAGCTTCCCGCGTTTTAGTGACAATTTCTTTGTGCAGTTTAATGAAGGACTCGAGATGACGGCACGGATCGTCAAGGAGGATTTTAAGGGCAGCTATCTGCCCAATATGGTCAAGGAAGAGCGTTTTATCTACCAAAATGCCGAGACCCTTCAGGGGATCGACCCCGATACCAACAGCAAGCGGGAGGGGACCGAATACCTCTCAAAAGTGATGAAAATACAACGCGATTTTTTCTAAAGGACAATATGTGCTAAAACAACCTATTTTTATATTACTGGCCTGTGCCGTTCTCAGCGGTCAGGAGATCGCCCCTGTCTACAAAGCGTACCAGAAGGCACTCCTTCTTAAATCAAACGGAAGGGTCCTCAAAAAGGAGGATCTCGAAGCCAATACCCACTACTTCTTTCAATATCCCTATAAATCCACACCGGCACTGCTGGTAAAGAATGAAGAGCTGGATGAGAACAATGTCAGCCGTTTTACACTGCGCGCCTATCTGGCTATTAATCCCAATACCTATGAATATACCAATAATGATGTCTCCATCGTCTCGTTTTACAAAAACGATGATTTCGGGAACGACGTACTGCGGTTCTGTGATGATAAAAGCACCTATGCTATCCAGACGGGTGAGAATGTCCGTGACAGCAACACAAGTCACTACCCGGCACTGGCACGGGTTATCCTGAAGGAGGAGAACGGGCGGCTTTATGCCACAGGGATCTCCGATATTAATGTGATTGACGGCATGTTCAAACAGAAGCGTGAAGCATTGACCAAGCGGTTCAGAAGTATGTGGAATGCCAAGGTGAAGTATCAAAAGCCGCGCGTTCAGCGTTTTGACCGTTTTTCGATTGTTACGGTAAAGTGTAATGAAATCGTACCGTTTGTACCGGGTGAAGCCAATGTCTCTGTCGACGGGAACAGTTCTGTATTAATCGAGAAAGTAGAAAAAGAGTAAGTAAGAAAAGGTCCCGGAAAAGTTCCGGGACAGAGAAAGCAGATAGGGTTTATCTGCTTCGTTTTGCGATGATCTCTTCGGAGACGTTGTTTGGAACTTCCGCGTATCCGTTGAAGTCCATTGCGTACGTCGCACGACCCTGGGACATGGATCTGAGGTCTGTGGAGTAACCGAACATTTCAGCAAGTGGTACCATAGCCGTAACGACTTTAACACCCCGTGCATCTTCCATAGACTGGATCTGGCCACGTCGTCGGTTCATGTCACCGATAACATCACCCATGTAGTCTTCAGGAGTCTCAACTTCAACTTTCATGATTGGTTCGAGGATATAAGCACCGGCTTTTTTACAACCCTCTTTGAAACCCATGGAAGCGGCAAGTTTAAACGCCATTTCGGAGGAGTCGACATCGTGGTATGAACCGTCATACAGTGCGACTTTGACGTCAACGACCGGGTAACCCGCAAGGACACCGTTGCTAAGTGCTTCTTCAAGACCTTTTTGAACCGCAGGGATAAATTCCCGTGGAACAACCCCACCTTTGATCTCGTCGATGAATTCAAACGGCTTACCGGTTTCCTGAGGCATGATACGCAGGTATACGTGACCGTACTGACCACGACCACCGGACTGTTTCGCGTATTTATACTCTTGTGTAACTTCGTTACGGATCGTTTCACGGTATGCAACCTGTGGCTGACCGACTTCCGCTTCGACTTTAAACTCACGCATCATACGGTCGACAAGGATCTCGAGGTGGAGCTCACCCATACCGGAGATAATTGTCTGACCGGACTCTTCATCGGAAGAGACACGGAAGGATGGATCTTCTTCCGCCAGTTTTTTAAGGGCGATACCCATTTTTTCCTGGTCGGCTTTTGTTTTAGGCTCAACCGCAACGGAGATAACGGGATCCGGGAACTCCATTCTTTCCAGGATAACAGGTTTAGCCGGATCACACAGCGTATCTCCTGTCAGTGTATCTTTCAGACCGACGATCGCACCGATCTCACCGGCGTGCAGTGCTTTGATCTCTTCACGTTTATTCGAGTGCATCTGAAGCAGACGGCCGACACGCTCTTTTTTCTCTTTTGTGGAGTTGTAAACGTAGCTACCGGACTCGACTTTACCGGAGTAGACACGTGTGAACGCTAGCTGACCGACGAACGGGTCAGTCATGATTTTAAACGCCAGGGCGCTGAAAGGTTCGTTGTCATCAGACGGTACAACGATTTCTTCTTCTGTTTTAGGATCGATACCACGGATCGCTTTTACTTCTGTTGGAGCCGGAAGGTAGTTGACAACAGCGTCAAGCATTGTCTGAACACCTTTGTTTTTAAAGGACGTACCACAGATCATCGGGATCAGTTCCATGTCGAGCGTACCCTGCTTGATTGCAGCCATCAGTTCTTCTTCACTGATCTCTTCTCCCTCAAGGTACTTCATAGCGATGTCATCGTTGGCATCGGAAACGGCTTCAAGCATCTTTTCTCGGTACTCTTCAGCCTGGTCTTTCAGTTCCGCTGGGATCTCTTCGACATCATAGGCTGCACCCATACCTTCGGAGTGCCATACGATCGCCTTCATTTTGATAAGGTCAACAACACCCTGGAAGTTGTCTTCCGCACCGATTGGAATCTGGATAGGGCATGCGTTGGCTTTCAGTCGGTCACGGACTTGCTGCTCGACTGTAAAGAAGTCGGCACCGATACGGTCCATTTTGTTGACATATACGATTCGTGGTACGCCGTATTTGTCTGCTTGTCGCCATACTGTTTCAGTCTGAGGCTGAACCCCGCCGACCGCACAGAAGACAACGACCGCACCGTCAAGCACTCGCATGGATCGTTCAACTTCGATCGTGAAGTCGACGTGTCCGGGGGTGTCGATGATGTTGATCTGCGTGTCACCCCAGCTACAAGTTGTCGCAGCGGAAGTAATTGTAATACCACGCTCTTTTTCCTGCTCCATCCAGTCCATGGTTGCAGCACCGTCGTGTACCTCACCGATCTTGTGGCTGATACCGGTGTAGAAAAGAATACGTTCAGTAGTCGTCGTTTTACCGGCGTCGATGTGCGCAGCAATACCGATGTTACGAATACGGTTCAAAGGTGTTTTTCTAGCCATTTGAAGTTTCCTTGATTGAGTTAATTTTGAAGGTTTGGAATTTTAGTTGTGAAATGTATCTGAAAAATAACAATAGAAGGGTGCAACCGAAAAGGATTCGTGTTGCACCGTCTTCTTTCATTGTCTTCTTACCAGCGATAGTGAGCAAAAGCTTTGTTGGCTTCTGCCATTTTGTAAGTGTCTTCTTTCTTCTTGAATGCGGCACCTTTTTCAGTTGCAGCATCCATCAGCTCGCCTGCAAGGCGTGCTTCCATTGTTCTTTCATTTCTTTTGTTAGCAGCATCGACAATCCATCGGATAGCCAAAGACTGCTGTCTAACAGGTCTAACTTCCATTGGTACTTGGTATGTAGAACCACCGACACGTCGGCTTTTTACTTCCATGAGTGGTTTTACGTTTTCAATAGCTTTGTCGAATACTTCAATACCTTTCTCACCGCTTTTCTTTTCGATAGTGGCAAGGGCATTGTACATAATGCGCTGAGCTACACTTTTTTTACCGTCCTGCATGACAGTGTTGATAAATTTAGTGATAATTTTGCTTCCGTGGATCGGATCTGGCATTACTTCGCGAACGGGCGCTCTTCTTCTTCTCATCGTCTATTTCCTATAAATAAATTACTTAGCAGCTTTAGGCTTTTTAGCCCCGTACTTACTTCTACTGACAGTTCTTTTTGCAACGCCGGCTGTATCCAGTGCACCACGAACGATGTGGTACTTAACACCTGGTAAGTCTTTTACCCGGCCGCCACGTACGAGTACGATGGAGTGCTCTTGAAGGTTGTGACCTTCACCCATGATGTAGCTGATTACTTCGAATCCGCTAGTCAGTCTAACTTTTGCAACTTTACGAAGTGCGGAGTTAGGTTTCTTTGGTGTTGTTGTATATACTCTTGTACAAACGCCGCGTCGCTGCGGGCAGTTGACAAGCGCAGGAGATTTTGACTTCTCCTTGATCTTCTTACGCTCTTTGCGTACCAATTGGTTAATAGTTGGCATAGTACCCCTTGTTAAATTTGAAAGAAATTTTCGAATAATACAGCTTGTTCTATTAAAATAAGCTTAAATTAAGGAAAATTTAATCTCGCCATCTTCTCCCCCGAAAAAGCGGGGAATACTCTATTGTAAGACCCGCCGCGGCGGGCCTTACACTTACTCAGAAACCTTGATGATGTTCTTGTTCCGCTTGAAGAACCCGGTACCGACCGGGATCAGGCGGCCAAGGACAACATTCTCTTTAAGATCTTCCAGGTGGTCGAACTTACCGGCGATACTCGCTTCGGTAAGGACTTTGGTCGTCTCCTGGAATGATGCCGCAGAGATAATACTGTCGGAGCTGATCGCCGCACGGGTGATACCAAGAAGGACCGGTTCCGCGATTGCAGGTTCGCCGCCCAGTTTGCCGATACGTGCATTCTCTTCGTAGAAACGTCGTCGGCTCACCAGGTCACCGGCGATAAACTTCGTATCACCGCTGTCCATGACTTTGATCTGGCGCAGCATCTGGTTGACGATTACCTCGATGTGTTTGTCACTGATGGCAACACCCTGTCGTCGGTAGACCTGTTGGATCTCGGAGATGATGTACTGTTGCAGTGCCTTCTCTCCCAGGATTCTCAGGATATCGTGGGAAGAGACGATACCGTCTGTCAGTTTCTCACCGGCGTGGACAAACTCGCCTTCATGTACCAGGATCTGTTTGTTTTTATCGATCTGGTACTCGGACGTCATCCCGTTTTCGTTAGTGATAACGAGGCGTTTTTTACCACGGATCGGTTTACCGAATCCGATGACCCCGTCGATCTCCGCGATAGACGCGCTGTCTTTGGGTTTACGCGCTTCGAAGAGTTCGGAAACTCGGGGAAGACCCCCGGTAATATCCCGTGATTTTGCAACCGCTTTTGGCATTTTTGCCAGGATCGTTGCCAGTTCGACCTTCTCGCCGTCCTGGCAGAAGATCGCCGTTTTGGCATCCAGGGCATAGGTGATGATCTGACCGTCGTCTGTCGCCAGTGTGATAGACGGTTTGAACTCCGTCGGGATGTATTCGTTGATCATCAGCTTCGTCTGGCCTGTCAGTTCATCGAACTGTTCCGTTGCCGTGACTTCCGGGATGATATCCTCGAATTTGACCGTACCGGCTGCTTCGGAGAGGATCGGGTTGGAGTAGGGATCCCACTCGGCAACGACGGTCTGCTCGTTAGTAGACGGTTCGGCGATAACCGTATCATTGGTCACTTTTGTATTGTCGTCGGCTTTGACGATGGATCCGCGGACAACATAGTGACGTGTCGCTTCACGGTCTTCATCATCGGCGATAACGGCAAAGAGACCTTTGTACTCGACCTTGTCGCCCACTTTGATATCGTGGGTTCTTTCAAGGTAATCCCCTTTAAGGACGTAGTACTTGACGGAACCCTTTGCCTGGGCCTTGATCGTCATCGGGACCGGATCGCCGTCGTTTACGCGCAGTTCCGCACCGTAGGAGATACGGTTAGGAATGTTGTAGCCGTCTTTGATCAGCTCAACGATACTTTCGTCTCCTTTGACCATCTCCCCGTCGTTGTACGGCAGGTAGAGTTTGCTTTCGATCTTCCCACTGATACCGGCCAGTTCGTTCGGCTTGGCGATCTCGGATTTTCGCAGGGTGTATTTGACCTGTTCTTTGCTGTTTGTCACACTGACGATCACTTCGTCGTGGACTGTTTCGACTGTCAGTTTCCCTTCAAACGGCGATTTGATCTTCGGTTCGACCAGAAGAACCGCTGCGTTTCGTCGGTTGGCTACGACGTTGACACCCTCAGGGTTTTTAAACACTTTGAGGTTGTAGTAGCGGATGAAACCTTCTTTGTTGGCAACGATCTGTCGCTCTTCCTGGGTTCTGGAAGCCGTACCCCCGACGTGGAACGTTCGAAGTGTCAGCTGCGTACCAGGTTCACCGATGGATTGGGCTGCGATAATACCGACTGCCTCGCCCGGCTGGACGATAGAGCCTTCACCCAGGTTCAGACCGTAGCATTTTGCACACAGACCGTTTGTCTCTTTACATGTGAGCGGTGTCCGGATCTTGACGGATTTGATGGTCGCTTCCGTGATCTTCTGCGCCTTCTCTTCATCGATAAGTGTCCCTTCGGAGAAGAGGATCTCATTTGTCAGCGGATCGATGACATCTTCGGCAAGGACTCGTCCGAGGACACGGTCTTGCAGGGATTCGATCAGCTCACCACCGATCGTGATGCTGGTGATCTCGACACCCTCGTGGGTACCACAATCCTGGCTTGTGATCCGTACGTTCTGAGCGATATCGATCAGCTTACGTGTCAGGTAACCGGCATTCGCCGTTTTAAGGGCGGTATCGGCCAGACCTTTACGCGCACCGTTCGTTGAAATAAAGTACTCAAGGACGTTCAGACCCTCTTTAAAGTTGGAGATAATCGGCGTTTCGATGATCGAACCGTCCGATTTCGCCATCAGACCCCGCATACCGGCAAGCTGACGGATCTGCGCCGCAGAACCCCGCGCCCCGGAGTCGGCCATCATGTGGATGGAGTTGAAGCCGTCTTTGTCTGTCTGGACGATCTGCATCATGTTCTCTGCCACTTTGTTGTTCGTATCGGTCCAGACGTCGATGATCTTGTTGTATCGCTCCTGCTCGGTCAGAAGACCGGATGCGTACTGTTTCTGGATCTCGAGGATCTTGTTTTTCGCCGAACCGATCATCTTCCCTTTATCGCTTGGGATGATAATATCGTCCGCGGAGATGGAGACCCCCGCTTTAGTGGAGTATTTGAAACCGAGATCTTTCAGGTGGTCCAGGAACTCCGCCGTGTCGCGGACGTTTCCATGCTTATAGATATAATCGATCAGGTCGCCGATTTTTCCTTTTTTAAGGACCTGGTTCCACAGTTCTGTCGGGACATAGTCCGGCAGGATCGATTTGACCAGGGTACGACCCGCTGTCGTAGCAAGGATATGGCCGTCGATGGATACACGGATACGCGCATGCAGATCGACAATACCAAGATCCAGGGCAATAAGTACTTCGTCGATGGAACCGAACAGTTTGTTCTGTCCTTTGACGCCGTCTTTTTCCATACTGATATAGTAGATACCGAGGACCATATCCTGGGACGGTGTCGTGATCGCTTTACCGGATGCCGGGAGCAGGATGTTCATGGATGAAAGCATCAGGATCTTCGCTTCCGCGATCGCCTCCTGACCCAGTGGTACGTGGACCGCCATCTGGTCACCGTCGAAGTCGGCATTGAAGGCCGCACAGACGAGTGGGTGGAGCTGGATCGCTTTCCCGTCGATCAGTTTCGGGTGGAACGCCTGGATAGAGAGTTTGTGCAGTGTCGGTGCACGGTTCAGAAGGATCGGGTGACCGTCAACGACCTCTGCCAGACACTCCCATACTTCGTTGGTACGCTGTTCGATCAGGCGCTTTGCAGACTTCAGTGTCGTTGCATACCCTTTCTCTTCCAGTTTAGCCATAAGGTGTGGTTGGAACAGCTCCAGTGCCATGGTTTTCGGCAGACCGCACTGGTCCATCTTAAGATCGGGACCGACAACGATAACGGAACGGCCCGAGAAGTCGACCCGTTTACCCAGAAGGTTCTGTCGGAATCGCCCCTGCTTCCCTTTGATGATCTCGGAAAGGGATTTAAGTGGACGTTTGTTGGCACCTTTGACCGCATTGGCACGTCGACCGTTGTCAAAGAGGGCATCAACAGACTCCTGGAGCATACGCTTCTCATTCCGGATAATGATCTGCGGCGCATCCAGTTCCAGAAGACGTTTCAGACGGGAGTTACGGTTGATAACCCGTCGATACAGGTCGTTCAGGTCAGAAACCGCGAATTTCCCGCCGTCCAGTGCGACCAGTGGACGGATATCCGGCGGAAGGACCGGAAGGACCTTCATGATCATCCACTCCGGACGGTTGTCGGAGTTGAGGAACGCTTCGACGACTTTCAGTTTTTTAACCAAAGTCTTCAGCTTGGATTCACTCTTCGTCTCTTTGATATCGGTTTTGAGGTTATGGTACATCTCCGCGAGGTCAAGCTCTTCAAGGAGCTGACGGACAACGGAAGCACCCATATCGGCCTGGAAGCCGGTGTGGGCATAACGCTCTTCTAGGATCAGGTACTGCTCTTCGTTAAGGATGTCGTTTTTGGCGACTTTCATCTTCCCTTCGTTGTCATAGAACGCCTCGCCCGGCTCGTTTACGATATATGCTTCGTAGTAGAGTACGCGCTCAAGGTCTTTCATTTTGACGCCGAGCAGGGTACCGATACGACTTGGGAGGGAGTTGACATACCAGATGTGTGCAACGGGAGCTGCGAGTTCGATGTGCCCCATGCGGGACCGTCGGACTTTTGAAGATGTGACTTCTACACCACACTTCTCGCACACGATCCCTTTGTATCGCATCTTTTTGTACTTTCCGCACAGACATTCGTAGTCTCTGACAGGACCGAAGATCTTGGCACAGAAAAGACCGTCACGCTCCGGTTTGAGGGTACGGTAGTTGATGGTTTCCGGTTTTTTGACTTCACCGTGGCTCCAGCTGCTGATCTTCTCAGGGGAGGCGATCATCACCTGAAGGGCATCAAAGTCCTTCGGGCGCTGATCTTCGGTGATCTCTACTTTTTCCAAATTCTCAATTTTACTCATCGTCTTTTTCCTTGTAGACTTCAACATCAAGTCCAAGTGCCTGCAGCTCTTTCGTCAGAACGAAGAAGATCTCAGGGACACCGGATTCAGGAACGTTTTCACCTTTGGTGATCGCTTTGTATGTTTTAACACGGCCGTCGGTATCATCCGACTTGACCGTAAGCATCTCTTTAAGTGTATGGGCGGCACCGTATGCTTCGAGGGCCCATACCTCCATCTCACCGAATCGCTGACCACCGAAGAGGGCTTTACCGCCGACCGGCTGTTGCGTAACGAGGGAGTATGGTCCTGTACTACGTGCGTGGACTTTTTCGTCAACGAGGTGGTGCAGTTTGAGCATGTACATATAACCAACGTTAACACGCTCTTTAAACTTCTCACCGGTTTTACCGTCGAAGAGTTCCGTCTTACCGTCCATATCGATTTTGGCCAGGTCGAAGAGTTTTTTGAACTCTTTGGCATTGACCCCTTCGAAGACCGGTGTCGCAAACTTGACACCTTTTCGCCAGTCTTGTGCAAGAGCCAGCAGTTCATCGTCGCTCAGACTGTCGATGAACTCGGCTGCTTTAAGCAGTTTTGTCACACCGGCGATATCGGTCATCTTCTTTCGAAGCTTGGCGATAAAGTCGCTGCGCTGTTTATCGAACATGTCGTTGATCTGGTTACCCAGACGTTTACCGACAAGACCCAGGTGCATCTCGAGGATCTGCCCGATATTCATACGGGAAGGAACGCCCAGCGGGTTCAGACAGACATCGACCGGTGTACCGTCCGGCAGGTACGGCATGTCGACCTGTGGAACGATCGTGGAGACGATACCTTTGTTCCCGTGTCGACCGGCCATCTTATCCCCGACTTTGAGTTTACGTTTTGTCGCAACGTAGACTTTGACCAGTTTGACCACACCGCTTGGCAGGATGTCGTCTTTTTCCAGGATGTTGAGTTTCTCTTCGATGTCGAGTCGAAGCTGCTCTTTTTGATCCCGGAAGTGGTTTTTGATAACGTCGAACTCTTTCTGCACATCTTTGGCAAACTGCTTGACGATGCTGTTAAGGGCAAAACGGTTGATCGTCGCGAGGTCTTCACGCTCGATCGTTTTCCCTGCTTTATACGTCTTGCCGTTGACTTCCGCATCGGCTTCCAGTTTCTGTTTCGCCAGGAAGTCGACGATTTTCAGCATCTCTTCACGGTCGACCATGAGCAGTTTGTCGTGGTGCTCCGCTTCGAGTTCCGCTTTTTCCTCTTCGAATTTCGCCTGGGCCCGGTCGTCTTTCTCATAACCCTTCTTCGTAAAGATTTTTACGTCGATGACTGTACCTTCCATACTTGGAGGACAGTAGAGGGATTTGTTGACGACGTGACCTGCTTTTTCACCGAAGATCGCTCGAAGGAGACGCTCTTCCGGAGTCGGTTTGACCTCACCTTTTGGTGTGACCTTACCGACCATGATCATGCCGCCTTTGATGTAGGTACCGATCTTGACGATACCGCTCTCATCCAGGTGCTCGATATCTTCCTCTTTGACATTCGGAAGATCGCGTGTGATCTCTTCCACACCGTGTTTCAGTTCACGGGCTTCGATCTCTTTTTCATAGATGTGGACGGAGGTGAAGACGTCATCTCTTAGGATCCGCTCACTGATAACGATCGCATCCTCGAAGTTGTATCCGTTCCATGGCGTAAAGGCGACCATGACGTTTTTACCGATGGCAAGCTCACCCTGGTCCATGTTAGGACCGTCGGCGATGACTGTACCGCTGTCGACTTTCATCCCTTTACGGACGATCGGACGCTGGCTGAATGCCGTGTTCTGGTTCGTTCGCAGGTATTTATCCAGTGGGTAGTGGTCGATATAGATACCGTTCTCATCTTCACCCAGGACATAGATGTTCTTCCCGTCGACTTTTTCGATCGTACCCGGACGCTTGGCTTTGATAGACTGCCATGCATCCCGTGCGACTGTCGCTTCCATACCGGTACCGACCATTGGCGCTTCACTCCAGATCAGAGGGACACCCTGGCGCTGCATGTTCGATCCCATAAGGGCACGGTTGGCATCGTTGTGCTCCAGGAACGGGATCAGACCCGCGGCAACACCGATGACCATTTTTGGTGAAAGGTCGATCAGGTCGACTTTGTTTTTGTCAACCAGCTCGATCTCGCTGTCGATACGTGCTTCGACGAGGTCTTCGACGATCATGCCGTTTTCGTCCAGCTCCGTGTTACACGGCGTAATGGTAAGACCCTCTTCCTGAGTCGCTGTCAGGTAGACGATCTCATCCTGGACTTTACCATCGACGACTTTTTTATACGGTGCTTCGATGAAGCCCAGTTTGTTCACTTTCGCATAGGTCGAAAGGGTATTGATCAGACCGATGTTCTGACCCTCCGGTGTCTCAATCGGACAGATACGACCGTAGTGAGTCGGGTGTACGTCCCGGACTTCAAGACCGGCACGGTCTTTGACAAGACCCCCTTCACCGAGTGAGGAGAGACGTCGTTTGTGCGTGACTTCGGAGAGCGGGTTCGTCTGGTCCATAAACTGGGAGAGCTGGCCCGTTGCAAAGAAGTCAAGGATCGTACTCGTGATCATCTTGGAGTTGATCAGGTCGTGCGGCATAACATCGTCAAGGCTGGAGATCGTTGTCAGTTTGTCGCGGATCGCCTTCTGCATCTTCACAAGGCCCAGGTGCAGTTCGTTGGCCAGAAGCTCACCGATGGCTCGGATACGTTTGTTACCCAGGTGGTCACGGTCATCGATATGACCCTGGCCGTTTTTAACTTTGATCAGGTACTTGACCGTCTTGATAATATCTTCCGGGATCAGTGTCGTGACATATTCAGGAACACTGATGTCCAGTTTATGGTTCATTTTCATACGGCCGACTTTTGTCAGGTCGTATCGTTCCGGATCGAAGAAGAGCTTGTGAACAAAGTCTTTAGCCGCTTCTTTTGTAACCGGTTCGCCCGGTCGCATCACTTTGTAGATTCGGATAGCTGCCAGATCGTTTTCATCATCGATATTTTCTGTCTGTTTAAGGAGTTTCAGGGACTCCTGGTCGAACATAAAGGCGTTGATGATCGATTTATCCACACCCACGGCAAGGTCGTTCGCGATGACAAACTCATCGTAACCCATCTCGATGATCTTTTTAAGACGGTTCTCATCCAGCTGTGTCAGGGTGTCGTAGAGGACCTCGCCTGTCTCGTTGTCGATGATCGGCTCGGCCAGGTATCGTTCAAAAAGTGTTTCCACAGGGTATTCGACAAGATCAAGCCCTTCCTCTTTGAGGGAGTTTGCTTTACGTGCCGTCAGACGTTTACCCGATGCCATAATCAGGTTGCCCTCTTTGTCCTTGAGATCATACTCAAGACGCCCGGAGAACTCTTCGGGCTCAAAGGGGACCAAAAATTTGTTATGTTCAATTTTGATGTTCAGCGTTGGGTAGAACATCTTGATAATATTTTGTTTACTGTATCCGAGCGCTCTGAAGAGGATCGTTACAGGGATTTTTCGTCGTTTGTTGATTCGTACGTATAAAGTATCTTTAGCATCATATTCAAAATAGATCCAGGACCCGCGGTCAGGGATGATTTGCGACATATAGATCAGTTTATTCGAAACGGTTGAGGACTCTTCTGCTTTAAAGATGACACCGGGGCTTCTGTAAAGCTGATTGACGACAACACGCTCGACACCATTGATGATAAAGGACGTTCTGTCTGTCATCAAAGGGATTTCACGGATATAGATCGCTTGTTCTTTAATATCTTTCACACCGGTTTTCTCGCCGGTTTTTTCGTCTTTGTCCCAGATAATGAGACGGACTTTGATTTTAAGAGGTACCGAGTAAGTCAGGCCTCTCTCCATGGATTCACGGATTGTGTATTTGGGTTTGCCGAATTCGTTTCCGACATACTCCAGAGTCATTGTGTTATTGGCATCGTGGATAGGAAAAACGGATTTGAAGACTTTTTCGATTCCGCTCTCACTCCGGTCATCTTGATCGATCATCAAGAATTCGTCATAACTGTTTTGCTGTAGTTGTAACAGATTGGGGATTGAGAGGACTTGAGGAAATTTAGAAAAATCTACACGTAAACGATTCCCAGATTTTAAACTGTTTAGCATCGGGCTAACCTCTTAAGTGGAATTGTGTGGGTAAAAAAAATAAAATATTGCAATATTTTAGGTATGAAGTAAAAAAGGCAGCCCTGAGGCTGCCCGTCAAAACGGAAAAAATTATTTAAGTTCGACTTTCGCGCCAGCTTCTTCAAGCTTAGCTTTTGCAGCTTCAGCGTCATCTTTGCTGATGCCTTCTTTGATGTTGGACGGTGTTTCTTCAACAGCAGCTTTTGCTTCTTTAAGACCAAGGCCTGTAAGTTCACGTACAACTTTGATAACGTTGATTTTCTTCGCACCTGCGTCAACAAGTACAACGTCGAATTCGGATTTTTCTTCGCCGCCTGCAGCGTCACCGCCACCAGCTACCGCGCCACCAGCTACAACTGTAGGCTGAGCGGATACGCCGAATTTCTCTTCGAATTCTTTTACGAGCTCGTTAAGCTCAACAACTGTCATGTTACCGATAAATTCTAGTACATCTTCTTTAGTGATTGCCATTTTTTTTCCTTTTTCCTTTAAATATTAAGCGGATTGCTCTTCAAGTTTTTTTGAAAGGTTGTCCATACCAGTAACCATACCTCTAAGCGGCGCAGTCCATACAGACAGCAGCATACCCAGAAGCTCTTCGCGTCCTGGCAGTTTGGACAGTGCGATCAGATCTGCAGCTTCTTTGAACTCACCGTCAAGGTAAGCTTTTCGGATAGCAAAAAGATCTTTATTATCGTTTGCAAATTTAGCTACTGTTTTAGCGATAGTGAGTTGATCCTCACCCCAGATAAGAATATTGGTTTCGCTAAGGTCGTAACCCTCTTTACCTGCATTTTTAAGTGCAATATTTGCCAGAGTGTTTTTTACTACCTGTGTTTGACCGCCGATCTCTCGTACCTTATCTCTAAGGGCTTCGAGCTGCTTAACAGTCAGACCTTTGTAGTCACAAACAGCAATGGCTTCCGTCTCTTTAAAGGAAGAGGTTAGGAAATCGATTACTTCGGCTTTTTGTGCCTTAGTCATTTGTGCTCCTTAAACTTCAAGCAGGTTTTATGCGAAGGTTTACCTTCGCACCCACTCTCTTTAGTAAACTAAGTTACGCTCTAAGATCCATCAGTTCACTTGTTTCCAAGTAAACTGCCGGAGACATAGTCAAACTCAGCACAGCCTTTTTGATGTATTTACCCTTGGCAGCCGCAGGCTTCATACGGTTAAGAGTCTTCAGAAGTGCTTCTGCGTTCTCTTTAATCGCATCTTTGGAGAAGCTTGCTTTACCAATACCGGCATGGATATTACCTTTTTTGTCAACACGGAAGTTAACCTGTCCGCCTTTGGCGTTGTTAACTGCTGTGGCAACATCCATGGTAACTGTACCGGTTTTAGGGTTCGGCATCAAACCTTTTGGTCCGAGAACCCGACCCAGTTTACCGACAACACCCATCATATCGGGTGTAGCGATAACCATGTCGAAGTCCATCATACCACCTTGGATCTCCTCGGCGAGGTCGTTATCACCGACGAAATCAGCGCCAGCTGCTTTCGCCTCCTCTGCCTTGGGTCCCTTTGCGAAAACCGCAACACGTACTGTTTTACCAGTTCCGTGAGGTAGTACGACGGCACCCCGGACCATCTGGTCCGCGTGTCTTGGATCAACGTTCAGCCAAACCGCCAGTTCGACTGTTTCATCAAATTTTGCACTTTTCAGTGTCAGTACTTTTTCTGCACCTTCTGCCAGAGAAAGCTGATCTTGTGTCACTTTCTCGTTTAGCCCTTGAAGACGTTTAGAAACTTTTTTTGCCATTTTTCACCACCGTCTTTTAAATTAATCTACGATATCGATACCCATGCTTCGAGCGGAGCCGGCGATGATGCGCGCTGCCATCTCTTTGTCATTGGTATTCATATCTTCGATTTTTTGATCTACAATTTCTAGAACCTGAGCTTTAGTCAGCTTACCGACTTTGTTTTTCAGAGGGTTATCAGACCCTTTGGAAATCCCTGCCTTTTTCTTGATAAGGTCAGAAGCAGGCGGCTGCTTTGTAATAAAGTCAAAGCTTTTGTCTTTGTAGACAGTAATTACTGTCGGGATGTTCCATCCGGCTTTGTCTTTTGTTTTTTCGTTAAACTCTTTACAAAATGCCATGATGTTGACACCCTGCTGACCCAGAGCCGGACCAACGGGGGGAGATGGATTTGCCTGGCCGGCAGGGATAACAAGATTGATGTAACCAGTAATCTCTTTTGCCATTTTTTACCTCTTTATATGATTTTCTCGACTTGAGAATATAAAATCTCAACAGGAGTGCTTCTTCCAAAAATCGATACGTTCAGCTTCAGCTTGCCGCTGACCATATCGTACTCTTCCACGACACCCGTGAAGTTCGCAAACGGCCCTTCCGTAATACGGACGACCTCTTGAGTATCAAAGGAGACCTTCGGACGAGGCGCTTCTTTGTTCTCGGTTTTTGCAATAATCAGATTAATATCTTTTTCCGTCAGTGGTGTCGGTCGTTTTGACTCACCGATAAATCTTCCGATTTTCGGAAGGGACTGGATCTTATGCCACAGATCGGTATCCAGGTCGATCTTGGCGAAAACATACCCCGGATAGAGGGATTTTTCGACGATCTTCTGTTTGCCGTTTTTGACTTCGATCACATCTTCCGTCGGAACGATGATCTGTTCTATTTTATTTTCGATGCCTAGGTCTTCGACCATTCTTTCGACTGCTTTTTTTACACTCAGTTCGCTGCCTGCGTAAGCTTGAATCGCATACCATTTGTGTGCCATTTTTTATCCCTTACCCTATAATGCTTGAGATTGAAAAAGACATGATTGCGTCAATAAGAGCTAAAAAAAGCGTTACAACAGTTACGACAAGAGCAACAGTCAAAAAAGCGTTTTTAATCTGCATTTTTAATGGAAAAATAACTTTAGTCAATTCTACTCTTGACAACTTTATATAGTTAATCAGTTTATCCATTATGTTCCTTTGTTGGCAGGGCAGGAAGGACTCGAACCCTCAACCTACGGATTTGGAATCCGCCGCTCTACCATTGGAGCTACTGCCCTATAAAATAGACACACCCGAAGGCATGCCTTTTGCATTCAGAAACTTACAGTTTAGCTTCTTTGTGAACTGTGTGCTCTTTGCAGAACTTGCAATATTTTTTCAACTCTACTTTTTCAGTAGTCGTCTTTTTGTTTTTTGTTGTGTGATAATTTCTTCGTGAACACTTCTCACACGCTAAGTGAATGATCTCTCTCATTTCATTCTCTTTATATTATATTTTAGGCTCCGAAGAGCCTAAGGAAAAAATTACTTGATGATTTTAGTTACAACACCCGCACCGACTGTTCTACCACCTTCACGAACCGCGAAACGTGTACCGTCTTCGATCGCAATTGGGTTGATCAGCTGGCAAGTAGCTTTGATGTTGTCACCAGGCATAACCATTTCAACGCCTTCTGGCAGGATCATGGAACCTGTAACGTCAGTTGTACGGATGTAGAACTGAGGTCGGTAACCGCTGAAGAATGGCGTGTGACGTCCACCTTCCTCTTTAGTAAGGATGTAGATTTCAGCTTCGAAGTCTGTGTGTGGGTTGATGGAACCTGGAACACAAAGAACCTGACCACGCTCAACTTCTTCTTTTTTCGTACCACGGAGGAGAACACCACAGTTATCACCGGCTTCGGACATGTCCATCTCTTTGTGGAACATTTCGATACCGGTTACTGTAGTTTTCTGAGTGTCACGGATACCGACGATTTCGATTTCGTCACCCAGTTTCAGTGTACCACGCTCAAGACGACCTGTTACAACCGTACCACGACCGGAGATGGAGAATACATCTTCGATAGGCATAAGGAAAGGTTTGTCTGTATCACGCTCTGGAGTTGGGATGTACGCATCGACTTCAGCCATAAGCTTTTCGATTTTTTCAGTCCACTCGTTTGTTTCACCGGCAACTACCGCTTCAAGAGCTTTAAGAGCTGAACCAGCTACGATTGGTGTATCGTCACCTGGGAATTCATACTGGGAAAGAAGTTCACGAACTTCCATTTCAACCAGTTCAAGCATCTCTTCTCTGTCTTCATCGTCAAGTTGATCTTCTTTGTTAAGGAATACAACGATGTAAGGTACACCGACTTGTCTTGCAAGAAGGATGTGCTCACGAGTCTGAGCCATAGGACCGTCAGTCGCAGCGATAACAAGAATAGCACCATCCATCTGAGCAGCACCAGTAATCATGTTTTTAACGTAGTCGGCGTGCCCTGGGCAGTCAACGTGCGCATAGTGACGTGTTTCTGTTTCGTACTCTACGTGAGATGTAGCGATTGTGATCCCTCTTTCTCTCTCTTCAGGTGCGTTATCGATAGACGCGTAGTCTTTCAGCTCACCGCCGCCCTTAGTAGAAAGAACCGCTGTAATAGCAGCAGTCAGGGTAGTTTTACCGTGGTCAACGTGACCGATTGTACCGATGTTAACGTGTGGTTTGTTACGTTCGAATTTAGCTTTTGCCATTTTGGACTTCCTCCGTTTTAGATTTTAAAAACTTAAATAAACTCAAGGCAATGGAGCCCATAAGCGGAATTGAACCGCCGACCTCTTCCTTACCAAGGAAGTGCTCTGCCTCTGAGCTATATGGGCACATTGTCAACTAATGGAAATATGTAAGAAGCTTGTTAAGTAGAAGTAAAATAATCTACAGCTCCCAGTATATGTCAATAATCGTTTCTTATGGAGCGGGAAACCGGATTCGAACCGGCGACCCTCTGCTTGGAAGGCAGATGCTCTAGCCAGCTGAGCTATTCCCGCACATAGTGGTGGTAGCGGGAGGATTCGAACCTCCGAAGGCGTAGCCAGCAGATTTACAGTCTGCCCCCTTTGGCCACTCGGGTACGCTACCTATGATTTTGACACTGGTAAAAACACTGCTTCTTTTCTGGAGCTGGTGAAGGGACTTGAACCCCCGACCTGCTGATTACAAATCAGCTGCTCTACCAACTGAGCTACACCAGCAAAAAAGAACCCGAAGTATAATCAAATAACCTTAAATTGTCAATAAGATTTTGGAAAAAATTATAAAAAAAATGATTTTTGCAAAAAACAGCAAAAAAAGACTATTATTTTTGCCCCTAAAGTCCCGGTAGCTCAGTTGGATAGAGCACACGATTCCTAATCGTGAGGTCGGAGGTTCAAATCCTGTCCGGGACACCATCCTTCTCAGATTTCATATGTTCTTATGTTTTCCTCGGATTCCATCCCACAGGGTTTAGTCGTTACACTCCTGCACCGGGACGCCACTACTATAATCATTACGGTATCTCCCTCCTCGGTTCGCCGAAATAGTACCCCTGCGAGTAGTCGATCCAGAGGTTGCGTACCGCCTTTTCTACCGCTTCGGAGTGGACATATTCCGCGATCACTTTTGCATCGATCAATTCCGCAAACTTGGCAATCGTCTGGACGATTTTGAAACTGTTTTCATCGCTGTCGAGGTTTTTGATGTAGGAGCCGTCGATCTTGATAAAATCGACCTGCAGCTTACGCAGGCGGCTGAAGTTGGAGGTCTCACTTCCGAAATCGTCCAGGGCGATGCCAAACCCCATCTCTTTAAAACGGCGCAGTTGCATAAGGGCTTCATCAGTCCCTTCGGCACTGATGTTTTCCAAAATCTCCAGGGTCAGCCGTTTCGGTTCGATTTTAAATCGTTTAATAGTCTTCTCCAGGAACAGCGGCAGGTATCCCTCTTTCAGGTCGTTTTCCGTGATATTGAGGGTAAAGCTCTCATCCCGCTCGGAAAAGTAGCGGCAACACTTTTCAATCATATTCCGGGTGATCTGCGGAAGGAGACCGATAAGCCGTGCCGGTTCGATAAACTGGTCGGGGGTGATGATGGTGCCGCCCTCATCAAGTCGGGCGAGACATTCGTACTTTTCGATCTTCCCGGTATAGTTGTTGACAATCGGCTGGAAGTAGGGGATGACCCGGTCCTCGTTCAGGGCGGTTTTGACCTTTTTTGCCCATTCGAGGTTATGGCGTTGCTGCTCTTCCAGGTGAGAGGTATTGTTGTAGACCTCGAAGCGGTTGTTCCCGATCTGGCGGGTCTCTTTGACCGCTGTGTGGGCATGGATGAGTGCCTGCTCTTTTTTCCCTTCGGCAATCCCGATCGTGCAGGTCAGGCTGATGTCCATACCATCGATTGTGAAGGGATGGTTCTGGATAGTACTGATCATTTTCGCGGCATCTTTTTTCGCCTGCTCCTTTGCCGGAGTGTCGTAAAGGTAGATAAACTGGTCACCGTTGATCCGGAAGAGGGTCGTCCCCTTGGGCTGGTTAGCCTGGAAAAGCTTGGCCGCGGCAAGCAGAAGCTTATCGCCGAAACGGTAGCCGTAGGCGGCGTTAAAATGGTCCAGGTTGTCCAGGTCGGCCAGGAGGACGGTCCGTTTTTCCCCGTCGCTTAGGAGGGTATCCATCTTATTCCGGTTGAAAAGTCCTGTCAGCTCATCGGTCACCATTTTTGTTTCGAGTTGATGTGTCCGTTCACGGACCATTGTTTCAAGGCGGGTCTGATACCGGATATTCTCCTGGTAATTATGGATGTTTTCGGCAACTTTGTAGAGGCTTTCGAGCAGCTGTTCCATACTGACGGGTTTGATGATAAAGCCGTCTACGCCGAGATGGATCGCTTGGGTCAGGAAGCTTACTTCATTGTGGGCGGAGACGATCAGGGCACGCTGCTCCTCGTCCAGGGCTTTGATGGCCTGAAGCATTTCGGTCCCCTTCATCCTGGGCATCTGGATGTCGGTGATGACCAGATCGATCTCTTTGTGTTCCTTGTAGCGGTTCAGTCCGTCTTCTCCGTCAACGGCGACAATGACACGGTGGAAAAATTTTTCCAGGATGCTCTTTAGCTGTTCCCTGGCATTGTTTTCATCTTCGACGTAGAGGACCGTCAGCGTTTTGGTGAGGGCCTGTACCTGCTGCAGTTCGATCATGCGTCGTCTCCTTTGAGTGTGATGGTAAAGAGGGCACCTTCGTCACGGTTTGCCGCGGTAATGGTCCCGTCAAAGTTCCGCTCGATAATGATTTTGCTCATATAGAGCCCGATCCCGGTCCCTTTACCGCTGGGTTTGGTCGTAAAGTAGGCTTCAAACAGCCGTCCGAGGAGTGAATCGGGAATGCCTCCCGCATTGTCGGCTACAGTCAAGAGGACGTTACCCCCTTTTCGGACTGCCTGTATCATGATCCGCTTATCGGGCGTCTCCCGCTCTTCAAAGGCATCTCTGGCGTTGGTGATCAAATTCAAAAGGACATGCTCCAACTCATTGAGCGTACCAATTATACACAGATCTTCGGGAATATCCACGACAATCCGGATATCGCGGCTTTGCATCTGTGCCCCGATGATCTTGTTGACCGCTTCGATCGCATCTTTCAGGCAGACACGGCTTCTGTTTTTGACGGGTCGGAAAAGATCCATAAAATCGTTGATCGTCTCGGACATATGTTCGGTCTGCTCTTCGATAAAGTGGGCTCGTTCGTCAAGCTCCCGGTTGCATTTCCCCAGTAACTGGTTATCCAGGCGCATATTGATGGCGGTGGTGCTGATGGCATTGAGAGGCTGTCGCCACTGGTGGGCGATCATACTGAGCATCTCCCCCATCTGGGCAAAACGGGACTGCTGGAGCATCAACTGCTCTTTTTGACGGTTTTTTTCCACCTCTTCCTGTACTTTCTTTTCCAGGTTGGCGTTAAAGTGCTGGAGTTTTTTCGTGGTTTCGTTAAGGCGGTCGCGGTTGACCTTTTCCTGGGTGATGTCCGTAAAGACGGCCATCCGGGAAGGCTCCCCTTTATAGCTTACCCCGTTGGTCTCTATCTGTATCCAGTGCCGCTCGCCGCCTTTGGTCGCGATCTCAATCTCTTTATAAAAGAGGGTCAGGTTCTCATCGCCGCCTAGGATCTTTTTTTCATCCCTCAGGATTGCCTGAAGTCCCGGGGTCAGTCTCTTTTCCTGGAACTGTTTTTTCAGGGTCGCCTCTTTATACCCCAGGATCTCCTGGGCTGCTGGATTGACGTAGATGATCCGGTCGTCTGTAAAGAGGATGATCCCGGTCAGGATATTCTCCGACAGGGTCCTGAAGAGCTCTTCACTCTCCTGGAGTGCCAGTTCGGCCTCTTTCTGTTCATGGATATCAAACATATAGCCGATCAGTTCGATGGGATTAGCGTTCCCGTCGCTGACGACGGAGACGCTCTCTTTGATCCAGATCGTTTTGCCGTCCGGGTGTATCGCGCGAAACTCGAGGGTGTGGTCACGGCCTTGTAGGGTCTCATTAAGGCAGAATGTTTTGGCCCGGTCGCGGTCATCGGGATGGATGCGCTGGTACCACGTGTCGATCGTCGCACCTTCCCACTCCGATTGCGGGTATCCCCAGAGGCGATGGATCTGCGGCCCGACATAGGTATATTGATCGTTTACCAGGTCATAGCGCCAGGGGACCGTGTTGGTCATCTCGACAATACTCCGGTATTTTGTCTCGCTTTCCCGAAGCTCTTGTTCCATCTCCCGCCGTTCAGTGATGTCCTGCATCAGCCCCCGCACGATCAGGGGATTCCCCTCTTGGTCAAACTTAATGGTGACCGCGATCAGGAGGTTGAGTACCTTCCCGTCAGGCCGGATATAGCGCACTTCGGTTTTTCCTGAGTCCCGGTGTTTTTTTGCAAAGGAGTGAATCGTATCACGCACCTTCCGTGCATCATCGGGATGGAGCATCGCCAGAAACTCGGCTATCGGGATGTTCTGCTTTGATTTCGGCAGTCCCAGGATCTTAAGCAGCGTATCGGAGTGGGTCTGGATATCGGTAACAAGGTTATGATCAAAAGCCCCCATTTTGGCGATCTCTTTGGCTTTTGCCAGGGAGGTCTTGGTTTCGATCAGTTCGTCAAGAAGGCGGCGGGTTTTGGTAATATCCTTGAAGACGCCGATAATATGAGGCGAGTCGACCGAGTCGACGAAGGTGGCAGAGCCCTCGACGTATAGACGGGTCCCGTCTTTGTGCTGCATCTGCAGCTCATAGGTACCGTCATATTTCCCCTCGGCAACACCGCGGAACATCTTGATGATATGGGGGAGCTCTTCCTGGGGATGAATGTCCTCAACTGTAAAACCGAGTAGCTCTTCCTCACTGTATCCGAGCATCTCACACATTTTCCTGTTTGCAAAGATAAAACGCCGGCTCTTGATGTCGGCAGCCAGAATCCCTTCTCCCGCATACTCAAAGATCGTCCGCAGTTTCTTTTCGGACTCTTCCAGTCTCAGCTGTTCGGTTTTCCGTTCGGTGATGTCTCGGGTCGCCACGATAATGCGTTCACGCCCTCCAAGCAGCGCCCGCTTCAGGGTGATCTCTACCCAAAAGAGTGTCCCGTCTTTTTTCTTTGCATGCCACTCGAAGAGACACTGTCCGTTTCGCAGGGCCTCACGCATATATATCCGGGCTTCACGCAGTGTATAGGGGGGGATGCCGGAGCTGATCTGACCGATAGTGAGCTCCAGTAACTCCCGTTTGGGATAGCCGAACATCGATTCTGCGGCCTGGTTCACATCCAGGATCCTGTCCTTGCGGGTATCATAGATAAAAAACCCCTCGCTGGCAGCATTAAAGATCTCTTGATAGTTCGCTTCACTCTCTTTGAGTGCCGATTCGATGGTCTTGCGGTAGGGGGACTCGAACGCAGGTTCTTCCATATCGATATCCAGCTCCATGTTGTGGCGGTAGGTGCGAAGTTCATCCAGGATCGCCACAAGATCTTCCGGTTCGACCGGTCCGGTAAGGCGGGGGTGCTGTTCAAATTCCGCGGCTTCATCGGTGGAATGGCGATGTGCCGGATCAAAGAGGGTGATGATAGGGATATGACTGCTGTTACTTTGGATAAGATGTTCATACGCTTTTAGGGGACGGTCGCAGTTGATGATCATCACATCGGGAGACTTCCCGTTCGGGAGGGTATCCGCTTTTGTATCGGCTTGTACAAAATGGATCTCTTCAAAATGGTATTCCAGGTAGGGTTGAAAATATTTTTGGATATGACCGGAGTTGTCAACAACGAGAACAGAAGAGATCTTACCCATGGATACACCATCTTTTGCGGAGGTAACCTATATTATGTCACAAAAGAATGAATTTGCAGTGAATCATAAAAAAAACTTACTGCAGGGTGATCGTAAAACGTGCCCCCTGTTCCGTATTGGCCGCGGTGATGCTGCCGCCCATATGCTGCTCGATGATCATCTTTGACATATAGAGCCCGACTCCGGTTCCCGCGGATTTGAACTTGGTGGTGAAGTAGGGGTCGAAGATCTTTTCCATGATGCTCTCGTCGATCCCGCCGCCGTTGTCTTCGACGGTGACAACGGTTTTGTCGTCGTCATGGTACGCTTCGATCGAAATACGGCGATCCTGGATATTGTTCTTTTCAAAAGCGTCGATGGCATTGTTGACCAGATTGACCAGGACCTGGGCGAATTCGTTTGAAAAACCGTCGGCCATGATCTCACGATCGATATCGTTGACGATGGTGACATGCTTTTCATTAAGTGCCGGACCCAGTATGGCGATGGTGTCCCGATAGGTGTCGAAGATCGCAAAACGTTCTTTGGCCCTCTTGGGATCGAAAAAGTCGCGGAAATCGTCGATTGTGTGGGACATCTTCTGGATCAGTTCCATAGCGGTATCGATGTTGTCATCCAGGTACTCCTGGTTCATCTCGCCGAACTGGTAGGCTACGCCGATATCCTGGATCTGGAGCGCCAGTGCATTAAGGGGCTGGCGCCATTGGTGGGCGATATTCCCGATCATCTCGCCCATGGCCGCGAAACGGGCCTGACGCATCAGGATATGGTCCTGCTCCCGGATCTGTTCGACCTGCTCTTCGATCTTTTCAGCCAGGTGGACCGTCAGCTCTTTGAGCTCTTTGGTCTTCCTGTCTACTTCCGCTTCCAGTTTTTCATTAAAGGATTTAAGCTCCAGTTCGTTCTGGTGGACCAGGTTGATGTAGTGTTCCAGCTTTTGAAACATCTCCCGGGTCGACTCGATGATGATCTTGCGTTCGTCGTTACTCCGAGGATTGGGCAGCGACGCGGCTGAAAAGTGATCAAAGTCGATGCCCCTGAAACGGTTGGCCAGCTCTTTGAGCGGTTGGAAGAAACGCTTGATAATAAGCCAGACCGGGAGAGTCAGTGCGGCCAGGACAAGGGCAAAAAGAAGAGTGAAGCGGTTATAGTCGCCGATCTGTTTCATAAAAGAGTCTGCGGAGTAGATGAGGCAGAGGTCGATGTGGTTTTGTATCGTCATGTGGCGTTCAAAATGGGGGATCGGTTCTTGAAAAAGCCGGGCTTCTTTATCTCCTATACGGGTGCAGGCCAGGATCTTCCCGTCGTCGCGGTGTCGGGCATAGACGTTTTTACCCGAAGCGACCCGTATTCCGAGGACATTTTTAAGGCGCAGCAGTTTCTCCATCGTCTCTTCCAGGGCTTCGCGGTTCTCAAACTCGAGCGCGGTCCGGATATCGGGTGCGGCCAGGGTGAGGATCTCGTCCATCCGCTGCATCTCGGTCTGCTTCAGCGCACGGTAGGTGATACTGTTGTTATAAAAATAGAAGAGGGCTACGACCGTCGTGATGACTCCGATAAAAAGCAGCGTGATCTTGTAACTGATAGAGATAAACGGTTTTTTTAACAGGGCATTACTCATCATAGACCTTCGCGAACTTTAAAAAAGTTGTTTTAAAACGGATATTCGACTCAAGCAGCAGTCTTTTGTTGATAATCGGGCGTACCGATTTTCCGAAAAAGAGTCCGATCGTCGCATTCTGCTTCACATCCTCCATCCGTATGGCAAATACGACAACGCTGTGACGGACGGCAAACTCCCGTACTCGGCGGTATATTTCCGGATCTTCCGTCTCCCCCATGATCAGCAAGGCGGTAACGGGGCGTGGCGTGCGGGCAAACTCCGCCGTCTCGATCAGAAGGGGGACCAGTTTAAAACCGCTTACCTCCGGATTATACCGCGTGATCAATGTTTTAAGCTGTTGTGCCTCTTCCTGGGAGTATGCGTCGTAAAGAATCCCCAGACGGATGGTACGGTCATAGAGTTTATTTTCCAGGTTATAGTCATAGGCCAGGATCTTCGGGAAGATCTTTGCATAGGGTTTTAGGTCAGACAGTGCCAGGAGAAAGGAGACGAGCATCAGCCAGGTAAATAGTATACGCATACCCACCCCTAAAACCTGTACTCGGCTTTTAGCCAGTAGTTCCGGCCTGCCGTGGGGTAGTCATCTTTATACGTCTGTACCGGCGCCGGGTAGGCCGCGGAAGCATCCAGCAGGTTTTTGATGCCTGCTTTAATATTCACATCCTTTATGATCGTGTGGTCGCTGAAGAGGGTAAGGTCCAGGCGGTGCTCAGCCGCCATCTCACTCCGTGTATCCCCACTCTGGCGCTGACGCGTGCCCGTATAGCGGTAGAGCAGGGCGGCACCGAGATTACGGTAGAGGCGTTTGGAGATCCCGGCACTCCCGCTTAATGCGGCGTAGCGGTCGATCGTATTGATGTCGTTTTTTGCATGAAGATAGGAGATATGGCCCCGGATCGTCGTATCCTCAAAATAGCGTTTTTCAAATTCCGCTTCCGCCCCCTGTACGACGGCGACACCCTTGTCGGTGTAGGTTCCGAAAAAATCGTTTTGCTTCTTAAGGCCGATAAGGTTCCGCAGGACGGAGCGGTAGAGGCCGATACGGACAATCTCCTCCTGGTTGTTAAAGATGTAGGCCGCTTCCGCGGTATCGACCGTTTCGGCCTGCAGCGTCTCATCCCCTTTGACAAAAGGGTTGTTTCTCATATAGAGCTCTTGGTAATTGGGGGGACGGAAGGCCTGGGCATACTGGATTTTGACGAGGTGGACGGGGTTCATTTCGTATACGGCCGCGACTCTCGGGGAGTAATTGGTACCGATATCGTCGTAATCGTCGTAGCGTACGCCCAGTGTTATGGTGGCCTTTTCCGTAGCACTCCACTCGTCCTGGGCATAGAGGGAACGGAGTGTCCGTGCGGGGTGTCCGCCCACCGGACCGTACTCTCCGGAAAAACGCTGGACCGATCCGAGGGATTGGTAGGTCACATCATCGATATTGCGTTCGATGTAGCTGTCTACGATCTGCGAGTGGCTCGATTCGGCACCGAAAAGAATCTTATGGCCGGGAAAGGCTTCGATGCCAAGCTCCACCGCCCCATACTTTTTCTCCTCTTTGGTATACAAGCCTGCGATCACCCCATCGCTATGGATGAAAGGGAAATTGAAGCCTTTGGGATAGATATAAAAGTCCCGTAAACGCAGTTCCGAAACAAGGAGGCCGGCTTTTACCTTGATTTCGGTCGTCTCGTCCAGTTCGATCCGCTGTCGGGCTTCATAGGTTTTGCGGGTGGTGCGGATATTCTCTTCGCCGTCATCGACGGGAAGGGCATCGGCCTCACCGAAGCCTTCCCCCTCCGCAGCATTTACCGAGTAGGCGGAGAGGGAGAAGCCTTTATAGGTCAGGTCAAAAAGATAAAAGCGTTCACTGTTCAGCAGTTCGGCCGATCCCGGGGCATTGGAAACGGGGATATATATCGGGTACTGCTCATATAAAATATCGGTTTTGATATCCGTGTAGGGACCGTCGCTGGCGGCATCGGTAGCGATCAAGTGCATGGAAAGGTCGGTATCTTTGTAAAAGGCGGAAACGCCTGCGTGGTGTCCGTCATGACCATGGCCGAAATCCCGGTAGCCTGCGAAGAGGGCGTTTGCCTCCTTGCGGGTGACGATATTGATCACCCCGCTGTAGGCGTATTCGCCGTAAAGGGCGGAGCCGGGTCCCCGGATCACTTCGATCCGCTCCACCGTCTCGATGGGAAGTTTGAGTATTGAGAGGGCCGAAGAGGTAGTCGTGTCATTAAAGCCGACGCCGTTGAGCATGATCTTGGTCTTACCGGAGATGTAGGCGTTTCCGATACCCCGGACGATCAGTCCCTTGGTACTGAAACCGATCCCCGGGACCATCTCCAGGGCCTCTTTGACATTTTGAAAGCCGAAGCGTTTCAGTTCACTCTGTTGTAAGACCGTAATAAGTCCCGGGAGGTAGTCGATGTTTTTTTTGCTTTTGGTGGCCAGTTCACTCTCCTGCTCCAGAAGGGTAAAGAGTTCATCCGGATGTGACTCTTCTGCCTGGGCATACGGTTCAGGTGCCGCAAAGACAAAAGAGAGCAACAAAGTCCACGCAAAAAAAGTTCTCATCCCGCCCCCTAAAACCTGTACTCGGCTTTTGCCCAGTAGTTCCGGCCCTCTCTGGGGTAGTCATTCTCGTAACTTCCCGCCGGGGCGGGGTAGGCACTGGCCGCATCCAATAGGTTTTTGACACCGGCTCTGAGAGTGAAATCTTTTAACCCGGCGTGGTCGTCAAAGAGGGTCAGGTCGATACGGTGCTCCGCTTCCAGGGCATCCCTGTCGTCATCGTTTTCCCGTTCGCGCTCCCCGGTATAGCGGTAGAAAAGCGCCGCACCGAAGGAGTGGTAAATGAGTGTGGAAATGCCGGCACTTCCCGTGATCCTGGCATAGCGGTTGATCAGATCGTCTTTGTTATAGACGTCGGTATAGGCCAGGTGTGCCCGTATCGTTGTCTCATCGAAAGTTCGTTTCTCAAACTCCGCTTCGACGCCCTGCACGGTCGCATCGCCCAGGTCGCTGTAGACACCATAAAAAGAGTTGGCCATCTCCATTCCGATGAGGTTCTGTATCTGGGAGCGGAAGAGACCGAGGCGGATGATCTCTTCGTGATTGTTAAAGACATAGGCCGCCTCATAGGTATCGACCGTTTCGGCCTTGAGGGTGTCGTCACCTCCGCCGAAGGGGTTGTTCGTCATGTAGAGTTCCATATAGTTGGGGGGTCTGAAGGCGTGGGCATACTGGAGTTTGACGATATTGGTCGGGTCCAGTTCATGGACTGCGGCGATCCTGGGAGAGGTGTTGGCCCCGATGTCGTCATAATCGTCGTAGCGCAGTCCCATTGTTACGGTCGTTTGCTCTCCCAGGCACCATTCATCCTGGGCGTAAAAGGAGGTGACATTCCGGGTGGGATATCCCCCCAGCGGTCCTTCGTCTCCGGAAAAACGCTGTACGGCGGGAAGGGGGGCAAAGGTCGCAGGATTGATGTTGTTATCGATATAGATATCGGTGATTTCCGATCGGCTCGTTTCGGCCCCGAAAAGCAGTCTATGCCCCGCGAGTGGCTCGACAGCCAGTTCGATGCCGCCATAGTCTCTTTTCTCGGTCGCCTGTGATCCCGATATGATCCCGTCGGGATAGATGTAAAAACCTTTGGGGAAAAGGTAAAAATCCTGTATTCCTAGTTCCGTGACTAAGTTGCCTGCTTTGAGTTTGAGGCGGGAAAAATCGGTGATGTCGATCACCTGCCTGGCTTCCAGCACCTGTCGCTTTATCTCAACATTGGCCTCCCCGTCATCCACAGGCAGGGCATTGGCTTCCCCGAATCCCTCCCCCTCGGTTACGTCGCTGGCATAGGCAGAGAAGGAGAACTTTTTGTATTTCAGATCAAAGAGATAGAAGCGTTCGTTGCTGAGCAGCTCGACTGTTCCCGGGGCGTTGGAGACGGGGATGTTGGTGGAAAACTGCGGTTGGTAGAGAATGTCGCTGTCGACTTTGGTGTAGCGGCCGTCGCTGGAGAGGTCCGTGACGATCAGCTGCATCGCAAGATCCTTCCCGGTGTATGCAGCGGCGGCACCGCCCTGGCGGCCGTCATGGTGGTGGCCGAAATCTTCGTAGCCCGCAAAGAGGGCATCGGTATCTTTGACCGTGACAATATTGATCACTCCGCTGAAGGCATACTCTCCATAGAGGGCGGAGCCGGGTCCCCGGATCACTTCGACCCGTTCGATTATCTCAACGGGAAGTCTCAGGATATAGGGGGCTGCGGAGGTGGCGGCGTCGTTAAAGGAGACGCCGTTGAGCATGATCTTGGTCTTGCCGGAGATAAAGGCGTTCCCGATCCCCCGGACGATAAGCCCCTTGTTGCTGAAGTCGATCCCGGGGATCAGCTCCAGGGCGTCTTCGACGTGCTTGAAGCCGAGGCGTTTCATCTCATCCTGTTGGATAACGGTGATCAGGCCTGGCAGGTAATCGATGTTTTTTTTCGTCTTGGTGGCCAGATCGCTCTCCTGCTCCAGCAGGGCGAAGAGCTCGTCCGATGCCGATTCGGCGGATAAAGATGATGAAAAAACAAGAAGCAGGAGCAGGAGCTTGTTTTTCATCGTGCTGTCACTTTACCCGGCTATTTTCAGTTCGGGGATCTCTTTGACCACATTTTCGATCTCCCGGGCCGAGGAGTAATTGGTCTCGATATAGACCTCCTGGAGCTTGGATTTGATGAGCAGGTTGATCTTGTGGGCCCCGGTATGCTTCTGGATCAGGGCGTAGAGTTTTTCCAGGACCTCTGCGTCGTGGCTCATATCCACTTCGATCGTGATGGGGTCGTAGGTGACCTCTTTGATCTTGGTCTTGACCTTCTCCTTGCCCGCTTTCTCCATCTCCATCACCTTACGGCAGGCGATCTTGGTAAACTGGTCGTCTTTGGTGATGGAGACCTTGACGGCGACCGGTTTCTCCAGGTCCATCTTCTCCAGGTCCGCCAGCATACTCTCAAAGACCATGAACTCGATATTCCCGTGGAGGTCCATCAGGTTGACGATGCCGAACTTATTCCCTTTTTTACTGATCTTGGTCGTGATATTCTCGATCTTCCCGATAAAGAGGGCCTGGGAGTTGTCATCCAGTGTCTCGATCTGGGAGGAGAGGGTGTAGTTCATCGTTTCCAGTTTCTCCCTGTACTCATCCAGCGGGTGGCCTGATACATAGATCCCCAGCGTCTCTTTTTCCAGCTCCAGGATCTCTGTCAGACCATACTCTTCAAGCGGCGTGATCTCGATCGTGACTCCTGTCATCTCCTCGCTTTCGCCAAAGAGGGAACCGACGGTGTTTTTGCGCATCTGGTCGGCCTGCTTGACCTTTTCGACGATCTGTTCGATCTGGTTAAGCAGGGATTTCCGTGTATGTCCGAAGCAGTCCAGTGCGCCCGCTTTGATAAGGGATTCGAGTACCTTTTTATTCGCTTTTTGCGGATCGATCCGAGAGACGAAGTCCGCCAGATCGGTAAACTCGCCGTTTGCTTCCCGCTCGGCGATGATGGAGCTAAGGGCCGATTTTCCGACCCCTTTGATCGCCCCCATCCCGAACATGATCGCGGTATTTCCGCCTTCGTACATCGGCGCGAACTGGATAAAACTCTTGTTGATATCCGGCGGAAGGAAGTCGATCTGGAGCCGCTTGATCTCGTCGATGTACATGACGACCTTGTCGGTGTTGTCCTTTTCGCTGGTCAGCAGTGCCGACATAAACTCGGCAGGATAGTGGGTCTTGAGATAGGCGGTCTGGTAGGTGACCATCGCATAGGCGGCGGAGTGGGATTTATTGAACCCGTACCCGGCGAACTTCTCGATGAGATCGAAGAGTTTGGAGGCCTTGTCGTATTCGAGCCCCTGCTTCGCAGCCCCTTCGGAAAACTCTTTGTTGTACTTGGCCATCAGGTCGGCCTTCTTTTTCCCCATGGCCCGGCGGACGATGTCCGCTTCGCCGAGACTGAAGCCGCCGACCGTCTGGACGATCTGCATGACCTGTTCCTGGTAGACGATCATGCCGTAGGTCGGTTCCAGCGTCTCTTTGAGAATGTCGAAGCTGACCTCCTCGAACGGGTAGAAGGTCTTTTTACGGCCGTGCTTCCGTTCGATAAAGTCGTCCAGCATCCCCGATTCCATCGGTCCCGGTCGGTAGAGGGCCAGGACCGCGATGAGGTCCTCGAAGTTGGAAGGCTGCAGCTTTCCGTTGAGTGCCTGCATCCCCTGGGATTCGATCTGGAACATCCCCAGTGTCTGGCCCGAACAGACCATCTTGAACACCTCGGGATCGTCCATCGGCATCGTGGAGAAGTTGATCTCCCGTCCGTCGTACTCTTTGACCAGTTTCAGCGCGTTGTCGATAACGTCCAGGGTTTTTAATCCTAAGAAGTCGAACTTGATCAGATCGACGTCTTCGAGGAAGTTAAGGGAGTACTGGGTGACGATCGTCTCCTCCCCGGAAGGCTTGTAGAGCGGCGTCTTGTGCCACAACTCTTCGTTGGAGATGACGACCCCCGCGGCATGCATCCCGGAGTTCCGTTTCAGTCCCTCCAGGGCCGTAGCGAACTCCCAGACACGGGCAGCATTGGGGTCGGTATCGATCAGCTCCTTGATCTTGGGCTCTTTTTCGAACGCCTTCTCCAGCGTGATCCCCAGCTCGTCGGGGATCAGCTTGGCCATCCGGTCCGCGTCGGCATAGGAGAGTCCCAGGACCCGGCCGACATCCCGCAGGACCCCCTTGGCCAGCAGGGAACCGAAGGTGATGACCTGGGCAACGTTGTTCCGGCCGTATTTTTCCACGACGTAGTCGATGATCTCGCCGCGGCGTGCCTGGCAGAAGTCCATATCGATATCGGGCATCGATACCCGTTCAGGATTAAGGAACCGTTCGAAGAGCAGGTCGTAGGGGATCGGGTCGATATCCGTGATCTCCAGGGAGTAAGCCACAAGGCTTCCCGCCGCAGAACCCCGCCCGGGACCGACGGGGATATCCATCTCCTTGGCCTGGCGGACGAAGTCCCAGACGATCAGCATGTAGCCCGGGAACTTCATGCCGTTGATAATACCGATCTCCCGTTCCAGCCGGTCCCAGTAGACCTGGTGTTTCTCCTCGGGGATATGTTCCAGACGGCGTCTGAGTCCCTTTTCACACTCGTGTCTGAAGAGGATCTTGTCGTTTTCCAGGGAGAATTCACCCGTTTCAGGGAGCTCCAGGTTGTCTACGGCTGCAAAGTCCTTGGTGAACTTAAACGTCGGCGGTGTCGGGTCGCCCAGCTTGAGTTCCAGCTGGCACTTGTCGACGATCTCCTGGGTGTTAAGCAGCGCCTCGGGGATATCGGCAAAGAGCAGGGCCATATCTTCGGGGGATTTCAGGTAGAACTCCTGGACCGAGTGGCGCAGGCGGTTGGGGTCGTCGTAGAGTTTATTCATCGCGATACACATAAACGCCTCGTGGGGATCGGCGTAGTCTTGTTTGAGGTAGTGGGTGTCGTTGGTGGCGATGATCTTGATACCCGTCTCCTTGGAGAGGCGGATGATCTGGTCGTCGATGGCGAGCTGGTCGCCGATGCCGTGGCGCATCATCTCCAGGTAGAAATCATCCCCGAAGATCTCCTTGTACTCGAGGGCGACCTCCTTGGCCTTTTCATACCCCTTGGCCCCGAACTTGACGTTCCGTTCGCTCAGGTTCAAGTGCCAGTTGACCTCCCCCTGGAGGCACGCCGAGGAGCAGATGAGCCCTTCGGAGTGTTCACGCAAAAGTTTTTTGTTGATCCGGGGGTAGTAGTAGAACCCTTCCATGTAGGCCATGGAGGAGAGGTACATAAGGTTTTTGTACCCGGTCATGTTTTTGGCATAGAGGCAGAGGTGGAAACGCTGCTTGACGCTTTTGTCCCCGATATCGGGCTGGTTATGAAGGTACGCTTCCATCCCGATGATCGGCTTGATCCCTTCGGCGTTCATCGTCTGGTAGAAGTCGATGGCACCGAACATGTTGCCGTGGTCGGTCATGGCGACGGCAGTCATCCCTTTTTCTTTGACCTCTTTGACCAGCTGTTTGATCTTATTGGCCCCGTCGAGCAGGGAGTATTCGGTATGAAGATGTAGGTGCGTAAACGGAAGGTTTCCCATAGCTTTCAAAATCTCTCTATTTATTTTTTATTCATTTCTTAAGTTATATCGATAATCCCATAAAAACGACCTTTGAAAATCAGACTAAACAGGTCCGGTGCGAAATTTTTTGGGATAATAAACGCGGTTCAGAGTTCCGGCAGGGAGTACTCGGTCATACGGCCCAGATCTTCCTGGAGCAGCATTCCCCGTCCCTCCTGGTCGATCTCCAGGATATGAAAGAGATAGGCGAAGACCTCTTCTGCACGTTCCGCTTCCACGGCGACGGTGAGGATGTCCATCTCTTTCATGGCAAAGTCCGACTGGGAACTGGTTCCCCGTGCCGGGGTCTTATTGGCCGTGATAATACCCTTCTCCTCTTTAAGCCGGCTGAGGATCTCCAGGGGGATCTTGCCGCTGATCATGCAGGTGATCAGTTTGTAGTGTTTCATCACGAGCCTTTCTTGATCTTCTCAAGGACTTCAAGGGGGATATAGGTCCCCGCTTTTTCCAGTTTTGTGACATACATAAAGCCCATCCCGGGGGTGTCAAGCTTCCCTTCGAGGTAGATAACATCAAAGATGCGGTCGACCTGTTCACTGGAGACGATGATCTGGATGATCTCCTTCTCCGCTTCGACTGCCACACCGAGGACCCCCAGTTTTTCACGGACCCCGGAGCCTTGCGCAAAGTGGATCGTCGCCCCCTGGGCACCCGCTTCGAAGGCGGCTTTGGTGATGGCGTCGGCCTTTCCCTTCTGGACGATGCAGGTGATCAGCTCCACGTCGGTCAGGGTCGTGATCTGCCTTGTTTTATTCTGCTGCATTGACTTTCCTTTTTCGTTTTTGTACCCAGAGTCCCGTCGAGAGGACGGCGATAATCGGTCCGATGGAGGCCATGGAGAGGATCCCGAAGCCTTCCAGGGCCTCCATCGCATCCCCGAACCCAAGGCCCATGGCCAGGACCAAGGGGACCGTGATCGGTCCGGTGGTCACCCCGGCGCTGTCCCAGGCGATGTTGACGAACTCCTCGCTGGAGAAGAAGGTGAGGATGACGGCCAGGAAATAGGCGGGGATCAGCAGCCACCCCAGGGGGAGGCCGAAGATGATCTTGATGACGCCGGTGGCGATCCCGACCCCGACCCCGAAGGAGACGGCGTACATGAGGGTCTTTTTCTTAAAGACCCCCTGGGTCAGGTTCTCGACGGTCATGCCCAGGGCATTGAGCGCCGGTTCGGCCAGTGTCGCCCCGAATCCCAGGATGAAGGCAAACACGATGGCGACTGTCAAGCCGATCCCATAGGGGTAGAGGGCTTCGATGATACCGCCGTCGGCCCCGCTGATGTCATTAAAGGCTGCCGGGATCAGGCCGCCCGACTGGCCGCCGAGTTTTGCCAGGCCGTAGGTGAGGCCGATGTTGAAGATGATCATGCCGATCACCGCCAGGACGATGCCGTAGGTGATCGTCCCGGCATGGCTCATCGGGGTCTTTAGCACGAGTTTGAGGATAATGAGCAGAAAGATCACCAGCGGGATGATCGCCCGCATTCCCAGGACGATCTCCTCGCCGGGAGTCGTTTCGTACCAGGCGGGGTCGGCGATGACCGTGTTCCCCATCTGGGCCGCGGCGATGATCGTATCGGGGGTGATCGTGAAGGAGAGGTAGATCCCCAGGCTCATGACGCCGATAATGGGAAAGAGGGAGGCCAGCGTCACGATCCCGAAACCGGAGAGGTTGTTCTCCCCTTTACCCGCCGCCGAGGCGATCCCGATCCCGAGCGCCAGGACCAGGGGGACCGTCACCGGGCCCGTCGTGACCGCCCCGCTGTCCCAGGCAAGGCCCAGGATCGGCGTAAGCGCTTCGGTGTTCATGACATACACCGTGAGGAGCAGGGTCGGGATGAGGGCGAGATAGATGTAGGGTTTGAGGCTCCAGCCGTAGATGAATCGCAGCGTTCCCAGGATCGCCGCCAGGCCGACGCCGGCACCGACGATGAGGACCAGGATGCCGGAGTACTGGTTGAGCAGGGCATAGAGGTAGGGGGCCTTCTCCACTTCCACCAGCGAACCGGCGGCCTTGAGTGCGCCGATAGCCGGTTCGGCAAACGTCACGCCGATCCCGAGCAGAAAGGCGATAAAGAGGACGACGGAGAGGGAGACTTTTTTGGGAAGGGTATTCCCGATCACCTCACCAAAGGGCATCAGCCCCTGCTTGATCCCCTCCATAAAAAACATCAGCCCGATGATGACCGCCATGAGCCCGGCGGTGATGATGGTCGCATCGGCTACGGGCTGGCGCAGCAGGAACATCTGGAAAAAGACCAGGTAGAGCGCCAGGGGCATGAGGGCGTAGACCTGTTCCAGGAAACGGACGCTGACATAGGGCTGGACCAGCCGGTAGACGTCGATGGGACGCAGGGCGATGGTTTTGGGTCTTGGTTTTTTTGTCGGTTTGGTCAGATCGTTGTAACTGATATGGGTATAGTTGGCCTGCACGGCCCTGGCGTATTCGCCGAAACGCACTTTTTCGGGTTGTTCTTGGCTCATGGTTACTCCCGGTATCTAAGAGTTATATTAGAAAAGAGTATAGCATAGCTAAGACTGCAACCCTCTTAGTTTCGCCGCTCCCGCCGGCGGAGTATGGCGGGATGTCACTCGGCCTCTTCGATGACGTAGCGCGCGTGTGGTTCGGCCTTGAGGCGTGCGGCGGGGATAGGGCGGCCGCTTTTTTCACAGATCCCGTAGGTCCCGTCGCGGATCTTTGCCAGGGCGTGGTCGACCTCGTCCAGTTCATGCCGCTGCTGGGCAAGCAGTGATTTATGTTCGAGGCTGTTTCCGACCAGGGTCGCCATATCTTCCCTGTCCTCGATCTCGTCTTCGCTTCCCAGCATATCCATCTCCCGCTCCAGTCGGGAGATATTGGATTCCAGGCTGCTTTTCATCTCATGCAACTGTTTTTCGAACGCTTTGAAGCTTATTGTCATGCTGTGCTCCTTTTTCTCGTCGCAAAACTCCATTATAACCCGAAAATGCATTTTGCAAAAGGGTATTGCGCTTTTCCCTCCAACGCTCTATAATGAAAAACGGTCCGGACGCAAAATCTTCTGTTTTTCCTTATCTTTTCAGAGTACAAGGAGTACACATGTCAGCGGAATATCTTAAAGAACTCAGGGAGAGCCTTGAGGTGTGCGACAGCGAAACCTTTAAGGATATCTATTTCGATTACCGGAAAGCGGGGCTGCCCGAGTGCCTGGAGACGGTGCTTGAGAGTGTGGCCGAACTGGCGGAGTTTATCATCGTTGTGGAGGATGCAGGCAATTTCGACGGCCTGAAAGAGATCATGGAGAATATGCTCGAGGAGACCGGGGTCAACCTTCTGACGGATTCCGAGGGGAGGGAGCCCGATATGGAGAGTATGAGTCTTCAGCGTTTTAAAAATGCCCTTATTCACCGTTTTGATACGGACAATTTTAACAGTGTCAAGGAGGGGATCGTCTGCGATTTCCTGATGCCGGCGATTCTGGAAGGAATCCGATCATCTGCAACGCGTGAGTGCAGTGAAGATACAGAAGCAAAGAGACAAGTGGAGGCGGCCGCACTATTGTGAATACCCATTCATATAAATAAACAATGTATAAGTTTTGTTGCACTAGGATAGTCCTATCCATTTCAAAAGGAGTCGTAATGAGTAAGGCAGTTATCGTACTTTTCGGATTGTTGGCTTCATCGCTTTGGGCCCATACGGGGGTGAATGCTTCCTTTACACTGGGCGAAGGTTTTTTACATCCGATCGGCGGGCTTGACCATATCCTGGCGATGTTTGCGGTGGGGCTTTTTGCCTCTCTCTATACCCAAAAGGATATTGTTAAAGTATTGATGGCATTTGTCGGGATGATGGGCCTTAGCGCGCTTATCGGGACCTATCATCTGGCTATTCCGTTTATCGAAGCGGGGATCGTCGCTTCCATCGTGGTATTCGGCCTGATGATCGTCTTTGCCTCGACCATTCCCTATCGTATCGCCCTGGCTGCAATCGGCATCTTTGCGATGTTCCACGGGTATGCCCACGGCTACGAGTTTTCCGGAAACGGCAGCTTTATCGCCTACCTGGGCGGCTTCTCTGTCTCGACACTGGCGATCCACCTGGCTGGGCTTGTTACCGGCCGGCTGGTTCAGTCTGCTACGCTGGGTATGTCCGGCAATAGAGCTGTCAAAGCTGCCGGCGGCGCGATCGCCCTGGGCGGTCTCTCCCTCCCTCTCCTCTAAAAACAGCGGGCGGGCTTCCGCCCCCCGGTCTATATACTACCTCTCTTCGGCGTCAAAACCGGAGAAACACTATCCCCAAAGAGTAACCACGTAAAAGCCACCCGGGCAGATTATAATGGATCAAAAAACAGAAAGGATCCGTTATGCCAAAAACAACAGAACTGATTAAAACCATAAAGCTCTCCAGTCTTGAAGGGGGGACAATCAGCATCCTGCATATGGAACATCCTTATGGGGAGAACAGCGATCCCGTCGCCAGTATCGGGGTCAGCCTGAAAGGAGAGGCGGAAAACCCGGACTGGCAGGTCCATATCCCTTATCGCGATATCGATGCATTGATCGGGGCGTTAAGAGATGCACAGGAGAAAAACGGGGAACGTGCACCGGGCTACCATCCCCATGACGAGCTGTCAGCCGATACGGGGGGCGGGGCTTAGGATATATCTGTCGGCAGGGTATCCCGCTTTTGTGCCTTAGGGTCTACCCCTTTAATAAGCAGCCACAGACCGATAATAATCTCAAAAAGGCCACCCGGTGCATAAAAGAGCATTTTCGTATCTTCGGGGAAACCGGGCAGGAGAAGGCTGGAAAAAGAGACAAGCAGCATCGTCACATAGGTGATGATACCCCAGATCGCCAGGAACCGTGGGATGTAGCGCGATATAAAGAAGAGATAAAAAAAGAGCGTTCCCCCCATCCCGATGAAGATCAGGACAATATCCAGTGCCGCACCGCGTACTTCAAGCATCGGCCCGACAAGCATGTGGAGTGCTGCCGCTTCGTCATGCAGCAGGAGGAGGGGGACCAGACCGCTGATGACGGTCGCCCCGGCCCCGACGACGGCTTCGGCAAGCCGCCACAGCAGGGCAAGGAGCGCAAGGTCTCTATTCACACTTTTAAGGACGCTATAAAGTGCCCAGGCCAGCAGGATAACCAGGAGGTACATCGTCACTTCACCCGCAATGCCGATACGGTAGAGCCACTCGTTTTCCATGATATTTCGAAGTGTCGCCCCGTTGTCTCCGGGAACGATCAGGCTCGATTCCGCGATGTTAACGCTAAAAATCCCAAGCAGGATGGTAATCAGATAGGCAAAGCCGGCTGTTCTGGCATAAAGCTGGAGTCTTTTTTCGTCGGAAGATGTCATACCCACCCCTTTTGATAATAAGGATATACAGTTATAACATATTTCAGGGTGTGAAAGAGGGGAGGGAAGCGGCTGCTTCCCGGAAGATTATAGGGCGTTAACGGTCTCGACGATCGCTTCGGCGGTGATACCGAAGTGTTTGTAGAGTTCGCCGGCAGGGGCGCTCTCGCCGAAGCTGTTCATGCCGATGACGGCGTCGGCGAAGCGGTACCATTCGATCCCGCTGGCCGCTTCGACGGCCACTTTGATGTGGCTTGGGTTGATGATGCCGTCGATGTAGTCGGCATCCTGCTCCACAAAGAGGTCGAAGCAGGGGACGGAGACGACGTTGACCTTTTTGCCTTCGGCTTCGAGCATCTCTTTGGCGTTCAGCGCGATCTCCACTTCACTGCCCGTTGCGATGAGTGTGATCGTCGCTTCATCCGATTCGCTGATGAGGTAACCGCCTTTGGATACGCTGCCTCTGGACTTGCTTCGATCCAGGACCGGGAGCTTTTGTCGGGAACAGACGAAAGCGCTCGGAGCCTGAAGGTTCAGGGCCGTTTTCCAGTTTTCGACGTTCTCGATCCCGTCGGCCGGACGGAACGTGTAGAAGTTCGGCATCGCACGGAAGGTACTGAGCTGCTCGATCGGCTGGTGCGTCGCACCGTCTTCGCCGACGCCGATACTGTCGTGGGTAAAGACGTAGAAGAGTTTCGCTTTCATCAGCGCCGCCACGCGGGCCGCCGGTTTGAGGTAGTCGGAGAAGATGAAGAAGGTCGCACAAAACGGCAGGAAGGATCCGTACTGGGCCATCCCGTTGGTCATGGCAGCCATGGAGTGCTCGCGGATACCGAAGTGGACGTTTTTCCCTTTGGGGAAGTCGCCGGCATCTTTGAGCTCGGTCTTGTTGGACGGTCCAAGGTCCGCGCTTCCGCCGAAGAAGCCGGGGAGGGCGGCCGAGATGGCATTCAGGATCTTACCGTTGGTATCGCGTGTTGCGAAGCTTTCACCCACTTTGAATTCGGGGAACTGGATCGTGCTGAAATCCGGGTTTTCAAGCTGCTTGAGGATATCGCCGCAGCTTTCGGCTTTTTTATTCCACTCTTTTTCCAGCAGGTCGCCCTTCTCGACGGCACTTCCGAATCGGAGCTTTACGTCGTCGCTGACATAGAAGCTGACGTCGGGCGCGAAGTCTGCCGCCTGTTTGCTTTTGGCCAGTTCGTCGTCACCCAGCGGGGCACCGTGGGTGTGGTGGGAGCCTTCCATCGTGGCGGCCCCTTTTCCGATTTTTGTTTTGGCGATGATGAGAAGCGGTTTTGTCTGGCTCTGGGCTTTGACGAAGGCGCCGTCGATGGCGTCGAAGTCGTGGCCGTCGATCGTCATGACATCCCAGTTCTGGGATTTGAAACGCATCTCGATGTCTTCGCTGAGTGCGATGGACGTGTCTCCTTCTATCGTGATGTTGTTGGAGTCGTAGATCAGGACCAGGTTGTCCAGACCCAGGTGACCCGCCACGGAACACGCTTCGTAGCTGATCCCTTCCTCAAGGTCGCCGTCCCCGCAGAAGCAGTAGACTTTGTGGTCGATCACGTCGCCGACTGTGTGTTTGGCATACTGGCTCGCCATGGAGAAGCCGACGGCATTGGCTACGCCCTGACCCAGCGGGCCTGTTGTCACCTCGACGCCGTCCGTGTGGGAGGATTCGGGGTGTCCCGGGGTCTTGGAACCGAGCTGCCGGAAGTTTTTCAGATCGTCCATGGAGACGTCGTATCCCCAGAGATGGAGCATGGAGTAGATCAGCGCGCTGCCGTGTCCGCCCGAGAAGACGACGCGGTCGCGGTTAAGCCACTTCGGGTTTTTTGGATTATGCCGGTAGTGGCTGGAGAAGACCGTAAGGATATCTGCCATACCCATCGGCATTCCGGGGTGGCCTGAATTTGCCTTTTGGACCATATCTGCTGCGAGAAACCTGACCGTATCGGACATCTTTTGAAGCATTGCGCTGTCGCTCATCTGTTAAACCTTAATGTGCACATATTATTTCGCGAATTTTAACAAAAAAAGAATAAACCCGTTTGGGGGTGATTGATTAGCTTTTTCTTACAAGAAAAATGAAAGATTAATCCCTATTCGTACTTTTTCAGTTCGTTTTTAAACCACTCTGAAAGGTATAGCTGCTCATCGGGTGTGAGTTTGGCTTCATCATGTATCCAGAGGTAGGAAGCAAGCGGCATCATGCCGTTGTGGACGGTCTGGATAGAGCGTTTGAGGCGGGCGATCTTGATATTTTGTGGGATATTTTCCCAGTCGGAGAAGTTGAGGGCTTTGCGCCCGTCTTCGACATGGGAGGCGATAAAAAATGAAGCGGGAGCCACATCGGCGTAACCGGGCCATACGGTCTGGTTTGAGTGACAGTCGTAGCAGCTTTTTTTCAAAAGGGAAGCCACTGCTTCCGGGGCTTTGAGTTTGGCTGCCGGGTCGGTCGGCGGGTTGGTTTTTTCGATCCCGATCAGCTGCATCAGGCCAAGCAGAAGGAGAAGAAAAATAAGACTTTTTTTCAAACGGTGCTCCTTAATCGAAAAATGTGAGCAGGAATTTATCCGGCTTTTTTGAATAGAGGGTGAGGTTGTCCACTTTCATGTTGGCAAAGGGGTTGATCTTGCGCAGGTACTCCACGGAGTGGTAGTACTGGGTGATGACGTCCTCCTCTTTTTTATAGAGTTCACCCGTTTTGGTGAAGAGGCGGATATTGGTAATGAGGCGGTCGTCGTCGAAGTAAGCCTCCAGCGAGCCGTGGGACTCTTCGCCTTCGACCAGCAGCGCACCCTGGGCTACCTCTTCAAAACCGTGGAGGCTGTTGATGTCGGCGTAGAACTTTCCACCCGGTTTGAGGATGCGTTTGACCTCTTTTAGGAAATCTTCCAGCTCGTCGTAGGGGATGTAGTTGAGGACGTCAAAGACGGCGACGGCGGCATCGTAGCTCCCCGTGACTTCTCTGATATCCTTGGCTTCGGCATTGAGACCGGCCGCTTTGGCTACCTCCACCTGAGCGGTGCTGAGATCGATCCCTTCGATGTTTTTAAACCCTTTTTGGGTGGCGAGTTTCATAAAGTTTCCGCCGCCGCAGCCGATGTCGAGAATGCTCTCGGGCTTGGTCTTTTCCAGTTTACGGATAAAGGCGTTGTAGAGTTTCTGGATCTCGTCGTGGAAAGGGATGAGGGGTTCGATGCGTGCGTAAAGATCAAGGCCCATAATGTTCTCCTAATCGATTGGTTGCGGCAAGTCGGGTACTACAGGAAGTTATCCGCCGAAACGGCTGCGCTATGGTGCCCAAAATCGGAGATTTTGACCATGACGCTGTAGATGTTCCAGCGGATAACTTCCTTCCGTACCTGATGTTCTGAAGTAACCGCTTATTTGCCGATGGCTGTTTTTAGTTTTGCTTTGAGATCGAGGATCTCTTTTTTGCGTGTGACAAAGCTGTTGCGGTTGGCAAAGAGGTGCGCGCTGGATGACATGATCGTCGCTACCGGTTCCAGGCCGTTTTCGCGCATGGTCGTCCCCGTTTCCATGATGTCGACGATGCAGTCGCTTAGGCCGATCAGCGGGGCCAGTTCGATGGAGCCGTTGAGCTTGACGATGTCGGCGTCCATCGCCTTGGATGCGAAAAAGTTGCTCGCGATGTTCTCCAGCTTGGTCGCCACTTTGATCTTTGGTTTGTTGGGGTCGAGTTTCTCCCCTTTTTTCATCCCGACGATGATGTCGCATTTCCCGATCCCTAGGTCCAGCAGGTAGGTGATCGGGTAGTCACGTTCGTTCAGGACGTCCAGTCCGGAGATCCCCAGGTCCGCCGCACCCCGTTCGACGTAGGTGGGGACATCCTGGTTCTTGACGTAGAGGAAGCGAAAGCCCGAATCCTCCATGATCAGTTTTCTGTTTTCAAATGCGAAGGAGCTTCCGAAGATCTCTTTGAAGAGTTCCAGGGTCTCGTCGGCAATCCGGCCTTTGGGCAGTGCGATAGTCAGCATCCGCTTTCCTTTATGATTTTGGTCATCCCTTTGAAAATGAGGGAGTTGTCCACGAGGGCATTTTTAAAAAACCGGGCAAAATAGGGGCCGTCCCCACCGGTAAAATAGATTTTTTTATTCTTGACGCTCTTTTCGAGCAGGCAAACGATGGATGAGATAATACCATAACTGATCGCATCGGCAGTGTTCTGCGGCAGGATATGGGTCGCCACGTCGAAATGGATCGCCTTGTCCAGTTTGGGCGAGATCTCGGCATAGAGGTTTTTGTAGCGCTGAAGTCCAGGCAGGATGTAGCCGCCCAGGTGCATTCCGTTTTGCATGATGTCAACGGTGATGGCGCTCCCCGCATCCACGATCACCCCGTCGCTGATCGCCTTGCAGGCAACGGCCCGATCGATCCCGAGGCCGTGATAGTCGCTGTCCAGTTCCAGGAACTTCTCCAGGTCGATAGCTCCCGGATAGTGGTCCACCAGGCGTCTGGTCGCACTCTCCTTGACACTGATATAGTAGAGCTTGCGCCCGTTCAGTTCCAGTTTGGGGGTCTCGTCCGAGGGGTGTTTCCAGATCCGGCCGTTTTCATAAAAATGGTAAAAGCTGTTGCCGATGTCACACAGGATCATTATAGACTTTCCACCCCTTTTCGAGTAATAGTTTTTTTGCTTTTGAACAGAGACCGTTTTGAATAAAGATGTGTCTGAATTTAAAGTTATGGTCACAGAATTGTACAGTTTTTTGGTAGATCGCTTCAACCTCTTCGGCATTTTTCTGCAAAAAACGGCTTTTGGCGTCGATAAAGATAATAAAATGGTAAAAACTGTTCTGATCGACGCATTTTAGTATATCTACTCTTTTTTTCACGCCCATCGCTTTGGGATCGATACGTTCGGTCTTCGTAAACAGCAGTTTGGCTTTCCGCAGGCGGTCGATTCGCTCTTTCATTGTTTAGGCCTTTTTACCCGAGAGCGGATGGTAACTCTCCAGGGTGGTTTTGAGGTTCTCTTTCTGGATATGGGTATAGATCTGGGTCGTGTTGATCGTCGCGTGTCCCAGGAGTTCCTGCACGACCCTCAGGTCCGCGCCGCCCAGGATCAGGGCCGTGGCAAAGGAGTGGCGGATCGTATGGGGGGAGACGCCCAGGTATTTTTTGGTGACCTTAAATGCCGAGACGCGGCTGAGGGGTTTTTGCTGGTAACTGCACCAGATGTACTCGTTGTAAAAACCCCGTTCGTTCAGGTAGGTATCGATCGCCTCCAGGGCCCGCTTGGCGATAGGGACGACACGCTGTTTGGCCCCCTTGGCCATCGTGATGGTCAGCCAGCCCGATTCAAAGTCGCTGCTCTTGACGTTCAAGGCTTCGCTGATACGGCAGCCGCTGGCGTAGAGGAAGAGAATCAGGGCATAATCCCGTCTGCCCACCCAGGTGGAGCGGTCGATGAGCGAGAGCCCCCGTTCGATCTCTTCAGGGCTCAGGTACTTGGGCAGCTCCTTGGGTGTCTTGGCCGATTTGAGTGTCGGTTTTTCGTCGATAAACATCCGGTCGTAACAGAAGTTTAAGAAGGTGTTGATCGTCGAGAGCTTGCGGTTGAGGGTGCGCTTGTTTTCGAATTGGGAAAGAAAACGGTAGATCTGTTCGAGTTTCAGATCGGAAAAATCTCCGCCTTTAAACTCTTCGAACTGGGCCAGGTCGCGGGCGTAGGCCTCCAGGGTGTTGGGGGAGACCCCCTTGATCACCTTCTGGTACTCCAAAAAGGCCTCAGCCCAGCGGTTCATGGCAAGGTGATATAGCGGGATTTGTAGTAGAGTTTTTCGTTGCCGATAAAGAGGAAGTTCTCCACGTTGTCGCCCAGTTCGTAGACCGTGAAGGTGTTAAACCCGCGGTCAACCTTGATCAGGTAGCCGCTTCGTTCGACCACGTAGAGCGCATCGTCTTTCAGATTGACGGAGATGAGTCCCGAGAAGGGGAACTTATGTTCGTTCCTGACTTCAAGCCGGTCGTCCAGCTCCACAAGGCGTCCGTCAACGGTGGTGACATACAGACCTGCCTTTGTCGCAAGGACGGCATTGATGGATGCTTCATATTCATAGCTGTTTTTGGATGTGATCATCAGCAGGTTATGTTTGGTCGCCGCGATGATCTTCTGGCCGATGCGGTCGAGGTAGATGACGTTGTTAAAGTACTTCTCAGAGGAGATGATAAATTCCCGGACTTCCCGTTTTTTGACCGCGTCGACGATCATGATCTTGCCGTCGAGCGTCGGGTAGACGAGGATATCGTCGAAAAAGAGCGGCTGGGCGAAGTCGCTGGAGACGGAGTGGGAGAGTTTCTGTTTGGATTTAAAGAGGACCGCTCCCGTCGTCCGGTCGTACATCATAATGGAGTTGTCCGCCGTGACGGCCGCGACGATATTGCCTCGGACGTTGGCGCTGACGATACGCTGGGTCGTCGGGATATGCGTTTTTTTCAGGCTTTTTTTATCGATCAGGATCAGTTCGTTTTTGTTGGCGGCCAGGAGCGTATCGTCCGCTTCGTTGATAAAGATCGTATTCTCCGTCTCGATCACATGATCGTAGAAAGCGTCGCGGGTCACGACGGAACCGTCTTCGTATGTGGCACCGTCAAGCTTGGTGTTTTTAATATAGTCAGCGGTGTAGCCGCTGTATGAGAGCCCTTGGGTCTCTTCGGGATCAAAGTATTTTTTGGTACCGCAGCCGCTGAAAAGGGCTGCGAGTGTCAGAGTCAGTAGGAGGTATCTCATGCGTATCTTCCGGCCGTTACTTGTTCAGGCCGTAGTGTTCGAGGTAGTTGGCGCTCTTTTTAAGCTGCGATTCGAAGGCGATCTTTTTGAGGGCCTCTTTGGCCTCTTTCTGTTTACCTTCGGTGTAGAGTTTATATGCCAGCTGCAGCGATGCGAAATCTTTCAGCAGGGCCTTCTCTTCGAGCGTGTAGTCGCTGATCGTCTTGGCATCGTTCGAGAGGATCGCCACGTGGTATTTCGCCAGGTCCGCGACGATCTTTATCTCGTTGCCGCTCAGCTCTTTGAGGGCCTCGATATCCTTATCGGCTACCGCCTTTTGAAGGCTCAGCAGCGTATAGAGTGCCGGGTTGTTCGCTTTGACCTCTTCAAGTTTGGCCGCGTCTTTGCTCTGGGCGTAGGCCAGGTAGGCTTCGTTTGCCGCCAGCTTTTTGTTCATCGCCATCACGCCGCTGATGTAGTTGCCCAGCAGGAGGATGACAACGATCCCGATAACGGTCAGGATCTTTTTTTTGTGTTTTTTAAAATACTCTTCGATTTTGATGTACTGTTCCAGGAAGCGGCTCTCGCCGACCAGGTCGTTTTTGATGCTTTCGATATCGTCTTTTAGTGCCAAGGTATACCCCTTTATGTAAGTCTTTGGATTTTATCCAACAATGATTGAAAAAACGATTAGCGGGGGGCGCTGCCGAGATAGGCGTTGACCGCACCGTACAGCGCATCGTCCAGGGTGACGTCGAGGGCCAGAACAGTCAGCGGCAGGCCGAATCCCTCCATCTTGACCGCATCCTTCTGGGTACAGAGGATCGCATCGGCCCCGTGGGTCTGCATCGCCGATTCCAGCTCCCTGCGGGTAAAGAAATGGTGGTCTTCGTAGTAGACTTTCCCGGTCACTTCGGGAAGAAAAGGGTCCAGCCGCCACGGTTTGGCGATGGCGGTGACGAGTACCATCTTCTCCTGGGGATCGATCAGCCGGGTCGCACGCCTGATCCCCGTCTTCTCCTCCAGGACAAAGTCGGCTTCGCTGTAGGCACGGTAGGATTCGCGGTATGCTCCGCTCGGGAGGCAGCGGCGCAAGGCCGGTTCAGGTTCGGGCCGGATCAGGACATCGAGTTTTTTGATAAAGTACTTGCTGTGGCCGTCGTCGAGGAAGACCAGCTCCGCTCCCAGCTCCTTGGCCTTTTCGATCCCTTCGACCCGGTCCTCGGAGACGATGACCAGGGAGTCGGTAAGCGATCGGGCATAGACCATCGCCTCGTCCCCGGCAGTATCGACATCTTCCAGGATCGCATTCCACGATCTGACAACACGCAGCCCCTTGGATTTCCGGCCGTACCCTCGCAGGATGACGGCGCTTTTTTTATAGTGGCGGGCCAGTTCGATCGTCACGGGGGTCTTGCCGCTTCCGCCGACGGTGAGGTTGCCGATACTGATGACGGGCAGGGGCGGGGTGTAGGTATTTCGTCTGCGTTTTTTGATCCGGATAATAAGGCAGTAGAGCCAGCTTAGGGGCAGAAGGATAAAAGAGAGGAGTCTCTGGCCGGGCGAAGCGGTCTTAAAAAGATACGCTTCGCCCCAGGCGGTGAGGGATTGGCGGGATATTACCACTTACGGCTTTGTGCGATTGTCTTAACCGCGTTGATAATGGCATCCACGTCCCCGTTGGTAAGCTGCGGGTAGACCGGCAGGGAGAGGATCGAACCGTAGGTGCGAAGCGCAACGGGATAGTCCATGATCTTCAGCTCGTATTTCTCGCGGTAGTACTTGGTCATATGGACCGGCATATAGTGGACGTCGGTCTCGATGTTCTTTTTCAGAAGCTCTTTGGCAAAGTCGTCGCGGTTTTTATCGATCTTGATGATAAAAGCGCTGAAGGTGTGGTCGCCCGTGATAGCCGGCAGCATCACATGGGGAAGATCGCTTAGGCCTTTGATATATTTGTCCGCGATCTCCCGGCGGCGTTTGATGTCGCTTTCGAGGTTGTCAAAGATCGTCCGGCAGTAGGCGGCATCGATTCCGGTCATGTTGTAATCGCAGCCGATGTCGACGACATCGTGGACGTAGCCCAGGACCGTGTTCTCGTCTTTTTTGATAGCATGGTTCTTCATCAGGACCGCACGTTCGTAAAGCTCGTCGTCGTTGGTCGTCAGCATGGCACCCTGGGACGGGATATTGTTGCGGTAGGGCATAAAGGAGAAGATGGACATGTCGGCCGTAAAGGAGCCGACCCGCTGTTTTTTAAACGTCGCCCCCAGGGAGTCGGTGCAGTCTTCGATGACGAAGATCTTATGCTTGCGCACGATCTGGTAGAACTTCTCCAGGTCCGGCATCTGGCCGGCGATATAGGAGATGACGATACCGCGGAGTTTTTTGGCTTTTTTCTCTTTCAGCGTCTCCTGGAGTTTTTCCAGGTCGATGTTAAAGCTCTCTTCTTCGATGTCTACAAAGATCGGTTCGGCATCAAACTGCCGGATAATGGAGGGAATGGAAGGGTGGGCGTTGACCGAGCAGAGGATCTTGTCCCCCCGTTTGATATCGATGGCGCACATGGCCAGGTGCATGGCCGTGGAAGCGTTGATCGTAGAGACGGCATGGTCGATGCCGATATAGTTGCAAAACGCCTTTTCGAAATCACCGATCAGTTTTTCACATTCGTTCCCGACTGCCTGGGACATATATCCGGCATCGATCTTGTCAATCGGGTTCCTGTAAAATGGAATGGTAGACATCGCTACCTCCTCTTAATTCAATATTAAAATTTAGTTTAAATAGTAGTTGAATATCACTTAAGTAATTCTTTTTACTTATGGTTCAGGGGGGCTTCCCCCCCTTAAATGTCCGTTTCAGTAAAAATTATGCCTATTCCTTGTCACGCTCACGATCACGTTCCTGCTTCTGTTTAAAAAAACCGACGACCAGAAAGATGACAAATCCGACCATCAGGATGCTGACGACGGTATCGAGGATCTCTTTCATATGCTCTCCTTAAAGATGATATTGACGTTTCCGCGTTTGCAGTGCTGCTTGCAGTATTCCACGATCAGGCCGTGGAAGATGCAATAGGCGCTGTTCAGGTCGGGAATACGCGGGTAGCGTTCGATGAGGGCCGTTTCATTGGACAGGATCCCCTCCTCGAGCCACTGCTGCAGCTCTTCATAGCTTTCGAAGGTATACCCCATTGCCCCCATCAGCCGTGTGGTGTAACTGTCGACGACCATCGTCTCGCGCCCGGCCATATAGCAGAGGATCGAGTCCGCACTCTCCATGCCGATCCCTTTCTGGCGCAGCAGCCACTCTCTGCTTACCTGCTCTTTGAACGTTGCCATATCCCCGAACTCTTCGGCGATGTTTTGGCAGAGCTGTTTCAGACGGTTTGCCTTCTGGTTGTAAAAGCCGCTGGGGACGATGGCGCTGGCGAGGCGGTACTGCTCTGCTTTGATGATGCCTTCCAGTGAGAGCATCTCCATTTTTTGGAGATGTTCGATGCTCTCTACCACCTTTTCCCATTTGGTCTGCTGGGTCAGGATCACCTCCACAACGATGCGGAAATCGTCATCATCGGGCCACCAGCGCGGCAGGGCGTCCATATCGAATAGCTCCAGGGCGTAGAGGGATTCGAAAAGCTCAAAGCTGTCCTGCATCAGTCCATCCTGTGCGCCTGCATCGAGACGACGGGTTCATGGGAGTCGTAGGCCTTGAGTTTGACCGCGTCGATGCAGCGTCCCTCCTCGATCGTACAGACGACGGCCTGGAAGAGGGTGCGGCATTTTTTGGGGATGTCGTAGTTCTTTTTCATCCCTGTTTTGAAACGGTAAAGCGGCGCTTCCTTGTCCATGCCGATGACGCCGTCCATGCAGCCGGTCAGGCCCACGTCGGTGACGTAGCCCGTACCGTTATAGATCAGCAGGTCGTCTGTGCCCACATGAGTATGGGTCCCGGCGATAAACGAGACTTTGGCAGCGAGCTGGTGCAGGAGGCCGTTTTTCTCACTGGTCGCTTCGGCGTGGAAGTCGACGAAGATGTTTTTGATGCCTGCATCGTGGAGGCGTTCGACCTCTTTTTCGATCATATTAAAGGGGTTCTCCACCATTCCCATGGTGTAGTGGCCCATGAGGTTGATGACCGCCAGTTTCTCCTCCCCCGTTTCCAGGACGGCCCAGCCGCTTCCCGGGGTGCCTTCGGGGAAGTTGAGCGGGCGGATGATGGCATGGGTGCCAAAAAGCCCGGTGATCTCTTTTTTGTCCCAGGAGTGGTTTCCCCCGGTAAAAAGATCGATGCCGGCGGGGCGGATCTCTTCGATGGAGGAGGCGGTCATCCCGAAGCCGTGGGCGAGGTTTTCACCGTTAGCGATGACAAAATCTATCCCCATCGACTGGCGCAGTTTCGGCAGGTGCTGTTTGACCGCATTACGGCCCGGTCTGCCAATGATATCTCCGATAAAAAGTACTTTCAAAAACAGTTCCATTAATATAAGTTAAATGACATTATAGCAGGTCGAGAATTTTGTGCTTTGTGCGGGTATTCAATTAAAGTTTTCTGTGCAATAATGGAGCTAGAACCAATTCAGAGCCCTGAACCGGTTCGACACAATTTAAGGAGGACAATATGAATACAAGTATTGTTAGCAGACGAATCGAACTCACAGATCCTATCCGGGAATACATAGAATCTGCGTTGTCCCAACTCGATAAATACAACCTTGACATTATCGCGGCCAAAGCCATTGTCAGCGATACGAAAAAGGATAAAAAAGAAGCATTCGAGATCGAATTCACTATACAGCTTGCCAAACGCGACACCGTGGTCATCAAGCAGGTCGACAAAGACCTCTACGCGGCCATCGATCTTGCCATCGAACGTGTTAAAAAGGTACTCCGACGCTTTAAAGAGAAAGTAAGCAACAAGATCCACAACCACACCAACGACAAAACACCGTCCGATGCGGATATCCCTGATCTCTACAGCGATGCGGACGAAAAAGAGATCGTTCCGGCGACGCTGGATAACGACAAACCGATGGAGATCGAAGAGGCGCTGGAGATCCTTGAAGCGGGGGACCTTATGTTCTTCGTCTTCGACGACCTCGAAGGTAAACGCCGCACGATCTACCGAAGAAAAGACGGCCGTTTCGGCATCTATTGATCCCAAGGCCCGGGTCTCCCGGGCTTTTACCTCCCAATCCATGCAATCCAGTCCCAAAATCCTCATCAGTTCCTGTCTCCTGGGCAACAACGTCAAATACAACGGCGGCAATAACGCCATCGATGCCACACTGCTCGCACGTCTTTTCGATGTAGCCGAATTGATCCCGGTCTGTCCCGAGGTGGACGGGGGGTTGCCGATCCCCCGGATTCCCGCCGAAGGGATAGGGGAGAAGGTGGTCAACCGCGAAGGCGAAGATGTGACTGCCTTTTTTAAGCGGGGGGCCGATCTGGCACTGGAGGCCGCCCGGAGCCATGGTGTCGTTGCCGCCATTCTTAAAGAGCGCAGCCCCTCCTGCGGCGTGCACCGGGTCTATGACGGCACCTTCTCCAAAACCCTCATAAAAGGCAGCGGTACCGCTGCCCGCCTCCTGGGGGAAAACGGCATTAAAATCTTTAATGAGAATGAAATCGAAGAGTGCCTAGAATATATCCAGATATTGCAATGACTTCGACGCAAAACACTCCCGGAACGGCTGCGCTACGGTTCCCAAAATCCGAGATTTTGACCGTTACGCTGTAGATGTTCCGGGGGTATTTTGGTCTATGTCTGATCACAAGGAGTATTCGATGATCAAATTTCTGATTCTTATTATTCTCGTCGCTGTCGGGGCGGCATACTATATGGGCTTTTTTACTGCTGACGACAGTCCCAGGGATATGATGGAAAAAGTCACGTCCGCGACAAAAGAGAAGATGGAAGAGGCGAAAGACTCGGCCAAGGACGTCGTGAAGGGCGCAGTCGAGGAGAGCCTGGACAAAGCCAAAGACGCAGTCAAGTAGCGCCCTTTGGCCCAGGTCAAGATCTACGCGCTTCGCTCCCACCTGGAGCATACCCGGCAAGCTGTTTCCGATGCAGTCCATGCATCGGTCATGGCTGCACTGCACTATCCCGAAGAAAAAAAATTCCACCGATTTATCCCCTTAGACCCAGAGAATTTTATCCATCCGGCCGACCGGAGCGAACACTATACGATCATCGAGATCAGTATTTTCGCAGGGCGGAGTACCGAGGCTAAAAAAGAGCTGATCCGTCTCCTGTCTCACAACCTGGAGGCGATGGCAGGCATCGGAAGAGAGGATGTCGAGATCACGATCTTCGAGGCCCCGAAGGCGAACTGGGGGATCCGGGGAGTCCCCGGGGATGAGTTGCAGCTCAACTACAAGGTCGAGGTATAGAATGAAAAAGATCATCCTGATGCGGCACGGCAGGGTTGTCGCAGATATGGGCAGAAAGGTTTCGCCGCAGGAGTTTCCCGCATGGGTAGCGTCGTATGACCGTTCCGGGATAGATCAGGAGATGCCTCCGGGGTGTTCCACGCTGAATATGATCAAAGCCCACGATGCGATCGTCTGCAGCGGTCTGAGACGCTCCCTGGACTCCGCGCGCCTGTGTCATAAAGAGCCCTTGGAGCGCAACCCGCTTTTTGATGAAGCGGGTATTCCCGCATCATTGGCACCGTTCCCGCGGCTAAACCCCAGGATCCTGGCGTTTCTTTTCCGAACGGCCTGGCGGCTGGGGTATTCCAAAAACTGCGAGTCTTATGCCGAAGCCATGGCCAGGGCCGGGCTTGCCGCCGGTCGCCTGGCGGAGCTGACGGAAACGCACGGGGCGGTCTTGCTGATGGGGCACGGTATCATGAACCGTCTGATCGCCAAACAACTGAAGCGACAGGGGTGGCATACCGGAAGAGGACTGCGATATGATCACTGGGATTATGGAGTCTTTGAAAAGAGGAGATAAAAATGGGCAGACAATACCGGTATTTAGGTGAAAGCGATACGGTGTTTATCGGGGAACAGAAGGTTCTTTTTATGGCCAGCTGCAGCGGGCAGGAGGTCAACCTTTCCCCCAAGGGGTATGATTGTATCCGGGTTTTGGACAGAGAGACCCTGCTTTATATGGACTACCCCGGAAGCGGGAACCGTACGGCACGGGATATCGAAGCGGGCGGGGAGGTGACGGTCGTCTTTACTGCCTTTGAAGGGAAACCGAAGATCCTCCGTCTCTTTTGCAAAGGAGAGCTGGTTGAAAAAGGGAAAGGAGATTTTTCCCGGTATCTGGATCAATTCGGTGAATCCCCCGAACTGGTGCGCCGTCTTATCATACTCAAGGTTTATGCCGTGGAGTCAAGCTGCGGGATGTCGGTGCCTCAGATGGACTATGTCGGTGACCGAAGCAGCCTGCGCGACTGGGCCGCGAAGCAGAGTGCAAACGGGACGTTGGACGAGTATGTTGAGAGCCATGCCCTGCCGCCGCGTCTTGACGGGTTGGGGGAGTAGGGGATGAAGCTGCTGATGTACCAGGTCGATGCCTTTGCCGAAACGATCTTTTCGGGCAATCCCGCCGCGGTCATTCCCCTGGACGAATGGCTGGATGACGCGGTGATGCAGCAGATCGCCGGAGAGAACAATCTGAGCGAGACCGCTTTTTTCGTCTGGGAGGGGGACGGCTACGCCATCCGCTGGTTCACGCCGACGACGGAGGTCGACCTCTGCGGCCATGCGACGCTGGCCAGTGCCCATGTGCTTTTCGAGTACCTCGAGCCGGGAACGGAGAAGGTCCGGTTCGGCTCCAAAAGCGGGGTGCTGGTCGTGACCAAAACGGGGGACGGGCTCTCCCTGGATTTTCCTTCCCAGCCGCCTGAAACGGTGAAGATCACCAAAGCCCATGAAGAAGCCCTGGGCTTCAAACCCCTGGAACTGCTGGCAAACGAAGACTACATCGCCGTCATGCCCGATGAGAAGAGCGTCCGCGAGTATCAACCCGACTTTGTAAAACTCAAAGCCTTTGACAAACGGGGTATCATGATCACGGCCAAAGGGGAAAAGGACGATTTCGTCTGCCGCTTCTTCGCCCCGGGCTACGGGATCGACGAAGACCCGGTGACGGGGTCGGCCTATACGCAGCTGATCCCTTACTGGAGCAAAAAGTTTGGCAAAAAAGCGATGCAGGCGTCCCAGCTCTCCAGACGCGGTGGGAAGGTGTCATGCCGGGATAACGGGGAGCGTGTGAAGATTGGCGGGAAGGCTGTTTTGTATCTGCGTGGGGAGATCGAGGTTTAGTTCCAGGCGGTCGGCGACTGCGACCAAAAGTCCCCGCAAACGGCTGCGCTACGGTTCCCAAAGTCATAGACTTTGACCGTGACGCTGTAGATGTTTGCGGGGGCTTTTCGTCTCCGTCTATGATGTAAAGGACTATTATGTTTTTTGGGTTTAGTGAGATGGTTGATGTTGTTCATAATTTGATTATGGCTGGTGCTGCAATAGTTGCTGGTTATGTAGGTTTGCAAGGTTTAGATACTTGGAAACGACAAATAAAGTCAGATAGTGAATATAAATTGGCAAAAGAAATACTCATATCTATTTATAGATTACGTGAAGCAATTCAAGGTGTTCGGAGTCCTTTTTTACAATATTCGTCTGAACCGGATTTACCGGAGGAAAAGAAAAAAGAAATGAGTCAAAGGGAGAAAGAGTGGCATGCGTACATTCAAGCATATCAAAAACGATAGGAAGGTATTGATAATGCAAAAGCAGAGATTTGGGCAAATATCTTTGAAGCGGAAGTGATTTGGGGGAAAGAATTTGTTGAAAAAGTAAAAGCGGTAAATTCCTTGATTGGTGAGTTGTTTATTGCAGTACAAGATTTAATTGATGCAAAAAATCCGTCTAAAGGGACGTATGTCAGGACACCAGATATACAAACAGATATTTTATATGCAATTGAAAGCAATGATGAATATTATGAACGACTTGAAAAAGTAATTAACGAAATTGAAGAAGAATTAAAACCCTATATCGATGAGTATCACAAAAAATATTAGTTGGAAGAAAGTTTCTGTTTCGCTTCCTGCAAAACATCCCCGTCTTCCCGCATATCGAAATACTCGAAATGTTCCCCGCTCTGGGCGATGCCGTCCAGGAGGTCCCCCGATTTTCTGAACTTCAGGTCCAGCTCCGCCACTTCGAAACCGTTTTTGGTCTTGATGAATTCGTTCAGCCGTTCGCTGTTGTTCTGGTTGGTATATAAATAGCAGTAGCCCTTGAGTCCTGTCCGGCTGACCCGGCCTTTGAGCTGGTGAAGGGTGGCCAGTCCCAGGCGTTCGGCACCTGAGATGACAACGGTGGTGAGGCGGGGGAGGCTGATGCCGACCTCCACGACGGTCGTGGCCAGGAGGATGTTGCCCTTGTCCCGGAACTCCACGAGGACCTTGTCCTTATCCTTGTCTTTCCCGTGGGTCGTGTAGACCCCCTCGAAGTTCTTCTCCCAGAATGCCTTTGCTTCGTCGATACTCTGGTAGTCGATGTTTTCGCTGGCCTCCACGAGCGGGTAGACGACAAGGATCTGGTGGCCTTTGGCGATCTCGCTTTTGATATGCTCCAGCAGCTTTTTAAAATCGCTCTTGCCGATGACGCTAGTATCGATGTCCTTCTGGAACGGGACCTGGCGGATGAAGGTGACGTCGATGAGGGTGCTCTCCACCATCGCCTGGGTCCTGGGGATCGGGGTGGCGGAGAACTGGAAGATGTGGGGGGATTTCTTCTCTTCGCTCTGGGTCCGCAGGGAGAGTTCGTGGCGCTGTTTGGTCCCGAAGCGGTGCTGTTCGTCCACCATGACGACGGCCACTTCTGGCAGCTCTGTGTGGAGGAGGGCGTGGGTGCCGACGATGAGGTCGGAGGCCTTCAGCTCGTCCGGCGACAGGTTGGATTTTTGGGTGTGGAGGGTGATGTGCATTGCATCCGGCAGAAACTTCTTCGCCTCTTCGAAAAGCTGGTTGGCCAGGATCGTCGTGGGGGCCATGATGACCGCTTTGTTCGGGTAGGCCATGTAGGCCGTCGCCAGCATCACCATCGTCTTCCCGCAGCCCACATCCCCGATGACAATGCGGCGGGCCTGGTGGGGCGTGTTCATATCGGTGTGAATGGCCGCAATCGCTTTTTGCTGATCCTCCGTCAGGGTAAAGGGGAGGCTCTCTATAAAACCTTCCGGGCTACGGGAACGTTCGTACAGGGCGGGGAAGTCCCGTTTTTTCCCGGACATCCGGCGCAGGTAACGGTAGATCTCCGTGAACTTGATCGTACGGATATGGAGCTTGGAGAGCTTGCCGAACTCCAGCAGCTGTGAGAGGCTGTCACGTTCCGGGAAGTGGATGCGCAGGAGGTTGGCCGTATGTTCTTCGCCGATCCCCTCGGCCAGCAGGGCTTCCCGGGTAAGGTACTTTTTCATCAGCGCCACGACGGTGCGGTTCTGGGCGGTGGTCTTGTAGACCGGTTTGACCGTGTTTATCTCACTGATGATCTTGGGCTGGACGATCTGGATCTGGGCGCCGAATAGCTGGATCTTGCCCCGCAGGTAGTAGGTGCTCCCCTGGGTGAACATGCCGCGGTGAAAGCGTTTGGGGTGGAAAAAGATCGCCGTGAGATAATCATCGGTGTTCTTGCAGTAGAGGGAGACTTTGAGCTGTTTGGGGGAAAACTGGATGGTGTTTACGGTCGCATCGATCGTGTTCTCTTCATGGGGGCGAAGGGAATCTTCAAGGAAGTTGTTCTCGTAGTGGTGCGGGATCAGCAGGGCAAGCCCCAGCGTGTCGGCGATGCCGAGCTTACGAAACTTCTCCTGGTCCGCTTTATCAATATTCAGCATCTGCCCTTCCCGTTTTTATTAAAAGGATAGCAAGTTTCAAATCCCATCTTCTTTTGTTTGACAGTTTGTCGCTTTTTAAAACTCTTGCAAAGAGTTTTTCTGACGCTTTAGCGGCTAGCTTTTGTCCTGGCTTGCAAGCAAACCTGCGGAATTTCATGTGCCACAGCGGCGAGCGTAGTCAAGCGGGCTTGGCCCGCTTGGCGTACAAACTATGTATTAAAACATCTTTTTAAACGATTTCTCGATGTTGCCCGGGATGTGGGCGATGCGCAGGAACTCGGCCATCGTAAGGCTCGGGTACATCAGGGCGATGTAGTATTTGGGTGCCAGGATCTTGGCTTTGCCGTTTTCGATCAGGATCATGTACGGCAGCAGGGCCGCCTGATCGGTCCCCGTCTTATAGACGAACTTCTCGATCTTGCGGCCCAGGTCCACGCCGAAGAGGTAGCTTGACTTGGAGAGTTTGAGGTCGAAGACGATCTTGTCGGCACTGCTTTTGATGAAGCTCTTCAGCAGGCTCTCGGTCTTTCCTTCGGCTATGGTGATCATCTCTTCATAATAGGGCATCCCCATCATAAAGTGGAAGTGTCCCATCCCTTTCTTCTCCAGCATATCGGGGATCGTGACCTGGAGGTTTTTAAAGCGGTACTTGAGGGAGTTGAGCACGCTTTTTGCCAGGGCGGGGTCGTAGGACTTCTGCATAAAGGCGCGCAGCTGGTATTCGGGGTTGACAAAGATCGCTTCGCGGCGTCCGTCGTCCACCATCACCCGCATGACGGCCGCAAATCCGCGCCCTTTTTTGGCCCCGGCTCGGATGAGGCGGTTGTTGGTGTAGAGGATCGTCTTCAACGCGGCATCCTTGGCGACGAAGTGCTCGCCCAGGATCTTGAACCCGGCACGTTTGAGCTGCTTTTTAACCAAACTGGAGTCCACGTCCTGGACGGTATAGCTGGCGTTAAGCATCCCTTTGGCGGGCTTGAGGGGCTTGCGCTCCTTGACTTCGGAAAATTTTGTCATGAGGACCTTCTGGCCGCCCAGGCTCTCCAGCAGACCGGTCACCTTCTCGTGGAACTCCCGTACCATCGTCATCAGCTCGGGGTCCTTGACCTGCATGACATTGACCCAGTTGGAGAGTGTCGGAAAGCCGACGTGCATCGTCTTGCTCCCTTTGGGGATATACATATAGACCGAACAGGGGGCGAAGATACCGGCTTTGGGGATCTCGTTGAAGAAACGGTTGGAGAAGCCGAAGTGGCAGATGGAGTAAGCGATAAAGGAGTCAAAATTTGTCTTTAGTCCCTGCATTTCCATATTGTCTTTGATATCGCGGTAACCGGCGATAATAAACTCATCCTCTTCGAACGACTCTTCAAACTTCTCCTGGAAGGTCTCGACGAATTCACTGACATCGCCTTTGACGGGGTAGGTGATCTCATAGACCGGTTCGGCGGGCATCGTCGTGTAGGTAGCGGTCTCTTCCATCGTCGGTTTCAGGGTCGTTTTGACCGTCTTGTGCAGGTCGCTGAAAGCGCTCATCCACTCTTCTCTCAGCTTGGGATCTTCCAGGCCGACGGCATCGGCCATGTATTCGGGAGCCAGCATCCCGACCCAGGAGCTGTCGACCCCTTTGGTCTTGTAGCTAAAAAGTGTCAGGGGGATAAAGGCGGCACTTTTCGGATGCTTGTTGATGACGTTGTAGAGCGCTTTTTCGTTACCGATCCCGATGAAGTTGAGGGTATCGAGTGTCGTAGAGCCGTACCGTTTGACATAGGCGTCGTTGATCCGTTTGTGGGCGTCGGAGATCGTAAAGCCCGATGCGTCCACCGCTTCGGGGACCTTGTTCTCGATCAGGTCCCGGGGGAACCCTTCCACGCCCCAGAAGTAGGCCGCCGGTTTTTTGGGCAGCGGTTTGGTCTCGGGGGCGGGTTCGCCGCAGCCGGCTAAAAAAGCCAGCAGTAAAACAGTCAACGTTACGCGTAATCTCATGGTATGTCCTTGTTATTTGGTTACGACCGAAAAGGTGAGCTCTTTGATCTCGGGATGGATATGGATGTACTGGTTGAGCTCGTTCAGTGTCATCGCTTCGATCCGGATCAGCTCATCTTTGCTGTGGGTGAGCGGCTTGCCCTGGTAGTAGTCGTTAAAGGTGCGGCCCAGCCGTTGGGAGAGGGTCTCGGTCCGCAGCGGTTCGCTGCCGAGCAGAAACTTCTTGGCACTGTCGAGCTCTTTTTGGGTCACCCCTTTATCGACAAACTTGGCCACCTCTTCACGCACCACTTTTATCGCCTCTTCCTGGCTCTCCAGCTTGGTCTGGAGGTGGCCGCTGAAGTAGCTGTGGCTCATGGCCATGTTGACGCGGGCATAGGCGGAGTAGGCGAGGCCCCGCTTGACACGGATCTCCTCCATCAGGCGTGAGCCGAACCCGCTGCTTCCTAAAATAAAGGAGGCGACTTTGGCTTTAAAGGCGTCCTTGTCCGTCGTCTTGGCGAAGAAGGGGGCACCGAAGTAGACGTATGCCTGTTCGGTCTCTTTTTTGGTCACGATATCCTTTGCCCGGGCCGCATGAAAGAACGGAAGCTCTGTCTCCTTGCCGCGCGGCAGCAGGGAGAGGATATCGTGGGCGATCACCTTCGCCTCGCCCGCATCCAGGTCCCCGCCGATGACGACGATGGCATTATCCAGAACCAGTTTCTCTTTTACGAAGTTTTTGATGTCGTCCAGCTCCACCTTGATGACACTCTCTTCGTTCCCGATGGCCGGATCGGCGATGGGCGAGCCTTTGAATATCTGTTCATAAAGCTTGCGGGAGGCGATGTAGTCGAAGTCGTTCTCCTTGCGCTTGATGGAGCCGAGCAGTTTGGTCTTGATCCCGCCCAGGGTCTCGTCGGTGTAGTTGGGGTCCTGGAGAAGCTCTTTGAGGAGGTCGACCCCCTCGTGGAATTCGCTTTTGAGCGAGTCGAGGTTGATGACAAACGTCTCCCGGCCGTGACCCGCTTTAAGCTCGATCGCCTTGGACTCCAGTTTTTCGGCGAAGGCGGCGGAGCCGAGCTTCTTGGTCCCCTCGTTAAGCAGCATAGAGGTCAGCCGTGCCAGGCCCGGCAGGTCGCCGTCGGCGACGGAACCGGCGTTTTTAAAGACGATCTGCAGCGAGATAATGGGAAGCTGGGTGCTTTTTTCGTAGAGGATCGGTACCTCGTGGTTATCAATAGTAAGTTTTTCGATCTGAGCCGACATTAATATCCCTTGTGAAAGTAAAAGTAGTGTGATTAGTCTTGTAAGCAGTCGCATCAAAACCTCTCCAAAAAGTTATAGGCCGTATCCCGCTTGGCGGGAAGCTCCCCGACGTCGTGGATGAGCTGGATCATCTCGTCCTGGGCCATCTGGTTACTGGCGCCCGCGGCAGAGACGACATTCTCCTCCATCATCGTACTACCCAGGTCATTGGCCCCGAAATGCAGGGCCATCTGGCCGATGTAGCTTCCCTGGGTGACCCAGGAGCTCTGGATGTTGGGGAAGTTGTCCAGGTAGATCCGGCTGACGGCCAGCAGGCGCAGGTAGCGGTTGGAGCTCTGTTTCCGGATCTCGGGGTGCTCTTCGATCAGCTTGGTATTGTCTGACTGGAAGCTCCACATGATAAAGGCGCGGAAACCGCCCGTGATATCCTGCAGCTCGCGGATGCGGCGCCAGTGCTCGATGATCTCCTCGTCCGTCTCGGTCATGCCGAACATCATCGTCGCCGTCGTCTTCATCCCGATCTCGTGGGCCGTACGGTGGATCTCGATCCAGCGCTCATTGGTGATCTTTTTGGGGCTCACCTCTTCGCGGACCCGCTCGTTCAGGATCTCCGCTCCGGCACCAGGGATGCTGAAAAGCCCCTTGGCATGAAGCCGTTCAAGCACCTCGCGTACGGAGATCTTGGAGCGCTTGGCGATGTAGTCGATCTCGATGGCGGAGAATCCGTGGATGTCCACCTGGGGGAACTTTTTATGGATATGCTCCACCAGCTCTTCGTAGTAGTCGATCTCCAGTTTGGGATGGACCCCGCCCTGAAAGAGGATCTGCGTTCCGCCGATCTCCAGCAGCTCTTCGATCTTGTGGTCGATCTCGTCGAAGCTGAGGATATAGGCGTCTTCGTCCTTCTCGTGCCGGTAGAAAGCGCAGAACTTGCAGTCTACCCAGCAGATATTGGTGTAGTTGATATTGCGGTCGACGACAAAGGAGGTGATATTGTCCGGGTGCAGCTCTTTTTTGACCGCCGTGGCCATGCGTCCCAGCTCCTTGAGGTCGGCGTTTCGGATCAGGTCCAGTGCTTCTTCGTCAGTGATTCGTTTCATATCGGTTCATCTTATATTATGTAGATTTATAAAAAAGTCTATTATACACAGGGCGAAAAAAAAAGAGCTTAATGGTACGCCGCGACTGGCCGCGGCGGCAGCGGGAAAGCTTTTTTTATGAGTAGAATAGTATAATAGAGCGCATACTTGTATGATAGCAGTCCAAACAGGGCGTTATGTATTTTATAAATTTTTATAGAGAGAATTGATGGATATGAGTTTACTGGATATCGTAGTAATAGCCCTGGTGGTCCTGCTGGGTCTTAAAGGTCTCATCCGGGGCCTGATCAAAGAGGTGTTCGGGCTGCTGAGCATCGTCGGCGGCGTCTTTTTCGCGTCCCGTTTTGCCGATACGTTCGGCTCCTACATCCATACGGCCTTTTTCCCGATCGAAAACGCCGGGGTACGCTCCCTGGTCGGCTTTGTGATCCTCTTCGCCCTGATCTGGGCGGCGGTCCAGCTGGCGGGGACGATCCTGGCCAAGATCATGAAGGTCTCAGGACTCGGGTTTGTCGACAAGCTGGGCGGTATGGCCGTGGGATCGGCGAAGGTCTTCCTGGTCTTCTCCATCATCGCCTACGGCTTCGGCAGCGTGACGTTTATTAAAGACATGCTCAAGAGCAAGATGGAGAACAGCGTGATGTACCCGCTGCTGTACGAGACGGGATCGTATATCGTCAATATCGACTCCCTGGAAGTACAGCAGGCCAAGGCAAAGCTGACGGCCCAGGGGGAGAGACTGTCACAGGAGCTGACCCAGGAAGCAGTCAAGCAGGCGGCGGCGGATATGAACGCTACGGCCGCCAAAGCGCTGGGTGAGATGAATGTGACCCTTCCCCAAGATGCCGAACCCGGAGGTGAAGAGTGAAACGTATTATCGACTATGCCGAGTACCTTGACCGCTTCCAGGAGCTGCTCCGGCAAAACGGCCTGAAGTACACCAAACAGCGTGAGATCATCCTGGATGCGATCTACCACAGCACGGGACACTTTACCCCCGAGAGCCTGCACAAGCAGATCCAGGAGGTAAGCGACGAGAAGATCGGGATCGCTACGATCTACCGTACCCTCTCCCTGCTGGAGAGCGAAGGCCTGGTGACCTACATCTCCTTCGGGGTCAGCGGGAAGAAGTACGAGTTCGGGGAAAAAGAGCACCATGACCATATGATCTGCGACAGCTGCGGCAAGATCATCGAGTTTGTCGACGAGGAGATCGAGAGGCTCCAGGAGAAGGTGGCTAAAAACCATAACTTCAAAACGACCAACCACATCATGCAAATACACGGCATCTGCAGCACCTGCCAATCGAAAGGGAAATAGAACCAATAATGTTTGAAAACAGTTATGTACAGCAACGTATAGAGAAATCGGAACAGCTACGGGCAAACGGCCTGAACCCCTATGACAACAGAAGCGAACGCGACTCCACGGTAGCGGAGTTTAAAGAGCACTTCGCCTACGTCGAAAGCCACGACGACCGACGCGACGAGTCCAAGACCGCCTGTGTCGCCGGGCGGATCAAGTTCCTGCGCCTGATGGGGAAAGCGGCCTTTGCCAAGATCGAAGACCAGTCGGGTGCGCTTCAGATCTACTACAGCCGGGACGCCCTGGGCGAAGAGTGGTTCAAGGATGTCAAAAAACTCGTGGAAGTGGGCGACATCGTCGAGGTCAAGGGGTATCCCTTCCTGACCAAGACGGGGGAACTCTCCCTGCATGTCCAGGAGCTCAAGGTCCTGACCAAGGCGATCAAGCCGCTTCCTGAGAAGTTCCACGGTCTGACGGACAAAGAGCTGCGATACCGCCAGCGCTACCTCGACCTGATCATGAACCCCGACACCAAAAACGTCTTTATGACGCGCAGCAAGATCGTCACACTGGTCCGACGTTTCTTCGAGGACAACGGCTTCCTGGAAGTGGAGACGCCGATGCTCCACCCCATCGCCGGGGGTGCCAACGCACGGCCGTTTATCACGCACCACAATGCCCTGGACGTGGAGCGCTACATGCGGATCGCACCGGAGCTCTACCTCAAACGTCTGATCGTCGGCGGCTTCGAAGCGGTCTTCGAGATCAACCGGAACTTCCGAAACGAGGGGATGGATCATACTCACAACCCCGAGTTTACGATGATCGAGTTTTACTGGGCGTATAAAACCTATAAAGACCTGATCGATATCACCCAGCGCATGATGGACACGATCATGAAAGAGCTGCACCTTCCGACGAAGCTACCCTTTGACGACAAGGAGATCGACTTCTCCTCCCCGTATGCGCAGTACACGTACGACGAAGCACTGGTCAAGATCGGCGGGATCGACGAAGCGGTCCTGACGGATACGGCCAAGATGAAAGAGCTGCTTAAGACCAAGGGGATCGAGATCGACCGCGAGATGAGCGCGGGTCAGCTCAAAGCCGAGCTCTTCGACGAGTTTGTCGAGCACCAACTGATCAACCCGACTTTTATCACCAAGTTCCCGGTGGAGATCTCCCCGCTGGCACGCCGAAGCGACGAGGACCCGAGCCTGACGGACCGGTTCGAGCTCTTTATCGCCGGGAAAGAGATCGCCAACGGATTCAGCGAGCTGAACGATCCGATCGACCAGCACGGACGTTTCGAGGCGCAGCTCAAAGCCAAAGAGAGCGGCGACGACGAGGCCCACGAGATGGATGAAGACTACATCAACGCGCTCAGCTACGGGATGGCTCCCACGGCGGGCGAGGGGATCGGGATCGACCGTCTTGTCATGCTGCTGACCAATCAGCAGTCGATCCGGGACGTATTGCTCTTCCCGGCAATGAAACCGTTACACCACAATCCAACTCAAGATAAGGAAAATGAGGAATGACACACCTACAACAAGAAGACAAAGAGGTTTTTGACATTATTGAGAGTGAGCTGGACCGCCAGATTCACCACCTGGAGATGATCGCCAGCGAGAACTTCACGTTCCCGGCCGTCATGGAAGCGGCCGGTTCGGTCTTTACGAACAAATACGCCGAAGGGTACCCGTACAAGCGATACTACGGCGGCTGCGAATTCGCCGACAAGGCGGAGCAGCTGGCCATCGACCGCGCCTGTGAACTCTTCGGCTGTCAATTCGCCAACGTCCAGCCCCACGCCGGTTCCCAGGCCAACGGCGCGGTCTACGCCGCCCTGCTCAAAGCGGGTGAGAAAATCCTCGGTATGGACCTGAGCCACGGTGGCCACCTGACCCACGGTTCCAAGGTCAGCTTCTCGGGCAAGAACTACCAGAGCTTCACCTACGGCGTCGAGCTCGACGGACGCATCAACTATGACCGCGTTCTCGACATCGCCAAGATCGTCCAGCCGAAAATCATCGTCTGCGGCGCCTCCGCCTACGCTCGCGAAATCGACTTCAAACGCTTCCGTGAGATCGCCGACGAAGTGGGTGCGATCCTCTTCGCTGACATCGCGCATATCGCGGGCCTCGTCTGTGCCGGCGAGCACCCCAGCCCCTTCCCCTACGCCGACGTCGTCACCACCACGACCCACAAGACCCTCGCCGGTCCCCGTGGCGGCATGATCCTGACCAACGATGAAGATATTGCGAAAAAAGTCAACTCCGCTATCTTCCCGGGTCTGCAGGGCGGACCGCTGGTTCACGTTATGGCCGCCAAAGCCGTCGCCTTCAAATACAACCTCTCCCCGGAGTGGAAAACCTACGCCAAGCAGGTCAAGGCGAATGCGGCGGTCCTCGCAAAGGTCCTCATCGAGCGCGGCTACGACGTCGTCAGCGGCGGTACGGACAACCACCTGGTCCTGGTCTCTTTCCTTGACAAGGCGTTCAGCGGCAAAGACGCCGATGCGGCCCTGGGGCGCGCAGGCATCACCGTCAACAAGAATACCGTGCCCGGCGAGACCCGCTCTCCCTTCGTCACGTCCGGGATCCGCATCGGCTCTCCGGCCCTGACGTCACGGGGGATGAAAGAGGCGGAGTTCGAGATCATCGCCAACCGCATCTGCGACGTCCTCGACGACATCGAAAACGAAGCGAAACAGGCACAGATCAAAGCGGAACTGACGCAACTTGCCCGTAATTTCGTCATCTACACCCAGCCGACCTACTAAGGCCCGCCGTACGTCACCGTCCCGATTTCGCACGATCGGGGTTGGTTTCGGTGCGGAAAGTCGCTAAAATATGCACGAAATGTGTTTCAGGAGATGTTCGTGACCGGTATGGACCTCAAACTTATCAAAATGCTGACCGACCACTACTGGCTCAAGCACGATACGACATTCGACAAAATCTCCTTTAAAGGGAGAACCTTCTTCAACAAGTACGAGCGCATTAACCAAACGATGACCCAGGCGATCATCAACCAGCACCTCAAAAAAGAGATCACCATCGCCCACTCCCTCATCAACACACGCGACAAAGTCGAAAACATCGTTATCGATTACAACGGCCGCGACCCGCAGCGCTTCTACCACAAGGCACAGTTATTGCTACGTGAAGAGGGATTCATCAACTTTACGGCGTTCGAGACGAAAACGCCCGGCCATCTGCACCTTTATATCCATAAAGGGCATACGACGGTCAGCGAGGCGGTACAGCTGGGCAAAATGCTCTCCATGAAGATGGCGGCCAAGCAGCCCAAGCAGTGGCGGATGTTCCCAACCCAGGAGCTGCCGCCGGAGTACAACATTCTCAACCTTCCCTACGAAGTCTACGCCAAAGAGCGCGGCGCTTCGTGGTCGAAGCATATGTAACGGTCGAAAATCCAACTGCAAGGAACGGAGCAATCCATGGAAGAGAAAAACGAGCTTAACGATATCATCCTGAACAAAGGCGGCGGCTCCGGCGGCGGCAAAAAAGTCCTGATGGCCGTCGCCACCCTGGCGATCATCCTGATCATCGTCGTCGTCATTATGAACCGACTCAACTCCGACGGCACTGATAACCTGCCACAAGCTGTCCTGCCGCCCGAACCAGACGCCGCGGGCATCGTCAAGGAAGATCCACTCTTCGAGCCGGTCGAAGTGATCAAAGAGGACGTTCCCGAAGAGGACAACCTCGACCGGATCGCCCAGAAGCTCAAAGAGGAGAGTATGGTCGAAGAGGCTCCCGTGGTCGTCGTCGAAGAGGTCCCCGAAGTGGTCGAACCGGCACCTGTCGCCACCAAACCGGCGCCTAAACCCGCGCCGGCCGCTCCGAAGCCCGCCGCAGTCACGCCCAAGGGTCAGTACTATGTCCAGGTCGGCTCCTTCTCCAAGCTTGAGCCCAACGCTAAGTTCCTCCAGACGATCACCGAAAGCGGCTACCAGTATCACTACCATACGGTCCGCAGCAACGGCCGCAGCATCAACAAAGTGCTGGTCGGCCCCTTCGGCTCCGAGCGCGAAGCGCGCAAGGCGCTACCGTCGATCCGCAAGAACATCGAGCCCGGTGCCTTCCTGACAAAGGTCTGATTTGATCCGCCATCAAGCCTTTCTGCTCGACCAGTTCGCCCCCATCGCCGTCTACGACAAGCTCAAGTCGTTCTTCCCCGGCGAGGTGAGCTTTCTCTTCGAAAGCGCCGGCAATTCCAACGGCAACTACAGCATCGTCGTCCTCGGTGCCCGGGAACGGCTGCAGTACCAGAACGATGTTACCCGCTACACCGATGCCTCCGGAACGATACAGACCATCGACGACACTCCCTTCGCCTTTTTGAAAGCCTATTACGCCAAGGTTGATCCCGCTCCGTACAAACAGTGTGCCAAGGAACTCGGTATCGGCTACGTAGATGGCTTTATCGGCAATATCGGATACGATATGGTAAAGGTCTTCGAGCCGGTTCTCGCCCCCTATATGGAGGGGCTCGAAGATACCATGAATATCCCGGATCTGGATTTAATTCTGCCCAAGATGGTCGTCGTCTATTCCCATAAAGACCACCGTATCACCCTGCTCTCGATGCTCGATTCCATGGCGAAGCGTTTCGACGCCGTCGAAACAGCGCTGAAATCGTCGTACGACTACATCCCTCTCGTCCCGATGGCCGATGACAAAGGCGGTGATTTCTCTTTCAGCAAAACACGCTTCTTCGAGATGGTGGAGCAGTCCAAGGAGATGATCCGCAGCGGCGACGTCTTCCAGATCCTGATGACCAACCGCTACACCCGTCGCGCCAAGGTCGACCCCTTCAGTTTCTACCGGATTCTACGGACCAAAAACCCCTCCCCCTATATGTATCTGCTGGAGTTCGAAAACTTCAGCATTGTCGGAAGCTCTCCGGAGGTGATGATCCGTCTCAACGACGACGAGCTGCTGCTGCGTCCCATCGCCGGAACCCGCCGCCGAGGCGACACCAAAGAGAAGGACCTGGCGATGGAGGAGGAGCTGCTGAACGATCCCAAGGAGCTTGCCGAGCATCTCATGCTTATCGACCTGGGACGCAACGACGTCGGCCGCGTCGCCAAACCCGGCTCGGTTCAGGTCAACGACATGATGCATATCGAGCGCTACTCCCACGTCATGCACATCGTCTCCGACGTCGTCGCCGAACTGCGCGAGGACAAAGATATGTTCGACCTCTTCGCTTCGGTCTTTACCGCGGGCACCATGACCGGCGCGCCGAAGATCCGCGCCATGGAGCTCATCGCAGAATTCGAAGGGCTTAAGCGCGGCTTCTACAGTGGCTCCATCGGCTACTTCGGCTTCGACGGCAATATGGACAGTGCCATCACCATCCGCACCGCCCTGGTCACCGACGATTCAGTGATCCTTCAGGCGGGAGCCGGGGTGGTCGCCGATTCGGTGCCCAAGCTGGAGTATCTCGAAGTCCAGAACAAGCTCGGCGCCCTGACCAGCACCCTCGAAGATCTCAAAGAGGCCTGATATGGAGCTCTTTGCGATCTTCGGCGACCCCGTCGCCCACTCCCGTTCTCCCCTGATGCATAACCATGTCTTTAAAACTCTGGGAGTCCCTGCCTGTTACACGCGGATTCATCTCAAGGAAGGTTCCCGACTCAAGGAGACATTCTTCAATCTCGGTCTGAGCGGTGCCAACGTCACCGTTCCCCACAAAGAGGCAGCCTTCGAAGCGTGCGACGAAGTGCGCGGCTTCGCCAACGAAGTCGGCGTCGTCAACACCCTCGTCAATGAAAATGGCCGCCTCATCGGCTACAACACCGATGCCGACGGTTTTCTCTTCTCGGTACGCGAGTTCGGAGCGCTCCAGAGCGTGCTCATCATCGGTGCCGGCGGTACCGCCAAGGCGCTGGCCTCGAAATTCAAGATGGAAGGGATGGCCGTCACGGTGCTCAACCGCAGCGAAGGACGCCTGGCCTACTTCAAGGAGCGCGGCTTCGAAACCCATAGCTGGGAGACGATGGAGGTCCGCCCCTTCGACCTGGTGGTCAACACCACCTCCGCCGGGCTCGAAGACGAAAGCCTCCCCGCTCCCGAAACGCTGATCCGCCCCCTGCTTGAAGCCTCCGGTTTCGCCGCGGATGCCATCTACGGCAAGGTCACACCGTTTCTGCACCTCGCCGCCGAACTGGGCAAAACCTCCAAAGACGGAGCCGATATGCTGCTCGGTCAGGGTGTCTTGGCCAATGCCCATTTCACGAAACAGCGCTATGAACTCAATGCGATTGAAAAGGTCATGCGGGAGAGCTTTGCGTTTTAACTAAAAACTAAAAACTGGAAGTTGGAAGTTCGGCTGTCATTCCGGACTTGATCCGAAATCCATGCCTTTTGATAGGATATTAGTAGTCAATACTTGGGCAAAAGACATGGATCCTGAATCGAGTTCAGGATGACGGCCACTTAACACTTAACACTTAACACTTGACACTCACACCTTCACCCGATCCGTCAACGCCCGCGCCAGTGAGAGCATATCGATGTTTTCGAGACTGACTCCCGTAGGAACGCCTTGCGCAATCCGTGAGAAGTTGACTCCCGTCTCCACCAGCTTGTCCTCGATGTAGAGGATCATCGCATCGGTGGCAATGGAGGGGGACATGGCAAAGATCACCTCTTCCACCCCGCTTTGCACCATGGCACGCAGATGTTCGATGTCGAGCGCTTCGAGACTATCCAGTACGAAGTAGCGCCCTTCGAAAAGGCCGTTCTCCTCGATCGTCAGGATATCTTTGGCATTTTCCACGACACAGAGCAGCCTTAGGTCCCGCCCCTCGTCGGAGCAGATGGCGCAGAGTTCATCTTCGCTCATCCCGCCGCAGGAGCGGCACTTCTTCAGTGAGCCGATGGCATTTTCGATGGCATGGGCGATCTTGAGCGCCGTGAAGCTGTCTTTCATCACCATATGATACGCCAGACGGGTCGCGGACTTCTGCCCGACGGTGGGGAGCTCCTGCAGAGCGTCAACGAGTTTGCTGAACTTTTCGAGGGTGTGTTTCATGGGGCAGATTTTACCCTATTTTTCGGCAGCAGGATCCAGATCTGCGCATCGGCCATGGTATTTCCGGCCCGTTCCGCCGCCTCGTCTCCGAACCCGTAGAAGTAGTCCAGCCGCAGCGGCCCCTTGATGGCCGATCCTGTATCCTGGGCAAAAACCGCGCCTTCGATGTGGCGTTTGGGGTAGCGGTTCTCCGCCCGCAGATAGAGCATCGCCCCCAGAGGGATGTAGCTTCGGTCCACAGCGACGGAACGGCCCGGGTCAAGTTCCAGACCCAAAGAGCCTTTGACCCCGTGTTCGCGCTGACGGAAGAAGATGACCCGCCGGTTGTGGTTCAGCGTCGCCTGTACCCGGTCGGGGTGGGCGTCAAACCACTTTCGGATGGCCCCGACCGAAACGTCGGAGCCTTTGATCTCGCCCCGGGCGACGAGATATTTGCCGATGGAACGGTAGGGGTATCCGTTTTGGTCCGCATACCCGACCTGCATGACACGGCCGTCTTCGAACAGCACCCTGCCCGACCCCTGAACCTCCAGCAAAAAGAGCGCCAGCGGATCATCAACCCAGCAGATCACCGGGGCACCTGCCTCGGCGATGCGGCTGCGATCGAAATAGGGAATCACCCGTCCCCCGTCCATCCGGCCGCGCAGCCGCATGGCACCCAGCTTCGGATAGAGCGTACCGAGCTCGACGCGGATAAGATCGTCGGGGACACCGTAGAGCGGGTAGCGATAGCGGTCGTCGCGAATCATGCTGCCGCGCACCTGCGCCTCGTAGTAGCCCGTCATCAAACCCGTCGTCTCGCCCTTGGGCGTCACAATGCGGTAGGGCACAAGATGTTCGCGCAGGAATGTATCGGGATTGTCCGCCGAACGGGCGGCGTCGCAGATCTCGCCGTAGATTGAGCGGGCCGAACCGGTCACACAGTTGCGCTTAAAGGTCTCCAGAAGTGCCCTGTGGGGTTCATGTTCCCAGGCCGTGAGTTCCGCAAAGGTCGCCGGATAGAGGTAGGTGCGCGGCAGTTGGGGCACCAGCGCCTGCGGCTTTGGTGCGCATCCCGACAGGAACAGTAAAAGGGGCCAGAGAAGGTGATAATGTTTCATACCTCTCCCCATGCAAAAAAAGTGCCACTTTCGGGGCATAAGCTGTTTTTGTCAACATGTTATAATTCGCGAAAAATTTTGAGGTATGTGATTTGGAAGAGTTGAGCTATTACGAGATTTTGGAAATCAGCCGCGATGCTGACAAAACGACGATCAAAAAAGCCTACCGCAAAATGGCGAAGAAATACCACCCCGACCGTAACCCCGACGACCAGGATGCCGAACACCGGTTCAAGCTCTGCAACGAGGCGTACCAAGTCCTGAGCGACGACCAGCAGCGCGCCGTTTACGACCGCTACGGCAAAGAGGGCCTGCAGGGCGGCATGGGCGGCGGAGGCGGAGGCTTCAGCGGATTTGACGACCTCGGCAGTATCTTCGAGGAGATGTTCGGCGGATTCGGCGGCGCGTCGGGACGCAGCCGCCGCCAGCGCACCGACGCGGACAAGTACGCCCTTGACCTCGGCGTCGAGATGAAGGTCAGCTTCCAGGAAGCGGTTTTCGGATGCGAAAAAGAGGTGCACTACTCCTACAAGAAGTCCTGTACCAGCTGTAAGGGTACCGGGGCCAAGGACGGCGCGGTCAAGACCTGTACCCAGTGTGGCGGCAAGGGGCAGGTCTACATGCGCCAAGGCTTCATGACCTTCTCCCAGACCTGTCCGGTCTGTCACGGCGAGGGGACCATGGCCGCCGAGAAGTGCGGCGACTGCCAGGGTCAGGGCTATACCACCGTCGACGAGACCGTGACCATCAAGGTTCCCGCGGGTATCGACTCCGAAAACCGCTTGCGGGTCTCTGGCAAAGGGAACAAGAGCAAGAAGGGGCAGCGGGGCGATCTCTACGTCACCTTCTTCGTCGAACCCGATCCCCACTTCATCCGCCGCGGCAACGATGTCTATCTTGAAGTGCCGGTCTTCTTCACCCAGGCAGCTCTGGGGGAGAGCATCAGCATCCCGTCACTCTCAGGAGAGCTCGAACTCGAACTCGACGAAGGTACAAGGGACAAGCAACAGTTCCATTTCCGCGGCGAAGGAATTCCCGATGTCCACGGACACGGCAAAGGGGACCTGATCGCCCAGATCAACCTGCTGTATCCCAAATCGCTCAGCGGCGAACAGCGTGAACTGCTTGAAAAACTGCAGGAGAGCTTCGGCATCGAGTCCAAGCCCCACGAGAGCGTCTTCGAATCGGCCTTCGAGAAGGTCAAGGGGTGGTTCAAGTAAGCCGTTTCGTTACGGCATCCCCCCGCGCTTCAACCAAAAACAACATTTCCACCTATACTCTAACACTCCAATAAGTATTCTCCGTTATAATAAAAGAACATACAACACCAATACATACCTCAAGGCGTTCCATGGTTTATCGTGCTTTGATTTTTGCATTTTTTTTGGCGGGTTGCGGAGGCGGCGACTCCAGCAGCATTATCCGGCCGGATTCGGCTGCAACGGAACACGGCGGTTCGGTAGAGGATGACCTTCCCGGAACGATCATACTCTCCACCGGGCAGACAACCTCGTACTATCCCGGGGATGATGCCTATTACGCCAAAGGAAGTCCCAGAAGCTATATCAGGGACGATATCCACGGTTACGTCGTCGATCACACTCTCGACCTGACATGGCAGGACAGTTACGAGGATAACGGCGGTGAGATCAAACTGGCTTTGCATACCGACGCCATTGACTATTGTAATGCTTTGGACCTGGGCGGATATGACGACTGGCGTCTACCCTATTTTAATGAAGTCGTTAACCTCTGCGAGTTCCAGAATCCGATTATGCTGCTTGACAGCGCATTCGTCTACGATAGTACGATATATTGGTTCAACGGAATGTTTAACGATACACGGCTCTACGAAGGCGACTTTGCTCTTCCCATGCTGCATCAGTCCGAACTCTCGTTTCACGGAGATGCGGAGTTTGCCGTGCGTTGTGTCCGCGGCCCCCGGTATCAAGGTACCTTCGAACGTACCGACGCCACGCAGACCGTCATCGACCTGGCCACTTCCCTGCAATGGCAGGATACTCCCGATGTAGACGTTCGTGACCTGAACTTTACAGCGGCTATCGACTACTGCGAGGACCTGACACTTGCAGGCCACTCCGACTGGCGCCTTCCCAATCTCAATGAACTCTATTCGCTTGTGGATATCACCAAGTATGGTCCGGTCGTTCCTGATGCCTTCGCACATGAGGGGCTTGAAGATATGACCTGGAGTTCCACCAGTGTCGACGAAGACAGCGCTGCCGCTGTCCATTTTTACAGCGGTATGATGCTCCCGCCTCTTAAAAGTGATGAGAGACGCGTCCGCTGCGTCAGAAACGAGTAACAGCTTCCCCTCTGCTATCCGGCACCGCTTTCAATGGCAGCCGGAGCAGCAGGGCACCTTTTCCCTCAATCCCGCCGATGGTTCCGGTATAGCCTTCAGCAATGCCATCTCTACATACCTCGTGCCTGTTCCAAAACACCCTGAATCCAATCTAAATTATTCCAACTGCTGCATTGACATCCCGTTTAACATCTGGTGAGATCATGTGTTGTTTTATGTTTGCAGGTGTGGTTACGCATTCGGGTTTCGACCGGCACTGCATCACCACGGAATCGACCACGCACTTTTGAGGAGCCATTATGGAACAGCGTATGAGCGTCAACGGGGTTTTGATCCCGGACAGTCCCAACAAAGACAATGAAGGTAATGTAATCGCGGAAGATCGCTACCGCGGCCACTATCTGAAAATCAGTTATACCCAGAGTATTCGTGAACATGATGTATTTGCAACGGACCGGGCCGATGTGGCACCGGACGGAAGTTTCCGTTTTTTCATTCCGAAGAAGGAACTTCTGAGCAATCAGGAGATCAAAGTCGAGGTCTACGCCCCGGACGGTTCCCTGATCGACGCACGCTACCGCAGCTACGGTACGCTCGGTGCCGCCGAATATGACGAGAGCGCCGAGGATCAATCCGACGCGGTCTTCAAGATCGAAGTCAACCCCCGTAACGCCATCGGCAGCGACGCGCTATCACCCGTCGAGGAGGGGGACATCAAAATTCGCGGCCGGGTTATCGACCTCTCCGGCGAACGGGCCGTCGGTGCTCTGACCGTCATCATCATGGTCAGCGACGATGTCAATGCCGACTACGACAGCGCTACATACCGGCCGATCTTCAGCGCAGTGACAGACGGTACCGGGTACTTCGGGGGACGGGTCTCCCACGCCTCCGTCAAACGCGCCTACGGCATCATCGCCGGTCTGGAATCCCAGCCCGTCGCAATCGCTCTGGACGACGGGGGTCGCCTGCCTTCGGAGATCATCCTCGTCAGCGACCTGAGCACGCTGCCCGAGGGTGTCGGTTCCGCAACCGGTACCGGCGCACTGCCCGAAGGAGACGACCTCGTCAACTCGAAGGGCTACTCGCAAGACATCGGCGGCAGCTGCGTCAATTTCACCATCCCCAACCGAACCCTGGAAGAGTTCAGCTTCTACCATACGGTACGCACGACCGAACCGGAGATCCGCGGCCTAACCATCAATGCGACACAGAGCGCCGGAATCAAAGCCGATCTGCTCAACTTCTCCGACCAGCTCTTCACGCTCTTCGGCAAACTCAATAACTCCTTCCGCACCGTTTCAGTCCTCGAGTACACCGTGGAAGATGTGCAGGAACCCAAAAAAGAAGCAGCGGATATGACGGTACGTTCGGCACTCAACGTCAATACGTCGGCTGTCGCAGCCGGCACACTTTCCGCCGCCCCGGTCTACCATCTCAAAGTCGCCTCCGCAGTCGGAACCCTAAAACTCAAAAGCAGCGACCTGCTCGACGTGCGCAAGGGGATCAACTTCGCCGCCCTGGTAAAACTGCTGGCCGACCAGCGCCGCCGCCGGGACAAGCTCAACGCCCTGCACCGAAAGCTCGCCGCCGCCTACTGCGGCAAGAAAGGCGCACAGGAAGCCCAGAGCTACTGCGAGTCCCTTGTCTCCGAAGACGCCCTCAACCGTGATACGATTGCATCACTGCTGGGGCACATCCGGGAGTACCCCTCCGTCGTCAAACCCGACACCAAGGTCGTCAAGCTCTATGTCGCCTACCTCTCCGACCTGCAGGATCTCATCGACATCAGCTACGCCGATGCCGAAGCGATCGCCCTGGTCCAGAAGAACGGCGAAAAACTCACCGCTGCCATCGACAAGAACATCGACGCATCGGAAGACCAGCGCGAACTGCTGGAGTACCTGCGCCGCGTCATCGTCGAGCTGGCCAATGCCGCCAAAGACACCGCGGGCGGCTTTGAACCCTGCCCGCCCAAAGAGGTGACGGAGACGATGGGTGTCCTCTGTGTGATGCAGGAGTTCGAGGAAACCCGCACCCTGCTGCGCAACAAGGCGATCCTCACCTTCGGAGAGATCCTGACAATACGGTCGAGCTACGACACCTTCCTCCACAGTATCACCGCTTTCCTGGGGCTGCTCGATGAGTTCTACAGCTTCTACAAATCGAGCAAGAACTTTATGATCTCCCTGGAAGACGATTACTTTGTGATGCACTACAGCAGCACTAAAAACCAGCTAACCCAGCTCAAGCGTATGATTCAGCGCGCCGTCGCCCGTATCGAGAAGATCGAAAACGACTACATTACCAACCACCCGGGACGCCGCGAGCTCTCGGTGGAGACCAGCATCGATTGGGACGACACCCCGACGGTCTACGAAAATACCACCATCGCCCACGGCCACATCCTCCACTTCAAGCAGAAATGGAAAGCCGACGGCTACTCTCTGGGCGACTTGCTATACAGTCTGCCTTTAGCACCTTGCCAGGAGAAGCAGATCGCCATTCTGGAGTGGGATCGCGACGAGTTCGCCGCCCGCACCGAATCCCAGACCGTGACCGAAGCACTCTCGGCCAACATCTCCCGCGACCGTGACATCAGCGAGATCATGAGCTCGGCACTGAGCGAGAGCATTCACGCCTCTTCCACCAACAAGGTCGGTTCCACCAGCGCCGGTATCGGTGGTGGTCTGGGCGGCTTTTTAAGCGGTATCACCTTCGGGCTCGTGGGCGGTGTCTCCCACTCCGGCGGTTCGTCATCCTCCACCTCCGACCAAAACGGCTACCGCCACCTCACCGGCAGCACCCTCAACCGTCTGCAGGACAACGTCTCCCAAGCGGCCTCCGCCGTCCGGGGACAGCGCAGCACGGTCGTGCAGAGCATTGGTCAGAGCGAGACGGTTCACGCCCAGACGGAAGTGATCAAGAACAACAACCACTGCCACGCCATGACGGTGCAGTATTTCGAGGTCCTCAAGCACTACGCCCTGGAACAGGAACTCGTCGACGTACAGGAGTGTCTCTTCGTTCCCCTGCCCATGAGTGATTTCGATAACCCCAAGGTGCTGCGCTGGAGCGACGCCCTGCGCCGCTCGCTCTACGGACGCAAACTGCGTCGCGGCATCGACGCCATCGAGCGCATCGAGAGCCACTACGCCAACTCCGACTTGCCCACGGGCCCCTACTGCGACGTTCCCATCGAGGAGTTCACCGGTTATTTCACGCTCTCGTTCAATCTCACCCGTCCCTACATCAGCGAGATCGAGGATGCAACCAAAAAGGTGGTCTACGACCTGACTATCCCCTTCCCCTGGTTCGGAAGGAAAATGACAATTCCCATCGAGCGCGACGTCGAACTGACCGAAGCGGAAAAAGATGCTATGTTTGAAGCCGAATTCGCCCCGGATATCGTCCGCGAATTCATCGAGTACCTCGAAGTGACCGGCATCGACGCCGACGGCAACGAGACCCAGCTGGATCTCGACTACACTGTGATGTCGAATTATCGCAAGGGTCGGCAGATGCGGATCAACATTGCCAGCAAAAGCATCCAGGAAATCACCCGGAGAGATATCAAGCACCTTCGGTTCGGCGCATCAACCTTTGTCACGCCGTCGTCGAAGATCATTCTGCATTCGGCCTATCTGCATTACCGTACCCCGCACCTGAGCGAGTACATCGTACGCAACGGACGGATCAACAACGACATCATCAACACCCGGGAAGTGCAGATCGACTTTACCAACTTCCCCCCGATCGATGTGGAGATCCACACCGACGCCGCCCTGCTCTACACCCCGATGAACAGCCGCGAAACCCGCGACCCGCGCAAAGAGGACAACGAAGCCGCCCAGCAGCTCATCGCCTTTTTGAACGAGCATCTGGAGATGTCCCACAAGGTGATCTGGTCCCAGATGGACTCCAGCCGCCTCTTTGGACTTCTGGATGGCTACATCGCCCCCAATACCAACGGTAAAAGCGTCGCCAGTGTCGTGGAGAACCGTATCATGGGCATTGTGGGGAACAACCTCGTCCTCAAAGTGATCCCCGGCGAGCGGATCGACCCGGTCTTCCGCAATGTCACGGATCTGATGGCCTACTACCGGCCGACGACCAAGCCCGACCCCTTCCGCATCAGCGTTCCAACCAAAGGGGTCTACGCCGAATCGGTTATGGGGGCGTGCAACAGCTGCGAAGAGATCGACGACAATCGCCACTGGCGGTTCGAGGATGTTCCCTGCGGCACGTCGCCGACCGCCATCGGCACCCTCTCGACCGACAGCCGCCGCGCGGAGACAGGCGACCTGCAGGTCAAAGACCTGCCGACAAACATCATCGCCATGCAGTCCGCTCCGGCGGCACCGGACCCCACGGGGCTCGCCGCCGCTTACAACGCCATCGCCAAAAGCGATCTTTTCAAAGACATGACGGGGCTGGCGGGCACCCAGGCCAATGCGTTGCAGGCCCTGCAAACCACGTCTAAAAGCGTCACCGATCTGGCGGGCAAAGCCGCTGAGATCCAGAAACAGCAAGCGATGCAGAAGGACATCGGCAAGACCCTCAAGACCATCAAGAAGGCCGAGGACGACAAGCAGATCGACAAAGATCAGGCCAAGAAACTCTCCTACACGGCACTCAGTTCCATGGTCGGCGAGTCGACCCAGAAGAAAGAGAAGCTCAGCAAACAGGACGAGGTCAAAAAAGCGATCGAAAAAGCCTCGACGGACAAGAACAAGAACATCACCATCAAACAAGGTGACGAGTCGGTCACCATCACCGTCCCGAAAGCCTGCACGGACGCTGCCGGTACAGGCGGTTCCGGAGGCGGTTCGAGTTAAATTCTTTTCGGGCTTCGGCCCGAATCATACGCTGTCGATTTTCTGATACTTCCAACCTCATCGACATTTTTTACTTCCGTTTTCCTTGCTGCTGTAAGATAGTGACGTTTGCCCCAAGCGGCAATTCCAACGATCAACAACAAGGAGACATCATGGCCAGTGAAGGCTACCACGAACCTATCGAAGAACTTTCCGACGCTACCCGCGACATGCACCGTGCGATCGTATCACTGATGGAAGAGCTCGAAGCGGTCGACTGGTACAACCAGCGTGTCGACGCCTGCAAAGATGCAGAGCTTAAAGCGATCCTCGAACACAACCGTGACGAGGAGAAAGAGCACGCCGCGATGGTCCTCGAATGGATCCGCCGCCAGGATGCCACCGTCGACAAAGAACTGAAGGACTATCTCTTTACCGAGAAACCCATCGGCCATCATTAGGCCGTCTGCTCCGCCGTGCGGGGCACGTTTCCACCCTATCCTGACATCCAGAGAGGCACCATGTACACCCCGGAACATTTCAAGATGACTGACCCCGAAGCACTGCACCGGCACATCGATGCCCACCCTTTCGCAACGCTGGTCTCATCCCGCGACACGATCGAAGCGACCCACATCCCCATCCACCGGTTTTCCGACGGCCACTACTACGGTCACCTCGCCCGGCGTAATCCCCAGTCCGCCCTGCCTCGCGGCACCAAGGTCTGCGCCATCTTCTCCGGCCCTCACGCCTACATCTCACCCAATCTGTACGCCTCGGAGTTCAACGTCCCCACCTGGAACTACAGCGCCGTCCACTGCCACGGCACCCTGACCTGGATCGATGAACCTGAAAAGGTGTGGGAACTGTTCCGGGAAACGGTACGGCATTTCGAGGGTTCTGACGGATGGCAACTCCCGGAAGAGGAACGCTACCAAGCACTGCTGGAACATCTGCGCTTTTTCCGTCTCGATGTTGAGCGGATGGAGGGGGTTGCCAAATGGAACCAGAACAAATCGCCGGAGGATATCGCAAGTGTGATCTCAGGGTTGGAAGTGCAGGGGCAAAACGAAGCGGCGGCTATGATGAAGTATACGCACTACGATATAGACTAAGTGCCGATTTCAGGACTTAGCCGAACGTTTTGGTTCAAATAAGTCCGTTTTCCGTACTTAGCACACTTCAGGTTGTTGCACTGGATTGCACGCTTCCTGCAAGAATCTTCCATTTTCTGACATCTCGCAATAATTTCACTATTTTTGTTTATTTATCATATGTTCCGATAAGTGCCCTTTTAAGCCTTAGTCGTATAAAATGTGTACTAATAAAGAGTTAGCAATAGAAGGAGCATAGATATGAAAATTGAATCTCTAAGTTGGCATGATGGCGTTCTGGGAGAAATAATCTATGAGCCAAAAAATAGCAGCTTAACTATATTTTTATCTTTGTATCCAGAGCAAATTGAATCATCAGATAGAAATCCACTGAAGATCGTTTGCAACGAGGTAGAATGGTTTAAAAACAATATAGACAACAATACCCTGGAAGAGTACAAGACGATAGGCAATATCTATGATGGTGAAATGCTTGGACCAGTAGTAAGAATTGAATTATACGGTGGGGACATACTTGTCAAAGCAGCAAGTTACAGTGTACAGAAATGCTAACAAATCAGAGGAGACCAATCAAAAACCCGCGGGTGGCTTTTTGATTGCTCATTTTAAACGTTAGGATGATTATGACAGCACTCGATTCATGTGATACTTTATATCTTAATACAGTTGATTATGATCATGAGAAAAATACATTAACGATTGCCACAACTGAAGGCATTCTCTCTAGTCAAGAATGCGATATCAAGTTGGATGATAAAGTAGTACCGATACGGGCCAAACCAATTGAAGTGACTGACAAAAGCAAGCAATATTCCGTTACCTTTAGTTCCGTACTAAGCTATTTTGTCATGGATGATTTTTACCAGAATTTACTTGGACCAGATGATATATGGACCGGCAAGAATCTATTGGTATTAGAGAAAAGCGAATACATAGATTTTATTGCTCATGCAACAGTCATACGACAGATTTTAAATAGTAATGAAGTTGGTTATTACTGTCTTATTACGGCATCTACTCAGTTTTTTGTATGCGCTAAAACTAAGCCGTCAGTGACTTTTATATGAATCCTAAAAGGAAGAAATTGATTGATCATAGGTCATCCACATGCTTCAGATAAAGACAAAAATGCTCCTCAGCACATCGCTCACAAAATCATTCGCACTTAAAACAGGAAGCATCGTTACTATTGGAAAGAACTGCTATCAAACGCATCCATTAATTTCCACCCTGTTCAAATACTACTATGTAGGGCCAGCTCCTTTTGTACTCATATTTCTCTTTCTGCTGATGCCGCACTGGTTTGACAATCTCTATTTACAAGCGATGGAAACGATCCTGCTCTATCTCATTGCTGAATGGTTGCTTACGCTTCTTCTACCCTTATACCGAGTCGATCGCAACAAATCCCGCCACTGAAATAATCACTCTTTTTAGAAATAGAGGAGTCAGGTGATACTGATACAAAACTATTATCTATGCATAGGTATCACCCAACTCTCTTGTTCGGAGCGCTTTTCATCCATTGTTCTGCCATACAACCATAGCGTTGTGTCCCAATCCGAAAGAGATATATCACCCCGCAACTAGATTCAAAATCTGTCAACATCTTAAATGTGCCCTTGCTAAGATCGTAATAGTATCTTCTGTATCCAAGGAGTAGACGATGCATTCCTCTTTGATTCGCGATCGCGCAGCCGGTGCCATCATGGGTGCCCTTATCGGTGATGCGCTGGGCGTCGGCCCTCACTGGTATTATGATCTTGATGCGTTGCACCGGGATTATGGCGACTGGATCGACGGCTACACCGACCCGATGCCCGGGCGATACCATGACGGCCTCAAAGCCGGTGATTCATCACAATCGGGACTTATCCTGACCCTGATGCTCCGATCTCTTGCAGAATGCGGCGGCTATGACGAAGCGGATTTCTGCGGACGCATGGACGAAGAGCTCTTTGTCCTGCTCGACGGTACTCCCGTCAACGGCCCCGGACACTATACCAGCCAATCCATCCGCGAAACCTGGCGAAGGCGGGTCGAGCAGAAACGCCCCTGGGGCGAAACCGGCGGACATGCCGATACGACAGAAGCGATCGAACGCACCCTGGCCATAGCCGTGCGTTATGCCTGTGAGCCCGCCGCACTGGCCGATGCCGTCGCCCGCAACACACACCTGACCCAGGCCGACGATACCGTCATCTCAATGACCGTTGCTTTCGGAGCCGTTCTGGGACTCCTGGTCCAGGGCAATGCCCTCGATTCCGAGCTCTCGGGGAAACTGATGAAACTGCTCCATGACGGTGACCTACCCTTTCATGCTGTGACCGGGGACAACCTCCAACCGCCGAAACCTGGCGATCCCGATCCTCCCCGTGCGGGACGCTTTGCTTCACCCGATGCCCTGTTGACCCCCTCATATATGGCTGCCGCGGCAGCGGATCCGGACATTCGTATCGAACCGGCATGGAAAGTCTCGATCGTTTACGGCATGCCCTGTGCGATCTACCACCAGCTCCCCGCCGCTTACTACCTCGCTGCGCGCTTCCGCAACGACTTCGAATCTGCGGTCCTTCATGCACTTAACGGCGGAGGTCAGAACCAGGCTCGAGCCATTCTCACCGGTGCGCTGACGGGTGCGCAGGTCGGTCTCAGCGGTATTCCGAAACGGTTTCTGGAAGGCCTCAGCGAATCCGACTCGCTTCTGGAGCTTTCAGAAACTGTCGCGCAGCAGGTCGCGCCGCTGTAAAGGGTACTCCGGCGTTGCCGTTTTTTTGTATAATCTGCACAATCCATTTTTGCAGGATGTCCGATGCAGCGATCTCTCTTCACACTCCTGGCAGTTTTCTGCATCTATATGCCACTCCAGGCAGCAGAGCCCTCCCAACAACATCTCAAAAACCAGCTTATTGCCATGTCCGAAGCCCTCGACACAAATGAGACTGAAGCGATCCGCACCTTCATGCTCACCTACGCCATCCCAAAAAGCCGTCAGCCCTACATCCCCGATGCGATGATCGACGAGATCGTCAGCAACTTCATGACGGAAAAGCAGGCCGGGCTCAAGCAGGCACTCTCCGTCGTACAGGAGATGACCCCGCAAGTCGAGGACGACAACCGTACCTACACGTTCCTTCCCGAAAACGACCCCTCCGGCGAACTTACCAAACCCCTCACCTTCGTCTTCGACGACAACGCAACCTTCCTGCTCCAACGGTAGCTGCGTCAACGGCTTCATCGAAGCCACTCACGCCGGAACCCTTCGATGCGCCCTAGCGCATCTCGAAGGTGACGACCAGGTCGTCGCCGTTTTCGACGATGTTGAAGGCGTGTTTCTGACAGAACTCCTCGTTCATACGCTCTGCCCACGCCGTCGCTTCGATCAGCGCGTCGTCCTTGTTCTCGAAGATCTTTTCCGCGGCTTCGCCGCTGCGCTTGAAACATCCACACTGTTTTTCCATAGTTACTTTGTACATGTCTGTCCTTTGATGATTGTTCGGGCGCGCAGTATAGTAGGGAGTGTTTAAAGAAACGGCAGGATACGCTGAGTAAGCGTGTGGCTTGCGTCGGGATTAAGGATGATGCCACCCTCACCGGTGTTGGCCGCTTCAATGCAGACCATATGACGGTAACCGTCGTCATCGAAATCGCCCATCGCCGCCGCTTTCTCCTGCCACGGGTTCCAGACGACGGTGTGTGCGCTGCCGAACTTGGCGATTTCGATCATCCGGTCGGCGCAGCGCAGGCAGCAAGAGGGGTCTGCGTCATCGTAAACTCGGTCCGTCTCTTCCGTCACGACGACCGCTCCTATCTGGCACTTCTGCGACCCGCCGTCGGTCTTGTCCCGGTAGGTTTTGTCCGCAAACCCCTCGATCACCGTCTCTTCTATGGAAGTAACCCGAAAGTAGCTGTGCAGCGCTTCGGTGATCTCAAACGGTTCACTCCCCCTATTGGTCGTGGTGAGTTCGAGGGTGAGCGTACTGCCCACCGTCACGACATACTCCAGCATAAACTCGCGGGAAAAGAGCGACCGGGTTGCGTCGCTGTCCTGAAGCCCGAGACGCAGCACCGTCTCGCCGCGTCCGTTGACGCTGGTGCCAAAAAGCGTCCAGAAGCTGTTTCTGGCAAAACCGTGTTGGGGCAGCGCCGCGTCGGAAGGGTGCGGACCGAACCAGGGCCAGCAGAGGGGGATACCGCCGCGGATCGCTTTGTCTTCGGTAAAGATTGCGGCGTCACTGAGCCAGAGCGTCTCTTCAAAACCTTTAGGGTGATAGGCGGTGACATGTGCCCCGTGAAAGTAGAGTTCGCAGGTCGCAAGAGGGTTGTCCACGACCGCTTTGGTCAGGCCGCCCTGCCCCGCTTCAAAGTGAAGGTGGCCGGGGATGGCAAAGAGGCCGTTAAGCGCGCCGAGGTCCATAACGTCAGGCAGCGAGATGACGCTTGCGCGATGCCAGAGCGATGATGATGAAGACGATGCCGTAGCTTACCGGTACGAAATCGGGGATGGGCACCGGATCGCCCTTGGCGTAGGAGTGCATCCCCGCCAGGTAGAAGTTGACCCCGAAGTAGGTCATCAGCACCGACGTAAAGGAGAGCAGCGAAATGGCGCTGAAAAGGAAGGGCGAATACAGCGACTTGATAAAGCGCAGGTGGATCACGACGGCGTAGACGAGGATCGTCACCAGCGCCCAGGTCTCCTTGGGGTCCCAGCCCCAGTAACGGCCCCAGCTCTCATTGGCCCAGACGCCGCCGAGGAAGTTCCCCACCGTCAGCATCGCCAGACCGACCATCAGGCCCATCTCGTTGATGTAGGTAAGCTCTTTGATGGAGAGGGAGATCGCCTTCTCATTGGCCTCGTTTTTCATGATGAAGAGGATCAGGGTGATAAAGCCCAGAAGCGCTCCCAGACCGAGGAAGCCGTAGCTCGCGGTAATCATCGAGACGTGGATGCTGAGCCAGTAAGACTGCAGAACCGGGACCAGGTTGGTCACCTGCGGGTCCATCCAGTTCAGGTGCGCCACAAAGAGGATCAGGCCACTCAAAATACCCGTCGCCGCCAGGGTGATGGGTGAGTTTTTCGAGAAGATGAAGCCCGCAAGTACCGTCGCCCAGGCGATATAGATCATCGACTCGTAGCCGTCGGACCACGGCGCATGACCCGAGATGTACCAGCGCGTCCCCAGGCCGATCGTATGAACGACGAGGAAAAGCACCAGCAACCCGAAGGTCCCTTTGGTAAAGAGATCGAGTTTGAACTTCGGACGGACGATCTTGACGAAAGAGAGGATCAGCAGCACAAAGCCCACGACGAAATAGAGCGGCCAGAGACGCTCGAAGATGTTGGCGTGGTTATACCAGATCTCCACACTGATTTTACTCGCTTCGGGATAGACAGAGGCCCCTTTGGTTTTCTGGAACGCGGCGATGGCGTCGACCGCCTTGTCCGCTCCCGACCAGTCGCCGTCGCTCAATGCGTTGTCCATCGCGGTGAAGTAGTTGACCGCCAGCTGACGCACCATTTCGGCATCATGACGGGGATACTCCTGAGACTGGAGCGCTTCCACGGTAGCGAACCAGCGGTTGTTGGCATCGCTTTCATTGGGCCAGAAACGCATCAGCTGCCCGGTAAAGACCATATAGGTGATGTTGACCCGTTCGGTGATCTTTACCACCGCCTTGTCGAACTTGTTACGCTTGGCCGGGGGCTTGCGGTTCGCTTCGTCGGCATACTTGGCAAGCTTGTACCCCTCGGTCTGGTCGGGAAATTCGAAGAACTGGGAGAAGGCGGCGTATTTGGCGTTCTCGTCGATCCCGAGAAGCTCATTGACCGCCTGATTGCCCGTACGAATGAACTTGATCTCCCGCCAGGCGTCGGGGCGCGCCATCATCCCCAGAATGATCTGATTGGGGGTGAGCCCCATCACGGAGCCGGAGCGGTTGACCTTGTTGACGATCTGCATGGAGAGGGTATCGATCGGTTTCATCCGGCCGTTGCTATCCTGGATGATCAGCTGACCGAATTTGTCGGCATGAGCCTTGTCGAAGGCGGTGACCGCCTTGACGATCGGGTGGACCTCGTCGGCTGCATGCAGCGGCGTCCCCTGCCCCAGAACCAGCAGTATCAGGGCGAATCCTGCCAACGCTTCCTTTGCATGGGCGGCGTCACGGGCCTTCTTCATCAAACCGCGGAAACGGCCATTGGCGGTGAAAAGGGTCCCAAAGAGACCGATGGCGAGCATCAGGTAGCCGATGTAGGTGATCGGGGTTCCCGGGTCGTGGTTGACCGAGAGAATCGTACCCAGCTCATCGCGATCGTAGGAGGACTGGAAGAAACGGTAGCCCTGATAGTCGAGGACATGGTTCATGTAGATACGATGGGGACGGCGAACACCCGCCGCATCGTCGATCAGGACCACTTCGCTGGCGTAGGAGGATGGGGACATCGAGCCGGGGTAGCGTTCAATCTGGAAATCCTCCAGCGCGATGCTGAAGGGCAGCGTGATCGACTTGGAACCGTAGCTGAGCGCCACATCCGCTCCGGCGATCTCCGTATGAACCGCTTCGCCAACCCGGCCCGAGCCGCCGAAGACCGTGACTTCACGCTCAGCATCGCCGCTGGTGAGAGTAAAGACCAGCGCTTCGGGGAACTGCTCCATATTCGGACGGGCCGGAACGGAGACCAGAGTTTTCGTCGCGCTCGGCAGGAACTCCCGGACGACGAAGTTGGTCTCGCCGTAGGTATGCAGCCGCCGCATGGCAAGGGGGTCGGCCTCGCTGGGCTCCAGAACGCCGGTGCTTCGGTCGTTCATATTGAGGATGTTCAGTGAAACGTCATGCCGCATCATCAGTTCGCCCTCGTTGACGAAGAGCGATATCACCGGCGCTTTGCCGAAAGATTTCCCCGAACCGAAGTCGATGACCGCACTGCTGCCGACGTAGCTGTCTCCTTCGGAGAGCTCCAGCGTCTCCGGACCGTCGGGGCCGGTCACCATCATCTTGACCAGCGGGCTCCCCGCTTCGGACTCCGTGTATTGATAGGTTGCGTTGGGAAGGTAGGACTTCAACGCAACCTCTACCGTGGTATCGCCGAGCGTCAGCGTCTGCGCAATATGGTTGGCGGAGAGACGCGAAAGGAGTACCGGTTCGCTGACGGCCGTCTCCTCGCCGTTTTGGCTTATCACCATCGACACATAGGTTTCGGTGCTGATGAGTTTGTCACTGCTCGCACCTTCACGGATATGCATCATCCCTTCAAAGCCGATGTAGCGGGTCACGGCCGCGCCGATGACGATCACGAGAAATGAGAGGTGGAAGAGCAGAACCAGGGCTTTGGAACGGCGGAAGAGGTTAAACCGGAAGAGGTTGAGAACAAGGTTCGCCGAGAGGATGAACATCAGGATTTCGAACCAGCGGGCGTTGTAGATCTCCGCCTTGGCCGTCATCGTACCGAAGTCATTCTCGATAAAGGTCGCGTAGCCGATGGCAACGGCGAAGATCAGCATCATCACCGCCATGGTTTTCATCGAACTCAGCAGGGAAAGGATCGCTTTCATTGAGTGCCTTTTACATAAAAATCATTGCGCTTGAGGAAAGCGCCGTTTGGGTGAGGCCATTCTAGTGCCCCTAGGTTAACGGTTGAGCAACGCCGTTGCATAACAGACGCTTATTTCAAAGCGCCCCAGTGTTCGGCAATATTCATGGAGACTTTGAGGGGGATCTCCAAGGTGTGGATCGACTCCATCACCTTTGTGAAGCGTGCGCCGAGCGCTTCGGCTTCGGCCGCATCCACTTCGAAAATCAATTCGTCGTGGATCTGCAGCAGCATCGTAGCGTTGAGTTTCTCATCGCGGATCATCCGGTCGATGCGGTTCATCGACATCTTGATCAAGTCCGCGGCGCTCCCCTGAAAAACGGTATTGACCGATTCGCGCTCGTAAGCCGCTTTGAGCATCGGCGTCGCCTTGGCAAAGTCGAAGTAGCGCCGCCGCCCCAGCAGGGTCTCGACATACCCCTGCTCCTTGGCCGTTTCGACGATGGAGCGGAAATAGTCCTTCACCGTAGGAAAGGTTTCGAAGTAGCGCTCGATGATCTCCTTGGCCTCTTTGGTGGGGATGCCCAGCGTGTCGGAGAGCTTCTTCTGCCCCATGCCGTAGAGCAGACCAAAGTTTACGGTCTTGGCAATATGGCGCTTCGCGTCGGCCTCTTCTTCACCAAAAAGCGCGACCGCGGTCTGACGGTGAATATCCTTTCCTTCGCGGAAAGACGCTACCAGGACCGGGTCTTTACTGAAGTGGGCCAGCAGCCGCAGTTCGATCTGCGAGTAGTCGATCCCGATCAGCCGCATCCCCGATTCGGAGACGAACGCCTGACGGATACGCGCTCCCATCTCCGAACGCGTCGGGATATTCTGCAGGTTGGGGTTTTTGGAGCTGAGCCGTCCCGTTGCCGTACCGGTCTGCACGAAGGAGGTGTGCACCCGCCGATCGTCGGCCCCGTTGGCCAATTTAAGCAGCGGATCGATATAGGTGGAGAAGAGTTTGTGCAGTTCGCGGTACTTCAGGATCAGCGGGACGACCGGGTGGGCGTCGATCAGAGTGTTCAGCACCTTCTCGTCTGTGCTGTAGCCGGTCTTCGTCTTCTTGACCACCCGAAGCTCCAGGGTTTCGAAAAGCAGCGCGCCGAGCTGCTTGGTGGAGTTGATGTTGAACTCGGTCCCGGCGGCGTCATAGATCTCCGCCGTCAACCGGGCCAACCCCTCCTGCGCCTCTTTGGAGAAAGATTCCAGATAGGCGGGGTCAACCTTGATCCCCGCTTTTTCCATCCCCAGCAGGGTCGAAATAAAGGGGAACTCCACGTCCATCGCTTCGTCGATCAGATGTGCACTGCCGCGGGTCTTGAGCCGTTCGATCAGAACATCGTAAAGCCGATAGGTGATCAGCGCGTCCTCGGCAGCGTAGCGGCAGGCGTCTTCAAGCTCTACCGAGGCGAAGGTCTCCCCCTTCTTGACCGTCTCCTTGAACGCAATCATCTCATGATTGAAAAGGCTCTTCGCCAGCTTGTCCAGCGAGAGCGCACTCTCGGGATCGACCAGCCAGGCGAGGATGATGGTATCTGCATAGACCTCCATCCGGTCGCATCCGAGATACTCGGTGACGAAATGGAGGTCGAATTTCGCGTTGTGGGCAACCACCCGGCTGCGGAAGATCGCTTCAATGGCCGCTTTGGCCGCCTCTGCGCCGACCTGTTCGGGAACGCCCAGGTAGTTGTGGGCGACGGGCACGTAGTACCCCGCGTCGGCATCGACGCTGAAGCTGAACCCCACAAGGGTGTCCCTACCGTGTTCCAGACCCGTCGTCTCGGTATCGAACGCGACAATCTGGTCGGGCTGCAAGGCGCCGACGATCGCTTTAAGCTCGGCTTCATCGGTGATCAGCGTGGTGTTAAAGTCCGGTGCAGCCGATTTAGGTTCCGGTGCAGCCTGGGCGGGAGCTGCGGTATCAGAGCCGGAGGCGATGATTCCCTTGGCCCGTAGCTGACGGATGATACCGTTCATTTCGTATTCGACCAGCTCGTCGACCATCCCGGTGAAAGGGTTGTCGTCGCGCATCGCATGGGCTTCGAAATCGAACTCCATGCAGAGATCGCATTTGAGAGTAACCAGCTCCCTGGAACGCCAGGCATCGGCTTCATAAGTGGAGAGTTTCTTTTGAACACCGGCAGGCGTCACCGTCTCGATATTGTCGTAGATATTCTGCAGGGTACCGAACTCTTTGAGCAGTTTTTCGGCGGTCACCTTCCCAACCCCCTTGACGCCGGGGACATTGTCGGCGCTGTCTCCGAGCAGGGCCTGGTAATCGATGAACTGGCGGGGGTGGATGCCGTACTTCTCGACACACGCCTCCTCGTTGATCTCTTTACTCAGCTTGGCATCGACCACGACAATCCGGTCGTCGTCGATCAGCTGATAGAGGTCCTTGTCATGAGAGACGATCCGCACTTTGATCCCTTTCGCGACGGCCGCTTTGGCGACCGAAGCGATCATGTCGTCGGCTTCGTATCCTTCGCAGGCAAGGGTCTGAAACCCCATCTTGCTGATCCAGTCGATGGCGACGGGAAGCTGCAGCTTCAGGTCGTCGGGCGGCGGCGGACGATGGGCTTTGTACTGCGGGTCAATCTCGTTGCGGAAGGTCGGGCCTTTGGAGTCGAGTGCGAAGACGATGTAGTCGCTTGCATGCTCCTTGTGAAGGGTGGAGATGAAGTTGACAAAGCCCGTCAGCAGTCCGGTGGGAAAACCGCTCTTATTGGTCAGCGGCGGCAGGGCGTAGAAGCTTCGGAAAAAGAAGCCGAAGGTATCGATGACGGTAATAGTCTTGGACATGGCAGAGCGACCCGGAGGGGTCAGAGGACTTTCTTGTCGATCATCTCGTCGATGATATCTTCAAGGGCCTCGTGATCGTAACCCGCATCATGGGCCTTGCGCAGACCGAGATTGATGGAGTATTCGCCGAAGGGAGCGTTAATCGGCAGGATGGTTTTGACGATGTTGAGTGCCGTGGAGTACTCGGAGATCTCTTCGGGGGCCTTGGTGTAGTTGTCGGAGAAGCGGATCATCTCGACGAACTGGGCATCGAACTTCCAGTGTTCAAAGATCGCCGCGGTGATCGTCGCCGTGGTATCTTCGACGTAGGAGAACTCCACCTGGGCGATGTTGTTGCTCATCTCAATATCGGACTTGAAATTGTAAGTGAGGTCTTCCTGGATGATGTCGCTGGCGATGATGATCTTACCGGTCTCCTGCAGAAACGCCGCGAGGAAAAGGGTCTCCGCTTTCTGGCGGTCGATCTTGGAGTACCACGCATGCATCAATGCCGCCTGTGCGGAAGAGACCTCCGCAAAACGGTCGGAGCTTATCCCGTAGGGCTCCATATCGACGTTGAGCAGCTTGCGCACCGAGTTCCCCAGAGCGATAGAGCGGGTCATACTCATCCCGAAGAGCGAGACGGCCTGAGCGACGCTCTTGATCTCCTTGCCGAACATGTATAGCGGCGAGTTGGCGGCCTTGAGGAGGTTGGCGACGATCATAGGATCGTGTTCGATGGTCTTGGTCAGATCGGCGATGGAGGCTTCCGGGTCGGCGCAGACGCGCTGAAGATCGATCAATGTCTTCGGGAGCGGGGGAAGCGATTTGATACTGTCGACAATGGAGCTTTTCATTCCTGTTTACCCTTCATCTTTATGCTGCAACATTATAGCGCGTGGAACTGAAGGGGTCAATAAACCCCGAAAACCACAGTCTGTTCCAAACAGGTCAGCAGTGCTGTTCCAGCTCTTTGAGGAGATAGCGCCCGGTATGGCTTCCCGTCTTTTCGTGGCTCTCGGCCATCGCCTCAGGCGTTCCGACGGCGATGATCTGCCCGCCTCCCGAGCCCCCTTCGGGGCCCATGTCGATGATGTAGTCGGCGTTTTTGACCATGTCAAGGTTGTGCTCGATGACAAGCACCGAGTTGCCCAGTTCGACGAAGTCGTGAAGCACTTTGGTCAATCGGTTGACATCGTCGAAATGCAGACCTGTCGTCGGCTCATCGAGCACGTAGAGGGTCTGGCCCGTATCCTTGCGGCTGAGCTCTTTAGCCAGCTTGATCCGCTGTGCCTCGCCGCCGGATAGGGTGACGGCGTTCTGTCCCAGAGTGATGTAGCCCAGCCCCACATCGAAAAGGGTCTGCAGCTTGCTTTTGATCTTGGGAATCGCCTTGAAAAACTCCAGCGCCTCGCCGACGCTCATCGCAAGGACTTCGGCAATATTTTTCCCCTTGTATTCGACTTCAAGCGATTGACGGTTGTACCGAGTCCCTTCACAGGTGTCACACTTGACCATGATATCAGGCAGGAAGTGCATCTCGATCTTGATCTCCCCTTCCCCCTGACACTTCTCGCAGCGGCCGCCTTTGACGTTGAAGCTGAAGCGTGACGCCGTATAGCCGCGGATCTGGGACTCCTTGGTCTTGGCAAAGAGGTTGCGGATCTCGTCCATGACGCCGGTATAGGTCGCCGGGTTGGAGCGCGGGGTCCGGCCGATGGGGCTCTGGTCGAGGTAGATCACCTTGTCGAGATGCTCCAAACCGTTGAGTTCGACCCCGGCAACCTTATTGACCTTGCGGGCATGGTTCAGCAGTTCGCGCGCCGCGGGCAGCAGGGTCTGCAGGATCAGCGAGCTTTTCCCGCTGCCGCTGACGCCGGTGACGCAGACGAAGTTATTGAGCGGGATGCGCACGTCGAGATTCTCGATGTTGTTCAGCGAAACATTCTTGACTTCGATCCACTCTTTCTGGGGACGGCGGTAGAAGTACTCGATCTTTTTGCGGCCGCTGAGATAGTCGGCGGTGAGGGTTTTGGACTTTTTGAGCTTGGGCAGGGTTCCGGCGAAGACGACATCGCCGCCGAATTTGCCCGCCCCCGGGCCGATGTCGATGATATAGTCGGCGTGTTCGATCGTCTCCTTGTCATGCTCGACGACGATGACAGTGTTCCCCTTCTCCTGCAGCGAGCGGAGGGTGCGGATCAGCTTGAGGGTATCGCGTTCGTGCAGACCGATGCTCGGTTCGTCGAGGACGTACATCACCCCCGTCAGGCCGCTGCCGATCTGCGAGGCGATACGGATGCGCTGCGCTTCACCGCCGCTGATGGTACGGGCATCGCGGCTGAGGGAGAGGTAGCCCAGACCGACATCGTAGAGGAAGAAGAGGCGTTCCTTGATCTCGTTGAGGATCGGCAGCGCGATCATGGACTGCTGATCGTTGAGATGCCCGAAGGTCTCCTCGTCGGCAAACCACTCGTAGCTTTTGTCGATGGGGGCGTCGATGATCTCGGCGATCTTGCGTCCGGCGACGTCGACGGCAAGACTTTCGCGCTTGAGCCGGTGGCCGCCGCAGACGCTGCAGACCTTCTCGCTCATATAGTCGGCCAGATCCTTTTCGTCTTTAAACATATCGTAAGCGACCCGGATGACGCCGGGCCAGATTCGTTTGATGGGGTGGTTCTTCCACTTGAAGGTCACCTCGTCGATGGAACCGTGAAGGATCGCCTTTTTCTGGTGTTCCTCCAGCGTGCTGAAGGGGACCGTAATGTCGATCTCGTTCGCTTCGCAGAAGGCTTTGAGGAAAGTGAAGTAGTACCCTTTGTTGAAGCCGTAAACGATCTTCACCGCCCCCTTCTCGATGGGCAGATCGCCGTCGATCACTTTGTCGTGGTCGAGGGCGTAGCGGATCCCCAGACCGTCGCACTCGCTGCAGGCCCCTTTGGGGGAGTTGAAGGAGAACGAGAGCGGTTCGAGCGGTTCGAAACTCACCTTGCAGTCGAAGCAAGCGTTGTGTTCGCTGAAGTGGATCAGCTTGTCGGCGAGATCCACTTCCTCATGGTTCATGATCTCCAGTTCCACTTCACCATAGCTCTCTTTGAGCGCTTTCTCCACGTCCTGGGCGATCCGCTCCTTATTCTCCGGCTTGATAACGATCCGGTCGATGACGACCTTGATGGTGTGCTTCTTGGTCTTGGAGAGCTCGATCTCCTCGTCCAGGCGCACCATGACACCGTCGATCATCGCCCGAACGTACCCCTTGTGGCGCAGGGACTCGATCAGATCGTGAAAGGTTCCCTTTTTCTCCCGGATCAACGGTGCGAGTACGACAACTTTGGAACCTTCTGGAAGCTTGGCCACCTGCTCGATGATGTCGCTGGCGCTCATCTGGGAGATCTCCTTGCCGCAGAGGTGGCAGTGCTGCACCCCGATACGGGCGTAGAGCAGCCGTAAGTAGTCGTAAATCTCGGTGATGGTGCCTACCGTGGAGCGCGGGTTTTTGGAGGTCGTTTTCTGGTCGATGGCGATGGCGGGCGTAAGGCCGTCGATCTTGTCGACGTCGGGCTTGCCGATGCGGTCGAGGAACTGCCGGGCATAGGAGGAGAGCGACTCGATATAACGGCGCTGTCCCTCGGCATAGAGGGTATCAAAGGCCAGTGTCGACTTGCCGCTGCCGCTGATGCCGGTACAGACGATCAACTGGTTTTTCGGGATTTTAAGCGAGATATTTTTGAGATTGTGTTCCCGAGCGCCGGTAATCGTAATTGCGTTATCCATGATGCGTTATCAACCTGTAAATGAGATAGAGTGCCACCGTAAGGTAGAAGAGCACGATCAGCCGCTTCTGCAGATGATCGCTGCTGCGATGTTTGAGGGAGATCCCCAGGGCGACGCCGACCATCGAGGCGACCCCGATAATCAGACCGCTGCGGTAGTCGATCTGGCCGGAGAGGGCAAATCCGATGAAGCCGGAGATCGACGAAAAGACGACAAAGAAGAGTCCCGCGGAGATCGCCTGCTTCAGCGGCACATGCAAGAAGCCTGCCAAAATCGGCACCAGCAGGATCGACCCGCCGACCCCGATGGAGATGGAGAAGATCCCCAGCACCAGGCCGATGCTAAACAGAATCGCCGGATGGGCCGTCCGGGGTTCATGATGTTCGACGGTTTTAAAATAGAGCCGCAGCAAGGCGAAAAGGACGAATCCCAGGAAGAGCGCTTCGAGGAAGAATTCGTCCGCCCCGGCGACGATGTAGGGACTGAGCTGGGCGCCGAGAAAGCCCCCGGCCCCGATGACCGCGACCATACGGACATCGAGGGTCCCTTTTTTCTTATTCAGGTAACTGCCGAAGATCGAGGAGAAGACCATCTGAACGACGGAGATCCCGATGGCGCTCTTGATGTCGTAGCCGATCAGCAGGAGCGCCGGCACGAGGATGGTGCCGCCCCCGATACCGAAGAAGCCCGAAAGTACCCCGACACCGATCCCCAGCATGATCATCTCAACCACAACATCCGCCTGTTCGATGCCTCCCGGGAAAAAGAGCGGGTCACCGTGCGAAAACCGCTGCTGCATCCGGGAAGACGCCGTAAAAATTGTGCGGATTATACAGAAGCAATACTTTCATTTGGCTATCGCTCCGGACTTAGCGCCGGTTTCAAAAATCCCCGCATCTGTCGCAAGCCGGTTCCGAGGGGACCGAAGACCGGCAAGTTATAAGAATATTCAAACTTTGCATAGCGTATAATCTCTCCAAAGACGAGGAGCCCCCCTATGCTCGAAACGATCGCGAAAGCGGCGGAGAATTTCATCAGCCATCAACTCGGCGCCCAGCCGGCTCCCGCAGCGCTTCCCGATAAAATGAGAACGCTTATTGCTTATATCGATACAGAGTCTCCCGAGGGATCCCGCCGCATCTATATCGGCTGCTGCGATCGCATGATCGCGCTTATTGTCGAAGTGATGCTGGGCGAGCCCCTTGAGGATGAGGAGACATTGACCGATATGACACTGGAGACGGTTAACCTGATCGTCGGCAGCGCCAAGGTGTTGCTGCAGGAGCAGCACGACACGGCCATGACGATCCAGACGCCCCATTTCGTCAAATACGATCTGTTTGACGTCGCATGCGACGTGATAACCGCCATTTCGGCGGGAGAAGGAACGATGATCATCGGAATCAAGGAAATGCAATAGATGTCAGAATCACCCACCAAGTCAGCAAAGCACGGAAAAGCCCCTTACGATCTTCACACCGAATTGCGGTGGATGGACTACGAAGGGCTGCTTGATATGGAGGTGGAGTTCATCTCCGACCTGGGCGAAACCGAACTCAGTATCGCCGATATTCTCAAACTGGAAAAAGGATCGGTCATCGACCTGCAGAAACCTGCCGGCGAGAGCGTCGAGTCCTACGTCAACGGCCGCATCATCGGCAAGGGCGAGGTGATGGTCTACGAAAAGAACCTCGCCATTCGGATCAATGAAGTGCTCGACTCCAGCGCCGTCTTGTACTACCTCTCCAAAGAGCGCCTATGAGAATGCTGATCCCGCTGCTGCTCCCTGCCCTGCTCTTCGGCTCCAAGATTCTCAGCTACAACGTCTATGACCGCACCGACCGCGTGGACATTATGCTCACCTTCGACACCCCCTACGAGGGGACCCTGCGCCAAAGCCGTCAGAATGACAAGATCGTCGTCAAGCTCGAAGGGGCGACCATCGAATCCCCCAAAGTCAAGCGCATCTCCTCCCCCTATATCACGAAGATGACCGTTACCCCGATCGGCAGCGAGGCACAGATTATCGCAACGACCGCATCAGATACGGTCACCATGCAGGCATCGAAAACCTCCGATGCTTTCGGACTGCGGCTGCGTTTCTCCAAGCCCGCCACAGCCAAAAATACGCCTTCGCAGACATCGAATGCGGCTGCCGCACCCTCCCCCGTCGCCGCCCTGCCGACCAAGCCCTCAGGACAATACGACGAGAGCTATATGATCGTCATTATCATCCTCGTCTTGGGAATTGTCATTCTGCTCTGGCTGAAAACCCGCATCGGGAAGGGAGCGACACCGGCGGTCCCCGGAGTCAAAAAGGAGAAGGGGAACTGGCTCTTCAAAGGCGGCAGCACATCAAAAGCAGACGTCACCATCCAGTTTCAGAAAGCCCTCGATCCCAAAAACCGAGTGGTGATGCTGCAGTACGGTGAAGAGAGCTATCTGGTCGTCGTCGGCAACTCCAACCTTCTGCTCGACAAATTCCACGGCACCCAGCCCGTCAACCAAGACGCCTTTGAACAGATGCTCCAGAATAAACATGAAGAGCTCGACAGTTTCCTCCGAATCGATCAGGCGGAGCAGCGCCCCGAACCTCTGCAGTCCTACAAAGAGAAAGCTTCCGGTATCGACCGCTAGGGTTCCCTACACCGACACATAGCAGGCCTGGAACAGGGCCTCTGAATGCCGATTTTCCATAAAGTGCCCTTTGAGCTGGCGCATGAAGTGCGTCGGCGTGGTGGCATGAATGCGTTTGAACTCCCGAATGAAGTGCGACTGGTCGTAGAAGCCGCACTCCTGTACCGAAACCGCATTGTAGTCGTCCTGATACATCCGTACCGTCATCAGCTTCACTTTCTGGCTGCGAATGTAGGCACTGACATTCATCCCGATATATTTTTTGAAGTACCGCCGCAGCGTTGCTTCCGAGAGCTGAAACGCCCGGCTGAGCCCGGCGACCGTCACGGTATTGATATGGTCGTCGATATAGCGCAGTACCAAAGGCATCTGCGTGTAGGGAGGCTCTTTGATCTTGGAGGGCTTGAGATATCCTTCCAGATAGTGCGGCAGGGTCTTCTCGATAAAGCTGTCGAGGCACTCTCCGACCCCACAGGAGAGGCGGAGGACTTTGTTCCGGTATTTCTCCACCCCGTTTTTCGCAAAAGCGTACCATGCATGGGGTTTGAACTGCACGATACAGAGCGGTTCGACCAGGTGGGTACGGTAAACGCTGTTACGATCGTTTTTCCCACAAAAGAAATGGTAATGAGCCGCCGGAATGAAAGAGACATCCGACTGCGAAGGGTTGTAGCCGATATTGAGCACCAGCAGTTCCGTCGACTGGGGGAAATGAACGAACTGTACAGGTACGCCGCCCTTGGCAACCGGTTCGATCAACAGTACCTGCTCAATATATTCCCGTACGGACCAGTGTGCAAAATCGATGAGTTTAATATCTACCACATTTCTACTTTCGTCACCTGACTGGCTCTTCATATCGGCGAATACTTGCCTCATTGTCGAAGATCCGCTCGTATGCATTGTTGGTCATAATTCTATATTTAACAATAGAACACCGTATAGGACATACCGATCAAATCACAGAACTTATTATGTCGATATTTAACTAAAGACAACATTTATTGATTTGTGCAATCAGATATTTTTAAGTTATTCCAAATTAGCGGAAGGAGGAAGATGGAAATTCCGCGCCCCGTTTCGAGGCGGGAATGCAGGGTTCAGTAGGGGCGGATGCGAAGATGACAGGAGGTGCATTGACGCAAGATCTGGGTGTAATTCTCCAACGCTTCGTCCATATCGTTAAGCTCGAGGGACGCCACCAAATCGTCGGCGTACATCTCGATCATGCGGGCCCGCTTGATCGCAAACTTCTCCGCATACGCCTGATCCGACGGGAGATAGCTTTTGGCATCGGTCGATTCGAGGGATTTGAGTCCCTCTTTCAGGCGTGTTACCCCGGTCTTCATCCCAGCGGCATCGTTGTAGAATCCCGACATCTGGATCGTCTCCAGTGCGGCGAGCATGGCCCGCATGTCGATGGCGAGCTGGGCCTGTTTGTCCGTCAGCGTCTCCGCCGCCCAGAGCGTCCCGGAGAGGCAGGTGGTGATCACTATGGCTGCTATACGTTTCATCGGTCCCCTTTCAGTACTGAATAATCTCTTTGCTGTATTCGTTCATGGTCACCGTTTTGGCACTGACCGATACGAGCTTCTTGGCGCCACGGCGTCCGCCGTACCACTCTTTGAACTCCGGCTTGTAGGCTCTGAAGTAGTCATGGAACTTGTCCGCCCCGAGCACACCGACGGCCCAGAGCGTCTCATCCGCTCCCACTTCGACGACGATGGATGCCAGCGGCTGCACCGCCGGACCCGCCAGACGTTTCGCACCTGCTTTGGCATCGAAGGCGGAGAGGTGCGAGGAACAGACGATGATCCCCGACTTGTCGTAGGCCATCGTTTTGCCGCTGCGGGGAACATACTGTATAAAACTGTCGCTGGGGGTCGGATGGGCCAGCTGGTGCGAACAGATCGCCGAATAGGAGACGATACTGCGGGTCGGCCCCACCCCGCTTTTCCAGACATACTCCTGCCCGTCCTCGCTCTTTAACGACACATCCGTCGCCGTCGGTTCGCCGAGATTGATCAGCAGTGCCGGGGTCGAGGCGTGCGGATAGTTGAACACATAGTTCACTTCCGGCTTCAGCGCCGATACTTTGATCGGGGTGCCTGCAGCGTCGACGAGCTGCACCCGTTCATAGGCTTTAAAGAGCAGGCCGTTGTCGGCGCGAAGGCTCTGGTTGATGATGGAGGGGTTGACGGCGGCCACGGCTCCCGCGGCGCCGACCACCCGTAAAAAACTTCTGCGGTCCACATGACTCCTTTCGTTAAAACAGCACCAAGTGCTTGCGGGGGGGACAGCGCGCCGTCCCCCGACCAGAACTGGCACAGGCCCTAATGGGCCCGATGAAACACGATGATCAGGCGAAAAGATCGCGCATGATGCCGTGATACCAGTCGCGCAGCGCCTTGGCAGTCCCCGTGGAGCGGTATTTTCCCGTTGTGGGATCTTTGGGGACGTTGCCTGTCCCTTTGATCACCGCACCGGTCCAGGAGAAATCGTGGGTGACGAGGATCCCTTCTTCGGGATTGTCGCCGACCATCGAATAGCAGACGTTGCCCGCCTTGACCGGAGACGCCTTGACCGGTAGGGTGTAGGGCTTGCCGTGCAGCCGATGCGCGATCTCCGCGGCGCACTGCTTGCCGGACCAGTTAGCCGTCTGTCCGCTAGGCGGAATGGCGTGGCCGACGACATCACCGACCGCGTAAACATCCGCATCGGTTTTGGTCTGGAAACTGCATCCGTTCATCAGCACTTTATGGAAGTCGTCCTTGGTCGTCTCCAGCCCCGCCATCTCAACCACCGGGTTGGACTTGTTAGTCGGGATGAAGTTCATCACTGAGAAACTGCGCTCGTGGTGAACCTCCTTGGTCTTCTCGAAGCCATCCGCATCCTTCTCGCCGGTACCGACGATCTGAACATACTTCACCGTTTTCTTCTCCGGATCGATATCAACGATTTTGCAGCTGTCGTGGTGTTCGACCATATCGCCGTAGAGATCGTGCCAGGACTCTTTAAACGCGGCACCTTTGGCGATCTTGTTGTCACTGTTGAGGATGATGACCTTGCCGTCAATCCCCTCTTTTTTCATATAAGCCGCAATCATCGAGGCCCGTTCGAAAGGGGCCGGCGGACAGCGGTATTTTCCTGCGGGCTTGGTGATAATGACGTCGCCGTCGTCCATATCCATCAAAAGCCGATCAAGGATCACGTGCTCGCTTCCGGCGACAAGTGCCGCGGGACAAGTGCGTTTGACATGAGCGATCTTCGTTTTGGACCAGGTCGGAAACTGCCCCTCATAGTCATAGGCGATCCCGGGAGAGAGGACCAGAAGATCGTAAGCTACGATTCCCTTTGTCGTATGGACATGTTTCGCTTTACGGTCGATACCGGTCACTTCGGCTTTGAGCATGCCGTAACCGTACTTCTCGACGGGCTGGGCATAGTCATGCAGGAAGACCCCCAGGTTCATCCCTTCGAGACGGCCGTAGACCGTATTGGAAACGGGACAGGACATAAACATGTCATTCTTTTCGATGACGACCACATCGAAGTTGGCGTCGATCTTTTTAAGCTGTTTGGCAACGGTCAGGCCGCCGAAACCACCGCCGATCACTACCACCTGGTGTTTTCCGAGAATCTTACCGGCTCCTCCTGCGGCGGCCGGTTTGGCTTCACCCTGCGCACATCCGCTCGTCATGGTCGCTGCGGCAACGGTCGCAGCGCCTGCTGCACCGAGTTTCAGTAGGTCTCTACGATTCATTTCCATACTCACATCCTCTCTCTTGATCTCATTCCAGAAAATTCCGGATAGCTTAAATATTACATTTTCTAATCTTGTCTTCAAGTTAAGTGTTTGAGTTTAATCTAGATGTTTCAGCAGGAAAACTTCACAATCTTATTCGTTCGGATTATATTATCGGTGTTTTATTCCTGAGTGTAATGATAAAGATTTGGCCTGTCAATCAAAAAAATTTTCTCGAAGTATCTTTCGAGCCCTTTATTTAGGGACATGAGAGCCGACTACCAAAAATTGAGAGAAAAAAGTGAATAAAAAGTGATGTTTTTCATCATTTCGGTGGGATGTGATAGGAAATCAGCCCCGAATCAGCATGAGCATCCATAAATGTGATAAGTATGTGATATAAAAGCGGGAGGGGTTCAGACGGGACGGCGGGTTCGAAAAAAGATGTCGATGACGTCGCGGTAGGCCGCGGGGTCGTCGATGCGATTTACGGCGTCGCGCAGTGCCGAGGCTCCCGCATACCCTTTGGAGTAGGTATGGGTATGCTTGCGGAACATCGGGACGCCCCGCGCTCCATAGAAGTCAACCATCTTGTCAAAATGCTCCATAACGATCGCATGGCGGATCTCGGGGTCGACAGCGGCATTCCCCATCTTGAGCTGATGGAAGATCCAGGGATTGCCCACGGCGCCGCGACCGATCATCACACCGTCGGCTTTGGTATGTGCAAGCACCCACTGCGCCTTCTCATAGCTGTCGATATCGCCGTTGGCGATCACCGGGATACCAACCGCGGCTTTAATCTCGGCGATGGCATCATAATCGACCGGCGCTTTATATTTGCCTGCACGGGTCCGCCCGTGCACTGCAATAAAGTCGGCCCCGGCCGCTTCGATGGCCTGGGCGATCTCCACGTGATTCTTCTCATTGACCCCCAGACGGATCTTGGCCGTCATGGTGGACTTGTCCGAAGTCTCCTTGATCGCCCGAATGATCGCCGTCAAGCGGGGAATATCTCCCAGAAGCGCCGAACCGGAGCCGTGTCCGAAAACCTTGGGCACGGGACAGCCGCAGTTGAGATCGATGATGTCGATACCCTCTTTAGTGTTGAGGACCTCGACGGCTCGTTTGGCGATATCGGGGTCGTTGGCGGAGATCTGTACCGAATAGGGGTCCTCCAGAGCGGACTTCTCCAGCATCTTAATCGTCTTTTGAGAACCATAGGCCAGAGCATTGGAGCTGATCATCTCACTGACGGTCAGATCGGCACCGAACTTCTTGACGACACTGCGAAACGGCAGATCGGTAAATCCGGCAAGCGGGGCCAGCACATAGAGGGGGCGGTCGAAAGAGAGTTTGTCGGTCATGATCGGGTTGGGGGATGGAATGGCCGCACGGGAGTGCGACCAGTTAGGCCTTCTGAAGCGTCGGAACGAAGAGTTCGATGCAGAAGTTCTTGCCGCACTCTTTAAGCGCGAGGTAGGCTTTGTAGTTCTTGTATTCGTCAGGCTGGGTATGCTTGAGGATCTCCGCCGCCGGATCGATCATCTCCAGATCGAAGAGCGTGTAAAGGTAGGCTTCCGTCGCCGCATCATTGGTAGCGGAAAGGGTTTCGAAAATTTTGATACGCTGATCGGGAAGCGCCGCAATGCTCATCGCCGAAGAGATCTCGATATAGTCGGAAGCACGCAGTGCGACCGATTCGATCCAGCGGATCATCACGTCATTGGCCACTTCAAGGATATTCTCGTCGGCATTGATGCGGCGGGCGATGGCGACAAGCGCTTCCTTATCCATGAAGGATTCGTACTTCTCGATCGCATAAAGCGGTGCACTCTCCACCAGGGTGACGAACGCTTTGCGGCACACCTCTTCACTGAAACGGTCTGCTTTGCTCAACACATCTTCCGGAGTCAGTTTACCCCGCTCAAGACGGTTCATCTGATTCTGCTTCGCGACCGGGTTCTCCTTATCGAGCTGCAGTTTTTTCAGATCGACGATGTTGCCGTTGGAGATCTCCTGGAGGATCTCGATGGCCACATCGACCTTCTCGTTGCCAGTCGCATCAAGAGAAGGCATCGGAAAGATGGTACTGCGATCGACCATTTTTCCCAGTTTCTGATAGGCCGTGGTCGCATACTGGTGGATACGGTTCTCTTTGCCCAGATAGGCGTCTTGCAGCGCACCGCTAAGGGTCTCATAATCTTTCTGGTAGCGGCGCAGTTTAAAGTGCTTGAGCAGACTGTAGTAGGACATATGCAGGACGCTCGCCACGAAAAAGATGAAGATCGGAGCCACCACCCACAACGCTACGGGCATCGCAGGCAGTTCGATCTCCATGAAACTGATGCTCTGGATCTCCTGCGATACGAAAGCGTAGACGAACCATCCTACGAAAATCATAAAGATGATGGCTGTCACTGTGTAGCGTTTAATTTGCATGGCGTCTCCTTGGGAAGTTGGGTTTAGTTGCCGTTTTTCTCGGAAATTTCACGGCAGTCAATGCAGTACTTGGCGTGCGGCTTGACTTTCAGGCGCTGGATCCCGATGGGCTCCTCACACATCTCACAGACGTTGTAAGTGCCGTTTTTGATCTTTTCAAGTGCTACTTCGATCTCATGAAGTTCCATCTCCTGCTGACAGCCGATGGCGTTTTCAACCATGTTGTCATTGCTGACCGATGCGTAATCGCCCTCGTCATTAAGCTCCAGGCCTCTAAGTTGATCGATCTCTTCCTCCACGCCGTGGATGTTTTTCTCGATCTGACCTTTGCGGGTACGAAGTGTCTCTTCAAAGAACTTCAATTCACTCTCTCTCACCGGTTCTCCTTATTTATGGTAGGGGTGGTTGCTCAAAATGCTGAAACCGCGATAGACCTGTTCGAGCAAGACCGCTTTCGCAATCTTGTGGCTCATCGTCAGCCTTCCAAGGCTGATGACACGGTCACACTGTCTCAAAAATGCATCGTCGAAACCATAAGCCCCGCCTATAAAAAATTGCACCGACATTCTATCACTTAAAAGCTTACTAAATTCAAAACTGTCAATTAATTCGCCATCAGGATGTAACGCGATTGAATATCCTTTGCCGAGATGGGGCTCCAGAGCCGCCGTGTAGGCAGCCTGCGCCGCCTCGGGCGAAACCGTATGCGCTTTGGCGACCTCTTTGGGAAAAAGCTCCGTCGCCGCAACGGAGGCGAACCGCGAAATCATCTTTTCCAGCTCCTTGTAGAGCGGGTCGTAGATGGAGCGCTCCTTCTTGGCGATGGCGTGGATAGCGATCTTCATACGTCCAGTCCGCTCCCGATAACATGATAAGTGACATGCTCGAAACGGTCATCGACACGTACGCCGCCGATCGCCGCCACCGGGTGTTCTGATGCAGCGGCCAGCGCATCGAGTCTGTCTCCCAGAATGTGCGCGACTTTTTTGGTCCCCGTCGCCCGATAGGCTCCCAGACCGATATAATTGAGTTCCAGCCCATTGGCGACCCGAATCTCTTCGGCCGTGTGGGTCGAGAGGCCGACGATCTTGTCGCTCCCGATTCGCAGCTTAAGCTGGGTCAGGGCGCGCTGCGGGTCGGGATCGATCGCCGCAAGGTCCTCCTGCCCTAGATGGACGCCGTCGCAGTAATCCGCCAGCTCATAGTGGTCGTTGACGATCAGAAACCGATCCCAGAGCCGGCGCAGAGTGATCAATGCGCGCTTAACTGATGCGATGGAACCTTTGCTGCGATACTGGATGATCTCGGCGTCATGACGTTTGCAGAGGGAAACGAACGATTCGAGAGAGCGTCCCCTGCGATCCAGGGTTGCCTGGTCGCAGAGTGCATAAAGCCGCGGGGAGGAGGTATCCATCAACCCGGAAGCAGCATTTTAAGGAGATCGGAAAGGGTCTTTTTCATCTCGCCGCGATGCACGACCATGTCAATTGACCCCTTCTCGAGAAGAAACTCGGCGCGCTGGAAGCCTTCGGGAAGGTCCGCGCCGATGGTCTGCTGGATCACCCGCTGTCCGGCAAAGCCGATCAGCGCACCCGGTTCGGCAATGATGATGTCGCCCAGGGTAGCGAAGGAGGCGCTGACACCGCCCATGGTCGGGTCGGTCAGTACGGAGATGTAGGGGAGCTTCTCTTCCGCGAGTCGCGCCAGCGCCGCGGAGGTCTTGGTCATCTGCAGCAACGAGAAGGTACTCTCCTGCATCCGGGCCCCGCCGCTGGCGCTGACGATGATGAGCCCCTGGCGTTTTTCGATGGCGCGGTTAACGGCACGGACGATCTTTTCACCTTCGACGGAACCGAGTGATCCCCCCATAAAAGCGAAATCGAAGACGACCAGCTGCGTGGGGACGCCGTCGATGGTACATTCACCGCTGAGGGCCGAGGAGGTCCGTCCGGTCTTGTCGATCCCCTCGTCGATCCGCTTGAGATAGCTTTTTTTGTCGACGAAGCTGAGCGGATCGACGGGACGAAGCGCGCCGTCGTACTCTACGAAGGTCCCTTCGTCGGAGAGGAGTTTGATGCGTTCAATCACGCCGATGCGAATGTGGAAACCGCACTTGGGACAGACGTAATTCTGGTTCTCAACTTCCTTGTAATACATCAGCGACTGGCAGGATTTACACTTGATCCAGTGGGCCGGAACTTCGCTCTTGGAGGGTTCAGGCTGCTTGTTCGAGCTGCTGAAGATGTTAAAAAGATTCAATGATCACCCCTTGAAAATAGTGACACTATCGTATCGAAAACTGCCTTATCTTTCGCCACAACGAGTCGCTCTTCCGACTGGAAAACGTGCAGATCTTCACACATGAAAAGGCCTGCATCCAGATCATAGGCGCGCATTTTTCCGATAAATACCACGTAATTGACCTCGTGTGCATAGGCCAGGGAAAGCGCGATAGCGCCCGGTGCACGGAACTTCAGCCCCGCTTGCATCAAGGCCCTGGAAAGCTCGGGATGCACGGGGGATTTTTCGAACAGGCCGACTTTGGCATGGGAGTGTCGTGTCACCGGTTTACACAATGTCCGGTCAAACAGGGAGGTATGAAGGTGGGTATCTTGATACTTGAGGAAACAGTCACCGGTCGCAAAATTGCAGATCACTCCCGCTGTAGTTTCGCCCTTTTGCTGCAAAGCCACCGAAGCGCCATAGTAGGGAAAACGGGATTTCAGGTTGTCACTGCCGTCGATGGGATCGAGGATAATCAGGTCTTCCCCCTCCCCTTCGATGCGGCCGCTCTCTTCGGAAAGAATCGTTCCCAAAAGCATCAAGTGACGGGCGAAAATCGCTTCAGCTTTCAGATCCAGCCCGATACTGAGATCGCCGCCGGCACCCCGACTGACGGGCAGGTAATCCGACGGGTCATCGGACTCCCGGAGCATGACGCCGACTTCGACGGCAGCGGCATAGGCCGCTTCGACGAAGGGCGTCCAGGTCATCGCGTTCAACCCAGAAGCGAACGGATGATGGAGCGGGCCGCTTCTCGGCCGTCATAAACGGCGGTCACCACGAGGTCCGCACCGCGGAAACAGTCGCCGCCGGCGTAAACTCCAGCTGTCGTCGTCTGGTAGTCGTCGCCGGTTACGATGCCGCCCCAGCCATTGGTCTCGATACCGTTTTCGGCGAGGAAGGAGGGCGCTTCCGGGTCGAATCCGAGGGCCATGATGACCACATCGGCATTGACGATGAATTCGCTCCCTTTCACCTCTTCCATCCGCTGACGGCCGCTCTCGTCCTTGGCTCCCAGCACGGTCTTGACCATCTTGACCCCGATCGCCTTGCCGTTGTCGCCAAGGATGACCTCCTTGGGAGATGCCTGAAAAGTGAATTCAACCCCCTCTTCCATCGCGTTTTTGTACTCTTTACGCGAGCCCGGCATGTTGTGGGCGTCGCGGCGGTAGAGACAGGTAACCTTCTTGGCCCCTTCGCGTTTCGCGCTCCGAACACAGTCCATCGCCGTATCGCCGCCGCCGATCACGACGACGTCGAGATCTTTAAAGTCGAAGGTCTTGTCATATTTCAGACCGAAGTTCTTCCGCTGGATCGCAGTGAGGTACTGCATGGCAAGATGGACGTTATCGCTGTTTTCACCGGCGATACGCGCCGTCTTGCCCTTGGTCGAACCGATACCGATAAAGACCGCGTCGTGTTGCGAAGCGATCTCGTCAAAAGAGACATCTCTGCCCACTTCGGTTTCGAGCACCAGCTCCATCCCCGCTTCTTCGAGCAGTTTCACCCGACGCTCGATGATCTTCTTGTCGAGCTTAAAGCCGGGGATGCCGTAGGTGAGTAGACCGCCGGCGCGGTCGGCGCGGTCATAGATGGTGACCGCGATGCCGGAGCGCAGCAGGTAGGTCGCCGCGGAGAGGCCCGCCGGACCCGCACCGATAATGGCCACCTTTTTGTCGGTGGTGATCCCGGGGAATTCGGGTTTGAGCCCCTGACGGAACCCCTCTTCATTGATAAAGGTCTCCACCGAACCGATGGTGATGGCACCGTGGCCGTCATTGAGGGTACAGTCCCCTTCGCACAGGCGGTCATGGGGACAGACGCGGCCCATGACCTCAGGGAACGGAGAGGGCTCGTTCGAGAGCTTAAAGGCAAACTCCAGATCCTTTTCGGAAACCGCCTTGAGCCACTGCGGAATATAGTTGTGCAGCGGGCACTTGTTCAGACAGAAGGGGTCCCCACACTGGATACAGCGCTCACTCTGCGATGCGGCCTGATGCCCGTCGAAGACCTCGTAAATCTCTTTAAAATCTTTGACACGTTCGACCACCAGGCGTTTATTCGGGTCAATACGTCCTGTATTTAAAAATTCTCTCATTTTAGTCCCCTTTCTCCTGGTTGAGCGGAAGTTTCTTCATATCTTTGGGCCGTACCAGCCAGAAGTTGCGGATCTCGACGCGGAAGTTGTCAAGGATCTCCTGCCCTTTCGCACTGCCGGTTTCGGAGGCATAGTCTTTGAGCAGGCGCTTGAGATAGTGACGCGCTTCATCGCCTTCGTCGGTATCGATACGAACGGCTTCGACGAGTTCGCGGTTAACGTTCTCGATGAAGTTGTGGCCGTCGTCGTAGACAAAGGAGACGCCGCCGGTCATCCCCGCGCCGAAATTGTTGCCGGTCTTGCCGAGAATGACGACGATCCCGCCGGTCATATACTCACAGGCGTTGTCGCCCGTCCCTTCGACAATGGCCAGGGCACCGGAGTTGCGGACGGCGAAGCGTTCGCCCACGGCACCGTTGATGTAGAGCTTGCCGCCGGTTGCCCCGTAGAGACAGGTATTCCCGCCGCTGCTGAAGCTCTCTCCCTGATGCTGGGCGGTGATGATGATCTTGCCGCCGTGCATCCCTTTGCCGATGTAGTCGTTGGCGACGCCTTGAAGCTCCAGAGAAACGCCGTTGATGAGGAAGGCACCGAAGGCCTGCCCCGCGACACCCTTGAGCTGGATGCGGATCGTATCGTCTTTCAGGCCCGCATCGCCGTAGTACTGAGCGATCTCTCCACTGATGCGCGCACCGAAACTGCGGTTCAGGTTGCAGATGTCGCGTTTGATGCGGATCGGATGTTCGGGATGTTTGATCGCACTCATCGCCTCTTCCAGGACCTCTTTTTCGAAAGTGTTGGGATCGAACGGTTCGTTAGAGGGCGCCTGACAGGTATCGACGCCCGGTTCGCGGTGCAGCACGTTGCTGAAGTCGAACTTGGTCGCCAATTCCGTATCGACGACCTTAAGCAGATCGCTGCGGCCGACCATCTCTTCCATCGTCGTGAATCCGAGCTGGGCCATAATGGCGCGGATGTCTTCGGCAAGGAAGGTAAAGTAGTTGATGATGTTTTGGACGGAACCCTTGAAGTACTCTTCGCGGAGCTTCTCGTTCTGGGTCGCAATCCCCACCGAACAGCGGTTGACGTGACAGATCCGCAGCATCTTACAGCCGATCATCGCCAGGGCACCGGTACCGAAGGCGAAGCTTTCCGCTCCCAGCAGCGCCGCTTTGACGACGTCGCGGCCGGTCTTAAGACCGCCATCGGTCTGGACGTGGACCAGTCCGCGCAGGTTGTTCGCCTTGAGTGCATTATGCGCTTCGGAGAGGCCCAGTTCCCAGGGGTTCCCCGCGAATTTAATAGAGGTGAGCGGTGCGGCGCCCGTACCGCCGTCACCGCCGGAGATAATGATCTTGTCGGCGTAGGCTTTGGCGACGCCCGCAGCGATGGTACCGACACCGGCCGTAGAGACCAGCTTAACGGCGATCTTCGCCTTGGGATTGACCTGTTTGAGATCGTAGATCAGCTGCGCCAAGTCCTCGATGGAGTAGATATCGTGATGCGGCGGCGGCGAAATCAGTGTAACACCCGGGACGGTGTGGCGCAGACGTGCAATCAGGCCTGAGACCTTATGGCCCGGCAGTTGTCCCCCCTCACCCGGTTTCGCGCCCTGGGCGACCTTGATTTGGATCTCGTCGCCGCTGCGCAGGTAGGCCGGTGTCACCCCGAAGCGGCCGGAAGCGACCTGCTTGATCGAGGAGTTCTTGATGGTTCCGAAGCGAGCCGCGTCTTCACCGCCCTCGCCGGAGTTGGACTGGCCGCCAATGGTGTTCATCGCCGTGGCCAGACACTCGTGCGCCTCGGGAGAGATGGAGCCCAAACTCATCGCCGCCGTGACGAAACGCTTAAAAATCGCCTCTTTGGATTCAACGGCGTCGAGGGCTACCGGTTCACGGTCAGAAGCGAACTCGAAGAAGTCACGGATGAACTTCTGTCCACGGCCGTTGACGATCTTTTTGAAGTGGTCATAGTCCGCCTGATCGCCGGAGCCGACAGCGGCATGAAGCGCCTGAATGACATCAGGCCCGAAGTCGTGGTGTTCCTGACCGCTGTAGAACTTGTAGAAGCCGCCGATCTTGAGCGGGAAAATGCTGTTAAAGCCACTCTCTGTGAAGGCTTCATGATGTATCCGCTTGACCCGGGTATCGATATCTTCGTAGGAGAGCCCCGGAATCATCACGTGCGAATCAGTGAAACAGTCTTCAACGATCTCGCGACTGAGTCCGAGAATATCGAAAAGCCCGGAACTGCGGTAGGACGCGATGGTCGAGATCCCCATTTTGGACATGATCTTCAGCAGACCTGCATTGAGTGCCTGGTGTACCCCTTTAAGGGCTTCGTTTTGCGGAACATCCATGCTTTTGGAGTGTTTGGAGTGGTTGGCGACCGTCGCAAAAAGCAGACTCGGGAAGACGGCGCTTGCGCCATAGGCGAGCAGGACCGCTGCAGAGTGCGAGTCCATCACCTCGCCCGTCGAAGCGACGATAGAGACGAGGTGGCGCACTTCCGCTTGCAGTAGGGCGCGGTTGATACGACCGACGGCCAGCGCCATCGGGATCACCGCCTGCTTCTCGTTCAGCTGGGCGTCTTCGAGAATCACGATGCGAACACCGTCCTCTTTGACCGCGGCGATGATCTCTGCGGCCAGTGCTTCCATCGCCGGTTTGAGATCGCCTTCGTAAGCGGTGGAGAAGGTACGGTTGTGATAAAACGCCTGGAAGCGCGGAGAGGTCTTATCCCCGAAAGACTTGAGAACCTCGAGCTTTTCGTAGGTGACGATGGGGGAGATCGCCTTCAGGCGGTGGGCGTGAGACGGGATCTCGTCGAGAATGTTGTGCACCTCGCCGAAACCGGTGTTCAGGCTCATGACGATCTTTTCGCGGATCGGGTCGATCGGCGGATTGGTAACCTGAGCGAACTTCTGCTTGAAGAAGTCGGTGAAGTTACGCTGCTTGTCGCTGAAGGCCGCCATTGGGGTGTCATCGCCCATGGAACCGACGGCTTCCTTGCCATCTTTCATCATCGGTTCGACAACCTGCTCGATCACCTCCTGGGTGACGTTGAAGTAGCGTTGGCGCGGAATCAGATTCTCCGTCTCATGTTCGGAGATCATGGCGTACTGCTCGTCGCAGTGCTCCTGGAGGTAGACCATATGCTCGTTGAGCCACTTCATGTAGGGGTTGGAGGATTTGAGGTAGTTGTTAATGTCCTCGTTTTTGAGAATCTTGCCGAACTTGAGGTCCAGACCGATCATCTCGCCCGACTGCAGTCGACCGCGTTCGCGGATCTCCTCTTCGGAGATGTCGTTAACCCCGTATTCGCTGGTGATCAGCAGGGTGTCGTCGTGGGTGATGATGTACTTGGAGGGGCGCAATCCGTTACGGTCGAGAACACAGCCGATGTAGCGTCCGTCGGTCAGAGAGAAGGCGGCCGGGCCGTCCCACGCCTCGAAGACCGTGGAGTGATACTCGTAAAAAGCGCGCAGCTCCGGGTCCATGTGGGGCGCATTCTGCCAGGGGGCCGGGATGACGGCGCGGGCTGCTTTGAAGAAATCCATCCCGTTGGCGATCAGGAACTCGAAGAAGTTGTCCGCACTCGCACTGTCCGAAGCGCCGGGCTGCAGAATCGGAAGCAGACGCTTGATCTCCGCATCGGTAAAGACTTCACTCTTGATCGACTCGGATTTGACCCGGACGTTGAACCGGTTCGCTTCGACGGAGTTGATCTCGCCGTTGTGGGCGACGGCCCGGAAAGGCTGGGCGAGACGCCACTTCGGCAGAGTGTTGGTCGAAAAGCGCTGGTGGAAGAGGGAGAAAGAGATCTTGAAGGTCTCTTTCTGCAGATCCGGGTAGAACTCCTTGATGTGGGTCGGCATGACCAGACCCTTGTAGGAGATAACCCTGGACGACATGGAAGCGATGTAGAAATCTTCGTCGTCGACAAAACGGTGCTCGCTCTCCTTGCGGCTCAGGTAGAGCAGCGCATCGAAGCGGCGTGTCGCCATAATGGAGTTGGGGATGATAAAGAGGTGAACGATACTGGGCAGGCTGGCCAGGGCCTGGTCCCCCAGAGCATTGGTATCGACCGGAACGTCGCGAACCAGAACAATTTTGAGGTCATTGTTCGTACAGACCGCGTCGATGGCTTCGATCTGGGCTTTGTTCTTGGTAAAGACCGTCGCTACCGCGAACTGCTCGGGCAGTTCGACACCCAGCTCGCGGGCGGTTTCCATCATAAATTCCCGGGGCATGGAGAGCAGCAGACCGCTGCCGTCGCCGGTCTTGCCGTCCGCAGCCACCGCACCGCGGTGCATCATCCGCTCGAGCGCGGTAATGGCACGTTCAAGGTTGGCGTGGGATGCACGGTTTTTGATGTTGGCAACGAGACCGAATCCGCAGTTATCCTTGAAGGAGCGGAGTAAATCGGAATATTCCATCATTTATTCACCTTTACTAAAGAAAATTTCACATAAATTTCAAGCGTTTAATCTCTTTTTAAAGAACTTTGCTTTATATAGAGACGCAGAGCAACTAATATTATAGCCCCAGTGTCCTAAAAGTTCATTTAATAATCAAGTTTTTTTATGTAACATTAGGTTGATGAGCAATTAAGAAGCAGGAAAATGCAGGGATATATCATTCAAGTGAACCGGGCCCGGGACGAGGATCTGGTTGTGTCTATCTTAACGCAGCAAAACTTAGAGACCCTTTACCGCTTCTACGGCGCACGGCACGGCACCATCAACCTCGGATTCAAAATCGACTTCGAGACCGAGCACTCCCTCAAAAGCAATATCGGACGGCTTCGCGATGTCATCCATCTCGGCTTTCCGTGGATGTACGATCACCAGCGGCTACGCCTCTGGCAGCAGTTCATCGCCCTCTTCTATCCCCACCTCAGCCATTCCGAAGAGACGGGAGGCTTCTACTTCAACCTCCTTGACGATGCCGCCCACCGCTGGCATCTGCAAAACCCCAAACGCATCGCCGTAGAGGCCTACGTACAGCTTCTGGAGTACGAAGGTCGGCTTCACCGGGAGATGACCTGTTTCTTCTGCGAACGCGCGATCGACACCGACGTTTCGCTGATCCGGGCGTTCCTGCCCGCCCATCCCGAATGCGCCCACACCCTCAGTATCGGCCGCGATGGATTAACGGAACTTTATAAAAGCCGTTCCAGTCTGTTTTTGAGCGACAAGGAGATCGACAGGATGTGGTATCTTTTGCTGGAAGGGTTGTGAACCTAACCGTCATTATGTTAAAGTGTTTCTTTTACAGCAAAACAACATCTAACATCACACCGTGGAACTCACAATGATCATCAAACCCTTTTTTTCACTAATGCGTCCTGAACAATATGTGAAAAATCTGTTTATTTTTCTCCCGCTTTTTTTTGGGCATAAAATCAACCACCCCGCCTTGTTCGCAGACACCTTCGTAGCGTTTGTCGCATTCTCGCTGACGGCAAGTGCCGTGTACATTTTGAATGACTGTCGCGATATTGAAGCGGATCGACAGCATCCTCTGAAAAAAAACCGCCCTCTTGCCTCCGGTGCCATTTCCAAACACGCCGCCTTCACATTGATGGTACTGCTGCTTGTGACCGGCCTCTCCATTATGGGGATTTATGGCCTTCCAGCTTTGGGCATCCTGCTCTTTTACGTTCTGTTGAATATCGCCTATACGTTTTACATGAAATACATAGCGATCGTAGATGTGTCGGTCATTGCCATTGGTTTCGTGCTCCGTCTGTTCGTCGGTTCGCAGGTCACCGGTATCCACCTTTCCATGTGGATCGTTGTCATGACATTCCTACTGGCGCTGTTTATCGCGCTGGCGAAACGACGAGACGATGTACTGATCTTCCTTGACACCGGAAAAAAGATGCGCAAAGTCGTAGACGGCTACAATCTGCAGTTTCTCGATGCAGCGATGATCATCATGGCATCAGTGGTTATTGTCGCATATACGCTGTTTACGACCTCTACGGAGGTCGTCGCACGTATTCAGAGCCCCTATCTTTATCTGACCGCTTTTTTTGTCATCATCGGTATATTGCGCTACATGCAGACCACATTTGTCAAACAGCGAAGCGCATCACCGACCTATATTATTTTGCATGACCGTTTCATACAATTGATACTGTTAGGCTGGATCTCGACGTTCACCTGGATCCTCTATCTATGACCGCTGTAAAATACACCCTCTTTGCTCTCATCGCGACGCTCTTGAACCTTCTGTTTCAATATCTCAGCTTTCTGCTTTACGAAGGGTTTGGTGCCCTCTACGTTGCCATGTTCTTTGGTACCCTCGCAGGATTGGTCGCTAAATATATCATGGACAAAAAATTTATCTTCTACCATACTCCGAAAGATCATAAAGACGATACAAAAAAATTTCTGCTCTATTCGCTGATGGGGGTGTTCACCACCCTGATCTTCTGGGGGACTGAGATCGCCTTCGACGCGCTCTTTTCCCACTCCAACGCCAAATATACCGGCGCGCTCATTGGGCTGGCGATCGGCTACCTGATCAAATATACCCTCGACAAACGGTTTGTATTTATCCACAAAGGAGAACCCGCACGATGAGTCTTTTCAGTTGGGGAATGTACCCCCGGATCGACACCCATGTTCACCCTTTCCGGAACGAAACACAAACGGCGGAAACTCTGAAAACTTTCGAAGGGATCATTCCCTACGGCAACGGACGCAGCTATGGTGACAGCGCCCTTTATCATGCTGTCGTCGACATGCGTCCGCACAACTATTTCCTCGGTTTCGATGAAGAGCACGGTCTGCTGCACATCCAGTCCGGCGTCCTCCTTAGCGAAATTCTCGAAGCCTTCGTTCCCCGCGGCTGGTTTCTCAAGGTGACCCCTGGCACCAAACTGATCACCGTCGGCGGGGCCATCGCCAGTGATGTCCATGGCAAAAACCACCACGTCGAAGGGTGCTTCAGCTCCTGCGTCGCATCCATGCGCCTTATGCGCGCCGACGGCAGCATCGTGGAGTGTTCCAGGGAGACGACGCCCGAACTCTTCCGGGCCACCTGCGGCGGCCAGGGGCTTACCGGGGTCATCCTCGATGCGCAGATCTACCTCAAGAAGATCGCATCGCAGTATATCGACCAGACGACGGTGAAGACCGCCAATCTCGCGGCGACCTTCGAAGCCTTCGAAGCCTATGCACACGCCCCCTACTCCGTCGCATGGATCGACTGTCTGGCTCAAGGGGACGCTTTGGGGCGATGTCTGCTGATGACCGGAGACTTCAAAAACGACGGCAATCTGGACTACAAACGGAAAAAACGGCTGAACATCCCGTTCAATTTTCCCTCCTTCGCCCTTAACCGCTGGAGCGTCAAAGCCTTCAACTGGCTCTATTACAACAAAGTGCGCCAGCCCGTCTCCCGCCAGAGTGTCGACATCGACACCTTCTTCTACCCCCTCGACGCTATCGACAACTGGAACCGCATCTACGGCAAAGGCGGCTTTACCCAATACCAGTTCATCCTGCCCAAGGAACAGAGCTTCGACGGCCTCAAAGAGATCCTGGAGACCATCGCCGCATCCGGCAAAGGCTCGTTTTTGGCGGTTTTGAAACTTTACGGTCCCAGCAATGACAACTACCTCTCTTTCCCCATCGAGGGGTACAGCCTGGCGCTGGATTTCAAGATCGAGCCGGGACTCTTCGAGCTGCTTGAGCGGCTCGATGCCATCGTGGTGCGTTACGGCGGCCGCATCTACCTGACCAAAGACGTCCGGGTCAGCAAAGAGACCTTTGAAGCGGGGTACGAGAAGATCGATGCCTTCCGCCGCTTCCGAAAAGAACAGGGGATGGACCAGACCTTCCGCTCCCTGCAATCCGAACGCGTGGAGATTTAAATGGGATACATACTGATCATCGGCGCAAAAAGCGACATTGCCAAGGCAACGGCGAGGATCTATGCCGCCGCGGGCTACGACCTCTACCTGGCGGCGCGCAACGCCACGGAACTTGAACCGCTGCGGACCGACATCGAGGTGCGCAGCCGACAGACCGTACGGCTGGTCGAACTCGACATCCTCGATACGGTTTCTCATGCCGCAATCTACAATAGTCTGGACCCTAAACCCGACGGGGTGATCACCGCCGTCGGCTACCTGGGAACGCAAGAACAGGCGCAAAACGATTATGAAGAGGCGGCGCGCATTATGGCGACGAACTATACAGGCGTCGTCAGCTTCCTTAACATCGTTGCCAACGATTTCGAAGAGAGGGGGCACGGATTTATCGTCGGCATCAGCTCCGTCGCCGGAGACCGGGGCCGCAAAAGCAACTACCTCTACGGTTCGGCCAAAGCGGCACTCTCTACCTACCTCTCCGGACTGCGCAATCGCCTGCACGATGCCGGAGTACAGGTCCTGACCGTCAAGCCGGGCTTTGTGCGCACCCAGATGACGGAAGGCATGGAGCTACCCGAAAAATTGACCGCGACCTCCGAAGCGGTTGCCGAGGATATTTTTGAAGCGCAGCAGAAGGGGAAAAGCGTGCTCTACACCAAGTGGTTCTGGCGCTGGATCATGCTCATCATCCAAGCGATCCCGGAGTGGCAGTTCAAGAAGATGAGTATCTAAGTGCGTCTGGCCCTGTTCGATTTCGACGGCACCATCACGACGAAAGACACTCTGATGGAGTTTATCAAATATGCCGCAGGAAGCCCAACATACTATTTTGGGCTCATTCGGCTCTCACCGATTCTCATCGCGTATGTTCTTAAATTGGTACCCAATCATGTAGCCAAGGAAAAAATGCTGAGCCACTTTTTCAAAGGCTGGACATGGCAGCGTTTCGAATCTGTTGCAAATACTTTTGCACGAACAAAGATTGATCCCATCGTCAGGCCAAAAGCACTGGAACGCATTCGATGGCACCAGACACACGGAGATCGAATCATTGTGGTCTCCGCTTCCATTGAGACATGGATTGAGGCGTGGTGCCAAAAAGAGGGAATAGAACTGCTGGCGACCCGTTTGGAAACTTCTGAAGGGATCATCACCGGCAGGTTTGCTACGCCAAACTGCCACGGCGAAGAGAAAGTCCGCCGCATCAGAAATCTTCTGGAGCCCGATGATTACGATCGGATATTCGCCTACGGTGACACTAAAGGGGATCTTCCAATGCTGTCACTGGCCCATGAACGATTTTTTCAGCCATTCAAAAGAGGATCTTCTACATAAATTAGCCTTCAGTGGTTCGCCAACTGCTTTTTGATCAGCGCCTCGTAACGCTCTAAAAACGGCTTATTTCCGAAAACCGTCATGGCTATTTCATGATTTCTTGTTTTAAGGGCTTCTGTATCGCTTCGGCCCACGAAATGTATCAACTCCTCCAGGTTATCCTCGTAGAGGAAACAGTTTCCGTCAACGTTAAATTCCAGATTGCCGCCAACCTTGGAAAGAATGGGAATACAGTGGTTGCTCATCGCTTCCAGCGTGGCGATGTCGAAAATGGATGCACGGTGCATCATAATATAATAATCGCTCTCTCCAAGCAGCATATTGACCTCTTTGTTGGGCAAGGATCGGATCTGCTTGGTATTGTCTTCAAGGTTGTTTGCTTGGAGTAAGGGTTCGAGCGTCTGCTCGATATAACTGCTCTGACCGTTGCCTATCATAAACCATACGAAATCAATACCCGCGTTCTTAAGCGCGCCGAGGAGCTCAATCGTTTGATCGATACCCTTGAGGTGGGTCAGCGTACTGACACTGACGAATTTCAAAACCGGCGATTTCAGTACATCGGCATACGCGAAACGCTCCAGAAACGCCTTGCGGTCTTCTTCCGATATGTCGGCCCGGTTAAACGTATTGTAGAGAATTTCGATGCGCTTCCCTTCGAAATGGACATCGGGCAACTGTTCCCGAACGGTATCGCAGGCACCTCGAGACGGGAAACCGAGCACGTCGTAATACTCGAAGACATCTTTTTGCACACGATCGAAAAACCTTTTGACCCCTTTCCCCAGCTTCAGGCCGAGTTGTGACTCTTTTTCCTGAAACAACGATCCCTGACTGTGATAGACCACGAGGTTATCGGGGGAAATGATCTCTTTCAATGCGAACGCGGTCTGTATATCCTGTATGACGAACAGATCGCGATCGTTGAAGCCGTAGGAGGCCTCAAGCTTCTGATAATATCTCTTGATTCTCTTCAACCGTTTTTTGTAATTCCGAAGAAACTGAAAGGATGCATACCGCTGATCGATCCATGAAAACGGCGGGATCTTTTTGATGGGCGCCAACGCTGCGCTCAGAGGAGACGGGTCCTCTTTACCGGTGCCGGAGCTGCTGCTTTTGATGGGGACAGCCGACGATTCCGTACCTTCGATGACGGTGTTTGAAAAAACGAAATAGTACCGGTCCACAAGACCTTCAAAGGTCTTGTAGTCCCTGTTGAAGTGATAGAGCCGGTAGTTGACGCCGGACGCTCCGCCAATAAATCCGCTGTAGCGGCGATGGGTCATAAAAAAGATGCGCGACTCAGCCATGCTGCAACCTGCTTTCGAACATCTCCAGAGCTTTCTCCACCATGTCGTCCATATCATAGTATTGATATTCTGCGAGCCTGCCGAGGAGGAGCAGATTGGGAAACCGTTTTGAATAGGCCGCGTACTGTTCGTACATCTGTCTGTTCTGGTCGGTAAAAATCGGATAATACGGTGTATTTTTACCTTTTTGATATGGCTGCGGGTACTCTTTGAGGATCGTCGTACGTTGTGACGAGGAAGGGTGCAGATACTTGAATTCGGTAATCCGCGTAAAATCGTAGTTGTTGGGGTAATTGACCGTTCCGGCTTCCTGGAAACAGTCGCAATCCATAGTCTCAAAGGCCATGCGCACGCTGCGGTAAGGCAGTTCTCCGAATTGATAGTCGAAGAGCTCATCGATCTGGCCGGTATAGATCACGGTCCCCTCAAAGGGTTGGTCAAAGAGGAAAAACGCTTCGTCTTTGACGGAACAGACCTCTTTGAAGTCTGTCTGCAGCATGATTTTAATGTTGGGGTGATCCAGCATCTTTTCAACGAGCTTCGTATAGCCTTCCTCCGGCACGCCCTGATAGGCATCGTTGAAGTAGCGGTCGTCTCTGCCCACAAAGACCGGTACCCTTGCGGTGACGGCACCGTCCATCTCTTCAGGCTTCATGCCCCACTGTTTCGCCGTGTAGTTGACGAAAATCGACTCATAGATGAAATCCGCCAGAAACTGCATCCCTTTGTCTTCGGACTGTTTCAGCTCCAGAATGGGAACTTTCGTATTGTAGGGGTAGGCATCCAGCAGTTTCTCTTCGAGCTGATGCGCCAGGGTCGCGGGAAATACCTCATGCAGCGTATTCAGGTTGAACGGGATCGGGACCTTTTTCCCGTCAATCATTGCAAGGACCTTGTGGTGGTAGAGACGCCATGAGGTAAATTGCGAGAGGAAATCAAAGACTTTTTTATTGTTCGTATGGAAGAGATGCGGTCCGTATCGATGAACCAGAATATCATTGTGATCTTTGAGATCATAACAGTTGCCGGCAATATGCTTCCGCTTTTCAATGATCAGCACCTTCTTGTCCAGTTCCGTCGCAATTTTATGCGCCATGACGCTTCCGGCGAATCCGGCACCTGCGATGACATAATCAAACATATCTCTTCTCACTTTTCAAAATCGAATTTTAGTCTCTCTGACCCCATACGCCCCGGTACACTGCCTACCCGATAAATAGGCATTGAGAATCATGACAGTTTATCAAAGTAATCTGAAGCCAAAAGCGGGCGCAACCGCTCTGAGCGCAGAGTATATCATGACGACTTTGCCTTCTCTTTTTTGGTACAATCTGCTCATACACTGACTCTAAAAGATTTTTTTGAACGGTCACATTGCCTGAACACGCGACGCCACCTTAAATAATACGATTGGAATACCCCGTGAAAAACATCTACATCATTCGAACCCCGCTGCAACTGTTAAATGCACTCGAAGCCAAACACCATTTTCCCGCCGAAACCAACATTTTGATTGTCAATGCCCGGGAGGGCCAGGTCAACAAATCCCAGATTGATACGTTTCTGAGCAAGGAAGAGTGGGATGAAGTCATCTGGGTCGACCGGTTTATGGGTAACTCTGTTTTTCTGCAATCGGTCAGGATCATACGCCGTTTCAAAAAGGAGCGGATTGATCGGATCTTCATAGGCTTTTTTCGCGGGTTTAAAAAGATTTTCATCAGCAATGTCCACGCCGACGAAATCTATCTTCTCGATGACGGTGCGGCCACGACGCTGGAATACCAGAAACGGATGCCACAGTTGATGCAAGAGACCTTTGCACTCAAAGAGCGCCTACGCTATGGCTTCTTCGGACTCTCCACACAGGTCAAACGGATGCCGGACTGGTTCACCACCTATTCCATCGAACCCCATAACGGCCAGAAAATTGTCCAAAACAGCTATGAATACCTGCGGGAAACCTATCTCAACCAGTGTCAATGGGACGATGATCATGTCTACCTGATCGGAATGGAGTTGAGCAAAAAAGGCTTTATCCGTGAAGCGACCTATTTCGAAGCCATCGAAAAAGCGATCCGTCACTTCGACAAAAAAATCGTCTATATTCCTCATCGATACGAAAAAGAAGGGTCACTGAAAGATCTGCGCGAAGGCTTTGGAGACGATCTTGAAATCCGCCAGCTGGGAATGGCGGTGGAGATCTACTTTCTAAAAAACAGGATCTACCCGGCCCAAGTCGTCTCGTTCTTCTCTTCGGCGCTGTTTAACCTTGAAAAGATCTATGAAAAAAGCGAGATATACGCCCTCTTTCTTCCCGAAGAGAAACTGCTGACGATGAAAGAGGAGATCTCCGACTGCTACAGAGAGATGCAGCGCTACACCCAGATCAACTTTTTGAACTAATCAAAAAGCGCGACTGACGTGCGCACCTGCCAGAGCACCGGAATATCTTATGTGCGGATCAACTGCACATACCGGTCCGCAACATCCAGGTGGGAGAAGCGGCGAATCATATCTGCATCGATCACCGGCGGCTGATCCAGTGCCAGGTCGACTGCCTCCGCAAAGGCTGCGGGATCACGACGGGGCACGAGGAATCGGGAGAGATCGCCGATTAGTACCTCGTTCGGCCCCGAAGGGCAGTCGGTACTGACGACCGGTGTCCCGACGATGAGCGATTCGACCACGACGCGGGGGAGTCCCTCTGCATCGGAGGCCAGCAGACTCACCTCGGCATTTTTGATCCAGCGGTAGGGGTTGGCGTCCCATCCGCCGAAAATCACCCGATCCGCGACCCCCAGTTTCTGTGCCGTCCCCCGGATCTCATCTTCCAGATCCCCCTTCCCCAGCAATACCAGACTGACCTCCCGGTGCCGCATTTTCGCAAAGGCATGCAACAATACGTCATGCCGCTTTCTGGGGATCATCGAAGCGATATAGAGAATATAGGGCTTGGGCGGGTTTGACAACGGTGCCTCCGCCGATGCACGGATCTCTTCAAAATCGAAGGGGTTGTTGATCACATCGATGGATGCGGGGTTGACTTTCAAAACCCGCAACAAGTCGTCTTTGATTCCCTCCGAGAGCGCAATCACCCGTTTTCCGCGATACTGTTTGCGCAATTTTGAATGCTTCCGGTAGGTGCGCCATACGTTCCAGCGCGAACTTCTTACCCATGCCGAAGGCGTGATATGCACGGAGCAGTAGACGTTACGGGCGACGGCATGGCCCGAAAACTGGCACTTGCTGGTCACGAATAGGTCAAACGGTTCGGTTTCGGACGCCATCATAGCCTGCAGGCTTGCCGCCTGTTCGGGAAAATGCTTCCCTTCGAGGATATGGATCTTTTCGATCATATCCGGATCGTAGTCGTAGACCGCTTTGAGCAAAAAAAGATGTACTTCGTGACCGCGCTCGTAGAACCCTTTGGCCAGGGTCAGGATGGTACGTTCCGCGCCGCCGCCCATCAGGGAACCGGCCAATAGTCCGATCTTCATGCCATCCTCCTATTCGACGCCCAGAAGCTTCCGGATCTTCCGGATCGGATAGTCGTCATAGATCACCACACCGTACTTTCCAAGCACTCCGATATCCTCCGGCCGAAAGATAAAGTTCTCGAACTCCGCTTTGAGCTTCCCCTCGTTATAGAGTTTCACCCAGCGGCGGTAGTGGTTCCCCATCCGGACGTTCTCATGTTCTTCGATCAGACGCTTGCGGTTCAGGATATTGCTTTCGAAGTGCTTCCAGCCGCGCATAGAGAAGTGGTAGACCTTGATCTCGTCCACCTTGCGCAGTTTGTCGTAGGGCTTCATGTAATCGACGATGCTCTTGAAGGCGACATGCTTGGCGCGGTGGTTGCCCCCTTTGACCTTGATCAGGCCGTGGGGATTCACGATCGTTTTGGGACCGATTTTCGACAGAACGATGGAGACATTCTCTTTGGAAAGCTGCTCATTGTGGTAGTAGATGGGGTTCTCGACGCGCAGGCCGCAGTCGTAAAAGCGGTAGTCGTCTTCCAGGGCCCGCTCGTCCATCAGCATGTTGTAGCGATGGCAGGTGAGGACACTGCCCGGGCGGGCAAGGATCTGCTTAAGGGAACGATCGCTCTGGGGAAGCCAGAACTCGTCGGCATCGTTGCTGATGACCCAGTCAGCGCCCATAACATCGCGGGCGAAGTGGGCCATCTCCGTCATCCACGCGCTTTGGTCGTAAACCCCTTCGCGGTCGATGACCTGAAGTTCAAACTCCTCCTTCAAGGCCGTGAGCTTCTCCCGGGTCCCGTCGGTCGAGCCGTTGTCCATGACGACGAAGCCGTCGACGCCGAGCGCCGCATGGACCCGAATGTTCGCTTCGATGATGTCCGCTTCGTCCTTACACAAAATGGTCATAATCAACCGATACTCCTCCGGATCAAACCGGTGGGTCAGGTATTGCCACATAGACGAAAGAATCATAAATCGAACTCCTGTTGGATGGTATGTTGGAAATCGGAAGGATCGACGATCTCGACCCCCACATGCTTGAACAGTGCCGCCATCTTCTCCTGTCGGGCATCGGTTGCGTTGCGCAGGGAAAGCACTTTCAAGTCCGGCCGCAGCCACCGCGCGGTCAGCAGCGCCGAGGAGACATCCCCGACGATCACGGCCCGCCCCAGCAGCGGCAGCATCGCTTCGAATGCCAGCGTGTTGGGCAGAACGGTAATACCTCCAAGGTCCAGAACTCCGAGAGGATCGGACTGTTCCTGCCGGGGATGGTACTTCAGACCGATCGCGATCCCTTTCCGAGCCGCATCCCGGATCGTCTCGGTCACCACCTCCTGAAAAGTGGGAAACGCCGCGATCAGCGACTCGTGGGGGACGATAAAGACCAATCCCAGCGCGCCAACAGTGTGCGGATCGAGCGCATAAGGCGCCGTCAGCGCTTCGGTAAAGCCCTTCAATCGGGGATCGAGCAAACGATCCATCTCCAGACCGATCAAATGTTTTTGCGACAGGGCCGGATTGGCGAACTCCGGCAAAGCCACATAGGCCTCTTCGACAGCATCGCTGGCACCGATCACGGAGGGCCGGAAGTACCAGCCGCCGTACACCAGCTTTTTCAGGCCGATGTCGATGACCGTATCCTGATACCACTTGCTCGCCTGAGCGATGTAGGTGTAAGCCCCGTCGTCGAGATAACCCCCGACGACCTTTGAATCGATACGTCTTGCGACATGCAGCGCGTAGGCGAACTCGATGCGGCGGTCATTGCCCACGATCACACGGTGCGGGGCGATGGATGCGATCGCCTGTTCCATATCGACAAAGGCTTTTCGGCGCGCCTGCCACTTGGCCATACTTCCCTTGACGCGGGTTTTGTAGAGACACACCGACGCGAACGGGGTCTGCGTCCAGGCATTGAGGGCATCGACATAGCCGTGCGACGCTTCGTCGGGCTGATCGATGTAGAAGAGATGGGATTCGCGTTCGGGGAACATCAGCGCCGCGACGATGGCGTTGTAGAGGTGTAGCGGAGTCGATACCAGAAACAGCGCCCGTTCGGGCGGAGTATCGTGACATCCCAGACGTTCATTGAGTGCCGCGAAATGGTAATCATTGGGTGTTTTCCAGTGCCCGGGGATCAGATACTCCTCGTAGAGATACTCCAGGAAACGACGGATCCGCTCCGGGTCGTTCGGCACGATCGGACGGCTTAGGAGCGCTTCCAAAGCGTCATAAGAGGGGGCGGGAAACGTTATGCCCTCAATGGCATAAAATGCCTCGCCAAGTACCACGACAGGCGTGCGGTAAAGCATCGCCTCGATGCCGACGCTGGAGTTGATCGTCGCGACGCAGCAGGCGCGTTCGATCAGCGTCTGGGTGGAAACGCTGTTGGCAAAATCGAGATTGGGCAGAGCATCCGCTTTGCGGTAGAAGGCACTATAGTCCGCCGGGTCGGACGGATGCTCTTTGAGGACGAAACGACGTTCGGGAAAGCGGTGCGCCATTGTCTCGAAACAGGCAAACAACGCTTCCATGGACTCGATCCAGGGGGAGTGATGGGTGATCTGGGTATCGTGGTTGACCTGAAACGGCACAAAGACATAGCCCTCGGGCAGCCAATCGCCGTCATCGGACTGAGAAGTTCCTTTTTTCGAGGCGCGAACCACCAGCTCCGTAGGAAGATGGCGTTCGCCTCCGGACTCATAGGCGTCGTAAAATGCGGCACTGCGCGGCACGCTGTTATCCGCATTGACCCCTTTGGGATCGCAGACCGTCGTATCGGGCAGCATGCCGTTTTCGAAAAAGAGGGTCTTTTTCCCCAGGGCCTTCGCCAGCTGAATGATGAGTGCCTGACGCAGGTGTTTTCCGTTCCAGACCGCAATCGTATCAAAACGAACGTCAGCGACCTGTGCCACGTAGCGCATCGCCGCCAGAGGAATGGCCATCTGGAGATAGCGCCGCAACACTGCCTGCCCGAAACTGCCGGCAAAAAGCCCCCCGGCATTACGATGTTCTTTGAGCTTGCGGCGAATCAGGATATCGGTATCGATGACCTCACTGAACCTATAGAAACATAGAGGAGAAGGTCGCAGAAGTTTTTTGCACAATACCGTTTCTGCGGGGCATTGCAGATGATCGCTCAGTTCGCCGAAATAGCGCTGTTGGGTACGGTTGACGGCGAAAAAACGGATGCGCATCGACTCTCCGGAAGCGGTTTGTTCCGGAGAACACCCGGAATAGATCACATATGATACAAAAACCCATCTCAAAACTCCCTGACGACGCACCCGATTCCGGGATGCTCACGCCGCTAGATCTCGTAGTGGTAGGGCTGATAGGATTGGTCGAGTTCGCTGAGTTTCATGGAAAAGAGCTTACGAACCCGCTCCTGCATATCGGACCAGAAATACTCCAAGATGATACTCGCGCCGACATTGCCTTCGATACGGCAGAGCGACCCTTCAAGCGCTTCGAGAATTTCAATCACCTCGATCTCGTGGGCCGGCCGGGCCAGCCGGTAACCACCCGACGCCCCTCGGGTACTGGTTACCAGTCCGCTTTTACGCAGCTGTGACAGCAGCTGTTCAAGGTAGCTGTGGGAGATCTGGGTCATGGCCGCGATCTCCTTCACCTGCATGGTACGCTGATTGACCGCATGGGAGAGCACATGCATCGCCGCCAGACCGTAGATGCCTTTGGATGAAATACCGGCCATGTTACACCCACTTCGTCTTCAAAGACTGCAGAAGATAGTAGATACGACATCCCACACAGAAGTTCCACAGCAGCTCCATCGCCGCACACACCGCCAGCAGCGCGACGATCCCCAAAGCCATCCCCGGCAGTTCCGCAAAATGTGCCGACAGTATCAACCCGCTGAAGAGCAGACCGAAATGCGCCGCCAGACGTTTGGGACCCGCATCGCTGATACGCGTCGGAATCTTCATTACCTTTTTGACAATACGAGACGCAGCGTTAAACGGGCTGCAGTAGTGGGGTCCGTAGAGACGAATCATCAAATCAGACCCCAGCAAAAAGATACAGAAAGGCTCATGCGTTATCCAGTAGCACATGGCACAGGCAACCGTCCAAAATGCATTGATTCGAATGAGAGAGGCATCGATACGACGATACGTCAGGGGGCAGGCCTGGGCCATAGGGGCTCCTTTGCAGTTGATTATTCTTTTCAGATAGTCGCATCTTACTCCAAAGCTCCTTGATTTTAAAGTATTCCGACTCGTTTAGTGAGGTATATGCTTTTTTCGCTTCTGTTTCTCCTTATTAATGGATTTCAAAGTACGCAAAGACTATAATGCCGACAGATTTATAGAGAAGTTGGGACCCTGTATGAACGTAATGCTACCGCTTTTTAAAGCGGCTTTCGTCCTGTTACTATCAGGTAGCTGCATGCTAATTTCGGCCGAAGAGCCGATCGAGCCGATCCCCCTTCATCCTGATTACGATGTCGCCAAGGCCGCGGTCGGCCAGCAGCTTTTTTTCGACCCCATTCTCTCCCGTGACCGCAGTATCTCGTGCGCCAGCTGCCACGATGTCTTCAACGGCGGTGCGGACAGCCGTCCCGTCTCTTTGGGGGTCGGTGACGAAGCGGGAAATGTGCAGTCTCCCACCGTTTTGAACTCCCGGTACAACTTCAAGCAGTTCTGGGACGGCCGCGCCGCAGATCTTTTCGAGCAGGCCAGCGGCCCGATGCATAACCCCAAAGAACTGGCGATGGACGAGAAAGAGATCGAAAAACGGATCAATGCCAATACGCATTATGTCGCAGCGTTCGAACGGCTCTACGGTCCCGGACCCATCAGCTTCCACCAGATCATCGAAACCATCGTCGAATTCGAAAAAGCCCTCATCACCCCAAACAGCCGTTTCGACCGCTACCTGCGTGGAGAGATCGAACTGACCAAACAGGAGATGGAGGGTTACCTGAACTTCAAAGAGCTCGGCTGCATCACCTGTCACAACGGTGTCAATGTCGGGGGCAACTCCTTTCAGCGTATGGGGACAATCATCCCTTACCAGTACAAAGCGACCTATCCCGACCTCTACAGCCAGAACAAGAGGGAGCGTTTCAAAAATGTCTTTAAAGTCCCGACCTTGCGTAATATCGAACTGACCGCGCCCTACTTCCACGACGCCTCTGCCAAGACCCTGCCCCAAGCCGTCAAGACCATGAGCTATCATAATCTCGGCTTCGAACTCAGTGACGCACAGGTCAGCAACATCGTTGCCTTTATGCTGACCCTGACCGGCGAGACCCCCGCCATCTTGAAAGAGTAACCGTGCGTTTCAACCTCCGTCTTGCCGCTGCAGCCGCCGCCTTGACCGGTGCGATGGCCCTGGCAACCCTCTTTTACTACTACTCCATCGAAAAAGACTTTACCAGCGGCTACAAAGAGGTGATCGCATCGTACAATCACCTGCAAAACACCCAGGAGCGCATCAGCTACGGAGTGCTGCAAAGCAGCCTTTTCGCCTACTACAACCAAGACCCCATCGCCGCCGACCGGCAGGAGATGGCACACGACATCGAGACCCTTGCCACCCTTCCCTTGCTGCAAAAACCCTATTACGCGGAGAACCGTGCCGACGCCGCAGCCCTCGGAAAAGAGGTGAAAACCTACCTAATGCTGGTCGAAGAGTACCTGATGATCAATGCCGGCATCAAAAACTCCAACGTTTTTCTCTCCAACCAGGAGACCCGCGGTCTGAAATTTTTTCCTCCCGCCTCCGAGACTCAGACCCGGCTGCAGCGCATCATCGGCACCCTCACCCTGGCCAAAAAGATGCTCGATGCCGCCTACCTGGAAACGATCCAGAATGATGTCAAGGCACTGCGAAACACATCCTACTCCCCGGAGCAGAAACGCTTCGTCAACAACATTCTGATTCATGTGCAGTTCGTCATCAACCAGTATCCCCAGTATCTCGACCTCTTCTACAACATCATCAATACCCCGCTGCGCCAATCTATCGAAGATCAGAAGCACGCCTTTACGGAGCGGGCCCGCGAGGATCTGGTCTACATCAACAATATCGCTTCCGTACTCTTCATCTCCATTGTGATGGCGATCATCGCCATCATGTCCCTGCTCTTTATCTTGAGCCGGGAGAACCGCACACTCAAGGAGCTTCAGGAGCGGCTGAGCCATACCCTCGACCACGACACCCTCACGGGGCTGCGCAATCGCTACAGTTATGAGATGCGTCTGCAAAAGCTTCAGGCCCCTTCGATCCTGATGATCAACATCGCCAAGTTCAAGTTCTTCAACGATGTCTACGGCACCGACACGGGCGACTTTATTCTGCAGCAGGTCGCGCGGGTGATACAGCACACCCTGCAGCAGGACCCCCGGGCCGACTCCTGTTACCGTATCAGCGGCGACGAGTACGCCATCCTCTTCGAGAACGCCGACCCGAAACAGATCCTGCATATCGCACAGATGGTCGATGAAGCTATCCAGAAGGAGCGATTCGAGGTTAAAGGTATCATGCTGCACCTTTCGGTGAATATGGCCATTAGTTCGGCGCTCCCGCTGCTCGAAACGGCGGACATGGCCATGAAGCATCTGAAGTCCAACCCCAAAGTCAATCTCCTGGTCTACGCAGAAGATCTCGATATGAAAGAGCAGATCCGCTCCAATATCGAGATGACCCAGTTGCTTCGGGCCGCCCTGCTCGACGACCGGATCATTCCCTATTTTCAGCCCATCATGGACCTCCAGAGCCGAGAGATCGTCAAGTACGAAGCCCTGGTACGCCTGGAACGCTCCAACGGAGAGATCCTTTCACCCAGTGAGTTCCTGCCCGTCGCCATGGATACCCCGCTCTACTACCAGATCACCCGGACCATGTTCAACAAGAGTATGGAGTATTTCGCCGATAAACCCTACCGCTTCAGCGTCAATATCGGAATGCATGATCTCGAAGACGACAGTATCGTTACGCTGATTCTCGGACAGCTCTCCAGCCACAGCGAGGTCGCCTCACGTCTTGACATCGAGCTGCTGGAGAGCGCCCACCTCTCCAACCCCGCAAAAGTCGTCGAATTTATCCGCGACGTCAAGAAGTACGGCTGCCGTATCGCCATCGACGATTTCGGCAGCGGCTACTCCAACTTCGCCTACCTGACACAGTTCGACATTGATATCATCAAGATCGACGGCTCGCTGATCAGAGAAATCGCGACCAACAGCGAGCACTACAAGACCGTCAAATCGATCATGAGCCTGGTCGAAGAGATGGGAATCGAAAGCGTCGCGGAATTCGTTCAGGACGAGAAGAGTGCGGAGCTGTTGCGCGAAATGGGCGTCCGGCAGGCGCAGGGCTTTTACTTTGGCAAACCGATGCCGGAGATCATCCTGCACTAACCGTCTCCACCCGGTCTCTTCCCCCCTCTTTCGCGCGGTAGAGTGCTTCGTCCGCCCGTCGGAAGAGCGGCGTCAGATCGGTCTCGTCCAAGCGGACGTCGCTGACACCGATACTGACCGTCATGGAGAGTTCGTGACTGTAGCAGCGACATGCTTTGACCTTGACCGCCTCCTGCAGTTCGACAGCAATCGTTTTCGCTTCCTCAAGGGCAGTGTCGCTGAGCAAGACGGCAAACTCCTCGCCGCCGATACGCCCAAACACGTCGCTTTTGCGCAAACGCGCCCCGACCGTTTCGGTAAAACAGACCAGCAGCCCATCTCCCGTTTCATGACCGTAAGAGTCGTTCACCTGTTTGAAGTGATCGATATCGATGATCAGCAGCGTCAACGGCTGCTGCTTGCGGTGCGCAAGCTCAAGGTAGCGTTCGCCCACCTCGAAAAAGTAGCGTCGGTTGGGAATCCCCGTCAAATAATCCGTCGTGGCGCTTTTAAAGAGTTCCGCATTGGCATGTTCGAGCGCCTTGGTTCGCTCGGTGACCTGCTCTTCGAGGGCGATGTTAAGCTCTTTGAGTTCCGCGACTTTCTGGTCGACTTTGGCCCGCAGCCGCTGGTTGAGCCGATCAACGTCTTTTTTCAGTTTCGCCGGGACGCGGGCGAAGAAGAATGCGAGGGGGAAGGCCAGCAGCAGCAGACCGCCCAGAATATAGACCATGCCGATAAACTGTTTGCGGAGCTCTTCTTGCATCATAATGAATTTCGGTTCTACAACAATGCGCAGTCCCTCGTCGTTGTTGAGTCCCAGCATATTGGAGTAGACCTGTTCGCCGTAGCATTCGGTATTGTTGAGCATACAGTACGTATCCTCTTCCCCAAACTCCTCCGCCAAGCTTCGGGGGTGATTACGGGTGTGGCTCCAGCGGTGATGGGGGTCGGGATGGTAAAGGAACTGTCCGTTTTTGTCTACGAGATAGAGATAATGCATCGGCGACTCCCCGAGCCTGTCGAAAAAGCTGCCCATGAAGAGCTTGATCATCAGGTACCCCCGACGGCTCCCGTCGATCGATACCGGCAGTGCCGCGCGAAGCACCGGCTTGAAGGGCTCCTCTATTCGGCCGTATTCGGTGTTGAGCTCGAGGTTGGAAAACCAGATCTGGCCGTCTGGCAATGCCATAACCTCCTCATAATCGGCCATCCCCTCATGGCTCTGCAATTTCCGAACTTCCTGGGTCCATACCGGACCGCCAAAGCGCTTTCGGTCGATGCGGACCCGTTCGCGCCCTGTTTCATCGATAAAACAGAGACGCATGATATTGGAGTTGGCCTGGGTCAGGTTAAACATCAGCGTCTCGACGGGAGCGATGGCTTTGGGAGCTTCAAGATAGTGCCGAAAGGCTTCTGACTGCTCGAGTGTAGTCAGTTTTTTTCTGACATCGGCGATCATCAGGTCGAAAAGTTCCGCTTTACCGCTGTAAACCTCTTCGGCCTTTTCTACACTGATCGCCTGAATGTTGAGTTCGTAGAGTTTGGTGAAGGAGAAGAGGGCGAGGACGACGAGAAGCAGTCCGTAGAGTATGAATGCGCCCAGTAGCTTGACCTGATATGACATCGACTGCTGCCGCTCCTTGACTGTAAGAGTGTTCCCATTATACCCCACTTTCCAATATCGTTCCACCCTTTCAGCGATTTGGAGCGGAAACCCCAACCCTACCGTACCCCTTCAGTGATCCGTTAACTTTTTCCGTTACAATGCCACTTCCAACATCGCAACTCCCATAACCATAAGGAGCTCTCTCATGCGCCTGCTGCTCACATTTTTAGTGCTTTTAAACCTCAGTTTCGCCGAGGATATTTACGAGGGCGACCTCTATGCCGACGAAGCCTACGCCATGCAGAAGAAGGGCGACGCGATCATCGTCGACGTCCGCACCACGCTGGAGTACATCTATACCGGCCACGGTGAAGGCTTCATCAACATTCCCGCCTTCGAGTGGACCTACGAACCCAAGTCCCTCGAAACCCGGGTCAAGAGCGCCGAATACGAGATCGAGAACAACAAGGTCAAAGACCACGTCAACGCCATGAAACTCTACAACCCAAAAGAGGTGGTCAATGAGACCTTCGTCGCTGATGTCATGAAAGCGATGAAGATGCGCAACGTCGACAAAGTCATCCTCGTCTGCCGCAGCGGCCCGCGCTCCAAAGCCGCTGCCAACAAGCTGGCGCAGGCGGGTATCACTGCCTACAACCTCGAAGACGGCTTCATCTTCGGCTGGAAAGCGGAGAACATGCCCTGGGGCGGCCAATAGAGCCGCCTCCCGCTTCCCCTCTCCCAATACCCCTTTAAGCTTCGCATCCTATAATAGCAACACTTTGCCTCAGGAGCGATCATGACACGCCCCCCTATTCTCTGGATCTCCCTGCTTGCTTCGGTAACGCTCTGGAACGCCGAAGCAAGCGAGTGCCGCATCACCCCGCACAACACTACGTTCAAAGTGACCGAGACCAAAGAGTACTGTACCGAAAGCCTCGACACCTACGGCTGCAATGCCGGCCGTATCTCCATGATGATTCAAGGGAGTTCCGAATGCCGGAACAATCAGGATGTCAATGCCACCTGTTCCATCGCATTGTGGATCAAAACCAAACGCCACCCCAAAGGGATCGGCGAAACACTCCACATGGCGACGATGCACTCCTTTATCGACGGTACGGCGGAAGCGGCCAAGGAGTATGTCAGCTGGAGCCGCCTTGTCGACCCTGTCCGAGATCTGGAGGTTCTCTCCGTCAAATGCAGCGTCGGATCTTCCGAAAAGAGGGATGACTCCGACGACACACCCGATACAGTCACCCCCACCATCGACGACACAGGTGATGCGCAAGAGAGCGAATCAGCGGCCCGACGCACTCACGAGCTGGAAATGCTTAAAGAGCAAAACCGCGCCAAAGAGCTGGAGATCGAAGCCCTCAAACTCAAGATCAAACTCAAAGAGCTCGAAAGCGAAGCCACGCGCTAGCGCTTCTTGCGGACCTTACTCTCCCGGATCCATAGCGATTCTTCCCTGCTCGGCCGCCATTTTCGGTCGACGAAATATCCCGTCACCCGGATCCATCCCCCCTGCTTCTGATTGGATGTAAATGAAGTCTCCGCTTCCCAAGTAGTCACGGGGTTGCCCGCCGGCGCATCCCGCACCGGGACCGTTTCGGTCGTCTCAAAAGCCGCCGCCTTGAAATAGACAACAGCAGCTTCAGACGCTTGCTGTGCTTCGGCGGCGATACCCGTTTCTTTGGGGATAAGCTTTGGAAAATCAGCCTGTGGTGCCTCCGAAGCACTGAGTGTGGCGATATGACGCTTCTGGTCCGCCACCAGACGATTGAGCTGCTCGATCTGCCGGTTGGCGCGTTTCAGGGCTCGGGAGGTGCGGTGTTCCTGTTTGCGTGCCTCCTCCAGGGAGCTCTCCAAGCTGAGGATCCGCCGTTCGTAATGATCGCGCAGCTCCCCCTCGGAGCTGTCACGCAGTTTCAGGTTCTCCCGGTAGACCCGCTGCAGCTCTTTCTGGCAGATGTCATAGTTGGTCTGAAGCTGTTCGGCATCGGCCGGGTTCGCATCGCGCACTTCTACTTCGGCGGCCACGGACAGGGCCGATACCATCATCAGATAGATCACATAACGCATCAAACTTCCTTCTCTTTTTGAATCAGCATGACCCCCATCTCCAGGTGATCGGTGTAGGGAAACTGGTCGAACATCCCCATGGAGACAATGCGATGGGTTGCCGCGAGACGTTCCACGTCCCGCAGCAGGGTTTCGGGGTTGCAGGAGATGTAAAGTATTCGTTCAAAACGCGAGGCGAAGTCGCAGCTCGCCTCGTCCATCCCCGCCCGGGGCGGATCGACGAAGAGGGTTCGCAGCGCATAGGAGTCGAGATCGATCCCCTGCATCCGGTTGAATACGCGCACGCCGTCCATCGCCTGCACAAACTCCTCGGCGCTCATCCGGACGAAATCGATATTCTCGACGCCGTTAAGGGCCATGTTGTTGCGGGCGGCCTTGATGGAGGATTTGGAGATCTCCGTCGCCAGTACCCGATCGAAACGCGATGCAAAGGGGATTGTGAAGTTACCCGCACCGCAATAGAGTTCCAACAGGTCCCCCGCCACATCCCCGAACTGCTGCAGCGCCCACCCGATCATCTGCTCGTTGACCCGGGGGTTGGGCTGGGTAAAGCTGTTTTCGATCTGCTCGAAACCATAGGTGCGTCCGGCGATCTCCAGAGTTTCGGTCACAAAATCCTGCCCGATCACCACCTTCTGTTTCTTGCTTCTGCCGATGATATGGATACCAAGCGTTTCGGAGATCTCCGTCGCCGCCGTTTCCCACTCCTTGTCCAAAGGACGGTGATAGAGCAGCGTCGCGGCGACCTCGCCGGTCGTGGTCGCGAGAAAATCGATGCCGAAGAGTTTGCGCTGCAGACCGCGATTGCAGACTGCTTCAAGCAGTCCGGGCATCACCGCGGCAATGGGTTCGGTCACCTTGGGACACTCTGCGAGGGTCACCACTCCATGACCGCTGATGTGGTTCATCGCATAATGGGTCGTCTCTCCCTCATGCCAGATCCGAAACTCTGCCCGGGCGCGGTAGTGGGCATCGGGCGAGGCGTGAAGGTCGATCGTTCCTTCGTAGTGAGGGGTAAAAGCTTCGGCGATCCGCTGGTGCTTGGCTTTAAGCTGAACCTCCGCGGGGAGGTCGTAACGGCGGCAGCTGCCGCACGCTCCGAAATGTTGACACTGCATCGCTAGAAAATATCCTTATATGAAAAATAGTACAAGTGGCGGCGTATGGGCCTATTTGATACTGGCGATCAGGTTGCCGACAAGCAGATTCCATCCGTCAACCAGAACAAAAACGAGAATTTTGAACGGCAGAGAAATCATGACCGGCGGCAGCATCATCATCCCCATACTCATCAGGATCGATGCCACAACCATGTCGATAACGAGGAAGGGAAGAAAGAGAAGAAACCCGATCTCGAATGCAGTCTTGAGCTCACTGATTACAAAGGCGGGAATGACTACCGAGAGCGGCACGTCGTTGACCGTCTGGGGATTCTCCAGCTTGCGGATCCGCACAAAAAGCGCCAGGTCTTTCTCCCGGGTGTTGCGGATCATGAAGTTTTTAAACGGCTCCGTCGTCCGGACAAAGGCCTCTTCGTAGTCAATCTTCTCTTCGGTATAGGGCTTGATGCCGTTTTCGTACGCCTTCGTCCCCACCGGCTCCATCACGAAAATGGTCAGGATCAGCGCCAGCATCACCAGCAATTGGGTCGGAGGAACCTGCTGGGTCCCCAGCGCCTGCCGTAAAAAGCCGAAGACGATGACGAACCGGGTAAAGGTCGTCGCGACCAGCACAAGACTGGGTGCCAGGAACAGCACCGTCAGCATCAAAAGGACGTTGAGGGAGTTGACCAGCTGCTGGGGAGAGTCCGGTGCAGCGAGAGAGAAGTTCATCGTCGGAACCGTCACCTCTTCGGCGCCGGAAAGCAGCGCACCCAGCGCCAGCAGAAGCAGCACAATGCGCATTACTGGGCTCCGGCCGGATTATCCAGGATCGTCTCTTTGACGCTGTTCTGCTTCTCCGTCTTGGTCCCGTAGAAGTGAAGCTCGACGCGGCGGTTCTTCTCCCGCCCCTCTTTGGTCATATTGGTCGCGAGGGGCCGGAACATTCCAAAGCCCGCGGCATGAATCCGGTTGGGCTCGACCCCGTCGAGGATCAGTTCCTGAAGCACCGAGATCGCCCGGGCGACGGAGAGCTCCCAATTATCCTTGAAAGGGCTGTTCTTGCCCGGAGGCTGGTCGTCAGTATGCCCCTGGACGCTGACATCGACGTCGTTGGGAAGCTGATCGACGATCAACGCGATCCGCTTGAGGAAGAGCAGCGCATCTTCGTTCTCGATCGTGGCGCTGCCGGGTTTGAACAGCAGCGATGCGGGCAACTGAATCACAAAACCGTCTTCGGACTCCTCCAGGGAAACCGCGGGACCTTTGCCCTTCTTCATAATCTCGTTGGCGTCGGCGACCGCCTGCTGGATCCGGTTCATCTGCTCGGAAGTCTCGTCCTGACTCTGAACCGGAGTGGACTCCTGGATCCGGCGCTTAGAAATCTCCGTCTTCGTTCCCCCTTCGAGGACGCTCATCGCCCCTGCCAGAGAACCGATCGCCTCGGAGATTTTCTTGGCGTCCATCGTCGACATGGAGAGGAGCAGAACGAAGAAACAGAGCAGCAGACTCATCAGGTCCCCGAAGGCCGCCAGCCACCCAGGCAAACACTTCTTGCAGTCGGGACACTTCTTTTTACCCATCCGTCACATCCTAATCGAACTGGCTGACGCGATCGTTGGGCGGCAGGTAGGAGAGGAGTTTGGCTTCAAGAGTCCGGGGATTGTCCCCCGCCTGGATCGACATGATCCCTTCGATGATCATCTCTTTGATAAGGGTCTCGTCGTCGTTGCGGGCGTTGAGGATGTTTGCCACCGGCGTTCCGAAGATATTACCGATCATCGCACCGTACATGGTGGTGAGCAACGCGACCGCCATGGAGGGGCCGATGGCGGAGGGATCGGCCATGTTCAGCAGCATCGCAACCAGGCCGATCAGGGTCCCGATCATCCCCATCGCCCCGGCAAGTCCCGCCCACTGATCGAAGATGCCCGCATTGTTCTTGTGGCGGGTACTCGTCTGCTCCATCTCGATCTCCAGCAGCGCCCGGATCGTATCGGGTTCGTTGCCGTCGACCGCCATGGAGAGTCCCTTTTTCAGGAAATCGTTCTCTTCGGTGTTGGCGGAGGCTTCGAGGGAGAGGATACCGTCTCGGCGGGCCTGGGTAGCGAACTCGACCAGTTTTTTGATCAGCTCCTGCACATCTTCCTGGGGCGGTTTGATCGCAATCATGAAGATCTTGACGAAGTTCTTCATCTGCTCCATTTTGAACGAGACCAGAAGGGCGCCAATGGACCCCCCGATAACGATCAGGACCGAGGGGATATCGATATACGGCCCGATACCGACCCCCATCGCCATCGCTCCGAAGAGCAGAGCGAGAATCAAGACCAACCCGATGACGCTGCCTAAATCCATGAAACCACCTCGATAATTGCTGACGGCGCACGCCGGGCGTGCGATGCCAGGAGGGATACGACTTCCCTGTCGCTTCCTGGCAAGTGTAAAGGTTGCTTAATCATACACCAAACTTCTTAGCCGTACACTTAAGCGAAAGCCATCCGATCCGATTATCGAATTTTTTTTACACTATGGTCTCCCCCGGTTTAGGGATACTTTATGGAAATTGGGTAGAATACACCCTAAAAAAACAGGGTCCCCGCTTATGAACAGCAACCTCTCCATCATCATCCTCGCTGCCGGAAAAGGGAGCCGAATGAAGTCCGCCAAGGCCAAGGTGCTGCACCCTATCAGCGGCCGTGAAATGCTCCATCACATCATCGCCAACTCCCTGGAGCTGACCGACGACGTCACCGTCGTCGTCGCCCACCAGAAAGAGGCGGTGACCGAGGCGATGCAGCAGGCCTTTGAGGGCCTCACATTCGTCACCCAGGACACCGAAAACTTCCCCGGAACCGGCGGCGCCTTGAAAAACGTTGCGCCGAAATACGATCAGGTTTTGGTGCTCAACGGCGATATGCCCCTCATCACCCCCGACGCCCTCGATGGTTTCCGAGGACGCCGCGCCGATATCACCATGTCGATCTTCGACCTCGAAGACCCCTCGGGCTACGGCCGCGTCGTGATCTCCGACGCGGGGGTCGAACGCATCGTCGAGGAGAAAGACGCCTCCGCTTCCGAGAAAGCGATCCGCCATGTCAACGCGGGAGTCTACGCCTTCAGCCGCTCCGTACTCGAAACCTATGTGCCCCGCCTCAACAACGACAACGCCCAGGGGGAGTACTACCTCACCGACATCATCGCCATGGCCCGCGCCGACGGTCTGAGCATCGAACCGCTGCTGGTAGATGAAGAGCACTTCAAAGGGGTCAACTCCAAGGCAGATCTCGCCCAGGCCGAAGCGATCATGCAGCGCCGCATCCGGGACAAGTGGATGAAAGCGGGCGTCGTCATGCAGCTGCCTGAAACGATCTACATCGAATCCGACGCCACTTTCGAAGGGGAGTGTCTGCTTGAAAACGGTGTACGCATCACTGGGCCCAGCCGTCTCGTCAACGCCCATATCAAAGCCCATAGTGTCGTGGAAGAGAGCGAAGTGATCGATTCCGACGTCGGCCCGCTGGCCCACCTGCGCCCCGCGTCCCGCCTTGAAAACACCCACATCGGCAACTTCGTTGAAGTGAAGAAATCGACCCTCAGAGGGGTCAAAGCAGGCCACCTGAGCTATCTCGGGGATGCCGAAGTCGACGAGGGGACCAACATCGGTGCCGGGGTCATCACCTGCAACTACGACGGCAAGAACAAATACAAAACCGTCATCGGCAAAAACGTCTTCGTCGGTTCCGATACCCAGATCGTCGCGCCTTGTACCATCGAAGACGACGTAATGGTCGCCGCTGGCACCACCCTCAACAGCAAAACGGTCCCCTCCGGCAGCCTGGCGCTGAGCCGCGTGAAGGTGCAGATCATCAAAGACTTCTTCTACAAATTCTTCGGCAAGGAGAAACCGTGCTGATCCCCGAAGATCTCCTCCGGGGCAAGCGGGTCCTGCTCGGCGTCACCGGCTCTATCGCCGCCTATAAAAGCCTGGAGCTCCTGCGCCTGCTGGTCAAGGCCGGAGCCGAGGTGCGGGTCGTCATGACCGAAGGGGCCAAGCGTTTCGTCGCACCGCTCAGTTTCGAAGCCCTCAGCCGTAACAAGGTCCTCGAGGAGTCGAGCGAATCCTGGGCGGACGACCACAATCACATCATGATCGGGGAGTGGGCGGATCTTTTCGTCATCGCCCCCTGTACGGCCAACACCATCGCCAAACTCTCCAACGGCATCGCCGACAACCTGCTGACCCAGACGGCACTCGCCTACCCCGATCTCAAGCTGATCGCCCCGGCAGCCAACACCCAGATGATCCAAAATCCCATCATTCAAGCGGCGCTCAAAATGCTCCGCGTCGCCAATTACGAACTTGTCGGCACCCAGGTCAAGGAGCTCGCCTGCCAGACCACCGGCGACGGTGCCATGGCCGAACCGCTGGAGATCTTCTGGCACGCCGCACGGCTCCTGCTCAAAGAGGAATACTGGGAGGATCGCCGGGTCATCGTCACCGGCGGCGGCACGGTCGAGAAGATCGACGATGTGCGCTACCTCTCCAACTTCTCCAGCGGCAAGATGGCCTCGGCCCTGGCCGCGGCACTCTTTCTCAAAGGCGCCGACGTCAACCTGATTGCCACCCGCAAGGAAGCGAACCTACCGCAGATCATGCACACCATCGACGTCACCTCCAGCGCCGAGATGCTCGAGTACCTCCGCGACTCGATCCGCATCGCCAAAAAAGGAAAAATGAGCCGCCCGTCCCTCGCCCACGACGAACCGATGCAGCTGATCCGTAAGACCCCCTACCTCTTCATGGCCGCAGCCGTCAGCGACTACGTCCCCGCCTTCGCCCAGGAGGGGAAACTGAAAAAATCCGCCCTGGGCGAACACTGGTCCCTGGAGCTCGAACAGAACAGCGACCTCCTCGCCACCCTCGACAAAACCGACATCAACACCGTCGCCTTCAAAGCGGAGATGGATTCGGAGACGGCCGTGAAAAGCGCCGGCGCTCTGATCGACCAGAAGGAGGTCGACGCCGTCTGCCTCAATCTTCTCAAAGACGCCGGCAGCTTCGGCACCGACGACAACCAGATCGACTTCATTACCGCCAAGGGAGTCTTCTCTCTACCCCGCTGCGACAAACTGAGTCTCGCCCTGCAGCTTCTGGACCGGGCCAAAGAGCTATGAGCAACGTCGCCCGCCACATCGCCATGATCATGGACGGCAACGGCCGCTGGGCCAAAGAGCGCGGACAAAAACGGGTCAAAGGACACGAAAAAGGAGCAGAAACTGTCCGATCCGTCACCCGCTACTGCGCCGACCATCCCGAGATCGAGCGGCTGACTCTCTACGCTTTCAGTACCGAAAACTGGAAACGCCCCAAGATGGAGGTAGAGTTCCTGATGAAGCTGCTGGAGCGCTACCTGCGCCAGGAGCTGCCCACCTATCTCGAACACAACATCCGGTTCGAACCCGTCGGCAACCTGGAACGCTTCTCCGAGAGCCTGCGTAAAACCATCGACGAGATCCGTAGTGCGACGGCGCATTGCGACGGCCTGGTCCAGAGTTTGGCGCTCAACTACGGCTCCCGCGACGAGCTGGTGCGTGCCGCGTCCTCCCTGGCGGCGTCCGGAGCGCCGATCACCGAAGCGGCTCTCGACGAAGCCCTTGACTGCTCCTGCGAAGTCGACCTGCTGATCCGTACCGGCGGCGACCACCGCCTCTCGAACTTTATGCTCTGGCAGGCGGCCTATGCGGAGCTCTTCTTCACCGAAACGCTCTGGCCCGACTTTACCACCGACGAACTGCAGCGCATCATCGACGCGTTTTGCCGTATCGAACGCCGATTTGGAGGTTTGAAATGACCCTGGCACTCTGGATTCTGATCTTTTTTCTCGGCTGTATCATCGGCTCTTTTCTCAACGTCCTTATCGTTCGCATTCCCAGGGAGGAGAGCGTCGTCTTTCCCGCCTCGCACTGCGTGAAATGCCATACGCCCCTTCGCCCCTGGCACAACATACCCCTGCTCTCCTGGCTCTTTCTTCGAGGACGATGCGCCTTCTGCGGTGAACCGATCTCCGTCCAGTACCCCCTTATCGAGCTGCTCACCGGCGTCATCTTCCTGACGCTCTACATGAAACTCGGTGCTTCCGCCGCCACCGTGGGGGTCGCGGTCGTCTTCGCCCTGCTGCTGACCCTTTCGGTGATTGACTTCTACTACAAGATGGTCCCCGACAGCCTGAACCTCCTCGCACTCACCCTGGCCATCGTCAGCGTCTGGTCCCTCTCGATGCTTGTGACCAACGCCGTCAACGCCCTGCTCTTCGCCGGGGCATTCTCCCTGCTGCGCTTCTACCTCTCCTACCTGATCAAGCAAGAAGCGATGGGCGAAGCCGACATCATGATCGCCGCGACCATGGGCGCCCTGCTGGGCGTCAAACTGGCCCTGGTTGCGATCTTCCTCTCCGCCCTGCTCGCCCTGCCGGCGATGCTGATACTGCGCGATGAAACCGACGAGAGCAAGCAGGTCCCCTTCATCCCGTTTCTGGCGATGGCAACTTGGATCGTCTACATGTTCGACACCCCGATCAACGACTATCTCGGAGCGATGTATGGGTAAACTGCGCCAGTACATCCTTTCGCATTTTTCCTTTACCTTCTTCTCCATATTTACCCCGTTTTTCGTCATTGCGTCGGTTGTATTCCTGGTCAAGATGGCCCAGTACACTGCGGTCATCCAGTTCTCTGTCTCCGAGATGCTCACCCTCTATCTCTTCCAGCTGCCGGAGATCTTCTTCTACCTGATGCCCTTCACCTTCTTTATCGCCGCGGCGATCACCATGCATAAACTCTCCAGCGACAACGAGACGGTGGTGATCTTCTCCCTGGGGCTCTCCCCAGAACACATTCTGCGCATCTTCCTGATGCCCGCTTTTTTCCTGAGTTTGATCCTGCTCTTCTCCTCGTTCTACCTCTTCCCGCACACGACGGCGCTCTCGAAAAACTTCCTGAGCAAGAAGAAGAGCGAAGCGAAATTCAACCTCCAGGCATCTGAGTTCGGCTACAAGTTCGGCGACTGGATGCTTTTTATCGGCGAAGCGGACAAGAAGCAGACCTTCAAAGACGCCTACCTCTTCAACAAATCCCAGAGCGAAGAGGTGCTTATCAGTGCCGAACAGGCCAACGTCATCAACGAGCACGGGGTGCTGAGGCTGAAACTGAGCGAGGGCGAGGGGTACACCTACACCGACGAGACCCTCTCTCAGATGGACTTCCAGACCCTCTTTATCAACGATATGCTCTCCTCTCAGCAGCGCCCCTACAAAGACGCCTGGACCTTCTGGAGCGATCCGCATAAGAACAGCCTGCGCTACCGCCAGCTGATGCGCAACGTCGCGACGGCCATCTTCCCCCTGATGTCGCTGACCATGATCCTCGTCATCGGCGTCATCAACTCCCGCCATCAGCACGGCAACTTCTTCTACGTCTACATCATGCTGACAGTTCTGGGCTACTACACCTTCGGCATCGCGCTGGAACCGATGTTTGACGAGCGGGTGCTCTTTGGGTTCATCCTGCTCTGGGTCGCCGCCACCACTTTCTTGTACCGGCGCATCATCCTTTCGAGGTACTGATGCGGGTCAAGATCCTCCTGGCGTACAATGGTACCCCCTTTTTCGGCTCCCAGGTCCAAAAAGAGACCCGCAACACCGTGATGGGCACCCTGCAGCACGCCTTTCACCGCCTCGGCATCGACACCTCCCCCGTCGCTTCGGGACGCACGGACCGCGGAGTCCACGCCACCGGCCAGGTGGTGCACTGCGATCTTCCGGACTACTGGCACAACACCCAAAAGCTCCACACCAGCCTTAACCGCCTGCTGCCGCCGAGTATCCGCATTCGTGCGGTTTCCACCGTTAGCAGCGACTTCCATGCCCGCTTCAGCGCCCGCCGCCGCATCTACCGCTACGTTCTCAGCGAAACGGACCCCACCCCTTTCGAAGCGGATTTCGTCACCTTTTCCGATCCCATCGACGTGGCGCTGATGAATCGGGCGATCCGCTACTTCGTCGGAGAACACGACTTCCGCCACTTTAAAAGAGTGGGAAGCGAAACCCCCACGGACGTCCGCACCATCTACCGCGCCTTCGTCTACCGGCACCGGGGCAAAGTGATCATTACGTTCGAGGGGAACGGCTTTTTACGAACCCAGGTCCGTCTGATGGTGGGCTTTCTCTTTGCCATCAACCGCGGCCAACGTACCATTGAAGATCTTGCGGAGCAGGTCGCCTGCCACAGCGACTTCAAGGTCAAACCCGCACCGGGGAACGGCCTCTATCTCTCAAAAATCCTCTACTGAAAATCTGCCGCACTTTTTCAAAAGCAATATTCATTTTCGTGTAATAACACTGAAATAGAACAATACTATTATCACATTTACGATGAGCGATCATTCAATCTAAAGTCCACATAGTGAGGTACCCTGATGATACGTTTTCCACTTCTATTCATCCTCCTCTCCTTTGTCACGCTGCAAGCAGACAATATTCCCGATCCCGCGCTCTATCACCAGTGCGAACGTCATGTCAAGATCGTCAACACCGACGACTACCCCGATTATGTTTTTCTGGGGGTCGTAGATGAGATTATGAGCGGCGGCACCAGTATCTACAAGATCACCGCCGATAGTCCCTATCTGACAAAGGGATACAAGTTCAACACCCTCTATCTCCTTGCCATGGAAGATACGATATACGCCCAGTATGTTCCCGACGTCACACCGCTGTTCACCAGCGATACGATGGGCGGAGTGTTGCTCGACTATGCCCAGGAGCATAACATCACTCACCGGAATGCTCTAGCCGGCGGCAGCCATTTTTATATTGAAAACGACTACCCCGTCGTCGAAGACAACCGCTCCTATGTCATCACCTCCATCGATGATGCCCACGTTAACCTCGAACTGAAGCAGCGCCGACTCACCTTCGAAGACGGCACACTCAAAACCATCGACTATTAAGGAGCGACGATGCGTATTTTTATTCTGACGACCATGGGACTCCTGCTTACGCTTTTCATCGGCGGTTGCGGCGACAGTAGCAACGGCAATACGGATTCGGCCCACGCCTATGTTCCTCTGGACGAGAGCGAGCGCAACCCCACCGTTCCGCTCGTCACCGAGGCCGATCTGCAGTAGATGGGATCCTACGAACTCGAATTTGCCCAATCGCTTCTGCTGACAATCGCCCTGGAGAGCGCGGCGATTGTCATCATTAGCCGCTACTACCTGCACAAAACCTTTCCGCCGGAGCGTGTCGCCTTCGCGGGCATCTTCCCCTCCCTGGCGACCCTGCCCTACGTCTGGTTTCTTTTTCCCCTCTTTTTTCGCGGCGACTACACGGGGTATATGCTCTTTTCGGAACTGACCGTTACACTCGTCGAAACCCTCATACTGCGTATGCTGCTACCCCTTGGCTGGAGAGAGGCGTTACTGCTCTCCGTCGGCGCCAACACCGCCTCTTTCGGGATCGGCTGGCTCATCCACCGACTCCACTGGTTGTAAGCTTTCAAATCTTGAACCTATCTTGAGGCAGGGGGATAACCGCCCTGTGCTATAATTCGCGGAAGTTTACAGATCAAAAAGGCGGCCAATGATCTTCGGCGTTTCCAAATGGTTCTACCTGACGTCGCTGCTGCTGGCCCTGCTCTTTCTCTTTGTTCCGCAGATCGATATCGCCGTCTCCTCGCTCTTTTACAATGAGACAGAACGCTTCTTCTGGTCCAAGGAGCCGCTGATCCTCGCAATTTATGAAATTCCACGAATCATCACTATTCTCAGTCTTATCGCACTGCTGATACTGATCATCGACCTAATCTTCAAAAAGCGCCTCTTCGGCGTCCGTCCCCTGCTCATCTTCTACTTCTGCGCGACGATGATCATCGGTCCGGGCGTCATCGTCCATAACCTCTTCAAAGATCAGTGGGGACGCGCCCGCCCCTCCAAGATCGACACCTTCGGCGGCAAGAAGCACTTCACCCCCGCCTTCGTCATCAGCGACCAGTGCGACCGCAACTGCTCCTTCGTCTCCGGCCACGCCGCCGGGGCTTCGGGGCTGATTGCGCTGGCACTGCTGGCCCGCAGACGCCGCGCTCTGGCGATGGGCGGCGCCGTAGCACTGGCCGCCGTCGTCGGCGCGGGCCGCATCATCCAGGGCGGCCACTTTTTCAGCGACGTCCTCTTCGCCTTCATCATCACGTACCTCACAGCCAAGATTATGTACCATATAACCTTCGAACGGGGGACCTTCGACTTTATCGACCATAGGAGTACACCATGAGCAAACCGACCTGTTTCGTTACGGGGGGTGCCGGATTTATCGGATCGCACCTCTGTGAAGCCCTGCTGCGCGAGGGACGCCGCGTTATCACCATCGACAACTTCAACCCCTTTTACGACCCGGCCATCAAGCGCGGCAATATCGAAGAGGTCCGGGAGATGATGCTGCGTGAAGGGATCGCGGAGAGCACCTTCGAAGTGGTCGAGGGGGATATCCGCAACCGGGAGCTGCTCACAAGCATCTTCTCCGGCCTCAAAGAGCAGAACGAAACGGTCACCATCGTCCACCTCGCCGCCATGGCCGGGGTGCGCCCCTCCATCGCCGACCCCGAGCTCTACACCGACGTCAATATCAACGGCACCCAGAACATCTTCGAGATCGCCCGGGAGTTCGGTATCGCCGACGTCGTCTACGCGTCGAGCTCCTCGGTCTACGGCGAGAATGAGAAGGTCCCCTTCAGCGAAGCCGACCGGGTCGACAACCCCATCTCCCCCTACGCCATGACCAAAAAGTCCAACGAGCTGATGGCCTACACCTACCACCATCTCTTCAACCTGAACATGATCGGCCTGCGCTTCTTTACCGTCTACGGTCCGCGCCAGCGTCCCGACCTCGCCATCCACAAGTTCACCAAACTTATCGACGCCGGCGAGGCGATCCCCTTCTTCGGTGACGGCACGACCCGCCGCGACTACACCTACGTCGACGACATCATCGACGGAGTGATGAAGTCTATTGCCCATATCGAGGCGAACGAAAAAGTTTGCGAAGTGATCAACCTCGGAGAGTCCCATACCACGACGCTCAAAGCGCTGGTCGAAACGATCGAGTCGGCTCTGGGCGTCAAAGCCAACATCAACCGGCTCCCCTCCCAACCCGGCGACGTTCCCCAGACCTTTGCCGAGATCGACAAAGCGAAGGCGCTCATCGGCTACAACCCGACGACCCTGATCGCCGAGGGCATTCCCAGGTTCGTCGCATGGTACCGCCAAAAGCAGGAGCGCGGAGAGTGAACGCCGCTCTAGAGCTCTTCCGTGACCGCCGATGGCAGATCGCGCTGCTGCTCGTCGCCATCGCCGCCTTTGCCTCCTACCACCTCTTCGATATCGCTGTCGCCGAGTTTTTCCGCGGCTACCGCAAGACCGCCTTCTACGACATCTTCAAACGCCTGACCCACCTGGGAGACGGAGAGTGGTACATCATCCCGCCGCTGCTGCTGTGGCTCTTCTGGCGCAAACGCAATACCCTCTACGCCCGGGCGGCGCTGCTGATCTTCGCCACCGCATCCGCGTCGGGGATCATCGCCAATCTCCTCAAAGTCTTTTTCGGACGCTTCCGTCCGACGCTCTACTTCAAAGAGCAGCTCTACGGGTTTGACTGGTTCCATCTCGACGCGGCGATGCGCTCCTTCCCCTCCGGCCACGCCACGACGGTGATGAGCGCCTGGCTCGCCTTTGCCCTGCTCTTTCCGAAGTACCGCATCGCGCTGCTCGCCGTCGGCGTCTTCCTTGCCCTGACCCGGGTCTTCGTCACCGCGCACTACGTCAGCGACATTCTCGCCGGCGGATTCCTGGGGGCGACGATCACTCTGGTCTGCTACCGACTGATCTACACTCCGACCAAAGAGAGCCTATGAATCTAACCGTCACCGACGCTCAGGCCCGCTGGCTAATCCTCGGCGTCGCCCTCTTCGCGGTGATCTACAACGCCTTTTTACCGCTGCACGGCGACGAAGCCTACTACTGGGTCTGGAGCAACAATCTTCAAGCGGGATACTACGACCACGCTCCCATGATCGCCTTCTTTATCAAGGCGGCCACCTGGATCAGCGACGCCGAATGGGGCATCCGGCTCGTCAACATCGTCTCCCTCTCCATCAGCGCCTGGTTCCTCTACCGCACCGCACGCACTCACCTCTCGCAAGAAGCCGCGGGCTACACTCTGCTGATCTTTCTGTCGATCCCCCTGGTGCACGGCGGCTACATCATCACGACCCCCGACGCGCCGCTGATCCTCTTCTGGACCCTGTCGCTCCATTTCGCCCTTGACGCCATCACCACCGACCGCACCCGAAGTTTCGTCCTGACCGGCCTCTTCCTTGGTCTGGCGATGCTTTCGAAGTATACGGCGATCCTGCTGGCGGCCTCGATCCTCCTCTACCTGCTGCTCTTCGATCGCCGCCGCCTTCTTGATTCCAAAACCTGGATGGCCGTCGCCCTCGCCGCGCTCATCGTCTCCCCGATGCTCTGGTGGAACTACCAGAACGACTGGATCAGCTTTCTCTTCCAGCTCGAACACGGCGGCATGGGCAACACCGAACTGAGCCTGAAGGATTTCGGGGACTACTTCGGCGGACAGTTCGCCATCTTCAGTCCCGTCTTTATGGGGATCGTACTCGTCGCGGCGTTCAAGCGCGATATGAGACAGACCCCCGCCGAACGGCTGATCCTCGTCGCCTTCGCCCTGCCACTGGCTTTCTTCGTCTACAAGAGCTGCTACGAGCACATGGAGCTCAACTACGGGGCACCGGCCTACATCGCCGGGGCGCTGCTGACCGCCTCCGCCGTCGCCCGCTTCGGATGGCGCCGCTGGTTTGCGGCGGGACTGATCCTCGCACTGGTACTGAGCCTCACCGCCCGGGGTGCGCTGCTCTTTGCTTTGGTCCACGTTCAGGACCGCATGGTCGGCTTTAAAGAGGCGATCACCCTGCTGGCCAAAGAGCGCCGCGACGGCGACGCCCTCTACGGCAACCACCTGACCACCGCCGCACTGCTGAGCTATTACCTCCCCGACCACCCCCGCACCTCCGTCGCCACCGACACCCGTTTCAGTCAGTATGACCTCTGGGACACCACCCTGCGCGACGGCCTGGTACTGAGCTACTACAACGCTGAAAAGAACCTGCACAAGCGGTTTGCCTCCGTCGAAACCGTCGCCATCTACGACCTCTTCAAGGGCGACAAAAAGTTCCGGACCTTCTACATCTTCCGCGTCGCCGACCCCAAACAGCCCAAGCTCTAAGAGCTCATTGCGGGGAGTCGGCACGGTTTAACGCCCATTCAATCTTTTTTCGATAAAATCACGACAATCAACAGCAATCCGGAGCGGAATGAAAAACATCTTCAAAGCAGTGATGACCCTCATCATCTTCTATGTGCTGTTTCAGTACGTCCATATCGACCAGGTGCTCTCTATCGTCGCCCAAACAGAAAAAGGGTGGATATTTGCCGCACTGCTGGCCCAGCTGGCCAGTACCTACCTCGCCGCCTACCGCTGGTGCATCATCATGCAGCTCTGGGTCTTCAAAGAGTCCCTCGGATTCTACGTCAGCAGCTACTTCAAGGGCTCCTTTTTCAACCAGGTGCTCCCCGGAAGCATCGGCGGCGACGCCGTACGGATCATCGACGTCGCCCGCCGCGGCTACCCCAAGAAAGAGGCCTTCTACGGCGTCTTCGTCGACCGGGTCGTCGGCCTGGTGGGACTGCTGGTCCTCAACCTCGGTTCGAACCTGCTCTTCTACGGCACCTTCCCCAACTGGCTCTTTAACTTGATCAACCTGATCACCCTCGGCGGCATCGCCGGTTTCATCCTGTTGCTGCTGATGAACCGCCTCACCTTCCTCGACGGCATCAAGTTTCTCGACCTGATCTACCGTCTTGGCAAGCGGATGGACAGCCTCTACGGCGATGTCAAACCCCTGGCGCTGCACATCGGCGTCTCGGTGATCGTCCACCTCTTTTCGGTCCTCTCCATCTACTTCCTGGGGCTGAGCGTCGGCATCGATCTCGACCTCAAGGTCTTCCTGATCGCTATTCCCCCCATCTTCCTGCTCACCATCGTTCCCGTCTCCCTGGCGGGCTGGGGCGTGCGCGAGGGAGCCATGGTGGGCATCCTGATGCTCGTCGGCGCCGAAAAGGCGGAAGTGCTGGCCGTCTCCATCCTCTACGGTATGCTGCTCATCGTCGCCAGCCTGCCCGGAGCCTACTACCTGAATCGCTCCAAAAAATTCACACCAAACGAAATAAAGGAAGCCGAAGCATGAATGTCGACACGATGCGCAAAATTGACCACTGGGTAGGCGTCCCGCTCTGTTTTGCCGGGACAGTGATCGAAAAAGCGGTCCGTCTCGTCCGGCCCCGTCCCCGGGTTCGTCCGAAGAACGTCCTGCTGATCGAACTCTCCGAAATGGGGAGCGCCATCCTGGTCGACCCCGCCATGCGCAAACTCCAAAGCGAGATCGACGGCGAGCTCTTTTTCGTCATCTTCGGTAAAAACAAGGTGAGCCTGGAGCTGCTGGGTACCGTCAAGAACGAGAACATCTTCACCATCGACGAAAGCGGCCTGATTCCCCTGGCGATGAGCTCCCTGAAGTTCATGGCTTGGTGCCGCCGCAACCGCATCGACTCGGTGATCGACCTGGAGCTCTTCTCCCGCTTTACCGCCCTGCTCAGCGCACTGTGCGGCGCCACCAACCGCGTCGGATTCCACGCCTTCCACAACGAGGGGCTCTACCGCGGCGACTTCCTCTCCCACAAGGTCGCCTACAACGCCCACCAGCACATCACCAAGAACTTCATCGCCCTCACCGACGCCCTGACGAGCGACCGTGAAGAGCGCCCCTACCTCAAGCGCATCATCGGCGACGACGAAACCGTGCTGGCCAAAGCGGAGATCTCTGACACGCAAAAGCGGGAAGTCCAGGAGATCATCGCGACCAAGTACGAGGGGTTCGACTCCGACCGCCATCCCGTCATCCTCGTCAACTCCAACGCCAGCGACCTCCTTCCCCAGCGCCGCTGGGAGCGCGAAAACTACGCCGAGGTGATCCGAAAGATCCTCGCACACAATGCCGACGCCGTCGTCCTGTTGACCGGAGCGCCCGCTGAGTATGAGGGAGCCCAGGCCCTCGCCGACGCCGTGGGCGACCCACGCTGTGTCAACTTCGCCGGGGCCGTAAAGTTCCTGCAACTGCCCGCGCTCTACGCCGTCAGCGCCTTTATGCTCACCAACGACTCCGGCCCGGCACACTTCGCCGCCATCACCGAGATGCACACCTTCGTCATCTTCGGTCCTGAGACTCCGGCGCTCTACGGCTCCCTGGGACCCACCACGCCCATCTACGCCCACATGAGCTGCAGCCCCTGTGTGAGTGCGGCCAACCACCGCAAAACCCCCTGCACCGACAATCGCTGCATCCAGGTGATCACCCCCGAATGGGTTTTCAACGTCATCAAGCCCAAACTCGATGCCCTCGGCGCTTAAACCCCACCTTCCCGTTATTCTCTTTATCGGCGTGATCACCCTGATCCGCCTCGCCGTCGCCCCGACCTTCGGACTGGGTGTCGACGAAGCGCACTACGTGCTCTACGGACGTTACCTCGACTGGAGCTATTTCGATCATCCCCCCATGGTGGGCTGGCTGCACGCCTTTTTCAGCCTCCTATTGGGGGACAACCTCTTTGCCGCCCGCATCGGCGCGGTCCTCATCGGCGTACTCACCTCGCTGTTCGCCTACCGCTTCATCCTCGATCTGACCGCCGACCGCACCAGTAGCCTGATCGCCGTTATGGCACTCAACGCGGCATTTATCTTCAATGCGCTATTCCTGATGATGATGCCCGACACCCTCCTCTTCGCCCTGCTCTTTCCCGTTATTTGGGCGGTACTGCGTATCGAGCGGGAGAACAAGATGCGCGACTGGATCGTTCTGGGCCTGCTGCTGGGGCTTGCAGGGCTCTCCAAGTACACCGCCGTGCTCTTCCTTGCGCCGATCCTGATCTACGTGGTGATCCGTCGTCGTTTCGACCTGCTTATCACCCCGAAGATTCTTCCGGCGGTCGTGGTCGCCCTGGTAGTGATCGCTCCGGTGATCTTCTGGAACATCCAGCACGACTGGATCAGCTTCACCTACCAAAGCGACCACGTCGTTGGTTCTCCAAGCATCGACTGGGTCGGGTTCGGGCGCTCGCTGGCCGCGCAGTTCGGCGGCTATAGCCCCCTCCTCTTTCCCATTGCCTTTTACGGTCTTTACCGTGCCCTGCGCTCGCGCAACGACGCCCTCTTCCTCGCCGGGCTTTTCGCCGCGGTGATCTTCGCGTTTTTCACCTACGCGTCGCTCTACAAAACGGCGCTGCCCCATTGGACCGCACCCTTTTACCTACTGACGATCCCCATCGGTACGGCATTTCTACTTGAGGCGGGACAAAAGTGGCGTCGCACCGTCTACGGCGCAACGGGCGTGACCCTGGCCATCACCCTGCTGCTCTACAGCGAGCTCGCCTTCAAGTGGATCCCGACGCCGCCTTACCAATCACCGCTGCGCGACATCTACGGCTTCGACACCGTGATGGCAAAAGCCAACACCGCGCTTGAAGCACACCCGGGGGCCGCGCTGGCGGTGCCGCACTGGAACCTCGCTTCCCGGGCGCTCTACTACAACTCTCCCTACGACAGCGACCTGTTCCTGATCGATACCCGAACCGACCAGTTCGACTTCTGGGAGGGAAGGGCACCGCTGGGACGGGATCTGCTCTTTATCTCCACCAAGGCATTCAAACTTCCGGGCAAAAACCGTCTGGAGTGCGACACACTGCTCCCCGGCCAAAGCTTTGACATCGAACTCAACGAGACTCCCGTCAACCGGATCACCCTCACCTGGTGTCTCGGCTACCGCGCCCTAAACCCCCGCTAAATCCCCGTTTGTTACGTTCCATTACAATTGGTACACAGTTTGCTTGATTCGCCCTATAGGAATCATCCAACTTCTGTTTGTATATTCCGAGTCATGCACAATCGGCACGACGGTAACAAATATGTCACTGTAAAGTCGAAAATATGGCGTTTCGACATCATGATTTTCCATCAAAAGCCGATATACTTGAGTAGAACCCGTTTCAAATGTTCTGATCACTCTGCAGAATCTTTGTGACGGGTTTTGGCAGCCCATTCAAAAGCGAACAATGATAGTCTCAAACCTCTTCAATCGTATCATTATTTCTCTCCTGATCATGCTGGTCACGGTCATGGGCATCAGCGGCTACACCCTCATCTCCAATCTCACAGAAAAAACAACCGCTTCCTATCTCGACGAAAGCCGTCACTATGCCGAACTCGTCCGCCACTCCCTCAGCCAGTGGATCGAGGAACAGCGCAGCCTGACGCGTAACCTCGCCCGCCAGGAGCCCTTCATCGCCGCGCTGGAGCATCCCCGGGATGAAGCCCTCTACTACCGTGCCCAGCAGCAGCTCCAGTCCCTCTACGAAGAGATGGGCTATTACGAAAATGCCACACTCTTTATCCGCCTCGACGACAGCACCACACTCGATCTTCACCGCTATGGCCAGAACGCCCGCATCACCAACGGCACCATCTTCCTTGACACCGTCGGCGGCCGCACGTTGGGCAAAGGGGGACCGAAACTCGATTATGTCGAACACGCCATGAACCGGGGAGAAACCTACATCTCCGACCCCTACCCCAGCTTGCTGCGGGGCAATCCCATCTTCGTCATCGCCACCCCGGTACGCAACGTCCGGGGCGAGATCCTGGGCATCATCGCCACCGCACCGGTCCTGGAGCGTTTCGGCGACAAGTTCATCAGCGGCATCACCATGGGCACACACGGGCACCTGATGGTATGCGACAACCACGGGGTAATCATCGCCCATCCCGAGCGCAAACGCCTCCTAAACCAAAACATCTTCGATACCCTGGATATCACGGAGTTCCCGGGCAACTACGGCACCATCGAACGCGAGATCGAAGGTGAGACCGTCTGGTACACCTACGAGAAGGAGCCGCTGACGGGATGGTACGTCATCGGAAAAATCTATGAGAGCGACATCTACGACGCCTTTACTCGGGAGATCACCGTCACCCTCGTCACCCTGCTGATCATGTCCCTGCTGCTGGGCTTCGGCGGCTGGTTGCTGATCCGCCGCGAGGTGATCCGCCCCCTGGGGAACCTGATGGAGATGCTCCGAAATTTCTCTCCGACCAAACGGATCACCGAAGAGGACCTGCACAAAAACTCCTCCACCGAATTTAAACAGATCCATGAGTCGATGCTGAAGATGTCGGAGCTCTTCCACACCTATCTCCGGGAGCAGGAGAAGATGCAGGCGGAGATCCGCCGTCACGCCATGTACGACCAGCTCACCGACCTCCCCAACCGCCGCTACCTCTCCAACTACATCGAAGAGCAGCTCGTGCGCGCCGAGCACGAGTCCAGGCGGCTGGGTATCTACTTCCTTGACCTCGACCACTTCAAGCTCATCAATGACTCTCTGGGTCACGACATCGGGGACAAACTGCTTAAAGAGACGGCGCACCGTCTGACGGAGCTGCTCGAACCGACCGACATGATCGCCCGTCTCGGGGGCGACGAGTTCATCATCGTCTGCGGCAGCGAACAGACGGTCGACGCCTACAAGGCCCTGGCGGCACGCATCGTCAAGGTGATGCACGACAAGCTCGTCATCGAGAACCAGGAGAACCACGAGTTTATTATCTCCACCAGCGTCGGCCTCAGCGTCTATCCCGAACACGGACAGGATATCAAGACCCTGATGAAACATGCCGACATCGCCCTCTACCGCGCCAAAGAGGACGGCCGTAACGGCTACTGCATCTTCGACGAAGGGATGAACGAATCCATCCGCAACCAGCTCTATCTCGAGCAGGATATGCGTGCCGGTCTGGACAAGGGTGAGTACACCCTCTACTACCAGCCCCAGATCGATGCCCGAAGCGGACAGGTTGTAGGCGCCGAAGCGCTGATCCGGTGGATCCACCCCGAACTGGGGATCATCTCCCCCATCCGCTTTATCGACCTCGCCGAGAGTACCGGCTTCATCTATGACCTCGGAGACTGGATTCTCATCGAGGCGTGTTCGACTCTGTCCAAGTGGCAGAAGGAGTTCCCGGAGTTCAAACTCTCCATCAACATCTCCGCCCGCCAGTTCCAGGAAGCGGGCTTTGTCGACAAGGTGGCCAAAGCGATGGAGGATTTCGATATCCGTCCCTCCTCCCTGGTCTTCGAGATCACCGAAACCCTGTTGATGGCTCAGAAAGAGCACTCCCGCCAGGTGCTTGAAGACCTCAAAAAGCTCGATATCCTCATCGCCATGGACGACTTCGGCACCGGCTACTCCTCGCTGGCCTACCTCAAGAACTTCCCCATCGATATCATTAAAATCGACAAGAGCTTTATTCAGGGGATCTTCGACAACAACGACGATTTCAACATCGTCAAGGCGGTCATTACCCTGGGCAACGAACTCGACCTCACCGTTATCGCCGAAGGAGTCGAAACGATGTACCAGCTCGACTTCCTCAAAACCAGCCACTGCCACATCATCCAGGGCTACTTCTTCAGCATGCCGCTGCCAAGCTTCGAGTTCATCCAGTACATGAAGACGCAGGGGTAGGTTTTGGTTGGAAACTAAAAACTGAGGGCTGAGCGCTAAAAGTTCAAACGAAAAGTTGAATACGCTGTCATCCTGAACTCGATTCAGGATCCATGCCTTTCCCTTTCTCCCAAATACCCATCACCAACCTCCCCCTCCCCAAACTTTTAGTTTTTAGTTTTTAGTTTTTAACTATTAGTTCACACTCCGCTCACTATTATTTAGCCATATAGACTCATATATCTTGATATTGTTTGCATTCAGTTTACTATTTTTGCTATACTTCCCAAAATTTTCATTCAAAGGATAGCCCTATGGCGAAGCATCAGTTTCAGACTGAAGTCAATCAGATCTTGCATCTCATGATCCACTCCCTCTACTCCAACAAGGAGATCTTCCTGCGGGAGCTGGTTTCGAATGCCTCAGACGCGCTTGACAAGCTCAACATGCTCGTTCTGACCGATGAAAACTACAAAGGGGTCGATTTCGCGCCGCGCATCGACCTCGCCCTCGACAAAGAGGCGAAGACCCTCACCATCAGCGACAGCGGGATCGGGATGAACGACGAGGACCTCGTCGCCCACCTCGGTACCATCGCCAAGTCCGGCACCAAGGCGTTCCTGGAGCAGCTCTCCGGCGACCAGAAGAAAGACTCCCAGCTCATCGGCCAGTTCGGCGTCGGATTCTACGCCTCCTACATGGTCGCGGACAAAGTCGAAGTCGTTACCAAAAAAGCGGGCGAGGAGAAAGCCTACAAATGGATCTCCGACGGTACGGGCGAGTACGAGATCGAACCGGCGGAGCGCGAAAGCCACGGTACGTCCATCACCCTGCACCTCAAAGCCGACGAAGAGGAGTTCCTTGAAGCCTATCGTCTCGAGAACATCATCAAGAAGTACTCCAACCACATCCCCTTCCCCATCTTTATGGACAAGGAGCACTACGTCGCGGCCGAGACCGACGACGAGGGCAATGAGACCAAACCGGCCTCCACGGAGCTCAAAAACGAGCAGATCAACAAAGCCTCCGCGCTCTGGACCATCGGCAAGTCCGAGATCTCCGACGATGAGTACAAGGACTTCTACTCCTCCATCGCCCACGACACCGCCGAACCGCTGACGTGGATGCACAACCAGGCCGAAGGGGCCATCGAGTACACCACGCTCTTCTACATCCCCTCCAAAGCGCCCATGGACATCTACCGCGTCGACTACCAGCCGGGCATCAAGCTCTACATCAACCGCGTCTTTATCACCGACGACGACAAAGAGCTCATGCCGACCTACCTGCGCTTCCTGCGCGGGGTGATCGACTCCAAAGACCTCCCGCTCAACGTCAGCCGGGAGATCCTGCAGTCCAACCCGGTCATGGCCAAGATCAAGAACGCTTCGGTCAAAAAAGTGCTCTCCGAGCTCTCCAAGATGGCCAAGAAAGACGCCGAGAAGTACGACACCTTCTACACCGAGTTCGGCGGCGTCCTCAAAGAGGGGCTCTACAACGACCACGCCAACCGCGAGAAGATCCTGGAGCTGCTCAAGTTCAACACCATGAACGCTGAAGAGCCCACGACCATCGAGGAGTTCGTCAAGAACGTCGACGAAGAGACCAAAGAGATCTACTACATCGCGGGCAACATGAGCCTGCAGATGCTCAAAAACTCTCCCCAGCTCGAACGCTTCAAGGCCAAGGGCCTCGACGTGCTGGTCCTCAACGAAGAGATCGACACCATCGTCTTCCCGATGGTGCAGGAGTACAAAGAGTACAAGTTCGTCAACGTCGCCGATGCGAAGTTCGAGGAGACCGAAGAGGAGAAGAAACAGCACGAGGAGACCGCAAAGGAGTACGAGACTCTGCTCAAGGAGCTCAAAGACGCCCTGGGCGACAAGGTCAAATCCGTCGAGGTCTCCCACGACCTGACCGAATCCCCGGTCAACATCAAAGAGGACAAGGACGACCCGCAGTACATGATGGCCCAGATGATGAAACAGATGGGTGGCGGCATGGGCGGCGAGATCCCGGAGATCAAGCCCATTCTGGAGATCAACCCCAAACACGACCTGCTGACCAAGCTCAAAGCCTCAGCGGACCAGAACCTCATCAACGACGCGGCCTACGTCCTGCTCGACCAGGCGAAGCTCTACAACGGCATGGAGATCGACGATACGGCGGACTTCATTGCCCGGATGAACCGCATTATGGGTAAGGCGCTTTAGGCTTTACCAACTTCTTCCCCCTCGTTCCCATGCTCCTGCGTGGGAATGCATACTCTTCTCAAAGCCTATTTTCTCAATTCAAATCGAATCGTTCAAGCGCATTCGCTTACATCACAGCCAATCAACCATTAGATTCCCAACGAGGACGTTGGGAACCAGTAAAAGGCATCTTTAAAATGCTGATGGCTTGACCCCTTCGCTCTCTTCGCACCTCGTTCCACCTCTCCCGAGGTGGAATCAGAGAGTCTATACACACGCTCCCGCGTGACAATGCATACCACTCCATGCACCCGCATTCGCTGACAGAAAAGCCTTTGTACCATGATGCTAATTTATATCCCGTGATGTAATAATGCTATAATCCATACATGGGAAAAATAGACGAGGTCAAAGAGATTCTCAATACCCTTCGTGTCTGGCTCAGCCTGGCATTCGGTGCGATCGTACTCTCCATAGGCTCCCTCATCAAACGCTTCGATGAGGGAAAAGTCGATCTGTTTTTCTGGTTCGGAATCGTATTGATACTCTTTTTGATGGCGGCACTGGTCGGCATCATGAAAAAGATTGCCCAAAAAACCAAAGAAATCAAGGATCTGTAATGGAACTGGCCCAAATCGCCATCGCCGCTGTAGCGCTGCTCTTCATCGGTGTTGTCTTTTACGGTACTGCAAAACTCTCCGAAGAGTAATATCGCATATCCCTATGTGATTTCCTTTCGTATTATTTATTCTTCGTTCCCTCGCTCAGTTCTCGGTTTTAACTGGTCATTACCATCTATTGTCTCCCCTCCCCATTTTGCCCCACGCCGATAAAGCGCTAAAATACCCCTAGAAGCCACACAGGAGAAGTCATGGGTCTTTTGGACTGGTCGATCGTCGGTGCCTATTTTGTGTTTCTGCTGATCTTCGGTTATGTCGTCGGTCGGAAAAACCGTGATCAGGACGACTACTACGTCGCCGACCGCAAGCTCTCCTGGTGGGCCGTGGGCATCTCGACCATGGCGACCCAGAGCTCGGCCATCAGCTTTATCTCCATTCCCGCCTTCGTCGCCGTCAAGGAGGGGGGCGGGCTGACATGGCTGCAGTACGAGCTGGCTCTGCCGCTGGCCATGATCGCCGTCTCCATTTTTCTCATCCCCCTCTTCCGGAAGCTCCAACTGGTGAGCGTCTACGAGTACCTGCAGCTACGCTACGGCACCGCCGTTCGCAACACCGTCGCCATGATCTTCCTCCTCAGCCGGGCGCTGGGAACCGGTATCGCCCTCTACGCCACCGCCATCGTGATGCAGAGCATCACCGGCTTCGAGCTGTGGGTCTCCATCTTGGGCATGGGGGCGATCATCGTCATCTACGATACCCTCGGCGGCATGAAAGCCGTCGTCTACTCGGACATCCTGCAAATGGGACTGCTTCTACTGGGGGTCGTGATCTCCATCGCCATCGCCGTGAGCAGCGTCGGCGGTGTGCAGGCAGTCTTCGAGGCCTTCCCCGAAGCGCGGCTGCAAACCCTCGATTTCAGCTGGGGGCTCGGCGGTGATGGCGGGATGCCTTTTTGGGCCTTTCTATTCGGCGGCTTTTTCCTCTACGGCGCCTACTACGGCACCGACCAGAGTCAGGTGCAGCGCGAGCTCTCGACTTCCAGCATTGAAGACGCCAAACGCTCCCTCTATCTCAACGGCTTCGCCCGCTTCCCCCTGACCCTGCTCTACGTGATGCTGGGCATCGCCGTCGGCGCGCTCTACCTGCACGACACCGCCCTTCAAGCAGGGGTGGCCGCCGCGTCGGCGGACTACCTCATCCCCCAGTTCATCCTCACCTACCTTCCCGACGGCATCAAAGGGCTGCTTATTGCCGCCATCCTCGCCGCGGCGATGTCAAGCATCGACTCGGCGCTCAACTCCCTCTCCGCCGTCACCCTCCACGACTTCGTCCTCAAGGAGAAGCACATCCAGGGTGCCAAAGAGATTCGCCTAAGCCAGATCACCACGATCTTCTGGGGGATGGCGATCATCCTCTTCGCCTTTCTCGTCGGCGCCATCGCCGACACCGTCATCGAGGCGATCAACAAGATCGGCTCCGCCTTTTACGGCCCGGTACTAGCCGTCTTCCTCGCCGGGGCGCTACATGAGCGCATCGGCAGCCGCGCCATCCTCTCCGGCCTCATCGCGGGCGTCGGGATCAACCTGGCGTTGTGGGTGACGGCCCCGGAGGTGATGTGGATGTGGTGGAACGTCATCGGAGTCGTCGTTGCCTACGGCGGCGCACTGCTGCTTTCCTGGTGCTGTTTCAAAGAGACCGAAAGCTCCGACTACACCGCCAAACACAACATCACCCTCACCTGGACACGCACCGACACGGCGTTGGCGGGCTATTTTCTGGTGATGCTTCTGGTACTGGGGCTGATTGAGAATACTTTTTAGCGTTTTAAACAACACTCTGCCATTAGGCATCTTCTCATTACAATTGCCGACGGCACAGCGCAACCCCTGCGCCCTCAACCGGAAATATAACGACTAGCCGGGTATCAAAAGGCCGTTAAAAAAACCGGAAGTTAACCCCCCGTTTCCCGTCTCCGTTCCATACTGCGGGTATCTTAACTTACCAGGAGGAGACCATGAAAACGCACACAACCGTTTCACTGGTTTTGGCCACGTTGCTCATCGGCGGCACTCAGCTGCTTGCAGAGCCCGGAGATAACGGCGTCGACGGCGCCCACGCCTGGAAAGAACCCGTCGAAAAGCGGGTCAAGCACACCGACGGTTTCGGAGACACCTACTACAGCTACTCCAAAGAGACACCCAAAGGGTGCGTCAACAGCGCCGTCAAGAAATACTCCCAGCGCGTCAACCAAGCACCCAAAGAGGTGATTGAGGGGCTGCACGCCACCTTCGAGGCGGACAAGGCGCTGCGTGCCGAGGATGATGCCGGAACCATCAAAGCCCTCGCTACCGCCGATACCCAATTCAAAGCGGCCTTCAAAGCCAACCCCGACCTCAAAATGATTCCCGTCGACACCGACATCGTCGTCGCGGGCATCGACGCCTCTCCCAACGAAATCAAAACGCTCCTACACTCCGCCGACAGCGCCATTACCGCGCATCGTACCCAGGAAGCCAGAGCGCTGCTAATGCCCCTGCGCGACGAAATAGACGTCACGACGCTCTACCTTCCCGCCGCTGCTTACGCGGACGCGGTATCAGCCGCACAAAAAGCCATGACCAAAGGAGACCGCGTCGCGGCTTCCAAAGCCCTCGACACCGCCTTTGGCCTTCTGGTGAGCGACCGGCTCGTCATGCCCATCTCACTGCTTGACGCCCAGGCCCGGGTCGACGAGGCGGCCGCACTGGACAAAGAGGCGAAAACCCGCCGCTCCGAGCTGCTTGACACCGCCCTGGCGGATCTTCAAAAAGCGGAGCTGCTGGGCTATACCGGCAAACACTCTCAAGCCTATACCGATCTCTCCCGCCAGATCAAACAGATCAAGCTAGACCACAGCAGCGAAGCGGGCAAACTCTACCAATCCCTCAAGATCGATTTCAACAAACTCCTCGATGCCATCGAGGGAGAAGTCCCCTTCGTCGGAAGCTGAACGTCGCACACACCGCTGTGCGCTACGTCTGCGGGCAGTTATACTATAATTGCCCCATGACATTCACGCCCATCGACACCCTCGACATTCCAGAACTCCAGATCTACCGCACCCTGCGGGACAACGCCTGCACCGAAGACAACAGCTTCATCGCCGACAGTGCCAAGGTCGTCAACGTCCTGCTGCAGACCGGCATCACCGTGCGCAGCATTCTCGCCACTGAAGCCTACTATCGGGAGTTCGGCCACCTTATCGAAGCCCGGGACGAGCATCCCGTGCTCTATGTCGCGGACCGCAAGCTGATGGAGCAGATCGTCGGCCACAAGATCCACAACAACGTCATGATGCACGGCACCCGTCCCCCCGAACAAAACCTTGACGCCCTCGAAGACGGTATCCTGATGCTCGACCTGATCTCCAAAACGGAGAACGTGGGGCTTATGATCCGCAGTGCGGCGGCTTTGGGGGTGGGATCGCTGCTCTACCCCCGCAGCGGACCGCACCCCTACGGCCGCCGAGCGCTGCGGGTCTCCATGGGACACGCGAGCAAGCTCGACATCTGCGGTTACGACGATCTCGCAGAAACCATCGATGCCCTGAAACGGCGGGGCTACCGCCTCTTCGCCGCTGAAGCGACGGAGGAGGCCACGCCCCTGGGCGTGGTCACGGTGCCTGAAAAGTGGGTGCTGCTGATGGGCAATGAGGGAGAAGGATTGGCTCCCGAAGTGTGCGCACTGTGCGACGAGACCGTTATGATCGAGATGGTTCCCGATGTCCCGAGCCTCAACGTCGCCGTGGCCGCATCGGTCCTGATGTACCGCTTCTCAAACGCCTAGAGATCGTAGTTCGCTTTGCGTATGGGGGTGTAGTGCCACCAGACCCGCGGCGGGTTACCGTCCATAAAGTCGGTGATGGAGAGAAAAACGTCGAGCACGCAGGGGTCGGGACGCGCCCTGTCGAGTTCCCAAAGGACGTGGTAAAGCACCCAGGGGTCCGCCCCATGGAGGGCATCGGGGGTTTCGATCCCCAGACGCCGGAGATCGGCGGCAAGAGAGGGGCCGATATTGGGAAGGTCTGTCAATGTCCGGACCCGTTCCCGGACGACTTTCGACGGGTTCATAACGGCTCCCTTCCCCGCAGTTTTGCTTCATGCTATCTCCACTCCGCTGAAAAAGAGATAACCCGCACAAAGTAACATTTCGCACAGCTGTCGGTTTCAACAGGAGTTCTGTAAAATATCTGAATACATGGCGATAACTTCAAAAGTTTAGCGTCATCTGCATTCACACGTCGACTTCTGAACATTTTGCAAAATGAGGGGGATATTTTGAAAGATACTCGGAGACGTCTGCACTGATGCGCCGGCTATGCATCTGGATCATGCTGTGGTGTGCACTGCTTCCCCTTGCCGCCGCCGAAACCCCAGTTCCGGAAAAACGGATCGCCTACATCGTCTCCGATCTGCGGATCCCCTTCTGGGAGATCATGAGCCGGGGCATCCGCTCCAAGGCCGCCTCGCTCGATTACAATGTCACCCTCTACAGCTCCGAAAACAGTCTGAAAACAGAGCTGGAACACACCGCCGACGTCACCCGCTCCAAATTCGACGGCATCGTCCTCTCCCCCATCAGCTCCTCCAGCGCCGCCACCGTACTCAAACTCGCTTCCCGCGCCCACATCCCCGTCGTCATCGCCGACATCGGCGCCGACAGCAGCGACTATGTCTCCTACATCTCCTCGGACAACCTCGACGGCGCCTACCAGATCGGGCGGGTGCTGACGCGGGAGATGAAAGCGCGCTCCTGGCAAGACGGCACCGTCGGCATCATCGCCATTCCCCAGAAACGGGATAACGGCAAAGCCCGCACCGCCGGATTTATGCTCGCACTGCGCGAAGCGGGCATCCGAGGTTCCGGACTGCGTCAGCAGAGCGACTTCTCCTACCGGGAAACCTACGATTACGCCCGGGAGCTGATAGCCAAAGACCCCGATATCAGAGCCCTCTGGCTGCAGGGTTCCGACCGCTACCAGGGCGCCCTTGACGCCATCGAAGACGCAGGCAGAACCGGCGAGATCCTGCTGATCTGTTTCGATGCGGAACCCGAATTCATCGACCTGATTCCCGAGGGGGTGCTCGTCGGCGCTGCGATGCAGCAGCCTTTTATGATGGGGGAACAGGCCGTTTCGGTCCTGGACGAGGCCCTCCGCGGCAAAGCTGTCACTAAGGAGATCCAGCTTCCCATCCTCCCCATCTCCAAAGAGAACATCGAGGCGAATCTCCCCGTCATACGCCGCAATGTTCTGGGTATGGAGCAGCAGTAGGGCCATGATCGGATCACGCAGACCCCTCTATCTCATCGTCTTCCTCAGCACAGCGCTGGTCGTCGCCCTCTTCATGGGGGCCTTCACCTACCACCTCTACGACACCACCAAAAAACGCCTCTACTCCAATCTCGAACGCGATTCGAAAATGACCCTTTCCTCCCTCCAAAAGAGCCTTGCCTACTTCATCGAAGCCTACGCCGTCAAGGAGTACGAGCTGCTGGTAGCCAACGAAATGCAGCGCCGGGACTTCCTCGCCATCATCGTCGAAGACGCCAATATGGCCAAGATTCTCGGCGAGCCCTTCCGCAGCGGGACCGTTCGCACCGGAACCGACACACTGGAGGAGTACGCGCCCGACAATCTGCGCCACCGCAATCTGCTGCAGCAGTGCTACCGAAGCCACACGGTCGATGTCACAACGACATCTGGCGCAGCGATCGGAAGCGTCATGCTCTGCAGTACCGACCGCCATATCCGGGAGGAGCTCGAACTCCTGCTGCTGCAATCCTCGAGCATTGCGGTGCTCATAGCGACGATGCTCATTCTGGTGCTCTTTGTCCTGCTGCGCCGCCTCGTCCTCACCCCCCTGTCCAACGTGGCAGCCAGCATCTCCTACTGCGACAGCGACGGCATACCGCTGAACAACGTCGACGAACACGGCTCCCGGGAACTTGAGCAGCTCTCCAAAAGCATCAACCGCATGATCGACTCCGTCCACACCTATCGCGAACGCGAGCAACAAACCATCCAGGAACTTGAAAAGGAGCGTCGCCGGTTTGCCCTTGCCGTCGAAGGCTCCCAGGACGGCCTCTGGGACTGGGACACGTCCACGGACACCATCTTCTTCTCTCGGCAGTGGAAAGCGATGCTGGGGTATGAAGAGGAGGAGATCGGAGACACCTTCGAAGAGTGGCACAGCCGGGTCCACCCCGACGATATCGATGGCGTCATGAAGGCGGTTCAGGCCCATCTCCGCGGCGAAACCGGCGTCTACGAAAGCCGCCACCGCCTGCAGTGCAAGGACGGCAGCTGGAAATGGATTCTCGACCGGGGCAAAGCGGAATTCGACGCTACCGGCAGAGCGGTCCGGGTGGTCGGTTTCCATACCGACATCACCGAAGAGATGCACCACCAGGAAGCCCTTGAACACAGTGCCAAGCACGACAGTCTCACCCACCTGCCCAACCGTTTCCTCTTCAACGAGCTGATCCAGAACGCCGTCTACCGGGCCCAGCGCAACGGCACCAAGATCGCCATACTCTACGTGGACCTCGACGGCTTCAAGGAGATCAACGACGACTATGGCCATGAAGTGGGTGACGTCGTCCTCGTGGAGACTGGCTGGCGTCTCTCCCAGCTGCTGCGCAAAGAGGATATTCTCGCCCGGCTGGGAGGTGACGAATTTATCATCGCCGTCTCCGAACTGGCGCACAATGACGCGGTCGTTCCCCTGCTCAAGCGGATCATCCAGGATATCAACCAGCCCATCTTCTATCAGAACGACTCGATTCAGACCCTGCAGGTCTCCGCCAGCATCGGAGTAAGCTTCTTCCCCCAGAAACGCGACCTCGGTCCCGACGCCCTGCTGCGCCAGGCGGACCAGGCGATGTACGAAGCGAAGAAGCTCGGCAAAAACCGTTACCGCTTCTTTAACCTTGAAGCTGACGCGACGATGCAGGAGCAGCTCAAACAGCTCGATGCCTTCGGCCGTGCGATCCGGGAGGACACGCTGGAACTCTACTTTCAGCCTAAGGTGGAGATGCGCGAAAACCGTATTTTGGGATTCGAGGCCCTGCTGCGCTGGAACCACCCCAAGCACGGGCTCCTCCCCCCCGATGCCTTCCTACCCTATATCGGGGAGGAGCGGGCGATCATGCTCGAACTCGGCCGCTGGGTGTTTGAACATGCATTCCGACAGCTGGCAGCGTGGCAGGCGCAAGGCTACGACTTTACCCTCAGCGTCAATATCAGTTCCCATGAGTTCAACAACGACGAGACCCTCACCCTGCTGGCGGAACTGCTCGAACGCTACGCCATCAATCCCTCCCGACTCGAACTGGAGATCCTGGAGACCCATGCCCTCGAAGATATCCGGCAGGCCCATACGATGATCCGCAAATGTCAGGCCTTGGGCTTCAGCATCGCCCTGGACGACTTCGGCACCGGCTACTCCACCCTGAGCTACCTCAAAGAGCTTCCCGTCGATACCCTCAAGATCGATAAAAGTTTCGTCATAGAGATGCTCTACGACAGTGGTAGCTTCTCCATCCTCGAAGCGGCGATGGGACTGGCCCAGGCCTTTCGCTGCCGGGTCGTCGCCGAAGGAGTGGAATCCGAAGAGCACGGTATCATGCTGATCCAGCTGGGGTGCACCATCGGCCAGGGGTATGCCATCGCCCGTCCCATGCCCGCCGATGCTGTCGAACCCTGGATCGCCACCTGGAACGCCTTCAACAGCTGGCAGACAACCGCAGCGCTCCCCTCGCGCAAACTGACGGTCCTTATCGCCACCGTCGAACACCGCCAATGGATCCGGATGCTCGAAGCGCACATCGATGCCCCCGAATCGCTCCCCCTGCCCGAGCTGGACAGTTCGAAATGCCGCTTCGGCGTCTGGCTCAAACGCGATGCCTCCCGGGAGCTTTCCAACGCCAATGCCCTCGCTTCCCTGCGTGCCCTTCACGAAGAGATCCATACTCGGGCCAAAGCACTCGAACACTCCCGGGACCCCGCCATAATGAACGACATCCGCCGCATCCACCAGGAAATTCTGAAGCACCTCGAACAGAACCTGCCCCAGTTCAAAGACACCCTGAACAGTGACGCTTTCTAAGCGGAGCCCTTTGTGCTTAAATCCCTCAACCAATCTGAAACCATGGCCGTTGCATTAAAATAACTTCAGTATCGTTATACAGATTGCCTATGAACAGAGGAGAGCAGTGGATGAGAGCGATATTATTGATCGTGCTAACAGCCGTCTGGCTTCAGGGAGCAGACCTTGCCTGGCTGCAAAACAAAAAGCTTAATGTCAAGCACGTCGACGGCAACACCTATGTCGTGACGCGCTTTATCAAGCGAGAGTGTGCAGGGATCGGGGTCCTGCCCGACGAGATATGGAAACGCAAGGAGGTCAAACCCGCCTGCATCCAGCCGCTGGTGACCAGCGTCGGATCGATCTCGATGATGCATGTCTCCGAGGGGGTAGAAACGTTCGGGGAACTGGAGGTGATGGCCTACATTAAGGCGATGGGCAGCGGCAAGACGAAGATGCTCATCGACACCCGTTCCGCCGACTGGTACGATTACGAGACCATTCCCGGCGCCGTCAATGTCTGGTACAAGGTCTTGATCAAATACAATCTTTTTGACGAGGATTTCCGGGCATTTCTAGAGTTGATCCACGCCAAAGAGGTCGGCCGGGGAAAATTCGACTTTTCCCAATCTCCGGAGCTGCTGATGTTCTGCAACGGACCGTGGTGTACCCAATCTCCGCAGGCCATCACGGCCCTGCTGCGGCTGGGCTACCCGGCGGAAAAGCTGAAGTGGTACCGGGGCGGGATGCACGACTGGAAAAGTCTCTCCATGACGACGACCCTGTATCAGCCGTAACCGCGGTTACACCTTCTTGACGAACTCCGACTTCAGGCCGATCGCACCGACGCCGGGGATCTTGCAATCGAGGTTGTGGTCGCTGTCGAAGTTGAGCTTGATGCCCTTGACTTTGGTCCCGACCTTGATGTCGGAAGAAGCGCCTTTGAGTTTGAGGTCTTTGATGACCGTCACTGTATCGCCGTCTGCCAGGGGCGTGCCGTTGGCGTCACGGATGACAGCCGCGTCCGCTTCGGCTTCCGCCGCGACCTTCGACCATTCGTGACCGCATTCGGGACAGACGTAAAGTTCACCGTCTTCGTAGGTGTATTCGCTCCCGCATTCGGGACATTTGGGTAGTTGTTCCATACGTATCCTTTGAGAACCCATCTCAAATATCCCTGACGTCAGGCGTTTTGAGATGGGTTTTTGAAACCGTATTCTACCGGGGTAGAGGTATCAGGAGACTTATGCGGAGACGTTTTGCTACAATGACGGCATCCCAAACCCGAGGAACGTCTCTTTTGGACCCGACCATCGCCGCTTACCGCCAACGACTCGCCCCGGCCCTCGAACGACTCCGCGGCCTCGACCTTCCGCGCCTCGACACCGATGTTTCGGCCCTGGAGGAAGCTTTCGCCCTCGCTTACGACGCCGGGCTATTTGAACTGCATGCCTATCCTGCCGCACTGCAAAACCTGCTCAAACTCGAACTCTTCAGCGCGCTGTGTCCTCTCTCTGGCAGTCTCGCCTTTTTGGGCATCCAGATCCTGGCCGCCAACCGCATCATGCAAAGCAATGGCTTCCCGGCGGCCGAGCACTATTACCGCCGCCGCTGCGGCATCGCCGTCAACCACCTGCGCGCCCCGGTAACCGTCGTCGGTTCCGAACGCACGTCGGAGGGCTACCGCCTCAGCGGCCGCCTCACCTGGGCCAGCGGCTACAGGATCTTCGACACCCTCCTGATCGGCTTCCACCACGAGGGAAACGAACTGCAAGCCGTTGTCCCCTTCGAACCGCAGCCGGGGTTTGAGATCAGTACGCCCGAACCCACTTTCGTCGGAAACGGCATGCAGACCGTCACCATCGACCTGGGGCATTACTTTCTTCCCGACAGCGCCGTCGTCTGCTCCCACCCCATCGGCCGCTACACCGTCAGGAAGTCAGTCTCCAAGACTGTTCATATGGCCCTCTACGGGACCGGACTGGGGATCGTGGACGCCATCGACGACGCCGAGACACAAACCACCGCCGCCAAACGCCTCGAAAGCATGCGCCAGGCGTTTATGGCTACCGATGACGGAGAAACGATGGACGAGCTGCGCATCACCCTCTTTCAGACGCTGCTGCAGAGCGTCACAACGGGCATGATCCTCAACGGCGGTCGTTCGATTCTTCTGCAAGAGCAGCTTCAGCGCTACTACCGGGAGCTGATCATGTTCAACTCCAACGGGCTCAACGACGCCATCAAGGGACGCTTCAAAGCAACCTATCTGCAGCGCTAGCTTCCAGGCTGCTTTCCGGCGATTGCCGTATCGTCCGGCCCCCTGTTTCCAGGCTGCCCCTTTGTCAACCGCATCACCGATCTTCTCCGCTTTTCTCCCGATCCGCTCCGCCCGGCAATAAAAAACGTGCTATCATGATATCCAACATGATTATTTCCCATAAGGAGTTCCCGATGAAACGCATCATCATTTTTGCCGACGGGACCTGGAATTCTCCGGAAAAAGGACGCGCCACCAATGTCCTGCAGATGGCCCGTTCCGTCCGCCCCGTTGCCGACGGAGCCGAGCAGGTCGTCTTCTACGACTGGGGTGTCGGCACCGACCGCAAGGAGATCGCCGGCGGCATTTCCGGGGCGGGGATCGACAAAAACATCATGGACTGCTACCGCTTCCTGGTGCACAACTTCGCCCCTGGAGACCAGCTCTACTTCTTCGGCTTCAGCCGGGGTGCCTACACCGTTCGCTCCCTGGCGGGGTTTATCCGCAACTGCGGCTTGCTCCAGCGCGAGTACGCCGACCATATCCCCGACGCCTACCGCCTCTACCGCAAGCGGACCAAGAAGTCCCACCCCTCCGACGACGCCATGGTCGCTTTCCGGGCGCGCTACGCAGTGGCGGACCTGACCGAAATCGAATTTGTCGGCGTCTGGGACACGGTGGGTGCCCTGGGCATCCCGATGCCCTTTTGGGGAACCTTGGGAGAGAAGGAGTTTCTTTTCCACGACCTCGAACCGAGCAAGATCATCAAGCATGCCCGCCACGCCGTCGCCATCGACGAGAACCGCATCGACTTCGAGCCGAGTCTCTGGAACGAAAAACCCGGCATCGACCTCAAGCAGGTCTGGTTCGCCGGAGTCCACTCCGACGTGGGCGGCGGCTATAAAGAGAAGGGACTGAGCCAGTGTGCCGCACTCTGGATGCTCAACGAAGCCGAGCAGCTGGGACTGAAATTTGAAACCCGCTTCATCGACGCCCTCAGGCCCGACCCCCTGGACAAGCAGCACAACGAACGCAAGGGGATCTACTACATGCGCAAAGCCATCAGCAGAGCAATCTCCGGTCCGCTTCACCGCTCCGTCAAGGAGCGCTGGGAAGCGGACGCCCACCGCTACCGCAGCCGCAGCAAGGCGTTGGCCGCCCTGCTCGAAAAACAGAATGGATGGGATGGCGTCACCGTCGTCGACTAACCCAAAGGAGCCCCCATGGATACCCCGACCCCCTCACTGTTAAACCGTATCAAAGAATTCACCGCGACCCTTCGGGAACTGGTAATCGTCGTCGTCATCGCCTTGCTTTTTCTGAACCCCGGGCTGATCAATTCAACCCTCACCAAAGCGGGCTTCGTCAGCGCCGATTTCGGCATGTTCCAGTGGCAGCGCCAGCTTGAAGAGGCCAACGCCAAACTCAAAACCGCCCAGCAGAATGTCGTGAATGTGGAACGTGAATTGACAGCGGTAAAACACGACCTGACACGCATTACACAACGGCCCGAGATCTCTCCCGCCGTCCGCGAGCAGGTCACTTCGCTGACCACACGCATCGACACTTCCCAGCAGAAGACGGCGGCTGTCACCCGGGAGCTGAGCGACACCATCAAAAACCAGGACCGCCTCGTTACCGAGCTCCGCAGGGTGCGCCCTGCTCCCTGATATCCCGAATATGCCCCGAGACTGAGGCCGCTCTTAAAGATCCGTTTCGTCGCTCGAGGCATTGGGCCTCTACAGGGGGCTGACGCTATAATCCGACAATCTAAATCCGGAGCGTCGATGAACTACTCCCTGGCCCTGCTGATCATCCTCGGGACCTTTGCCCTGTTCTACGGCGCTTCACGTTTGTGGAGCCACCGCCGGCAACTGGCCCTGGAGCGCACCATCGCCAACCTTCCCTTCCCCGAATCCTGGCGTACCCACCTCGAAGCGACGTCCCATTACCTCGCCCTCTCTCCCGAAGAACGCCAAAAAATCGAACGGCAGATACTCCGTTTTCTCCACACTAAAACCTTTAAGGGGATCGGCCTGCAGGTAACCGACGAAATGCGGGCCATCGTCAGTTTCTATGCCGCACTGATGCTGCTTCACAAAGAAGGAGACGAATTCGCCGCCTTCTCCACTGTGCTGCTCTATGAAGAGGGCTTCGCCGCCGAACAGCGCTACGAAGAGGGAGGGATCGTCACCGAAGGCCTTTTCGAACTCGACGGCCAGTCCAGCGACGACACCGTCGCCCTCTCCTGGCAGGATGTCCGGCACGAAGCCTATACCCTGACGCCGTTCAATCTCGTCATCCACGAGTTCGCCCATGTCCTCGACTTCTACAACGGATTTGCCGACGGCACCCCCGCCATGATCGCCCAGGATATCGGGGTACTGCACGACCACTACGACCGCTTTGTCAAACAGATCGAAACCGACACCCTCCAGCGCGAATTCGAGCTCTTCGACGATTACGCCGCGGAACACGAAGCGGAGTTTTTCGCCATCGCCAGCGAACGCTTCTTCCAGATGCCCCGGCATCTCGGCGAAGACCTCCCCCGCCTCTACGCCGCACTGCAGCGTTTCTACGGGGTCGATGCCCGTCAGTGGGGTGTCGAAGCCGTCCCCGAATCCGCCCGCACAGATGCAGACGAATAATCACACTTTAAACCAAAACGCCCTATAATCTCCGCCATATATGACCGGGAGAATGCCATGTATCGTCTGGCCGCTGCGCTGATTTTGGGAGTGATGAGTCTCTGGGGTGCCGAATACCCCAAACTCTATGCCTCGATGGGGACGCCGCTCTTCGACTCTATCCGCACTTTTCAACAGTATGAGCACCTCGGCGAAATGGCCCGGGTCAACCAGGAGTTCATCGCTTTTACCGCTCCCGTTTTCGAGCACGGCATGCGGATCAACACGATGCAGAAGATCCCGGCTTCGGAGCGCAAAGGCTATCTTGAGGAGCTCCGTGCCGTCGAAGCAAAGAAGAAATGGGTCATGCATCACCTGACCGACCTGGCCCTTGACGCCGTGGAAGCCGACGACTACCCGACCTTCAAGCAGATCATGCAGCTCCCCCTCGACGAATTGCTTCCGACCCTGACGACCCGCACGGCGGCCATCCAGTACTACCGGGCGAAAGGGCATCGGGACATCCCGGAGCTCGACACCCTGGCCGCCGCCGAAGCAAAACGCCGCGCCGCCAAAAGACGCGAACACGCCCAGGCGGAGATCCCCGAAGATACCCACAACCCCTACCGCCTCAAGATCCACACCCCGCAGCATCACGAAGCTGCGGCGGCACCGGAAGAAGAAGCGGTCGAACCCTCCGTCCTGCAGCAGATCGGCGATATGTTCGAATCGATGGAGATCGATTTCGATCCGGGCCTGCTCGAAGACTACAAGGCCCATACGCCCCCGACGATCGCCGATGTCCCTTGAGACGGACAAAGGCGTGCTTATGGCATCCCGTGCTAAAATACTTCCTTTCCATCAAAGGAGCGTAATCTCGTGCGCCTGACGATCAAAATTCTCTATGATATGCTCTCCGGCGGTCACGATTTTTCCGAGACCGAGGCTCCCGAAACCTTCCGGTTTCGCCTCCTCTACGGCTTTCTGGTCATCGTCTTCATCGCCGCCTCTTTTTTCGCACTGGCAGGCTTCAGCGGGCTCAACCCCATCGGTCAGGTCCAGTCCATCGCCGACGCGCTCTACGGCTTCAGTGCGCTGGTCATGCTGATCGTACTGAGACGCTGCCGAAAATGTTACACCGTGGTCACCCATCTGCTGCTGTTTTTCTCCATGCTGACCTGCATCAGCATCCTCGTCTCCGTCCCCCAGGACGAGTCCCGGCTGGTCTGGTTCTATCTGGTGGTTGTCGTCGCGTTCATCCTCGGCGGTCTGCGCAGCGGCGTCATCTACACTCTGCTCTCTGCTGCCGTAATCCTGATCGCCCATCAGACCATAGACCTGAATCTCTCCATCGTCGCCTATTTCAGTGGCACGACGGGTCTCTTGATTCTGTCGGTACTCATGTATACCTACCGACAGCGCGTCGATGCCTATGAAGCGACCCTGACCCGACAGAACCGGGAGCTTGAAACCTTTAACAGCGGTCTGGAGCAACAGATCGCTGCCAAGACCGCGGAGCTGATCGAACTTAACGCCTCCCTGGAACGCAAAATCTCCGAGAAAATCGTCGAAGTCAAACAGCAGGAGGAGATGCTCATCGCCCAGTCCCGGCTCGCCGCTATGGGCGAGATGCTCAGCATGATCGCCCACCAGTGGCGCCAACCCCTCTCCACTATGAGCCTCATGATCGCCGATGCCCAGCTCAAAGCAGCCATCGGCGGCAAGGAGATCGATGCCAACGCCATCCTGACAGAGATCTCCGACACCATCGGCTATCTCTCCGAGACCATCGACGACTTCAAAACCTATTTCGAACCCCAGCGGCGACTTGAGACCGTGAGCCTGCGGACCTTGCTCGACCGGGTGATCCAGTTCACCCATCACCGCTACAAAATGAACCGCATCTCCCTCACCGTCAACGCCGACAAGAGTCTGGAGATAGAGACCTACCCCAGCGAACTGATCCAGATCTTTATGAACCTGCTCAACAATGCCGCCGATGCCATCATTGAAAACGGTCCCGCAGACCCTTATGTCGAAATCACCATCACCGATTCGGACGACTGGCTTGAGATCGAAATGCTCGACAACGGCGGAGGAATCGGAGAGACCTACCTCTCGCGCATCTTCGAACCCTACTTCAGCACCAAGTCCAAAAACGGTACCGGGCTGGGACTCTACATGACCAAGATGATCCTTGAGAACCATATGGGCGGCACTATCGAAGCCTCCAACCAGGGTCCCGGTGCCCGATTCCTGGTCCGCATCCCTCTCTCCCTCAAACGCGCCGGGGTCGCAAAAACGGCGATCCGATGAATCCTTCGATTCTGCTCACCACCCTTAACGCCCGTTACAGTCACGCCTCATTGGCCCTGCGCTGCCTCAAAGCCAACCTTCGCGAACTTGCCGATGGTTGCATGATTCGGGAGTTCGTCATCGGAACCAGCCCCCAGTCCATCGCCGAGCAAATTCTGGAACACACCCCCCGAATCATCGGCATCGGGGTCTACATCTGGAACGCCACGGAGAGTGCGGAGCTAATTGAGATCCTCAAGAAGGTTGCCTCCGACACGCGGATCGTCCTCGGCGGCCCCGAGGCAGGCCATCTGCCCCACCGGGTCGACTTCAGCGCGGCAGATTACATCATCCAAGGCGAAGGGGAAATCGCCTTTTACGAACTCTGCCGCGACCTGCTCAGCGGCGTCGTTCGCGAAGACCGGATGATTGCAGCCCCCATGGCGGACATCACGGCGCTGAAACTCCCCTACGATCTCTACGACGACCATGACATCGCCCACCGCTTCATCTACGTCGAATCTTCCCGCGGATGCCCCTTCGAATGCGAATTCTGCCTGAGCGCCATCGACGAGAAGGTACGCTATTTCCCCCTGGAACCGCTGCTTGAAGCCTTCGAAACCCTCTGGCAGCGGGGAGCGCGAACCTTCAAGTTCATCGACCGCACCTTCAATCTCAACCTCCGCTTCGCCAATGCGCTGATGGATTTCTTTCTGGCTAAGGAGCCCCCCTACTTCGTCCATTTCGAAGTGATCCCCGACCATTTTCCCGAGAGCCTGCGCGAGCGGCTGAAGCGCTTCCCCCCAGGTTCGCTCCAGCTCGAAGTGGGCATCCAGACCCTCGATCCCGAGATCGCCGACCGCATCAACCGGCCGCTGAAACTCGACAAAATCCGGCGCAACATCGCCTTTCTGGAGCAGGAGACCTCGGCCCACCTCCACCTCGACCTTATCGTCGGCCTGCCCGGGGAGAGCCTGCAGCAGTTCGGCGCCAACCTCGACATGCTTTGCGCCCTGAGCCGCTCCGAGATCCAGGTCGGCATCCTCAAGCACCTCTCGGGCACCACCCTCTCGCGCCACGACGCGCTGCACAGCATGGTCTACTCCGACACGCCCCCTTACGATGTCCTCAAAACCGATGCCGTCTCCTTTGCCGACCTGCAGCGGATGAAACGCTTCGCCCGCTTCTGGGACCTTACCTACAACAGTGGGAACTTCAACCACTCCGTCCGGCTGCTCTGGCCCGACGGCAAAGTTTTCGACGCCTTCCTCGCCTTCAGCGACTGGGTCTACGGCCGTACGGCGTCGACATGGAAGATCGCCCTGGAACGGATGGCCGCCCTGCTCTTCGAATACCTTGTCGAGGTTCGCCGCTGCGACCCCGAGACAGTACGCGATGCCATGTGCTCGGACCTTGGTAGCACCGGAGGGCGGAAGCTCCCGAGCTTCTTGAACCCGCAAACCGCCCCCGCCAAAACACCCAAACAGACCAATACGCGCCTCACCCGTCGCCAGGAGCGCCACGGCTCCTGATATAATGGTGCCACCAAAGGAGCTCTATGGAATCACTGTCCCAATACGTCGCATCTGCCTCATCCTTCGTCTGGGGCGTACCCATGCTGGTCCTGCTCGTCGGTACCGGGCTGTTCCTCACCATCCGTCTGCGGGGGATGCAGTTCTGGGCGCTGGGCCACGCCTTTAAAATGGTTCTGCGACGGGAAGATAACGCCGAAGGAGAGATCAGCCACTTCGCCGCGCTGACGACGGCGCTGGCCGCGACAGTGGGCATCGGCAACATCGTCGGCGTCGCCACTGCCATCACCTTCGGCGGGCCCGGTGCGGTCTTCTGGATGTGGGTGACGGGACTCGTCGGGATGGCGACCAAGTACTCCGAAGCGGTCCTGGCCGTAAAGTATCGCCAAAGTGGCGAGAACGGGATGAAGGGCGGCCCGATGTACTACCTAACCCACGGAGCGAACATGCCGAAACTGGGGATGGCCTTCGCCCTCTTCACCATGATCGCCTCCTTCGGCATCGGCAACATGACCCAGTCCAACGCCGTCGCCAACGTGATGCACTCCCAGTTCGGCATCCCCGGTTACGCGACGGGGGCGGTCCTGCTGCTGCTCACCGCGGTGGTCATCCTCGGCGGCATCCGCTCCATCGGCCGCTTCACCGCCTTTCTGGTCCCCTTTATGATCGCCGCCTATCTGGTCACGGCACTAATCATCATCGGGATGAACCTCGGCGGTGTCGCCGACGCCTTCGGACTCATCTTCTATCACGCCTTCAATCCCATTGCCGCCGGCGGCGGGTTTGCCGGGGCAGCGGTGGCGGCGGCGATCCGCTACGGGATCGCCCGGGGGGTTTTCTCCAATGAGTCGGGCCTCGGTTCCGCCCCCATTGCCGCGGCGGCCGCCAAAACCGACGACCCCGTCAAACAGGCGCTAGTGAGCATGACCCAGACCTTCATCGACACCCTAGTCGTCTGTACCATGACCGCGCTGATCATCCTGATGTCTCCGGGCTGGACCGAAGGGGTCTCCGCCGGGGAACTGACCCTGGTGAGCTTCACCCACCACCTCGGCGGTTTCGGCGGCGCGGTCGTCACCCTGGCGACGGTACTCTTCGCCTACTCCACGTTGCTGGGATGGAGCTACTACGGCGAACGCGCTTTCGAATTCCTCTTCGGAGAACGCTCGGTGGCGCTGTACAAGATTCTCTTCGTTGCTGCGGTGCTGGTGGGCGCGATAACGGAGCTGAGCCTCGTATGGAACTTCTCCGACCTCGCCAACGGTCTGATGGCCATCCCCAACCTGATCGCCCTGCTGCTGCTCTCCAAAGTGGTCAGCGGCGAAACGACACGCTACTTCTCCGCCCTGAAAAGCGACGATACTCAGTAGATCGTCCCGCCGAGGGCGGCATACCCCTTGAGGACTCCGACGGCAGCTTCGCGCTGCACCCCTTCGGTCACTTCGATCCCCCGTTCCCTCAGGGCTTCGGCCCACGCTTCGGGCTTGCTCCCTTCATCGAAGCCGATGGCGCGGACATCTGCATCCAGCGCCCCGGTCACAACCCGCACGACGCCCGACCAGGGAATCGCCCCAGCACACATGGCGCAAGGCTCGCTGGAGCTGTAGAGGACGAAATTTCCCTCCGCCGCGAGATCGTAGTGTCCCAGCCGCTGCTGGGCCATGGCGATGGCAACCATCTCCGCATGGGCATGGGAGCAGCGGCTTCGCACGACCAGGTTGGTCCCCACGGCGACCAGTTCGCCGGTGTCCGCTTCAAAAAGCGCCGCGCCGAAGGGGCCGCCGCTCGCCTGGGCGACGTTTCTGTGGGAGAGCTCGATGGCGTAGGCCATACGCGATGCGTCCGTCTCGAAGTATTCGCCGATTCTTTTGGTTTCGTTCTGCAGCCATTCGGGCAGATTTGCGAGGGTCACGTGATTCATGGGCATATTATATCCGCATCTTTTTGATATACTCAGTTGAAGATCCCGACATACCTCATGAACGGAAAGGATTGCCATGAGCCTCCGCCTTAGCCCCGATCAGCTCTACCACGCCTGCGACCCGTCGCAGCTCCCCTTCAAGACGACGGCCGAGCTCGAGCCCCTCGACCGCATCATCGGTCAGAAACGCGCCCTCGACGCCGTCACTTTCGGCAGCGAAATCCGTCAGGACGGCTACAATCTTTACGCCATGGGCCCCTCGGGCAGCGGCAAACACTCGGTCATCTCCGAACTGCTGGAGCAGAAGGCTTCCGAAGAAGAAGCGCCGAGCGACTGGGTCTACGTCAACAACTTCAAAGACAGCCGCAAACCCATCGCCATCGAATTCCCCTCCGGTGAAGCCCGCCCCTTCAAGGAGGAGATCGACGAACTGCTGGAACTGCTCCGCACCGTTCTTCCCACGCTCTTCGAAAGCAACGAATACCGCAATGAGCGGGACGCCATCAACCGCCGTTTCATTGATGCTCAGTCTGCCATCTTCACCCATCTGCAGGATGAAGCCGAACGCCATGAAGTTTCCATGGATACCACCTCCCAGACCCGGGTCACCTTCACTCCGATGAAAGACGGCGAGGCCCTCGAACGCGACGCCTTCGAGAAACTCCCTGAGTCGGAACGGACCGCCATTCAGAAGCGCCTCAGCGCCTTTGAACAGATCGTCAAGGAGGGGCTGCAGGAGGTAAGCCGCCTCAACAAGGAGCAGCAGCAGGCCTTCAAGGATTTCGATAAGAAGGTCACAACCCAGGCAGTCGATACGGTCATGGAGGATCTCCGCCGCAAATATTCCGACCGGGAGAAGGTGGTCGACTATCTGCTTGCCTTCGAGGAGGATGTGATCGCCCATGTCCGGGATTTTATCGTCAAAGAGGGCGAGGAGGGGATGTTCCCCTTTATGCAGGGGGCTCCCTCTTTTAAACGGTACGGGGTGAACGTCTTTATCGGGAACGGGGTCGAGGGGTTCGCCCCGGTCGTCTACGAAGACAACCCGACCCACCAGAACCTGATCGGTCGGATCGAGCATCTTTCCCAGATGGGGACCCTCGTCACCGATTTCACCATGATCAAGCCCGGCGCGCTGCACCGGGCCAACGGCGGCTACCTCCTCATCGACGCCCGCAAGCTGCTGATGCAGCCCTTCTCCTGGGAGGAGCTCAAGCGCACCCTGCGTTCCAAGGAGGTGCGTGTCGAATCCCTCGCCCAGCAGTACGCCTTTGTCAGTACCGTATCGCTGGAGCCCGAACCCATTCCCATCAACCTCAAAGTGATCCTGATCGGGGAGCGGATCTTCTACTACCTGCTGCATCGTCACGACCCCGAGTTTGCGGAGCTGTTCAAAGTGAGCGCCGATTTCGAGGACGACATGCCCCGTAACGACACATCGACGGCACTCTACGCCCGGATGATCGGCACCGTTGCCCGCAACGACGCCCTGCTTCCGCTTTCCGCCGACGCGGTGGCCCGGGTGATCGAACACGCCTCGCGGCAGGCGGAGCACGTCGAGAAGATGACGACGCATATCCGTACTGTCGCCGACCTGCTCAAAGAGGCGGACTACTGGGCGGAGAAAGCGGGAAGCGAACAGATCGGACGCAGGGATATCGAGAGCGCGCTCAAAGCGCAGCGCGAACGCTCCGCACGGATTCAGGAGCGCCTCTACGAGCAGATTTCCGAAGGGACGATGATGATCGGCGTCACCGGGGAGGCCGTGGGACGGATCAACGCCCTGAGCTACCTTAGCATCGGGGAGAGCCGCTTCGGCGTTCCGACGCGCATCACCGCCACCACCCGCATCGGAAAAGGGGAGATCGTCGATATCCAGCGCAAAGTGGAGCTCGGCGGGCCCATCCACTCCAAGGGGGTGATGATCCTCGGCGGTTACCTCAGCAGCCGCTACGCCAAAGAATCCCCCCTGAGCCTTGCTGCCTCGCTGGTCTTCGAACAGACCTACGGCACGGTCGAAGGCGACAGCGCCTCATCCACCGAACTCTACGCCCTGCTCTCCTCGCTGAGCGGACTGCCTATCCGGCAAAATTTCGCCGTCACCGGTTCGGTCAACCAAAATGGTGAGGTGCAGCCCATCGGCGGCGTCAACGAAAAGATCGAGGGGTTCTTCGACGTCTGTCAACAGCTCGACCCCGAAGGGGTCCACGGCGTCCTCATCCCCCGTACCAACGTCAAACACCTGATGCTCAAACCAGAGGTGGTCGAAGCGGTACGTTCAGGGAGCTTCGAAATTCATGCCGTTTCGACCATCGACGAAGGGATCGCCGTGCTGACCGGTACAGAAGCCGGAGCGGCAGACGCAGAAGGTAACTACCCGGAAGATTCCGTCAACGGACGGGTCGTGGCACAGCTTGAACGTTTTACACACAATATACTGGCATGGCGCAAAGAGGGGGATGGGGAAGCGTAAGGGATGGTGATCGACCCTGCTCTGTTTGGGAAGCGGGTCTACTCCTGGGTAAACCGAACGATTCGGTAGAGAGCGTCTGCAAAGTCGACGTTGTGGGACTGCAGGCTTCCTTTGCTCAGATAGAGAACCGTCGATTTCTCCACCATCAATGAGAGCAGCACCCCGTGCTGCAGGTTGGCGATATCGTAAGCGAACGTCATAAAGCCCAGATCTTTGGCCAACCGGGTGGCTTTTTCGATTCCTGCTTCCGAGTTAAGCAGATAGATCGCCGTGGTTCGGACCTTCGGACCCAACTCGGAAAAGCGCAGTACATTGACCGTGAACGTGTAGCCGTTGAGACGGTTTTGGTATTTTGTATTCATCGCATCGCGCAGCGCTTCCGCCAGATGGTAATCGCTCTCCTCGCAAACGATGGTATAAACAATCGTACCGTTGACAAGCTTCTCATCAAGTTTTTTATCCAGCAGCAGGATCTTCGGGAAGATACTGCTTTGCGCTTTGACCACCAGATCATTGTAGCTGTACCCGAAGAGGGTCGAGGTCAGAAGCGAAAGGATAAAAAGAAGCTTTCTCATCTTAGAACTCCATCCCGAAAGTGACCATATAATTCGGCCCTTCCTGACGGTAGTCTTCGGCATAATAGAACTCCGCAGGATAGCGAATGTCGGCATCGGTAATGTTTTTGCCGGTGAGGGTCAGATTGTAACTGCGGCCCGGAGGTGCGTAACGGAGGGTGGCATCCACTTTGGTATAGGCGTCCACAAAGTCTCTGCTGTCGGAAGGCAGGCGTTTTTTAGATCCCACGTATCGGACGATGCCGCTGACGGAGAAGGAAGCGTTGAGGTTGTAGAGGTAGTACCCTTTGGCCATATGTTTGGCGACGTTGGCCAGGGGTGCGCCATCGGTATCTTCCCCGTCGACATAGGAGTAACTGAGGTAGAGCTGGTCCGAAGGCGTCAGATTGCCCTTGAACTCCAGCTCCGTACCGTAGATGTCTGTGCCGTTGCCATTGAAAAAGGTGGGTTCGGAGGGGCTTGAAGCTTCGTAGTAGATCTGGTCCCGATTCTCCAGACGGAAGATATTGGCCTGCAGGTAGCTGTCCACCGAGAAGTTCCTGATATAGGAGGCTTCATAGGCGGTAACACGTTCGGGATCGAGATCCGGGTTCCCCCACCGCGACGCATTGTACATGGTAAATATCTCTTGCCAGGAGGGGTTGCGGTGCGAACGGCTGTAGATAACCTTGAAGATGTTGGACCGGTCGGGTTGATAGACCAGAGAGAAGCGGGGGTCCGCCATGGGGTCCGTGTAGGTCGTCTTCTCCCAGCTGACGCCGTAGATGAAACTCAGAGCATCGCTGGCGTAAAACTCGTCCTGCAAAGAGATGACGTTGGTCTCCCGGGCAGCGTCTTTGTCAAAAAACGGCAGGTCGTCGGAGTAATCGGTCAGACCGGTACCTGTCCCCCAATCGGTAATTTTGGTAGCGGTATCGTACGTCTCCTCTTTCAGGTAACGGTGTCCCAAGGTAATCGTATGATCGCTCCAGCCGGTGTAGCGAAGGAACTCCGAGGTGTACTGCGAACGCTGTTTGGCATAGTGTCGGCCACTGGCATCGTAGAATGTTACTCCGTCCGTAATGTCGAATGCCGGATCACCCGTCATATACTGATAGTAGTTGAAAAAACTGAACCCGTCGGGTCCCAGACGCGCTTCATGTCCCCAGCTGTCGTTTTTAATCCCGGCTTTAAGGTTGACGGCAAAGTCGCCGACGCTCCGGTCATACCCGAGTTCGAGATACTGGCTCGGCAGATCCTGGTGGTCGTCATGGTCGGGCAGAAACCAGTTGATGCCGTAAGCACTGCCGTGGGTATAGGCGTTGTTGCGCGCTTTAAGGTAGAAAGCCTTGTAGTCGAGGGTGATACCGAGGTTCCAGTTTTTGACCCAGACCGGCGCGTCCCCCTTGCGCGAGAGCGCCCGGTTGTCATAGAAGGGGTCGAAACTCATACTCCCCTGGGAGTAACCGTCCTGCCCCGCGTAAAGCTGCCGGTCGTCCTGCTGATAGTAGAAGTCCGTCACGACCCTCAAGTCCTCAATCTGGAAGCTTTTGACAAAGCCGCCCATCACGTAGTCGTAGGAGCCGCCTTTGAAGACGACTTTGTCACTGGACTCGAACTCCTCGAACGCTTCGGCGTAGGTGATGACGTGGATCGAACCGGCGTAAGCATTGACCCCGTCGGTTTTGCTTCCCGGCCCCCGGGTAATCTCGATGCGCTTGATCATCTCGATGGGCATTTTGAGGTACTGGGTGTAGGAGTCGAAGAAGACTTCGTTGACCAGCGTTCCGTCGATGAAGAGCTTAGTCTGCCCGTAAGCCTGGGGGTTGGAGCCGCGGAAGATCATGGTCCGGTTGTTGAAGTTGTCGGTGGTGATGTCGACGCCCGGGGCAAGCGTCAGCGCCTCTTCGAGATCTTTGATCCCGAGCTTCTCCATATCTTTGCCTTCGAACACCGTGATGATGTAGGGCTGGTAGCGTTCATTGTTTTTGGTCAAGGTCGCGACGGTTTCGTAGTGGTCCATGGCGTTGGAGATGCTGTTGAGGATTTCGTTTTCATCTGCATGAAGCAGTGTCACAGAAAATGCCGAAACCAGTACAACGCCGAAATAGCGACGATTAAAGCCCCTTTCGAACAGACGCATCATTCGGACCTCTTTCTGCTATTCATATGCATACACCCCATTGCAACATCTCCTCGAACGTGATTGCATTCTAGTACAAACTCATTATTTAAGTCAAGCCTAAATAAGATTCCAAATTGAATGAACGTCATACTTCAGCACTCCTTTCTTTATGCTGTTGTCTTAATATTTGGGGATTGTAGAGCTCGAGTCCCCGGGTATGGAGAATGGAAGGAAATCTGAAATCGTTCCCGCCATACTTTTGCGCCGGTCCTATAGGCATATAGGGGATTTTGAACATGTTGACGAGCTTAAGAAAGGAGTGACTCAGCGCACCATAGCTGTACTCGATGCCATACTCTTTGAGCTTCTCATAGGCCAGCGTTTTGACGATAGTACTGATCAGCGTCTTGGTATCTTTCATATTGCGATACTTCGGGTGGATGAAGATACGGGACATCTCTCCAAGCTTGTCGCGCGGGTAGATTTTCACCTCGTCGGGGAGATCGAGGCCGTTTTCGGTGGGGTAGCCTACGGGCGAGTGGTGGACCAGACGCATCGAGGCGCAGACATTTCCCTCGGCATCGAGCGCCACAAACTGATCGCTGTATGCGTCATACTGATCACGTTCGGCGAGCTCGTCATTTGGCGGACCGTATTCTAACTCCTCACAATAAATTTCATATCTAAAACGATGAATCCGGGCCAGCAACTCCGGATCCGTGACATGAAGAAAAGTAAACAACGGGAAGCTCCTTAAATGAAATACTCAATTGTATGAATCATATGACAACGGCTTTGACGAGATATTCTCCCGCAAGTAGTTTGCCCTCGTACTCCCTGCCAAAATATCTCCTACGATAATCTTCGCCGCTTACGACCTCATGGAGCTCATAATTCCGGCGCTGAAGAAAATCGGGCAGTGCAGACTCTTTGAGGTACCAATTGTACTGTTCGCCTTTTACTCTGAGATACAGACGCAGTAAAGGCCGGATCGTGTTCTTGGCATTATCATGAGGTTCAAGACAACTGAAGACAAACAGGCTTCCCGGTCCCGTGAGACTCCGCAGCGAATCGAAGACGGCGACCACATCGGCTTCAGACAGGTACATCAGTACCCCTTCGCTGATGTAGAGCGTCTTTCGGGCGGGGTCGAACCCGTCGTACGATCCCAGAGCCGACTCCAGGCGCTCGCGGCTCAAGTCGGCGGCGAGAAGATGCAGGTTCGGCACCGTATCGGCGGAGAGGGCCGACTGTTTTTCGGTACTTGTAGCGGGGTGATCGATCTCGATAAAGTTTACCGAAGGCATCCGACGGCTCAGGCGCCACGCCAGGGTGTCGAAGCCCGCCCCGATGTTGACGATCTGCGTGACTCCGCCATCAATGGCGTCGCGCACCTGGTCTTCGATGTACTTCTTCCGTAGCACGTAGTTGAGCGTGATCCCCGGAAGCAGCAGCCACTCCATCAGGGGGAGGATGTGACGTTTCACAGGGCTGCGCAGCTGCGCGAGGCGCTGCCTTCCCTCGGGAGAGGCGGCGAGCAGGGTTTCGCATGCGGTGACGACCTCGTCATCGACCAGAAATGCAAGTCGGGGATTTTGCGCGGTATGCAAAATGCCGTGCAGTACGGTATAGGCGGTGGTGCTGGCTGAATTTTCTTTCATGAAGCGGGTTCGGATCCTGAGAATTGATGCATCAAGTATCGTCCTTTGTTAATAAATATTTAGGATTATCTTTTAAAATTAATCATTAAATTACACAGATGAAACAAAATCATATCAGACCCGTTTGTGACCTCTGAGGGTTGCACTCAGTTGTGTGCAAATCCGTGAAGAAAATTGTATAATACCATCATGACCTATAAATTTTCATGGATTATCGCACGTGTCGATAGGTAATATACTCACCCGATCTCTCGCACGGAAGATCATTGTAACCGCCGCTGCCACAACATTGGTGATGATCGTCATCACTTTCGGTGTCACCAAACAGATCGGAGAAAAAGCGCTCTACGATACCGAGGTCGAAAAAGCAGAATTCATTGCCGAAACCTATGCCCAACTGCTTTCGGTCAACCTCTATCTTGGGCTCAACGACAACGTAACCCAACTTGCCAAACAGCTCTACGACAATCAGAACGTTCTATCCGTAACGGTGATCAGCAACGGCGAAACCATGCTGCGTATTCCCCAAGAGCCCAGAAGCACGGCCCCGGCCACCATCGATATCAAGAAAACGATCCTCGACCCCAATTCACGGCAGACGCTCGGAGAGCTTCGCCTGCTCTACTCCAGCCACCACTACATCACCGCCTTGCAGGACTACCAGCGCTCCGCCATCATTCCCGCCGGTATTTTGCTGGTCATCTTGCTGATTCTCAGCTTCTACTACCACCGGCTGCTGCTGCCGCTGCGCATCATCCGGAATATTCTGCGAAACTACAAACCCGAGGGAAACGTCTATTTTCCCTTCGAGAAGCGTCAGGACGAGATCGGGCTGATCTCGACGGCGTTCAACAACATGCAGGCCCAGGTACAGGAGTACACCAAGCTACAGCACGACATCAACCACAAGCTGGAGCAGAAGGTCGCCGAAAAGACCAAGGAGATTCACCATCGTCTCTATTTCGACGCGCTGACCAACCTCCCCAACCGCGTCGCCCTGATCGAGTCGCTCGAACTCAGCCGCTCCGGCGCGCTGATCATCATCAACATCGATGACTTCAAAGAGGTCAACGACTTTTTCGGGCACACTACCGGGGACCTGCTCCTGATCGAATTCTCCGATGCCCTGGAGGGGCAGATGTATCTGCAGAAATATGCCAAGGTCTACCGCCTGCACGGCGACGAATTCGCCATCCACATCAACGCACCCATCGCCGAAGCGGCCCTTTTCGAGTTTTCCGAAAAGGTGATGCACCGGATCGACGGCATGCAGTTCCTCTGCGATGAGACCGAGGTGAGCATCAGCGCCACAGCGGGTATGACCCTCGAACTCAACGGAGCGCTTGAAAAAGCGGACATTGCGCTGAAATTTGCCAAAAAACAGGGCAAACAGCAGCTGATCTACGACGAACGCTACTCCATCGAGCAGGAGTATCAAAGCAACATCATCTGGGTACGAAAGCTCAAACACGCCATCGACCATGGCCAGCTGATCCCCTATTTCCAGCCCATTTTCGACAACCGAACCGGAGCGATCGTCAGCTACGAGTCCCTCATCCGCTTACGGGAAGAGGACGGCACCATCGTCACACCGGGGCAATTTCTCGGCGTGGTCAAGAAGGCAAAGCTTTCCGATAAACTGACCCAGATCGTCATCGAGCAAAGCTGTCTGCGGTTTGCGGGCACCGGGGCCAGCTTCTCGGTCAATCTCTCCGTAGACGACATCAACAACGAGTCGACGATCGCCTTTATCAAAGAGCGGGTAGCGTTCCACGGCGTCGCACATCAGATCACTTTCGAGATCCTCGAAACGGAAGGGATCGCCAACTACCAAAACGTAGCCGATTTCATCGCCCAGGCCCATGCTATGGGAAGCAAGGTGGCCATCGACGACTTCGGTTCGGGCTACTCCAACTTCGAACACATGATCAAACTCCATGTGGACTACATCAAGATCGACGGGTCGCTCATCCGGAACATCGACCATGACGAGTACTCGCGCATCATCGTCCAGACCATCATCGATTTCGCCAAAAAACTGAATATCCAGACGGTGGCCGAATTTGTCCACAGCGAAATAGTGTACGAAACCGTCAAGGGGCTGGATATCGACCGCTCGCAGGGCTTCTTCCTGGCCGAGCCCGGCCCGCTGGAAGCGTCGGACATTCGCTAAGTTATCGGCACGGTTCGCGTTGCGGTGTTACGCCCCCGATCCTCATCGCTACGTCGATGCCGTTGCCGCGATGCTCATCATGATCAAGAAAAGAAACATCGGCGTCATCAGCGTCAACACGACCCACTTCACTGCCGGCCCCCATCCTCGTCGTAGTCCGCTGCCGGCAAAATAGAGCAGGTTGATCCCCAGCGCACCCAGCAGATATGCCGCGACCATCACCCCGCCGTCGAGGTCCACTACCAGCAATGCCGCCAGCAGCTCCCCCACACCGACCAGGTAGAAGTACCCCACCCCCCTGCCCTCAAGTGCAAAGAGACGCCGGACCGTCAGATACTTGATGCCCGGAAGCAGCACGACCGCCAGTGCCAGCGCACCGAGCAGTATGGGCGCGGCTTCGGCGGTGACGGAGGCGTGGAGGGGGTGGGAGAGGAGAAGGAATGTATATGCTATGACGCGGCTCGGTACTTTCGCTCTTTTATGCATGTTACCTCCGAGCGGTGTCATCCTGAACGCTAAAGAAACATCGCTTTGCGAGCAGTTCTCTTGTTATGATGCAGAGGCCGGCGCTACTCGACTTCATCTTTCAAGACCTGCAAGCGTTTGGAAAGTTCAGGATAGTTTTCAATCGTATCTTGCTGTCCATAGCTTGCGTTTTGAAATCCCCAGTCAAGGGTTTTGACGATGTAACGTTTCTCTTCCGGTTCCAAGGTGCGGATCATCTTGACAATCTCATCCGGCTGGCAGATGTAGAGTTTCCCTAGAACAAACGACGGGGTCTCGAATGCGGAGTTTGACGTTGCTGACAAAACATCCAGAAACGTTCCCAAGGCCTGATCATCAGGTTCGGAGCAGTACTGACGCTCCAGCAACTCCAAGGCTTTTGAATATTCGCCGTACATATACGTCTCGACACGTTCCCGCGCCGCTTGACTCTCTGCATCCGATGCATGCATAAAGTCAGTATTCAACTCCATGTATTTCTGAAATACAGGCTCAACCTGACTGTTCAGCGTCACGGCATGACACGCACCTAACAATAGAAGCAATACTCCAAACACAATACGACTCATGACAACTCCTTTCAAGGGGTAACCTGCAGTGTGATTTCGGCACCCGGTGCCGTCGACGCGATGGCTTCGTAAAATGTACGCGCACTGCTCTTGATGCCGATGCATCCCTGTGTCCCGGGAACATTACCATCGGGATGAATGCCCAAACCCGTTCTGCTGGTCTTAAATTGCGGTGTCAGCGGTACAAAAAAACCTTTTCCCGATTTATCCCGAAACCCTTTTCCTATAGACGTAGTGTACCCGGTCACGTGTCTCCGTTCGACTATATATAGCCCGACAGGCAAAGGATCGCCCCACCCTCCGCTGACGGCATTCCAGCTTCCGTAAGCGGGCCATATCAACATTCCGGTGCTGTTGGCATAGGTCATTGTCGCCATGATATAACCTTTATGGTTGTTTATAGTTATTGTATCGGGAAAATTGTTAGCCTTCAAGAACGATTGCAAATGTTGGCATATATCTCGTTCCCATGCAAAGCATGGGAACGAAGAGGAAATGTGACGGCGCTACATCAACCCAAGAAGACGCAGGCTCGCTTTTGAGAGCTTCGTGCGTGCGGCGGCGTCGGCGGGGGCAGTGATGTCAAGGTTGAGGGCGAAGACGTAGCGGCGGCCCTTCTGCTCCACCCAGCCCACGAACCAGCCGACCCCCTGCCCCGGTGCGTTCTGCCAGCCGGTCTTGCCGTACAGTTTCCACTCCGGTCCCGTTTCGAGCAGGAGGATCTCCCGCACGCTTTCCTGTGTCTTTTTAGAAAGCGGCAGGCGGTTTTGGACGAGCCGGGCGAGGAGCTGCACCTGTTCCACGGCGCTGATCCTGAGCGGGCCGTCAAGCCAGAAGCGGTCGACGGCCTCCCCGGTGTCGCGGTTGCCGTACTGCAACGTCTCAAGCCCTTCCTCCATGCGCTCCAGACCGATGCGCCGCGCCAGCTCCTGATAGATGGGGACGTTGGAGATCGCTATCGCCTTGCGCAGGCCCATGTCTTCCTTCCACGCGGCGATGAAGGGCTTGTCGGGGCCTGTGTAGGGCAGAACCTCATCCACGCTCTTGACGACACCGGTGGAGAGGCCGATGAGGGAGTTGGCGATCTTGAACGTGGAGGCGGGGATGTACCGGGTTTCGGCGCGGGGTTGGTTGTAGCCAGTGAATGTCTCTTCGGTGACGTCGTAGAGGAGGAAGGTTCCCTGAATATTCGCGTCTTTGAAGAGCTTGGCGATCTTTGGGTGATCTTCCCAGCTGAAGGCTGTTGTGGTGAGGAGGAGAAGGGTGATGAGGGTTTTGAGTTGCATGATTGCTGGGCCTCTTAGGTTTGATGTTTAGATGGAAAAGTTTCTAAGTGATTTGTAGTTCTTCGGTTGAAAATTGAAGATTAATGACCTGACACCTATTTGTGTTCATAGAAAACTCCTGTCATCAGTATATGAGAATTTTCTACTTTTGAAAAGCCTTACTTTTCGGGGGGATTACCGTGGCACGTTCAGTGCTCGGCACGGACGTTATCACTTAGTATTCAAACATTTTCACCAACATATTTGATATGTTTTTTGACACTTTTTCGTCGACGTTGCCGATTTTTTTTATCAATCTTGTTTTGTCGACGGTTCTGATCTGATCCAGCAGCACCAGCCCGTTTTTGTTCTCAAATTTTATCTTCGGCCTGAAGATAAAATCGAATCCTTTGCTGGTCATGGGGGCGACGATAACAGTTTTGAGGACATTCAGCTCGTTGGGAGAAATGACGATGCAGGGGCGTGTTTTTTGGATTTCAGATCCGACCGTTGGATTCAATTTGACCAGGTATATCTCGAATCTTTTAATATCGGCTACCATTCGTAGTCATCCAGATCGCTGTCATCGAGAAGATCTTCGAGGAACGCTTCGTCTGTTTTGCCCTTATTGACCGCCAGAACGGTTTTGATGTTTTCGTCCCATGTCTCTCTCCCAATATTGTTAACTGGTTTGATCAATAAGCCACTGTCCAGAACTTCAAACTCCAGATTTACGTTTTCCAGATGCGCTTGCTTGATGATCGCTTTTGGAAGTCTGATACCTTGCGAATTTCCGATTTTAATTAAAGTTGCCATATCGAACTCCTTCTATTTAGTAATTATATTGTAATTACATAATGGTGTCAATTGGAGATGAGTGATAACGTTTGAGTTCACTAATAAATGCCGCGAGGCATTTATTAGGTGCGACGATTTGTTCTATGCTTAATTACCATTTCATTGATTTACACAATTGATTGGCTCTATAATCTTCAACTTTTGACACAAGATCAGCTAATGAGTCTGTCAGTTCTTGATGCCCATTGTCTGGTGAATACTCTAAAAACTTGATACGCATAGACTTTGATGCAATAGCGAGTACGTCAAAATGCACCTCTCCATTAGGCAGTGTCATATAATGAAAAGGCATTCTTCCGTGAGCAAACTGTATATCTTCAAAAAGCATGCGGATATCTGGATCATCTGTTCCACAGCCTAGAAATAAAAATGTATGTGTTAATGCGAGTGACTTTAATATTTCGTAGAAAAGGACATATTTTGTTCGTGCTTCTGCATAATCTTGCCTTGTGAATATTACTTTCTGTGGATCATTTGCAGAGCCGTGGGTTTTAAGAATTAATCTATTATCCCCTCCCAGCAAATAATTTGCCGTATCATTACTAGTATGGTCTTTGACAACTACTGTGCCATCAGAAACGCTTCCGGCATAGGTATCGTAGATATTATCAAAGTTTGGGCTTGCTACTATTGACACATCTAATTTGTAGATATGTTTATGTATCTCAGCGGCTTTGTAGCCAGCTCGCTGATACTCATCTTGCACTTTATTAATAAACACATCAGCGGTTAGTTTATTTTTTAATACTTCACAAGCAGTTAAATAGTCTTTTCTTTCAAGTAGAGAGTCTATACACTCTCTATCATTCAATCCAGTTGCACAAGTTCTTAAAAACTCTTCCCATGTGGCAGGTCGTTTTCCTTCACTGTTTTGAGAGTTTTTGGAGACTCCAGCTCCAATGACAACTACGCAACGACGCCTCGCAATAGCTTCAATTAATTCAGGATTCCATGCTATCATCAATCTATTCTCTCAATAAATTTTTCTGATATTTTGAGGAAAAACTCTCCAGCTTCAGCAACTCGTACATAGTGCGCCCCCACAACACCATCTTTTGCACCTAAATCAAATATTGGTGCATGAGCTTGTTGCGATAAAGGTACAACACTACTCAGAGTAGGGATTTCACCAAGTTCAGCTGCACTTGGCTCTACATCAAAGAATCTACATAATTGTTCAATCTCTTCTTTCTGTTTAAAAATAATTCTTTCAAAAGCACCAACCGCTTGCCTTATTCCATCTTTTGTCTTGGCTCGATATTGTTGCATAACATAACCAGCAAAATTTAGATTCCAACAAACATTTTGATCTGCTATTTGGAAGTATTCTCCTTCTTCTCTATTATGGCGTTCAACTGCATCTTCTAATGCATTTTTCCATGAATCTAAAGATTTGATTATATTTTCTACTGCCATCATACTAAAGATATCGACGGAGAGAGGCATTAAAAAGTAATCTACGGCGAGTAATACCGAACGATTTAATGCGCCCAAGGATGGGCCCATATCTACTAAAATATAATCATATTGATTTAACCGGCTTATTAGTTCTTTGATAGCATATGTTGTTTGGAATCCTCTTGGATCTCCATTTCTAGTAGCGGCCCAATCCGTGGCAAGAAGATCTTCCCGAATTGATAGTTTAGGGTCACCTACAATTAAGTCAACTCGAAATCTATCACTTCTTACAATTGTTGGTAAGTTATTTGGATAGCCTCGGCCTCGCCTAATTGGTTCATAAAATGAATCTATACTAAAATGTTGATCATCCATAAGAATTTCTTGAAGATTTTCCTCCGGAAGTAAATACGCAGATGCGTTGCATTGAGGGTCTGCATCAATGACTAGTACTTTTTTATTATGCTTTATCGAAAGTGATGCAGCGAGATTACAGAGTAGTGTGGTTTTTCCAACACCCCCTTTGTTATTAAAAAACCCAATACTTTTCACGCTTAGTCCTTACTTGATTTGGTTTGTACTGTAGAATATAGAACTATTAATAGGTATACACTTTAGCATACTATTAACTTTTAAGCCATTATTTTTAACCTAATTTCATATCATATTGTCATATTTTCCCACTATTCTGAGCTTTAAAGCAATAGAAAGCTTTTCCCAAATGTTAGCTATTACCGATATCACCCCAATAGCCTAACAAAATGTTGCTCTATCGGCGGATTTCAATGTTAAATATACATTTTGGAAATAACGAGAAAAGAAAAAAGAGAGGAAAAAAGTACCGTCGACCCCCTAAGGATCGACATACATTCGCTTCAAAAGCTCCAGCATACTCGAAACCGCCTTGACGCAGACCGTCTCCGAAGTCGTGTGGTAGCCCGTCGTCGGCACCTGCAAGGTCGTACCCTGGATGCTCCCCTCGCTGGCGACGATGATGCGCCCCATCTCCGTGCTGCCCACCGAACTCGTCTTGAGCCCCTGCTCCGCCAGCTTGAGGTTCTGCTCCTCGATGTAGCGGTCCTTGAAGTCGTAGGTGATCCCCAGCTCCGCGCAAAGCGCCTCGATCTCCGCCGTCAGCGGAGAGTCGAAGGCCGCGTTGGCGTCGCGGTGGCGCAGGACGAGGTTCTGGGCGTCGGCGTGTTCGCGGCTGGGGAACGGACTCGTATCGAGCACCAGCAGCCGGTCGGTACTGCGGTCGCAGCGGCGGAACCACTCCAGCAGGAAGCGCCAGCTCCGCCCCGCCTCCTCCTGCGCGGTGAAAAACGCCGTCCCCTTGTACCCCGCCCGGTAGAGATAGAGGATGACCGCCGCGCTGAAGACATTGTCGAGCTGGGCCGAGAGCAGCCCCTTCTCCTGACGCAGACGGTCCACAAACGCCACCGGAGTCCCCGGAAGCAGATGCTCCAGCCCCTCCACCTCAAAGACCAGGTTCCGGCGCCGCTCGCAGATGTAGGCATTGTCTATGACCCCGAGGCCGAGATAGCTCCCCGACCACGGCTCGTACGCCTGCACCTGCTCTCCCCGGAACCGCTCGGCGATGGTCATATAGGTCTGCTCCGCCACCGAGTCCCCCGTCAGGTCCGGGCGGTTCTGGGTCAGAAACGCCGCGTACTGGAACTCGTTGGGCCCGGTGCAGATAAGCCCGTGACGGTCGATGTGCGCCGAGAGCATCCCGCGCTCGGGCGCGCTCCCCTCGGCGACCAGCAGCCCCTCGTAGAGCGTCGTCGTGATCCCCATCTCGTCGAGTTCTCGCTTGAGCGAGAGGAAGAAGGGGTGTTCCGCCCCCACCACCGACGGACGGCGGATGAAGTGCTTCAGCGTGTCCAGAAAGCCACGGTAGGGGCGCAGCGTCTCGCTCATGAGTGCTCCTTCTCCCGCCGTTTGTCCATCAGCGCCAGCTCCTGCGCGGCAGTGAAGCGGGTCTTGGGATCGGGCTCGAAGTTCAGCGAACGGTCGCGGCCGTCGTAGTCGAACTGATTGAGGATGAGCTTCATGGTCTCCAGCCGCGCCTTGTGCTTGTCGCTGGAGCGGATGACGTGCCACGGCGCCGCGTCGTGCCCGGTCTGCTCCAGCATCCGGTACTTCGTCTCGGTGAACTGTTCCCACATGCTCTGCGCCTGCAGGTCGATCTCGCTCAGCTTCCACTGCCGCAGCGGGTCGGTGCGGCGCTGTTCAAAGCGGACCGCCTGCTTCTCCTTGCTGACACTGAAGTAGAGCTTCACCAGCACCGTCCCGTGCTCGACCAGCGACTCCTCGAAGGGGACGATGTGCTTCATAAAGAGCGCATGCTCCTCCGGCGTGCAGAACCCGAAGACCGGCTCCACCATGGCCCGGTTGTACCAGCTGCGGTCGAAAAGCACCACTTCGCCGCCCTTGGGAAAGTGCTTGATGTAGCGCTGGAAGTACCACTGGCTCCGCTCCTCCTCCGTAGGCTTGCCCAGGGCGACGATGCGGTAGTGCTTGGGGTTCATAAAGCGGCTGACGCTGCCGATGACGCTCCCCTTCCCCGCGGCGTCGCGCCCCTCGAAGAGAATGATCAGCTTGAGGCCGTGACGCTCGATATGCTGCTGGAGCTTCACCAGCTCTGCCTGATAGGGTTCGAGGGCAAGGTCCTCGCGGTAACGCTGCAGCGCGTCTTCGCGCTGCTCCGGGGTAAGATCGGGCTCGTTCATGGCAGATCCGTCAGGAGATATGATATGCGGAATATTACTCCGTTTTTTAGATGGTAGCGCAAAAACTTCATGGCTGCATTTCCAATTGCACCCCATCCCCCGCTTTTTGACCCAGGAAAAACGTCTGGAAGGCCTAAAAACAGGCGGTTGCAGCGGCTTTGAAAATTGTTGCCGCAAAACGGAAAAAAAGGAGTAATATTCCGCATTTCATCCCAACTAAGGCATCCCGCCATGGCGAATCTCACCGTCAAAAAACAGACCCTCAAACCCTTCGGAATGGAGGCTAAATCTCTTATTGAAAAATACCTGGCCAAACGCGACGTCGATATCAGCGACTACACCTTTGCCGCCAACTACATCTGGCTCTCGCGCAGCAGCGGGTTTTACGCCGTGATCAACAAATGTTTCTGCCTCTTCGTCATGACCGGCGGCGAGCTGACCATGCTGCTGCCGCCCCTGGGCAAGCAGAAGAACATCCCCGACGCGATGGTGCGCTGTTTCGAGATCATGAACGCCAACAACAGCTCCCGCTACTACGCCCGCATCGACTACGTACAGGCCTCCATGATCGAGGAGTTCGTCCAGTCCGAAGACGACGCGCAGAGCATGTTCGAGATGCTCGAACACTATCTCGTCGAGAAGAAACTGGTCGACTACGTCTACGAAGCCGACCGCCTCATCGAACTGCGCGGCAACAGCTACCACACCAAGCGCACCGAGATCAACAAGTTCGTCAAGTCCTACCCCGACCATCGCATCGAACCCCTCGACGCCGTACGGCACCACGACGCGGTAATCGCGCTCTTCGACAAATGGGTCGCCGACCGGGTCAAGTACATGCCCACCGCCGAGGCGGAGCAGTTCCTCGAAGGAATCCATCAGGAGCGCTACGCCGTCAAACGGCTGCTCAAACACTACGACGAACTAAAGCTGGTCGGACTGGTGCTCTATATCGACGGCGAGGTCAAGGGCTTCACCGCCGGGGAGCGCATCAACGCCGACACCGCCTCGGTCATCATCGAAAAGACCGATTTCGAGGTACTCGGCTGTGCCCAGTTCATCTTCCGGGAGTTCTCCAAACTCCTCAAGGAGCACTACAGCATCGCCTACATCAACGTCGGGGACGACATGGGATTTGAGAACCTCAAAAAGGTGAAGATGTCCTACCGCCCCTTCAAACTCGTACCCAAGTACACCGTCTACCAGAAGTAACCATGATCATCCGTCCTGCCGAAGCCGCCGACCTCGGTGCGCTAACCGCCCTGGAGACGGCCCTCTTCCGCGATGCGGACTTCCCCCTTACCCGTCGGGCGTTTCGCTACCATCTCGGCCACAGCCTCCTGCTGGTCGCGCAAGAGCGCGAACACCTCTGCGGCTACGTGCTGGTCCTGCTGCACCGCCGGGTCCCCAAGCTCTACTCCCTGGGCGTCGCCAAAGCGTGCCGCGGCAAGGGGCTGGGGGCATCCCTGCTCGCCGCCGCGCTGGAAGAACTCGCGGCGGCGGGGGGTGAATGCACCCGGCTCGAAGTCCGGTGCGACAACGCGGCCGCCCTCGCCCTCTACCGCCGCTTCAACTTCGAAGAGATCCGGCGGCTTCCGGGCTTCTACCGCGACGGGGCCGACGCCCTGCTGATGGAGCGACACCATGCCCGCTAGACACTACCGCCGTCTGCTGCGCGAACTCTCCCGGACCCGGATGCTGCGTCTTCAGGGAGCGGTGCTCTTTCTCACCACCGCCATCGACTGGGTGCTGATGCCCTTTCTGACCAAGCTGGAGGGGACCCACCTGCCGGTCTTCATGATCAGCTTCTACATGCTGCTGGGGGCCTCCGACGGCTTTATCCAGCCGCTGTTCCGGCAGGTGAAGATCTACCGCATCTACGCCTTCGTGATCGTGCTCGATCTGGTGCAGATCGCCGCCTATATGCTCGAAGGGGTCGATATCGTACTCTTCACCTACGTGATGCTGAGCCTCTTCACCCTGCAGGCGATCACCTTCGAAATCTCGCGGGTGCATACCATCGACTTCATGCAGGACGAGATGGCCCTCAAGGACTACCTGATGCTGCGCTCGCTCATCGTCTCCGCGGCCATCATCACCGGCAGTCTGGCGGCGATGCTCTTCGACGCCCTCGACGTTCCGCTGGGGCGCGTCCTGATCCTGCTGGCGGTTCTGGGACTCGTCGCGGTGGTGATCGAGTACCGGCTCTTCGCCAAGTTCCGCCGCATCGTCCAAAACGACGAGACGGTCATCACCCGGCAGAAAAATCTGGTCAATGAAAAGATCAACGTCTAAGTCGGTTTTTGGTTCTTTGCAAGTAATCTGATAGGAAAGGAATCGTCATGCGCACCCCGCCTCCCGAACTGATCGAGACCATCAAGCAGACCGTCCGTGGCTATTTCGAAAGCGGCGACGTCACCGTGCACCCTTACGACGTCGCCGAACTGCTCCTGGAGCTGCGCGACTACGACGAAGCCGCCTACCTCGACGAGCTGGCGGCCCTGCCCGAAGAGCTGCGCGCCCAGGTACTCATCGAGCTGCCCAAGGCGTGTCACGAAGAGGTGATCGAACGCTTCAGCCCCGAAGAGATCGCCGACCTGACCAACGTCCTCGACACCGACGACGCCGCCGAGCTGATCCGGAACATCGAGGAGGTGGACCAGGCCGTCGCCGGCGAAGTGCTCCAGAGCCTCCCCGAAGAGGACCGCCAGACCCTCGAAGCCCTCATCGCCTACGGCGACTACGAAGCGGGCGCCTATATGCAAACCGAGCTCTTCAGCGCCACCACCGAGGAGCTCATCGGCGACTCCATCCGCCGCCTCAAAAAACTCAAGGCGGCCCGGGAGATCGACAACGTCTACCAGGTCTACGTCGTCGATCCCGCCGGGAAGTTCCTGGGCTCCATCCCCCTCGAAGACCTCATCCTGCTCGGACCCAAAGAGCGCTACGCCGACGTGATCGAATCGGGCATCAACACCGTTTCGGTCAAAGCGACTGATGACATTCACGACGTCGTCGAAGTCGCCGCCAACTACGACATGAGCGTGGTCGCTGTGATCGACGACGAGGGCATCTTACTGGGGCGCATCACCTCCGACGACATCTACGACATCATCGAAGAGCGCGCCACCGGCCAGCTCTACAACCTTGCCGGGGTCAGCGAGGAGGCGGAGCAGGAGGAGAGCCTGATCCACATCGGGAAGCACCGCGCCTTCTGGCTGGGAATCAACCTCCTCACCGCCGTCGCCGCCTCGGTGGTCATCGGCCTCTTCGACACGACCATCCAGTCGCTGGTGGCTCTGGCGGTCCTGATGCCCATCGTCGCCTCCATGGGCGGTAACGCCGGAACCCAGACCCTCACCGTTACCGTCCGTCAGATGGCCCTGGGGGAGATCAGCGGCGGCGACGCCCGCGAGACGATCTTCAAGGAGGTCTACCTCGCTCTGATGAACGGCATTATCTTCGCCGTAGTGATCGGCATCGTCGCCTGGCTCTGGTTCGCCATGCCCATGCTGGGGGTGGTCATCGCCCTCTCTATGGTGATCAACCTCTTCTCCGCCGGGCTCTTCGGTTCGGTCATCCCGCTGGTGCTGCAAAAGGCCGATATCGACCCCGCTGTGGGCTCTTCGGTACTGTTGACGACCGTCACCGACATCGTCGGCTTTTTCAGCTTTCTCGGCCTCGCCAGCATCATGCTGCTTTAGGAGTCAAAATATGAAACGTCAATCCTTCGAACTCATCGCCTTCAACCTGCCCCGCCCGATGGAGCGCGGCGAAGTGGAGGAGGCCCTCGGCCTCAGCTTCAAACGCGGCATCGAAGCCACCTACTACGCCGAGGACGGCGAGGCGCTGATCACCTATACGCCCTTTAACGTCCTGACCTTGATCAACTGGTCCCGCGACCGCATCATCGAAGCGATCGAAACCCTGGGCTTTGACGAAACGGAGATCTTCGAGGGGAGCGGCATCTATCAGGACTATCCCGTCCGTTTCGATCCGGGCCTCGTGCTGGCTCACACCATCGACAACGACACCATCACCCTCAAGGCCTACTCCCTGCTGCAGATGCTCATCATCGCCCATGTCATCTCCCAGAGCGTGGCGCTGGAGCTTTTCGAGCGGCGCCTGTCGGACTACCACGAACGCAGCCGGCAGCTGCTCGACGCCGCCGGAAGCCACTCCATCTTCCGGCGCAACCGGCTCGCCGGCTTTGCCAAAGAGCTGGCCCTGCTGCGCCACGACATCCTCATCGACCTGCACCTGCTGGACAAACCCAACATCCTCTGGGACAACGAGGAGGCGGAGATGCTCTACAACACCCTCGCCTACCGCCTCGAACTCAAAGACCGCTTCGACATCGTCACCTACAAACTCGACAACATCAAAGACGACGTCATGATGGTGATGGATCTGACCAACCACGACCATAGCTCCTTCCTGGAGTGGATCATCATCGTTTTGATCGCCGTGGAGATCGTGATGGGGCTGATGGAGTGGTTCGGTCCCTTCGGGGGACATTAGACGTTCCCTCCGCAGGGAGGGTTATTCGATAACGTCCTCGACGTGAAGACCGTGGATGTCGCTGTGGGCGATGGCGTCTTCCTGGAAGTATTCGATGCGGTTCTCCGCGATATCCAGGTCCTCGAAGCGGGCGATGTGGAAGATAGCGTCCCCCTCCTGAACCAGCGGAATCTGGCTCTTGCCGATGATGATCCCGTCGAATTTGGAACGAATCTCGTAGCTCTCCTCCCCAAGGGGTTCGTCGACATAGCCGATGATCTCGTCGGCTTTGACCGAATCCCCCAGGCCGCGCAGAGTCCGCAGGATGCCGCTCTCGGGGGCGCGGGTCCAGTGGCTGCTCTTACAGATGAGCGGATTGCGGTAGCGCCGTTTTTTGGTCTGGGGCAGCATCGCCAGGGCCCGCAGCACATTGACGATCCCCTTGACCCCGATCTTGATCGCCGTCTCGTCGAAGCGCAGGGCTTCCCCCGCTTCGTAAAGCAGAATGGGCACCCCGTGCTCCTGCGCCTCGGCCCGCAGCGAACCGTCGCGCAGCTCCGAGTGGAGGACCACCGGCGCTTCGAAGGCTTTGGCGAGGTTCAGGGTCTCCTCATTTTTGACGTTGGTGCGGATCTGCGGCAGGTTGGTGCGGTGGATTGCCCCGGTATGCAGGTCGATGCCGTAATCGCACTTCCGGACGATCTCGTCGAAGAAGATCCGAGCGATCCGCGCCGCCAGAGAGCCCTTGGTGGAACCGGGGAAACTGCGGTTCAGGTCCCGCCGGTCGGGGAGATAGCGCGACAGGGTGTTAAGCCCGTAGACGTTGACGACGGGGACGAGGATCAGCGTGCCCTTAAGCTTCTTGATCAGCGCCAGATGTTTGAGGCGGCGGATGATCTCGATCCCGTTGAGCTCGTCGCCGTGGATGGCGGCGCTGATAAAGACGGTAGGCCCCTTGCGGCGGCCCCGGATCACCTGTACGGGAATCGACGCGGGAATGTTATAGAGTCCGGGAAGCGCGACATCGATCTGGCGCGTACTGCCCGCCGGAACGTCGGTCCCCGCGATGCTGAATGGTATATCTTTCATAGGTATCTTTCAATCTGTAACAGTATTGAGACGCAATAGTGTAAAATGTTAGCATAAAACGGCGCAAAAAAGGCGTCAATGGCCCGCAGGGAGGAGCGTATGAAGAGATTGACGATCGGACGGAACGAGTATATCTCCCTACCGGAACTCAACTTTGCCGACATCGATGCCAAGATCGACACGGGGGCCTACTCCTGTTCGATCCACTGCGACGACATCCGGCTCGACGCCGACGGCACCCACGTCCGGTTCCGTCTGCTCGACGACTCTCACCCCGACTACCACGACCGCGACACGGTTCTGCCCGTCCACGAAGTGCGCCGGGTGAAAAGCTCCAACGGCACCGTGGAGGAGCGGATCTTCGTCAAAACCGCCCTGGAGCTTTTCGGGCAGGTGTATGAGACCGAACTCTCCCTGACCGACCGGGCCAGCATGAAATACCCCATGCTTATCGGACGCAAATATCTCGAAGGCCGCTTCGTCGTCGACGTCGCCCTCCAATACCAAGCAGCAAAAAAGGATGCAACGTGACCCTCTACATTCTCTCCCGGAACCCCTCGCTCTACTCCACCCGTCGGCTCGTCGAAGCCGCTGAAGCCCGAAACTGGACCGTGCGGGTGCTCGACTACCTGAAATTCAGTATCGAGATCCTCAAAGGAGAGCTAAGAATCAACTACAACGGCGAGCAGATCGATGCCCCCGACGCCATCATCCCCCGCATCGGCGCCAGCCGCACCTTCTACGGTACGGCGATGGTGCGCCATTTCGAGATGATGAACGTCTTCAGCGTCGCCGGTTCGCTGGCCATCTCCCGCTCCCGGGACAAGCTGCGCAGCCTGCAGATCCTCTCCAAGCACGGCGTCGACATGCCCAAGACCGTCTTCGCGTCGAATAAATCCGACGCCAAGGACATCATCAAACTCAGCGGCGGCACGCCGCTGGTGCTGAAGATCCTCGAAGGAACGCAGGGGGTCGGCGTCGTCCTCGTCGAGACCCAGAAAGCGGCCAAGTCTGTTCTTGACGCCTTCTACGGCATGGACGTCAACCTTCTGGTGCAGGAGTTTATTGCCGAGGCGGGGGGCGCGGACATCCGGGCCATCGTCGTCGACGGCGAAGTGGTCGGGGCGATGAAGCGCCAGGGTGCCGAAGGGGAGTTCCGCTCCAACCTCCACCAGGGCGGCAGCGCTACGGTCTACAAGCTTTCGCGCAAAGAGAAGGCGACGGCGCTGGCAGCCGCCAAGGCGATGGGGCTGGGGGTCTGCGGGGTCGATATGATCCCCTCCGAACGGGGACCTCTGGTGATGGAGGTCAACTCCTCCCCCGGACTCGAAGGGATCGAAAAGGCCACCGGCCTCGACGTCGCGGGCAAGATCATGGAGTATATCGCCAAAAACGTCAACCCCGAGGAGCCGCCCAAGAAACGGCGCCCGCGCAAAGACCGCATCGGCGCGTGATGCGCCCCGTCCTTACAGCATCTCTTCCAGACTGAACGTCAGCAGCACCGCTTCGGAAGCGTCTTGCAGTGACTGCATCGCGATATAGACGCTGCGGTTGGTATTGAGCAGGGAGACGACCATGCGGTCGTTGACCCCCGGATCGCTCACCAGCTGGGACCCCTCTTTCAGAATGCGCATGTTCTCCTCCCGGGAGCGGGCCAGTTTCGCGTCGAACGCGTCGCGATCCCACCGCTCCTGAATCCCGTTGATCAGTATCAGAATCGTATAGGCAAGGTTGGCGCGGATGGCGTCGTAGAGGTTCAGGACACTCTGCTGTTCACTTTCGGAGAACTCGTTGACGTTGTTCTTGACGTCTTTGAGAATCTTGGCGGCATAGACGCTCTCCCGGACCGAGACCAGCAGCTTCTCTACGCTCTGGGCCTGTTCCAGACTCAGGTTCTGCTGGTTGAGCCGGGAGATGAACTCGGCGATGGCGATCTCGATCTCCTTGATGGCGTCGTACTTCTTCTTGTGGTCGAACTCGATGGGTTCGCGGTTACGCTCGATCAGATCCTTGCCACTCAATTTTTTGATAAAGAGATCCCCGGGTTTGACGTGGATCAGCAGCAGGGCGTACTTGAGGGCCTTGACGAAAAGGCTGCTTGCTTCGTCGCGCAGCGCGACGATAGCGGTATCGGGGATGGTGGGATCGACATTGTGGATAAAGCGGGTCGCCACCGGCTTTTTGGTGATGAAGCGCTTGCGCAGCCACTTCGCCAACAGGCCGATAAAGGGCACGAGCAGCACGACGCCTATCACATTGAAGATGGTGTGGAAGAGCGCCAGCGCCGTCGTGGGGTCACCGTCCATGCCCAACGTCGACATCAGCAGATGGCTCAACAGCGGCAGCATCGCGAAGGCGACACTCGCGGTGATGACGTTGAACAGGAAGTGCGCCGCGGCGGCCCGCTTCTTGTCCGGGATATCGCCGATCGCCCCCAGAATCGCCGTCACAGTAGTTCCGATATTGGTGCCGATGACCATTGCCGCCGCCTGGTCAAAAACAAGGATCTGTGCATAAAGCGCACTCAATGCGATCGCCGTCGCCGCGGAGCTCGACTGGATCAGCGCCGTCAGCACGAACCCAATGGCAACGAAGGCGATCAGCGGGTAGTCGGCGAATTCGGAAAAGTCCAGGGTTGTCGAGAAGGATTCGATCGCCGTTTTCATGATATCGAGTCCCAGGAAAAGCAGCCCGAAGCCAATCGCCACTTTGGCGACCCCCGCCACTTTACGCCCGGAGCTGTTGAACGCCAGCAGCAGACCGCCCGCCCCGATCATGGGCAGGGCAAAGAGCTCGATCTTCACCTTGAAGCCCAGGGTGGCGACGATCCACGCCGTCGCGGTGGTCCCGACGTTGGAGCCGAAGATCACGGCGATCCCCGAGTGCAGGCTCATCAGCGAAGCGCTGACGAAGGAGAGGGTCATCAGCGTGACGACGGAGGAGCTCTGCAGCACCGCCGTCGCCGCCGCACCGGTAAAGAGCGACTTCATCGTCGAGGAGGTGGAGTGGCGCACCCAGTTTTTAAAGCGCAATCCCGCCGCTTCCTTGAGGGCCAGCTCCATATAGTACATGCCGAAGAGAAACATCCCCAGACCCGAAAGGGCCTCCACTATCATTCCCGTCATCGTATCCTTTCGGGCTCATATTGCATCTATAGAACCATTATAGTTCATTTTCTTCGGAGAAATCCTTATAGAGACACCCTAAAGAGGCGCTGACAAATTTCGTGTATAATGCGCATACTGCAGGAGATGCCGAAGCGAGCATCCCCACGAAGGAGAGACGATGAACACCGTGGTCGCCGAAACGGTCTTCGAACGCATCGACCCGCTGCACCGTGATGATATCCTCAATGCTCAGCACGCCTCGTTCTTTTTCGAAACCGACGACTACTGTCTGCTGATCGCTCGCTTCTTTACCCTGGGGGACGAGGAGCTCACCGGTGTTTCGATTCCCTTCGTGATCTTCGACGACAATGTCTACCACTACGACCGCGAAGCGGAGCACTTCAACCAGCTCGAAGGCCGCCATGAAGGAATCCACAGGGTGATCGATCACCATCTCGCCCATGGCGAAAGTCTGATCGAGCGCTACATCGAGGAGATCGACCATCTCGAGGACTCGCTCTACAACCGCAGGATTTCGCCCATCTTCCTCGATATCTGGTTCGACCTCAAAAAGGATATGACCCGAATGGACCGGATCTTCGAGCGCTCTCAGGATACGATCCGGCGCTACGTCGCCTTCTACGCAACGGACGAAAGCTTCCCGAACGAGCCCTATGTCAACATTCTCGAGCACCTCGGCCGCTACCAGCGCATCGCCGACCTCAACACCTTGAAGCTCGATACCCTCTACAGCTACTACAACTCGCTGAAAAACGACAAGCTCAACAACAATATCTACACGCTTACGGTGCTCTCGGGCGTTTTTCTGCCCCTAAACCTGATCGTCGGATTTTTCGGGATGAACACCCAAAACCTCTTCTTCAGCGAAGACCCGACGGGAACCATGAAGGTGGTTTTCCTGCTGGTGCTGATGCTCGTGCTGCTGCTGGCACTCTTCCCCTTCATCCGTTTTGTCGAGCACCATCTGCTCAAGCGCCTTCTGGGGCGCTTCAATCTCTATAACAATCTGGTCGAAAGCCTGAAGAAGATCACCCTCTTCAAGTAGACCGGAACAAAGGAACCCAATCAATTATGGATGATCTCTTTACCTGGATCGGCATCCTCTTCTGCATCTCCCAGTCGGCAATGTTCTCCGGACTCAACCTCGCCTTTTTCAGCATCAGCAAAATGCGCCTCAACATTGAGATCTCCCGAGGCAACGAGAGTGCGGAAAAAGTCCTGCAGATGCGGGAGGACTCCAACTTTCTGCTGACGACGATCCTCTGGGGCAACGTCGGCATCAACGTTCTGCTGACCCTTCTGGCGGATTCGGTCATGGCGGGGGTGACCGCCTTTCTCTTCTCCACCTTCATCATCACCCTCTTCGGCGAGATCACGCCCCAGGCCTACTTCTCCCGCAACGCCCTTGCCATGGCGTCGGCGCTGAGCCCGATCCTCCGTTTTTACCAGCTGTTGCTCTACCCCCTCGCCAAGCCTTCGGCGATCCTGCTCGACCTCTGGCTGGGCAAAGAAGCGGTTCACTTCTTCGGGGAGCGCGATATTGAAGAGATGCTGCGGCTGCACATGCATGACGAATCGACGGAGATCACCCGTACCGAGGGCAAAGGGGCGCTGAACTTTCTGGAGATGGACGACCTGACCGTTGCGCAGGAGGGAGAGCCCATCGACCCGCTAAGTATCATTCCCCTGGTCTTCGAAGGGACCCGGCCCCTCTTTCCGCCCATCACACCGTCGGTCGATGACCCGTTCCTGCGCGAAGTGCACCGCTCCAAACGCCCCTGGATCATCCTCACCGACAGTCAGGGCCTTCCCCGAATGGTGATGGATGCCGATGAATTTATCATCGCAGCCCTCCTGGAGCCCGATACCTTCGACCCCTACCACCACTGTCACCGCCCGATGATTGTCTCCAGTCTCGACGCCACCCTGGGGGACATCCTCCCCGGTCTGCAGGTACACCCCGAGCATGTCGAGGACGACGTCATCGACAAAGATATCATCCTCGTCTGGGGGGACGAACGCCGGATCATCACCGGGGCGGACATTCTGGGGCGGCTGATGCGGGGGATCGTCTCGAAATAGAACCGTTCAAACGCCCTAGAAGATCGAGAGGCCGGTCTTGGTGGTGAAGAGCTCCAGCGCTCTGGTCCCGGCGAGGGAGTTGCCCTGGGCGTTGAGGCCCGGCGACCAGACGGCGATGCCAAACTGTTTGGGGATCACCGCGACGATCCCTCCGCCCACGCCGCTCTTGCCCGGCATCCCGACCCGAAAAGCGAAATCCCCCGACGCGTCGTAGTGCCCGCAGGTCAACATGACGGCGTTGATCCGTTTGGCCTGCTGGGGCGAGATGTAGACCCGCCCGTTGACCGGGTCCTCCCCGTGGTTGGCGAGATAGAGCATCGCCCGGGAGAGCATCTGTGTATTCATCCCCACCGCACAGTGGCGGAAATAGGTTTCCACCACTTCGATCACGTCGTTGTCGAGGTTGCCGAAGCTCTTCATCAGGTTGGCCAGGGCGCGGTTGCGGAACCCGTGCTCCATCTCCGATGCCGCGACCACGCGGCTATAGTCTACCGAGGGTTCATCGGCGATATCTCGGATAAAAGCCAGAATCGCCTCGGAGGCCGCGCCGGGACTTCCGTAGTGGCTGATCAAGGCGTCGGTCACGTTGATGGCCCCGGCGTTGATGAAGGGGTTGCGGGGGATGCCATGCTCGTACTCGAGCTGCACCAGGGAGTTGAAGGGGTTGCCCGAAGGTTCCCTGCCGATCCGGCCGTACAGCTCCGTGCCGTAGAACTGCAGGGCCTGGGTGAAAGTAAAGACCTTGGAGATGCTCTGGATCGAAAAGAGGGTCGAAACATCGCCGACACCGTAGCTGGCACCGTCAAAGCAGGTGACGGACATGGCGAAATGGTTCGGGTCCACCGCCGCCAGCGCCGGAATGTAGTCGGCCACTTTTCCCTCGATCCGGCACCCCTGAATTTCCTCGTAGATCTCTTCCAGAATCGCTCCGTAATCCATACCCGCTCCTTTGTGCAACATCTTAGCGAAAAAGCGGTGGGATCGAGTATAATGACATCAACCAACCGACCAAAGGAGTCCCATGGGAACCTCCCTTTTCTGGAGCCTCGTCGCCGTCGCCGCGGGCTATTTTTCCGAACGGGTCTTTACCCGGCTGCTGCAGCGCATCGCCGCCCGCAAAGGGGTGGATGAGAAGCGGGTCTTTTACATCAGCCGGGTCTTCACGATCCTCTTCGTGACCGCCGTCACCATCGCCCTGCTCTTTATCTGGAGCGTCGATATCAAAAGTATCTCCCTGATCGCTTCATCGGCCTTCGCGGTCATCGGCGTCGCCCTCTTCGCCCAGTGGTCGATCCTGAGCAACGTCACCGCCAGCATCATCATCTTCTTCAACTTCCCCGCACGGGTCGGAGACCGGGTCCGCATTATCGACGGCGAAAACAGCATCGAAGGAACCATCCGCGAGATCACCCTCTTCCAGGTGGAGCTGCTCGACGGCGACGGCAATACCGTCTTCTATCCCAACAGTCTGCTGCTGCAAAGGCCGGTACTAAAACTTAAATCAGCGGAATCGATCGCGGAATAACCCATCCGCCGCATTCGGCGGCATTGGCACGGATAGAGATGATTTTGGGGATTCTTGTAGGTAGAGCGTTATTTCTGCGCTTCGACAAGACACTTGTCGTAGGCTTCGTCGCAGGCCGTGTAACAGGTTTCGGAACCATCGGCGTTCTGGTCACATTTTTCCAGACATTTATCGTAGGTCTGATCACATTGGGTAGTCGCGTCACTCTCTTCTTCGGCCCAGAGGGAACCGGCGAAAAGCAGCGTAGCGGCCATAAGAACAGGGATCAATCGCATCGCACTTATACTCCGTGGGAGATCAACCGGCCAGGGCCGATTAATCATGCAATAAGATTGTTTCGTTAGGATGCGAATTACAGTTTACCACTGTACTTTTTTCCTGAACAAAACGACATTCGCGTGGCGTCTCAGGCGTACATCGGTGCGAACCGCCAAGCAGCACCGGTGTACAAGACTTCGTTGTTTCTATCCGCACAGGAATTATACTCCCAAAAAAAATATTTGCAGCTAAATTTTTCCTTAACGAAAATGCCCCCGCAGCACGGGCCTTGGAAGAGATATAGAAGCGGCGGATCCATCCGATTTCGGGAGTGCCATTTTATCCTTCGGAGTCCCTTTGCAACAGATCAGCAACCACATTTTCTGCGACGATTTCATCGCGGATCTGAAACTCGAAACGCGCCTGATGCCCAACCCCTACCACGACCTCCCCTATCTCGTGATCGACGACTTTATCACGCCGGCGCTTTGCGAAGCGATCGTCAAGAGTGTACGCAGCGACGACGATGCCGAACCGGCGCAACTCAAAGGGACCCTGCAGGGGGTCGTCATTCCCGAAAAGGACACCGCGATCCGCAAAACCGCGGTACACGCCCTTCCCGACCTCTTTATGGAAACCTATATGGAGTGTTTCATGGCCCACCAGCGGCAGATCGAAACCTTTTTCAACGTCGCCCTGACCACGGCGACCACCGTTCAGGCACTCGCCTACGAAACCGGAGATCACTACATCAAGCATTCCGACGACTCCAGCGAACTGGTCGACGACACCGGCGCGACCGTAGGCTATGTGCAGGTGGCGCCCCTGCGCAAGATCACCACAGTCCTCTTCGCCACTTCCTGCAGCGACGCGGGCAATCCGCAACAGACCTTTTCCGGTGGAGAGCTCTGCTTCAACTACCTCTGCGACGCCGCAGGCAATATGGTGACCCTGCGCCCCAAAGCCGGCAGTATGGTCATCTTTCCCAGTAACCCGATCTACGCCCACGAAGTGCGTCCCGTCACCCGGGGCTACCGTCTCAGCCTGGTACAGTGGCACAATGCGATTATCGAGTAACGTGATTCACGAATGTCAATGCAAATTGGCGAAAAATGGAGTATAATTTCCCTACCCACTCAATGCGGCGACAGTGCCGCTGAGTCAATGTTCGGACGCCTCCTGGCGTTGGTATTGTATTGGCTGTGTTTGAGGATGAAACGTCCCGCTCGGGGCGACGGCGAAACGCCGCCTCAAACGTCCCTCCTTTTGGATTGATTTTTTTTACTCTTACCGAGGATCCGATGAAAATTTCCGACATTCGATTGGAATTGGAACTGGGCGGCGTTGATGAGGCGGATATCGCCGAAATTATTGCACTATGCGAAAGCAAGGGAATGCATCTCGAAGCGATCGATGACGAGCTCCTGAAACGGGGCTACGACAAGGTCTTCGACGTTGATTACGAGAACTACGACGATTGGGATGACGATGAGTTCGCCTCCGTCGAACCCTTTCCGCACAAACCCAACTACAGGGACTGAACGCGATGGAAAACAGAGAACTGGTCCACGCCTACTACGAAATGTGGAACGACAAGGACTTTTCCAAAGCCGACAAGCTGCTCGACCCCGATATCCGCTTCCGCGGGTCACTGGACATCACGGCCAATGGCATCGAGGGGTTTAAAGAGTACGCCGAACTGCTGTTTCGCGCCTTCCCCAACCTCTACCACGCGGTGGAGATGCTGGTGTGCGAAGGGGAGTCGGCGGCGGCCTACGTCACCTACACAGGGACCCATCTGGGCCCGCTGTTCGAGTATGAAGCCTCCGGCAACCGCATCTGCTACTCCGGGGCCTCTTTTTTCCGTTTCAGAAACGGCAAGATCGCCGGCATCAACGTGCTCGGCGATCTCAACGCCCTGCACAAACAGCTCGGCGGCCAGCTCTAGACGCCGCTGGATACGGTGAGGATCAAAATCGCCTCCCCCTCCAGCCGCGCTTCGGGCAGACCGTACACAGTCTCCAGACCCCGGCGCTGGCCGGGTGTCAGAACTTCCAAAACGACCCGATAATCCACATAGGCATCTTCCTGGGTCACATGCATTCCGTAGACTTTAACATGATCCTCCGACGGAGGGGTGGTAATGAGATGATACATGGGGACTCCCGGTTTGGAATACGCCATGGTAAAGCGGCAGGATTTCAGCGACGCTACGAATCGGTCTCCGGATGGTCGGTGAAAACGGCGTTGACCCCCCACTCGAAAAGCTGCTTTCTGCGGTCGGGATCGTTGACCGTATAGACCCCGACGAACACGCCCGCCTCCCGCAGTGCGCGGACCATGGATTCTGTGACGGAGGCATCGTCGCAATGGCAGCCCTCGACCCCCAGACCTTTCACACGGGCGACGGGATCACCGGACTGCGGGCCCTCTACCAGCATCGAAACGGGGATCTCCGGGGCCGCCGCTTTCAGCAGGGGCAGATAGGGGTGGTAAAACGAGGAGAAGAGGACCCGCCCGGCGCACCCCGCTTCCCGTACAGCATTGACGATAGCCGTAACGACCGCCGCGTCGTCGCGAAGAGAATGAACGTCTTTGAGCTCAATGTTGACACAGAGCTCCAGCGCCGAGATCAGGTGCAGTGCCTCGCGCAGCGTCGGGATACTCTGCGGGGCCGGGGGATCGACCGCGTCGCTGCCTGCGGCGATAGAGCCGAATGGGTCGCTGCGGTAGAACCAGTCGGCGGCGTTGAGGCTCTGCAGTTCGGCGAGGCTAAAGGCGGCGACCGGCCAGGGGCGACGGTTGGCGAAGCAGTGCATATCGGCGACGTCTGTCGTACGCGCCAGGGTGTCGTCGTGGATCACCACCGCCACTCCGTCGCGGCTGAACTGAACGTCGAGTTCGACGAAATCGCACCGCCCTGCACTCTTGCGAAACGCCAGCAGGGTGTTTTCGGGGGCGACGGCACGGTTGCCGCGGTGGGCGGCAATCAGGCCGCTGCGCTGCATCAGGTCGGTGAAAGTCATACTCCATTGTAGCACAGCGCCCCCTGTTACGCCCCTTTAAAAAATTATGAGTATAATCATGTCAAATTATGGGCGATGCCGCCTCGACGCGGCCCCATCCGGAAGGAGCGGTAGTGCGTTTTGGTCTGATCCTGATCTGTTTCGCCACATTGATGCTGCACGGCGCAGCGGCCGAAGAGGCGGCCTTTGCGCCCGATGCCTTCGAGGCCTTTGACGGCTTCGAAGAGGAGTTCTCCGCACCGGCCGAGGAGGAGGCGGTCGCGGATGATTTCGACCCCCTCAGCGGCTATAACCGGGTTATGACCAGATTCAACGACTTCGTCTACATCAACGCCCTCTTCCCCGTCGCCCGCGGCTACGAAGCGGTCGTTCCCAGCCCGGGACGCCTTGCGGTCTCCCGCGTCTTCAAGAACATCAAGGCCCCGGTCCGCATCGTCAACAACCTGCTTCAGTTCAAGGTCTCCCACGCCGCCGAGGAGACGACCCGCTTCCTTATCAACTCCACCGTCGGCATCCTGGGGATCTTCGATCCCGCTGCCGACTGGTTCGGCCTCGACGCCCATCCCGAGGATTTCGGTCAGACCCTGGGCTACTACGGCGTCGGACCGGGTTTTCATCTGGTCCTTCCCGTACTGGGGCCATCGAACCTTCGCGACACCGTCAGCCTCTGGCCCGACTGGTATCTCGACCCCACGGTCTACACCGGAGATCATCGAAGACTTGCACAAACCTATGTCGAGGGGTTGGCATCCCAGAGTTTCTATCTTGTTAACGAAAGCTCATTAAACTACAAACTGTACGAAAGTATGCGCAAGGATGCGGTGGACCTCTACCCCTTCCTAAAAAATATCTATGAACAATCCAGAATAAAGGCGATTGAAGAATGACACGACGCAATATTTTTACCTCATTGATTTTGATGGCGGGATTGATTTTCCCCGCGCTGGCTTCCGCCGAGGATGTCAAGGAGACCAAATACCTCCACGACCTCGTCGAGACGAAAGTCACCTACATCACCGACGTCCTTAACGATGCCAACTACACCAAGCCTCAGAAAACCGAAAAAATCCTCGCCGTCGCCGAGGAGATGATCGACTTCGACATCATGGCGATGCTGAGTCTGGGCAAGCAGGCGTGGGGCCAGATGACCTCCGCCCAACGCGGCGAGTTCGTTCCCCTTTACGCCGAACACATCAAGAACTCCTACATCGAAAAACTCTTCCTCTACAACGGCCAGCAGGTCCGCATCGACCCGGCGCTTCAAACGAAGTCGACCCGGATCGAAGTCCCCTCGTTCATTATCGGCGACGACGCCACCACTGAAGTCCTTTACAAGTTTTACCGCAACAAGCAGGGCAAATGGGCCATCTACGATATCGAACTCGCCGGGGTCAGCATCGTCAAGGCTAACCAGGCGCAGTTCGCCGAGTTCCTCAAGAACAAAACCGTCGACGACCTGCTTGCCAAATTCCGCGAAAGCGGCGCACCCCAAGCCCAGTAGCCGATGCTCGCCGCCCTCTACGACCGCATCATCCTGAAGTACCCCCGTGCCGTCCTGGCCCTCACCGTCTTCGCGGTGATGCTACTTGGGGTTCAGGCCTATAAGGTCGAAATCGACGCCTCCTCCGAAACCCTCCTGCTCAAACAGGACAAGGATCTCGCCTTTACCCGCGAAGTGAACGAACGCTACGGCAGTTCGGACTTCCTGGTGATTACCTACACACCCAAAGAGGCCGGGCTGCTCGATGCTTCCACCCGCAAAGAGCTGACCCGACTAAGTACCGCCCTCGAAGCGCTGGAGAACGTCAGCGGTGTCACCTCCCTGATGAACATCCCGCTGCTGATGAGCCCGCCGCGCCCCCTGGCGGATCTGCTTTCGGACATCCCGTCGCTCAACAGCCGTCCCGACATCGACAGGGATCTGGTCCGCAACGAACTGCTGACCAGCCCGCTTTACAGTAATAACCTCGTCAGTCCCGACTTCAAGACCACCGCACTTCTGGTCTACCTGAAAAACGATCCGAAATATTTCGAGCTGCTCCATGAGCGTAACCACTATCTGAGTAAAGAGGAAAACGGCACCCTCACCGATGCGGAACGCAGCGATTACGAAGCCGTCCAAGAGGCCTTCAAAGCGCACCGGGACGATGCACGCGAACTCAACCACCGCACCATCCTCGAAGTACGCGCGGTGATGGACGACTACCGTGAGAATGCCGACCTCTTCCTCGGCGGAGTCAATATGATCGCCGACGACATGATCACCTACGTCAAGTCCGACCTGGCGGTCTACGGCAGCGCGGTTCTACTGCTGCTGGTAGGGATCCTTTACCTCGTCTTCCGGCAGCGCCGCTACATTCTGCTGCCCGTCATCGTCTCGCTCCTCTCGGTGATTGCCACGACCGGCGTACTGGGGATGTTCGGTCTGGAGATCACCGTCATCTCCTCGAACTTCATCTCCCTGCAGCTGATCGTCACGATGTCCCTGGTCATCCACCTGCTGGTGCGCTACCGCGAGCTGCTCCAGGAAGCGCCAGAAGCCGAACATCGCGATATCATCCGCGACGCTTCCGTCTCGATGTTCTACCCCTGTTTCTTCGTCATCATCACCACCGTCGCAGGCTTCAGTTCGCTGATCGCCAGCAACATCCTCCCGGTCATCAACCTCGGCTGGATGATGAGTGCGGGGATCTCCGTCTCCCTGCTCATCACCTTCCTCGTGCTCCCGGCGATGCTGATCCTCGCGCCCAAAGAGCCCCCCTACACCGGCTTCGAACGCCATTTCCACCTCACCCAGGCCCTGGGACGTTTCGCCGAGAACTTTCCCCGTACCATCTACGCCGCCAGCGCCTTTCTGGTGATCTTCAGTCTCACCGGTGCCTCCCAGCTGATCGTCGAAAACAGTTTTATCGACTACTTCAATAAAAAGACCGAGATTTACCAGGGGATGGAGGTCATCGACACCTCACTGGGCGGAACGACGCCCCTGGACGTCGTCATCGACCTCCCCGCCGCCGCGTCGGCAAAAGCCGAAGCGCCACAGTCCGACCCCTACGCCGGACTCGAAGAGCGCGAGGCCGTAAACGGAAACGACGCGACATCCGAATTCGACGCCTTCGACGATTTCGAAGCGGAGTTCACCGAGGAGAGCGAAACAGATAAGGAGCAGTACTGGTTTACCGCCGAGAAGATGGCCACCATCGAAGCGGTCCACGACTATCTCAACGGCCTTCCCGAAAGCGGCAAGGTGCTCTCCTTCGCCACCATGCTCAAGACCGGCCGGCTCATTAACGAGGGCAAAGACCTCGACAATCTCGAACTCGCTCTGCTCTACAAGAAACTGCCCGACGAGTTCCGCTCCATCATCCTCGACCCCTACCTCGATATCGCGCACGACCAGGTTCGATTCAACATCCGCATCATCGACTCCCAGCCCAACCTGCGCCGTAACGAGCTGCTGCAGCGCATCAAGCGGGATCTGCAAGAAAAAGTGGGCATCCCCGAAGATCGAATCCACCTGGCGGGGATGATGCTGCTCTACAACAACATGCTCCAGAGTCTCTTCAACTCCCAGATCAAGACTTTGGGACTGGTGGTGCTCATCCTGGGCGTAATGTTCCTGCTGCTGTTTCGCTCCGTCAAGATTGCCTTTATCGCCATGGTGACCGACGTCATCGCCGTCGGAGTCGTTTTCGGCTTCATGGGGTGGGCGGGCATCCCCCTGGATATGATGACCATTACCATCGCCGCCATCAGCCTCGGCATCGCCGTCGACGACGCCATCCAGTACCTCTACCGTTTCAAGATCGAAGTGGCCCGCGACGGCGACTACCTTGCCGCCATGCACCGCTCCCACGCCAGTATCGGCTACGCGATGTACTACACCTCCATCGCCATTATCGTCGGCTTTTCGGTGCTGGTGCTTTCGAACTTCGTCCCCACCATCTACTTCGGCCTGCTCACCGTTCTGGCGATGGTAATGGCCCTGATGGCGAACCTGCTGCTGCTGCCGCGCCTGATCCTCTGGCTCCGGCCCTTCAAGGTCTGAGCCGCCTTTGCAGCCAATCTTGGCTATCATTAGGGCATGAACCGAAATTCCGTCTACGCCTGGGCCCTCTACGACTGGGCCAACTCCGCTTACGCCACGACGGTGATGGCGGGACTCTTCCCCATCTTTTTCAAAACCTACTACAGCAGCGCCGAGAGCGTCACCGCCTCCACCGCCCAGCTGGGGTTTGCCAACTCCCTCGCAAGCCTTTTCATCGTCTTGATCGCCCCTTTGCTGGGAGCGATCGCCGATGCGGGCGGACTGAAGAAACGCTTTTTAACCCTCTTCGCCTTCCTCGGAATCCTGATGACCGCGTCGCTGACGCTCGTCGCGCAGGGTGCATGGGAGACGGCAATCCTTCTCTTTGTCGCGGGGAACATCGGCTTTATGGGCTCAAACATCTTCTACGACGCCCTGCTCCCCTCGGTGACGGATGAGACACACTTCGACCGCGTTTCCGGCCTGGGGTTCGCCCTGGGATACCTCGGCGGCGGCCTGCTCTTTGCGCTTAACGTCTTTATGGTGCAGTCTCCCGAGACCTTCGGCTTCGCCGACGCCGCGGAGGCGGTCAAAGCCTCCTTCCTCTCCGTCGCCCTCTGGTGGGCGCTCTTCTCCGTGCCGCTGCTGCTTTTTGTCGAGGAGCGGCGCATCCGCGGCGAACGCAAAAGCGCACTGCGCATCCTGCGCGAAGGGTACGAGCGGCTGGCAGGCACCTTCCGAAAGATCTCGAAGCTCCGAGGGCTGCTGCTCTTTCTGATCGCTTACTGGCTCTATATCGACGGTGTCGATACGGTCATCCGGATGGCGGTCGATTACGGTATCTCCATCGGGTTCGAATCTTCCGACCTGATCACGGCCCTGCTGATCGTACAGTTCGTCGGGTTCCCCGCGACGCTGCTCTATGCGCGCTTTGCCGACCGGATCGGCACCAAAAAAGCCCTGCTGACGGCGATTGGCGTCTATATGCTCATCATCCTCTTTGCCACGCAGATGACCGAGGTGCGGGAGTTTTACATCCTTGCAGCGATGATCGCCCTCGTCCAGGGCGGCATCCAGGCGCTGAGCCGCTCCTACTACGCCCGTATGATCCCAAAAGCTTACGCCGCCGAGTTCTTCGGCTTCTACAACCTTCTGGGTAAATTCGCCGCCATCTTCGGCCCCCTGCTCCTCGCCGTCGTCGCCCTCGCCACCGACAGCTCCCGCGCCGCCATCGGCTCCATCGCCCTCTTTTTCCTGCTGGGGGGATGGCTGCTGCTGAAAGTCGATGCGGATCAAACGGCGGAAGAGGTGCGGGAGGCGCTGCGCTCGTGAAAAACTAAAAACTAAAAACTGAATGGAGATGACAACTGCATTTTCCAGTACTCTCAAACTTATAGTTTTTAACTTTTAGTTTTTAGTTCTCATCGCCTCTTTGATCGCCAGTTTCACCCGCGCCGTCAGCACCTCCGCGCTCTCGTCTTCTCTTGGATAGATCGGTTCAAGGAAGCGTACGGAGATTTTCGCCGGTCTGGGGAAAAGCATCCCCGCTCGCAGCGCTTCGAAACCACCGTCGAGCAGGGTCGGGACGATGGGGACGTTGAACTCCTTGGCCAGCATGGCGGCAAAGGGCCGGAACTCCAGCAGCTGCCGGTCGCGGCTTCGGGCTCCTTCGGGAAAGATCACGAGGTTTTCTCCCTGCATCAACGGTACCGCAGCTTTTTGCATGGAGGCTTTGAGGTCGTTGTTGACGTCGATGAGGATCAGCTGGCCGTAGGTCGCCGCAGGGGTCACGCCGAAGACCTGTTCGAAAGCCAGGGTAAAGGTGTGCCGCAGTACCCGCCACGGCAGCGACGCGGTGATGATAAAACCGTCAAGCATGCTCTGGTGGCTGGGGGCGATGATGCAGGGGCATTCGGGAAGGTGTTCCATGCCCCGGCGCTCCAGACGGAAATAGAGTCGAAACAGCGGCAGAGCGATCAGGCGGTAGAGCCCCAACACCCACGGGGAGTGGCGCAGCACCGTATCGCGGTCCGTCCGCAGGATCTGCGACCAGTCAACGGCCGTCGGCGTATGGCGCGAGGCGTGGGCTTTGACGTAGCGGTAGAGGGTTTCGGGGGTCATCATCGTCGCGAATTCGCGGTCGTGCACATGCACGCCGAAGGTCGCTTCCAGAAAGGTGTAGAGGGCCACATGGTCGATGGAATCGAGCCCCAGGTCAAACTCGAACCGCGAATCGGGACAGACGATCCGGCCGCTAAGGCGTTCGAGTTCTTCTCGGATCGTCGCATAAACCGGATCATCGATCTCCCGGTCGCATGGGGTGACCGCCGCCGGTTCCGCCAAGCGCTTGAGGGCCGCGCACCCTTCGGGGGTGTCGCAGTCGGGCAGCGCAAGGGCGGTGACGTGCCAGGCCCGAATGCGCGCTTCGTCGGAGGCTTCGATGTTATAGAGTTCCACCGCATACCAGCGGATCTCATCGGTCAGGTTGACAATCCCGTGCGCCGACGCCGCTTTGAAATCCGGCGTAATATAGGCCACAGGGCCGATCCCCGCCTCCTCCACAACGATGATCTCGCCGACCAGATCGCTCAGCTCCCGGACCCGGCGCTCGATCGCTTTGTAGCGCTTCATCCAAAAAGCCCCGCAACGCTTTGACGCATCCGTTCAGGGGAGGCGGTGTCGACGGTATGGCGCCGGTCTCCTTCTCCGGGTTGCAGCGGTTCCATACCTCGGCGCTGCGCTTCGAGGACCGCCGCATCGGCCTCGGAAACGTCGCCACCCGCTTCACGACGCGCCCAAAGGCGCTCAAAAAGCAGCGTTTCGGGACACGTCATTTCAAGAATATGCAGGGGAACGCCGCTTGTCGCCGCCACGATCTCAAACCGCTCCCGCTGCCACCGCTTCAGAAACGTCGCATCCACCACGACGCTTTTCCCGGCGCGAAGCAGCGTTTCGGCGATTTCGGCAAGGCGTTCATAGGTCGCCCGGGTCGCGTCACCGCTGTAGATCCCCCGCGCCGCGCCCTCTCCCGGCACCGTACCGAAGAGCCGCATCCGCTCGACGTCGGAACGAACCCGAACAGCCCCGTACCGCTCCATGACCTCCAGTGCAGCGACGCTTTTTCCCGATGCGGAGGGACCGAAGGTGAGCGCCAGAAAAGGGCTCCGGGGCCGGGTATAGCTTTGGGCCAGGGCGACATAGCGCCGGACCGTCTCCAAGATCTCGTCGCGTTCGGGCCCCGCCGGATGCTGAGCGGCCCGCAACGCCTCCACCTTGGCACGGACCAAGGCCCGGTAGACCTTGTAAAAACTCAGCAGCCCCATCCCTTCATAATCCCCCGTCGCTTCAAGGTAGCCGCTCAGCAGACGCCGGGCATGCGCTTCCATCCCCCGGTACTCCAGATCCATCACCAGAAACGCCAGGTCGCTAATCACGTCGATATGACTCAGGAAGGGATTGAACTCGATGGCGTCAAAGAGGATCAGCTCTCCTTCGAAGAAGGCGATGTTGTGCAGATGCATGTCGCCGTGGCACTCCCGCACGAAGCCCCCGGCCTTACGCCGGACGATCCGCTTTTGCAGTGCGCTGTAGCGATGCAGAGTCCAGACTTTCAGGTCGGCCAATGCCCCGAAAAGCGCTTCATCCTCCTCCAGCCCTCCGAAGAAGTCGAAGTTCTCCAGCATGGGGGCCACGGCCCGATCTGGTTCGCCGTAGGGGTCCGTGGCGGCGACCGGCGCTGCCTCTCTGTGGGACCGGGCGATGGTTTGCGCCAGCCGATCGATCGTTTCCCGATCCAGAGCGCCTGCGTCGGCGACGTGATCAAGCTGATTCGCTTGGTCGAAGCGGCGCATGGCGACGGCGTATTCGATAACTGTATCACTCCCCTCGATCAGCGGCGCATCGACGGAGCCGGTGATCGCTTCAATCCCCAGGTAGAGCCGCGGGGCGAAGCGGCGGTTGGTCCGCAGTTCCTCCAGGCAGCAGTGGTGCCGTTTTTCGAGGGTTCCGTAGTCGAGAAACCCGAAATCGACGGGCTTTTTGATCTTGTAGGCGACGCTGCCGGTCAGGATGATCGAGGAGATGTGGGTCTGGATCAGCTCCCCGTCGTCGCACTGTTCGAGGAGGTTGGCGACCAGGGTGTCGTGGGCCGCGAGATCGAATTCCATGATTACTTCTGGTCCTGTACGAAACGGCTGTAGTGGCCGCCCGCCCCCAGCAGCTCCGCCGGGGTGCCCGACTCGATGACCCGCCCCTCTTTAAGGACGTAGACCAGGTCCGCGTGCTCGACGGTGCTGAGGCGGTGGGCGATGATGAGCATCGTCTTCTCCTTCAGATAGGCCTGCAGCGCTTTGAAGAGATGGGTTTCGGTATGGATGTCCAGGGCCGAGGTGGATTCGTCGAGGATGACGACGTTGGGGTCGCTCACCAGCATCCGAGCAATCGCCAGACGCTGCCGCTCCCCACCCGAAAGCCGGATCCCCTCTTTGCCGATCATCGTATCGAGCCCGTCGGTCAGTTTCTCCAGCACGTGCTGGAGCTGGGCCACCTGCAACGCCTCGAAGAGTTCGCTCTCCTTGATGTCGCGCCCCAGGGTCAGATTGTGCCGCAGGGTGTCGTTGAACATCCGGGGGCTTTGCAGAACCAGGGAGATGTGATCGCGCAGCCGGTCCAGCCCGATGTCGGTGATGGGCGTGCCGTCGATGCGGATGGTACCGCGCTGCGCCGCGTAGAGTCCCAGGATGATATGGGCCAGGGTCGTCTTGCCGCTGCCGCTGGGACCCAGAAGCGCCACGGTTTTGCCCGCGGGAATCTCCATCGTGATGTCGTGCAGCACCGTTTTCTCCCCGTAGGAGAAGCTGACGTTTTCGAGGGTAATGGCGTTGTTATGTGTGTTTTCGAAGGGGTTGACCCGATGTTCGTAGCGGGGTTCCTGCTTCAAAGAGAGCAGCTGGTTCAGCCGCTCCAGGGCGGCGGTGGCGTTCTGGTAGGAGAAGACGATCTGCAACAGATCCTGCAGGGGGGTGACCATAAACCAGAGATAGCCGATGACGGCGAACATCTCCCCGATGGAGAGGCTGGAGAAGAGCACCATCAGCATCGAGGTCGCCCGGAAGAACTCGAAGCCCGACAGAAAAACGAAGCCCGAGAGCTGCCCCGCCGCCTCGCTCTTCCATCCGAAACTGCCCGACGCTTCCCGGATGGAGCGTGCCTTGTCGATGGCACGGTCGATGTAGTGGTGTTCCTGATTGTGGGTGCGGATCTGAACAAAGAGGTCGAGCGTCTCGGAGAGTTCATTCTGGAAGTTCTCGATCTGTTTGTTCTCGCGCTTTTTCAGCTTGCGGATGCGCCGTCCCAGCCAGACCGTCAGCGCGACGACCCCGGGATTGACCACCAGCATGATCAGCGCCAACTGCCAGTTAATAAAAAAGAGGATCGCCGCAATCCCCGAAAGCATCAGTACCGAAACGACAAAACGCCCGATACTCACCCCCACGAAGGCGTCGACGGTATCAATGTCCGTCACCAGCTTCGCGCTGACCCCGCCCCCGCCCAGCGCTTCGTACTCGGCGACGGAAACCCGCTTGAGGTGTTCGAGGATCCGTTTGCGGATGCCGTAGACCAGCTGTTTGGAGATAAGGGTAAAGAGGCGCGACTGAATAACGTTGAGGGTGAAAAAGAGCAGCCGCAGCAGCAGCGTCGTCCCCAAAACGATCAGGATATAAAGGTAGGGTTCTTCCGGACTGAATAGCCGGTCCATGATCCCCGTCAGCCAGCCCGGCTTTTGCAGCAGGACCTGATCGATGAGCAGTGGAAAGAGCAGCGGGACGGGCAGACTGACCAGCACTGCCGCAAGTGCGACGATCTGTCCCCAGACGATCTTGCCCCGATAGGCTCCCGCTTCGTGCAGGAGCGTCTTCCATCCGATCGACGTCATTTTCCGTTCCCCTACCGGAACTCCGCGATCGACGCGAGAGGGAGACGATACTTCTTGGGTGCGGGGTCTACCCGGTATCCAAAGGCGCAGAGCACCGCCACCTCTTCGACCGACGCATCAATGTCCAGAATTTTTTCGACGGCACTTTTGTCAAATCCCTCGATGGGACAGGAGTCGATCCCGATCATCGCCGCGGCGCTCATCATGTTCCCCAAAGCGATGTAGCACTGCCGCGCACCCCACTGATAGCGGTCGGTCGCCAGCGGCGTCGTGTGAAAGTCCGCATAGCGCTGCATATAGGCCGCCGTCGCCTCTTCGGTGAGACCCCGCTCCCTGAAGCGCTCCGCGACCCAGTCGCTTCCCGGCGCCAGGTCCCGCGTTCGGGTGAGATAGACGACCAGATGGCTGCAGGAGTCGATCTGTTTCTGGTTCCAGCACTCGGGTTTGAGAGCCGCCTTGAGATCGTCGGAGGTGATGACCAGGTAGCGGCACCCCTGCATCCCGAAGGAGCTGGGGGAGAGCCGTCCCGTTTCAAGGATCCATCCAAAATCATCGTCACCGATCTTCCGGGCACTATCAAAGCGCTTGCAGGCGTGGCGGAACCCGAAGGCTTCCAGAATGTCCGCTTTAATCTGTGCTGTCTCCATCATGACTCCCTGCGTTGATTGATCCAGTAATTATATCAGGACGAAGCACCGAAGCGTGAAAATGTGCCTTTGATACCGTGCTGTAGCGATTCTCGGGCTTTTCTGTAGGCCCTTAATATTCGTTTAATTGATATTCAAATATAGTGGAGATATAAGACCGCCCAGAGGGGTCTAAAGCTTAAGGGTACCTCTAGAAACTCCATAGGTGCCCTGAAATCATAGGAGTGTTTCATGAGTAAAAAGATTCTTGCAGGATTTGTCGCAGCGGCGGCACTGAGCCTTTCCGCCGGTGCGGCGGAGTTTGATCTCAAAGAGAACATGCATAAACTCAACGCCCATATGGCGACCATGCAGGCGGCATTCATCACCGGCGACAAAGCCGAAGCGATCAAAGCGGCCAAGGCACTCAAAGCAGAGAGCGACAAGCTCCTCGGAGATGAAGCGATCATGAAAAAGATGCTGCCCGAAGGTCAGCAGCACAAAACACGCATCGCCAAGACCTCTGCGGTCATGATCAGCGACTATGTGGACATGATGGTCGAAAGCACCAGCAACGACGGAGCCCAGAGCGCCTACTTCGGCGTCGAACGCGCCTGTTTCCGCTGCCACAACCTCGTCCGCGACTGGTAAGCCGCGCACTTCGCCCCTTCCGGGGCACCCTGATTCCTCCCCACCGCTCCCTGGTAACGATACGTAACAAAGAATCATTTCACAGATCCGGAGGACGCGCCCAGTCGGGTTGCTTTTTTGTCTCCCGTGATATGATCAGATTATAACCGGAAGCAGAACCCTCGCACCCGGTCACAGTACGACAGGTTACCCGCTCGACCCATTTCACCTAAAAAGGTACGATCATGAAGACAACCACAGCTTGTCACATTACGTTTCTCACGGCTTTATCATTGGTACTCGGCGCATGCGGCGGCGGAGGTGGCGGTGGTGGAGGCGGCAGCACCGCACCCCTGACCCGCGATTTCGGCCCCATTGACCAGCGTATCATCGACGTCAACGCGACCTGCAGCGGGAGGACAACCATCGCCGGCGGAAACATCATCAACCAGACCTGGACAGCGGCGAACAGCCCCTATGCCGTCTATGGGGACATCACGGTGCCCTCGGGGGCGACGCTGACCATTGAAGCCGGTACGACCGTCTGTTTCGACGCCAACGACTCCATGGCGGGAGGCCTCGATAGCGACCGCATCGAGCTCCTTGTCTCGGGAGACCTGAACGTCTCGGGAAGCGCCGATGCGCCCGTCATCTTCCGGGCCGTCGAACCGACGACCGACGACCTGGTCTGGCGGGGTATCGGGATGCAGTCAGGCGGTACGGCGACAGTCGACTTCGCCTATTTTTCCAATGCGAATACCGCCATCAACGCCTCCATCGGTACGGCCGCGATCACCCGCTCGGTTTTTACTCATAATTCGGGCGGCGTGACGGCCGGCAACAATGCCGACATCTTTCAATCCGTCTTTGTCGAAAACAGCTATAGCGGCGTGATGGTCACCGGTCAGGCAGAGCTTGAAAACCTGCTGCTCTATGAGAATAATTACGGCATTTACATGTTTAGTGCCTATACCGGTGTCGCCATTACCCAAAGCACGATCGACAGTAACAATATCGGGATCTATGTTTATGCTTCAGGGTATCCCTTTACGATCACCAATACCCTGATTACCGGAAACACCGCCTACGGTATCCATAACCAAGTCGGCGATTCGGTCGAACTCTGGTCAAGCGACCTATGGAATAATGGGGTCAACACCTATGGCAGCGGCTTCAGCCATAGCGCAACACTCTACGTCAATCCGCTCTATGTCAACCCGGGTGTGGACTACAGACTTTCCAGCGACACGACCACGAGCCCGGCGATTGATGCTGGCACACACACCGGTATTGCGACCGACCTCGTTGGCAACGACCGTCCCCAGGACGGCGACGGCATCAACGATGCGGAATACGACATCGGTGCCTACGAAGCGGACGGGGTGTAATCCCGGTTCGCAAGGGCGGACGAATCTTGCGTTACAACCGCACGATCTCGTCGTTCACAAAGACCATCTGCACCGCGCCGTTTAACATCTCGCCGTCATAGAGCGAGTCTGAAGTCGTGACGGTATGTTCTCCCTCTGGATCGAACAGCACCAGGTCCGCGTCCATACCCGGTTCGATTGCACCGGCTTTGCGGCCGATCATCGCCGCCGGAACCCGGGAGGCGAGTTCGACGAGCTGCGGCAGCGTGATGATGCCGCCGCGGACCAGCTTGGTGTAGTAGAGCGGCAGTGCGTCGGCGATGGCTGCACAGCCGTAAGCCGCGTCGGAGAAGGCGACATGTTTGTTGACCGGGGAGTTGGGCTGATGCAGGGCAGTCAGCATATCCACTTCGCCGCTTTTGAGATATCCGACCAGCGCGTCCATGTTCTCCCGCGAGGCCAAAGGCGGGTTGAGTTTGGCGGTCGTGTTGAAGCCGTCGCACGCTTCGTCGCAGTGCAGCAGGTGGTGGATGCTCACCTCGCATTTGACGTCGATCCCCTCGCTTTTGGCCCGGGTGATCATCTCGATGGAGCGCGGCGACGCGATACTCTTAAAGAGAATGCTGATTCCGAAATTGCGGGCGATCTCGATCATCCGGGCGACGTGGACCGTCTCCCCCAGGGGCGGAATACCGACCAGACCGAGCTTGGTGGCGATCTTCCCTTCGGTCATAACGCCGACGGACCAGAGACTGGTATCATGGGCCTTACAGAAGAGCGTCACCCCATACATCTTTACGTACTCCGCGATGCGGCAGGCGACGTCGTTTTTGACGGAGGTGGTCATATAAGGAGCGATCGCCCCGCGTTTGAGCAAGATGGCGATGTTGGTCAGGAGTTCGTTTTCGTCCGCCGATGCGATGGTGGTCTCGATGGTCGCGCCCTGGGACTGGTGGCGATGACGTTGCACGAACTCCAGAACGATGTCGTTTTCCACCGCCGGAGCCGAATCCGGCGCCATCACGACGGTAGTCACCCCGCCGCCCAGTGCCTCTTTGGAGAGACGTTCGAGGGTTTTTCCGTTGAGATGGCTGTCGAGCAGACGGACGTTCGTATCGACGATGCCCGGGATCAGGTAGCCCCCCTTACCGTCGATTTTCGCCTCTCCGGCGAGGTTGTCGCCGATCTCGATGATTTTGCCTCCGGCGATGCGTACTTCCGCTCGCCGCTCCCCTTTCGCATCGCAGATCCTGACGTTGGTAATGACCATGGAGACCCTTTTCGTTATAATCTCATCATTATAGACAACGAAGGTTTAGAGTGAAATATATCGTCTGGCTTTTTTGGTTGCACACACTGCTCTGGGGCAGCAGCGATCTCTATGAAGCGGGGCAGAAGCTCTACTTCGCCAAAGGGTGCAACGGCTGTCACGGCGTCAAGGGCGAGGGGATGCACAACTACCCCATGCTCGCCAACCAGAACAAGGGCTATCTCGCCAAAAAGCTGCGTTTCTTCCGCGCGGGAAATTCCAACAACCAGCAGCAGGAGCTGATGATCGGATTTGCCCAAGACCTCACCGACGAAGAGATCGATGCGATCACCACCTTTCTCTACGAGTTCAAGGATGTCCAGGAAGAGCGCTACAACCCCGCTTACGAGACATGGGGAGACGGCGGGTCTTGAGAGAACTAAAAACTAAAAGTTAAAAACTACAAGGGAGTGATGCATGAAACTGCTGGTATCGGCGCTGGAGCACTCGGCCAACGTTCATCTCGAAGCGGTTGCCAAAGAGCTTGGCGACGATGTGGAGCTGATGGGGATCTTCAGCTCGGAGCTCGGTGAGCCCATCGTCGACCTGCGATCGCTGGCGATCATGGGGATCATCGATGCGCTCAAGAAGTTCCGTTTCTTTATGAAGCTCAAAGATCAGATGGCCGACCTGGCCGCCGAGGCGGACAAGATCCTGCTGATGGACTCCTCGGGATTCAACCTGCCCCTCGCCAAAGCGATCAAGGCACGCTACCCCGAGAAAGAGATCATCTACTATATCCTGCCCCAGGCGTGGGCCTGGAAGCGGCGGCGGATCCCGGTCCTTGAGGAGACCATAGACCGGCTCCTTTCCATCCTCCCCTTCGAGCCGGGTTACTACAGCCCCGATGCCGCCATCGAGTACGTGGGGCACCCCCTGCTGGACGAGATTCCCCGCTTCAAGGAGCGACTTGAGGGCCACAACGGCAAAATCGTCTTTATGCCCGGCAGCCGCCGGGGCGAGATCACCAAGCTGATGCCCGTCTTCCGGGAAGTTCGCCGCCGCCTAGACAAACCGGCGGTAGTGGTCATTCCCGAGTTCTTCACCCGGGAGAAGATCGATGCCCTCTATGGCGATCTTGAGGGATTCGAGATCAGCCACGACGCCCATAACGCCCTCTACGAAGGGGAGTTCGCTTTCATCTGCAGCGGCACGGCGACCCTGGAAGCGTCACTGATCGGTATCCCCTTCATTTTGAGCTATATCGCCAAACCGCTGGACTATTTCATCGTCAGCACCCTCGCCCATGTGGACAAGGTGGGACTGGGAAACATCATGTTCAACCACTACAAAGGCGAAGATCTGCATCCGGAGTTTTTGCAAAAAGCGGTGACCCCGGGGCATCTGATTGCCGCCTACAAAGGGTACGACCGCACAGGGTATTTCGCCAATGCCCACTCCCTGCGGGAGTACCTGGGGCACGGCAGTTCGAAACGGGTGGCGGAGATTATCGAGGGGTAGAGAGGGAAAGCGGCAAACCTACTGGCGCGCTTCGCGTTTCGCCTCGCGCAGTTTGTCGGTAAAATCTTTCACATTGGCACCGCCATCCTGGCGGGCGACCTTCGTCTCGTCGGGTTTGAGGAAGTGAAAGGTCGGCGTCCCGATGTACCCAAGCCCCGAAGGCACCAGCTGGGCCTCGATATCGATCTCGACGGGGACGAATCCCATCTCCACTTCAGTCATCACATTGTCGTCCTCGAAGACGATATCTTTCATGTATTCGCAGGCGGGGCACCCTTCGCGGGTCAGCATCACCATCACCAGTTTATTCTCTTTCTGTGCCTGTTCCAGCGCCGTATCGTACGAACGGGTCCAGTTCAGTTCCGCCATCAGAAGGGTCGTCGTCAGGGCCAGCAGTGCAATGATTTTGTGCATAAATTCTTTCTCCTAGAGTTGATTAAGCCGTTCGAGGAACGGCTGGGGTTCGATAAATCCAACAATATCCTTGCCCGGGATCTGTTTGCCCGCGGCATCGAAGAAAAGGATTGCCGGGGGGCCGAAGAGGCCAAACTTTTTCGTCAACGCCTTCTCTACATCGCTGTTGTCGGTGATATCGGCGCGGATCAGCGCAAACTCCGCCATCTTCGTCTTGACGGCGGGGTCGGCGAAGGTGACCGCTTCGAGTTCCTCGCAGGCGGTACACCACTTGGCGCTGAAGTCCAGGATAACCTTCTTGCCTGCAGAAGCCGCCAGTGCCGCCTCAAACTCCGGGATCGAGTGCACCTCTTTCCAGACCGCTTCGGTAGCGGGGGCGGCGCCCACCGGGCGTTCGGGAGCGGTAATCTTGCCCAGAGGGTTGAGCATATCGCCCGAACCGGTCATCCCGCCGACGAACAAGGTCGCGGCGTACATGAAGACCAGGATCGCCACCGCCTTTTTGTAGGCATGGCCGCAGCGGGTACAGGCGTCTTTGATGGGTTCAAAGGCCCCAAGGCTGACAGCGACGAAGACCAGCAACACCGACCAGAGCAGCATCGTCACCGGGTCGGGAAGGATTCGGCTCATCATCCAGACGGCGACGCCCAGCAGCAGCACTCCGAAGAAGGCTTTGACACTGTCCATCCACTCGCCCGGTTTGGGCATGAACTTGCCGGCGGTGGTCCCGACGATGATAAGCGGAACCCCCATCCCCATGCTCATGGCGAAGAGTGCCGCACCCCCCAGCACCGCGTCACCGGTCTGGCCGATGTAGACCAGCGCGCCCGCCAGGGGCGCCGCGACACAGGGACCAACGATAAGCGCCGAAAGGAAGCCCATGATGGCGACCCCGGCGCTCCCTTTGTGGTCTTTGCCCGCCGTCGTCAGTTTCGCCTGCAGAAAGTTGGGCATCTGCAGCTCGAACATCCCGAACATGGAAAAAGAGAGCAGGACGAAGATGAGCGAGAAGGTGATGATCACCTCGGGCGCCTGCATTGCCGCCTGAAGGTTGGAACCAAACATCCCCGCCAGCACCCCGGCAAAGGTGTAGGCCGCCGCCATCGCCAGTACATAGACCAGCGAGAGGTAGAAGGCGCGGCGGGTCGTCATCTCGCCCCCGCCCTGGGAGACGATGACCGAAGAGAGAATCGGAATCATCGGGAAGACGCAGGGGGTCAGGGAGAGCAGCAGGCCGAACCCGAAGAACGTCGCCAGGATCCAAAAGAAACTGCTCTCCTTGATGGTCTGGGCGATCATGTCGGTTTCCGAGACCGCACCGCCTGCATTTGCCGCAGCGGCTTTCGGCGCGTCAGATACGGCGGCATTCCCCGAGGCCGTCTCCAGCGACGCCGTATCGACCTCAAAGGTCGCTGTTTTGCTCAGCGGCTCGTAACAGATCCCCCGTTCGGAACACCCCTGATAGGCTAGAGTGACCGTGACGTTTTGCTTGCCGCTCGCACCCTCCGCTTTGGCAAGCACCGCCCGCAGCTTCGGGGATTCGAGATAGACCCGGTCACCCTGGTGATCGACGGCTTCGGGAGCTTCGACACGGGCGATGGAAACCCCGTCTCCCTCCGTGATTGTCAGGGTTACCTTCTCTTCATAGAGGTAGATGTCTTCCCCGAGAGCGATTGTCGCATCGATGGCGCCGTCCGCGTAAGTGATGTCGGGTTGAAATGCCTCGTCCGGCATCAAAAACTTGGGCTGTAAAGCGAAAAGCGGGAGCACCGCCATCACCATCAAAGCGAGTATCTTGCGCATTTTAGGCACCCTTGTGAATATTGTGTATCGATTTTAACTTACAAAGCTTGCAATCATAACGTCTTTGCCGCGTAAAACCGAAGCCTTCAGCTTTGGCTGATTAATCATAGCGGTCTACTGTAAAAAAATCGTAAATCGTTCCGGTTTTAGAAAGATTTTATACAAAGGTGACTATTATTTCGGTCTTCACTTCAAAAACATCGGGGCGTGGCGCAGTCTGGCTAGCGTGCTACCTTGGGGTGGTAGAGGTCGCCGGTTCGAGTCCGGTCGCTCCGACCATTAATTCAGCAACACTTCATATGACCGTTATCTGTTTCACCTTTTTTTGACTTCAACGACGTTCCATTGACAATATTAAACATGCACCGTCTTACAATGCGTACATCCATTTCAAGGAGCTTCCGTGATTGCGCTTTGCCGGATTTTTGATCGATCCGATACATCCCTTTACGAAAACAGCGTGATTCATGACGACCTCGAATCCGCATATGTCCTTGAAATACCTCTGACTCCGGATACTCAAGAGCCGATACCGCCCGTCCATCCCCCACAAAACGATCATGAAAAGAGCCCTGTTCCCGCCCAATACTGAATTCACCCTTTGATCCGGTGCAGAAACAATAACCTTTTTCTGCCGTTAGGGTATACTTTTTTAAGAAAGGGAATATATGGCTGAGAATCAGAAACTTCTCGAACTGCACAAGCTCGCATCCAGTATGACACTGCTCTACGTCGAGGATAATGAGGGACTCCGGGAGCAGGCGGTCAAGCTGTTCAAAAAGTTCTTCAACGAGGTGATCGTCGCCGACAACGGCCAGACCGGCCTTGAATCGTTCAAAACACACCCTGTCGAGCTGGTCATTACCGATATCAAAATGCCCGAGATGAACGGGCTGGAGATGGCCCGGGAAATCCATGCCGTCGCACCCCACACCAAGATCATTATCACCTCCGCATATGACGACACCGCCTACCTCATGGAGGCGATCAACACGGGCGTTTTCCGCTACCTCAAGAAGCCGCTCTCCATGGCCGAACTCACCAGCACCCTGCTCGACGGCCTGCAGCACATCCGTCGTGAAAAAGAGGAACAACTTTTCTCCTACTACACCAAAACGATCTTCGAAAACCAAAAAAACCTGCTCATCCTCTACCGCAACCGGGCACCTGTGATGGTCAATCAGGCCGGACTGGAGTTTTTCGACACCGACAACGTCGCATCGTTTGCCAAGGCGGTCCCGGACCTTGGCAGCCACTTTCTTCCCCATCGCAATTTTCTCTATAACGATGAAACGGGAGAGTGGTATACCAAGGCGATGGAACAGCCCGGACGGCTTTTTCATGTCAAGATGCGTGACCGCGACACCGCCACTTGCCATTTCATTTTCAAAATGGTCGAGATCGACGGATCTCAGGGGTATCGACTCGTCTCTCTGGACAACGTGACCGAACTGGGCCTTCTGTCACTCTTCGACGAACACGCCGACAAAGAGGATAAAGCTTTCAGCGACCGCAGCCGCATCTTCAGCCTGATCGAGACGGCCCAGCGCAATAATGCCGAGATCAAACTCCATAACCATTACAAGGGACTGACCATCGCCAACCCCGGTATGATCGACCGCCTCGAAGACGAGGTGCTGGTGCTGCGCACCTCCTATCTGCAACAGAAAGCGATCCAGGTCGAGGGAAGTGTCTTGATCTCCAGCGACCTCTTCCCCGCCGAGCTGCTCTGTGAGCACATCACCAATATCAACTTTGAAAGCCGCACCGTTTCCATCGACCGCTTCCGATTCGTCTCCCAGTCCCCGACCCAGCGCAAAAGCATTCGATTGGCCCCCGAAGAAGAGCATACCGCTTCCCTGTTCTACCGGGAACTCAAAACGACCGGAGAGGTTTCGGTCGTCGACCTCTCCGTCGAGGCGGTCAAACTGAAGATCCTGGCCCTGCCCGCGGGCATGAAAAAAGAGGAACCGGTCCGTGTAGACATCGTCTTGACCCATGCAGGCCGCCCCCTCATCATCAATACCCACGGAACCATCTACACCATCCGTGAACTCCCGCACGAGTTTCATGTCATCGTACTGATGGAGCTGGGCGAAGAGCCCAGGAAGAAGCTGGTCGACTACCTTGCCCACCGGCAGATCTCGCTGATTCGAGAATTTAAAGGATTGCAGTATGCGTAATCCACCGCCCCCTGTCGTACCGGCCGAGACCGCCCCCGGGAGACCGAAATGAACAAAATCCTGCTGCTTGTCGCGTTGCTGTTCCTTGACGGCGTCCTGGGAGGATGGTTCTACAGCATCTCCGTCGCGGAGCGCGAGCGCAAAGCCGAGATCTATACTCGTGAGCTTCACCATCTCTGCACAGGCGCGCGCGAAAGCTTTCGCATCGTCGCGGAACAGACCTTTTATACCATCGTCACACAGCCTGACGTTCTGGCGATTCTGCGGCAGCTCAACCCCGACGATCCGGTATCGGTCGATGCCACCCATGATGCCCTCTACCACCTCCTCAAAGAGCGGTATGAGAAACTGCGCAACCATGCAGGTGTCAGACAGCTCCATTTCCATCTCCCCGACGGCCGGAGCCTGCTGCGGATGCACCGTCCCGAGCGCTACGGAGACCCCCTCTTTTCCGTCCGACACTCGGTCTACCTGGCCAACACCGAAAAACGCTTCGCCGAAGGCTTCGAGGAGGGACGCATCTTCAACGGCATCCGCTATGTCTATCCCATCATCGACGAGGGGCACCATTACGGCAGTGTCGAAGTCAGTCAGTCCGTCGGAAGCGTGATCAAATGGCTCAACAGCCTGGCTCCCGACGAAGGCTTCCTCTTCCTGATTCGCCATGACGCCGTTACCAGCAAGGTTTTTGCCGACGAGCAAAGCAACTATGCCGCTTCCCCCCTGAACGGATTTGATGAAGACCGGGAGGTTTCCCGACTTTTCCCGGAACGTTATACTCCCTTCCTCGAAATCCTGAGCGAGAACAGCGAGCTTCTCGTCAGAATGCTTCGCGGCGACACCTTTATGGTTCCGGTCTCCGCCGACGGAGAAACAGCACTGGTCACCTTCGAACCGATCCGCAACTTCAAAGATCAGAGTGTCGGGTATCTGCTGCGGTTCGACACCGAAAGCGCTTCGTCTCTGCTTCACGACGACCTTGCCTACCGGCTCTCCATCATCACCCTCGTTTCATTTTTCATCCTGCTGATCTTTCTTGTGCAGCTGCGCAACCAGAAACGCACGGAAGACACCAACCGCGAGCTGAACCGTCTCATCGACGAGATCCGTGAGACCAACAACCTGATCATCGCCCAGTCCCGACAGGTCGCCATGGGCGAGATGATGAGCCTTCTCGCCCACCAGTGGCGCCAGCCTATCACCATCATCGAGATGGCGGTCAACAACCTGATCGTGGATCTCGAGCTGGAGCAGTTCGAGCCTCGGGAGATGATTGCGGAACTCCACGGCCTGAGCGATCAGACCCAGACCCTCTCCCGGCTCATCTCCGAATTCCGCGAACGGTTCGAAACCTCTGGCTCTGAAGAGACGGTCACCCCCGGCACCCTGATCAGCGATATTCTCCATGTCATGCAAAGCACCCTGTCCGATCACGACATCAACACGCTTTTCGAAGACCGCACCACGAAGCCGCTGCAGCTGGACCGCAGCGCTTTGTTCCAAGTCTGCCTCGCACTGCTGACCAATGCCAGGGAGGCGCTGATCGAACGCGAGACGCCCGATCCCCTGATCCGTATCGTCACGGAACAGAGTGAGCAGGCGGTCGTACTCACCGTCTGCGACAATGCCGGCGGGATTACCATTGAGCCGATCTCGCGGATTTTCGAGCCCTACTTCAGTACCAAAAAAGAGCTCAACCAGACCGGCATCGGCCTCTATGTCGCCCGATTGATCACCACAAAAAAACTGCACGGGTCGCTGGAAGCGGAAAACCGTGACGAAGGGGCCTGTTTCACCCTGACCATCCCGTTGGATGCCGGAACATGATGCCGTTTCAATCGACAGAAATTCCCTATCAATATTTCCTGCGACATGCTACTCTTGCAGGAGTGTTTGATAACAAGGAGTTGTGATGCCGTGTCTCTGTCAACCGCGTTCCCTGCTGGGTGAAACGCCTACAGCGCTCTACTTTGGAAAGCCGCAGCCCGAGCCCCTCAGACGCATCACCTCGGAACGGTAGAATATGAAACTGGGCTACAGCGGCCCCGATATGAAAGGAGCGACATCATGAAACCGTATCTCCTCGGCCCGATTCTGGCCGCACTGCTCGTCGGCTGTACCTCCCGGCCCCAGCCGCCGCTTCCAACCGTCGAAACGGTTGATACGCAGCGCTACGGCGGTCTGTGGTACGAGATTGCCCGCTATGAGAACCGTTTCGAAAAGGGATGCATCGGTGCCACCGCCCGCTATACGCCCGATGATGGACGTATCGGCGTACTGAACCGCTGCTACGACGCCTCCGGCACCGTTACTTCGCAGGCGAAAGGCACAGCAATCCCCGTCGACGCTACAGGTGCCCGGCTGGAAGTCACCTTTTTCTGGCCCTTCTACGGCGACTACTGGGTGCTGATGCTCGCAGATGATTACCGCTTCAGCGTCGTCGGCGATCCCGACCGCCGCTACTTCTGGATTCTGTCGCGCACGCCACAGCTCGATCCGGCGGACCGGGAACGGATCCTCGCGGCCATGCCGGACTGGGGCTATGCACCCGAGACGCTCTACTGGACCGATCCGTCCGTTTACACCTCCGGTGGCGACTCCAGCGCGGCGGAGTAGTCGAACCCCCGGCAGAAGCCGACAAAGGATTCAAAAGGAAGGGGGCGGCTGAAGAAGTATCCCTGCACCTTGTCACAGCCGTTGGCGGCCAGAAAATCGACCTGTTCGCGGGTCTCCGCCCCTTCGGCGACGACCCACATCTCCATCACCTTGCTGATGGCGATGATGGAGCGCGTGATCTCCGCATCCTCCTTATCGTCGGGCAGATCGTCGATGAAAGCGCGGTCGATCTTGAGCTTGTCAAAATCGAACTGTTTGAGATAGCTGAGCGAGGAGTAACCCGTTCCGAAATCATCGATGGAGATCCTGAAACCGTACTCCCGAAGGGCTTTGAGCTTCCGCACCGTGTCCTCGACATTGTCGATCAGCGCCCCCTCCGTAATCTCCAGTTCGATCAGCTGCGGTGCGACGCCCATCCCGATGACACAGCCGTAAATCGACTCGACGAAGGACTCCTCTTTGATATGGAAGCTGGAGATGTTGACCGCGATAGGAATCAGTTCACACTCCATCTCCTGCAACCGCTTCTGTGCCGTACAGACCGCTTCGAGTACCCACATGGTGATGGGAACGATCTGGCCCGTGGATTCGGCGAGGGGGATGAAATCCGACGGGTTCACACTGCCCAGCGCTTCACACTCCCAGCGCAACAGGGCTTCCGCCCCCACGATCGTGAACGAATGCAGCGATACCTGCGGCTGTAACACAATGTGGAAGGCCCCTTCTTTCACGGCGCGCTTGAGATTCTTTTCGATCTGCAACCTCCGGATGACCTCCCGGTTCATCTGGGCTTCAAAGAAGCGGTAACGTCCCTTACCCCCCTCTTTCGCCTTGTACATTGCCGTATCGGCATGTTTGATCATCCCTTCGCCGTCCGTCGCATCGAAAGGGTAGACGGCAATCCCGATACTGGCGGAGGTATAGTACTCGTGCGCTTCGACGGTGACACTCTCAGTCATACTCGCGAGAATCCGTTCGGCGGTTTCCGCCGCTACCGGTGCGTCGGCAAACTCCATCAGCAGCAGAAACTCGTCCCCGCCGGTGCGTGCAAGCGTATCGCTGCTGCGCAGCAGCGACTTGAAGCGGTGGGCGATCTCGATCAAAAAACGATCCCCCACCAGATGCCCAGCCGTATCATTGACGATCTTGAAGTTATCCAGGTCGATAAAGATCAACGCCAGCGTCTGTTCATACCGCCGGGCCTTGTCGATGGCGTGTTCGAGACGGTTCAAAAAAAGTACCCGGTTGGGCAGACCGGTCAGGGAGTCTTCATAGGCCAGTTTCCGAATCTTCTCTTCGGACGCTTTTCGGTCGGTGATGTCGGTACAGACTCCCAGATAGTTCTGCACCCGTCCCAGAGCGTCTTTAATCGCGATAACCCGCAGCCACTGGGCGTACATCCTCCCATCCTTCGCCCGGTCCTGGATCTCCCCCTCCCAGTGTCCCTGCGTGTTGATCGCCTCCCACATTGCGTCATAAGTCTCCTCGCTGGTCCAGCCCGAAGCCAGAATGTTGGGGGTGCTGCCGACGATTTCTTCTTCGTCATATCCGGTGATCTCGCCGTAACGGCGGTTGATCTTCAAAATTCCGCTCTGCGCATCGGTGATGACCATGCCGTCATCGGCATTCTCGAAACAGGTGGCTGCCAGTCTAAGGTCGTGGGCCGAAGCGAGCAGCCGGCGATATAGATGGAGCAGATACCAAGTCAACGCCAGAAGCAGTCCGGTGCCGATCACGAGATAGGGGAGCCCCTTGTAGACATTTTGCCACACCTCTTCAGCCACGCGTTCTGGACGGACGGAGAGGATCATGTACCAGGAACTTTCCGGCCCATGCATGGCATGTCTGAGAATCTCCGAGAAACTCTGTTCCGCCATCAGATGAGGCCGCTGCAGCAGTCTCAGGGGTTCGATACTCTGGAAGCTCAACAGGGTCTCGCCGGTCAGCAGACTGGAACCGCCGGCCAGCAACGCATTCCAAAGAGCGGGGCGCCAGCGGTAGAGCTGATTGCCGATGTCGCCGAACATAAACCGCCACGCCTCTTCCCCCTCCGGAGCAATCAGCCACGCGCCCCGGCTGTTGGCCAGGAGCAGATCCACCCCCAAGCGCCGGCTGTTTTGCTGAAGATGATCAAGGACACCCTGAAACCGGTAGTTGATAATCAGAATGCCCGTTTTGTTGCCGTATGTATCGAAGATCGGCGTAGCGATGCGGATGACGGGCTTGTACGGAATCTCTACCGCACCGTTTTCGACATTGAGATCGAGGGGGGAGAGATAGAGTTCCCCGGGGCCGAACTGAAGCGCCTCGCGCACATAGTAGCGGTTGATCTTGTGCTGCAGATCCGCGGCGTCGGCGATGACCGCTTTGCCATCCTCCCGACCGATACGCAGCCGCTCTTTCCCCGTCGTGTCGATGATGCGGAGTTGATCGTAGTGGGGCTTGAGCGCAATGAAGGTACGCATCCCCTCGTACATATGCTGCTGATGTTCCGTATCTTCGAACGATTCGATCTCCGACAGAGACGCCTGGTACATGACATCCGCCGCAGCGGTCTGCAGTTCACGCTGCAAGATGCGCTCGGCATCCCCCAGAAGCATCCGGCTCTCTTCCAGAAACTTCTCCCGCTGCCAGGTGTATTCGTTGTGATAGATCCAGACAAACAGCAGACCGCTCAACAGCAGGACCAGGCCGCCGACGGTCAAATAGGACTTCATATGTCACACTCCGCGCAACCATAATCATAGCTTATTGGCATCTATGTTACTCTATCTTTCCTAGTTCCCTCTTAAGAAAGTGCCCTCATATTTTGGACGAAGCCGTCAAAATCAAGACTCAATTTTTACCGATATTCACCGATATAGCGCTAGAATATCGTGAACCTATCTCAAAAATCCCCGACAGCGTCAACGGGGACTTTCGAGATGGGTTCGTATCACATCATGTTGCAGGAATGGCGCTTATGGAAATCGACGACCCGCTTCTGAAAACCCTTCCTCTGGAGTTTTTCGATTCACTTTACCACTCCGTCGTCATTACAACGGGCACGCTGGACGGGGATCATCCCAAAATCCTTTATGTTAACCGCGCTTTCACCGAGATGACCGGCTATGCGCCGGAAGAGGTTTTAGGGAAAAAACCGTGTCTGCTTCGAGACAAAAAGGTCCAATCCGCACTTTTGGAACAGCTGCGCGAAGAGATACAAGATCAGAAATGTTTCGAAGGGGAAATTTTCAACTACCGAAAAAACGGTACCAAATATCGTCTGCGGTGGATGGTCGAACCCCTTCGCGACAGCGAGGGCAAGACCATCGGTTATATCTCTTTCCAGAAGGACATTACCTCCGAATACGCCCTGATGCAACATCGAAAACTATTTCAAAAAGCGATCGACCAGAGCAGTGTGCATATCGCCCTCTTCGATGAACACTCTCGGTTCATCTACGCCAACGGTGCGTACGTCGAACGAACCGGCTACACTCTGGAAGAGCTGATGGGAGCACGCCCTGCGCTGCTTCGCTCCGGAGTGCATGATGAAGCGTTCTACCAACACATCCATGAACAGCTCAAGGCCGGAGTCTCCCATACGGGTCTCTTTTCCAATCTCAATGCCCGGGGCGAGATCTATTATGAAAAGCAGACGATATCGCCCATACGGGAGGGGGGAGAGACCGTAGGCTATGTCGTATTCGGCAAAGGGGTCGACAACGAGATCAGGGAACACGATATGCTGCTCAACGAGACCATGACCGATGCACTGACAGGCGTCTTGAACCGCAAAGCCCTCACCCTTGAGCTCGAGCAGGCCGCAGAAGCTTTCCATACATCCGATGAGCACTTTTGCATTCTTTTTGCGGATCTCAACGACTTTAAAATCGTCAACGATACCCACGGCCACGATATCGGAGACAGCGTACTTCGTTCCGTTGCCGCCGTCTTAAGTTCAAGCCTCCGAAAAAGCGATCGGGTCATTCGATACGGGGGGGACGAATTCATCTGTATCTTAAGAGGCGTCGGCGCGCCCCAGGCAGCAATCATTGCCGCGAAACTGCGCGAACGTATCACTGAACATCCCGAACATAGGAAATACGGTGTCGGGATCAGCATCGGAGTCAGCGAATACCACGGCGAATCGGTTGAGCTGCTCATCCGGCATGCCGATAGGGAAATGTACCGCAGCAAAGAGGCCGTCAAGTCCGATCCTTCCGATCCCGATTGACAACCTTATAAAACACTTTACATTCATTACTGATTTTTCACTTTAAATCCTGCTATAGTATACTGAGTTAGCAGATCACAATATTAAATAATTTTTACTTTTTCGTCTATTTTGTGATCCGGTCATGCAAAGGCAGCGTCGTGACACGAAAGTCCCTCTATCTTCTTCTCCTTCTCCTGAGCGTGGGGACCATCACCACCCTTCTGATCCTTGAAAACGACAGCCGGTTTCGCACCGAAAAGGCGCAGCTCGAGCAAAGTCTGATCGACCGTGCGAGCATCCTCTTCGATATGATGGTTCATGTCCGCAGCTGGAATGCAGGCTTTCACGACGTTTTCGTCGATGACCCGGAACTTGAGCCCAACCCTTTTCTCGCCGACAATGTGCTCCAAGCCGAAGGGAACCGCACCCTGATCCGGGTCAACCCGGCCTGGATGACGCGGCAGATCGCCGAAGTGGCCAGCGACAGCGGTCCCTACCGCTTCAAAATCACCTCCTTGCACCCCCTCAACCCCCACAACGCTCCCGATGCTTTCGAACGCGAGGCGCTGGCGTACCTGAACCAGCACCGGGAGACCCCCCACTACTACCGGCTCCCGACTGAAAACAGTACAGCGAAAACCTTCGACTTCGTCGGGGCCTTGACGGTCAAAGAGTCGTGCCTGCAGTGCCACGCCGGACAGGGCTATATTACGGGAGATATTCGCGGAGGGATCCGGATCTCCGTCCCCCTCGAACGGTATTATGATGCACTGAACGCACTCAGGGAACACCGGGACATGGGGACCTTCTGGCTGCTTCTGGGGGCACTGCTGCTAGTCGGCGCCTGGTCGGCGCTCATTCTCTCTGCCCAACGCGCCAGAGAACGGACCGAATCCCTCAACGCAGAGCTGAGCCGCCGCGTCGAGGAGCGCACCCGAAAACTGCACGATACCAACGCACAGCTCGCCGGACTGACTCGGGAACTTGAGCAGCGGGTCGCGGAGGAGTTGGAGAAGAACCGTACCAACGAGAAGCTCCTGCTGCTGCAGACCAAAAACGCCACGATGGGAGAGATGATCAACATCATAGCCCACCAATGGCGTCAACCTCTGAGCGAGATCGCCATGACCGCCAACAACCTGATCGTCGACGCCGAGATCGGGGAGATCGACCGGCGCTCACTGCAGTTCCAGATCGAACGCATCCTGAGTCAGACCCAGCACCTCTCCGCCACCATCGACGACTTCTCCAACTTCTTCAAACCCGACCACGCCCCCGAATCCGTCGACATCGACGCCCTCTGCGACAAGGCGGTGGAGATGCTCCAGAAAATGCTCCAGCACGAACAGGCCGAGATCATGCGATCCTACGACTGCCATACTCCGGCGCTGATCTACCGTCGGGAGCTGCTACACGTACTGATCAACCTGATCAAAAATGCCGTCGATGCCTACCAGACCGTCGATACGGCCATGCGGCCCATCACTGTGGAAACCCGATGCGACGACACGGAGGCGCAGATTGTCATCAGCGATTACGCCGGAGGCATCGACCCGGAGATCATCGACCGGATCTTCGAACCCTATTTTACGACCAAGTCCGAACACAACGGCAGCGGTCTGGGCCTCTATATCGTCCGCATCATCGTCGAGCACCACCTCCACGGGACTATCGAGGTGCAAAATAGCCGCAACGGCGCACGTTTCACCCTTTCGTTTCCGCTCCATCCCCCGCTGAAGGATACCCATGCCTGATTTGAAGACCCTGCAGACTCAGGCCAAAGACTACACCATCCTGTTTGTCGAAGACAGCGACACCCAGCAGCAGCAGATGCGTGCCTTTCTGGGGAAGTTCTTCGGTACGGTCCATACCGAACGCGATGGAGCCAAAGGACTCGAGACATTTCGAAAAGAGCATCCCGACATCGTCGTAACCGATATCGAGATGCCCGACATGAACGGTCTGGAAATGGTCCGTAATATCAAGGCCATCGACCAGGAGGTCCCGGTCATCATCATGTCCGCCTTCGATGAAAAAGAGTATCTTCTCGATGCCATCCGCTACGGCGTCATCCATTACATCAAAAAGCCGGCCCACGCCACCGAACTCGCAGAGACCCTCAGCAAAACGCTTCAGGCGCTCAAAACCCGGAGAGACCGAAACATTTTCGTCAGCTACCTTCAGCATGTATTTGATTATCAGAACAACATGATCCTGTTGCTGGAAAAGACCCGGGCCCTGGTGGCCAACCCCATCTTCCTGGATTTTTTCGGGGCACGGGACGTTCAGGAGTTCAACGAAACAGTGGGAGATATCGGGTCGCGTTTCGATCCCCTCGGGGGCTTTCTGTCCAACGAACGGGAACACTGGCTCGAGCAGGTACTGCGCGATCCCGGCCGACACTATCATGTCAAGATGTCAGGCTCGGGAGACGGACCCGATGCCCACCATTTTCTCCTCTCCTATCGCCATATTCCCAAAAAAGAGCACTACGGCCTGCTGTTGCTCGACGACATCACCGACCTCGACCTGCTCGACCTCTTCATCAACCGTCCGGAACGCGCCAATACCATTGCGGTCAGTACCGAAACGATCAACAGCGTCTTGCGCCTGATCAAGGAGCACCGTCTCGAAATCAAAATCCATAACTTCTACAAAGGACTCAGCATCACCAATCCGGCCACGATCGTCGAAGGGGATGCCGATCGCATTTATATCAAAACCTCTTCCCACCAGCTGCGGGCCAGCCGCTATGAAAAGAGCCTTGTTATCAGCTCCGACGCCCTGCCGCACTTTATTTACTGTGAAGAGATCGTCTCCGTGGATTATGATCAAGGGATGATCGTGGCCCGAGGGATCCAGTTTATGAAGACCAGCCCCACCCAACGTCGCGACATCCGGGTCGTTCCGCCCCCGGACCACAACGTCGCCCTGCGCTACAAAGAGCACCTTTACGACGACAGCAATCTTATCTGCGATCTCTCCATCAATGCCGTAAAAATCGAGATGATCGCCATTCCCGCCGGTATTAGAAATGAAGACCCGCTCTCCCTCTCTATGGGATTTACCCTGCCCAGCGGACAACGTCTCGAAATCGAGACTCCGGCTACCGTCATCCGAACCTCTGAACACAATGCACACTACCACCTCGTAGCGGGATACGACCTGCTTCCTGACCAGCGGCGGGAGCTGGTCGATATGATCGCCAAACGGCAGATGGAGCTGATCAGAGAGTTCAAACGGCTACAGTAGTGCGACCGGCGGCTGTGAACCGAACCGGGATTAAAACTGTTTGAGGGAGACGGCCGTGGCAATCAGACCAACGTAGACGACGGCCATGAAGTTGATCTTGGATTTACAGTAGTGTTCAAGAGCTTTCATTGCGGGTTCCTTTGATAGAGTTTCTGACGCATTAAATGCATGTTTCGTTCTCACCCGAGCAGGCTTCCGATGCCGGACTCCGCAGTGGGCATCCCAGCTGTTTCTCGACCGACGCGGTGTCGAAACCGCACATCTTCTTTCCGGCGAAGACCATCAGCGGCCGCCGGATCAGCATTGGTTCCATCATCAGCAGACGCAGGGCTGCCTCTTCGCTCATACCGGAGGGATCGATCGCCCCGCTTTTGATCTTGGGGGCGTTGGGGTTGAACCAGCGGCTGACCGGCAGCGCTTTGAAGAAGGTGTAAAGTTCCTCGACGTTCATGCCGTGTTCCAGGAGATTGCGCTCTACCACCAAGCATCCCGCTTCGCGCAGCTGCTGTTTCTGACGGGCGTTGGTAGCACACCCCGGTTTTTCGTAAAAGAGGACAATCTTCAATGGGTCTCCTTTCGATGAATCAGGCTCATCCCGCCTTCGCATTTCCCGTCTCCACCAGGTCGATGGCACGGTCGGTCAAACAGTAGGTCTGAACCCCGTCGTCATGGAGACTCATGCACTCGCTGATCATTCCCGCTTCCAGCAGCAGACTGAAGGTTGCTTCCACGGTCTCCAGCGGCAGACCGAGGTACTCCGCGGTGTCCTTGGCGTCGTAGACGTTGTAGTTCTCTTCATCGGCGAGGTTGTAAGTCGCTTTCATAATACTCTTGATGATTTGCGGCGTCACTTCATGCATCTTTGTTCACTCCTTCGCGCAACCGCCTCCATGGAGATGCAGGCTTTTCTTATAAATCAGAAGATGCAAGTTCTGTGCCCGTTCCTTAAAAAGCCCCGTATCGGACCCCTCACGCGCCATTATGTTACGATTATACACATTATGCGGACTCCGTTTTTGACCCTCCCGATCCAAAAAATCTGTTCGTCACAAAAGGCTGAGGCAATAGCAGAGGGGAAAGTTGCCGATTCATTGCCCGATGAACTTACATTAATTTATAGCGCTCACCCACAACCTGTTACCTGCGTACACAATGTGATAAATTTGATGCCTTATCGATTTTTCTGTGTTTACCTGTTCGTTTTATCAAAACAAGCCCATAACTTCGGCTTATCCATCTTCTGATTTAGATAATTAATGCTGATATTGGTCATTGACACCCTCACGCCATTTGGTCAGAATAAAAATCGATATCTAGTTGAAAACCATAAGAACCATCTTTGGAAAATGCTCCCTTTCTTCGGAATGGGGAACGAAGCCCGAAGATGAAAGCGAGGGTGTGCCATGCAACACGTTGACAGCGTCTCAACAGACGTTCTGATTGTCGGAGGCGGACCGTCGGGACTGGCGGCCGCTATCCGTCTGGCTGACGGTATGAAAGCGCGGGGAGAGACCCGTCGGATCATGCTGATCGAAAAAGGGGCCTCCATCGGCAGCCATATTCTTTCCGGCGCCGTGATCAAACCGGCCGTATTCCGGGAACTCCTCTCCGAAAACGAGTTTGCGGAACTCCCCTTCGACTCGGAAGTGCGTGCGGACAGTACCGTCTATCTGGGCGAACAGAGCGCCTTTACCCTTCCCTTCCACCCGCCGCGCATGAACAACCACGGCAACGTCCTCGCCTCGCTGGGACAGGTCTGCCGCTACCTGGCAGACCTCGCCCGGGAGAGAGGGGTCGAGATCTATACCGGCTTTGCCATGGATGCGTTGATCTTCGAAGAGGGGAAAGTCGTCGGCGCCCGGACCACCGCGACGGGCCTCGACCATCACGGCCGAAAGATGAAGAACTACCAGCCTGCCACCGAAGTACGGGCACAGGTCACCATCCTCGCCGAAGGAACCCGCGGAACCCTGGCCAAAGAGCTGATCCGGACCTTTAAGCTCGACGCGGGACGCAATCCCCAGATCAGCTCCCTGGGGGTCAAAGAGCTATGGAAAGTGCCAGAAGGCACCATCGAACCGGGCCGCGTCTACCACACCATGGGCTATCCGCTGCAAAACGGCGCGGAGTTCGGCGGCGGCTTCATCTACGGACTGAGCGACAGTCGTATCGCCCTCGGACTGGTGGTGGGGCTTGACTACGAAGACCCCACCTTCGATCCCCAGGCGGCGATGCAGGTCTGGAAGACCCACCCTTTCGTCTCGAATCTTCTCGAAGGGGGCAAACTGCTGGAGTTCGGTGCCAAGACCCTTCCCGAGGGCGGATACTTCTCCATTCCGAAGTTCTACGCCGACAACGTCATGATCGTCGGCGACAGCGCGGGCTTCCTGAGCACCGCAAGCCTCAAAGGGGTCCATCTCGCCGTCAAATCGGGCATGCTCGCCGCCGACACGGCGACGGAAGCCCTCGTCGGCGGGGACGCTTCCGAAACGGTTCTCTGCGGTTATGAACGCCGTTTCAAAAAGAGCATCATCCACCAGGAGATGTTCCCCATCCGCAATTTCCGCCAATCTTTCAGCGGCGGCATCGTCAAAGGGGCGATGAAACTGGGGGTTCAGATGATCACCGGCGGCTCCTGTCTCCGGGGCAACCTCCCTACGGAACCCGATCACACCACCCTTGTCCCCCTGACCCAGTACCGAAAACGCCCCTTCGCGGAGCGCTTTGCCGGAAAACTGGAGTTCGACAAGGTCCTCACCTTCGACAAGGCGACCAACGTCTACTACTCCAAAACCGCCCACGACGAAGAGCAGCCCGTCCACCTCGTCATCAACGACCCCGAGGGCTACAAAAATGTCAACATCGCGCAGTACGGCGCCCCGAGCCGACACTTCTGTCCGGCGGAAGTGTACGAACTGCATGTGGACAAGGAGGGGAATGAAGCGCTGCGGATCCACGCCGAAAACTGCGTGCACTGCAAGACCTGCGACATCAAATCCCCCAACCAAGCGATTACCTGGGTACCGCCTTACGGCGGCGACGGCCCGGGCTACGAATACATGTAACGAAGAGGGATAGCGATGGCATTGACAATTATCAGCTTAATGAAACAGGTTCCTCTCCCCAGCGAAATGCGGATGGGAGAAGACGGTCTGATGGACCGCACCAAGGCGAAATCGATCATCAACGTCGACTGCAGCTTCGGACTCGAAGCGGGTCTGCAGATCAAAAACGCCCACCCCGGCGCCCGACTGATCGTCTGTTCGATGGGACCGCCCTCCTTTGAAAGTTCACTCAAAAAAGCGATCTCCATGGGCTATGACGACGCCTACCTCCTTTCCGACCGACGCCTGGGCGGTTCAGACACCTATGCCACCGGTCTCGCGATCGCGACGATGCTCAAGCATCTGGGTTACGGCAAAGGGCTCGACGAGGAGTTCATCATCGTCGCGGGCCGCCAGACCAGCGACGGCGATACCGCCCACGTCCCTTCCCAGGTCGCGGAGAACATGGGGATTCCCCAGGCGACCTTCATTGAGACCGCCGACTACGTCGACGGGCAGGTCGTCGCCAAGCGCATCATCGAAGGAGGCTACCAGATGATGAAGCTGCCGACACCCTGCGCCCTCTCCCTGACGCCCACAGGCGTTCCGCCCCGCCGGCCGAGCCTCAGCGGCGCCATCCGGGCCAACACCTCCGAGGTGACGGTCTTCAACATCGACGACATCGGTCTGAGTGATGAGAAGATCGGTCTCAGCGGCAGCCCGACGATCGTCGCCAAGGTGCAGAACATCGTCAGCGAACGCCCGCCGGTGCGCATGACCGAAGGACAGGGAGAAAAATCCCTCGTCGCCAACCTCGTCGCCAACATCAAGTCGGGTAAAAACCAGCTCGAACACAAAGAGAAAAAGGCCAAGAAGGAGACGAAACTTCCCGAGTTCGATGTCGTGGATTTTCGTAAAGAGTCCTACGGCGGCAAAGGGGCTTCGGGCATCCTCACTTGGGCGGAGATGGCCGGAGACCAGATCTCCCGCCCCTCGCTGGAACTGCTCACTCCCGCACGGAAACTGGCCGACACCCTGGGGACCACCGTCACCACCCTGCTCATCGGCGGCAAAGGGATCACGTCGCAGGCCCAGAGCCTCATCGAGTACGGTGCCGACGAAGTGGTCGTCGTCGAAGAGGAGCGGCTCAAAGAGTACCTGGTCCTCCCCTTCGCCTCAATCTTCAAAAAGGTGATCGACGAAAAACGTCCCGAGATCGCCCTCTTCGCCGCTACGACCGCGGGCCGCGAGCTCGCCCCGCGCATCGGCGTCAAGACCAACAGCGGTGTCACCGCCGACTGTACCGCCCTGGAGATCGGCATCCACGTCGACCGCAAGAAGAAGGTGATCTACGATCCCATCCTCGAATCCCGCCGCCCCACTTACGGGGAGAGCAAGCTGGCGACGATCCTGGGCTTCGTTTGTCCCCAGATCTCCACCGCCCGGGCGGGCACCTTCGAGGTTCCAGAGCGCGATTCGAGCCGGACGGGGAGTATCTCCACCTTCACCCCGACCCTCGATCCCGCGGAGTTCTCCGTCGAGATCCTTGAAACGGTCCGGGGCGAAGGGGGACTGCAAAACCTCTTCGAGGCCGACGTCATCGTCTCCGGTGGGCGCGGTACGACCGGCGACGGGCTGCAGCTGATCCGTCAGCTCTCCGACGCCCTCAACGCCCAGGGCGTCAACACCGAGTGGGCCTGCAGCCGCCCGGTCGTCGATGACGGCGTTGCCGAATACGCCCGGCAGATTGGGCAGACCGGCAAGACTGTCCGGCCCAAGGTCTATGTCGCCGTCGGCGTCTCGGGAGCGATCCAGCACATTGCAGGCATCAAGGAGTCCGATACCATCGTCGCCATCAACCCCACCCCCAACGCCTCCATCTTCGGAAACGCGGACTTCGGAGTGGTTGGCACCTACGAGGACATTCTCCCCGAACTGATCGAACAGGTCAACGGCGGCTTCACCTTCGGGGTGGAAGCCTGATCACACCAACTATGAAAGGATCCAAATGGTAGGCAGAAAAGTGGGAATCGTCGGCGCAGGCTTCGTAGGGGCCACCGCTGCATACAGTCTGACAATGCTCGGAACGTGTCACGAAGTGGTACTCTACGACATCGTCCCGGAGGTCGCCATCGGCAAGGCGATCGACATCGGCCAGTCAACCAACTACTCCCCCAAAGGGACCATCGTCTCGGCGGCCACGACCCCCGCCGAACTCAAAGACTGCGATATCGTCGTCATCACCGCCGGGGTGCCCAGACGCTCGGAGATGACCCGCGCCGATCTCCTGATGATCAACGCGAAGATCGTCAAAGAGGTGGTGGAAAACATCCAGAAGTACTCCCCCGATGCGATTATCCTGATGGTCTCGAACCCGCTGGACGTCATGAACTACGTCGCCCACCACCTCACCGGGTGGGACCGGCGCCGCATCATCGGGATGGCCGGGGCGCTGGACAGCTCCCGGATGGCTTACCAAATCCACAAAAAGGTCGGCTACGGTTCGGGACAGACCCGGGCGATGGTCATCGGCGAACACGGGCTCAAGATGATCCCCTGTCCCGAAATCTCCGCCGTCGGGGGCGTCCCCCTCGACCAGATCGTCAGCCAGGCGGATATGGACGAGATCAGCGCCAAGACCAGCGAAGGGGGCGCGGAGATCGTTAAGTATCTCAAAACCTCCGCCTACTACGCGCCGGGGCGCTCCATCGCCAAGATGGTCGAAGCGATCCTGGACGACTCACGGATCGTCATCTCCTCCTCGGTCGTCCTGGAGGGCGAATACGGCTGCCACGACCTCTCCATCGGTGTCCCCGTGGTTCTGGGCGCCAAAGGTATCGAGAAGATCATCGAACTCGAACTCGACGAGACCAAGCAGGCACGCTTCGACGACGCCGTCGCCTCCGTCAAGGAGAACATCGGCATCCTGCGGGAGAACGGCTTTTTCGGGTGAGTGGGAAACTAAAAACTAAAAATTAAAAACTGAAAGTTGGAAGTTTGGCTGTCATTCCGGACCCGATCCGGAATCCATGCCTTTTTGATGAGGGAATAGGTAATTGGTGGTTGGGAAAGAGAAAAAGCGAAAGGCGTGGATCCTGAATCGAGTTCAGGATGACGGCGCGCTCACCACTCACCACTCACCACTCACCACTCACCACTCACCACTCACCACTCACCACTCACCACTCACCACTCAACTCCGCAATCTGCTTCTGCCAGACGATTTTCTGTAGCGGATGCATCTGCGTATTTCCCATCCACTTTTCATACGCTTCGACATAATGGTTCGCTATCACCGGATGCAGCTGTTGTACATTCGCACAGAGACGGTCGAGATAGGATTTGGCCCCGTCTGTGCTGAGGGGTTTGATCGGCTGCAGGCGCTTACGCAGCCCCGCGACGACCCGCGCGTCCGCGGCGTCGCCCGCGAGTTCGAGGAAGCGTGAGGCGGCGACGGGGTCTGCGTAGCTTTCGTTCCAGATCCGGCCGTTGATCATCTGGTCGCAGGCGAGGTCCATAAACACGGGATAGAGTGTCAGCACCTCCGCCAGTTCGGTGAAATCGTCATCCACCATCGCCCGAAACAGCATCCGGCTCCGGTTGCGCACCTTCACCCGCAGCCGGTCGTCGGCGATCACCTCGTCGTGCAGGCGGGTAAAGCGCTCCAGCGCCCCCAGACGCGAATGGTTGAACGCCATGACGGAGACCAGGACGTTAGGGTCGCTGACCTGGTCGGGGTGCGAACCCGAGGGACGGTAGAAGGCCCACTCCAGACGCGCCTCGTCGTCTTCGTGACGCAGGAAGATCGCATCGCCCTGCGCTTCGAAGTCGGGAAGCTCCTTGAGCTCTTCGATCACCTCTTTGTAACTCAGCTGGTCCGTCATCGCCACACCCTATAGATCGAAATAGAAAACGTCGCCGTAGGGCTCCAGACGCTTCATATTTTTCTTCTCGCTGATCAGGAACAGCGTACTCATCTCGCTGGACTGCGCGATCCGGAAGAAACCGTCACTGAGCACCATCAGAGTACTGTCGCTGATGTCCTTGCCCTTGAGATACTCCAGCACCGCGCCAAACTCCGTCCCGCCGTTTCCCTTGGCGAAGGCCACATCCGGCGGCCGGGCGTCCTGGGCGTCGTAACGCACCACCGCCGCCGTGTCGACCGCGTCGTCGAAGGGAACCACCGTCACCGAAAAGTCCGCGCTCATGCGCAGTACCCCATCGATGATCCCCAGAAACCGGGCAAAGACGTCGCGGGTGATGCTCATGGAGCGGTCCAGGGCGATATAGAGGTTGAGACGGTTGCGTTCGCGCTTGTAGCCCGGCAGGTAGAGGTTTTGGTGGATGAAACGGCGGTTGGGGTTGGAGAAGTCGCTGGTCTTGTCGAAGAAGCTCTCGGAGAGATAGGTGTGCAGCAGGGTTTCAAGATCGATCCTGGGACGGGTCACCTCGCGGATCACCTCCAGGAACGACGCGGGGATGTTGCCCTGCTTCTGGGCCGCCCCCATCGCCTGCACGATCAGCGCGTTAAGCGCCTCTTCGGCGGCTTCGGTATCGCCTTCGTTCTCTATGAGGTCCTGCTTCTGCTCGCTGGGATTTTCCTCGTCGGGGGTACCTTCACCTTCGGGATTCTCCTGGTAGAGGGTATGATAGACCTCCTCGACGGCGCGGTCGCGGAACTTCTCCATCATCACCTCGTTCTCGGGCCGTTCCCCGACCCGTTCGAAGTCGCTCAGCAGCAAGTTGATGACGATGTCGCTGCTACGGTTCCATACCTTGGAGTCGCGCTCTCCCATCCTGAAGGCGTGTTTGAGTAGAATGTGCAGCAGGATGTGGGCGTAGGTATATTTGAGCTGGGGTTCTTCGAGGGTTTCGGCCATCGTCTCGTCGACGTAGATCGCCGCGCCGTCGGTCTCGAAGGCTTCGTGAGGATTGATGCGAAAATGCATGGGCAGAGAGAGCGCCAGGACGCTGAGGAAGGGGTGGTCGAAAAGGAACTGCACCCGGATCTTCTCCAGGCGGCGGTGTAAGGAGGATTGCTGTGCGTCCATGGCTTTTTCCCGACAGATTGCATTTTCCATTCTATCTGGCACTATTGAAACCCGTGCTAGGAGGTGATTTGAGTCTCCTGCGCGGGGCCTGCAACCGCCTCGCCGTAGAAAGCCACCAGGTTTTTGCCCCGCCGCTTCGCCTGGTACATCGCCTGGTCGGCGTATTCGATAAGGTTTTTGGGTGTTTTTGCATCCATCGGGTAGTAGCTCACCCCGACGCTCATCTGGATCTGCACGTCCAGCCCCTCGATCTCCGTCGGTTCGCCGGTGATGGCGGTCAGTTTGCCGACCACCTTTTGACACGCTTCTTCACTGCCGATCCCCTCCAGGATGATGACAAACTCGTCGCCGCCGTAGCGGCAGATGGTGTCCTGATCCCGGACGCTGGAGCGGAAGTGGTCGGCGCAGCGCTGCAGGATGATATCGCCGACGCGGTGGCCGTAGCGGTCATTGATGGGCTTGAAGTTGTCCAGATCAATGAAGACCACCGCCAGCAGCCTCGCGGAGCGGTGGCTGTGGATGATGGACTGCATCAGACGATCGTCGAGGATCAGCCGGTTGGAGAGTCCCGTCAGGGCGTCCTGCGTCGCCATGTGACGGTACATCTGCTCGTTGGAGTGGCGCGCCGTAAAGTCGGAAAGCACGCCGATGTAGTTCTTGACCGAGCCGTTGGGTCTGCGGATGACGCTGATGCGTAGCCAGGCGATGTAGAGCCCGCCGTCGGCACGGCGGTTTTTGACTTCGCCTTCCCAGTATCCATCTTTTTGCAGCTTCTGCCACATCCCTTCGTAAAACGCCGATTCGTGTTTACCCGCACTCATGACGGAGGGGTCTTTGCCCCGGATCTCGTCGAGGGTATATCCCGACATCTCCTCCATGGCACTGTTGGCATGGAGGATGCGGTTATGTTCGTCCGTAATGATGATGCCGTCGACCGTATGGCGGAAGATCTCCGAACGCATCTCGAGCTGGCAGAAGGATTGCTGGGCCGCCAGTGCGGAACCGATGATCTGGGTCACGGTCTGGAGGGTGTTGACGTCGGTCATGTCGAAGGGACGGGCAACGTTGTTGCCGATGCCGAGGACACCCCACCACTCGTCGCCGACGTAGATGGGGAGAATGAGCAGAACCTTGACCCGATGCTCGTAGAAGAAAGGGACCTCTTTGGGGTCGTGTTCGGAGGCGACGACGTTGATGTACCCCTGCTCCATCAGCGGGTCCATCCAGCCGTAGGATTCGAACTTGGCATAGGGGAGCAGCGCTGGGGCGTCTGCGTCGGAGTTGTCATTGAGTTCGAAGAACTTCCGTGCCAGTTTGAGCGAGGACTTCTGATCGTTTTCGAAGATGAAGATCGTCGAAACCTCAGCTGCCTCTTTGACCCGGCGCATCTGCTCGTGCATTGTTCCCTCGATCATCCCGCTGGAGCGCAGCAGCTGGGCGGCCATGGTGTTAATGGCGTTGAGGATGTTCCGGTGGCGATTGAGCGACGCTTCGGTCTGGTAGCGCTGTTCGATCTCGCGGCTGAGCCGATCGATGCCGTTGACCAGCGTCGCTTCGTCGAAGGGGCGGGTAAAAAACTGGTTGACCCCGAGGGTCATCGCCTTGAAAAGAAACTCTTTGTGCTCGAACTCGGTGAAGACCGCGATCTTCACATCCGAGTCGATCCGGCGGATGTCGGCGATCATATCGAGGGTCTCGATCCCGAGACTGAGCAAAACGAGGTCGGGAGGTGTTTTGATAAAGCGCTGCATTCCTGTTTGAGCATCAGGGGCGAATTCGATCTGCCGCTGCCCGTTGTCAAGTATCCGGTTAAGGACCTCAACGGCTTTGGCATGCCCCTCGACAATCAGAAATTTTTGCTTGTAGACCCGCATTCGTTTCCACTCCCGAACTGGTTTCAAACGCCGTCAAGCAGACGGCGGCGAAAGTCGTGTTTTATATGACGATTATATCCAAAAGTCGCCCTGTTTCCGTTTCCCTTGCAGGATTCATCCCGCTTGATCTATAATACGCGATACACACAAGGAATCGCCATGACGCCCATGCTCTACTTCGACACCGCCGCCGGACGCTTCGAGGTGGCCCAGGACGACGCCCACCGTTTCCACGTACTCTACGCCGGAGAGAGCCTGACCGACGCGGGCAACCTCGCCGACGCCATCGAGTCCTTCGTCCACGAAAGCGGCTTTTCCATCATGCACCCGGAGATGGGCGACCCGCTGGATGCGTTTGATCTGGGGATTCCCGACGAGCTGGAGGGGTGGAAGCGGTATTGACGGCTTACTGACACATTGTGGACGTCAGCTCAAAATCATAGGGCATTTTCTTGAGCGTATACTCATAACCGTTGACCACGGAACGATATCGCATCATGTCGTTAGTGAGTTCAAGAATCGTATAGCCGTCATAATTGTTCGCATTGGATGGATCCGAAGGTTGAAACTGATTCGTTGCCTTGACCCAGCCCCGGAACATTGTAAAATAGATGGATCCGGAAACCCCCCAATGACCGACTTCTTTCTGTTCATCAAAAGTACCATCTGCATTACATGTAATGAAATGCTCAAAGTAGGTCCCATCCGTTGCCCGAACCATTAGCTCTTGCCGTGTTCTGCCATCTTCGGTCGGTTGATGACCATACCACTTGCCCAACATCAGATCATACCGTTCCTGGTCAGTAGGCTCAACCACTTTCATGTTCTTAATCTCTTTCGTTGACGTCAGTGTATCTTTCGTACCACACCCCATAACCAAGATTCCACACAGAAGTAAAAATAGTCCTTGTCTATACATCACGTATTCCTTATTATTTTATTGTTGTCACACTCGTTTTTCCTCGTTCCACCTCTCCCGAGGTGGAACATTTACATTGAGCAATCAAAAAGCCGTCTGCGGGTTTTTGATTAGTCTCCTTTGGTTTGTTATGTATTTTTATTTTCCACGTAATACATAGCCGTACTTCCAAAGAAGTGCAGTAATAAAGAAACAAAAACCTATCAGTATCGCCCATTCATAAAGGTTGAGACTCATTATGAAATCCATCCCTCGGGTAAAGTCTCCGAATCTCATCAGTTTTCATGCTCCTTCATTTTATGCATAACGTTTAAAATGAGCGATCAAAAAGCCGCCGCCTGCGGATTTTTGATCGGTTTTATGTGTTTCAGTGACATTCATGATTTTCTTTAAACTCATGAGTTGACTGATAATCACATTCGCATTGATCATAATTGTAACTTCCTCCGCCATCCAGACATTTGTCTACCTCAAAACTTGCAAGCATTGACACTATCAAGTGATTTGTTATACATTTATTTCTCAATCATTTTCTTTACGAATAAGTACATTCTAGTATAGTAAGGATATGCGTATTTCTCAAAGGTGGTATCTTTTAAATTGTCAAGACTACTTTTAACTAGAATTCCATTTTTGATTTCAGCAATGTAAATTACTTTGTAATTATGATCATAAAAGACTTGTATATTTCCATGAGATTTTTTACCATTCGACTCGTCAAAATATGTATTGTTATTATCGACAGCAAGTACATGTCCAAGTTCAGTTTGCATATGTTTAAGAAAATATACATATGGAATATTGTTTTCAATCGCAAAATTTATATTCTTTATGCGACAGTTTCCTGCAGATTGCATTAATTTACTTTCGGTACCACTAATAGCTTCATATGCAGGTGTAAGCAATAGCAAAATTATAAATATGACAGGAAATGCCATAAAAAGAATACCAATAGTAATGCCAATTTTTTTCAATCAATATTTCCTTCTATGTATAACTATTTATTAGCTAACAAAAATGTTGTGCCATCTATTGAAATTCCTTAATAGCACAACATTTCAATACAACCAATATAGCAACAAACAACTTAACCAAACGGATTGAAACAGAAGATGCCGTCAAAGACGGCGAAAGAAAAAGAGGGAAACGCGCCTAGATAATGTACTCGCCGTACTTTTCCAGCCATGCGTTGAAGTCCGCGTGCAGCGCCAGCGACTCGTCCTTGACGATGACGTCCTTGATGAGCATCACACCGAACTCCGTCGGGAGGGTCTCGCTGAAGCCGAAGACGTGGCCTTTGTGGGTGTCGGAACCGTCGAAGTACTCCACCAGTGCGGAGACAAGCGCGTAGAGGAGCGCGGGTTCGTTCTTGATCTCGGGGTAGTGCCCCTCGTAGATCGCCGCGACGTCGGGGAGCTCTTCGTAGACCTTGACGTAGGAGGTGAACTCGATGCCCGCGCTGTAGCCGATGGTCCCGTAGATGATGGGCGCGATCTTGTTGATCTCGGTGCCGGTTTTGAGGATGTTCGAGAGCATGTGGTAGCTCCGGGGCGTCGCGAAGGCAGGGTTGGCGTCGTCCTCGACCACCGGTTCGGTGGAGAGCAGATCGGGGCGGAAGCCCAGAAAGCCGATGACAAAGGGGTGGAGGTTGGCCTTGATGGCAAAGAGCTTGAAGTCGTCGAAACGCGCCTGAACATGCAGGTGCACCATCCGGTTCGCCAGCGGTGTAGGGAGACGGAAGACGACGCCGCGGTCACTGACGCGGTTACCGGCACAGACGATGCGCCACCCCTCGGGAAGACTGTACTCCCCCATCTTGCGATTGAGCACCAGCTGGTAGATCGCCGCCTGTACCGACGGCGGAGCGGAGTTGAGCTCGTCGAGGAACAGAATGCCCCTGGAGTCGGGATCGTTGGGGAAGAAAACCGGCGGCATCCAGACGGTCTGGTCCTCCTTAATGGAGGGTACGCCCCGCAAGTCCACCGGGTCCATCTGCGAAAGACGCACGTCGACCAGCTCCAGGCCGTTTTGTTCCGCCACGTCGGCGACGATGTAGGACTTCCCGATCCCCGGGCTGCCGTGGATGAAGACCGGGGTGTCGGTCTCTATCAGGGTGTCGAGGTAGGTGTAGAGTTCGGTCGTCGAAATGCTGGGGGTGGTCATAGGTGTTCTGTCCTGAGTATGAAAATAGTGTGCCGGGTAATTACGCGCTCATTTTTTTCTGTTGCTGTACGCCGCAGGAGCGAAGCCCCTCCGGTGCTAAAAAGATTCACGCGCTCATCTCGGCGAGGATGCATTTGAAACAGGTCGCCTGGTCGTCGCAGGAAGCGCAGGCGGGAGCGACTTTGCCGATCTCGTCGTAGATGAACTTCTTCCAGAGCTTATCCTTGGGCTTCATCACCGCGAGGGTCGGGAAGTTCTTCTTCATAAAGCGCCCCATCTCGGTCCGGCTGCGAAACCCGAGGTCCGAGTAGAGATGTCCCATCTCCAAAGAGGTGCGCGCCACCAGCGGGGCGAGAATGTGTTGGGCCTGCCCATTGACGGCATGGGACGCCAGCAGGGCTCTGACTTCTTCGTACATCACTTCATGGTCTACCATCACACACCTCCGTATGTCATCCGTTCCGTATGCATCGGCTGTTCTACAGCTCGATCTCCACCATCTTGCCCATGGCGATCTCCGCCACTTCGCCGCCGAACTCGAAACACTGCTTGAGCTCCTCGTCGGTTGGAATCAGCTTGATCTTGAGCGGGTCGACCGGCAGACGGAACTTCAGCCCCCGCATCCGCTCGTGCAGCATCTCCGGGGCCTCTCCCGTCCAGCCGTAGGAGCCGAAGGTCGCTCCCACCTTGCCGCCGCTTTCGAGGTAGCACATGCACGAGAGCAGGTCCCAGGCCGGTTTGACCGCGTCGCCGTTGATCGTCGGCGAGCCGATCACCACCGCGTCGGACTCTTCGAGCAGGTCGATCATGTTAGCGATCTCCAGCGACGCAAGGTCGTACATACTCGCCCGGATGCCATCGACCGAGTCCGCACCCTCCATGATCTTCTCCGCCATCTTGTGGGTGTTGTCGTAGCTGGAGATGTAGAAGACCGAGAGCATCTTGGTGTCGAATTCGTTCTTGCGGAACTTCGCTTCGGAGCTCCATGAAGCATACTTGTCGATGTAGTAGAAAGGGTTGGTCCGCAGGATCGGGCCGTGCAGCGGCGCGATCATCTCGATCTGGAACTGCTTGTAGAGCTTGAGCGCCTGCAGGACATACTGCTTGAAGGGGCGCATGATGTGATCGTAGTAGTACTTGAAGGCGTAGGAGAAGTCCCCTACTTCGTCATCGAAAAGCCGCTCGTCGTAGTAGTGGCTGCCGAAGACATCACCGCTGAAGAGCAGCTGGTTTTCGTGCAGATAGGAGCTCATCGTGTCGGGCCAGTGCAGGAACGGCGTACTCAGAAACTCAAGGGTCTTGTCGCCAAGTGAAATGGTTTTGCCCGTGTTGGCGACTTCGAACGCGATATCCTGCTTCACCAGGCTCTTGAGCATCATCACCGCCCGCCCGGAGATGATGAGCCGCGCCTGAGGCGCACGCTCCATCAGCTCGATCAGCGCCCCGGAGTGGTCGGGTTCGAGATGGTGCAGTACGATGTACTTGATCTCGGAGTAGTCGCAGACCCGTTCCAGACGTTTGAAAAAGATGTCGGAGAACTCTTTTTTAACCGTATCGAGCACGGCGACGCCCTCGCTGCCGCGCACGACGTAGCTGTTGTAGGAGCTGCCGTTGGCGGTCTTCATGATAATGTCGAACGTCCGGATTTTCGGGTCGAAGGCCCCGACGAAATGAACCCCGTCGGAGACGGGTACGATCTCACCCAGCATACGCCCTCCTCTACCGGTACGCGATGACGATCTCGCCGTCATCGGATGCGACTGTGCACTGGCAGAGCAGGCGCAGCTGTTCGGGGTGTTCTTCGAGGATGCCGTCAAGCATCGCAAGCGCCCGGGCTTCTTTCTCGTTGCGGGGGGTCAGATACTCCATCCCCGACTCCACATGGGCGACGCAGGTGGCGCAATCGCCGACCCGGCACCCGAATTCCATGGACGCCCCGGTCTTGGTCGCGATCTTCCGCAAGGTCGTTCCAGCGGGGGCTGTCACTTTGATGTTGTCACTTTTGAGCAGAACGGTAGCCATTTTCATCCTTTGTTCTTGCTGGGAATAGGCATGCATATACTGTTCTATCATGAAACAAATATCTATAAGTTATAGTGATTTTTTTGTGTTGAATGTTCTTTATTTAAAACCAATGTTCCCTTTTTTCTTTCCGAACGAAAAGAAAAAACCGAACCGCAAAAAAGAAACGTTTCGCTGCGCTGGCTGTCACCTGGAAGGTGCGACTCGACAGTGATAGGGATTATGCAGGGTAGGTGTGAAGAACTGGGCCCCGCACCTGTGGTTGTGGCGCTCTGTCATTCCGAACCTCGAGGAAACATCGCTTCGCGAGCGGTACCCTTGTTTTGATCCGGAATCCATGCCTTTTGGCTATTGAATACGAAAGGCATGTATCCTGAATTGAGTCCAGGATGACGGTGGAGTAGAAAGGCAGCAGTTTCGCTCCAGCGAAACTCAATCCAATTCTAAATGCGTTCCCCAATAGCGCTTTCCGTGCTTTGAGCGGCTGGCAACTTCTTTCTCCTTCGCGTGAAGAAAACACAACTGTTTGACCGAAGGGAGTTTTGTGTTTTTAGCGAAGGAGGAAGAAGTTGACAGGAACTTGCAGCCAGCAAGCCGCTCAACCGCACGGAGAGGTTTTTTGCTTACTTTTTTGACGGCACAAAAAAGTAAGGGGCATGGTCAGAAAAATATCTAAACTTAGACTCCCAAGCTGGCACTTTCAAGCCAGTAAAAAGCTTGGGAGCCAGCCCATCAACTAAGACTTTTTCGAATAAAACAACCGCAAATAATCATACACATCACTCAGAAAAAAACGCCGATTGTCCCGCTCCTCGAAATGCCCGACCCACCCCGGGTCTCCCTCCCCCGTCAACCGACTCGGCAACACAAACTCGTTGTAAGGCAGGTGCGGCTTCAGCGGACCACAGGTGTTGATGGCGTCCACCACCGCATCGAAGATCGCATCGAGCGTTTCCCTGTTTTCGTCGAGATAAAGCTTGCCGTCGCGGCGATAGAAACGGAAGATATTGAGAATCGCGTCCGCTTCGGCCTGGATGGCGGGATCGGTGGTAAATGTCATGAAGTACCTTTGTCGTGGTCGTGACCAATGACCAACGCATAGAGAATGTAGTTGTCAGTATCGAGGAATTTCTGGAGTTTGCGGTCGTAAAAAGCGCCGACCCCGCTGAAGCCGAGTCGGTTGATCTGTGCGTGAAGATGCAGGGAATGAGCGAAGGACCCTGCGGTGATAAGGGTGTCAGCGCAGAACGCGGAGGCGCTGACGATCAATACTAAGGATGAAGTAGACACAAACCGTTGGTCGACCAGGAGACTGGCAACCAAATCGTGAAACATGCCTTCACGCACCAACCGACTCCCTTCATAGAGCCCGGGTTTCAGTGCTTCACCCCGCAGCACGAAAGAGTGACAGACAAGCGGCTGCGGCGGCTGTTGTGCATTTTGCATAAACCATTCCAAATCCTCCTCTGCAAGGGGCGTCGGGGCGAATCTACGGGTGGAACGACGCGTCAGGATCTGCTCCGGGGTTGCCCGCACTTCGGCGCCGAGGCACACCCCCGACGCGTCGCCGGGACCAAAGGCCGCCATCATCCCCTTGGGGTCGTCGCAGTAATCCGTCGGCTGTACCCGCATCAGAGGCGTTTCGAGCGCGTCGCAGGAGCGGGGGTCGACCCTGCCGACCGTTGCCGCGGCAGCGATGTACTCCTCGCCGCCGAATCCCATCACCGAACCCAGACGATCCGCGTCAAAACCCGACAAAATTGTCAATTGTTGCGTCGTTGCGACCGCCGCGGCCTGCAGGGCGCCGAGCTGGTGCCCCGCGTCGAGATAGCAGTAGCGCCACGCCCGTTCGCCATATTTCCAGATGGAGCGGAAGGGCACGACGCTCATCACAAAGAGCATCCCCTTCAGCCGGCCCGAAATACCGACCAGAGGTTCGAGCCCTTCACCCTCCACCTCTTTAAGTAACACAATTCGGTTGCGGCGGGCATCGACGTGGTAGATACCGCCGATGACCCCCTTGATCCCGCGAATCTGCACATAAAGTTCGATGGGGTGGAGGTTCCCGGCGGAGGGGGTATTGAGCCGGCGATAGGGACGCCCGCCGATCTCCTGCTCGGAGGTGACACAGCGCGCCAGGGCGATGGTCTGCAGCGCCTCGCAGGTGTCGACGTCGTAACCGAACAGAGCGTCGGGATAACGTTTGAAAAGCGACGGCTGCATACTCCAGTCGATGAAGCCCGTCGCCTGCGCCGCACGCAGCGGGGTAAGTGCAGTACGGTGATAGAGGGAATCAGGCATAACGCAGAAGCTGCAGAACCTCGTGGTTGGCGCAGAAGTCGACGGCACGGAGACCGTCATCGTTGGTCAACGAAGCGTCGCACCCCAGCTTGACCAGGGCTTCAACGCAGCGGGTTTTGCCCGCCGAGGCGGCGTACATCAGCGCCGTCTCGCCGTACTCATTGACATCGTCAAGGTCCGCTCCACCGGTTGCCAGCAGTTTGATCACCAGCGGTTCGTCCGCATAGCAGGCGTTGAAAAGCACGCCGTTGAAATCGTCGTTGACGGCATAAATGTCCGCCCCCGCCTCAATAAAGCGAAGCACCAGCAGGGCATTGCCCTCCAGAGCCGCCTGAAGCAGCGGGGTATTGCCGTTAAAGCCCCGGGACTCGATATCGCTGATATCGAACCCCCGGCTGCGAAGCCACTCGATGTAATACTCTGACATACGATCCTCCTTAGTTTATTTCCAGCGAAACGATCAGACGCTCATCCACTCTTCGTGGGTATGCCCCTTCTTTTTCTCGCTGACAATTTTGTCGACGGCTTCGATACAGGCATCGTAGTTCACCTCATCGACAATCTCGGGAACTACCTCTTTATAGGCGACGACCCCATCGCGGTCGATGACAAAGACGGCCCGGGCCAGACGGTCCTTGAGCTTCCCCTCGGAGATCAGCAGACCGTACTTCTTGGCGAAATTGCGGTCGGCGTCGATGACCAGCTCGGCACTGTCGATAGACTCGCGCTCGGCATAGTCTTTGACAAAATCGGGATCGTCGGTGGTGATCATGATGGTGTTGAGTTTGCCGAACTTCTTGATCAGGTCGTTAAACTTTTTCGCTCCCAGGGAGCAGACCTCGGTTTTGAGCGAGGGGATGGCAATGAGCAGCTGGGTATTGGGGGCGATCATGCCGATGACGTTCTTGGTGCCGTCGAGCTTGGTGATCCGTGCGGCGGGAGCTTCGCCGCCGATTTTGACTTCTTTGCCCGAGAGCGGGGTCGGTGTGCCGTGTACAGTGATTTCCATAATCGTCCTCTGTGTTGGTTTGGGCACTGTTTGCAAGTCGCGTTCTATAAGCAATGCCTATGCTTAGGCCGAAATTGCATGTTTTTTATACACTTTTTTGTCGCTCTTTTGGTATACAATAATCGTTAATCCATTGAATGAGTTTTTGAATCCTATGCACTACAACATCAACATTCCCGACCGCCCGGAGTGTCAGACCTGTTCGCTGACCTTCGCCTACACCGAAATCGAACTCCTCTACCAGATCGCCGTCATGCTCGCGAGCACCACCGACGTTAACGAGACCATCGAGCAGGGGATGCGCCTGCTCAAACGCCACTCCTACATCGACCGCTGTGCCCTCTTCATCCTCGGCGACGATAAAGAGACGCTGGAGCTCTACGCCTCCATCGATCTGACGCCCCAGCAGAAGAAGATCGCCACCTACCGCCTCGGCGAGGGAGCGACCGGTCTCGCGGCCCAGAGCGCCGAGCCCGTGGTTATCGAGAACATCCATAACAACATCAACTACCTCAACAAGCTGGGGAACATCACCTCCAAGTCCATCGCCTATGTCGCCGTCCCGGTGATCCAGGACGAGGGGGTCATCGGCGTCATCTCCGCCAATACCAATGCCGGTTCGGTGCTCAACTTCGACGACATCGTCCGGATGCTGACCATCGTAGGGTCGCTCTTCGCCGGCACCCTGGCGACCCAGCGCCGTTTCAGCCAGGAGAAGGAGAGCCTCAACCAGCTCAAATCCTACTACAAAGAGGAGCTCCTCGACGAGTACAAGTTCGAAAACATCATCGGCAAAAGTTCAAAGATGCAGCAGATCTTCAGCATGCTCGACACCGTCGCCCCCACCGACGCGACCATCCTGGTCCGCGGCGAGACGGGGACGGGTAAAGAGCTCATCGCCACGGCGGTCCACAACCTCAGCCAGCGCAAAAACGGCCCCTTTATCAAGCTCAACTGCGCCGCCATCAGCGAAACCCTCCTCGAATCCGAACTCTTCGGTCACGAAAAGGGGGCATTCACCGATGCCAAAGAGACCCGCAAAGGACGCTTCGAACTGGCCGACGGCGGCACCCTCTTCCTCGACGAGATCGGGGACATCACCCCTTCGCTGCAGGTAAAACTGCTGCGGATCCTGCAAGAGCAGGAGTTCGAACGCGTCGGCGGCACCAAAACCATCAAGACCAACGTCCGCCTCGTCGCCGCGACCAACCGCCACCTGGAGGAGATGGTCCGCAAAGGAGAGTTTCGCGAGGACCTCTTCTACCGCCTCAATGTCATTCCGCTCAACCTGCCGCCGCTGCGGGAGCGCTACGAAGACGTCAAGCTCCTCATCGAGCATTACATGCGCAAGTACATGAAAGAGCACCGTAAGCAGATGACCTTCACCAAACAGGCGCTGGAACTACTGCTGGATTACCCCTGGCCGGGCAACATCCGTGAGCTGCAGAACACCATGGAGCGCATCGTCCTGATCTGCCCCGATGGCGAGGTCCAACCCGAGATGCTCAACCACGTCCTGCCGTTCAACTACCAGAAGATGCATATGCCGCAGCCCGAGCCCGCCCCGGCGGCTCCGGCCCCCGAATCCCAGCCCGCGGCAATGCCCCAGCCGGTTCCTGAAACGCCGCAGCCCCAGGAGACCACCATGCTGACCAAGGCAAGCCTCCAGGAGATGGAGAAAGAGGCGATCATCCAGGCCCTCATCGACAACCGCGGCATCCAGACCAAAGCCGCCACCCAGCTGGGGATGACGGCGCGGCAGATCGGCTACAAGATCAAAAAATACGGGATCGAGCTGTGACCCACCTCTTCACCTACGGATCGCTGATGTTCTCGCCGGTATGGCAGAGCATCGTCCGCGGAAATTACGAACACCAGCAGGCGCTGCTGCCAGGCTATCGCCGCTTCGAAGTCGCCGGGGAGACCTATCCCGGGATCGTCGCCGCACCGGAAGATTCCGTCCCGGGGCTGCTTTACCGCGACGTTGGTGCGGAGGATCTGCAACTTCTGGATGATTTCGAAGGGATGTACTACCGCCGCGACGCCGTCACACTATTGACGGAATCAGGAAACCCTGTCGAAGCGCAGACTTATATCATCCGCGCCGAATACGCCCATCTGTTAACCCCAAAGCCATGGTCTCCCGAAGCGTTCGGAAACGACGGTATTCACCGTTTTATGCGCCACTACGGCGGTTTCGACGCCATTCATTAAGTTCCTGCTCTCTGCCAGGTCATGCTCCAGATCTTATCGCGTAGCGACTCAAAACGGTTCTATATCCTGGAACGTCTGTCAAGAAATCATCGTATGCGGAGCGAAAAGAAAAATGTGATAGACATATGATAATCTATTCATTCGTATGACAAGACTTTATATTCCGTATTTTTGGCAACGTGTTACAACAAATATAGACAACTCCCCCCTTATCGGGCTTCCTAATGATTGAAGAATGCGAATTAATTCGCTGTTTCGGCCGTTAATTTGAAAAAATGGTGGCTATAATAGTTAATAGTTTGTAAACGAAAGTGAGTATGTATGAAAACAAGCCTGACCAAGATCATCAGTATTGGTATGATGTTGATGATGGGGATCATCCTTGTGATGGGGGTTATCGCCATCAGTGCGATCACCGGTGCCGTCAAAAATTCGGAAAAAATGGACCGCGAGTATATTCAAGAGGTGGAGATCACCGGCCACCTGGAGCGTAACTTCGCCAATATCCGCATCAATACGAGCAAGTTCCTCTATACCGAATCTTCCAAGTTCTATGAAGAGGCCCGTCCCTTTTTCGGTGTTGTGCTCGAATATGTCAAAGAAGCGGAAGAACTCGTCGCTGTCGCTTCGGACCTGAAAGTACTTCAGGAGCAATTGCCCGCCTTTAAAGAGCGTTTTGTCGCGTACCGTGATACCGTGGATCAAACGCAGGCGCTCTTCAAACGCAAACATGAGATCCACATCTGGCTTGATTCCAGTGCCAAGCTCTTTATGGAGGCCTCGGACAAGCTGATCGAGAGCCAGCATCGCCAAATGAACGGCGAGGTTACCAAGGCAAGCAGGCTCCCCGAACGAATCCGTAAACTGATGTATGCCATACATATTCAGGAAAAAGGGTACGAGGCCCGTATCGCAAACTTCAAATCTGCCGCCCGGCGTGATGAAACGGTTCTGCAGGAGAAGATGGCGGTTTTCGATGACATCGAAAGCTATATCTCGAAAATACGGAAGGTCACCCGTAAAAAAGCGGACCTCGAAGCGTTGAAATATATGCAAAAGGCGGCCAAAGACTACAAAGCCGCATTGACGGACATGATCGCAATCAACAGTGACGTCAAACAAAACACAGAAGTTCTGGTCCGTGCAGGCTCCGAAGCCCTCAATGCCCTGGAAAAAATCAGTAATTCCGGACTTCAGGGAACCCTCGATCTCAGTAAAGAGTCCGTCGCATCCCTCAACAGCTCGCAGAGTATTATGATCTTCAGTCTTGTCACTGCACTGCTGATCGGCATCGCGATGACCTATTTCATCATCGTCGTCGGTCTCAGACGTCCGCTTGAATCGTTTAAAAACACCCTTATTCGAATTGGGGACGAGCAGGACCTCACCATCCATGTCGATGAACATGCACCAAAAGAGCTGAGTGAAATGGCCGCCAGCTTCAATCGCTTCATCGATCAGCTTAAAGGGCTGATCGAAAATGCCAAAGGCTCCTCGACGGAAAACGCCTCCATCTCACACGAGCTCTCCACCACAGCGATGAACGTCGGTCAAAACGTCGAAAAGTCGGTTGAAGTCGTCTCCCAGGCAACCCACAACGCCAACAACGTCAAAAAAGAGATTATCAGTGCCATCAGCGATGCCCAGGAGAGCAAGAAAGAGATCATCTCCGCCAACGACAACCTCAACGCGGCCCGCAACGATATCGTCGCCATGACCTCGCGGGTACAAAGCACCGCGGAGCTGGAAATCGAGCTCGCCAACCGGATGGAGACACTCTCCAGCGACGCCGGTCAGGTCAAAGAGGTGCTCGAAGTGATCTCCGATATCGCTGACCAGACCAACCTGCTGGCCCTCAATGCCGCCATTGAAGCGGCCCGTGCCGGAGAACACGGCCGCGGCTTCGCCGTCGTCGCCGACGAGGTGCGCAAACTCGCCGAACGGACCCAGAAGTCCCTCACCGAGATCAATGCGACCATCAACGTTATCGTCCAGTCCGTCATCGACGCCAGCGGCCATATGAACAGCAACGCCAAAGAGATCCAGTCCCTCTCCGAACTGGCCGGAGAGGTTGAAGTCAAAATCAACGACTCCGTCTCCATCGTCAACGGCGCCGTAGCCGCCAGCGATAAAACCGTTCAGGATTTCGAACGGACCGGTAAAGACGTTGAATCCATCGTAACGCAGATGGAAGAGGTCAACACCATTTCGTCGAACAACGCCCGCAATGTCGAGGAGATCGCCGCCGCCGCCGATCACCTCAACGGCATGACCGAAGAGCTCAACGGCAAACTTGAAACCTTCAAGACCTGATCGTCTGATCGCATTGGGCGCTTCGACTGGAGGCCCGGCGCATATCGCCAAAATCCTGGCCGCCCTTCCGGCGATGCCGCGCTGTGCCCTGCTCGTCGCCCAGCACATGAACCCCGACTTTATCCCCAGCTTCATCACCCGTCTCGACCGTCATGCGCCGATGCCGGTTCTGGAGCTCGTCACCGGGATGTCCGTCGAAGAGGGGAAGGCTTACATCTGCACCGGGAAAACTGACTTCCGCTTGCAAAACCAGAGCCTGCAGTGCAGCGGTGTCACGCCGGTGAACGACGCCTACAATCCCAACATCGACCATCTCTTCGCCGCGCTTGCTCCCTATGCGGAGACCATCGAAATCCTCGGCGTCATCCTGACCGGCATCGGTGACGACGGGGTCGAGGGATGCCGCCTGCTCGCAAAGCACGGCGCACACTGCATCGCCGAAAGCGAAGAGAGCGCCATCGTCTACGGGATGCCCCTGCGGGCCAGAGAGCGGATTCCAAGCATCTCCGTCGAACCCCTCGAAACGATTATCGCTTCGATACAAAGGTTTACATCATTATGTTCGAATGGTTGAAAAAACAGCCTCCGACACCCGCCGAATCCCGGGTTCTCCCTGTAGAAGATTACAGCGACCCCCGGAAGTTGATGGAGATGTTTCGGAACGAGACCGGGATTACCTTCGAAAAGCAGCGCTCCGTCGTGACCAAAAAGCTTACCAGTTTCTGCAAACTGCGCAAGATCCCCTCTTTCGACGTCTGCGCCGAGCGCCTCGAAACCGATGGACCCCTCCGGCAGGAGCTCATCAACTACCTGACGACCAACGAGAGCTACTTCTACCGGGAGTTCTCCCAGATCGAGGCGCTGGTGAGCGAGGCCCGCGCGATGCGGCAGTACGTCACGATCCTCTGTGCACCCAGTGCCACGGGAGAGGAGCCCTACTCCATCGCCATCGCCCTGCTCGAAGCGGGTGTCACCGCCTTCGAGATTCTCGGGATCGATATCAACACCGAAGCCCTCGCAAGGGCCCGGGAAGCCCGATACAGCAGCCGCAGTATCCGCAATATCCCACCCGCGCTGCAGACGCGCTATTTTCGCAAAGCCGGCGACCGATGGCAGCTCGAAGAACGGGTCCGGGGGCACGTGCGCTTCGAGGCCGTCAACCTCTTCGACCCCGCCTTCAAGGCGTTGGGAACCTTCGACTTCGTCCTCTCCAGAAACATGCTCATCTATTTTGACGCCGACACTAAAAATGCCGCCCGTCAGATTCTCGAATCCATGCGCAAAAACCCTGAAAAACCCGTATTTTACGGTCATGCCGATCTCTTCTGAGCCCTGTGGAGACACGCTTATATTATAATTTTTAATGATCCGGCATTTGCGCTTCTTTTCAGCATAGCTACTGTAGGATAGGGCAAACAATTTCCAGAGGAAGATGATGAAGCACGACGCGATCTGTCGTATGCTGGCCGGGGTGTGTCTCATACCGCTGTCGCTTTGCGCCACACCGACCGAGCTCGATATGCTCGACGACATCTTTTCCATCGACCTCGAGACCCTGCAGAACATCTCCGTCTCCTCCGCTTCGAAGATCGACGAACCGGTCAAAAACGCCCCGGCGAACATGCGGATTTTCACCGACAAGGAGATCGATCAGCGGGGGTTCCGCTGCGTTGCGGACCTGCTCCGGACCCTTCCGGGGGTCACCATTCACAACTTCTCCACCAGCGGCTATTTCAACGCGATCAACATCCGGGGGATCAACGGCGCCCACTACTTTAAAATTCTCCTCGACGGCATCGAGATCGACCAGACCAACGGCGAAACGATCTCCACGGCGATGAACTTCCCCCTCCACGGGATCGAACGGGTCGAAGTGCTCTACGGCCCCGCATCGGTAATCTACGGCGCCGACGCCGTCAGCGGGGTGGTCAACCTGATCACCCGGGAGCACGCCCCGGGCGAGCTTTTCATGTCTGCAGCAGAGGGGGGCTACAGCTACAACGCCTTCCACCTCTCCCGCTATGTCGGCGACACCCGTATCACCCTGCGGGGGCATTTTCACAACGATGCCGAATACAAGTTCGACGAACGCTACCCGGAGCACTTCCCCGACCACAACGTTACCGACAACAGCGGGACAATCATCCAGCCCGCCGATGCCCGCAGCTTCGACTACCGCCCCTCCTCCACCGAATCGCTCTATTTCCGCCTCTCCCGGGACGCTTTCGACATCGGGGCCAACTACAGCCGGAGCATCGACTCCACCCTTATCGGCCAGGTGGACAAAAAGTCGTGGCAGAATCTCTTCGACCGCGACGCCAACATCAAGGTCACCCTGATGGGAGCCTATGCGAACTACCGAAGCAGGTGGCACGACCTGCGGTTCAAAAGCAGCCTGATGTACGACCGCACCAGCATCGACGAAGGGAGCTACTTCATCAATGCCAACACCGACTTCACCAAGGCCTACAAATACAGCCTCTCCGAACGCTACGCCTTCGAAGAGACCGTGCAGCTCCCGTGGGGCGACCACCAGAGCGTCATCGGCTTCACCTACGAACACTTCAGCTCCATGCCGATGTCCTTCGACATGCCCGCCGCCGATCCCAGTTCGGACTACACCTATCCGGGCTCGACGATTCCCATCGAGTACTATGAACGCGACTGGGACAACACCGCCCTTTTCGCCCAGGACTACTACCACATCACTTCCGGCTTCAAAAGCTCCGTCGCCCTGCGCTACGACCATAATACGGTGGAGGGCGATATCTTCAACCCCCGGCTGGCCCTGATCTACCAGCCCGACAGCCAAACCACCCACAAGCTGATCTACTCCGAGGCGTATCTCTCCCCCTCCATGAACAGCAAATACAAACATTACGGCGTCCCCTTCGCCCCCAACGACGGCAGCGTCTACCCCGTCCAGCCCGGCGACACCAACACCTACATCACCCCCTACTTCCGCGTCCCCAACGCCTCCCTCAAAGCCGAAGAGAGCCAGACCGTCGAGTATGCCCTCTTCGCCGAGCTTCCCGGTTCCGTGTTTTTGCAGACGTCGCTCTACCACACCAAACTCGACAACCTTATCGCCGAGCGGGATCTCTACGACGTCTACGCCACCGACCTCTACCCCGACGTCACCATCGTCGACCTGACGCAGCTCTACAACTCGGGGTGCGGGGTGATCAACGGCGCCGACCTCTCCCTGGACTACACGACGCAGACCGGCGGCGTCACCGCCCAGTACTGGGGAAACTTCAGCATTATCGACGGGTATATCGAAAATTCGGACGTCAAAACGGAACTCCCCTATATCGCTCCACTGCAGCTCAATGCCGGAGTGATGCTCCACACCGATGCCTGGAGCCTCGCCCCGTCGCTCAAATGGGTCGAACGGCTCAACTCCGGCTATCTGCCCGACGGCAGCAAAGATCGGGCCCATATCGACGGCTATACCGTGGTCGACCTCTTCGCCGCCTACCGGCTGGCCCGTAACGTCACCGCCTCGGTGCGCGTCACCAACCTGACCGACGCCCGCTACTACAACGCCCGCGACGGCTTCTCCTCCACCTATGCCGTTCCCCAGCCGGGCCGACTGACCATCTTCGGTCTCAAAGCGAGCTTCTGACATGCGCCTGATCCTGCTCATCCTGCTCTGGTTATCGCCGCTGTGCGCCGTAACCCTGGACAAAGAGCAGCTCTATGTCGTCTACACCTACAACTTTATCCAGCATGTGTCGTGGGACGCGCCGGAGAAGACCCGGGCATACCGGATTCTCGTTTTGAGCGACAATCCGGTCTTACAGGAGGACTTCCGTCAGCTCGCCCGGAAGCGTGAGGTGCACGGGCATCCCATCCGGGTCTCCTTCGACGCGCAGCTCCCGCCCGAACAGTTCAACGTCGTTTTCGTCGACGTCAACCTGCACAGCGCGATGGCCCGCCTGCTGCCGCGCATCGACGGGTCTCAGACCCTCCTCGTCACTGTCGACTACTCCGACCCCCAACAGGTGATGATCAACCTGATCCCCCGCGAAAACGCCCAGTACACCTTTGAAATCCACCGGGCTAACATCCTCAACCAGGGACTGACGATCAGCGACCAGCTGATCCTCCTCGGCGGAACTGAAATCGATGTCGCCGCCCTCTACAAGCAGACCCGCGAATCCCTGGAGAACGAGGCCCGCTACGCCCGCGAACTGGCCGAGAAGATCGCGGCGAAAACCGCCGAACTCGAAACGACCAAGGAGAAGATCGCCTTCCAGCAATCCATGATCAAAAAGCAGACCGAAACCATCGAGGCGCAGGATGCGCAGATGACCCTGGCCCGCGAAGAGCTCGAAGCCATCGCCGCAGAGGTGTGGCAGCGCACCCGGGAAGTACAGAGACAGCAGCAGCTTCTCGACGATCTTAGCGACGCCCGGCAGGTCACCGACGAAGAGATCGCCGTCCAGAGCGCCGTACTTCAGAAGCTCAAGGAGCGCATCTATGCCAACCAGGATGCCCTGCTAACCCAGAAACAGACCATCTCCGACCAGCGCAACATCATCACCGTCCTGGTCTTTTTCCTCGCCGTCATCGCCATTTTGATCTTTTTCCTGCTCAAACTGCTCCGGGAGAACCGCAACCACGCCCAGCGCGACTTCCTCACCGGGCTCTACAACCGCCGCCACTTCATGCGACTGGCGCACAACTATGTCGAACGCCACCACCTGGGACCGTCGCCGCTGAACCTCGCGATGATCGACATCGACCATTTCAAACCCATCAACGACACCTACGGCCACGATACCGGCGACCAGGCCCTGCGAATCGTAGCGACCATGCTCAGGGAGCGGATCAAACCCTACGGCATCACGGCGCGTTGGGGCGGCGAAGAGTTTATCGTCCTGATGGAACTCCCCGCCGACAAGGCGCTGGAGCTCATCACCGAATTTAAAGAGCAGCTGCCACAGCGTAAGATCCACGTCGACGATCACGCCCCCTTCAGCATGACCATCTCCGTCGGCCTCTACAGCGGAGACGGAGACGAATCCCTCGAGTCGATGATCACCGCGGCCGACGCCCTGCTCTACAAAGCTAAGAAGGAGGGGCGCAACCGGATCGAAACGGCGCTCTGATCCCAATGGTCGCATCTTGGGCGGCTATTGGTAGAACACTTTATGCATTTTTACGGATAACTCACTGTAAAGGATTGTCCATGGAAATGATCTACTACACCAAAGCAACGCCCGCCGCTGCTACCGGGTATGACGCATGCTCCCTCGACGGCTCGGCGCTCTTTTTCTACAAAACGCCTTCCATGCTCTTCTACGGGGTCTGATGCTCTACGCCTCGGGCGGCACCGTCTGCCTCTGAGCCGCATCCCCGACCATCATGCACTCTTTGGCGGAGCCGCTGCGGTGCGCACTGCGCATCCGACCGTTCCCTTGTCAATATCGCGCCTAGAAATTCACCGATACGTAAAAGCTCAGATCGAACCGGTCGTCATCGCTGAGAAAATTGTTTTTCCGGTAAATGGCATAGGAAGGCTTGGTCGTCGTCTCGTAGGCGCTGGCGGGAAGCCACTCGTGGTAGACCCAGTGGATGAACTTTAGCAGATCGCCGTGGCTCCCTTCGAGGTCGAACCGGGCGTAGGTCCCTCCCGAGATCGTAAACGAGGGAAGCCGGTCGCTTTCGATCTCCGTTCCCGAGTCGGCAACGATGCAAGCGATGTACTGGCACTCATCGAGCCGGGTGATGGTGGGATTATCGTGAAACAGCGCAATCTGGCGATACCCTTCGAGGTTCTGGTTGAGCACCCAGGTATGCAGCTTCTGCCAGGTGGTGCGGATGTCGCGGCCGTACCCCTTGTGGCGGATGTAGTAGCTGCGCATCTCCGGCATCTTTTCGATGGTAGGCTGCAGGCCGCTGAAGTCCGCCGTGGAGGCCATCGCGGTTTTGGACTGTTTGAGAATCCGGTCCGAATAGGTTTTGTAGCCGCCCCTCCGCCACGTCTTGGGGCTCTTGCCGAAACGGTCCCGGAACGCCTTGATGAACGACGAATGGGAGCTGTAACCGCAGAGCGACGCCACCTCGGAGATGGTCGAATACTTGTTGGTCAGCAGCAGGCTCGCCGCTTTTTGCAGCCGGATCGACTTGATGCTCTCGTAGATGTTCTTCCCGAAAGTCTCCTTGAAGATGCGGTGCATATGGAACTTGCTCACCTGCAGCGTCTCGCTCAGCTCGTCGAGATCGATATGGATCTCGATGTGGGTGTAGATGTAGTAGAGGATATCGTTGGCGATCTTCGTATGTTTGAGCAGTGTCTCTTTTCTCATAAAATCCCCCCGGAACGGTACTTTACAGCTTTCATCCCAAACCATCATAGCACTGATGGACAAGTTTTCGGACAACAGCGTGCCAAACCATTGGCAATTTAAACGCAATCTTGATGCAGGAAATCGGAAGACAAAAATCCAACCACCCTCTACAATGGTCCCATTACTTTCCAAAACATGGAGGAAACTATGAAACCCATTACCAAGGTCCTCGTCGCCAACCGCGGCGAAATCGCCCTGCGGATCATCCGCGCCTGCAAAGAGCTCGACATTGTCAGCGTCGCCATGTTCTCCGAAGTGGACATCGACGGCATCTGGGTCCGCAAAGCGGACGAATGCTACCCCATCATGGGCAATCCCATCGAGGCCTACCTCGACTACAAACGGATTATCTCCCTCGCCAAGAAGGCGGGCTGCGATGCGATCCACCCGGGTTACGGCTTTCTCTCGGAGAACGCCGAGTTCGCCGCGGCCTGCGCCGAGGCGGGCGTCATCTTCATCGGGCCCAAACCCGAGCACATCGCTCTCTTCGGGGACAAAACCGCCTCCAAGGCGGCCATGAAAGCCATCGGTGTCCCCGTCGTCGAGGGGACCGAGGAGCCTATCGCCGACAGCATGGAAGCCGAAAGCATCGCCTTTCGCATCGGCTTTCCCGTAATCATCAAGGCGGCCTTCGGCGGGGGCGGACGGGGGATGCGCATCGTCCGCCGTGCCTCGGAGTTCGCCGAGCTCTTCGAGTCGGCCACCACCGAGGCGAAGAAGTACTTCGGCAAGGGGGACGTCTTCATCGAAAAGTACGTCGAAAACCCGCGCCATATCGAAGTCCAGGTGATGGCCGATACCTTCGGCCACGTTATCCACCTCGGCGAGCGGGACTGCTCCATCCAGCGCCGCCACCAGAAGGTGATCGAAATCGCCCCCTCGCCAACGCTGAGCCCCGCGGTACGCCAGCGTCTCTTCGACATCTCCGTCAATGCGATGAAAGAGGTGGGCTACGAAAGCGTCGGCACCGTGGAGTTTCTCGTCGACGAGGATGACAACGTCTACTTCATCGAGATGAACACCCGCGTCCAGGTGGAGCATCCCGTCACCGAACTGGTCAGCGGTGTGGACATCATTCAGCAGATGATCCGCATCGCCGAGGGACAGCCCCTGCTGCTCGAACAGGAGCAGATCCGGTTTCGCGGTTTTGCAGTGGAGCTGCGGATCAACGCCGAAGACCCCGCCCGCAACTTCATGCCCTCGGCGGGGAAAATCACCCACTATGTCTCCCCCGGCGGCCCGGGGGTGCGTATCGACACCAGCACCTATGCGGGTTACGAGATTCCTCCCTACTACGACTCCATGGTTGGGAAGCTGATCGTCTGGGACCTGGACTGGCAGGGGGTCGTTAGAAAGGCGCGCCGGGCTGTCGACGAGTTCTACGTCGAGGGACTGCCCACCAACATTCCCCTGCACCGGGAGATCACCCGGGATGAAAGTTTCCTGCTCGGACGGCTCAATACCGGTTACCTCGAAGCGAACCTGGAGCGTTTTAACCTCGAAGTGGACCGCCACCGTGAAGAGGAGGATACCCGCATCGCCGCCATCGCCCAGCTGATCGGAAACATCAAGCAGCACAACATCACCGTCAGACACTGACACCGCCCCGCCATGCGGGCGGTATCAGCTTCCTGCACTCCCGCCGCGCTGCACATCACCAGACGCATCCGACAGACGATCGATTACAAGGAGAACCGACATACCGGTAGAAGCGTAGGCTGCAGGGGAGATAACGGGCGGAGCGCGGAAGGCCCCGCCCCGGCAATCAGGCGCCGCCGCCGGTTTCGGCGGCAAGGTCTTCGATATGTTTGTCGTAGTAGGGGGTGATTTCGCTGAGATCGCGTGCCTTTTGCAATGCGCTGATCACCTCGTCAAGGCTCTCATAGGGCACATGAACCTTCCAGTCATGATCATCGTCTCCCTCCATGGAGACCCCGATACTGACGACCGGACTGCTAAACTCGCCGTAGGGCTTTTCAATGTGTGCGATGCTGATCGCTCCGCTTCTGGTGTGCGGCAACTTCATTGTCGCAATTTCCGTCGCATTCTTGGGCATGCTGTACTCCTGTTGTCTTTGCTCACATCCGTCAAAGGAATGGAGATGCGAAAATTGTGTCCAAAAGCGGCTGAAATCATTTTCAAGAACTCGCTTTAAAGTCCACGATACAGGTATCGGGAGAGGTTTTCAGAAATTGTTATGTATCGGATATCATTCTATTATTCCAAGAGCTCCGGAACCGCCGGCATACGGCGGCTCACGAACCCTGTGTAGCGCTGAAGCGGAAGCCTAGAACACGTCGGAGCCGATGCAGTAGGCTTCCCCGGCGGCGCAGCATCCCGTCACGACACCCTGTGCTTTCAATGCGGTGTCAAACGCCGCATAGTGGCTATAACTGGCATTTCTAAGATTGAAGAGTACCAGTTCCAGATCCTCGGCGCCCCGAGCCACTTCGAGATAGCGGTCCAGATCCGCGATATCGGTCGCTTCCACCATGCATCCGGCTTTGAGCGCATCCTCCAGGGAGTCATCGCCCAGATCGTAGAGCTGACCGTAAAGGGTCGAAATCTCCTCGATGGAGTAGACCCCCGGATCATACGCCGCCAGGGCATCGGCATCATATCCGCCGACAAACTGCTCCGTATCAAGGATATTGAGATCATACTTCCCGATCAGCCCCTCGACGGCCTCGATATGCCGGCTTTCGGAGGTCGTCGCGATGGTATAGAGCGTCGCATGGGGCGTCAGGTCGTTGAGGGCCAGATAGAGGTCGTGCGCCATCCGCTCTTCGTTCCACATGTAAGCCAGCGTGTATTTTTGCGCATCGGTCAGCTCCGACAGCGGCAGCGTGTCGATCAGATCGCCCATGGTCGCATTGCGATCGCGGATGCGGTCGGCATCCGCTTCGGTCAGCAGATCGCACTGCATCTCCGTATTGACCAGTGCGTACTCCCACTCCGCGGCGCTGCGGTTGCCGTCGACGTAGCGCTGGCGACGCTCCCGGAAGCGGTTGGCAACCTCCGCCATCGCACCGCTGCCGATCTCGGCGGGATCGCTAATGTTGTGTTCCATGCAGTATTGGTAGAGCGCGTCGCTCAAGGCCGCCGTATCGAGATCTTGCGACGGGGTGCGTTCCAGAAGCTGGGTACGGCTCAGGTTCAAGTCGCCCAGCAACGCGTAAAGCTCCGCGTTTTGCGCAACCGTCGTCGCCATCGTCATGACATTTCCCGAACCCGTGCGCAGCCGCAGCGATCCCATCGCCACATCCCCCGCGTCGACCGTGCCGTTGCGGTTGATGTCGATATAACCGCCGTAGCTCGTCACCGGATAGCGCGGTTCGCGGAAACGGTAGCGCCCCGCGCCCAGGTCTTCGCCCCGGCTGCCGTTGGCATCCATCACCACGGCCTGCAGTACCGGACCGCGTTCGACGGTGATCTCCGTCACGCCCGTTGCCGTCTGCTCGTCGGAGGAGCTTCCCCCGCACCCTGAAACCAGAACCGTCACCGCCGCGGCGGAGAGTAGTGTCGTCAACATCGTTTTCATCGTAACAACCTTCTGTTAAATTTGTGAAGAAGCATTGTCGCGAAGAAGTGTGAGTTCTGTGTAAGCGGTGGATAAATGAGTGTTAATAGAGGGGGACCGCCCGAGAAAGGCGGGAACGGATACGATCAGTCGTCGCCGCGGGAGACGATCTTGGCGTTGACTTCGTTGGGAAGGGTTTTGGCCATCGGTGCGATGTACCAGACGTCGCCGTTGGTGAGGTTGACGTTGCCGCCCCACTTCTCTTCACTGTCAAACTCCAGAGATTCGATGATCTCCTCCATATCTTTCTTTGCCACGTAGAAGAGAATCTTCCCTTCGCCGTTGTCGCGTAACATTACTTTTGCCATAATTTAAATCCTTTGTATTGAATTGGCTCCGGGTCAGACCCAATGGAGCAGTTTTTTAACATTGTAGACCAGGTCCTTTCGGACGACGTTTTCAAACGAGACTTTCAGATAGTCGCGGGCCAGCTGTACCGTATAGGACGCGGTATTGAACTGCTTGTCGTTGCGCTCGGGGTAGTCTTCGCGGTAGTGTACACCGCGGCTCTCCTCCCGGCGCATCGCCGAGACGATCATCGCCTCCGCGATCAACTGGGCGTTGATAAACTCCAGAATTGAGGGAAGCTCGACGTTGTTGTGACGCTCCTTGTTGACACAGTGCAGCCCGTAGTTGCGCTTCATCAAGTAGTGGACATACTCCAGCGCGGAAGCCAGAGTCTCCTCGCTGCGGAAAACCCCCGCGTTGGAGAAGAGAGATTCGCCCATGTTCTTGCGCATGGCGTTGATGTTGAAGAGGCTTTCGCCCTCGATGATCAGCTCCACCTTGCGCATCTCTTTCTCCACGTAGGCGTAGTCGATAGGCTGAAACTCCCGTTTGGTGGCGGTCCGGGCCGCTTCGCGTCCCGCAAGGCGGCCGAAGTAGGCCCCTTCGAGCAGGGAGTTGCCCCCCAGACGGTTGGCACCGTGAACCCCGGTCACCGCACACTCGCCGCAGGCGAAGACGCCCGGCAGGTCCGTCGAGGTATCCTCCCGGGTCCAGATGCCCCCAATGGAGTAGTGCGCCGCCGGAGAGATCTCCAACAGCTCCTTGGTAATGTCGATCCCCGCGGCGTTGAGGGCCATCTTCTGCGCCGAGGGAAGCTTGGTCTCGATCACCTCGATCGGCAGATGGCGGAAGTCCAGAAAGACCTGATGCCCGGCGTTCATATGTTTGACGATCTCCCGGGAGAGCTTGTCCCGGGTCTGCAGCTCGTCGGTGAAACGCTCCCCGGTCTCGTCGACCAGGTAAGCGCCCTCCCCCCGGGCCGCTTCGCTGATAAGTGCGCCGTTGTTGGCCAGGGTCGTGGGGTGAAACTGCACGAACTCCATGTTGGAGAGCCGCATGTCCGCCCGCAGCGCCGCGGCGATGACGTCGCCGGAGCTCTCCTGGGAGTTGGTGGTGTGCCCTCGGAAGATCCCCGCGTAGCCGCCTCCGGCAAGGATGAGCGATTTGCACGCCAGGGCGATCACCTGGGAGTTGTGACGCCGCAGCACCGTGACACCGGAGAGGCGCCCCTTGTACTTGGTGATGCTCAGGAACTTGTGGTTGGCGAGGATGTGAACCCCCTCGCTGCGGCATTTGAGCAGCAGGGTCTGGACGATGGCCGAACCGGTCCGGTCGGCGATATAGCAGGTACGGTTTGCCGACGCCCCGCCGAAGGGGCGCTGGGCGACGTTGCCCGCGTCGTCCTCGTCGAACTTGACGCCCATCTCCCGCAGTTCGTTGATGATGTTGGGAGCTTCGAGACACATCCGTTCGATGTTCCCCGGATGGGCCAGCCCGTCGGAGCCTTCGATGGTGTCGTTAACGTGGCGCTGGATGGAGTCGAGCTCCCCGAGGTTGATCACGGCGTTGATGCCGCCGGAGGCGACGGCGGAGTTGGAGCGGAAAGGGTTCCCCTTGGTCAAAATGGCGACGTTGAAACCCGCCCGCTTGGCATAGAGCGCGGCGAAAAGGCCGGAGATCCCGCTGCCGACGACGACAATATCATAGAGCATGGGCATCCCCCTCGAAGAGTTCGGAGAGTTTTTCCGGCGCCACACCGGGAAGGTAGGCGAGCATCAGGTTATCCTCGACATGCTGCGGATCGACCGCCCCGAAAAGCGCACTGACGACATTGCCGCTGCGGGCGAACTGCAGCGCGCTGGCGACGTCGGTCAGCTCCCCGGTCCCCAGCAGCTCCCCGATCCGCGCATCGAACTTCCCTTTGAAAAGATTCATCTGCAGCAGCGACGAGGAGACCATCAGGTTCAGATTGAAGCCGTGGACCGCCTGCATCAGCGTGTAGTACCGGCCGTCGGGGCCTTTCTGGTTGGAGTAGTTGAAGGCGTGGGGCTTGGCGAGATTATAGGGCGACTGCACGTAGCGGAAGTGGTGGGTCGTGGCGCCGCCGACCTCCTGGGCGATGGCGACGAGATCTTTGAGACTCAGGTACTCGGTGTGCCCTTCCTGGTATAAAAAGCCGTTCCAGGTGGCGATGCCGTAGCTGCGGATCTTCCCTTCGGAGACCAACCCCTCGAAGAGCTCAAAGGCTTTTTTGATCCGCTTTTTGAGGGTTTTGTAGTCGACGTAACCCAGCTGAAACTCCGGATTGTGCAAGAAGAGAATGTCGAGGGTGTCGAGCTGCAGGTTCTTGAGCGACTGCTCGACGCTCCAGCGCAGGAAGGCCGGTGTCATGCAGTGCTGATCCATCACCACCTCCTCTTTGGAGGCAAGGCCCGGAGCGATCACCGTATCCTCGATCCAGCCGTAGGGGTTCTCCGGAAAGGGGAAATCCAGGGGCAGGAAGCCCGCCTTGGAGGTGACCACCAGCTGTTCGCGGCGCGCTTTGCCCGCGTCGAAAAGCTCCTGCAGCGCCTCGCCGATCTCCCGCTCGCTGGTCTGGTAGCGGTAGTTGATGGCGGTGTCGATCAGATTGATACCGTTGAGCACGGCGGTCTTGACGGCGTCTTTGTAGTTGACTATGTAGTTCTCTTCGCGGTAGGGCTCTTTGCGGAAGGTGCCCAGGCCCAGGGAGGAGACGAAGACTTCACCGTCGAAGCGGTAGAACGCTTTGCTGTATTTGGGGAACTGCTTGAGGTACTCGAAGGTTCCCTCTTTCGTGGCATGACTCATCGGCGCGCCGCCCGGGCAAAAGCCCTGCGGGTTGCGACGACGTCGTCGACTGGGGTGAAAAAGATTCTGCACTCTCTCGGGGTTATCATCAGGTTACGATCACTTTCAACGGCGCTTTGAGTTTAAATTTTAACATATCCTCGATGCCCGCAAGGGTCGTCGTGGTGTTCATGGAACAGCTCATACACTCGCCCTGGTATTTGATGAGGATTTCGAAGCCGAACTCCTCGCTCTCTTTGATGTCGATCAGCTCTACGTCGCCGCCATCGGCCTTGAGGGTCGGACGGATGTACTCTTCGAGGATGGACTCGACGGCCTTGATCTTCTGCACCAGACCCATTTTGCTGAAGTCGCCGTCGCCTTTGGCTTCGATGATCTTCTTGCTCTTCTTCTCGGTCTCGAGCTCTTCGAGGGCCTGGGCGAGCAGATCGACGATGTAGACGTCTTTTTGCTCGTGGCCGCCGGGCTTGATACAGGATTTACAGAAACCGCCCGCCTTGGTGTAGTCGGTGACCTCTTCGACGGTGGTCAAGCCGTTGAGCTTGATCACTTCGATCAGGGTATCCTGGGAAACGCGGGCACATTCACAGATGATGAACTCGTTTTCGAGGCTCTCCATATCGACATCTTTGTAGATGGAGGCCGCTTTTTTGATGACGTCGTAGGCCATAACCGAACAGTGCATCTTCTGACCGGGAACCGCCGGGATGTCCGGGGTGTCGCGCAGCGCTTTTTCCACGTCGATGTTGGTGATCTTGAGGGCTTCGTCGACAGTCTTCTCCATACAGAGTTCGGCCATCATGTCCGAAGAGGCGATCGCCGTCCCGCAGCCGAAGCTTTTGAACTTGCTCTTCTTGATAACGTCGGTGGCGGGATCAATCTGCCAGTAGAGACGTACCGCGTCCCCACAGCTCTCCGCGCCGAAGTCGGCGATGATCAGGCGGTCAGTTCCGACTTCCGTCTCTGTGATCTCGCCCATGTTCAGCGGGGCGTTCATCCGTTTCTGTACTTCCTGCGAGTACTCTTCCCAGAGTGCTCCGCCGATCAAATCGTCTCTAGCCATTGTGTCCCCTTTGTGCGTGGAAAAGATATCTGTGAAGGGTATTGCAAGTCACGTTCTAGACGGGGAAAGGGAGTGTGTACCGCATGACGACAAAATTGTCGGTTTCTGGATATGGTGTGTGCCAAAGCCCGGCAGGCCGCCTTAAACCTATTTGGCGACGTGGGACATGGCACCGAGCATCGATTTGAGCCCCTCTAAAAACTCTTTATGGATCTCAGAAGTGCCTATGATTAAAAGCGTTGAATCGATAGCCAGGGTCTCAGGAAAAGGGGAAAACACGGGAAGCGCGGAGGCTTAAACCTCCGCAAGCTTGTAGAGGAATTTCCGCTCTTTGAAGGGGGGAATGTCGAGCTCCTGGCGGTACTTGGCGATGGAGCGGCGTACCATCTGGATCCCGAAGCGTGCTTCGACCTGCTCGTGCAGGATCTTGTCGCTATAGGGTTTGTCGTGGGGTTCGCTCTGCACCAGCCGCTGCAGGAAGTGCTTGATCTCCGAGGTGGAGACGTCTCCGATGGCGTTGGAGAAGAAATCCTTAAAGGCGTAAACCCCCCGTTCGCACTCCAGGTACTTGTCGCTGATGGCCCGGGAGATGGTCGACTCGTTGAATCCCAACTCGTCGGCGACATCCTGCAGGCGCAGGGGCTTGAGCTCCCCGCCCATGAAGAAGGCGTACTGCTTCTCGATCAGCACGAGCGCCACGTTGTAGAGCGTCGCCTTGCGCAGGTCGAGGAGTTTGACGAGTTCGCGGGCCTCTTTGAACTTCTGCTTGGCGAAGTTGTCGTACTTGTCGATCTGATTGACCGTCAGGTCGGGGTAAAAGGCGTGGTTGATCCGCAGGGTGAGTTCGTTGTTCTTGAACTCCACGAAGAGGTCGGGCAGCACCGCCGCCTCGCTCTCCATGTACTCCATCGCCGGCGGATTTTTGAGTTTCTGGAGCACCTCTTTGGCGTCGTGGATGCGGGGGTGCTCGACAAATTTCTCGATCTGCTCGAACTGCAGGATCAGCGCGCTGAGCAGAATACTCAACTCGTCGTCAAGCTCATAATCGTTGAGCTGAAACAGAAATGACTCTTTGTAGTCTACCGCTCCGACACCGGCGGGTTCGAGGTAGGCGAAGCGCTGGCGGACGCTTTCGACCTTGTACTCGTCGGTCTCGCACTGCTCCGCGATCTCCTTGACGTCCCCCTCGAAATACCCTTCGTCACTGATGTAGTAGATGATCTGCCGGGCGATCTTCTGGGAGATGGGGGTCGGGAAGAGCGGCGCCGTGATCTGGTCGTCGAGCTTCTCGTACAGAGACTGGCTTCCGACGCTCATCCACTCGATCTCGTCGGTGGAGGCGTTGGAGACGTGGTTCTGGTACTCCATGTAAGCACTGTGGGAGCGCTCCGTAGAGCTCTCGTTGACCTCGAATCCCGACCCGACTTCCAGGCAGGGGTTCTCGCTGGTAATCACCTGCAGGTGCTTGTCCAGGTCGCTGAGCGAGCACTGCAGCAGGGGCAGCCAGGTCTGCATGGAGAGTCGGGGAATCTGTTTCTGTTTGAGCGAAAATTCTTGTTTCATGGTTAGAGTTATTGTATAGGAAAATCGAGGGGCCCGGAGGCAACTTTGGTATATATTTTATACAATTTACAGTACATATGATAATCAGTCTGCAAATTCTGTTCGAGTATGCGGGTGAAAGATGGGGAGGGGAGGTCTGCCCGGAGGCAGACACGGTAACTGTCTTAGTACTTGACGCGGACGAGACCGTTGGGCTCGACGATCTTCATCTGACACGCCAGGCGCGCTTTCGGGTTGTTTTCGTTGAGCATTTTCATCACCGCTTTCTCTTTTTCGGTGACTTCGCTAAGGAACTCCATACCGGATTCGATGGTGACGATACAGGTACCGCATTCGCCGTCGCGGCAGCCGAACGGAAGGGCACTGCCCGACGCTTCTACGATGTCCTGGATGGTTTTACCCGGCTTAACGTTAATCGCCAGGAAGTCGTTCATAATCTCTACACGTGTTGTCATTGTTTCTCCTAAATGTGTTTCTCATCCGAAACCACAATTTAATTTCCCCTGCTTGGGGCCCTCATTGCTGCTGCCTAGTCAAACGGTTTGACGAGAACGTCGGTGCGGATGATGTACTGGCATGCCAGGCGTACCGGTGTCTGACGGTTGAATTCCTGAGCAACTTCAGCCTCTTTGCTTGTGATGGCACCCATCTCTTTAAGCGTATCGAGTTCCTTGTCATTCATGTAGTACGAAACCGCATGTGCGTCGTAATCCTCTTCTGTCGGATCCATCGGCTCCGTTACGGAAAGATCTTCGATGCGTACCGCACAGCTGCCGCACGTCCCGTCTTTACAGTCGGTGGGAATTTTGATACCGTTGCTCTCCGCAATGCGAAGCAGCACGTCACCGCTTCTGGCGATAACCCGCTTGTCCATGTCGCCACCGAAACCGCAAAAGATGACATTTACCATAGTTTCTCCTTCTTTTTTTCCCTTAGGGCACGGAAACCGTATCCCATTGGGGTGTCAATACTCAAAAAGACCGTTAATCTCCTTCTTTTTGAGATTGCGCTGCGGCTTCTTCGGCAGCTTTTTCGGCGGCGCGCTTTGCCCGGTGCTCCCGGATCCAGCGCAGCTCTTCCTCGACTTCGTCGTAGCCGTCCGCTTCACCGACGGCTTCGAGCTCCGCTTCGCGGCATCCGAAGGTGGAACCCTCTTCGATAAAGTGCACGTCGTAGATGCGGATCACCTGAAGGAAATCCCCGATATGCTTGACGTACCCTTCCGCGCCGGGCTCTACCAGGATCGCGTCGGGGGCGTGGAACGGGTTGGACCCGTCGTTGCGGATCGGCTTGGTAATGCGGACCCGCTGCCCTAAGCGGAATACCGGAAGGATCTCGTCTTTAGTTGAAGCTGAGATTTGGTTGGCTTGTGCATGCGTGAGCTCCATTGCTTACCTCCTCGATATCGTTACAGCTGGATGATGTGGCGCAGCTTCCGCAGGCGCTGGGGTTTTCGAACATGGACCAGACGTCTGCCGCGGAGGGGGCGTATCCGTTTTCGAAGTTTTTGTAAACCGTGAGCAGAGCGAACTTGTAATACTCCAGCCGCTTCTCGTCGCTTCCCATATCCCGGCCTTCGGCCTTGTCGACCAGCTCGCCGAACTTCTTCATGATATGGAATCGCTTGACGTAGACAAGGCGCTCGTCGTACTCGAGGTCGAAGAAGTCGAAAAACTCTTCGGTGTCGGTAAGGGTCTGGAACTCTTCCAATCTTGTCATCTGTCATCCTTTTGTTTCAGTTGACTAACCTGATGCATTTTTCACTCCTGACGAAGGGCACCCCGACGGCACAAAGGCTTACATTTTTGTCTTTCAAGCCTCTCACGGCCCCAAAACATGGAGCCTAGAGAAGGTTGCTTACAGACCCATCTCTTCTTTGACTTTCGCCGCCCAGGCGACAAGCCGCTCTTCGGTCAGGTCCTCCTGGTTGACATCGTCGATCGGCAGGCCGCAGAACATGCCGCCTTTCTCCGCACCGGAGTGCTTGTAGTCGTACCCCTCCGTCGGCCAGTGACCGAAACCGGTTTTGGCGCCGCATTTGTGGAAGATCTCTTCCATCTTGCCCAGGGCGGTGACGAACTCTTCGCCGTGGCTCTTCTGATCGCCGGCACCGAAGAAGGCGACTTTCTTGCCGCTGAAATCGGGCTCGTCGTTCTCCATCTCGTAAAGCGGGTCGACCCAGTCGCGTTGCGGGTCGCCCTGCCCCCATGTGGAAGATCCGATCAACAGGACGTCAAACTCCTCGAACTGGTCGAGGTCGTCGTAGTCCTCTTCCATATTGATCAGTTCCGATCCCTCGAAGAGCTCTTCGAGCTTCTCCGCCGCTTCCTGTGTCACGCCGCCGCTGCTGCCTACGAAAATACCTACTGATGCCATTGTCTGCTGTTCTCCTTGTTGGTGGATACGGTGCCGGATACCGCCACCGTAACGGACGCTGCACCCTGAAGTGAATGTTCACGCATTCACTGTGACGGTGCATTGTTCCCTGAAACTGAATATTAAATCCCGGATCATTACGGGGCGCTTTAAAACGCCCCGGATCCGACCTCGAATATCTATCTTTTAATCATGAAACTGCCCGATATTCGAACAGTCGTCTGCGTTCCCTGTCAATTTTTTGACCCCTACCCCTTGCAGGGTTTATACTGTTCGTACACTTCGAAGGATTTGTCGAGGTACTTCTGTCCCTCTTCGTAGAGCTTGTCGAGGGTACGGTAGCCGAAGCGGTGGGCGTCTTTGAAGTACTTGTCCACGAGGACGATGCGGTCGGCGATGACGATACAGCGTCCGAACCCTTCGTGGCTCATCTCCATGACGACGTTGCACATGACGCCGGTCTTGCGCTCGAACTGCAGGGCGATCGCCTTGAACAGCATCTTGATCTCACCGATCAGCATCTCGTCGATATCGGCGATGATGGGGATCTTTTTGAGATCTTCCTTGGTCTTGACGTACTTCTTGGTCAGAAGCTCCTCGTCGCTCATTTTGGCCCAGTTGCCGAACTGGTCCGTCGCACGAAGCTGACGGATCAGCTCTTCGGTAAATGCGTTTTTGTCGATCGTTGCGTCCATGTATTCTCCTTATTTTTAATGAATAATGAAAAATTTATAATGAATAATGGCGGTATGCAGCGAAGCTGCTGTCATCATAGAAAAAGAAGGCGCAGCCGTTTCCAACATTTTTCATTTTTCATTTTTCATTTTTCACTATTCAATGTTATTCCGCCGCCCAGCGTGCCAGGCGCGGATCTTCCGTCGTCTCGATGTTCATGATGCGCTTGACCCACGGCGGAGGGTTGCCGTTGATCATCTCCACAAGCTCTTTGAGGACATCTTCGATGCGGCGGGGTTCGTTAACCTTCATCGGGTTGATCCCGGCGCGGATCACTTTCGCGGCCGCCGTACCGCCGATGGACTCGCAGTACATGATGTTGATCCCTTCAAGGGCTTTCACCTTGTAGTCGGTCTTGGCATCGCCCTGCAGGTCGGAGGTGTCGGTCTTGACCACCCCTGACATGCTGAAGCCGTCGGCCGAAACATTGTAGACCGCAAACTCCAGCGCCCCGCCGAAGTGGGCGTTGACCGTTTCGAGGTCCTTGGTGGCAAAGGCCACTTTCATCGCGTTTTCCGGGGTATCCGTACTCTCAACTGTGATCTTGGTCGTTTCACCCATTGTTAACTCCTTCGATTTGATATAAATACGGGCTCGGAGCAAAAGCCCCGGTCCCTACGCTGTCGCTGTGTCCGCTTCGGCAGCGGGCCCCGCACCTTGGGTGCTTTGTCTGCGCTCTTCGCGAACACCTGCAAAGTCTCTTTTCTACTTCTTCCTACATACACTCCTTAATGATGTGAGTGTTTGACATGGCGCAACGTATTGGCCGCTTCGAAGAGAAAGTAGGTACTCCCTTCGTAGAGCTGGTCGTGTTTGAGCTGGTTGCCCAGCTCCTCGTAGTTGGGGAAGCCCCGAAGCATCAGTCCCGTGTGTCCCCCCTGCATGTGCAATAACCGTTCTGCATGGAAATTGCTGATCACCAGGTCTGCCGTTTCAAAATGGGGCTTGGCGTCTTCGAGGTCGCCCACGAAGACCGTCTCCGCCTCGATGCGCTCCAGCACCGGGCTGTAGGTGGTGGCGACGACGGCGGCGACGGTTCCCCCGACGCTCTGAAGCAGTGCAGCCATGCCGACGCACATATCCGGCTCGCCGGTAATGACAAAGCGCGACGAACCGATGAGGAAGTGGCTGTCGAGCATGGCGTCCTGGAGCCGTCCCCGCCAGCGCTTCACCAGCGGCGCGGGGTCGATGTGGCGGATCGCCATCAATTCCGCGACAAAATTGTCGGTGGCGTCCTGCCCCATTAGGTGATCGAAGTGGAGATGTTTAATCTTGGGGTTTTTCTCCAGCAACGCCTCGGCAGCGATCGTCATGGACGCCCCGACGGTGACGACGGTGCCCGCGTCCCCCAGCTCGCGGATCTCGTCAATCCCGATGGCTCCGGTGCCCAGCTTCCCCTGCCCTTCGCCGAAGTGGCCGTCTAGAGAGGTCGAGAGGTCCGGCAGCGCCAGGGTCTCGAAGCCGAAGCTTTCGCAGAACTCCTTGAGCTTCTCCACCTCCAGCGGCTGCAGGCTGACGTGGGGCAGCAGGAGCAGTTTGGCGGGTTTGACCGTGTCGGCGGGCTCGGCATGCTGGTCGATGAGGGCCTTGGCCGTCAGGGCCCAGCCGCTCTCCATGCCCCCCTCGAAATCGGGGGTGTTGACGTAGCAGTAGGGAATCTCGATATGGGTGCCCACGGCCCGGACGTCGTCGCCTTTGGTCTCGGTCAGGCCCGTCGTATGCAGTCCGATCAGTTCGGGCTGCATCGTCTTGTTCTTCTTGGTGATGTTCTCGATCGCCATCAAAATGGAGTAATCCCCGCCGTCGAGCACCGCGGTGATGTCGCTGACGGAGGTATTGTACATGGCGATGGGTTCGTTGAAGTGGCGGGTGTAGAAGACCTTGGTATAGGAGGCGCACCCCTGCGACGCGTGCATCAGGGGCAGGCAGTTGCGGATCCCCATAAAGGCCAGGGCGGCGCCCATAGGCTGGGAATGTTTGATGGGGTTGACCTGCAGCGGTTTATGCTCGTGTCGGCTGAGTTCGATCTCCATAGTCTCTCCTTAAGTACCGGAGAGAATGCATGAAATGTTCTAGACTGCGGGATGAATGTCCATTCGTTCCATCGAGGTCGGATGTGTTATGATTCGTAACACCGACCGACAGATTGCAAGACGGCTTCACTGCAGCGGTTTTGGAATCGGTCCCCAAAAAGGAATCCCATGGCTACGTATAAGATTTTCAGTTACGGTACCCTGCAGCGCAGCAAGTTCGTCCGGGGCAAAACCGTCCGCAAGGCGACCCTCACCGGCCCCTACGAGATCATGAAGAGTGACTACCCCCTGCTGCAGGAGATCGACCGCGACGGCAACACGATCCCCGGTATCGTCTTCGAAGTGACCCGCGCCGAGATCGACGAGATCGACGACTACGAGGGGATGCCCCATCTCTTCAAACGGCAGAAGAAACAGGTGGTTTATGAGGACGACGGCAGCAGCGACACCGCCTGGGTCTACCTCCTGCACGAATAGTCTACGCCGCCGCGCTCCGCACCTTGCGGATGACGACGACAGCCCCTACCCCCGCGAGCAGTACCCCGCCCATTACGACAAAGAAGTGCTGCACCCCGAAGTAGGCCACCGCCGGGTGGAACACGACGGGCGAACAGAACTGCCCCAGAAAGAGCGCACTGCTCATATAGCCCGAGGACTTCACCCGTCGGCGGCTGTGGGAGCGGCTGAGCATCCACGCCATCACGTTGGTCATCAGGATCCCGCCCCCGAACCCCATCATAGGCGAGGTCACGAAGAAGTAGTGGACGTCGCGCACCTCCCCGATCAGCACGAAGCCGATGCCGATGATGCCCATCCCGATCAGGTAGATCGCGGGGTAGTCGAACCGCTTTTTGAGCGGGGCGAAGGTGAGCGCGCCCAGGGCGTTGAAGATAAAAGCCGACGCGATGATCGCCCCGGTGAGTGCCCCGCTCGCGCCGAAATGGTTGATCATGAGAAAGGGCATCTGCGTCGGCAGGATGTAAAAGATCACCATCAGCACGAAGGCGAGGAAGTAGATCCCCCGCAGCTTCTGCGCCGGGGCTTCCTCGCTCCCTTCCATCTCCCGGGGATGCTCCGGCTCGACGATGAAGCGCAGCACCAGCGGGATAAAGATCAGCCCGACGAGGTAGATGCCGAAGGGAAGCCGCCACCCGATGTCGCTCAACCAGCCGCCCCCGATGAGAAAGAGCAGCCCCCCAAAGGAGGTGAAGGCACTCTGCAGCCCCATGTAGCGGTGGCGCACCTCCGGCGTGAAGTAGTCCCCCACCAGCGAGGTGGTGAGGATCATCAGCACCGCGATGGCGACCCCCAGCACCGCCCGCGAGACCAGCAGTGCTTCGATCCCCTCCAGATAGAGCCCCGCACTCCCCGCCGCGGCGAAGAGCAGCAGCCCGGCGATGGCGGCGTAACGGCGCCGCAGCCCCTGCAGCAGGTGGCCCAGGAAAGGAGCCAGCAACGCGATGGAGAGCGACGGCAGGGTGATCATCAGCCGTGAGAGCAGTTCGATGTCCGCCTCGCCGGGGAAGTGGTCTTTGAGGTGCGGCAGCGAGGTGATGATGGCGACATTGGACATCATCGTCATCATGGAGAGCAGCAGCAGCGTTATTTTGGTCGCGTTGGCGATGTGCATCCTATTCCTTTGGCCGTATTATGCCCTAGCGGCAACCTCTCTGTGTCGTCCGGGGATAAAAAAAGATATCATTTAATTTTAGAGCAATTACTCTTGACATCGGATAAAAATGATGCTACAGTGCTTAGTGTAATTACTCTAATCATTGAAAGGATCAGTCATGAAACCCAATAAACTGATCGCGGCAGCCGCCGCAATGGCTCTTAGCTCCTCCCTGCTTCTCGCTGCACCCTTCGGCGTCGATGCCGCCCACTCCAGCGTCGGCTTCAAAATCAAACACCTGATGATCAGCAACGTCACCGGCACGTTCAACGCCTTCAGCGGCAGCTACGACCTTGAAAAAGGCGCGCTCAAGGCCCTCGAAGGCCATATCAAGGTCGCCTCCATCGACACCGGGATCGAAAAACGCGACGCCCACCTCCGCGCTCCCGATTTCTTCGACGTCGAGAAGTATCCGGAGATCACCTTCGTGATGACCTCCTTCGGCGGCGACAGCGTCACCGGCGACCTGACCATCCGCGGCGTCACCCGCAGCGTCACCCTCGACGCGGAAGTCTCCGGCACCGTCACGGACCCCTGGGGCGGAACCCGCAGCAGCGTCTCCCTCTCCGGCGCCATCAAGCGCAGCGATTTCGGGATGACCTGGAACAAGGCGATGGAGACCGGCGGCATCGTCGTCGGGGACAAAGTGAAGCTGATGATCGAGATCGAGGGAATCGCTAAATAGCGATTCTTTAGGGCACCTCCAGAAACTCCCTAGGGATCTCAGAGGTGCCCTTCAGTATAATGCGATTATGACGACCAAAGAACGGATTCTGGCCGGGGCGCTCAAGCTCTTCAACGAGGGGAACACCCAGGCCGCTACCACCAACCATATCGCCGCGGCCCTCGAGATGAGCCCCGGCAACCTCCACTACCACTTCAAAAACCGCGAGGCGATCGTCTTCGCACTCTATGAACAGATGCTTTCCAAGACGGTCCTGCCCGATGCCGACCTGCCCGTCAGCATGCGGGCCGTCCACGAACATCAACTCCATCTCGCCACGGTCTACTGGGAGTACCGTTTCTTCAACCGCGAACTCCTATTTCTGCTTTCACGGGACCCGGCGCTCAAAACCCGGTACATCGAAGAGAACCGGGCCCACGCCGGAAGGGTCCGCACCGCGCTGGAAGGGCTCGCAGAGCACGGCTACCTGAAGGTGCCCTACGACAATGTCTATACCCACCTCACCGACACGATTCTGCTCTGCAACCAGTTCTGGCATTCGCACCTGGAGACCCTGGGTATCGCCGTCGACGCTTCGGACCTCGCCGGGGGATTTGCCCACATCGAGGGGGCCATGCGCCCCTACCTCACCGAAAAAGCCCTCAAAGAGCTCGCCGAGATCGGCGCTTAGGCGCTACCCAAACTTAGGAATACTAAAACTGGAAATAGTTGAGATGCGAGAGAAATGCCCTGGAGCAAGGCTCGACTGCGCGAAAAAAGAGACACGACAAAATGCTAACGCTTCGGAGAAATGTTGCAGTGCAAGGCTTGAGTGAGAGAAGCTTAGTCGACTAAGCGAACGAGGGAAAACGCCGCAATGCGACGTTTATCCGGAGCGTTAAGCCCAGGGGGCGGGTTTGGAGACGTTGGCAAATACCGGGTTGTTAAACGCGTGCTTCAGATCTTCTGCGAGGTTCAGGAGCCCTTCGTAGCCGCCGTAGCTGACTTTTTTCTCCTGGTTGACGTCGATGAAGGAGATCTTCTTTTTGATGGCGGTGTAGAGGCTGCGACCTCCGGCGAGGAGGATGTCGGCTTTGGTTTCGTCGATGACTTTGGCCTGTTCGGAGGCGGGGGTTTTCATGAGGACGCCGTTGGGTCCGAGGTATTCGCGGGCTTTTTCGATGTCGTCTTCGGTGGACTTGCGGATGGAGGTGGCGACGACTTCGATGCCGAGGTCCTGCAGGCCCGAGGCGATGGACCACGCCTTGTTGCCCCCGGTGTTGAGGACGGCTTTTCTGCCGGCGAACATCTCGCGGTAGGGGAGCAGGCGCTTTTCGAGCTTGGCTTCCTCTTCGGCGATGACGCGTTCGGCTTTTTCGATCAGGTCGGTGTCGCCGAGCGCTTTGACGATCTCGCGAATGGCGAAGGTGGTGTCGCGTTTGCCGTAGAAGGAGACGGAGATCCAGGGGATGTCGTAGTTCTCCTGCATCTTGCGGCACAGCGTGATGAGGGACTTGGCACAGACGATGACGTTGAGCTTGGCGCGGTGGGCGGTGCGGATGTCGCCGACGCGGCCGTCGCCGCTGAGGCTTGAGAGGACCCGGATGCCGATCTTTTCGAAGATGGGGAGGTACTGCCACATGTCGCCGGTGACGTTGTAGTCGCCTATGAGGTTGATGTCGTAGGGGGTGGTGGTTTCGGGCTCTTTGGTGCCTATGAGGTGTTCGAGCACGGCTTCACCGGCGAGGCGGGAGCCGAGGTTTTTGCCCCCGACGAACCCGGGCGCATGGACGGGAACGATGGGAACCCCGCCGTGGCGTTCGCTGGCGAGGCGGCAGGTGGTGTCGATGTCGTCGCCCACGAGGGCGGTGACGCAGGTGGAGTAGACGAAGATCGCTTCGGGTTTGTACTGTTCCATGATGTAGTCGATGGAGTCGTCGAGGCGTTTGTCGCCGCCAAAAATGACGTCGTTTGTCGTGATGCCGGTGGTGAAGCCCATGACGGTATGGTCGCGGCCTTCGTAGGAGCTCAGCGTCTCACGGGTCTCCCACGACGCGCCGAGGCAGGTCTGGGGGCCGTGGACGAGGTGGACGGCGTCGGCGTAGGGAAAGAGCGAGATCTGCGCGCCGTCAAAGGCACAACCCCCGGCGGCCAGGCCGGGCTTGGGCTTGTCACACCCCTCCCCTTTTTTCTTGTGGGCGCTGTGGGAACAGGCGCTTTCGTTCATCAGTTCTTTGATCTTTGCGCGGTTTACCATAGGGTTCTCCAGTATTGAGATCATAGGTAAAGCAGCTCATGCGCGTGCTTTGTGTCTATTGGGAATGTTTATGCAAGTTTTGTGCGAGAAGGGCTTTTCCATCTGGACAAGCACTTAGGCTATAATCACTGTATGAAACGAAAAGAAGCCCTCGAACTCCTACAATCGTACAAACAGCGCTTGGCATCGTACGCATCGGTCTCTTTGGATCTGTCGCACGGGATGAAGCCACGGACGGTAGTGATGTCGATGTCGTTATCGAAACCGAACGGCCAAATCTTTTCAAACTCTCCCGCATCCGCCTCGAACTCGAAGAGCTGATGCACGCCCATGTAGACCTTGTCAGCTACCGCGACAGTATGAATACTTTTTTAAAAGAGCACATCCAGTACGAGGCTGTTTATGCCTGATATCCAACATGCAACAGTGAGGGTATAGGTATCACCTGACACCTATTTTTCTATTTTTTTGACACCTATTTTTCCCGCACTTTGTGCTACACGCCATAACCCCTATATGAGAGCATTCTATGACCGGCTCAAAGAAAATGGAAAACACTCAACATCGGCACAGATCGCAGTTATGCGAAAGATGATGCTCATTGCGCACTCCCTTTACAAAAACAATCAGACATTCAATAATGAACTTTATGAGAAAAGAGTATCATGGAAGCGACAAGAAGATGAGAATGTCGCTTAATTTAAGTCGTTTTTAACGTGGCAACTGGGGTGTACTTCTTTTCTAGCTTACAGCTGCCCACCCACACCTTTAAACTTTTCGACAAAAGCGGCAATCTTCTGAAAAACTTTCTGTTTTTTCGTTAGGTATTGCGGATTAAGCGGGCTCATTTTAGGGAGAATTGCATTGAGCTCAGTGCCATTTTCACTGGCGAACTCCCTTTTTAACGATGTAGCCATATACCGCTTGGCAGCTTCTACATTCAGGTTTTCATCGCTGATCAACTCTTCCGCCTCACGTTGTTGTTCTGCCTGGGCGAAGCTGAAGAATGCATCGATAACGCTGGCTTTATCACCAATCTGGTCCAAGTCAGTTTGGTTGATAAAATCGACCACCAGACTCTCTTTTGCACGGTTTCCAAGGCTCGCACGAATTAAACGGCGTACTTCTTCAACCAAGGCAGCCTTATCTTTAACCTTTTTGTTGTGCTCAAAGATCAATTCCAGAATATAGTCGAGATTGATCTCCTGTGATTTAAGCAGATCCACTTCAAAGACAACATCATTCCAGTCGATTTCAGAACTCTCTTTTTCGTTACCAGCTTTCTCACGGCGAAGCCAGTCGCGAATATCGTTATAGGTTGAGCGGTAGTCTTGTATGGTCCGCTCAGCAGGTACCGTAATCGCCTGCATAGCACTCAAGTCATCGTCACTTAGGTAATATTTTGCTTTAAACTCTTCTACGGCTTCAGCATTGTCCATATCCAAGCTCTGCAAAGCTTTTAAACCGGCAAATTCATCGTAGTTTTGCAGTACATTCTCGGCACGCAGATATTCACCGAACAATTTAGAAAACTCTTTTTTATCTTTTTCCGTAACAATTTCATCAGGGTCGGGAAAGCGTTGCTGCAACTCTGCCACCACATCCAGGTAGCCGCGTCGTGCCTCACCTGTTGTTGCATCGGTAAAGCCTTCCATATACTCTTTGTAGCTTTTTTCCAACACCACATTTTTCGTGTTCTTGTCACCAAACAGTGTAATAGCATCCACTGTGGCTTTTTCCAGATTACGGAAGGTGACGATATTGCCAAAGGTCTTGGTAGCATCGTAAATGCGGTTCGTGCGCGAATAGGCTTGCATCAGACCGTGGTAACGCAGGTTTTTATCCACAAATAAAGTGTTCATAGTGGGTGCGTCAAAGCCCGTTAAAAACATGCCAACTACAATCAGCAGATCGACTTCCTGGTTTTTCACCCGTTTGGCAAGGTCGCGGTAGTAGTTTTGAAACGCTTTGCTATCAACACCGTAATTGGTCTTAAATGCCGCGTTATAGTCATCGATGGCCGCACTTAAAAACTCTTTGGCACTGCTATCCATTGCCGAGGGCTCAAAGCTTTCATCCTGAATATCTCCTACCGCGTCCTGCTCTTCATTGGCAGCATATGAGAAGATGGTAGCCACTTTCAGTGGTTTATCATTACCCTCTTGTAACTTTTTGAACGATTCGTAATAGAGCTTGGCAGCATCCACGCTGTTCACCGCAAACATGGCATTAAAGCCTTTGCCATTAGCTTGCAGTCGATGTGTTTTTTGCTTGAAGTTGTTTAAAATATACTGCGATATCTCGTGGATGCGATCGGGATGCAATAAAGCCTGTTTATTCTCCGCCGCAGTGAGCTTTTTCTCGTCTTGTTCGCTCTCTATCGCCTTGAACTGCGGGCGTACATCATTGTAATCCACTTTAAACTTCAGCACTTTTTCATCACGAATGGCATCTGTAATCACATAAGAGTGCAACTCGCGCCCAAACACGCTTTGTGTATCCTGATCCCCTAACGCATTTTTTCCTGCAAAAATTGGGGTTCCGGTGAAGCCGAACTGATAGTATTTTTTAAACTTTTTCTGCAGATTATTTTGGGCTTCACCAAATTGGCTACGGTGACATTCATCAAAAATAAACACCACTTGCTTATTGTAAATAGCCAGATCACCCTCGCTCTTCATCAGATTATTCAGCTTCTGAATGGTGGTAACGATGATCTTGTTATCGTCTTTGTCCAGATTACGCTTAAGGCCTGCGGTACTGTCAGAACCGTTAACACTGTCGGGTGAAAAGCGCTGGTACTCCTTCATGGTCTGGTAATCGAGGTCTTTTCGATCGACTACAAAAAATACCTTATCGATGAAGTCCAGCTCCGTTGTCAGACGTGCAGCCTTAAAGCTGGTGAGGGTTTTACCCGAGCCTGTAGTATGCCAAATATAACCGCCATTTTGTGGCATATTCTCATTTTTTGATCTGTTCCATTTTTTTGCTTCGTAGGCACTGTTGATTTTCCATAAAATGCGCTCGGTCGCAGCAATCTGATACGGACGCATCACCAGCAGGGTATCGCTTGAGTCAAATACCGAGTAGTGCAGTAGCACATTGAGCAGGGTCTTTTTCTGAAAAAACGTTGCGGTAAAGTCTTTGAGATCTTTGATGAGCGTGTTATCAGCCTTCGCCCAGTTCATGGTGAAATCGAAACTGTTTTTATCGCGCTTGGTAGTGTTGGCAAAATAGCGGCTGTCGGTACCGTTTGAAATTACGAACAGTTGCAGATATTTGAAGAGTGAATGCTCCGCATTGAAACTCTCTTTGCTATAGCGATGTATCTGGTTGAATGCTTCGCGGATGGCCACACCACGTTTTTTCAGCTCGATCTGTACCAGCGGTAGACCGTTGACCAAAATAGTGACATCGTAGCGATTGGCATTCGTGCCGGTTTGTTCAAACTGCTTGATCACCTGCACTTTATTGCGGGCAATGTTTTTCTTGTCCAGCAAGTAAATGTTTTGTATATGCCCGTCATCGAAGACAAAATCGTAAATATAGTTATCATGAATCTTACGAGTTTTGTCGATGATATTATCGCTAGGCTTGTCCAGATACTCCTCGACAAATCGCGACCATTCGCCATCTGAAAACACGACACTGTTGAGCTCTTGTAGTTGCACACGCACATTGTGGAGCATTTTTTCAGAGGTGTTTAGAACACTCAGATATTCATAGCCTTGGTTTCGCAAATCTTGAACGAGTTCACGCTCCAAGTCCGCTTCAGTTTGATAACCGCTGCCTTGTTGGTCGATCTTGGTGTATCTGTCCAGAACTATGAAGCTATTTGACTCTGCAATGGGTTTAGTGTTCTCAACCATGTTGTTCTTCCTTCTTACGCCAGTAGCCATAGTTATCTACTAAATTATCAAGCAAAACTTTCACAGTTCGCTTCTCTGGCTCTGTTGGCTCTGCGACTTCTTCATTGGACAAGCTCTTGTGACTACTGAACTGTATGATTCTATACAAATAACCATCCTTATCACCTGGCGCCGTATCTAATAAATCGGACCACTTTTCGTACTCCAAAAAATGTGCTGTTTTTTCATACAGGTTACGCAATAGCATAAAGTGGTATTTTTGAACGTTATTCTCAGCAATAGCTTGCTCGATGATCTGCTTTAGATACAAGTGATAAGAAAAACTCTTATTGGAAGCGCCGTCTTTTTCTTCAATAGAAAATGAGCCATCCTCAAAACGCTCTAACAGATAGCAGCTTTTCTTATTCAACTCACTGTGCAAGACATTATAAAAAAGTGGGTTATGAGTGGTGACAACAAACTTAAGACTAGAAGGGGCTGACTTTATAAGTTCCGCAATATCGACGGCCAACTGGATCAGATGATTTTCATCTAACGAACTAACGGGGTCATCGATAAAAACATATTCTAGCTGGTCAAACTGTTTTGTGTCACGATCATCAGACTCGGGGATATTCAGAATACTGACCACTTGATCAAGCAGGGTAAAGAAAATACTCCAGATAAAATTACTTTCTTCTCCTTTAGAGATTTTAAAATTACCTGATCGTTCAGTACCAGTATCAAGAGAAAAAGTGACTTCTGGATAAGTTTTTTCGCCGGTCTTCTTTCCCTCTTTAACTACATCTTCTTCGTGAAATAGTGGGGTTAGTTTATCATTAGCGTAACGTTGGAAGTTTTTTACAATGTCCGTATCGCCACGTTCTCTCAAAATCCAATCTGTGAAGGAATTGGGCTGAATCTTCAGCTTTGGCTCGCCATCACCCTCTAAATCGTTATCCCAATAAAACAGATCTTCGGTGAAGGCGTTGTAATAGAGGATTTTTTTACGGGTTTCACCTTCCCCATCACCATCACCATCATTCTTGGGGGCTATGAGTTCTTTAAACTCCCGCGACAATCGCGTTTTGCCCGAGCCATTAAAGGCATAAATCAACTGAACCTTTTTATTGGCATCTTTTAGCTCCTGCGCTATGTCCTTTAGCTCCTTGCCCATACTATGCCCCTGCCATTATTTCAGTCTCAAGCTTGGGAAAGCTCAGCAGCAGATCGCGGTAGTATTCGTATTGCTTTTGACGCAGTTCGATTTCGCGGGGTAGGCCTTCGGTGATGGACGTAGTTATCGTGTCGAACTTATCGAGGATGGCGACAACGCGAGCTTGTTCTTCAGGAGAAGGAACAGGGATTTTAAATTGCCTTAATGTTGTTAGGTTTAGCATGCCGTAGTTCCGCATCTCAGATTTAAGCACTTCGTATAAATTTGTAATGTAGTAGAAAACAAATTTATCGTTCACAACCTTAGGGTTCTTAGACTTTATACTGGCTATATTCTGATTGGTTGCGGCAGAGAACTCTAAGAAAGCAGTTTTAAAAATAGTGGCACCTACAAGTGCAATCAATGTGGTTTTTTCTTGCAACAGCTTCGCACTAGATTTTGCTAATCCGAGATCGGTTATAAAATTATTAGCTGAGTAAACTGGCTCATTATTGCATGACTCGGATTTAAGCCAAGGAATATTTCCATCATTCCAATATTCAGGCTTTGACTTCGATGGAGTTCCACCGGAGCCAACTTCAAAGAATTCGTCGTCCCCCAACGTCTTCCACTCTACTTCCCCTTCTTCAAAGCTTAACAACTGGTCGCGGTAATAGTTGTATTGCTTTTTTCGCGCGGTAAGCTCGGTGGTAAGCTCGGTGGTAAGCTCGGTGAAGGTGTCCAGAATGCGGACGATTTCAGCCTGGATTTTGAGGGATTTTTCTGGGTTATCTCGGCATGGGATGGGGACTGGAATTTCAATCATTTTCCCCTTTGTCAATTTTGCTCTACCACCACCAGACAAATATGGAATGAAATTAACAATACACAAATAATGATATAAATATCTTGTATTCAGATTCGATTTTCCTCGCACAACATGAACATGGTTGTTAGCCCAAAACTTTCCAGTTGCATACTGAATAGAATAATTTTCAAGGCTTGCTGAACCATCCTCTGCAATCAGTACAAACTCACCGTCATGTGTATATCCTTCGACGTAGTCTTGGATATTATTTGCTCCATAATATGGAGTGCCTCCTGGTTGTCGTAACGAAGCCTTTACAGGTTTTCGTCCTCTATTCGCTACCTCAAAAAAGTCATCGTCACCCAATGGCATCCATTCCACTACAACGCCATCAAGAAGCTTCTCCAAAAAGCTCACATCACTCATGCCTCAATCTCCGCAACGATTGAGTCAATGTCCGCACGGAGCTGGTCGATCTTGGCAACGGTGGTTTTAATCTCGGCATTCAGCTCGGTAATATCAATCACATCACGGGTATCTCTGGCCTCCACATAGCTGCTGACCGAGAGGTTATAGTCGTTTTGGGCGACCTTGTCGTAGTCTATCGATGCGGCAACATGATCGACGTTTTTCTTACTGTCGAACATATCCATAATTTTTTGGATATGCTCATCCTTCATCACGTTGTTATTGGTCTCTTTTTTGAAAAACTCTTCGCCGCTGGCATCAATAAACTGGATCTTGGTATCGGTTTTATTTTTCGCCAGCACCAGAATGTTGACGGCGATGGTGGTGCCGTAAAAGAGGTTGGGTGCCAAAGAAATGACAGTTTCGACGTAGTTGTTGTCTACCAGATATTTGCGGATTTTCTGCTCCGCGCCGCCACGGTAGAAGATGCCCGGAAAACAGACGATCGCCGCGCGCCCTTTGGCAGAGAGGTAACTTAGTGCATGCAGCACAAAAGCAAAGTCGGCTTTTGATTTTGGGGCGAGTACGCCTGCAGGGGCATAACGGTCATCGTTAATGAGAGTCGGATCATCGGAGCCTATCCATTTCACCGAATAAGGCGGGTTGGAGACGATGGCATCAAAGGGTTTTTCATCGCCGTAATGCGGATCTGTCAGGGTGTTACCGAGAGCGATATCGAACTTATCGTAGTTGATGTTGTGCAAAAACATGTTCATACGTGCAAGGTTGTAGGTAGTGTGGTTGATCTCCTGACCGAAAAAACCCTCTTCGATGATATGGGCATCAAAATGTTTTTTGGCCTGTAAGAGCAGTGAGCCGGAGCCACATGCGGGGTCATAGATTTTATTAACGGTTGTCTGCTTGTGCATCGCGAGCTGGGCAATGAGCTTGGAGACATGTTGCGGGGTAAAGAATTCACCGCCAGATTTACCCGCATTGGCGGCATACTTTGAGATCAAAAACTCGTAGGCATCGCCAAAGAGGTCGATCTGATTATCGACGAACTGCCCAAAACGAAGATCAGCCACACCTTTGAGAACGGCGGCCAAACGGCTGTTTTTGTCCTTGACAGTGTTACCCAATCGGTTACTGGTAGTATCAAAATCCGCAAACAGCCCTTTGATGTCACCTTCGGAATCGTAACCGCTGGCCGAGCTTTCAATGGCTGAAAATATCGCGGCCAGGTCGGTATTCAAGCTTTCGTTGTTATTTGCGCCTTTGGCGATGTTTGCAAACAACTGGCTGGGGTAGATGAAATAGCCTTTGGTCTTAATGGCATCATCTTTGATCTCCGGGGTGATGACATCATCAGAAAGTGCAGCGTAATGGACGCTCTCGTCACCGCCTTCAATATAATTGGCAAAATTTTCACTAATGAAACGGTAGAACAAAGCACCCAATACATACTGCTTAAAATCCCAGCCATCGACCGAGCCGCGAACCTCATTTGCAATTTGCCAAATCTGGCGTTGTAATTCGGCGCGTTGTTGGGTACTTGTCATTGTAAATTTTCCTGTTGAAATGTGTTTTGAATAGCTATCTGCATGTAGACTATTTGATATTATAACAGGCGAAAAGGCTTCAATCTAGCTACATTAAAAAAATAGAAAAAGGAAAAAGAAAAAAGGGACAGTTGCCACCTTTGACCGAGATTAAATCACAGCATCTCTAACCCTAACGATCCAAGTCATAGATCGATTCGTTTTTGAAAAGCGAATGTGCAATCAAGATTATCTTCCTCATCACGGCAATCTGTGCAACGGTCGAGTGTTTGCCAGCTTCCTTGAGTCGTTCGTAGAATGCCCGCATCTTCGGATTGTGCTGAATCGAGATCATTGTTAAATCCGTGGACACAATACCTATTTTATAAAGAAGATATCCATAGATCACACGCCACGCTACCTGACAAAACTACACTCAAGAGGTTAAATTCCAACCCCTACTTCAACTTAAACTTCCCCTGCCCCGTCTTCTCTTTGAGCTTTTCGAGTTTTTCCAGATTGATCTTGGATGTTTCGTACAGTTCGTCAAACGCCAATCCTTGGTTGATCAGGCGTACAAGACCAGGCTTCTCTCTTTCCCAGTTGTTTAGTGTATTTCGACTAACACCAAGTAGATCAGCCAACTCTTGTCTATTCATTATTTGCTCTCTTTTTATTATTTATGCACAATATTTGTGCTATTTTAATATTGCTTTAAGGTCAAATACTGTAACTTTTTACTTGCTAATGCACAATATTTGCGTAAAGGAGTGTCTTTTGGTGGTTTTGTAGGTACACGGTTTCACTATAGTAAGTCATGTCAATGCATGGTGAAAGATCAATTCTCTACTGCCGTACATCTATTACGATTGGCATGTCGATGAATTGAAAAGTACGGAAAACTGCTTATCACTCCACAGTAATAATACCAAAAATATCCAGAATTTCCCTTGCTGTCCACCTGTGGCAGATTGCGCCCCGGCTGTAAGGCGCATAACAAGTATCATGCTCCGCCCTCCTCTATCACTCCGGGCGGATGACTTCAATAATGAAATGAGAATTGGAGCGTCACCTATGAGAAAGAAGAGCATCCTCTTCATCGACATCCTCACCCGAAGCGTCTACGTCGAGTACACGACGCGGCAGTACGAGTATGTCTCATTTTCAGACACGCTAGAGATGATCAGGAGACTCAAACCCCCTGCGTTCATCTACAACTGCGTCGACGAACCCGCGAGTCTCGCGCTTCTGGATTCGCTGCAGCACCTCTATGCCGTTCAGGGCAATCAGATGGTGCTCAGAGAACAGTCTGATCCATTATCTCCAAATTACCATTAAACCATTTTGATTTCATGCCGCCCGATTTAGTGTCGGTTAATCCGCTGCATCGTATAATTGCCGTTCATATTATAAAACGCCTTCAGTGAATCATATCTCTACCGCAAAGGTTACGCCATGACACCCCTCGACGACTTTCTCCCCGGTTCACCGCTGCACCAGCGCATCACGGCGAGGCTGAAGCTTTCGGGGGCGTCGACGGTTCCGGGAATTCCGGGTCTGGACACCTTCAGCGTCATGGACCTTGAAGGCGAGGCG
>JBNKTC010000011.1:0-21976 GCA_050297855.1 Campylobacterales bacterium
CGACACCTGAGGAACCGACACCTGAGGAACCGACACCTGAGGAACCGACACCTGAGGAACCGACACCTGAGGAACCGACACCTGAGGAACCGACACCTGAGGAACCGACACCTGAGGAACCGACACCTGAGGAACCAGTCGTTGAAGAGCCTGTCGACACGACAGCCCCGACGGTCACCGTCGATCCGATTGATATCACCAATTCGGATTCCCCAACGATCAGCGGTACCGTGGACGATACGGAAGCAACGGTTACCGTCACAGTGGACGATACGTCACTCGATGCCGCCATCGATCCCGAAACGGGCGAATGGAGCGTTACCCTGGACGAACTGAGTGAAGGGGAGCATGACGTGAGCGTCACGGCCACCGACTCCGCCGGCAACAGCACGACCGAAACGGCAACCGTCACCGTCGACCTGAGCGCTCCCGATGCGCCGGTACTCGACTTCGGCGGTCTGGAGCTGACCAACAGCGCCACTCCGACCTTCAGCGGTACGGCAGAACCGGGTAGCACCGTAACGGTCTACGACTATGATGACGTACTCGGCAGCCTGGTCGTAGACGAGAGCGGTACCTTCAGCTTTACGACTCCGCCGCTGGAAGACGGTACCCATGTCCTGACCGCCCAGGTCACCGACCCGGCCGGAAACGTCAGCGGCACCTCCGATCCCGTCACGATCGTCATCGATACGACGGCACCGGAACTGAGCACACCGAGTATAGACCTGACCGACACGGACAATCCGAGCGTCAGCGGCACCGTCAACGATGCCAACGCCACGGTGACGGTCGATGTGGACGGTACGGCCCATGAAGCGACGATCGATCCCGAAACGGGCGACTGGAGCCTGACACTCGATCCCCTTGCAGAAGGCGAGCACACCCTCTCCGTAACGGCAACCGATGCGGCAGGAAACAGCTCCGATCCTGTTACGACAACGGTCACGGTCGAAGCGGAACCGGAAGAGCCGGCAGAAGATGATACGCCGACAGACGACGTTGACGACGGCAACAACGGTCACGGTAATGACGACGATCACGACGACGAAAGTAATCCCGGAAACAGTGATGATAGCGACGAAGATGACGGCACAACAGACGATGAACTGCCGGTCGATGACGGGGAAGACGACGATAACGGTCACGGCAACGATGCCGACCATCATGATGACGGAAACCCCGGACACGGCGGCCACCACCACGGTGGAGGCGATGACAGCCATCACGGTCACCACGGCTTCCTCGATGACGATGAGGGCGGGTTCGACTTTGACAACCTCCACGGACACGGCCACCACGGCGGCCAGCACGATGAGGCCGATGAAGAGGAGCTGCCGGATCTGGCAGATGTGGTCGAGCAGGACGAAGAGACAGTCGACATGGGGCACCACGGACACCACGGCGGTCAGGACAACGATACGTCAGGAGAACATCACGGCGGCGGCCACCAAGGCGGCCATACGGCAGACGGCGGCGGATGCGGCGGCTATACGCCCAACCACCCCGACTTCGGCCTGGACGACACAAGCAACCTCAACAACGGTTAACGGGGGGAGAGGGGCAGAAAGAGTTTTGCCCTCACCCGCCGGTTTTTCTCCATATTTTCGGCGGTGTCGTTGGGTGCCACCGGCATCGCCTCTCCGAATCCGCGGTAGGTCAGGACCGACCGGCGGATCCCCATACCGATCAGTTCGTCATAGACCCGTTTTGCCCGCTTGATCGAAAGCCCGAGATTATACTGCTCGCTTCCCAGCGCATCGGTAAACCCCTGGATCTCCACGCGATACCCACGGTTAATCTCCAGAAACTCCGCAAACTCCCGGATAGAACGCTCCGCCTCCTCCGTCAAACGGTGTGAAGCAAACCGGAATGTGACAATAAAAGTGTAGTGCTGGATACAGCCGCGGCTGTCGACCTGGAAGTTTTTGGGTGTCCCGGGGCACTCATCCTGGCGGTCGTATACCCCGTCCTTGTCTTCGTCTTTCAAAAGCGCAAGGTAGCTGTTGTCCACGGGACAGCCGAAGCGGTCCACCTCGGCTTCGGGCGGCGTTCCCGGACAGAGGTCCCGGGCATCGACGACCGTATCTTTATCCGCGTCCCCTTCTTCGGAGAAGCGCTGCACCACGACCGGACATCCCGTTCGGTCCACCGCTTCGTCCGGTGTGCTGTCCGGGCAGTGGTCGTAGCTGTCGTATACCCCGTCGCCGTCACTGTCCAGAGGGCATCCCGAAAAACCGACCAACAGTCCCGTTTCCGTTGCGGGGCACTGGTCCAGGTCGTCGGGGATCGTGTCTCGGTCTTCGTCATAGGCGCACCCGTCCGTATCTACGTTGGCGTCGAAGGGATTGTTGGGCTGGGTGTTGGGACAGCGGTCTGCCGTATCCGGCACCCCGTCCAGGTCGCTGTCAATCGTCGGATCAAGCCCGCCGCAGCCGCTTAAAAAGAGCAGTGCCAGAAATACAACGATATACCGCACTACCGCCCCCGGATCCTGAGTATCAGACCGACCCGGTCTTTGACCCCCAGCTTGGCAAAGATCGCACCCAGGTGCGCTTTTACGGTCCGCTCGGTGATCCCCATCCTGGCGGCGATCTCCTTGTTCGAAAGCCCGTCGGCTACCATCAGGGCAGTCTCCCGCTCCCGCTCGCTAAGACCGGCCAGCAGACTCTCCCCGGACGCATCGCCGCTGTTTTGGACGGCGGCTTGGATCAGGTGCTGCATAAACTCGGGGTAGTACCAGTGGTTCCCCTCGCCGATCACGGCCAGGGCTTGAAGTAAGGCTACCGGATGGAGACGGGCATTGCCGTACCCTTTGATCCCCATACGCAGCAGGGCATCACCCTCCTGGAAACTGGGCACATCGCTCAGGACCAGAATGCGCAGGGTCGGGTCGGCACCCAGGATCGCCCGGATATCCTCCGCAGGCGAAGGGGAGCTGTCGCGGTGGAAGATGACTACCGCTCCGCTCTCCTCTGCGGCGTTTATAAGTTGCCCGCTTTTTTGGTAATGGTGCAGGGCATAGTGCCCTTTCAGCGCCCCGTCCCAGTGGGCGGATATCGACGCGGCCGTACAGAGTGTGGCAATCACTTTCATCATCGCTCCCTTAACGCATTCTCTTTGGCCCGGAGGATCGGTTTGAGAAGGTACTGCAAAATGGTCTTTTTCCCCGTCAGGATATCGACGTTGACCGTCATCCCGACCATGATCTTAAGGGGGGTATCCTTATCACCGAGATAGTTTTTGTCCGTAACGATCTTGACCAGGTAATAGCTTTCGCCCTCCTCGTCCGTGATCGTATCGGCACTCACCTGCTTGACATGCCCCTCCAGTCCGCCGTGGATCGTGAAGTCGTAGGCGGTAAACTTCACCATCGCCTTTTGTCCCGGATAGATAAAGGCGATATCCGAAGGCTTGATCTTCACCTCCGCCTGGAGCGAATCTTCGGTGGGAACGATCTCGATCAGGTCCATACCCGGACGGATCACCCCGCCGATCGTATTGACCAGGATCTGCTTGATCGTCCCCGATACGGGGGAGCGGACCATCGTCCGCGAGACCTTGTCCTCCAGGGCGAACTTGTTCTCCTCGATCCGCTCGATCTCCGCCGTTACGGCGTTAAGCTCTTTTTTGGAGGTGTTGGTAAAGTTGAGAAACTCCTGCCGGCGTTTCTGCCTCGTCTCTTCGATGATCGACTGGTTTTTGGGGATCGCCAGCTTGGAGCTTTTGAGTTTCCCCCCCATCTCGTTGGCTTCGCGCTTGAGTTTGAGGAACTCCACCTCGGAGACGACCCCCTTCTTGACCAGCGGCTGGGTGATGTCGATCTCCCGCTGTACGATCTTCATACTCTCGGTCAGCTGGGTGACCAGGTTTTTCGCCTCCTCCAGTTCGTTCATCTTCTGCTTGATCAGTTCGTCCAGTGCCGCCAGTTTACTCTCGAGCTGACGCTTGTTACTCTCATACAGGCTCAATTCGTTTTCAAGGATCTGGGGCGCCTCTTCCTGAAGCTTGGGATCGTTCTGCATCGGGTGATTAAACGCCTCCGCCTCCAGGCGCAGTTTTCTCGCTTTGAGCTCGTAGAGTTTGATCTTGCTCTCCTCGTACGAGCTGGCAAACCCGACGTTGTTGATCTTGAGCAGCGGCTGGCCTTTGGTGACCGTCGCCCCCTCCTGGACAAGGATCTCGGAGATGATCCCCCCCTCAAGGTTCTGCACGACCTGGATCTGGCTGGAGGGGATGATCTTGCCGAACCCACGCGTCAGTTCGTCGATCTCGGCTACGGAAGACCAGAGTACGAACCACCCGAACAGCAGAAAGATACTCCAGAGGATGATCTTGCTGCTGGCGGAGGACTTGACAAGGACCGCCGCATTGAGGCTGGACATGTACTCCAGGTCTTCGGTCGGGAACTCACGGTCCGCTTCGGGCTCTTTTCTGGCCAGGTAGCGGACGGTCTCCCACTTCTCGCGCCCCTTTTCGTGCCACACCGTTTTTGCTCTATCTTTGATCTTATCAATCATTTCCGCCTCGCTTCGTACTCAGTTTTTCCAGTACCTCACCCTTGGGCCCGTCCAGGACGATCCGCCCCTCGTCCAGGACGATCAGGCGGTCCACCAGGGCCAGAAGGCTCATCTTGTGGGTCACCAGAAGCAGGGTCTTGTCGGCCACTTCGCTGCGCAGTCTGCCGATCAGGCGCGCTTCGGTGGAGTTGTCCATCTGGTTGGAGGGTTCGTCCAGCAGGACGATGGGCGAATCCTGGATAAAGGCCCGGGCCACGGCGATACTCTGGCGCTGCCCGCCGCTGAGCTCCCGGCCTCCCTCGCCCACGGGCATATCGAACCCTTTGGGGTGGCGGTTGACGAACTCTATCACCCCGCTGATATCGGCCGCATTGAGGATCGCGTCGTCATCGGCACTGGCGTTTTTAAGGACGATGTTCTCCTTGACACTCCCTTTAAAAAGGGTGATGTCCTGGGGGACGTAGGCGATATTTTTACGCAGGTCCGCCGGATCGATCTGGTTAATATCGATACCGTCGACCAGGATCGATCCCGAATCGGAAGCGTAAAGTCCCAGCAGCAGCTTCTGCAGCGTCGATTTCCCGGAGCCGATCCGGCCGATGATCCCGACCTTCTCCCCGGCGGCCACTTTAAAACTGATATCGTCCAGGGAGGACTTAAGGGATTCGGGATAGGCGAAGTTGACATGTTTGAACTCCAGCTCGCCCCGGAAGGCGTGCCGCTCGATAAACTTCTTCCCCTCCTCCCGTTCGACGGGGAGCTGCATGATCTCGTCGAGATTCTCGTAGGCTGTCTTGGTGTGCTGGAAGTGGGCGGCCAGGGCGGCCACCTGCCCCATGGGGGCGATCATCCGGGAGGAGAGGATCACCGCGGCGATGAGTCCCCCGAGGGTCAGTTCCACCTCTTTGATCATATAGACCCCGGCGATGACGACAGCAACGGTATTAAGCTGGATCAGGACCGATGTGACGGTGCTGATGGAGGCCGAAAGGGTCTTGGACTTGACGCTCTTATTGGCGATGTCGCCGCATAGCTCCTCCCACTTCCACTGCACGTGGCCTGCGGCCCCCATGTACTTGATCGTCTCCAAAGAACCCAGGGATTCGATCAGCATGGAGTTCTTCTGCGTCGCCGCCTTGTAGGTGCTCTCGATACTCTCCTGGAGCGACTTGCGCATGGAGAAGGTGTAGGCGAGGATGATGGCGATGGTGATCACGGGGATCACGACGATCGCCCCGGCGACATAATAGACCGTCAGCAAAAAGATAAAGACAAACGGCAGGTCGATCAGCAGCGAAAGGGTCGAGGAGGTCAGGAACGAGCGGATCGACTCGAACTCCGTCAGCTTGTTGGCATAAGAACCGATGGAGTCGGGAGCCGCCTTCATCTTCAGGTCCATCGTCTTTTCAAAGAGGATGGAGGACATGATGATATCGCTCTTCTTGGCGGCGATCTCCAGGAAATGGGTCCGTACCAGCTTGATCACCATATCGAAGATATAGATCACCGCCACGCCGAGTGCCAGGATCCAGAGCGTATCGATGGCGTTATTGGGGACGACGCGGTCGTAGACGTTCATCGTAAAGAGCGGGGTCGCCAGGACAAACATATTGATCAGGAGCGATGCCACGAGGATATCGCGGTAGATATCCCGGGAGTATTTAAGGGTCCCGAAGAACCAGTGGCGTTTTTTCAGCTCCCCTTTTTTGTGCATCTTCTCGTCCGAGAGCATCTCTTTTTTGATATAAAACGCAAACCCGGCATAGGAGGCTTTGAGCTGCTCGTAGGGGATCTCCTGGGGCGCATTCCCGATCTCGGGCAGGATCACGCGGGCGTTTTGGCGCGCCTCATCCACGCTGAGCAGGATGCAGGCATCCTCCTTTTCGAGCATCAGGATACACGGCATCACCAGCGGTGCGATCTCGTCCAGCTCCCGCTTGACCAGTTTGGAGACGAACCCGGCCCGCTTGGCGGCCCGGGAAAAGTTCCCCTTGGACTCGTGTACCGAAAAGAGTTTGGGGCGGGCCTGCCCCGACGGGGTCGGCAGCCCCGCGGTGAGCACCTCGGCGCTGTAGGGCCGGTGGTGCAGTTCGGTAAAGATGACCAGGCACTCGAGAAGCGGGTCAAACTCCTGTTTTCTATTCTTTTTATCCATGGTGTCGCTCCATCATCGAAATCGGGCTGACGCCGCTGCCCTGCATGGCGTCGATCCCCATCGCCGCCAGCTTCTCTTGCTCCTCGCTGCTCTCCACCGCCACGGCAATAAAGAGGATGCCCAGACTTTCGGCTATGATCTGGAGGGACTTGAAGACCGCCTTGGACTCCTCGCTCTCCGAATCCTCCAGCAGCATGTTTTTATGCATCTTGATATAGGCCGGTTTGAGCTCTTTCAGGTAGTTCATGTCGCCGCTTTGGGTGGAGAAGTTGTCGATACCGAAACGGTTTCCGTAGCCCCTGACCATGGCGGCGAAATCGCTGCAGACCGCCTGGTCCCGCAGCACCTGGCCGTTTGAGATCTCGAAACTGATCGGTGCCTTGTTCTCTTTCAGCTGCTGGGTCAGCCAGTAGAGCATCGCCCCGTCCTTGATAAAGTCCGTGGAGACGTTGACGGCCAGGGAGGCGCCGGGGTTCTCCCCGATATAGCGCAGCACCTGTGTAAAGACATGTTTGTCCACCTCGTTGGTCAGCCCCAGCCGGATCAGCATCGGCATAAAATAGCCCGCACTGTGGATCTCGCCGTCACGGTCCTCAAACCGGAGGTAGACCTCATCGTGATACGTTTCGTCGCCGTTGATCACCGACTGCATCGCCAGACGGATACGCCCCTCTTCCATGGCCGCCTGGATCTCCTGGGCCCACTCCTCTTTACCCATCAGGGAGGTGGCACTGCCGGTCTCTTTGTAGCGCTCGACGGCAAAGGCCCCCTTGGCCTTGGCTGCCGTCAGGGCGAAGTCGGTACGGGAGAGGAGGTTTTTGATAGTGTCTTCCCCGCTGTAGGCGCTGACGGCTCCGTTTAGGTAGAAGGCCGAATCGTCGATACCGTAACTGTTGATCATCCCCCGGCTCTTCTCCAGGATCACCCCGGCCTCCTCCATCAGTGCCTCGGCCGATGCGTTGGGGGAGAGCATGACAAAATCCTGCCCTCCAAGGCGGGCGATCAGTGTATCGTTCCACTGTCCCCCTTCTGTATTCAGAAGATCGGCAAACCCTTTAAGCAGTTCGTCCAGTTTGGCAAACCCGACCGCCTGCTTGGCCACGAGGATGTCGTTAAAGGAGAGGAAGAGGATGGAGCCGGAAGAGAGGGTCTCGGACTGCAGATAGCCCGAAAGTTCGCCCATGAAATAGCGGCGGTTGTAGAGCTTGGTCACCCCGTCGGTATAGAGTAACTCGTGGTACTTCTGCAGGGTCTCGGCCTCTTTCTCAAAGATCTTCTGCACCTTCCCGACCATACTGTTCATGGCCAGCACCACCTGTTTAAACTCGCGCGTCCCGGGGATCTTCTCCAGGATGATAAAGCTGTTCTCGTTCACCGCCTCCGCCTGGCGTCTGACATCCTGGAGGGAGTGGAGAATGATCTTGAGCATCACATAGAGGATCGCCAGCGCCGCGATACTGAGACCCACGAACCAGCCCATCAGCTTGGTAAAGATATGCCACAGCTGCAGGTACGCATGCCCCGCGTGACTGCGTACCGTCAGGGTCCCAAAGGGCATCCACCCTGCACTCACCTCCACCGTAGCCATCGGGACCTTCAGCTCCACCAGCTCGATAAACCAGGGCGGTACGTCCTTGACCTTCATATCCAGATGCTTCTGGATCAGGACCTTCCCGTCCACATCCTCGAGGATCATGTCCTGGTAGTAGCCCCGGTCAAAGACCGCGTTGATCATCGTATCCATCATGGAGATATCCTCGTTCCCCACCGCCGTACTGAGGGAGAGTCCCAGGGAGGTAGCCGTATCCTCCGCATCGGTATAGAGCTGTCCCTGGACGAAGGTACTGGCCGTTTTAAAGTTGAGCAGCAGTACAGTGACAAGAAGGACCAGAAGGAAACTGGATACGATGAGGGCGATTTTGTTAAAGAGGGTCATGGACTCTTCCTTTTGATTTTTTTCAGCAGCTCAAGCCACTTGGTGTTCTGCTCCATCCCCGAAGGCACGACGTTTCCCAGCCCCCGCTGCTTGGAGAGGTAGAGCTTCTCCCCGTTAAAACTGTAGACCGGGACCAGGTCTTTGCGCTTGGTGGCGGGGAGGATCGACTTGTTGATATTGTCAAGGACCAGGGGCGGGGATTTTTTGTCTTTAAAATAGGTGACGACCATATGGGCCTGGTTCAGCTCGACCGCCTTGACATAGGTGAGGTACAGCTTCTCCGAAGGCACCCCCATCTCAAGCAGCGTAAAGTACTTAGCGATGGAGTAGTCTTCGCAATCCCCCTGCCCCTTGCCGAGGAACTCACTGCGGGTCGCCCAGTAATCCTCCGCATGCCACACCTTCATGTCGCTGCTGTACTGGACCTGGTTAAAAAACTTGTTGATGACGATCAGTTTTTTGATCTCGGAGACCTTTTCAAACTTGTTCATCGTCTCGATCAGTTTTTTAAGCCGGACGGCGGCACCGGTCCCGTACGTCGTTTCAAGGGCCGCCAGCTCTTTGGGGTCGATCGTGTAGCTCCCGCTACCCCAGAGGAGTCCGGGTAGAAACAGCCCTATCCACACGGCTGCCCGGACACGCCCCCCGTTCACGGTCAGTTCCCTTCATCCATCATCTCGAGCAGCTTGGCCTCTTCGTCGGAGAGGTCTTCCATCAGCCCCTCTTTCTCCTTCGTCTCTGTCTGCGGTTTTGCCTTCTCGGGTGTTTTATCCCGGTAGAGTGTATCCAGCCGCTCTTCGATATCACCCATGACTTCTTTCAGGCGCGCCTCCTGACCGCTGAGCGGTTTCTTCTGCAGACCGCCCGGTGTACGGTACTGTTCGAAGTGTTCGACCAGCAGCCCCATCCCCTCCAGGATACGGTACTGGCTGAAGAGGTTATCGAACTTCGCAGCCGAAAGCCGCTTCTCCGCATCGTTCTGTTCGTTCTGGGCGTTCAGCAGGTCCAGCAGGTCGCGCCGTCCCAGGTTGAACTCCTTCTGGTACGCTTCATAGGTCGCATTGGCATAGTAGCGGTGCTCTTCGAGTTCTTTGATCTGGTCTTTGAGGAAGACATGGGCGGTCCAGGCCAGGGAGAGGCGTTCAAAGAGATCCCGCTCCACCCGGCGCTGTTCGTTCTCCATGCGGAGGACCTCGATCTTTTTCTCCTGGATCCGCGTCCGGCTGGCCAGTCCGTTAAAGAGGTTATAATTCAGCATCACCATGGCGGAGGTAGACTCCGTCTCCATCTCGATCCCCCCGACGTTTTCGTTGTTGGCCCGTGTCAGCTCCAGGTCGACGGAGGGGTAGTATTCGGAGAGCTGGGCACGGTAGTCGCTTTGCCCGGCATCGATGTTGATACGGGCGACCTTGAGGGAGGGATGGTTGCCAAATGCCGCATCGGCGGCGACACGGAGCGAGGCGGGCAGCGTGACCGCATGTTCGGGAGTCGTCAGGGTATCGGGGTCGACCTTCTCACCCAGCATCCCCTCCAGGATGATAAGGGACTGGATAAAATTATTTTCGAGGATGATGTGGTTGGTCTTGACCATGGAGAGGCGGCCCAGCACCTGCTCCAGCTCCGAACGCCGCGCAAACCCGGCATCCACCTTCTCTTTGATCTGGTTGTAGATGTGCTCGTGGTGCGCGATACTCTGACGGGAGAAGCGGAGGTTTGCGCGGTCTTTGAGGACGTTGATATAGGCTTCGGTCACATCCAAAGCGACCAGCTCCTTCTGCTCGTCCAGTTTAAACCCGGATGCCCGCAGGCGGTGCTTCTGCTTCCGAAACTTATGGAGGCTCTCGAAGCCTTTGAAGATATTGAGTTTCAACGAGAGGGAGAGGTCGGTCCGGGGTACGCTTTTTTCATCAAAGGAGACGGCGGGGGTCTGGGTGATCGTCTCGCTCCCGGTGCCCATGCTCAGGTCGACTGTCGGAAGGTACTCCGCCCGGACCGCATCCAGTTCTCTGTAGTTGATATCGCGCTGGTAGATCGTATCGAGGATATCCGGATCGTCATGCAGGATACCGTTGACACTTTCGTAGAGAGAAGCCGCCTGCACACCCGAGTGTATTACTGTCAGAAATAGTGTTGCCGCGATGAATAGCCTGCCCCCGTAGTGTCTCATAAACGCCTAGTTTTCTATATTTTTATTTATTTTTGCACTGATTGTATGAAAGTTTTGTGATTTTTTCATGACTTTGCCCATTATCCGATTGCGAGCCATACTGTATACAGCTCAAGCCTGGGTATATTCTACGCATAATTTGTTTATATCTTATTTATAAGTGTAGGGATACGGAGATAATCGGATGGGACTGGATTTAAAATTTTCGGGATGATGATTGTTTTATTCATGCAAGATGGTTAACTGGCAGAGAGGAAGGGGGTTGCTTTCGCGGATTTCATCCGCTACAGAGTTCCGCTTCGCTGCACCGAACCCTAAATCGAGGTTTCTTCATCCCTTCTAGGATTGCAATATTTGTTAAATTTAAGAACTATGATTGTTTTATTTATGCAAGATGGTTAACTGGCAGAGAGGAAGGGATTCGAACCCTCGATGGCTTGCACCATACACGCGTTCCAGGCGTGCTCCTTCAACCACTCGGACACCTCTCTATGTAGAAGAAGTTGGAATTATAGCAGATTTACATAAGGAATGGTTTAAAAAATTTGCCTAAACGGGGAAAACTCTCCCCTCTTAACCCTTCTCTTTTTGCAGTTCGATCGTAAAGCGGGCCCCTTTGGCACTGTTTTCGACCCGGATCGTCCCATTCATATTGGTCTCGATGATATTTTTTGACATGTGCAGACCGATCCCCGTCCCGCCGTACTCCTCTTTGGTGGAGAAGTAGGGGTCGAAGACCCTGTCGATGATCTCCTCGGGGATCCCGCCGGCATTATCCTCGATCTCAAGAAAGGCCTTCTCCCCGGCATCGCGCAGGGAGATATGCAGTTCTCCCTCCTTGACTTTGCGCAGTTCGATCTCGTCTTTTACGTTTTTAAAGATATTGAGCAGAACCTGGGAAAACTCGTTTTTGTACCCGGGCACGACGATATCCCCGTCATAATCGAACGTGACTTTGACATCGTTGTTCTTAAAGGTGGCATCCATGATCTTGATACTGTTCTTGACCGATTCGACAAGCGAGAAGGGCTTCATCGTCTTGTCAGGCCGCAGGTAATCCCTGAAGTCGTCGATCGTCTCGGACATAAAACGGATCTGTTTCAGCGTCTTGGCGGAAAATTCGTCCAGGTACTCCTGGTTCAGGTCCCCGTAGTCGTAGGCATCGTTGATATCCTGGATCAGGAGGGAGATCGTACTGATGGGTTGGCGCCACTGGTGGGCGATATTGCCGATCATCTCTCCCATCGCCGCCATGCGGGACTGGTGGATCAGGATCTGCTCCTGCTCTTTCTGCTTCTCCATGATCTTCTTGAGGTCGGTGATGTCCGCCATCATACCGACCACCCCGCAGGCATCCTTGAGGGTGTTGAGGTAAGTCGATTTATAGAGTACGATATCGCGTTTTTCGCTGCGGGCATTCTCCAGGATCACCTCATCGGAGACGACACCCCGGTTTTTAAGGACTTCGCAGTCGATGTCGCGCATGCCGTTGGCATCACTGCTGAAGAGCTCTTCGGAACGTTTTCCGATGATCTCTTCCCGGGACTTTCCGACGAAGTCGGCAAACGCGGCATTGCACCCGACATAGTGCTGGTCCTTGTCTTTGTAGAAGATGGGGTTGGGGATGGCGTCCATAAGGGCTTCGAGGAAGAGAAGCTGGTCGTTTAGGCGGGTCTCGGCTTTTTTGCGTTCTTCGATCTCACGCCGCAGCTCTTTATTGATCGCCAGAAGATGTTTGTTCTCTTCTTTGATCAGACTTTCGACATCGTCTTTGACCTTGGTAAAGACGTTCTGTATTTTAGTATACTCGCTCTCGACGATATGGATGTCGTGATCATCCGTATCCAACTGGGCCAGATCGATTTTATTGTTTTTATCTTCCTTCATCCCTCTTCTCCTACTAAATTTTAACTCTTTTTTGTAAAATATAACTAAAGGGTAGCAGTAAAAACATTTAGGGTGAATATATTCTGTTAACATATGCTGGCAAGTGGCAATAAAAAAATCCATTCAAAGACCTGATTATGAAGGCTCACGAGGCAAAAGAGAAAATACTATCGGTAGTGGAAAGCACCTTTGAAAAGGTCGAAGGGGAGACGACGGTTCCCGAAGGGATCCTGACCAACCTCATCAAAGATCTTGTGGAGAGCTGCGGGAGCGACTGCATCAGCGATTACGATGCACGCCAGGCGGATGAGATCAGCGAGTGCCTCAAAAATGCCGTCCAGACTCTCAGCGAATACGAGAATACGACCAAAAACATCGCCCAGATGACCAACGAGAACATGCCCGTCATCTCCAACCTTATCTCTACCACCAGCGACAGCCGGATAAAAGCCGCGTCGGTCAAACTGAACGAACTCCACGGCAAACTGAAAAACGAACTGGCCAAAGCGGACGATACGATCAAGACCTTCCGGACCCATATGGAGCAGATGAAGAAGAACAGCAAAGTCGACAAACTGACCAAGGCGTTCAACTATGCCGCCTATATCCAGGATATGACGCCGATCCTCAAGATCGGGACCGACCGGGACCTGGATCTGTGCATGCTCCTGATCGAAGTGAGCAACCTCAGCGACATCGGTAAAAAGCACACCAAAGAGGCATCGGACAAGATCCTGATCTATGTCACCAAGCTGCTAAACTCCCTCATCCGCCAGGAGAACCGTATCTACCGCTACAGCAACGACACCTTTCTGATCGTCCTCAACCGCAGCGCGGAAGAGCAGCTTGCCAGCACCGAAGAGCGGGTGATCAACAAGCTGACGCGCCAGAAGGTGGTCTACGGCAGCCAGAATATCGAACTGATGATCCACTCGGGGAAATCGTTTCATAAAAAAGGGGACGACATCGACTCCTTTACCAACCGGGCAAAAGGCGACAAACGCCGTATTATCAGTTAGATTCCGGTTTTTTACACCCTACGGAAAGCTCCAGGACTGCCCCGTCATTTTGGTTGTAGGCCCGGATCGTCCCGTTCATGTTTTTTTCTATAATCGTCTTGGCCATATAGAGTCCGATCCCCGTACCGGAACGTTCCCCCTTGGTCGAAAAATAGGGATCGAATATCTTCCCGATAACCGTATCGGGGATACCGCCCCCATTGTCGGCAACCCGCAAGACCGCCGTATCCCCTTCCTGCCTGTAGGTAATGGTGAGCACCGGGTCGGGCGGGCGGTTATCCAGAATCGCCTCTCTGGCATTATTGATGATGTTAAGAAGCACCTGGGAATATTCGTTTTCAAACCCGTAGACCTTCAGCTCCCCCTCCCCCGAGACCTTGACGCTGATACCGCTGTCCTTTAGCGTCGCATCGAGCAATACGAGGGTCCCGGCCACGGTCTTGGCGAGGTTAAAAAGGGTCTTCTCTTTTTTGGGACGGAAAAACTCCCGGAAATCGTCGATCGTATCGGACATGCTTTCGGCCAGCAGTGTTCCGTGTTCGACATAATTCTCTATCTTTGTACGGTCAAGCCCGCCATGCCGATAGGCCTCGTTGATCTCCCTGATGACATCGGCCAGGGCGTGGAGAGGTTGGCGCCACTGGTGGGCGATGTGGCCGATCATCTCGCCCATGGCCGCCATCTTTGACTGCTGGATGAGCATCTGTTCCTGTTCGTTCTGACGTGCCGCCAGCTCTTTCTGCTCCGTGACATCGACCAGGACTTCCACCCAGCCGCCGGCTTCCCGGCTGCTGGTGAGGTAATCGGAGCTGTAGATCATTACATCCCGAAGCTCCCCTTTGTAATCGCGGATAAACACCTCCTCAATGTGGCAGCCGCATGCCCGCAGGTAGCCGTTTTCGATCGCCCCCTGTTTTTCGACCCGTATGATCTGATCACGGGATTTTCCGAGGATTGCGTCCTGCTCCAGGCCGCAGAACGCCTTAAAGGAACGGTTGACCCCGACGTACTGCCCCGTTTTGTCGTAAAATGCAATGGGATTGGCGATGGCATCGAGCAGGGCTTCGAGGAAGAGCAGCTGGTCGCTGAGACGCAGCTCGATCTGTTTGCGCTCCTCGATCTCGTGGCGCAGCTCTTCGTTGACCTTGAGCAGATGCCGGTTCTCTTCCTGGACCAGACTCTCGATCTCCCCCTTGACACTTTCAAAGGCATCGAGAAAACGACCATACTCATTTTCCACCTTCTCCAGGTCCGTCTCTTCGAGATTGATATCATCCAGGTTGACGTAATCGTTATCTTTTTCCATCACTCATCGCTCCTTCAAATATTTTAACTTTTTTTTGTAAAATTTAAAAACTACTGTATACTGGTAATAAACGGTATAAAAAGAAAAAATATGAAAATCAGTGAAGCAAAAGCGCAACTATTGGCCATCTTCGCAGAGACTGTCGGGAATCACTCTGAAGAGGAGATCATCCCGGAGAATTTTATGGTCCGTTTTATTGAAAAGACCATCGCGACATGCGGAGAGAGCTGCCTTTTTAACGAACATGACCGCCAGGGGCTTGTAGACTGCCAGGATTCACTAAAAAAGACGCTTGAGAGCTACCGTGCGACCGCAGACAATATCCAATCCATCACCGATCAGGAGATCCCGCTTATCGACACGATGATCGAAGAGCTTGCCGATGAGCGTCTTAGGGTCGCGTCCGGAAAACTCAAAACACTCCAGGCCCATCTTCAAAAAGAGATCGAGACGGCGGGGGATGCGATCCGTATCTTTCAGGGTCATGTGGATACGATCAAAAGCTTCTCAAAATTCGATCCCGTCACCAAGCTGATGAATGCCTACACCTTCGCCGACGACATCCTGCCGCTTATCCGTATCGGCGAACGGCGCAGTATTGATATGGGCATCCTGATGCTCCAGGTGGAGAACTACCACGAGATCATCGACGACCATAACGACATCGTCTACAACAAGGTCCTCATCTACATCGCAAAGGCGCTTAAAAGTTTTATCCGCCAGGAGAACCGGAGCTACCGCTATAACCATAACACGTTCTTTATCCTCTTCAACCGCTCTTCCGGTGCGGAGATGGAACAGAGCAAACGCCGTATCACAGGCCAGATCACAAAAAACGTGATCGAATACAATAAAAGACCGGTGCCCCTTGTACTCAACTGTGCCATGACCACCCACCAAAAAGGGGATACGGTCGACTCCCTGATCAAGCGCCTGGAAGCGGACAAACAGCGCGTCAAGTAGTCCGGTGCCACACCTCCAGGCTCAAAAGCGACCAGAGCATCCGCGCCCGTTTCTCATCCGATACGGGTACCCGCTTTTCGAGTAGCTTCTCGATAAACCCCGGACGGACAAAACGCCGGCTGTAGGCATTGTCTCCCAGGTAGCTTCGGATCATCTCGTCCAGATCCTCCTCCACCCACTGCCGGAGCGGGATCTCAAAACCCCGTTTAGGCTGACCCGGCAGAGCGGCAGGGAGGTATTGCCGTGCCAGTTCGCGCAGCAGGTACTTGGTCTGCTTCCCCCGGACCTTCAACCGGTCGGGAAGTGTCGGGGCAAAGGTAACAAAATCCCGGCTCAAAAAGGGGCTGCGCCCTTCCAGGGCGTGGGCCATCGTCGCGATATCCATCTTCACCAGGAGGTTCGATACCAGAAGGCAGCTGTCATCTGCCAGCATCAGTTTGCTCAACTCCGAAAAATCTCCCTGGACGATCTGCTCAAGGTGCTCGCGCATCGGCTCATTAAAATCCCCCGACAACTCCGCCTCATATCCCTCGAAGATATCGGTGGTCCCGCTGAGATAGCGTGCAAGGGGGTCCTGCTTCCCCGCCATCTCCAGCAGACGGAAAAGATGACTGTAGAGATTTTTTTTATCGTGGGGCTTTGGAAGGAAGCGGGCAGCCCAGCTAAACCCCTTTGCTTTCTCCAGCCACCCGTTCGCGGCCGGGACATAGCGCCGGTAGCCCCCGAAAAGCTCGTCCGCCCCGTCTCCATTGAGGATGACCGTCACATGGCGCTTAGCCGCTTTGGAGACGTAATAGCTGGGCAGCGCGGAGCTGTCGAAAAAGGGCTGGGAGTAGTTGCCCAATATCCTCTCCAGGTCGTTTTTGATATCCATGCGGATATCGATGACGGTGTGGTCGGTCCCGTACCGTTCGGCCACCTGGGCGGCCAACGGAGCCTCGTCATACGCCCCGTCAAAAGAGACGGTAAAGGTCTTGAGGCGGTTTGTGTACTCGCTGGCTGCCGCCACGACCAGCCCGCTGTCGATCCCGCCGCTGAGGAATGCCCCCACCTCCAGATCACTGCTGAGCATCCGGTCTTTGACGCTTTGGTGCAGAATACGGTCGGTCTGCTCAAGCGCCTCTTCCAATGTCGTCTCCGTCGGCCGACGGTAATAGTCGGTGATATCAAAATAGCGTTCGCTGAACGAACGAAGACTCCCGAGATCGACCGTCATCGCCGTCCCGGCGGGAAGGCTGAAGAGGTCATGATAGACGGTACTCTCCCCGTAAAAATAGCCGCAGCGCAGGTAGTTTGAAATATGGTCGTCATTCGGCCGTAGCGGCAGGGTCTTGGCGATCGCTCCGATCTCGCTGGCAAAGAGAAAGCGTTCCCCTTTTTTGTAGTAATAGAGGGGTTTTTTCCCCATTCGGTCGCGCACCAGCGTGAGGGTCATATCTGCTTTGTTGAGAAATGCGACGGCAAACATACCGTCGACTTTTTTCAGTCCGTCTATCCCGTATTTGATCAGGAGATAAAGCAAAGTCTCCGTATCGCTTTCGGTATTAAACGTAAACTCCCCCAGCTCTCTGCGCAGCGTTTTGTGGTTGTATATCTCACCATTGAAGATCAGCGTGTACTCCCCGAAATGGACCGGCTGGTGTCCCCCGCCGATATCCACGACAGCGAGCCGGTTGTGGATCAGGGTGAGGTTTTTATGGGTATAGCGCGACTGCTCGTCGGGCCCCCTGTGGAAGAGGGCCTGCTGCATGTTTTCAAGACTCAGATCCTGGCAGTTTACCGCACCGGCTATCGCACACATTTGGGCCCCTTTTTTGGAAAAATTATAGCACCTTAACCCCAAGCCCCCCTTTTCTGCTATGATTACGCAAATTTTAACAAGGACGTCCCGATCAAACCGCAGACCAAAAAGATCCTCAACCTCTCCATCCCCGCTGCTCTTAACGCCCTCCTGGACATGCTCCAGGTATTGGCGGACCTGATCATGGTGGGACGCATCAGTGCCGCCAGTATTGCCGCCGTGGGAATGAGCCTGCAGGTGGTGGGGCTTCTGTATGCCGCCCTGACGGTCTTTTACGTCGGGACCAACTCCCTGATCGCACGACTTCACGGGGCAAAAGAGCAGCGGGAGCTCTCCTCCGCCGTCTACAGTCTGCTTCTTTTTGCACTGGTCCTTTCGATCCCGGCCACCCTGCTGTGGTATCTCCTTGCCGACCATCTGCTGCTTTTGATGGGGGCGTCGGAACATGTCGCGACACTGGGCGGCGCCTACCTCGGCTGGCTCTCACTCGTACTGCCGGCCATCTTCGTCAAATATGTCCTGGTGAGTGCTCTGAACGGGATCGGCGATACGAAGACCCCCTTTAAGATCAAACTGGTCTCCATCGTCCTGAACGTCTTTTTGAACTATATCCTGATCTTCGGAAACTTCGGTGCCCCGGCGATGGGTGTCGAGGGGGCGGCTTTGGCTACGGTGATCGCCGGTATCCTGGAGGCTGCGGCCTACCTCTTCCTGCTCTTTAAGACAGCCCACTTCCAGGAGCGCCACTTCCACTTCAGCCGCGAACTGATCCGACGTGCCATGAGAGTCGGGGTACCGGCGGGGTTTGAGCGGATGCTGACCTTCTTCTCCTTTATCCTCTTTACCGTCATCATCGCCCACTTCGGTACCGCGATCATGGCCGGCTATCAGATCGGTCTGCGGGTCGAGGGGCTCGCCTTTATGCCGGGCATCGGTTTTACCGTCGCAGCCATGACCCTGATGGGGCAGAATCTTGGCCGTAATAACCCTGATGCAGCCTATGACGATGTCGTAAAGACGATGAAGATCGCCGCGTGGTTTATGGGGATTATGGGGATCTTTATGGTTGCCGTGCCTGAATACATCGTCTTTATCTTTACCGATGATGCCCAGGTTATAAAAGAGGCTTCGCTCTACCTGCGGATCGTCGGCCTCTCCCAGGTCCCCCTTGCTGTCTCCTTTGTCCTTTCGGGGAGTCTCCGGGGCGCAGGTGCGACGCGACAGACCCTCAAGATCAACCTGATCTCGCTCTGGTTTTTCAGGATCTTTCCGGCGTTAGCCGCGGCCTATTTCCTCCACTCTATCCTGCTGGTCTACATAGTGATGATTACCGAAACATTCATCAAGGCCTTTTGGCTTTACCGCGCCTTTAAATCAGGCAGATGGAAAGACATTAGGGTATAATTTTGCTTTAAGCCTGATTTGTTTTAATAGGCTTTTTTAGGGACAGAAATATCCGAAAAACAGATAGAGGAATTATAGATATGCATACACTTCAAATCGGAAAATATACGCTTAACAGCCGACTGATCGTCGGAAGCGGCAAATATAAAGATTTTCAAACAACAAAAGAGGCTACTTTAGCCAGCGGATCAGAGCTGATCACGGTCGCGGTCCGGCGTGTCAACATCACCGATCCAAAAGAGGAGAACCTGCTGGATTACTTCAAGGATACCAGCGTCAAGATGCTCCCCAACTCTGCAGGATGTTTTACGGCCGAGGAGGCGATCACGACGTTCCGCCTGACACGCGAAGCCACGGGAATAGACCTGATCAAGCTCGAAGTGATCGGGGACGCGGAGAAGACACTCTACCCTGACGTACTCGAGACGGTCAAAGCGTGCGAAGTCCTCGCCAAAGAGGGCTTTGTCATCATGGCCTACACCAATGACGACCCAATCATGGCCAAGCGCCTGGAAAACGCCGGTGCGGCTGCCGTCATGCCATTGGCAGCACCCATCGGCAGCGGTCTTGGTATCCAGAACAAATATAACGTCCAGTTCGTCAAAGAGGCAGTAAACGTCCCGGTCATCGTCGATGCCGGTGTCGGATGTGCCAGCGATGCAGCTGTCGCGATGGAGCTGGGAGCAGATGGTGTTTTGACCAATACGGCGATCGCGGGAGCCCAGGATCCGATCCTGATGGCCCAGGCGATGAAAGAGGCCGTCCGTGCAGGTCGCATGAGCTACCTTGCGGGCCGGATCCCCATGAAACCCTACGCAACCGCCAGCTCCCCAATCGGCGGAATGATCAATTCTTAATCACCCGGCGGGTTAAATCCCGCCCGTTTTCTCCGATACTATCTACATAAGAAGGAATGCAAACCGTGTTCCGCCAAAATCCGAGTGGAACGTTTATTGCATTTTTCTCTTCACTTACCTTCTAAGGGGGATAAAATGAGTATTCAAGATATCACGATACAAGGATTTTATTCGCCGATTGGTCTTAAACAGTACCGTTCGACACATATCCAGATCCTCGAGATGCGGGGCAATGACATTGTCTTCCGTTTCCGCGATGAGTTCCGTGCCTACTTTATGTCGCTGGCCGAACTGCTTGGAAAATATGAAAAGTTGAGCTGGTAATCTACCTGTAGATCATCTTTTTCGTCATCCCGCCGTCAATAACAAAATCCTGGCCGGTGACAAAACCGTTGCGATCATCCGCCAGCCATAAGACCATTGAAGCAATGTCTTCTGGGGATCCGGCTCTGCCGCACGGATGTTGTGCATGATCTTCGTGGACGAGGGGTTCATTTTGTTTCGAGATCTCATCACGGCTGTCAATCCAGCCGGGAGAGATACTGTTGACCCGGATATCAGGGCCCAGCGAGAGTGCCAGGGAGTGTGTCAGGGCAAGTATGCCGCCCTTTGAGGCGGAATAGCTCTCCGTATCCGGTTCGGACATATACGCCCTAGTGGATGCGATGTTAATAATGCTGCCGCGGTTTGCAGCCAGTATCTTTTGCCCATATTTTGCAAAAAGGAAGATACTGCCCAGGTTGGTATTCATCACTGACTGCCATGTTCTGTAGGAGAGCTGAGCAAGCGGTGTAAAAACGATTTGCGCTGCATTGTTGACAATCAAATCAACACGCCTAAAAGCCTCCTGGGCTGCTTCTAGAGCCTTTTTGACATCCTCCTCGACCCCGACGTCGCCCTGAAGGCATAACACGCCTTCTTCACTCTTTTTTATGTATGTAATCGATTGTTTATCAAACAGTAAGAGATTGTAGTTGTTATTTAATAGTGAAAGAGCAATGGATTTGCCTATGCCTTGAGCGGCTCCGGTAATGATGGCAGTTTTTTTCATTTGAGAGTTAAAGATAATGGTGCGAAGAAGAGGACTCGAACCTCCACGGTATTGCTACCACTAGAACCTGAATCTAGCGTGTCTACCAATTCCACCACCTTCGCACATTGTAAAAGAAAAGTTCAGTTGTTCGTAAAAGCCGGATAGCTTTTGATGGTGCGGAAGAGAGGACTCGAACCTCCACGCCGTGAGGCACTAGATCCTAAGTCTAGCGTGTATACCAATTTCACCACTTCCGCGTGTTAATGTCAAAACTTCTTAGTGGCGACCCCGAAAGGATTCGAACCTTTGACCGCACGCTTAGAAGGCGTGTGCTCTATCCAGCTGAGCTACGGAGTCATCTATAAGAGTGGTGCGCCCGAAAGGAATCGAACCCTTAACCTTCTGATCCGAAGTCAGACACTCTATCCAGTTGAGCTACAGGCGCGTAAACTTATAGACCACTATCTCGTATTAAATGGGGTGGATGATGGGTCTCGAACCCACGACCCCCAGAACCACAACCTGGTGCTCTAACCAACTGAGCTACACCCACCATTTATCTCAATCAATGGTCGGGATGAGAGGATTCGAACCTCCGACCCCCTGGTCCCAAACCAGGTGCGCTAACCAGACTGCGCTACATCCCGTATTGATGAAGTGGAAGTATACTGAATTTTACTTACAAAGTCAATAAAAAAGTCGATAAAAAAAGGTAAAATTTAAATATTTCTTATGAAGAAGATAATTTTGAGTAGAAAAATGATTGGGGAATAAAAAAGTAGTAAAGATAGAAAGAAACTCCGGCGACGAGCTACTTTTCCGTCCCAGTAAGGGAGAGTATCATCGCCGATGTGGTGCTTAACTTCCAGGTTCGGAATGGAGCTGGGTGTGACCACCACTCAATAATCACCGGAGAAAGAAGGACATA
>JBNKTC010000012.1:0-25701 GCA_050297855.1 Campylobacterales bacterium
TTGTTTAATCCAATTGCATTTTAGAACTCAATTGATAGTTCATATATTTCTATATGTACCATCAGGAATCGACGAGAGATTGTCTCTCTCATTGTTTGTATTTGTTTGCTTACTTAGTTGTCAAAGAACGTCAAAAAAAACATCTGCCGGAGCAGATCCGAAGCGCTCAACCCGAGGGCTTCATGTTGTTTTGTGAGGGGAATTATAGCAACGTAATCTTAAAGTAACCCGCGTATTTCGAAAAAAACGGAAGAAATGGCAAAAAAAGTTTTTTTCTATCATATATATAGGCTTTGGTACTTTGAAATTGATTTTTTTATTTTTTGCTGATAGAATGCATCCCCTATATTATAAATGCTAGGAGACTAAATGTCACTGTATGACAGAAATTATCGAAATGAGACTCTTCGTGCTGAAGAAATCGGCGGTGTCCAACGAGACGAAGCGTCAATTCGTAGCTTTGTAAAACAGACTTATCAACTTTTTGCGGCCAGTATGCTGGCAGGTACCGTCGGTGCCTACGTCGGTATGGGTATGGCCTCTACGATCGCTTCATTCTACTGGGGACTCGTGATCCTTGAGATCGCCCTTATTTTTGGACTGAACTTTGTAAAGGATAAACCGGGTATTGCCCTGGGCGTGCTGTTCGCCTTTACGTTTATCACCGGTCTGACGATCACACCTCTGCTGACGTCGGTCCTTAATATGCCCGGCGGTGCAGGTATCGTAGCCAACGCGTTTTTGATGACCAGTGTGGCTTTCGGTGCACTGACACTGTTTGCCATGAGCACAAGCCGTGACTTTACGGTCATGGGTAAAATGCTCTTTATCGCCCTGATCATCGTGATCGTCGGTGGTATTGCCAACATCTTCCTGGGAAGCCCGCTGCTTCAACTGGCTATCGCCGGTGTGAGCGCGGTACTGTTCAGCTTCTTTATCCTGTACGATACGCAGAATATCGTCCGAGGGAACTACGACTCTCCGGTACTGGCGGCATCCGCACTCTACCTGGATTTTCTGAACCTCTTTATTTCCCTGCTACAGATCCTGGGTATCTTTAATTCCAGTGACGAGTAACACCAATCCGGAGAACCTCTCTCCGGATCTTTTCCGCGTTATCGACGCCAACCTCAACCGTCTAAAAGAGGGGATCCGTGTGATCGAAGATATCGCCCGCTACCTCCGTAACGACAAGGACCTTGCAACGCAACTCAAAACACTGCGCCATCAATCCCGGATAGACGACATACGGCCGCTTCTTGCATCCAGGGACAGTGACAACGACGTACTTCGTCCCACGGTCAAAAGCGAGATGAACCGTGAATCCCTGGACGATATCCTTATCGCCAACTATAAACGGGCCCAGGAGTCCTCACGTGTGTTGGAGGAGATGTACAAGATCGTCGACCCCAAGCTCTCAGAGACCTTCAAATCGATCCGTTATTCTCTATATTCCCTTGAAAAAGCGAATATAATCTAAATACGCATTTTTTTATCAACCGAACTGTGGTACCCTATAAGATAAACTTCTATGTTGGGTATATCATTGGAATTAAAAGAGTTAAACGCGCTTTATATCAATAATCCGATCACCTTTTCCAGTGACGTGGACGAGTATCTGGAAAGCATCTTCCGCAACTACTTCGATATCACCACTTTTGAAGACAGTATACGGATTTTTAAAGACGAGTTTATCGACCTGCTGCTCATCAATATCGACTATACCGAAGCCAACGGGCTGAAGTTCCTCCAGGTCATCAAGCAGAAAGTCCCCGAATTCCCGACGATCATCTTCTCCAAAAACGACATAAAAGATATTAAAAAGATCCTGGGTGATATCGCTGTCGACGCCATCATACAGATACCCTACGATGTCCCCACACTTACCGAAAAGATCGAACAGATCAAAGGGAAGATTGTCGAGTTCGCGGCCAGCCGCGAGGACCGCCAGAAAGAGCCCGAAGCGCAGAACCTTGGGATGGAAGAGTCCATCGAGCTCTTTTTTAAACGCTTTAACGACGAACTGCGTAAAGCACACCAAAAGCAGGTCAAAAAGAAGCTGAACTTCGCCATCATGAAGACCTTCCTCTATACCGCCTACAACAACTTCAACGATTTCGACTCCAAGTTCGACGATGCCGACTTGAAACTGGCCAAGCGGAACCTGGAGAAGGCGATGAAGCTCAAACGCGACCTGGAACGCAAACTCGCCTGCTCCCTTGAAGACAACTACGAGATGGTCTACCTCTCCCAACAGGCAGAGTATGTCCATCTCAAAAACGAATACGACGAGTCGATCCGAAAGATCCAGAAATACCGCGACTCCCTTGCCCTGCTGACCCGTCAGGTCGAAGAGTTTAAAGAGGAGATAAAGACCCTCAACAAACAGAGCGAGGAGTACGCAGCCATCGACAGGCAACTTAAGGAAGCCAATAAAAAACATGTCGACCGGGTCCATCATATCGCCGAACTCAAACAGACCATCGATTCGCTGGACGAGCAGATCGAAGCGTATAAGGCGAAATACTACGATGAGTTCAAAAGTGTCTTCCTGACCAAAACGGACCAGATCAAAGAGGATATCATCGAATCCCTCGACTATGCCGCCTACGCCTTTGACAAAGAGATATGGCGGCGGGCGAAACAGTCGCGCCCGGTACGTGATTTTTTCTCCGAAGCCAAGGTGACGGGACTCTTTTCGAGCAAGACCTACCTGGAGTATTACAGCGGAAGCATCGACGGGGGCATTACGAGCGAACAGAATAAAAAGATTCTCAAGTATCTTAATGAACTTAACCGCAACAACAAGATCCACATCGGGATCATCGGCGAGGATCCCGATACGATCAAGGGGCAGAAGATCGTTATCGAGAAGCTTGACCGGGCCATTCACGTCAGCGGCTTTATCGACTATGAAAAGGCACTAAAACAGCACAAGCATACACCGTTTGACCTGATCATCGTCAATGAGACGGTCGGCAGGATGCAGGGGATCGATATCATCCAGAAGTTCCAGGACACCTACCGGCAGGACATCCTGGATACGGAGTTTTGCATCAATATGCCGGACAAACGCCGCCCGAAATCCTACTACGACGCCCAGAAGCGGGGAGTCAAACATTTCATCCACTCGGAGATGAACTCAGGCGAACTGAGCAAAAAGATGCTGGAGATCCTCTAGCACCTATTCCCTACTCATTAGGGCAAGGTATGTTGGCTGCACGTCCCTTCAGATAGGGATCTGCATCCCGATGTTTGCAAATGCATTCGCACAAATTTTTGAATTCACCCCACTTTTCCGGATCTTTCCCGCAGAAGAGTTCGATCTTATTGACCGGTACCCTGCAACAGAGCAAAGCATCCGTTACCCCACCGGGGAAATAGTGCCCGTTATAATCACATGGATTCTCCACCTCCGTACACAGGGGCTTATCCCCGGGACACCCCTTGTATGCCCCGCATCCCAAAAAGTTGCAGGTCGGCCAATACCATCCGGTATAGGTCTCTTCTTCGGCAGAAGATAAGACCGTCCCCCCGATCGCAATCAAAAAAACCAAAACGCCCAAGTGATGAAATAGTCGAAACATGCAAACCTCCTTCGCATATTTACGGAAAACTTTATTTTGTATATTAGATCACACTAGCATACCATTTTTAAAAGTAAGAAAGTTACGAAACGATAAAAAGCACTTCAAACTCAAGATACTCCAGCGGGTATCTCTCCATCAGGCGCTTGGTCTCTTTATAGTTGAGGACATTACGCCCCGCACTGACACCGCTGCGTTTGATATAACGGAACATCTCGCGTTTTGATTCGAATGAGAGTCTATACTCTATCAGTTTGACGTTGTCTCCGAAATAGGGTTTGGCGGTCTGAATGATTTCATCACTGGATCGCAATAACGGCTCTAGTCCCGCTGTTTTAAAGAGTGTTGCAAATGTCTTGGAGGTAAAGAGGGCCAGGGCGACCGGGGCATTCAGCGAAGCGATCATTGCGAATGTACGCTCGAGGTCCCTTGACCACTGCAGTGCAGATGCGGAGATGATCCGGTCAAAGTGCCTATTCTTTAATACATCAAACGCGTTACGATCGTTAAAATCCCCCTGGAGTGTCTCGACATTCGCACCCTTTTGGTGCAATGTACACATCTCCCGGGAGACGTCAAAGGCGACAAAGCTTTTAACCGGCCACCCGATTTGGGAATAGACTTCACCCCGCCCGGCTCCGATATCTAAAATATGTTCGGGAGAGTCCTTGACCATGGAAAGCAGATCGTGAACCACATTTTTCTGGATCTGATTGTATTCGTTATAGAACTTCGCATTTCTGGAAAACTCTTTTTGTATATTATTCATCGACCCCGTTCATATTGCCCTTAATCACTTTTTTGCTATAATTCGCGAATTTTAGCTTAAGTGCGATTAATAAGGAGCACGTTTACTATGGAATCTATTTTATTGATTTTGGAATTTGTCCTGACTGTTTTGATCACGATCGTCGTGATGCTGCAGAAGAGCTCGAGCATCGGCCTGGGTGCTTACAGCGGCAGCAATGAGACAGTTTTCGGCGCCAAAGGTCCTGCGGCATTTCTCGCGAAAGTGACCATGTTCTTCTCCATCCTGTTTGTGATCAACACGGTTGCCCTGGGATATGTCTACTCTTCCAAAAGTACGGCATCGGTCATCGACAGTGCCGACATCAAGGTCAAGCCTGTTAGCAATGTACCTTCCGCGCCAGTTCCTCCGGCGGTACCTGCTGCTAAATAATGCGACGAATCCTTCTCGCATTTTTTCTTCTTTTCGCATCCCTCCCCGAACTCGGGGCGGATGCGACGATTTTCGTCTATCACCGATTTAACGACACCAAGCATCAAAGCACCAGCATCTCCAGCGAAAAGCTGCGATCCGACTTCCGATACCTCAAAGAGAACGGCTACCGGGTCATCAAGCTCAGCGAACTGGTCGCCCTGCTCAAATCCAAGCGTCCCATCCCGCCAAAAACCGTCGCCTTGACGATCGACGACAACTATAAGAGCTTTTACGACAACGGCCTGCCGATCTTCAAAGAGTTCGGCTACCCCTTTACGCTCTATGCCTATGTCAAAGCGACGGAGAAGGGATACGGGGATTATATGTCGTGGGACGAGATCGCCAAAACCGCAGCCTTCGGAGAGATCGGACTCCACTCCTACGGCCACCCTCACCTCCCCTACCTGAGCGATACGGAGATCCTCGAGGATACTCGCAAAGCAGCCAAGATCTTTCGGCAGCGCCTGGGCTTTTCAGCCGCAAGCTACGCCTACCCGTACGGAGAGTTCGACGAGCGGGTCAAGGAAGTGATCAAAAGGGAAAAGTTCGACTATATCTGCAACCAGAATGCCGGGGCTGTGGCGTCCTTCAGTGATCCCTACAGCATCGAACGAATCGCCGTTACGGAAGACACCGATATCCGGACCAAACTCAAAACCGAAGCGCTTCAGGTCACGGCATTTGACGTTGCGGTGACAAAAAACCGCGTACAAAACGTTACGGCTACCCTGGCCGCCCCGGCGCCCCGCTCCGTGGAAATCTATGTCAGCGGATACGGATGGGAACGGGTAAAAGTAAATAATGCAAAAGTGTCGTATAATACGGACAAAGCTTTAAAGTTCGACCGCAGCCGGGTCATCATCAAATCCGGCCGAAAGATCGCATCTAAACTCATCATGAAAAGGAAATAGAATGGTCAATGATATTCTTGACAAAGCTAAAGAGGCCATGGAGAAGAGCATCGAAGCGCTCAAAAAAGATTTTACTTCCCTCCGGACGGGTAAAGTCTCCACAAAAATCGTAGAGTCGATTACCATCGACTACTACGGGACAGCCACACCCCTCAACGGCGTCGGCTCCATTGCAACGCCCGATGCCAATACGATCTCCATCACACCATGGGAGAAAAACCTGGTTGCCGATATCGAAAAGGCGATCGCCGCCGCCAACATCGGGGTCAACCCCAACAACAACGGCGACAGTGTTATCCTCAACTTCCCGCCGATGACAAGCGAGCAGCGTCAAGAGACCGTCAAACAGGCCAAAGCGATGGCGGAAAAAGCGAAAGTCTCCGTCCGGAACAACCGCCAGGATGCCAACAACAAGATCAAAAAACTGGAAAAAGACAAAGAGATCACGGAAGACGAGTCCAAGCAGGGTCAGGATAAAGTCCAGAAACTGACAGACGACTATATCAAAAAAGTAGACGATACGCTCAAGACAAAAGAGCAAGATATCCTCAAAGTGTAATGATGAACGTCGAACAGATCTACAGAGATGCCAATGCCCTGCTGGAAGGGCACTTTAAACTAAGCAGCGGAAACCACTCGCAGTTTTACCTCCAGTCTGCGAAAGTTCTGGAAGACCCGAAAAACGCCAAGGTCCTGGCCGAAGCGGTCGCCGAACAGATCAAGGCAAGCGGCCTGGAAGTCGACACGGTCTGCGCACCCGCCCTGGGCGGCCTGATCGCCGGCTTCGCCCTGGCAACGGCACTGGACAAGCGCTCCATCTTCGCCGAACGCGTCGACGGCGAGATGACGATCCGCCGCGGCTTCGAGATCAGACCGGGGGAGAAGGTGATCATCTGCGAAGATATCATCACCACGGGCGGTTCCGCCATGGAAGCCGCCGCTGCCATCGAAGCCCTGGGCGGAAAAGTCGTGGCCTTCGCCGCACTGGCCAACCGTGGCTTCTGCAAGCGCCAGGGCAGTGACGTATCCCGAAAACCGAACTGCAAACTACCCGAAGATAAACCCTTCTTCGCACTGGAAGACTTTACTTTCGAGATGTACTCGCCTGAAGAGTGCCCGCTCTGTAAAGCAGGCAGCGAAGCGATCAAACCCGGAAGCCGCGGAAACTAGCTAATTTACTCCTCCTCGCTAATACGGAGGAGTCTTACCTATATTTTTTATTTCAGATAAACCCCAACGATTTGCCCCTGATTCTGAGCATTGCAGCCATCAAAGCGAAGCACAACATTCTTTTGTGCTATTTGATCAACGTATGTGGCACCATAATAGTTTTTTTTCTTCTTAAGATACAATATTTAGAAACCAAACCACTTTTTAACTTTGTTCACGGCCTTATCAACACTATCTACTTCCCCGGTATCAATCTTTATTAGCGTATCACCCCCAACTGAGATAGTCACATTACCTCCATCCAATCCGACATGTCCCCCCACTTGAATAGAATCAATATTCATATCTGCTGTAATCCCGTCGCTAGTTATACTAGCTTTATAGTTTGTAAATAAAATAGATTCAGAAAGCTCTAATGAGTCTTTATCGAGGATCAACTGGTATGCAGAAACTCCTGATGCACCATATACAACTGCTACCCCATCTTGTCCCGCCATTAGATCAACAAAAACGCTACTACTTGGTAAGTCATTGTAGGAAAAGTATCCATTAATGTGCAGATTGCCATCCGTAAACGTCATAGAACCATCAAAAACAACTCCTGTTGATGCAGATATTTTTACTACTTCCGAACCACTACTTTCTAATTCAGGTAAAAAAGTTCCGGTATCTTTCTTTGCTTTTATATCAGCCAATGCAGCTAGAAAACCATTATTGTTTGCATCAATCCAATTACCTCCAAAGTACTGATGTTCGATACAAGGGAATAAGTGAGGATGTGTTCCGTAATTATCATATCCGGTGATTGGCATATCTCCCACCGTTCCCAATCCTGAAACATTAATCAATGGTTCCCCATCATAGTACAAAGATCCATAGTGCTTAGTTGGTGACTGCTCTTGTATTTTTGCCGGATAAAAATCCCCGAATATACTCGTTGCCGTTGGGTCCAACAAAAACGTATGCAGATTCTTAATCTTAGAATGTCCAACTATTTTCTTTGTCAATTCATGGGCGAATATCCCACCTCGGCTAAAACCAACAATCACTACATCCCATGGCACAGCCCTGTTATTAAGAAACCGATTAACAACTTTTGCCAATCTTTTAACCTGATTTCTATTCGTCTTATGGGAATCCCAGTTAACTATAAAATGTTTATACTCATAGTCACCCAAGACCGTTCGTAGTTGTTTATCCATTTCATACTGCCAGGGGTCTACCCTATGACCATCCGTATCTAATTCAGGTGAAAAACCACCTATTGAAATAAACAAAGTCGGACGCATCGTAAAACTTGCATCAGCTGTATGATTATACGCTATTGCGGGTGTTCGTGTTACAGCAAACACACCATCGTCAGATAGTTCAAGTAAACCTTGTTGATCATTGATTAATGTTATTGTTGGCTTCTGTAACTCAATTGGAACTACTAAACCATCATTTGGTATTAATATAAGGTCATGTTCATATTCCATAACCCAGTCCTGTGCTTCTGTTACCTGATTATTAACAGAAGCAAGAGTTTTTGTTGATGTATCCGGTCCATTGGCTGTAAGCGAAAATTGAATTGTTTCCGCGTATACAGCAGATATCAACAAAAAATAAATTAAACAAATGCTTTTCTTCATTACTAACCTCCTATAATTCATTCATATTGACCTTCACCGTAAGTGTTTCGATCAATAATTTACTGTCGACGAGGGTCGGTGCAATCGTCGGATTTGCCGCACTGGAAAGCTTCACTTTCGAAATGTACGATCCGACCGATTGCCCGCTCTGCAAAGCCGGCAGCGAGGCGATCAAGCACGGAAGCCGCGGGAATTAATTTGTGGAGAGAGTATAATCTCTCCTAATTTAACAATAGTGTCGTTGTCGGTATCAGCCAACTGTAATATTTCCCAAACAGCTTGTCATACTCTTCTTTTGGGACAAAATCGACATATTGATCTGCATTCCCATCCAACCATATTTGATTAGTCTTTGTTGTGTCATATCCAGCATAATACGCATAAGACCCAGCGAACCATATTGGTGTCCAATCATGTGGTACAGAATTGATTTTTCTTTCCGTTTGTGCAATAACTTTATATTCGACTGTCTTACCCTGTAATGCATAAGGAGCTAACAAATCTGTAAACTGTATTTTTGTATCCTCAATTGTATATGGATTTGACGTAGATAAATAATTTTCCCTTACACAATCATCGAACCAACCATAACCGTCCACATAATAAATGTTACAATGCGCGTAAGGTGTTTCAGATACATTGTATCCTTCTATCGTCGCCAACTCCTCTTCGACTCCATCGACTATCCTGTAAATATGATACGTTGGGTATTGTTTTACATACACGTCGATGTATGTTACTCCATTTAGAATAGGTTGATTATATATGTCATAACCACTTATTGTTGCATAGTCGAATGTGGTTTCATATAATTGAATGCCATTATCCCACTCCAGTTTAGCTACTTGATTATCTAACGAATACATAACCTTGAGATTCAGATCTCCGCTCGGTTCACTTGAGTAGTCATATTTAGCATCAAAATCAGCAGCAATTTCTGCACCTGACATTGTAGGATCAAGCGTCCAGGTCAATTCATTATAAGTTTCCCTTAAATACGGTGCCATATTTGAGCTCTGTTCGAAAAACGTAGCAAAGTAGCCCAAAGAATCGTTTACAACATTATCCACAAAATAGTAGTGTGCTTCATTATTGGTTGATACAATATCTTCCCAAGCAATATTGGAACTAAAAACATCCGGCTGCAACTGGGGTACATCAACTGCACCAACACTATCAAAACTTATCAGCAGGATCAAAGATCCCCAGATTATTTTTCTCATAGCTATTACTGTATTTAGTCAGTGATAGTGATATACTGGATTCTACAATTTGATGATTCTTCAGCAATTCGAAGTTGTACTGTCTTATTCGCTATTTTCGCAGCTAACAAAGTTGAATAAATTGTGTTATAACCCGGCTGTGTTTGTTCAAGCGTAAAGTAGACATTAGAAACCGGTGAGCAGTTAGCCAAGGTCTCATCTCCTGGAGTACCAACAAGGATTCTCCCGGAAGCTGCTTCAAGATAAAGCTTTTCTATCTTATCGATGCACCCATGCGAATTACACGTATCCGCAAAAAGACCAGAAACCAAACCCATAAGTGCCACAGCAAGTAAACTTTTTTTCATATTATTCTCCTTAGTGTTTTGAAAACGATATAAAAAAAAAAGTTCCTTTCATATTAATTGAGCATTTATTTTTAGTGCAACTATTTAATTTGTTATTTTTTGTAACATAAATAATAAATAGATAAATAGTCAATTCTGTATAAACATAGCAAAGAGTGTTTTGGGGAAAAGAGTGTTTTTATTAAGTAGGAAAGGAGAAAAAGGGTCAGAGATTCCTCCCTGACCTTTGTAAGGGTTATACTAGCTCAACGCCCTTGTCACCGGCAAGGACTTCGCCGATGACGTAGCCATCCGTTTTGGAGAGGACCGCGTCGACTTTGGACGGGTCGACGACCATGACGAGACCGACACCCATATTGAAGGTGCGGTACATCTCAGACTCTTCGACATGCTGGGCCATGAAGTCGAAGACCGGGAGGGTCTTGATCTTTGCTTTTTCCACGCGGGCTTTAAGGTTTTCAGGGAAGACGCGGGGGAGGTTTTCGACGATCCCGCCGCCCGTGATGTGGGCGACGGCGTTGATATCGTCTTTGACCGCTTTAAAATCTTTAATATAGATACGTGTCGGTGTGAGCAGTGTGTCGATCAGCGGCTTGCCGTCGAATTCATCGTCAAACTTCATTCCCAGCTTGTCGAAAAAGAGTTTGCGTACCAGGGAGTAGCCGTTGGAGTGGACACCGCTGCTGGGGATGGCGACCAGGACATCGCCCGCTTTGACACGCACGACGCGGTCGAGCTCGGATTTTTCTGCGATCCCGACCGTGAAGCCTGCGAGGTCGAAGTCCCCTTCGCTGTACATACCGGGCATCTCCGCCGTCTCGCCGCCTACCAGGGCGCACTCCGCCTGGACACACCCCTCGGCGATCCCTTTGACGACCTGTGATGCGTCGGCCACTTCCAGCTTGGCCGTGGCGTAGTAATCAAGGAAGAAGAGGGGTTCGCCCCAGTTGCAGATGATGTCGTTGACGCACATGGCCACGAGGTCGATCCCGACCGTGTCGAACTTGCCGGAGTCGATGGCCAGCTTCAGCTTGGTACCGACGCCGTCGGTACCGGAGAGAAGGACCGGCTCTTTATACCCGGCAGGCAGTTCGAAAGCACCGGCGAAGGAGCCGATACCGCCCAGTACGCCGGGGCGCATGGTGGATTTTACAAAGGGTTTGATGTTTTCGACGAAACTGTTCCCGGCGTCGATATCGACACCGGCGTCTTTATAGCTAATAGTACTCAATGATCACTCTTTATTATGGTTATCGCACGAAGGCAGGAACTTACTCAAAATCGCATTGGCGGGACAGAAATCTGCAAACGCCCACAGCAGCAGCATGACGATCATCAATACGTTGATAATATTGGCGATCAGCATGAATCCGGACATGTAAAAGTACATCATCAGTCCGAGCATGGCTGCCATCAGCACACGTTGGGCTCGTTGATAGCACATTTAGTAGCCTTTTAGTTTTAATTAAGAATAATACGGCATTTTAACGCATCGTATGATAAAATCATATTAAATCCGTGCAATCGAGGAAGTTATAATGCAAATTAAAGAATCTAATAATATCTTTTCCAAAACGATCGAAGAGGCCGAGGCGCTGGAAGAACGCGAGAGCAGTTTCCAGACGATCGGCGTATTCGAAAACGAGTTTTACGGCAACATCATGACGCTGGACGGGATTCCGAGCATCGCATCAAAGCGCTCCTACCGCTACTTTGAGACAGCCGCTCAGAGTGCGCTCTGCACCCATCCGAATGCCACAAAGGTCCTGATCATCGGCGGCGGCAACGGCGGCCTCTCCACAGAAGTGCTGCGCCACAAAGAGATCGAATCGGTCGACGTCATCGAGATCGACAGCGAAGTGACCGATCTCTCCAAAAAGTATTTCCCCGAACTGGCCGGGGCGTTTGACGACAGCCGCCTGAACCTCCTGCCAAAAGACGGCTACGAGTTCGTCCGGGACGCCGCGGATAAAAGCTACGACATCATCCTGATCGACGCCCTGGACGCCCTGGGCAACGGGATCAGCTTCGACAAGGTCTTCTTCGCCCACGCCAACCGCATCCTTTCCGACGACGGGATCCTGGTCTGCCGTGCCGAAGATATGGATATCGAGTTCGAGGCCTACAGAAGCCGGGTCGAGACCGTAGCGGAGTTCTTCCGCTTCGCCCTCCCCTTTAACGCCGACGACCTCCTCTCACTGACGGGGAAGATCAGCCTGATCTACGCTTCCAAGCGGTACCACCCGACGGCGGACCTGCTCCTGCAGCGTATCGACATGCTCGAAGGGCTTAAGTACTACAACGCCGACCGCCATAACGGCAACTTCGCCATGGGAACCGATACGTTCCAGGAGCTTCTCGGAACAATGAAACTTTAATAATAAAGATAGAATGCCATGCCAGACAGACTTCACCACCCCTTTGATCCGCACCTGGTCCTGAAACGGAAAAAATCGATCAAAAAGGAGCTTGTTAGCGATACCGGCTCCCGGATCGAGAAGAAGATCGCCATCCTGGGCGGTTCCACGACAGCCGAGATCAAAAACATCCTCGAGCTCTTTTTGCTCAAAGAGGGGATCGAACCCCGTTTTTTCGAGTCGGAATACAATAAATATTACGAAGACATCATGTTTGGTAACGAGGAGCTAAAAAGCTTCGGGCCCGACATCATCTTTATCCATACGACGGTCAAGAATATCACCCAGACGCCCCGCATGGGCGACTCCGCCGAAGAGGTGGACCGCCTGCTCGATCAGACCTTTGCCTCCTACGAAGCGCTCTGGCAGAAGATCGAAGCGGATTACGGGTGCGACGTCATCCAAAACAACTTCGAACTGCCACAGGTCCAGCTGCTGGGCAACATGGATGCCAGCGACTACCGGGGACTGAGCAACTTCGTCAGCCGCCTGAATGCCCGTTTCGCGGAGTATGCGACGGCCCACAAGAGCTTCCACCTCCACGACATCCACTACCTGGCAGCGGACTTCGGCCTCTCCAAGTGGTACGACGACCAGATGTGGCACTCCTATAAATACGCCTTCTCCTACGAGGCGATCCCCTACTTCGCCTACAGCCTGGCCTCCGTCATCAAGGCGGTCTACGGAAAGACGAAAAAGTGCCTCGTCCTGGACCTGGACAACACCCTCTGGGGCGGGGTCATCGGGGATGACGGCCTGCACGGTATCAAGATCGGGAAGGAGACGCCCCAGGCCGAGGCCTACACGGCGTTTCAGCGCTATGTCAAATCCCTCAAGGAGCGCGGGATCATGCTGGCCGTCTGCTCCAAAAACGACGAGAAAAATGCCAAAGAGGGCTTTACCCACCCTGACTCGATCCTGAAACTGGAAGACTTTACGGTCTTTAAAGCCAACTGGGAACCCAAATTCAGCAACATCGACGAGATCGCCAAAGAGATCAATATCGGCCTGGACGCCCTGGTCTTCGTGGATGACAACCCGGCCGAGCGGGATATCGTCAAGTCCCAGCTTCCTATGGTCGAGGTACCCGATATCGGGGATGACATCACCCACTACATCGACTACGTCGACAGCGGGCGCTATTTCGAGTCGGTCTCCCTCTCCAGTGACGACCTCAAGCGCAACCAGTACTATGCGGACAACGCCAAACGCGACGAGATGCAGAGCAAGTTCAAGGACTACGGCGAGTTCCTGACCTCCCTGGATATGGTGGCCGAGATCAAGCGCTTCCAGCCGCTTTACCTGGAGCGGATCACCCAGCTGACCAACAAGACCAACCAGTTTAACCTCACGACCCGCCGCTACACCTCCGCCGAGATCGAATCGATCGCCCAGGACGAGAACTATATCCCCATCTACGGCAAGCTGAGCGACAAGTTCGGGGACAACGGCCTCATCGCCATCTCCATCGGACGGATCGAAAAAGGGGACGAACTCCACCTTGACCTCTGGCTTATGAGCTGCCGCGTCCTGAAGCGGGACATGGAGCAGGCGATGCTCGACGCGATGGTCCGGCTGGCCGAAATCAAACAGATTAAAACCATATTTGGCTATTATTACAGGACTAAAAAGAACGATATGGTTGCCGGTCTCTACCAACGACTCGGGTTCGAAGCGATCGAAGAGAGCGAGGAATCCAGCCGCTGGAAACTGGATATCTCCCAGGGCTACGACAACCAAAACAAATATATCAAGGTAGAACATGACTAACGAAGCCATTCTCGAAAAACTCCAGGTGATCTTTCAGGATCTTTTTGACGACGATTCCCTCTCCCTTACGATGGAGACCACGGCAGACGATGTCGAGGACTGGGACTCCCTGATGCATATCAACCTGATCATGACCGTCGAAAAAGAGTTTGGTGTCAAGTTCGCCCTCGGCGAGCGGGAAGATATGAAAAACATCGGTGAGATGGTCGAACTGATCAAGAAAAAAAGTGCGTAATTGACACCCTCCGATACACTCAAATTCGCCCACGTGGGGTATGCGACCAAATCGATCGAGAAGGAGCTTCCCCACTTCTACTCCCTCGGCTTCAGTGATACATCCGATTATTTTGTCGACCTCGACCAGCAGATGCGGGCAAAGATCGTCCGGAACAACGGCACCGAGGTCGAGCTGGTCGAACCGCTGAACGAAACGTCCCACCTCCATACGATCCTCAAGAAAAAACTCAACATGTACCATATGGCTTTCTACACGCCCGATTTCGACACGGAGATCGCACGCCTCAGCGAAGAGGGGATCCTGATCAAAGAGGCTACGTTTTCGCAATTTTTTAACGGTAGAATCGCCTTTATCCTTTTACAAAACCGCCTGATGGTGGAGATCATCGAGCAGACCGAAACCAAATGATACGTTAAGGACCCGAACCGAATGCTTTTTAACTCCTATGTTTTTATTTTCGCTTTTTTGCCCGTCGCTTTCCTGGGCTACTTTATTTTAAACCACTACCGCCTCGTCTTTGCTGCCAAGGCGTGGCTCTTTATGGCGTCGCTCTTCTTTTACAGCTGGTGGAATATCGCCTACCTGCCGCTGCTGCTGGGATCGGTACTCTTTAACTTCACCATCGCGTCGCAGATGAACGCCTTTGACGAACAGAGCAAAAACCCTGTCTCCAAAAAAGCGCTGTTCGTCTTCGCCCTGACGGTCAATGTCGGCTTCCTCGCGTACTTCAAGTACATGGATTTCTTTATCGACAACTTCAACTTCGCGCTGGGGACGGATATGCCGCTGCTCCACCTTGCCCTTCCCCTTGCCATCAGCTTCTTTACGCTGCAGCAGATCGCCTTCCTGGTCGATGTCTACGAAGGGCTTGCCAAGGAGCAGAAGTTTATCGACTACGCCCTCTTCGTCTCCTTCTTCCCGCAGCTCATCGCCGGGCCCATCGTCCACCATCAGAAGATGATGCCCCAGTTCGAGACCCTGCGCAGCAAGATCATCAATCCCCGCAACATTGCTTTGGGGATCTTTATCTTTTCCATCGGCCTCTTTAAAAAGGTGGTCATCGCGGACACCTTCGCCATCTGGGCGACGGAGAGCTTCGACGAAGCGGCCATGCTTACCTTTTTCCCTGCCTGGGGTGCAAGTCTGAGTTATACTTTCCAGCTCTACTTCGACTTCAGCGGATATACCGATATGGCGATCGGTCTGGGGCTTTTGTTTAATATCAAGCTGCCGGCCAACTTCAACTCCCCGCTCAAAGCCACCGGGGTGGTCGACTTCTGGGCCCGCTGGCACATCACACTGACCAACTTTATCACCACCTATCTCTTTACCCCGATCCTGCAGGCATTCCCGAAGATGACCTTCAGAAACTCCATGATCGCCATCTTTATCGCCATGACCATCGCGGGACTCTGGCACGGGGCGGCCTGGACCTTTGTCATCTTCGGTATGGTGCACGGGCTGGGGATCGTCGTCAACCACAACTGGAAGAAGCGGAAAAAGAAGATGCCCCACTGGCTGGCCTGGTTTATCACGTTCAACTTTGCCAACCTTGCCTTTGTCATCTTCCGGGCCAGGGATTTGGGCGACGCCTTTAAGGTGTACGAGGGGATGTTCGGCTTTAACGGTATCGTCTTCCCCGATATCGGGGTGGCGGCACTTCACGGCTTGACATCGTTCGGGATCACCGTCGGCTCCTATATGACCAACGACAACAACCTTCAGCTTCTGATGATCCTGGCCGCCTTCGTAGTCGTCAAATTCGTGCGCAACTCCATGGAGCTCATGGAGAGCTTCGCAGCGACGCGCAAAGCGGCGGTCTATACCGCGTTGCTGTTTGTCATCAGCGTCTTCGGCATGAGCCGCATCAGCGAATTTATCTACTTCAACTTTTAGGGTACGTATGCAATTTATTAAGACTTTTTTCCCACTGGCTGCCCTTTTGGTCACGGCACTCTATGCCTTTATCCTGGCAGTCGACCCGTATGAGAAGTACGGATACAACCTTTTCGGTCTCGAAAACAAAGCGGTCGCAAGCGGACGGGAAAACAAGTTCCGGCATGTGGACAGCCCGCTTAATAAGCATGAGGCGTTTATCGTCGGAAGCTCCACGGCCCACCGTTTTTATACCAAGGTCTTTAAGGAGCTGACGGGCCTGGACACCTACAGCTATGCCGTGCAGCACACGACCCCCGAAGACAACCTGGCCGTCATCCGCCACATCCTGGACAAGCAGCAGCCCAAGATGATCTTCCTGCAGGTCAACTTCTACGCCCTGAATAAGAACTTCGAAGCGGACAACCGCCTTTACAACTCCCCGCTGCACAAATACCTCAAAGCCGACACGCTGGAGGAGAAAAAATCCTTCTCGGTATTCAACCAGACCTATTTCACCCTGGAAGCCCTGATCGACAGTTTCCGCACCCTCTTTGCCAATTGGCTGGGGATGACCAAAGAGACCTACGATGCCAACGGTGACCACGTCTATGAAAAGCCCGTCGAAGGGCCGATCAAACTGACGCAGTTCCGTTACTACGACTATACATTTGATCCCGTCAGGATCGGCTACTACAGGGAGATCAAACGCCTCTGCGATGAAAAGGGTGTGAAGCTTGTGGTCACCATGTCGCCCCTGGCACCGATCCATATCCAAAAGATATTCGACGATCCGAAACTGAAAGAGGATTTTTTCCGTTTCAAAGAGACTATCGTCAATATCTTCGGAACGGTATACGACTTTGCCAATTTCAAAGTCGTCGACTACGACAGCTACCGCTATTTCCACAACTCCACCCACCCGACTAGGAAGCTCTCGACGCTTATGCTGCAACGGATTTTCGGAAAATGGGACGGACCGGAGGAGTTCGGTGCCCGGTTGACCCCGGAAAACCTCCCCGCCTATCTTAAAAATCTTAGAAAAGGTGCCCAATGAGAATACTGCACATCGATACGGGCAGAGAGTGGCGCGGCGGCCAGCGTCAGGCGAAGATCCTGCATGACGGCCTTTTGGCAAACGGGGTAGAGAGCTACTTCCTGGCCAACCGGGAAGGCGCCCTCTTTCAGAAACTGGATGCCCCCAATAGGATTGCACTGGAGTACCGGGGCGAATTCTCTCCCTCTACGCACAAAGCAGCCGCGAAGGTCATCGCCGAGATCAAGCCCGATATCATCCACACCCATGACGGCCACGCCGTCATCCTGGGGGCCTGGCATAAAAAGGGGATCAAACTGCTCGAAACACGACGCGTCTCCTACCCCATCTCCTTTCTCTCGCGCCTGCTGAAATACCGTCTGGTCGACCGCCATGTCGCCGTCAGCCAGGATACAGCCAACTACCTGCAGCGCTTCTTCCCCGATGTCAGCGTGATCCACAGCTGTATCCAGAACAGCCGCTTCCACGACAGGTCACTCCCCTCCCCCTTTGAAAAAGAGGAAGGGCGCATCCATATCCTTTTTGTCGGAGCCTTTAGCACCCAAAAGGGGATCGACGTACTGATCAACGCCTTTGCCGACATCCACCGCCGCTACACGAACGCCCACCTTCACCTGGTAGGCGACGGCAAGCTGACCGAGACGATGAAGCAGCTGGTCCAAAGCGCCGGCATGAACGATGCCGTCACCTTTTACGGGCGCCGTGACGACGTGGAGCGGTTTTATATCCACAGTGATATCGTAGTGGTCCCATCCGTAGACGGGGAAGGCTCCAGCGGTGTCATCAAGGAGGGGATGGCCGCCGGGAAGACGGTTATCGCCAGTGATCTCGAAGCCAACAAAGAGCTGGTCGATGACGGCAGAGACGGCCTGTTTTTTAGGAGTACGGATGTCGCAGACCTCGCGTCCAAGATCGCGGCCGTACTGGAGGATCCCGCACGGATCAAGCCGGAGGATATCGCCCAAAAAGCCCTTTCGTTTGACTGCTCGTTCCTGATCCAACGCTATATCGACACCTACCGGAACGTATTGGAGAGCTAACGTATGCGACATCGATTCAAAAGACTCAAATACAACGGTTTCTTCGCCCTGGCCGCGGCGGTCGTCACCTTCGGGTACGAGATCGCATTCAGCAAGTTCTACCCCAATGTCGGGATGACGTTGACCTTTGACGAGTTCGGCAAGCTCTTTGCCCTCTACTTTCTGATCTCATTCCTGGTCAGCCACAAGACAAAGATCCTCTCCTTCTCCGTCGTACTAAGCTTTTCGCTCATCCAGATGATGCACTTCGCCTTTTTCGGGGCGTGGATCTTCCCCCATGAGATCTATCTTTTCTTTACCCACTCCTTTGAGACGTTCGAAACCTTCTTCCGGGTGCTCAACATCGTCTTTATCCCGCTGGCGATCCTTATCCCGTCATGGTTTATCATCTACGTGATGAACCGGATCACCCACCATAAAAGCGTCAAGCTGAAGTACATGGGGATCTTTATTATCGTCTCGCTTCTTTTCTTCCCGATCCGGGCCTACGTCACCGGTCATACGGAAGGGCGTGTCCCCTCCCACCTGACCCACTCGGCGAGAAATATGTTTGCCACCCTCTCCTATTTCCTGGGAGCGGTGCTTCCGACCAAACTCTCCGGCCGTGACTCCACCCTCACCTACCCCATAAGCGATATGCCGGCCAAAGTGAGCGAAAACCCGGAGATGAACGTCGTCCTGATCGTCGGGGAGAGCCTGAGTCCCAACCATATGTCGCTTTTCGGCTATCCACGCGAGACGACGCCCCGCCTGGACAAACTGAAAAACGACCCGGACTTCTTCTATGCCCGCGCGCTCTCACTGGGGGTCAATACCGACGTGGCCATCCCATCCTTTATCAATATGATCCCCAGACCCAACGGGATCGACCAGATCATCTCGGGCAACAGTTGTCTCTTCCGCCTGGCAAAAGAGAACAACCTGGAGACCTACTTTATCAGCGCCCAGTCCCAGCAGGCCCTGCGCTATATCTACAACTACCTCTGCCCCAAGTACGTGGACCACTACCTCAACGCATCCACCATCGACGAAGAGAACGGCTACTTTAAAAACGCCCTTGACGGCGTACTCCTGGATGAGCTGAAGCGCGTCGACCTGACGAAAAACAACTTTATCGTCCTGCATATGTCGGGTTCCCACAGCCCGTACGAGAACAAGTACCCTAAAGCGTTCGAGAAGTTTCCCTATACCGACGAGATCGATAAGAAAAAGAAGATCCTAAACGCCTATGACAACTCGGTCACCTACAGCGATTACATCATCGCATCAGTGATCGACTACCTAAAAGCGCATTCGGACAAACCGACCTATTTCTTTTATGTCTCAGACCACGGCCAGGCGGCCGGGGAGAAGGGACGCTACGGGCATGGGCATCTATTTGAAGAGGCGATGCTGATCCCATTCCTCTACTATACGATCAACAACGACGGGACTAAACAGTATGCGGCGATCAAAATCTTCACCCAGCTGAACATCGGCCAGGCGATCGGCAGACGCCTGGGCTACCAGTGCCAGGCAGACGACCGCAACACGACCTTTTACGTCAACGGTTCGGATATCTCCGGTATGGCCGGGTATGCGACCGTCGACTTTGACGGCAAAGAGATCCTGGAGATTAAAAAGTTTCTTCCATAACGGCATTGATCGCCGTCACGGTCTGCTCGATGTTCTGCTTCCAACCTGACGCTTTTACCGAGTCAAGGGATATCTGACTCCAGCGTTCCCGCTCGGCCGCATCCTCGATCAGCAGCTGCAGCTTTTCGCTCAGTGCATCGACGCTCGGCTCGGGCATCAGTATCTTCCTGTCTTCCCCGGTGAGCAGCTCCGAAGCACCGACACAAGCAGACGTTAGGACCGGTTTCCCGCTGGCCATCGCCTCCTGGACCACCAGGCCGAACTCTTCGAAATAGGCGGGATGGACAAAGATATCGATCGCCTGGAAATAGCTCTGGATATCGGTGATAGGAAGCTTGTGCAGCAGTTTGTCACCGAATCCGTATTGCTCCGCCTGTTCTTTGTATTTGATGATCGATTTGTCTTTCCCCACGACAAGGAACTTGATCTTCTTATCCCGGATACCGATCCGGCTCAGTGCTTCGATCACAATATCCAGTCCCCGTTTTTTAAAGTTCCCGGAGGTGATCATAGCGATCAGCAGTTCGTCGTCTCCGACTCCCAGTTCTGTTCGTATACTCCTCTTGGCCCCTTCATCTGAAAGGCGGTAAAAGCGTTCGGGGTCATACCCGGGATAGATGACCCGGATCATGGCGGGATCGATCCCGAAGCGCGTCACCAGGTCCTCTTTCATCAGCTCGGAGTTGGCGATGATGAGTCTGAATTTCTTGGCTTCGAATATCTTCCGGTGGATGCGGGCCACCGGGGTGAGCTTCTCCATCGGTTTTTTGTTGATCATCTCGTAGGCTTTTTCGACCATGTTATGCATAAAGAGGATATCCTGTTCGATGATATCCCCGTGCCCGATCACCAGGTCGAAGGACTCTTTTTTGAGCCTTCTTTTGACATTCAGGGTAAAGACATAGCGGCTGAGATACTTTCCGAAGGGGAACTTGAAGAGTTTGATCCTTTTAGCCCCCGCTTTATCAAGCTCCTCTTCATCCATCTTTTCGGCGATCATCGTCACTTCGATGCCGTTTTGCACAAAATATCGTATATGTTCATAGATGATCATACCCATGCCGGTTTTTTTACGGAAATCCCTGGCGCAGATGGCTACTCTTTTCATTCTGTTTCCCAATATGTCATAATGTAATAAAAGCCAAATGGTATCAATTGTAAGTTTCAAAAAAACTTGGATACCATACGCCGACCAAATATGAATAAACTAAAGTAACGGATCAATGAAAAATCACCTAATATACTATCTATTCTCCTTTCTTCGCATGATTGTACTGACCCTTTCCCAGAAAACGGTATTTCGGATGTTTAACGGACTGGGCAGCTTTCTCTATTCGTTAAACCTCAAACACCGCCGTATCATCGTCAAAAACCTTGAGTTTGCCTTGGGCGACCGGCTTACCCCCGAAGCGCGCGAAAACATTGCCAAACAGTGCTACCAGCGCTTCTTGCTCTATATCGCCAACTTCATCAGCATCTCCAACAAGGATGAATCCTACCTGCGCTCGATCGTCACGTTTGAAAACGAGCACTTCCTGACCGATGCCCTGGCACGTAATGAGAAGATCATCCTTGTCTCGGCACACTACGGGCACTGGGAGCTTATCCTGCAGGCAGTGGGTGCCTTCCACGCCCCCATCTCCACTATCGGGGAACGCCTGATGAACTCCGCAAAGCTGAACGACACACTCGTTGCATACCGGCAGAAGAACAAGGTGGAGATGTTTCAGAAGGAAGGTGCCCTGGTCGGTGTCGTCAAGGCGATGAAGAAAGGGCGGATACTGGCCTACCTGGTAGACCAGAACTATAAAAAAGGGGTCGAAGTCTCCTTCTTCGGCAAGACTGTCCTGCATATTCAGTCAGCATCCCAGCTTTCACGGAAGTTTGACGCCCTCATCCTTCCGGTTTTCTGCACTACTGAGGATTTTAAGAACTATACGATCCGCTTTCAGGAGCCCTATAAGTGCATTAAGAGCGATGACGAGGAGCAGGATATTATCGCCTGCACCCAACGGCAGGCCGATATTATCCAGAAGGCGATCGAAGAGAGACCCTACGACTACTTCTGGTTCCATAAGAAGTTCAAAGGAAAGTATCCAGAACTCTATAAGAACCCCTAACCGCCCAATCGCTTTCTAAAGAAAGTCTCGTGAAAAAGGGGTTCCCTTTTTCAGGTCACGGGTGACTTTCTTGTTGACAATATCTTTAAAATATTTAGGTGCCAAACCAAAACCGGGACGGACTGAACGGACGTTCTGCTCCGTTATCACGTCCCCCGCTTTCATATCTTCGGCAACAAAAAGACTTCGGGAGAACTCCCGTGATTTTTTCGATTTTTCACTCAGCTCATACGTCACGCTTCCGAGGAGCTTTTCCGTATCCCGGACCGCTTTAACCATCTCGGAAAACTCGTCGATCGTCAGGCTGAATGCGGCATCGGGGCCCCCCATCTCCCGGTCGAGGATAAAGTGCTTTTCAATCACTTTAGCCCCCAATGCTACAGCGGCGACCGGTGTCGTCAGCTCCATCGTGTGATCGGAGAGCCCCGCCAGCGTACCGAAGCGCTCTGAAATATCTGTAATAGTACGCAGGTTCATCTCCTCCAGTGGAGCCGGATAGGAGCTGGTACATTTAAGCAGTACGACCTGATCGTTCCCCATCCGCTTGCATGCATCCACCGCATCTTCGATATCCGAAAGCTCTGCGATCCCGGTAGAGATAATGACCGGTTTTCCTTTGGATGCGACATATTCGATAAGCGGGATATCCGTGATCTCGAACGAAGCGATCTTATAGGCGGAAACATCCATCTTCTCCAGAAAATCGACCGATGTCCTGTCAAAAGGGGAGGAGAAGAGCGTGATCCCGATCTCGTCGGCAAAGGATTTAAGCTGCGGCTGCCAATCCCACGGGGTATACGCCTCTTCGTAGAGGGAGTGGAGTGTTTTGCCGTCCCAAAGCGTTCCCTGCTGGATGCGGAAATACTCGTTATCGCAATCAAGGGTGATCGTATCAGCTGTGTAAGTCTGGATCTTGACCGCATCGGCACCGGCATCCTTGGCCGCCTGGATCATCTCCTTGGCAACATCCAGCGAACCGTTATGGTTGGCGGATATCTCTGCAATAATATAAACGGGGGCGTTCTCCGAAATCTCACGTTTGTCTATCGTAATCATCTGTTTCATAATGTATATTCCATCGTAATTATCTCCTTCTCGGGATCGTCTTCACAGAGTGAAAAGCCTGCCTTTTCAAAACTCCGTAAAGAAGCGCGGTTCTCTTTTTTAATCATAGCAATAATCCGGGTATCCGATTTCCTCAGGGAAAGATATGCAATGCCTTGCCGAACGATTTTTTCCGCCATTCCCAGACCTCTCAGTAGCGGGGAAAAGCTGATGCTTATGACACTGGCATCTTCATCCAGACCGTCAAAACGGATCTGCCCCAAAAAGGTATTATCTGCCTTGACTGTCAGCAAGAGCCGGGCCGGATCGTCCAGGAGACCTTGCAACCAGCGTTTGTGTCCGTCCAGCGTGATCTTATCCTGGGAAAATGAATGTTTTCTGACCGTCTCGTCATTTGCCAGCTCAAGCAGATCGTCACAATCATCAAAAGTCGCCGGCTGAACAGAGACCTCAGAAAAAAGGGTTTTTCTGATCACGTCGATCATATATCTCACCCCATCTTTTTCAAAAAGCGAGGCCATATTCCGCTGCATTTTTTCCCGCATCTCACCGTCTTCAATCAGCTGTTTTAATCCGGTCAGGATTATATCATCATCTATTTTATGGTGCCACCCAAGCGTAACTGCCAGCTCCCTTTTTTGGAGCTCCTGTACGATTCTTTCCTGGTTTTCGGCAACTGTGATCACCAACGAGGGAAGTCTCATGACCAGGGTCTCGATTGTTGTCGAACCGCCGGCGGTGATCGCGATATCGGACCGGTACATCAAACCGGCCATATCATCTGTACTCCGGATGACACTAAACGGTTTTACCATCCCCTTCGCCATTGTGACCAGACTTTCATAATGGGGATTCAGGTTCCCGCAGACGACCGTGACATCCAGGGCATAGGGCGCCTTCTCTATCGCCCGCATCACTTTTGCCGCAATATTGTTTTCATCCGAACCGCCCAGTGTCAGCAGTACGTTAATCTTACCTCGGTCAAATGTTCTTTTATCACGGCTGGCATAGGCCTTGAATTCCGGCCGGATCAGGGAGTATTCCAGTCCGGCAAAGACATTGCACCCGTCCGGAACAAGCTCCCGGTAGTGTTCGGTTTTTGCATAGATATTCTGGTTTAAAACAAAGTCCGCATAATGTTTTTCATAGGTATCGTCAAAACTGAAAACCGGCTTCCCGCTCATCTCTTTGAGACGCAGCTCATAGGAGGCATCGATCGCGTAGCTGTCGCAGATAACCATTTGGACATTCTGCTGACGCACTACCTCGGCCACATATCCCACTTCATCGGCGGGAGGGTGATCCAACAGAAGCAGTCCGCACTTTCGGTTACGGATAAGTTCCTGCAGCTGTGAATCGGTGGTGCGCGTTAGGTAGGTGATACGGAAACCGCTTTGTATCAGTTCGGCTGCGAGGGTCAGTGTCCGCATAATGTGTCCACTCCCGATTTTTGGTCCGGCATCGGCCCGGATAAGGATAAGTGGTTTCAACTTTTTTTCTGCTCCACATGTGCATTGATATCGTATATATAACTGTTCTCCTCAAGCCGGTCTATGAGCGTTTCAAAAGAGAAATCCGTCTTGCAGTCAAAGAGGCCGTAGACTTCCCGGATCGCGTCATAATCAGCCGGCTCGTCAAGGGTCAGCCGGTACCTGGACATGTCCTGCCCGTATGTATACGAACCGATGGAAAACTCCTCTTTATGGGAGGTGTAGATATACATCGTAACATGCTCTTTTTCCAGATCGCTTCGGGCGCCCAGATACGCTTTTTCCAGGGCGGTAAATGAGAAGACCTCACAGTCAAATCCCCGGGGGAAAGTACGCTCAAGGACATTGGCGGCATAATCGAATCCGCCTTCATGGAAGAAGTCGATCACGTCTTGGACAACGGTACCGTCGATCAGGGGGCAATCCGATGTCAAACGCACGATCGTCGCCGCCTGGAACGACTTGGCACACTTGTAGTAGCGCTCCAACACATTCTGGGGATCCCCCCTGAAATAGGGAACACCGGCCCGTTCGCACAGTGACACGATCGGCTCTTCCGTACCGTCATTTGTCGTAGCGATCACGATATTGTCTTTAAATTTTCCCAGACGATCGAGCATGGTCTCCAGTACCGTCTTTCCGCAGAGGGGAAGCAGGATCTTCCCCGGCAGCCGTGTCGATGTCATCCGTGCCTGGATGATAATCAGAAGATTTTTATCCATCGATCATCCCCCGGGGGAATAAATAAGCAGACAGGCCGGAACCGATCGACTGTTTACCGTAGGGGATAAATGCCATTAGTGCCCCTCAGCCATTTCCAGGAAGGCTTCGTGAGTCAGCCACTCGGTGTTGTTGCCGGAGTTATACTCAAAGCCCTGTTCCACCGGTACCCCTTTTTCGCCG
>JBNKTC010000013.1:0-67898 GCA_050297855.1 Campylobacterales bacterium
TCAAAACCCGACAGTCAATGTTTCGTTCTCATCATACCCGATACGGATATCGTCCAGATACCACGCAAACGGTTCCAAGTCGGTTTCGGGGTCTTGGATGAGAGCAAAATTATTGTTGATATAAGTGGCATCCATGTAAATCCCCGTGGAGTAGATGTTATTATCAAGCTTTTCCCGCACATTAACCGGTATATTATTAATCAACGTGCTGCCATCTACGGGAACCATTTCATTTTCTTGGTATACCCGGATATTCAACAGCGGGTTTTCCCTGTTTTTAACGGACATCTCCACCCTGTACCAGACATTTTCAATTATTTTACTGGGATTAACAATTGTTTTAAAGTCACTAGAACCTGAAACTAAAACACCTGATGACTTATCAATATAGAGATAAAACCCCCCCGGCAAAGCGGGAGAAACAGTTATCAACGTATCCGAAGACGAATACTTAAAATAAAACTGCATATACGCCGGTTTGGAAAGGTCTTCATTTTTTACTTTTAGAGCATAGTATGCTGCATAATATGGATCGTTGCTGGTATGGATGCTTTTGGTTTTTAGGCAGTGATCCCCCTGAATACAGCCCTGGTCGGTGACATAGCTGCTCATGTATGCGACAGTCCCGACATGCCTGTCCCACGGAAAGGTCATGTCGAGGTCGCCCACGGCATTCTCTTCGAAATTCTCGTGGAGAAGGACAGAGGGGCTTGGTGTCGCTGTGCCTACCGTCTCCCTGCTGTCGCAGCCGGTAAGGAAGAAAAGTATCGGAACGATGCAGGGAGTAAGCCATTTTGCGTTAATCACAGATATCCTTGTAGAGCGTTTTGGAGCTCCAATGGTTTTTTCCTGTTTCAAAACATTTTTCTCCGTTTTTGTAGTTTTGGATTTTTTTGCCGGGGTTGCCCCACTGGTCCGACCAGGGGATGGCCCAGTATCGGCCCTCTTTGTCGTTCCACACATTGCTCACCCTGTGGTTATAGCGTGAAAAGTTATTGTCCGAGCTGAAGTAGGTTTTCAGCGGGTGATAGTCCATCAGTCTGTAGCGGTTTTGGTATACGACGACGTTGAAGCTGTGCCCGCCTTCGTTGGTTCCCTGGAAAAAGCCGCTTAACGGGTCCGATTCGGGGATATTCTCCGTCGGCACGGTAAAGCTTTCCGAGTCATCCTGCGGGGCGGTATCAGCGGGAACCGATGTGGCGGTCGAATCGCCGTCCCGCTCCCACGTAATATCGACGGTCACTGATGTGCCATCGGTTTTAACACTTACGCCCGTCCTGTCCGAAAGCCAGGAAGATCCTCCGGGAATGATCCTTCCTTCCGCATCGGTCGCATGCCAGTAGTCGTGTACGTCATCTGCGGCTCCACCGCTGCTTGTATCCGTACACCCTCCGGGATTCGGACAGTTCCCGTCTGTCGTCCAGTACCATTCATCCGCCGTAGTGTTATCCTCTGTATTGCTGTCCGCTATGGTACTGTTGTCTTCGGAGGGATCATAGGGTTGGGTCAGTTCCGCATAATAATCGGCATTATAAATACAAGAGGCCGCCACCCCCATATTCCTGGCCAAAGCCGCCCTGAAGATCGCGAAATCTTCGCAGTCGCCGCAGTAGCGACCCGTTATCCTTTCATTGTTTTCTCCCCTGTAGTGGGTATAAGTTTGATTACAATCTTGTTTTGCTTGAGCTGATTCATCTGGATACCCTTTTCTCTGCCCCGAATGTAGAACTGTCTTAACAGGTTTTTGTAGACCAAACCACTCTTCGCCACTTGCACTATCATCGAGCATATACGCCATGTATTTATACACATAGTAGTTTGCTGCCTCCAGTTTTTCATCCGCCGTATCGATCGCGTCGACCGTTATGTTTTTAAGCGTGGCATACTCCCGCAGGGCTTCGTCGACTACGGGTTGAAACTCGTCGGAATAATAGGTCGTCTCCCAGATGCTGTCCTGCCCGATCTCGTTTTCGGGGACCAGGCAGTTGAAACATTCGTTGCCGCAGACGCCCCCGCAGTCGATACCTGCTTCGTCCTGGTTTTGCAGGCCGTCGTTGCACGTCGGTTTCGAAGCCAGCAGGTATTTGGAGAAGTGTTCGATCTTTGCATAGACGATATTGTTCTGTTCGCTGACAAATCTCGGGATTTTTTCCCATTTGTTCGTTGCTTCGTTCAGATACAGCACAACCAGGTTTTTTTCAAGGCCCAGTTTTTTGACTTCCGTTTCGTCGTATGCCATCGCAACGATGACGGGCTCTTCAAATGTCTGCCCGTCCGGACCGAACTCATACACCGTACCGATCGGCTCCAGGTTTTCCGTGTATTCCCCGCCCACTTCCGTCGCATTCAGCTCTTCAACGGTAATCAAGACTTCGTTTTGCAGTGCGTTTTCGGGAATGGAGAGCGTCACTTTGCCGTCTTCGGTGGATACGCTTCCCCCTTCGGCTTTGACCTTCCCGCCCGCATCGACTTCCTGGACTCCTTCGATCTTGATAGTCGGCTTCATGGAGAAACCTTTGCCGAATACATACCCGAGGGTACTCGCCAGGTCGATCTTCAGCTTGATTTCGACGACCTTGCCTTCCTGTATCTCAAAAGAGGAGACCAGTTTGACCCCCGTCTGCTCCCCGCTGGGTATCTCCAGATGGTACGGATACCCGGCGACATGGATCTCGCTCTTTTCTCCCAGCATCAAACGGATCTGGGTGTAGGACCCAACCGGCATCACATCGTTAAACAGCATCGAAGCCACACCGTTTTGAAGCTCCAGCAGATCGATCCGCTGCGTCCGGTTGTCGAGTACGATCCAGCCGTCCTCCTCCGTATGCGCCTCGATACTCTGCACATCCAGGAAGACATTCTCAATATCGAATTTCTCGAAAAGATTATCCGAGTTGTTGATGGGTTGTGCACGTTTTGACGACGTGGTCTTGGAACCATCGGGGATCAAGTTGGAAACCGCCAGGTTGATTTTGAGTTTTTTGTCTTTGCTGTCGACAAGAGAATAATCGGAAAGATTTTTTTTGCCGTTGTTTTCCGATCTGTTGTTCTCCGACGAACACGAAACGAGAAAGAAAACGGAAAGAAATGCTATGACCTGTATTGCTTTTAACACTATATTATCCTTAGTATATTTTTTAATGTAAAACTAAATACTTTTGGAAAGCTACCAGAAAACTTAATAAAATTCCAGTGTAATTTAATTAATTAGAAGAATTTAATTTTTTATTCATTCTTCATTTATTCGGCGTTACAAAAGTAAACACAAGGTAAACAAAAAGTATGAAAACGGTAAATGAATTTTTTTGTTTGCGAGGTACTGATTAGATTTTTTTATTACGTTGAATAGAGTAGACTAACATCATTTATTAATACTCTATATAGGATCACACATATGCGTATATTACCCTTGATGCTGTTGAGCATACTTTTTTTCAGTGCCTGCGGCAAAAGCCCCGAACCCAAGAAAGAGACCGTCGCGGACGTCATTCCCGTGACGATGGCCAATATGCGCGGCCACCAGGCCCTTTATAACGAAGGGTGGTTTGTCGTCACCTCCACCAAAGATGCCTTTGCCTATGCCAAGGAGAAAGCGGTGATCCGTTCGGGCGAGGCGATCGCACTGGCACAGGAGTCCATCGCTTCCCACACCGCGCAGTACGGTAAGGATATCTCAGGCGATGTCACCCATGCGGGCGAGACGGGAAAGGCGGTGTTCGAGACCGGAACGGAAAACACCGGGGCAATTTTGCGCACCACCCACACCCTGGCCTCCGCCCAGGTCGACTTTGCCGCTGAGAACTTTCAAAAGGCGTGGGAGCGGTTTGTCCACGGAAATATCTACCTGGCCGAGCGGACCGCGGATGACCGTGCGCAGCTGCGTAAAGCATACGGGGACTATTTTGACAATCTCAGCGAGGATTTTAGCGACATCTACGATATTGCAGCAGGAATCAACAGCGATTTCGGCGAGAAGATCGCCGCCACATGGGACGGGGCGATCGACGAGGCGGGCAGGGCCTTCCGGGAAGAGTACGAAGAGTCCGGGGAAAACCCCAATACACTGGTGGCTCTCGTAGATATCCTGCAAGGGTATGCCAAGTCGCTCTATATCGGCTTTGTCCGTCCCACGGCCAAGACGGTGGCTGACGGGGTTGCAACCGGCGGGAAGAACGCCGGGAAAATCCTCTTCCTTCCCGTGGCCGCCGTGACGTCAGTAACGGGGCGGACCGTGCAGTCGGTGGGGCTGACGCTCTATTACACGACCAAGGTCGGTATCAAGATCGTTTCGCCCACGGTGGAAGCAGGCTTTTTGAGCGGAATGTCGATCCTCTCTTTGAGTGCTGCTCCCGTCACCTATGTGGCGGGCGGCTCCATCGGGGCGGTTAACCAGGTGGCCATGACGGCGGCGGCCCCGGCGGCGGCCGCGGGAGAGGGTGCTGTGACAACGACGCTTGATACGGCGAAATATGTCACCTTTGTCGCCTACGACGCGGTTGCAGGTACGACCAAGGTAGTCTTTAACCAGGCGGCTTCAGGTGTAGTACTCGGATACAACGCCCTGACGGCTATCCCGACCCACCTCGTGATGGCGGCGGGGGATGCGGCCTTTTTCCTGGCGTGGGACGGGCCCAATCTCGTCGTAGCAATGGCCGAAGGACGGGTCGACGGTTTCTCCACGGGTGATCTCCCGGTCGGGACCGTGGTGGATCTGAAGAGTCTGCAGGAACAAAAAGGGATGAAGGTCAAGATCATCTCCGATGACCCGGGCGTCATCAAAAAGGTGCTCGAAAGTGTACCGGATGACATGCGGGTAAAAGGAGAGTAGATGCGACGAACACTCATAATGCTTGCAGGATTGCTACTGCTTGGCGGGTGCGCCGCCTCGAGCAAGGACGATCCGCTCAGGAATACTAAAAAACTGGTGACTAAGGGCCACGTCAGTCTCTATGAAAACGGTGCGTTCCAGGTTCCCCACACCTCACTCAAGCTGATCCCGGCCGGACCGGAACCGCTGGAGCTGGCCCAGGAGCTGGTGGGGATCCGTGCGCGTGCATCCTTTCAGCAGGCACTCAAGGAGGCCAAAGAATCGGTCTACATCATCCCCGAAGGAAGCCGCTTCTCCCTTGAACTGGCCGAGGCGATCTATGGCGGGGCATCCGAAACCGGTGAGGCAGTGACGGATAAGACACGTCAGGCAGGGACTTGGATCATCGACAAGTCTTACCGTCACGCTATTGACAAAATCCTGAATGCCCCCCAAAGCGGCATGGAAGCGGGCAAGGCGACCTATGCCCTCGGTGACGAGATGGAAAACTCGATGTATATGGATGCGGATGCGTTTCTCGAAAGCAGCAAAAAATCATCCGGCGAGACGCTGGATGCAACGGTGTCACTGAGCGGTGATATCAGTGAAGAGAGCGGGGAAGGGGCAGCTGAGAAGTTCTACTGGGCAGCGGAGACCTTTATCGGCGGCTATGCCGTGCTGCCTGAAAAACTCTCCGAGCGCGGGGCAAAGATCGCCGACGCGGCGGACGGGGAGAAGTTCGGCAAGGCCTTTGACGAGGCGTGGGATATACGAGAAGAGCATTCGGTCTACTTTGCCGACCTGTTTGGGTCAGCCATCAGCGACTACGGGACCAATGTGGGGAAAAGCCTGGGCAAGGCCAAGGACGCTTTTGTCAACTCCTACGAAGACGAGGGGGTGATCTTCGCTTCCCTCAAGTCCATGCGCTGGGCGCTGCACGCCCTTGTATACAACGGGGTCATCGAACCCATCGGCAAGATGACCGTGGGGGCGGTTGGTTATGTGAGTGTCAACGGGGTGGTCTTCCCTGTCACGCTGGCAGTGAAGGAGGGGTTTGCTCTGACCGAGGTGGCTGTAGAAGTGACCTACAACAGTGCGGCAGGTGTCTATGAGATCACCGCACCTACCGTGGGCGCTGCAGTAGCCGGGGTATTGGGCAGTGTGGAGTATGTCGGCGGCAAGGCGGTTGCGGGGGCAACCCTGGCCGGTGGTGCGACACTCAGTGCCGCCCAGCGCGTCGGGGGCTATGTGCCCGCCGGGGTCGCGATGGCGGGCGGTTTCGTCTCGGGCAAAAGCATCAAATACATCGGCGTCCCCCTGGCAACGGCAGGCGTGACACTGGGTGAAGCGAGCTACGGCGTCGTAGCCGGAACCGCCGGGGCTGTTGCTGGCGGTACGGTCCTGGTGGCCGGTGAGACGGCGGGGGCCGGGGCCAAGGTCGTCGGCGGTGCAGCGGGCGGCGCGGTCCTGGTAGGCGGTACGGCGGTATCGGTAGCCGCCGGAGCCGGGATCGGGGCGTATCAACTCTCCAAAGCGGTCGTTGTCCCCACGGGTTATACCGTCGGCAGCGGGATCGTGCTGGGCTACGGCACCACCTCCCAGCTGGCCGCCCACTCCATCCTGGCTGTCTCCGACGCCTCCTACCTGGTCCTCTCGCTTGAGGGCCCCAAATGGGTCATCTATGCCGTCAGCGGCAACCTGCCCGACAGCGACAAGGTAGCTCCGGGAAGCGTCGTGGACCTGGAAGGAATGAAAGAACACGGCGAGACGATCCGCTACCTGCCCGTCAGCGAAGGGGAGATGGAGAAGGTGGTGGCGAAGCTGCCGGAGGATCTTCCTACAGGGAAGTAAAAACAATAAGGAGTTTCAATGGGCTGGAAAGGTACTGTTCGATCTATCGGAGCCGCTGTTAGAGCTGCTGAAAGAGATGCAAAGCGTCGGCAGCATGAGCTGGAAAAACGAAATAAACAATATGAGAAAATGCAGGAGCTTGAACAAGCAGCCTATGAAGTCGAAGTTTATGAAAATCATATTGATTTCATCCAATCATTGCATAAAGAGTGCAGTGATCCTATAGATTGGGGATCAATAGTATCTTCACCCGAACCACAAAAACCAGAAAACACTAAAACGTGTGAACAAGCGGCAAAAGCAAAAGCGGAAAAATATCGTCCCGGATTCTTTGATAGGCTTTTCAAAAGGGAAGAAAAGCAACGGAAACGACTAGAAGAGAATATTGTTAAAGCAAAAATGGAAGATGAAAATGAGTATTCCCAGAAAGTCAGCTCCTGGGAAACTGATTGGACAGATTGGAATGAAAGTGTACAGATAGCTCAACAAATTCTCGATGGGAATGATGAAGCAAAAGTTCAAGCTATAAAAGAATTTGATCCTTTTTCAGAAATTTCTTCTCTTGGTTCCAGTCTGTCCATTTCGATAAGCGACAACTCGATAATTGAAGCAACTGTGCATATTCATGGAGAAGAGATCATCCCCGGTGAAATGAAAAGTTTATTGAAAAGTGGCCGCTTATCTACAAAGAAAATGCCAAAAGGTCAGTTCAACGAACTTTATCAGGATTATGTTTGCAGCGGGGTGTTAAGAGTCGCAAACGAATTATTTGCATTGCTTCCGGAAAAAATGGTCATAGTGACGGCCGTGGATGAATTATTGAATACAAAAACAGGACATTTGGAAAAATCTCCAATTTTATCTGCATGCATATCACGGAGCACACTGGAATCACTCAATATGGATATGATTGACCCATCAGATTCTATGGGAAACTTTATTCATAATATGTCTTTCAAAAAGACGACGGGCTTTGACGCCGTAGAGCGGGTAGTTTGTCCAGTCTGAAATCTATTTCAAAAACTCCAGCTCCGGCGATGTCATCGTCGGGAGAAATTCGGTGATCTCGTACTCGGCTATCTCCAACGTGTAAAACGGGTCTTTGGTGATGGCCGCTTCAACCGCTTCGCGGGAGTCGGCACGGGCCAGGATGATCCCGCCGGTCCGGGGATTTTTACGTCCCGAGGCGAGGAAAAGGCCCGCGGCGTACTGCGCTTTGAGGTAAGCGACGTGCTCTTCCAGGTGGGCATCGACCGTTTCGAGCGGTTTTTTATATGTCAGTGAGATGATAAACAAAACGGTTCCTTTCTGTTTGGGGATTATCCGTACACATGCAGGATAATCTCCGCCCCTTTTTCCCGTATCGGTACGATGCTTTGATATTCTGTTGAGTTGAACCACTCCCTGGCCAGGTCGCGGGAATCAAATTCGATCGCTACGATGTCGGGATAGTCGGTCGTGCCGACAAACGAATCGATCCGGCTGCCGCGCAACAGTATCTTTGCTCCATAGGGCTCCAGGGTTGTCTGGACTCTGTTTTTGTAATCCAGCCATTTTTCCTGATCGGTGATGCGGATCTGTCCGATAACGTAAACGCTCATTTGTGCTTATCCTTCATTTTTGTTTTTGTCGTTTTGAAAATTCCTAAGATGCTGGGTCAGCATCTCCACCACATCCAGGTAATCCTGGGCATCTCCCGATGCCTTGGCCGAGAGGATGGCCCCTTCCAAAACCGTGACCGAATAGAGCGCCAGTTTTCCGGTGTCGCAGGGGGCGAGTTCCCCTGCTTCCAGTGCCTTGTCGTAGATCAGTTTAAACGCCCCCCGAAATCTGATATAACTCTCTTTGAGCGCCTGATCGAAATCCGCGTCCAGGTTGGACATCTCCTGGACCAGGTTGGCCAGGGGACAGCCGCGTTTGAAGTCGCGGTAGCTCGTATCGCGCAGCATATTGTAGAGGCGGGGAAGATAGGGGGGCTCGCCTTCGGCGATGGCAAGGTAGCGGCTGCCGAAGCGTTCGCGCATCTTTTCGCGCAAGGCGGTGAGGGCCATCTCTTTTTTGTTGGCGAAGAAGTGGTACATAGAACCCTTGTGAACGCCTGCCGCTTTGAGGATATCCGCCAGGGCAGCACCCTGGTAGCCGTGGGAGTAGACCGTTTCGAAGGTCGCGTCGATCAGTTTTTGCCGTGTTGTCTCTTTCATGGGAAGATTATAGCATAAAAATCAATGACTTGACCAATCGGTCAAATTGCGTTACAATTCAACTTGACCGATTGGTCAACTCTTAACGAATAAGGATTGACATGCCACTGATTGAAATGATCGAACCGGAAAATGCAGCGGGGGAACTGGCCGCCATGTACGACAGGATCGCCGCTATGCGCGGCAGGGTGGGGGCACCCCACAAGATGTTCAGCACGAGTCCGGCGCTTTTGCGCCAGCAGATGGAGTTTATCGGCTACTACGTCGGGCACGCGACACTCTCCCAGGCACTCTTGGCTTCGATCCGCCTGCTGGTCTCCCAGGGGGAGGCGTGCCGCTACTGCATCGATTTCAATACCTCCTTGCTGATCGAGCGGGCCGGGTGGAGCCTGGAGCAGGTGGAAGCTATGCGGGGCGACCTGGAAAGGGCCAATCTGCCCGAACGGGAGATCGCCATGCTGCGGCTGGCCGTGAAGGCGGTGCGTAATGCCCACGGCGTGAATGCCGATGACCTTGATGCGATCCGGGAGATGGGATGGAATGACGGCGAAATACTCGATGCCGTCAACCACGGTACCCGGATGCTGGCGGCCGATGTGCTGCTCAATACCTTCAAAGTGGAAAAGGAATAAAATGGAAACCGTATTCAAATGGAGCTATGCCGGGGCCGGGAAGCCTGTCGGCAAACGTGCGCTCCTCGTTATCGACGTACAAAACGAATATTTTACCGGGAAGCTTCCCGTCTGCTATCCCGCCGATACGCTGCCTAATGTATTGGCGGCAATCGATGCGGCCAAAGAAGCGGGAATTCCCGTGGTCATCGTCCAGCATACGATGACATCGCCCGGCGCAAGCGCCTTTGTCAAGGGGAGCGACGGCTGGGAACTGCACGACGCACTCAAAGGGATCGAAGCGGATCATTATGTGGAAAAGCACCTTCCCAGCTCCTTTGTTGGGACCGACCTGCAGGCGTGGCTGGACGGTAACGGGATCGACACCGTTGTCATCAGCGGTTACATGACGCAGTTTTGCTGCGATACGACGGCCAAATACGCCATGCATCTGGGCTACAACGTGGAGTTCCTCTCCGACGCAACGGCGACGCTGGGCTTCGAGAACGAAGCGGGCCGGGTGAGTGCGGAAGAGCTGCACCGGGCGATCCTCGTGCAGCAGGCGGCCCGCTTCAGCCATGTGTTACCGACGGAAGCGTGGATCGCAAACATCAAAAAAGGGTAAACATGTCTCCACCGACTCTTCCGCTTGATTCCCCTATGTTTCAGGTCATCACCTTCGATACGGGGAAGAACGGTGCCGGTTTGGATATCGGACATTACCGGGTTTTTTTAGTCGAAAAGGGTGAGGGTATCATATCCGACGGCTTCCGGGAGATCCCTATACATGAGGGAACGTTATATTTTTTTACCCCCGGTGAGGTGGTGCGCCTGGAGGGTAAGGGAGAAGGTACGGCCCTCGGTTTTTCGCCCACGTTCCTTCCACAGGAGCTCCACACGTTGAAGCAGCTTTTCTCTCCCTACTATAAGGAACCCTATCTGCGAGTCAACAATACGATGCGTCCGGAAGTCGATGTCCTGTTGCAGCTGATCGGGAGCGAGTTTAACCGCGAGGTCCGCGATCATGCGATCCTCCGTACGCTGTTGCATGCACTGCTGCTCTATGCCCTTCGGATGCGTTCGGGCATCGTGCGCAAGCAGAACACCTGGCGGCAGGAGCGGATGGCCCGGATCGAAACGCTTATCGAAGCCCATTTTAAGCGCGAACACTACGCCCCCTTTTACGCCAGGCAGATGAACCTCTCGACCCAGTACCTCAACACCCTGCTTAAACGCCATCTCGGGAAGACCCTGACCAAGCTGTTGGCGGAGCGGATCATCCTGGAGGCAAAACGGGAACTGCTCCATACCCCACAAAGCGTCACCTCCATAGCGGAAGAGCTGGGTTTCACCGATCCCTCCTATTTTGCGCGCTATTTTAAAAAGGAGACCGGCCTTTCTCCCATTGCTTTTAGGGAGAGTTTCAAAAAATACCGGTGATTCCATATTTTTGTTCTTACATGCGGCGTGCCTACACGTTAATATTTTAGGATATCACACAAAGGAATCCTATGAATGTCCTCGCAATTACAGGCAGTCTCCGCCAAAAATCCTACAATACTGCGTTGCTTCGCAATACCATTACCCTTGCCCCCGAAGAGATTCAGATAGTCCCGGCACCATCCGTCGCTACCTTACCGTATTTTAACCCCGACGTCGATGACAGCGGGACACCTCCGGCCGTTGCCGTTTGGCGGGAGGCTCTGCAAAACGCGGACGGTGTCATGATCTTCTCCCCCGAATACGCCCACGATATCCCGGGGGCACTAAAAAACGCCCTGGACTGGGTTGTCGGAAGCGGCGAACTGGTCAACAAGCCCGTCACGATCGTCACGGCGACACCCACGCACCTGGGTGCGGAAAAAGCCCATGCATCCCTTGCCTATACGATCCGTCTTCTTTCGGCAAATTTTGTGGAGGAAGCCGCCCTGCGCATCGCGGCTGTGAACCAAAAGATCGATAATACAGGCCACGTTACGGACCCGTCAACCCGGACGCTTCTGCAGGAGAGTATCGCCCTCTTGGCCGATGCGATCCGTTTGGGAAAGCAATAGCGTTGTGGCTGTTATCTTTCTAATGCGCTTTGGTTATAATTATCCCAAAAAAGAGTGGGAGAAGGAATGGTAAAAACGGTTCTGATCACAGGCGGCAACAAGGGAATCGGTCTGGAGGCTACGAAGCTGTTCCTGGATAAGGGATACCGGGTCGTTGTCGTGGCACGTGATTTTTCCGGTATGCCGCTGACGCCGGGGGAAAACCTGGTATTCAAGCCTTTCGACCTGACGCAGATTGACAAGATCCCGCAGCTCGTCGCCGAGGTCGGTCCTGTCGATATCCTGGTCAACAATGCCGGGGTGATGTACTCCGTACCTTTTACGGATTATCCAGAAGTCAAAGTCGAAAGTATGCTGGCTCTTAATATCAAGGCCCCTGTTGCGCTGATCACGGAAGTGGCCAAGGGCATGACGGAGCGGGGCGGCGGTCGGATCGTTAACAACGCTTCCATCGCCGGGCAGATCGGGCATCCCGATGTCTGGTACGGGATCACCAAGGCGGGGCTGATTAATGCGACCAAAAGCTTTGCCAAGCTGCTGGGGCCCAAAGGTGTTGTCATCAACGCTGTCGCTGCGGGTCCGGTGGAGACAGCGATGCTGGCCGTGATTCCGGAAGATCGTAAGGCGGCGATCAAGAGTGCCGTGTATACCGGCCGCTTTGCCGAGGCGGAAGAGGTGGCCCGGGCGATGGTGTGGCTGGCGACAGACTCCCCGGAGTACATCAACGGCACCTGTATCGACCTGAACAACGGGGCTTTCCCGAGATAAAGCTTTGGCTAACGTATCGGGGACTACAATATTCTGATATTGTCAAAGGAGTCAAACATGCGTATCGTAACTACATTTTTCGGTCTCGTTTTCGCGGCTGCGGTCTCCCTCTTTGCGGGAGAGTTTACCCTTCACAGCAGTGATATAGCCGGGCAGTTGACCCAAAAACAGGTCTACTCGGGATTTGGGTGCAGCGGAGAGAATATCTCTCCGGAACTTCACTGGAGCGATGCGCCCAAGGGGACCAAGAGTTTTGCCGTAACGGTTTATGATCCCGATGCACCGACCGGCAGCGGATGGTGGCACTGGGTTGTCTACAACATCCCCGCTTCGGCTTCGGGACTTCCTGCGGATTTTGGCAATACGGCCAAGATGCATAAGATTAAAGCCGACCAGGGGATGACCGACTACGGTGCAGCGGGATTTGGCGGAGCATGTCCGCCAAAAGGGGACAAGCCCCATCGATATTTCTTTACTGTTCATGCCCTCGATGTAGCCAAATTGGAGGCCGGTTCCAAGGCTTCCCCTGCGTTGCTGGGCTTTATGATCAACGCCCACTCTATCGCCAAGGCGACGATCCTCTCCTATTACGGTAGATAAGAGTATTTTGTTTGGGTGATACAGAAATCCGCGAGGCGGTGCATGGCGACGTGTCCGCCCTGGTATCGTTGATCAACCGTGCCTACCGTGGCGAGAGTTCGAGGAGGGGATGGACGACGGAAGCCGATCTTTTAGGCGGGCTTCGGATCGATGAAGCAGGGCTTGCAAAAATCTTGGATGATCCCGATTCAGTAGTACTGCTTGTTGAAAAGAAAGAGCGAATTATCGCCTCGGTGCATGCCCGTCATACCGGAAAACAGGTCCATCTGGGGCTTTTTGCGGTCGATCCTGTTTTACAGGGGGAAGGGATAGGGACACAGCTGCTTCATTATGCCGAATCTGAGGCAAAGCGGCGCTGGGGTGTCCAGGCCGCCGTTATGGAGGTGATCAGCCGGCGGGATGAGCTTATCGCCTATTACGAACGGCACGGGTACCGTCCGACGGGAGAGATCGTACCCTTTCCCGTCTCGAAGCTCTGGAGCCCTTTTGTGGAGAGTCTGGAGATGAGTGTACTGTGCAAGCTGCTAAGTTAAAGCACGTCGCGCAGAGCCGATTCGATGTCGGGGAATTTAAAGGCAAATCCACGGTCGAGCAGGCGTTTGGGGATGACGTTCTGTCCGACGGTCAGCACGTCCGCCCCTTCGCCGTAGATCAGTTTGAGGATAAACGGCGGCAGGGGGATAAGCGTGGGCCGGTGGAGGATTTTCCCCAGTGTTTTGGTGAGTATCTTATTGGTTGTCGGGTTGGGGGCCGTGAGATTGAAGGTTCCGGTCATATGGTGATCAGTGATCGCTTTTTTGTATGCGGTGATGAGATCATCCATATGGATCCACGAGAAGGGCTGGTGCCCGTCGCCGATGGTCCCTGCCACACCCATTCTGAACGCGGGGAGCATCTTGGAGAGCGCCCCGCCGTTTTTGCCGATGACGACGCCGAAACGGAAGATGACCACATCCACATCCAGGTCGATGGCCGCTTTGGCCTCCCGCTCCCAGTCGCGGCAGATGAGCCCCAGGAAATCGACCGCATATCCGTAGTCATCCTCGGTGTGGATCCCCTCTTCGTCGTAGATCCCCACCGCGGAGGTGGAGATCAGTTTGACCGGCGGCTTCTCCATGTGGGAGATCGCCCGGACGATGGCGTGTGTCGTGTCGATGCGGCTGCGGTAGAGTAGTTTTTTATACTCGCGTGTCCAGCGCTGGGCGATATTGGCCCCGGCCATATTGATAATGATCTCGACCCCCTCCAGGTAGTCGGCCAGTTTGTCAAACTCAAGGGCCAGCTCTTTTCGCCCGATGGGAAGGATCTCATGCCCCTCTTCTTCCAGCGCTTTTCGAAGCGCCGTCCCGACAAATCCGCTTGCCCCGCTCATACCGATTTTCATGATCAAACCCTTTTTTAAAGTTTGGATGTTAGACGCGAGAGTTTATGGAAACAGTATAACAAATTAATTAGAATTTCAAATAACAGAAGTGGGGGCCTTGTATGAAATTTCCTTCAGTTGAAGAGATCGCGACGCGCGATGTGGTGACCATCGGTATCGATGCCAGTGTCAGCGAGGCGCTGCGCCTGATGATACGCCATCACCACCGTGACATCGTCGTCGTGGACGAAAGGCAGTACTACCTGGTCACGGCCAACGACCTGATCCGCTTCCAGGTCGAAGGGATCGCTTTTTCTTCGTCACTCGGCGACTGCCCCATGCACAAGGCCCCGACGATCCACCGCCTGAGCAATGTCCTGGATGCACTGGAGTACGTGAACCAGTCCTTTGACTATATCTGCGTCGTGGACGAGGAGGGGGAGCTCACCGGGATCCTCTCCAGTACGGACGTCATCGCCAGTGTCGATCCCGAGACGATGATCGAGAACTACCGGCTGGGGGAATTGCTGAAGATCAACAAAGGGGTCAAGCGCTCCGCCCCCGACGAACCCCTTAGAAACGTCTTCCAGTACCTTCTGGACAATACCCACGACTGCGTTATCATCTGCGGCGGGGACCGTACCCCTGCGGGGATCCTGACCACCAAGGATATGCTCGATGTACTGCATGACGGCGTGGACCTGGACGCCCCTCTCTCGTCCCATATGCGCTCCCCCGTCATCTCCATCAACGAGAACGCGACGGTCAAAGACGGCATCGAATTCGTGCAGCAGCATCACTTCCGCCGGGTCGTCGTCGTGGGGGATGCGGGGAACTTTATCGGGATCATCAACCAAAAAGAGCTGATCTCCATGAGCTACAGCAAATGGGCACTGCTGATGAAAAACCACCAAAAAGAGCTCAAGGAGCTCAACGTCCTGCTGGAGAAGAAGGCGACCCAGTACCAGAAGATGGCCACGACCGACTCGCTGACGGGGCTTTATAACCGCTACAAACTGGATGAGCTCTTCCAGCTCGAACACTATACGATGAGCAAAAAAGGCACGCCTTTGTGTGCGGCGGTTCTCGATATCGACCACTTCAAAAAGATCAACGACACCTACGGCCACGACGCGGGGGATTTGGTGCTTAAGCGTCTCTCAAACCTGCTTTTAAAGGAGCTGCGTTCCGCCGACACCGTGGCTCGCTGGGGCGGTGAGGAGTTTGTGATGCTGCTTAGCGGTGTGACGATCGATGTGGCCGTTAAGGTGCTGGACAAGATCCGCGAAGAGGTGAATCGCTGCAACTGCGATACTGTCGGGACGATCAGTGTCAGTATCGGGGTGACGGAGGTGGGGACGGAGGACAGTTTCGTCTCTGTATTCAGTCGGGCGGACAAGGCCCTTTATGAAGCGAAGCGGGGCGGCCGCAACCGGGTCGTGCCGCTTTAATGACGAAGGGGTGACCCCATACCGGGGACGGCTGAGTCAGCTTGGTGTATTGGGGATGCGGATTTTAAAACAGGCTCCTTCAGCCGTATTATCCACCGTGATCGTCCCGCTGAAGCACTCCCGGACGATCTTACGGACCATATAGAGCCCGACACCGGTACCGTTCTCCCCTTTGGTCGTGAAGTAGGCGTCAAAGATGCGTTCCCTGAGCGGTTCGGGGATACCGCCGGCATTATCTTCGATCTCGATCAGGAGGTCGCCGCTTTCGGGGTGAAGGTGGCTTCGGATCGCGATGCGCGGGGATTCGATCTTGTTTTCCAGCAGCGCCTCTTTTGCATTGTTGGTGATATTGAGGATGATCTGCTGCAGTTCGCTCTCCACCCCATAGATAAAGACAGGGTCCGCGTCGATCATCGTGGCGATGTTGTATTTATAGTACTGTTTGGAGAGCAGCTGCAGGGACTTTCGGATCGCCTGGGCCGTATCGAAACGTTTCCGGACCTTGTTGGGGTTGAAGAAGTTGCGCAGGTCGTCGATCGTGTCGGCCATGAATTCGATCTGGTCCAGGGAGGTGTCGATGAAATTGCGGATATAGTTTCGGTCGATCTCCCCGTGGTTGTACGCCTCTTCGATATCCTGGACGGTCAGGCCGATGGAGCTGAGGGGCTGTTTGATCTGATGGGCGATGACCCCGACCATCTCGCCCATCATCGCCATCTGGTAGTTGCGCAACATGATGTCGTCCTTACGGCGCAGTTCGTCCACCTGGCTGGCCACTTCGGCTTTGAGGGCTTTGTTGTAGCGGGCCAGGATCATTTGGCGGTAGAGGACGATGAGGGCCAGAAGGCCGATCGCCGCGGCGATCTTCCACAGCAGCATATAGTCGAAAGGCTGTTCATAGGTGATGGATATCCAGCGGTTGAGCATCTCCTGACGCTCTTTTTCATCGATGGAGGCAGCCGCTTTTTTGATGATCTCAAAGAGCATCGGGTCGTCGTTGCGAACCCCGATGCCGTGCTCCTGGCGTTCGTCGAATTTTCCCGAGATCTTCAACTCCCCTGTAAACTCGCGCTGGATCGCGTAGGCCAGGGTCGGGAGGGTGTCGATCTGTCCGAAGAGTTTTCCCGAGCGGACCATCTTCAGGCCCGTCATCAGGTCGTCGACTTCCACGAGGTTGATGCCGGGGTGTTTCAGCCGGAGCATCTCGGCATCGGCATACCCCTTGACGACTCCGATTGGTTTGTCCAGGATATCGTCGATCGTATTGACAAAAAACTGGTCGTTGCGGGTGGCAAGGACCGAGGGCATATCAAAGACGTTGGGGGTGACGTTGACAAATTCCGAGCGCTCGGGTGTCTGCATCAGCAGGGAGAGAAGGTCGCAGCGGCGCGCTTTGGCATAGGCGAGGGACTGGGTCCATGAGACGGTGGGCACGATGGTGACGGGGACGCCGAGTTTATGTTCGAGTTTCCGGTAGTAATCGGCCACGATCCCGATATGGCGCCCCTCCTCCAGTTTCTCATAGGGCATCCAGTCGGGATCGACGCACATCGTGATCTGTTTTTTGGTTTCGAGGTAGCGATGCTCTTTTTCGCTCCAGAGCGGTCCGTCCGTCGTGGCCGGGTGATGGAGGTCGTAGATAAAGGGACCGAAGTCCCGTTTTGCGTCGGCGGGGAGGATACCGATCTTCTTGTAGTTCTCGGTCATATCCGCGATGATCTTTTTTTCGATGCTGCCCAGGGGATAGAGTTCGGGGAGGATCAGCTTTTTGACCATCTCCGCCTCAAAACGCAGGGCGTCGCGGCTCTTTTGCTGGGTATTGTACTTTGCGAGGATCAGGTCGATGATCTCTTCGCTGTTAGCCAGGGCATAGGCCCATCCGCGGATGGAAGCCCGGGTGAAAGCTTCGACCCGCTCGGGATGGTTTTTTATCTCCTCTTCTGATGTAAAAAGGTTGACGTCGTAAAACTGCGAGCTGTAACTGGCGGGGTTGAGGATGTTATAGCGGATCTTTTTCTGGTCCAGGCGGTAGGTCTCGTTGGTAATAAAGGCGGTCATCGCATCCACCTCACCCCGTGCGAACTCCTCCAGGCGGAAAGTCGGGGGGACCAGAGTGATGTCGTCGATCTTCACCCCGAATTTATCCAGCATCAGGGCGATGGGAGAGCTGAGGATCTCATCCTTTACCCCCATCACCTTTTTCCCCCTCAGGTCGCTCGGGTTGACGATGCCCGGCTGGGTGACCAGGATCAGGGCGGAGTGTTTAAAAAAGTTTGCCAGCATGACGACCGGCTCCCCTTTCATATAGGAAGCGATCAGGCTGGAGTAGAGCAGACCGTATTCGCTTTTTCCCTTCGTCACGTCACGGAGGATGTCGATGCCGGGTTCGTACTCCTTCAGGCGGACCTCCAGCCCCGCCTCTTTATAAAAGCCTTTTTCGATGGCGGCATAAAAACCTGCATATTCGAACTGGTGTTTCCAGTGGAGCTGGAGCGTGACGGGTTCGAAGGAGGTTTTGGCCATAAGGGGAGCGAGAAAGAGGGAAAGGGTCAAGATCAGCTGTGATATCCGCATAAGTCTGCTTTTTTAAGGTAGTTTGGGAATGATGATAGTGTATCACAATAAACAGAAAGTCAACACTTCGCCTATGCGTTGCGAAGTGTCTGGGTATTCAGGGCAACGATCACGGTGCTCAGGCTCATGAGTACGGCACCCATGGCGGGATTGATCACGATGCCGACGGGGGCGAGGAGACCGGCTGCGGCAGGGATGGCAAGGATGTTGTACCCCGCGGCCCACCAGAGATTCTGGACCATCTTGGCGTAGGTACGACGGGCGAGCCCGATCGCCCGGGCCACGTCGCGGGGGTCGTCTTTGACCAGGATGATGTCCGCGCTTTCGATCGTGACATCCGTTCCGCTCCCCACGGCGATCCCCACGTCCGCCCCGGCCAGGGCGGGGGCGTCGTTGATCCCGTCGCCCACCATGGCAACGGTACGGCCTGTATCACGGAGCGAGTGTACCGTTTCGGCCTTCTGGTGTGGCAGGAGCTGGGCGTAGACGTGATCGATCCCGATCTGTTTCGCTACGGCATCCGCCACCTCCTTTGCATCTCCGGTCAGGAGGTAGAGGCCGATGCCCATTTCATGAAGGGCTTTGGCCGCCTCTTCCGATTCGTCCCGGACGATGTCCGCCAGGGCAAATGCCCCGATCGGCTTACCGTCTTGTAGGGTGAAGACGACGCTTTTCCCTTCGGACTGCACTCTTTCGATCCTCGGATCGTCAAGGGTGACGTCCATCTCGTATAGCAGTTCCGGTCCCCCGACATGGATGCGCTGCCCCTCCACCTCCGCCTGGGCCCCTTTGCCCGGAAGCGCTTTAAAGTCGCTGCTGTCAGCCGGGGTGATCCCCTCTGCTTTGACATGGGCGACGATGGCTGCGGCAATGGCGTGTTCGGAGCGCGATTCGACGGCGGCAGTGATGCGTAGCAACGTCGCTTCGTCACCTTGGAAGAGGAGCGTGTCGCTGACCCCGAAGCTCCCTTTTGTCAGGGTCCCGGTCTTGTCGAAGACAACCGTATCGATCGACCGTGCCTCCTCAAAGGCGCGGCGGTCACGGATGAGGATCCCGTTTTTGGCACTCACGGATGTGGAGAGGGCGACCACGAGGGGTATCGCCAGCCCCAGGGCATGGGGGCAGGCGATGACCAGGACCGTGACGGTCCGCTCCAGGGCTTCGTCCGCCCCGGCGATACCGTACCAGACGGCAAAGGTGACCGCTCCCGCCGCCGTAGCGGCATAAAAGAGCCAGGCGGCGGCACGATTGGCGAAGTCCTGGGTCCGGCTGCGTTTTTGCTGGGCGCTTCGGACCATCTCAACCACTTGGGCCAGGTAGGTCTCGCTGCCGGTCTTTGTGATCGTTACGGTGAGGCTTCCCTCTTTGTTGACCGATCCGCCGATGAGGGGATCGCCCGGTTTTTTGACAACCGGCCGGGATTCCCCCGTCACAAGGGACTCATCCACATGGGACTCCCCGTCGGCGACTGTGCCGTCGGAGGGGATCTTTTCCCCGGGGCGGACCAGGACGGTGTCTCCGGCTTGCAGCTTGCTGACGGGGATGTCATCTATCTCCCCGTTATCCATACGGTGGGCATCGGCTGGGATGATCTTGATCAGCTCCTCCAGGGCTCCCGACGCCCCCATGACGCTTTTGGCTTCGATCCAGTGACCCAGCAGCATGATATCGATCAGTGTCGCCAGTTCCCAGAAAAAGCTTTTGCCAAACGGCACAAAAAGGGTAAAGGCGGAGTAGAAAAATGCCACCGACATCGCCATGGCGATCAGGGTCATCATTCCGGGGGTCCGGATCCGGAGCTCCTCGGCAAGCCCGTTTAAAAAGGGCCAGCCGCCGTAGAGGTAGATAACGGAGGCAAAAAGAAAAAGGAGCGGTCCCTGAAAGGCGACAGCGGGATCAAGCCCGATCCATTGGCGTATCATCGGCGAGAGGTAGAGGATGGGCAGGGTCAGCAGCAGCGAGATATAAAAACGTTGTCTGAACATACCGATATGGTGGGAATGGTCGTGGTGGCCGTGGGAAGCAGCGTGGTGCGTGTGTGTTTCGTGATGTGCGGTGTGTGTATGTTCCATAGCTTTCGACCTCCTTGTATGGTCTTGTCAGCTCTTGACGTACAATAGTTCCATCTTAACCAACTCGGCTTGATCAGAGCTTAAAATATAAGAATAAATTATTGATAATATCGGTCAGAAGGTGCGTGGTATAATGTCGGAATTTTGACAAAGGGATAGAATGAGCGAATTTAACAACGTAACGATTATCAAAAAGGCCAACCGATATTTTGACAGCCAGGTGACAAGCCGGACGGTCAAGTTCGCGGACGGGACCCATAAGACTTTGGGCATCATGATGCCGGGCGAGTACACCTTCGGGACGGCGGAAGCCGAGTTGATGGAGATCCTCGAAGGCGACCTGGAGGTAAAACTTCCCGGTTCGGACAGCTGGCTGACGATCAAAGGAGAGGGGAGCTTCGAAGTCCCCGCCAACAGCAGCTTTGACGTCAAGGTCCACGGTGTGACCGACTACTGCTGCTCCTATTTCGCCTGACTATTTGAAAAGCAGCAGTGCCGCGATCTCCTCGACACTGAGGAGCCTGCCTGCTGATTTTACTTTACCGTCGACAATAAGCGCCGGCACGCAGGTGACGCCGTAGGCCATCATCCGGTAGGCATCGTTGACCGCTTCGACTTCGATCTCTTCCTCCGTCGAAGCGGCTGCAGCCATCGTGTTGTCCAGCATGGCACGGCACTCGGAACATCCGTTTCCCAAAACTTCTACTCTCATACGGCCCCCTTTATAAATAACCTTAACCCATAGTATGGTTTATTTTTTTAAGGTTTGTTTATAAAGTATAAGTTTTTTTAAAAATATTACAGCAGGGCGGCGATCTCGTCGGCACTGAGCAGTTTGCCCGCGGATTTTACCTCCCCGTTGATAACAAGGCCCGGTGTGGACATGACGCCGTATTCCATGATCTTTTGGAGGTCTTCGACCTTTTCGATCTGGGCGAATTTGCCCGTTTTGCCTACCGCCTGTTTGGCGTTATTAAAGAGGGCTTCGCATTTGCTGCAGCCTGTTCCTAAAATTTCGATCTTCATTTTTTTTCTCCTATCAGGCAGCTCTCCATCATGGGGGCCAGGGTCGTTGCATCCACATCGCCCGTGACCGTGACGGTCGTGCTGCCGTTTTCGTTTGTGAGTTCGATCCCCTCGATCTTTGCCATAACGGACGGATCGCAGTCACAGTCGCACTGTCCGTTTTGGCATGCTTCGATCTTGCTCTGGATTTCGTTGGTACTAAAGCCGCTTAGACGCGCCTTGACACCGTTTTGTTGGTTGGTAATATCGATTTTCATTGTTTTCCTTTTATATTAAATCAGTCCTAATAGTGCGACAAGCAGGACCGGAGGGGTGACGATGAGCCCCACTTTCATATACTCGCCCCAGCCGATGGTTACGCCCTTTTTAGCCAGGACATGCAGCCACAGCAGGGTCGCCAGCGAGCCGATGGGGGTCATCTTCGGCCCGAGGTTGCAGCCGAGGATGTTGGCATAGGCCAGGAAGCTGTCCCCCGTGGCGTCGATGGCGATATCCATCACCATAACCGTCGGCATGTTGTTCATCACCGAGCTGAGAATGGCCGCGGTAAAGCCTGTGGCAATGATATATGCCTCATGTCCGAATCCTTTGAACCAGAGAAGCAGCTCGCCGAGACTATTCGTCAGCCCGGCGTTTTTAAGACCGAAGACGACGATGTAGAGCCCGATGGAAAACCACACCACCTGCCAGGGTGCCGTGCGGATCGTCATAATGGGCTTGACGGCCTTAAACCGGCTGCCGATGATGAGAAAGAGCAGCGCGCCACCCAGGGCGAAGAAGGAGACGGGGAGGTCGTAGCGGTCCCCGATAAAATAGCCCGCCATCAGGAGCCCCAGGAAGGGCCAGCTCAGTTTGAACATCGTCATGTTGCGGATGACCGATGCCGGTTCAGCCAGCTCTGCTACGTCGATGCGGCCGGGGATATCCTTTCTGAAAAAGAGCCAGAGCACCGTTACGGAGGCGGCGATACTGAGCAGGTTGGGCAGGAACATCGCCTTGGCGTAATCCCAGAACCCGATATCGAAATAGCCGGCGGTGACGATGTTGGTGAGGTTGGAGATCACCAGCGGGTTGGAGGCGGAGTCGCCGATAAAGCCCCCCGCCATCAAAAACGCGAAGACCGCCATCGGGTTCATCTTGAGGTGCTTCATCTTTGCCAGAAGGATCGGCGTAAGGATCAGCGCCGCCCCGTCGTTGGCAAACAGTGCTGCCACGATTGCTCCCAGGAGCAGGATGTAGACGAACATCAGGTGGCCGTTACCCCCCGACAGTCGCGCCATCTTGAGCGCTGCCCACTCGAAAAAGCCGATCTCGTCCAGGGCCATGGAAAGGAGGATGATCCCGATAAAGGCAAGGGTCGCATCCCAGACGATGGCGGTGACTTCTACGACGTCGCTAAAACCGACGATGCCGAAGAGCAGGGCGGCAATAGCTCCCAGGACGGCGGTGGTCCCGATCTGGAGTCCTTTTGGCTGCCAGATGATCAGAACGAGGGTGATTAAAAAGAGTGACGAAGCCAGCAGCATCACTTCTCCTTCAGAATGTTATATTGTTTTAGCACGGTGCGAAACGCTTCTTCGCCGTAGCCGCCGACGTGGCGGAACACTTCGTTGCCGTCCGCGTCGTAAAAGATCTGCGTCGGGATCATCCTCACCCCCAGGGCCTGGGCGGTCTCCCGGGATTTGGAGACGTTGACCATTTTGACGGTCAGGTCCGGCTGCTCGCTTTTGAGCACGTCGATGAGGAGTTTCATCTCCTTGCAGGCGGTGCAGTAGTCGGCCCCCACCTCCAGCATGACGGGCTTCCCCTGTCCGATGAATGCTTTGATATCTTCGACACCGTTGTTTGGCCGCTTCTCGCACCCGGAAAGGATAAACAGAGCGATAAGTGTGGTCAGAATATACCTCATGGCAGCACCTGTTCGACAAAACGGTAGCCGAACCAGACGGCGATCAGCAGCAATACAGCGTTAAAGAGGTGGCCGAAGATCCGGCTGAATCCGGCTGCCGTGGGGCTGGAGGCGATACGCTGGGCAAAACTGACCGAAAGCCCCGCCGTCAGCAGCAGCATCCCGTGACCCAGGGCAAAGGCAAGCACCAGGGCGTAGGCGTATCCCGCACCGCCGCTGCCCGCGACCGTTACGACCGCCACCAGCGGGGCCGAAGCGCAGGGGGTGCTCACAAGACCGAAGATAATGCCGATAAGAAGGGCACCCCCCAGGCGGAAGCGGACGAGGCGTTCGACCAGCGGACCCTTGTCCCAGAGGCGAAAGCGTCCCGTCCCCTGCAGCGCGATGGCAAGGACCGCAAGGGATGCAACCAGGTAGAGCCAGGCGGGGGCGACGGAAAGCAGCGCACCGAACCGTGCCGCGGCGTAGGCCAACAGGGAGAAGCTCAGCACCAGACCGGCCGTAAAGAGCAGGGAGAAGCGGAGGGCGAAGCGGCTGCGCTCCTGCGCCTCCAGCTCCCCGGCTCCCTTGGCCGCCGCGGCGACCAGCAGGGGGAGGGTGACGATGGAGCAGGGGGCCAGGGAGGTGAGCACCCCCACACCGAATGCCGCGGCTACGGCAAGCATTCCCGCCTCCAGGATGAGCTCGCTGAGGTAGGTTTCCATCACGCCCCGCCTAAGATGGCGTTAAAGAGGTAGCCTACGCCGACGATCCCCGTCCCGATGATGGCAAAGAAGAGGGCGATGAGGCGGATGTGCAGCAGGCGCTTCAGGATGATTGCCTCGGGGAGGGAGAGTGCGGTGACGGCCATCATGAAGCTCAAAGCCGTCCCCAGCAGCATCCCCTTGTTGGTCAGCACCTCCACGAGCGGCATGACGCCCGCGGCGTTGGAGTACATCGGGATCCCCATCAGCACCGCGAGCAGGACGGCAAAGGGGTTGTCCGCCCCCGTATAGGCGGCGATGAAGTCGGTGGGGACGTAGCCGTGGATCCAGGCACCCACCCCTACGCCCAGTAAGACGTAGAGATAGATCTTTTTGAAGATGTCGCTGGTATTGGCCCACGCTTCGCGTATCCGCTCTTTCGGTGTCAGGAGAATCTCGGGCATCTCCAGCTCCGCTTCCAGGGGTTTAACCTCGATGAGGACGTACTTCTCGACCCCCATCCGGCCGATGATAAAGCCCCCGATGATGGCGACGGCCAGGCCGAAACCGATGTAGATCGCCGTGATCTGCCAGCCGAAAAGGCCGAAGAGCATGGCGATGGCGATCTCGTTATTAAGCGGGGCGGAGATAAGGAAGCTGAAGGTTACCCCCACGGGGATGCGCGCCTGCAGGAATCCCAGGAAGAGGGGGATGGCCGAGCAGGTGCAAAAGGGGGTGATGATCCCAAAGAGTGCCGCCAGGACATTGCCGGTGAATTCGCTCTTGCCGCTCAGGTAGGCCCGGACCTTTTCCGTATTGAACCAGGTGCGCAGGAAGCTGACGGCGAAGATGATCGCCAGCAGCAGGAACCAGATCTTGATCGTGTCGTAGATGAAAAAATGCACCGCATCGGCGATCTTCCCCGTCAGCCCGAACCCCTCGTAGACCAGTCGGCCGCTCAGTTCATGCCACATCAGAGGAGCTCTTTTTCGATGACGGGCAGCAGGGTGTTTTTGATCTCCTGGAAGGTCGCTTCAAAGGCTTTATAGGGTTTGCCGTCGGGGTCGTCGAAGCCGACGTGGATCGTCTTGACCGGGCGGGGGAACATGGGGCACGTCTCCTTGGCGTGGTCGCAGACGGTAACGACCAGATCGTAGGGGTTGTCGATGACCGTCTCCAACGTTTTGGAGTGATATTCGTCGCGCCACATTCCATGGGCTTCCAGGACCTTCTTGGCATTGGGGTTGACCCGGCCGCTGGCGCGCACGCCGGAGCTGTGGGCCGTGATGCGCTCACCCAGTTCATGGTTGATGAGCGCTTCGGCGATGATGGAGCGGCAGCTGTTTCCGGTACAGAGGATGAGGACGGTTTTCATGATATTAGTTCCTTGTTGCATGAGCTGGTCAGTTCGGGGAGGTCGATGGGGAGGGTGGATATCTCCGCCAGGGCCGCCTGTCGGAATGCGTCCAGGGGGGAACGGATGGAATAGTAGGCCCATCGCCCCTCCCGTTCGACCTTCAAAAAGCCGGCATCTTTGAGGATCTTGAGGTGGCGGGAAAGCCGGGACTGGATCATCTCGAAACTGCTCTCCAGTTCACAGACGCACATCCGTCCGTGGAGGTCCAGAAAGCGGAGCAGTTTGACGCGGGTTTCGTCGTTAAGCGCCCCGGCGGTCTGTAGAAAGATATCCATAGCATCTCCTTATGTATATGGAGAAGTATAGCATCAATATTTTTATATATCAAGATATATTGATATGTTTTGAGGTTTTTTCTTTTTTCGCCAGTTAAAGTATGTGAAAAACGGTAAAAACAGGGAACGTTTTAAGGCTGCCGGGGAAGGCCTACTTTCTGAAATAGATCCGGTAGCCGATGTTGGGAATATTGTCGATCAGTGTCGGGTAGGTCTTGTGGCGGATGTTTTTGATCAGGGTCCGCAGGGAATTGACGGACATGAACTTGTCCCCCCAGAGGCGGTCGATCTCGTCGTACGAGACGATCTCGTTCATCTTGTCCACCAGCAGGTTGAGCAGGTCACTCTCCATCTTTGTCAGTGGATGTACGGCACCGTCAGGGGCTTTTACTTCGCGGTTGTTCCGGTCGTAGATGTAACCGTGTTCGAGTTCGACTGTTGTCGCTGTCTCGGCGGATGAGGAAAGGGTGGTCTCGAAATACTGGATGATATCTTTGGCCGTGACAGGTTTGACGAAATATTTGACGGGTTGAAGGTCGATGGCATTGAGGAGGTCGTCGGTTTCGGTATAGGCGGTTAGGAAGACGATGATCGTATCCTTGTCTTCAGCACGTATCTTATTGGCCATGCCGATACCGCTGAGTTCGGGCATCTTGATATCGGTGATGATCAGGTCAGGTTTGTGCTTTTTATAAAGATCGAAGCCTTCCAGGCCGTTTTTACCGGAGTAGACGGTCTTAAAAAACTTTTTGAATATCTTCTGGTAACTGTCCAGTACATCCTGATCATCTTCGACAAACAAAAGGGTTTTATTTTTTAAACTTTCCACGACACATCCACCCTGTCAATTTTTTTAATAGTATTTTATATTTTTTTAATAATTCCCCGGTTAGAAGAAAATACTATCTATAGTTTATTCATTTTCTAAAAGGTTTACCTTTTTAATACTATACATGAAAATGATCGTTCATGCAGCAGTTTTTTTAAACAATTTTCGGGAAAAAAGATAAAAAAATGTGGATTTTTTCAATCGGGACTCTTTTTTTCCTCTTTTTTTAACCGTCTTGGGGTCCGGTTCTGTTTTTCGTAGTAGTGCTGGTGGCGGGACTCTGCCGGGTAGAACTCGGATGCCTGGATGACCGTCGTGCGGATCGGGCGTGAAAAGCGCCCCGAACGGCCCAGGGCCTCCAAAAAAGCTTCGGCCTCCTGGTATTGTGCTTCGGTATGGCAGAAGATCGTACTGCGGTATTTGTATCTTTCACCCGGAAGGGTCGTGGGGTTGTGGCTTTTAAAGAGCATGCGGAGCAGTGTATTGTAGGTGATGGATGTCTCGTCATAAACGACACGGACCACTTCGGCATGGCCTGTCGTATCGCTTAGGACATCTTCGTAGGTCGGGTTTTGATACCAGCCACCCATATAGCCGACGGAGGTGTCAATGACGCCCCGGGTCCCTCGAAAGACCGCTTCACTTCCCCAGAAACAGCCGGCGGCAAAGGTGGCTAACTGCATCGCTGCATCCCCAGGATAAAGTCCACCACCTTCTCTTCGCTCATCTCGCACGGCTTGAGGAGCCCTTCTTTGAGGGTCGCAAAGTAGTTTCCGCTGACGATATCGTTTCCGCCAAGTTCCCTGGCAAAAAGCTTGGTGACTTTTCCGCCCGATACCCGTTCGATCGTCAGCAGATAGGGACGCCCCTGAAAGGTGACGTCAAAAGCTCCTGTGGGGAGGGAAAGGAGCCGGGTACGGAAAGCGGAGCAGTTCATTGCGCGCCGTTTTTCTCCAGCCATTTGGAAAAGGGTGTGAGCGCATCCAGGGGTTTGGGGTCGGTCTTGACGATCCTGGCAAAACTTTTTACCCCCATGGAGAGGAGGTATTGGACGTTATGGTCGAAGGATGCCTCTTCGATGACATAGATATTATCCCTATGGACTTCAAAGAGGTAGCCCCCGTTGGGGATCGGGGTCTGGGAGAGGGTGACGGTGTAGTGGTCTTTGATGATGCTCTCGTTCTGGGAATACATCAGCCCGATGTTGTACCCTTCGGCGGCAAACCCGCGGATGGCGACGACCAGGACCTGCTTCTCCCCTTTTTTAGACGAGTTGAAGATGCCGATGAGCTCTTTGAGGGTGGCGTATCCAGGGATACTGGAGAAGAGCTTTTCAAAAAGTGCGGCCGCCCGCGTCTCCATCAGGTGGCCGACGAGGTAGAGGGCCAGGAGAAGCAGGGAGAGGGCCAGCATGATCCAGAGGAACTGGAACTGCTGCGGGTTGAGCCCGATAATGCCAAAAAGCCACTCGGTCAGCTGATCGACTTTGCCGTAAAGCCAGATCGCCACCATCAAAACGGCGACGATGGGGGCGAGCCAGAAGAGTCCCTGCAGGGCGATCTTAAAAAAGTGTCGCCACACCCCGGCGAGATAGGATTTGAGCTTTTTGAACATATCGGCTCCTTTGATGCCCATATTCTAAACCGAGTTGTCTAAAAAGGGGCTAGTGCCAGTGCCCCAGGAGATAGCGCAGCAGGGTCCGGACGGCCTTTTCATCTTCAAAGGCCCGGGAGCGGTAGATGCCGGAGTCGTAGTGAAGGGGCGTGACATCAGGCGGCAGGGAAAGTGCCAGGAGCTTTTCGATCCGTTTTTTAGTATCGGGATGGGTCCGGAAAAGGGAGGGGACCTCCTCCTTCCGGCCCGGAAGGAAAAGACGTTCTAAAAGGTTTTGTTCTTCGTATTCGATCTTGGAGAGGGCCGAAGCGAGGTGCTGGGGGGTACCGGTGAGCCGGGCGGCGGTCAGGTCGGCGTCGTATTCCCGCACCCTGGAGAGGGAGAGCTGGAGCAGGGTGCTGACGGCGGGGGCCGTGACCAGGATCAGGATCCCGGCCCAGGGGACCTGGGCACCGGCCAGGAGGTAGAGGGGGAGAAAAAAGAGGACCATCAGCTGCCCCAGGATCGACAGGATCGCCGTCAGGCGGCTGATGATGTCGGTCAGGGCCATAAGCCGGAGGTCGTTGTTGGCGATATGGGCCGTTTCGTGGGCCATGACCCCCACTATTTCGGGCAGGCTCAGGCGCTCGAGCATACCCCGGCTGAGAATGACCGCCGGGTCGCGCCGGGTACCGACACTAAACGCGGTCATGATCGGTGAGGGAAGCAGGTAGAGGGTCGGGACGGCCGGGAGGTCGGCCCGGCGCGTCAACTCTTTGAGGTAGGAGTAGAGCAGGGCGGAGCGTTCCGTATCCAGGGGCCTGGCACCGTAGACCCGGGCGATGATATCGGGGCGTATGGTGGGGTAGAGGAGGATCAGCACGATCCCGCCGGCCAGGGCGATGACCACCCCGTCGACCCCTGCGATGACCAGTCCCAGAAGCGTCAGGAACGCCAGCATGACCAGGATCAAAAAGAGGGTCTGGAAAAAGGTCGTGCTTTTGTGTCGTGTGAAAGGGAGGGTTTGCATCACGGTGTTCCTTTTTTTCTGAAACCATTGTAACGCAATCGGCTGGGAGTTGTCACAGGGGAAGAAAAGTTATGAAGGGTGATGGGGTTATATGACATGACGTGGAACAAGTATGTGTATGCAGACCCTTCATAACCATGCGTGAAAGATCACTATAACGCAGGGAGATGGTTAATTTGTGTTTTAATTGGGGCGTTTTGGTGTTTTTATAAAAAAATCAAAAAAAAGCGATCAAAGCGGATATATTCGGTACGATCGGGTGATGAGGAGGTGAAACAACGTATTATAAAAGGGGGAGTCGGTATGGGAAGTACCAGTGCAGTCTTACGCTGCCGGAGAAGCTGTCCGACACCTGTAAAATGAGGGGGTTGAAGGTCGTGATACTAAAAACAAAAAAATTCCGACCGGGAAGACCGCGGTCAAATAACGCTGTGGGGTATGGACTACCATACCCCATAAGGGTACTTCTGTCACTCACTGCTCCTATTCCAATACCGTAAAGAAAACCGAGGCCGCTACGATGCCCAGTTCTATTATCAGTACCACCGTCAAATCGCCGTCAAAGTAGAGATCTCTCATCTCTGCCTCCTTAGATTTATTTTATGGGGAGGAGCATTGTAATGGAAAGATGTGGCGCGATTGTGTTTTACGCAGGACTTATTTGTGAAATTCGGGGTTTTCCCCGTTTTTGTCTTAAAACCGTAATGAAATTGACGGCTGTCAATGCTTTTGGAAGGCGAAGTGCATACGATGGTCTCTTAAAAAAAAGGATATATATGAAACGCGGGATATGGATGATACTGTTTCTGGCCGCCGGCGTACACGCCGACGGCACAACCCAGGGCGAAAAGGTTTTCGAACAGCAGTGTGCACGCTGCCACATGAAGGAGATCAGCCGGGCCGATACGTTGCAGCGCCTGGATCAGCTCAAAGCCCCGCCGATGATCGAAGTCTCCGGCCAGCTCAAGCGGAGCATTATGATCAAAGACGGGGACGAGGATATCCACCGCGCGGTCGTGACTGCCTTTATCAAACACTACATCGAAAACCCCGATATCATGTACAGCATGTGCAATCCCGGCGCACTGGACCGTTTCGGCCAGATGCCGTCATTAAAGGGAAAGCTAACGGAAGAGGAGAAGCAGGCCGTCGCCGAATGGGTATACGACTACTATGAAGGAAAGCTCTTTCGTTAAAAAGCGGGATATAAAACCGATCAGGCTATCATATTTTTTTCGACCTTGCATGGGAGAGACGGATGATAGCAACGCTGTTGGATAGCGGACGTTTTGAGAAAACCGCCGAAGGGATATACTCCTCCCTTCCCGCTTCAGAGCGCCCGGCCGATTACGACACGAAAGTGACCCTCTATGATATGTTGATCGGCAACGGACTTTATAACAGGCTGCTCTGGGGGAACCGCCCCTCGGACTATGCGGCTTTTTGCCAAAAAGCTCTGGATGCCGTCCCCGGCGGGTCAGTACTGGATGCGGGGTGCGGATCGCTGGTCTTTACCGCCGCGACTTACGCCAAAGAGGCAGGCAATCGCCCCCTCGTGCTGCTGGACCGTTCCATCGGAATGCTTCAAAAGGGGCGCCGCCGTCTCAAAAAGCTCATGGGTAAGATACCCGATACGATCCTTTTCGTCCAGGGCGACGTCTTCGACCTCCCCTTTGAAGATTCCTTTTTCGATACGGTCCTGGCCCAGGGTATCGTCCATATGTTCGATGAAAAGGAGAGACTCCTGCACGAACTCTCCCGGGTCAAAAAACCGGACGCTCCCCTCTACTTTACAAGTCTTGTTGCCAACAACACCCTGGGAAAGAGATACCTCGGACAGCTTCAAAAAGCCGGCGAAGTCGCCGGGATCCACTCCGGCGAATCCCTGAAAAAGGAACTGGCGGGTTTCTTGGAGGATTTCGAGCTGGAGAGTATCGGGAACATGGCGTATGTCACGAGCCGCTAGGAGGAGAAACAAATGATAATAAGGAGGTCGTATGGATAAGAGCAAAACCGCTGCCGAGTCGTTTGCCGGGGGTCATCTCTGTTCCCAGTCGGTGCTGGGTGTCTTTTGCGACGAGCTGGGACTGGAGCGGGAGACGGCACTGAAGCTCGCTTTGGGATTCGGAGGAGGGTTCGCCCGGTGCGGGGAAAGCTGCGGCGCCGTAACCGGGGCGCTGATGGTGATCGGTCTCAAGGAGGGAACGGCACAGCCCGGCGACTCCCCCGAAAAAGCAGCGGTCTATAAAACAGTCCGCTCCTTTGTCGAAACTTTTAAAAATACTCATGGCTCGATCCTGTGCCGTGAGCTGCTGCAGTGCGATATCAGTACGCCCGAGGGGCATGCCCGGGCACGGGATGCACAGCTTTTTGATACCGTCTGTCCCGTACTGGTGGAGAGTGCAGTCTCCACACTGGAAGCATTATTTGAAAAATGGGAAGAGGGGAGCAGCGATGTTTGAGGATAAAGTCGCCATCGTCACAGGCGGGGCATCCGGGATCGGCAGGGAGATGTGTCTCTATATGGCGCGCAGGGGAGCGACTGTCGTAGTTGCCGATATCGATGAAGATGCGGGGGATGAAGTCGTCCGCAAATGCCGGCTTAAAGGGGCTGCCCACGCCCTGTTTGTCAAGACCGACGTTTCGCTCCACCATGATGTGGAGGAGATGGTCAAAGAGACCGAGTCGAGATTCGGCAAGATCGACCTGATGATCAACAACGCGGGGATCGGCCTGGACGGGGAGTTTAAGGATATGAGCCTCGAGCAGTGGGAGAAGGTGATGGACATCGATTTCTGGGGTGTCTTGTACGGGACCCATTTCGTCTATCCCATTATGATCCGGCAGGGATACGGCCAGATCGTCAATGTCTCCTCCCTGGCCGGACTCATGCCCGGCGGCCTGATGACCAGCTATGTCGCCAGCAAGCATGCCGTCAGCGGTTTTACGATCTCCCTGCGTCCCGAAGCACAGCTCTACGGGGTCAAAGTCAATCTTCTCTGTCCGGGATTCATCGAAACGGCCATGCACGATAATACGGAGAAGGTCTCGGCGTACCTCAAGCTGGAGAAAAACCAGCGCGACAAAAGCCGCTACCCCACGGCGGACCAATGCATCGACGCGATGATGCGGGGGATCGAGAAGGACCGGGCGATCATCATCGCGCCCGGCGGGCAGAAGCTCTACTGGTGGGTCTATCGCCTCTTCCCGTGGGCGGTGCCGCTGATGTGGCGGTGGATGATCAGGCGCTTAAAAAAGGCGGAACCGGATGCCGCGTGAAACAGGTGTCTCCAAGGGGTCGGCATACGGATTGTGTGTTGAAGAGCTTTTGGCAAACCAGCTGGATGCGAAGTACGATGACAAACTCTTCTGGTATGCCTCGAAAGTTTCGATCAGACAGGACCGCATAGATCTGTTTGTCCGGAATGAGAGCCTGGTCGGATTTGACGATGTCGGGTACGACGGTATCAAAAAGGTATCCCAAATGCAGAACAACGTGCAAAGCGATAAGACCCTCATGCATGACGTACTGGTCTCCAGCGGGAGCTTTCTTTTTATCAACGACGGCCTGGTCGTAACCCGGCGCAATACCCTGACGCGATACGACCCGGAATGCTGGACGACACCGGCGGGACGGTGCGACCGGACGATACTCCAAACGGCCGTCAAGGAGACGGTCGAGGAGATCCGGATACACCAGGGTGAGAAGATACTCTACCCCGATATCGCTGCCGATATTGTTACCGACCGGCAGAATGTCCGGTTTTATCCGACGACCCCCCGTAATATAAACTTTCCTTTAAAACTGTATGATGTACGGTTATACCTGGACTCCCGTCTGATCGAAGAGACCACAGCCTGGGTCTATTACTCCGAAGCGGTCAATACACTGGAGTTCAGGATCCCGATTTTTAGTTGTATTAATCCATGTGGGCTTCACTTCTCCAATCCCGAATTCGGAACCGAAACCGGGTTGAAAACTGTAGAAGAGCTAAGCCGGATTGAGACAGTCCCCGCACTTACACGCCTGCTCCATGAGATACGCGGGTAAGAGAGTCTCGTTAACAAAACCTAAAGGATCATGATGGACAACGCATATTTGCTGTATATGACAGGGCTTTCGGTAGATAAAAAACGGATGAACAACATCATGGAGAATATCCATGATGATAGGGATATGAAGCTATGGTATGACCATATTCATCAACTGGCAACCGTTGCTTTTAGCAAAAGGAGTGAAAAACTCGACGAGTTGAGGGAAGGGAGTGATGATTATGCGACCTTCTTGAATGCTTTTTTGTGGATGTTCGGTGCGAAGATCCCTTTTCTTAAATCGATTATTGAAAAACTATTTGATGTGCTTTTACATGAGAAAAACACAATCCGGGATATCAACCCCATCCTGGAAAGTTTTATATCAAATGCGCAGATAACTATGAAAGAGTATGATATCAGCGATTTTTTCAGGCTTTATGTCTCGCACCAGTCGGACAGTATGGGGGTGATGCCGATCGCCAGGGTGGCCCAGGAGAAGGGGTTTTCCTTTACCAATACCTACTGTGACAGGGACTATTTTGAAAACCGCTATGTCGATCACATAGTCGTGAAGCTCGATAAAAAAAAGTATGCAAAACTCCGGGAAAACTGGCAGGGGATTTTTAATTTGCATCTTTTTGACATCTATGCGTCCAAGGTGCTGTTTGAGACCCTCGTAGACAGAGAAAAAAAACAGAACATCTTCCAGGGGGTCTTTGATCTCCATGGGACCCAAAACACCTATGTCAACGATATGAAAAGTGCCTTCTCGGAAAGAAACCTTTTTGGTGTCAGTCTGTTGAGTTATTTCTTTGCGTTCATACAGCATGAAATTCTTGGGAATAAAGAAGTCATGATGTTTAAACCGGGGAATGAGAATGACGTAGACAACGAGTTCTTAAAAGAGTTGCTTGAGTATTCGGCTGATCCGTCGGCACTGGCTTTTACGGAAGAAAAATCCGAGGCATGCATTGAGGCCAGGGTCTACTTCTCGGATGGCAAAAAAATACTCAACAAAAACCTGGAGAACGATACTTTTTATAAGCTGTTCAGCACTAAAGAAGAGGAGACGGTCACGTCTACTCTGTTTTCGGACTTATCGCTTTCGGTCGAAGATTACTGTAAAGAAGCGTGGGACGATATCTATATCAAGCTTCCGGTCAAGATGATGCTCTCCCTGCCGGTCGATCAGGATGGAAACGCCAGCCAGTCGATCACGATCCCCCATATGGTCGACAGCGGGCAAGCGGTCGTCGATATCCTGACAGTGGGGGGTGCCGAGCACAACCGTGCCCTGGCGCACCTGATAAACAAACACAGGTTCCAATACAAAGAGGATCGGGTTTTCGGTTTTCTTGACAACTACAGTGATCTGATTCATAAACTCAAGTTTTTGGACGCTGGTTGTTTAGATCACCAAGAGAGTTTTCTAATGGCACTGAACCAGCCCGTAGCCGGGTATAATGCCATCTTCGCCCAGAGGCGGGATGTGGAGGATGGTGTCAGTTCTGCATTGGAAACAAAAGTTATCGGGTATAGCTTAATGGATATGACTGATACAAAGCGTCGTTATAACATCGTATCCATCTACGGTTTTTCGGCCCTTTCCAGTGTTTACGCCATACACAATGTTGTAGCAGGTATATGTACGCAGGAAGGTACGGAAATTTTTAATCCGAACAGGCACTATACGCCAGGATTGAAACGCAATCCTCGAACGTTCCAGAATGATGCGTATGTACAGAAGGGATTGGCATCTCTTTATCGTTACAAAGGAACAGGGCAGGGTATGCCGGAGAGTCAGAAAATAATCTACAATAAGTTTGAGCAAAAACATCCGCTGTATATATTTAATACACAAAGAGATGACTATATTAAGATGTTTGAATATAGTGAAGGACCGTTGTCTATTTTTGATGGGGATATACAAAGAGGAAGAGTACATGATAGATAAAAAACTACTGATATTCGATATCGACGGGACCCTCTGCGACATCAACCGCCCGATCGGCGCGGAGTTGCTTGCCACCCTACAGGCGCTCTCCACGCATCACCGGATCGTCCTCGCATCGGGCAAGCCCTTTGGCTATATTGCCGGCTTGATACGCCAGCTGGGGCTGGCGGAGTGCATGGTGATCGGCGAGAACGGCGGGACGCTTATGTACAGTGCCGCTTTCCCGCCCAAAAGCTATTACCAAATCGATGTCCCCGAAGCAGTCCAGGTGCGCTTCCTGGAGATCCGGCGAAGCTTTTCGGCGGCTTTCGGGACCAGCATCTGGTTTCAGCCCAACGACGTGAACCTGACCGTCTTCCCGGTTGATATCGCCGACATCCCGAAAATCCACGACTTCGCCAAGCAGTTTGAAAACGGCGATATGAACACCTATTACCACAAAGACAGTGTCGACTTTACGCCAAAGGGCTTTGATAAAGGGACGGCCGTGGATATCCTGCTGGAGAGTACGGGGGTCGCAAAAGAGGAGCTGTACGTATTCGGCGACGGGAGTAACGACCTGCCGATGCTTCTAAAAACAAACAACGCCTTTTTGGTCAACAGCAGCCTGAAGGGCTTCGTCCCGAAGGAACGTTTTAAAGACTATGACGCGCTCAACCGTTACCTGCAGCGAACGTTTATAGAGGCATAGCCCGCAAGCGGGAAAAGGAGCAGCGATGGCCGTCGTATCGAAGGAAAACGCCGAGCACTACACCTGGGGAGAAGGGTGCGACGGCTGGCATCTGGCCAAGACGCCGGGGCTGAGTGTCATCCGGGAACGTGTCCCGCCCGGCGGTGCTGAAGTGAAGCACTATCACGCGAAGGCGGAGCAGTTTTTTTATGTGCTTTCCGGTGTCGCGACGATGGAGACGGATAGCGGGGTTTATACGATCGATGCGGATCACGGGTTGCATGTGGCTGCCGGGGTGTCGCATCGGTTGAGTAATCGCGGGGATGTGGATTTGGTGTTTTTGGTTATCTCCAGTCCGCCTAGTCATGGGGATCGGGTTGTCGGGTAAAAATCGCAAGGGGATAATATGAAACGGTTACTGGTAATTCTTGTTTTTGCTTATCAATGCCAATGCGGACAGTACGTCGTATATGCGGTTTACAAACGACTTGATAGTCGATAAGACATTCTATATCGAAGAAAAAAGCGGATACGACACCATTGTCAAGTGCTATCTCCATGAGAAGAAGCTGCGGATGTTCTATGTCATCTTTTTTAAGGGCAGACTGGAGGAGACGATGACGTTGGATGCAACATTGACTAGTGACGGAAGTATCGCCTATACGGTGTTTAATCGGCCGACGGAGCTTAGGCTGGAGAAGGTTACGGACAGGGCGTATGTGGTGAAAGAGTTTCATAATCATGGGAAAGAAGCTAAGCATACGTTGGTTTTAGGGTTTGAGATGCCGGAGGGGTTTGGGGAGTGAGAACTGGTTTGTGGAGGGATTCTGACATGGCAAGGAATAATATAGATGTTTTTATTGCCATTTAATAGGAAGGATATTGATGTCCTGAATAAAGAATGTAAAAATCTGAATATTTTTCCTATTTTTTTGCAAAATTACTTGTATGACTCATCAGATAATCCAATAGTTAAGCCATTACTTCGATTAGTAAACGAAGGATATGAATATTTATCAATCATGAGTACTGAAGAGATCAAACAACTGATAATGACTATTCCAGGTGGAATTAGGATGCAAGTTGAATTTGATGATTTTACAAACTTTAAAGATGTAGAGTATTTAAAAAGGGTCTCTTTATATTATTTAATTCATGTAGTTTCATTTGACTATATAAACTTTGATGAAATAATAAAAAATGATCCAAACAAAAATATTGTTTTAAAGACTTATCCTGAGTTAGAAGAAAAACTCGATAAAGATGGTTTACTGCTATTAGATGAAGATTTTATTTTACATGACAGTGGAATTATTTATAAAAAACATGTTTTGCATTATCATCAATTTTTAAGACGTGGATATTCTTCAAATCCGAATTTTGATTTTTTAGCTAGATTTCTCTCTTATTATCACACAACAAAACAAGTAAATAAGTTTAGAATAGCAATTGATATGCAAAGAATAATGCCAAAGGAATATCTCCAGCATTTAGTCGAATGTGATGCATGGTTTGGCCCAAATTTTGATGTTAATAAATTAGATGACAAATATTCGGTAGGTGTGACAGTAAAAAAGAGAATGAAACCTTCAATTTTTGATTTGAGTAATGATTTGGATAGAACAGAGTTTTTATGGCAGTATAAAGACGATCTTAAAACGTTTGAAATAGAAGAAATATCAAATGCTGAATATAAATTTGATAAATTCCATATTAATAGATATATTCACGCAGAAAGAGATATTCGAAAAAAACTATTACAACATTTTGATGGTGCTGTAAAAGTCTATACACATGAATACAAAAAAAGATTAGAGTCACAGTTTCCTAATGAGTATAGGGCACCTGTCAAAATCAAACTATTTAGAATTGATGGAAATATAGATCTTGAAAAATGGATTGATCTGATAAGTTATTTTTTCAAAGGCAATGAAATGATTTTAGAATATTTTGATCCAGATGGGTTTGAAACACGATTTGGTCAAAAAATGAGAGAGTACAAAGAAAAGAAGTCTAGCCAGATTTAACTGTTCGCGCCGGGCGCGAACGACATTTAGGATTGTAACGCGTTGTTAGCGAAGCCAAAGCCTTCGAACAGCTTCCTTCGGCGGTGCACTTTGTGCACAACGCCTTTGGTTTCGACGCTATAAATGACACGCAGGTGTCATTTACTTACGCGTCTCACATGGGATTGATGTAAAAAGCGTCAGCTTTTTACATCATCCCACCCATTCCTCCCATGCCGCCCATGTCTGGCATTGGGGCTGCCGGGGCAGCTTCTTTGATATCGCTGACCGTTGCTTCTGTTGTGAGGAGCAGGCTGGATACGGAGATGGCGTTTTGGATGGCGATACGCTCGACTTTTGTCGGGTCGATGATCCCTTCTTTAAACATATCGACGTATTCGCCTTTGGCCGCGTTGAAGCCGGTGTTGGCGTCTTTGGCTGTTTCGACGGCGTTGGCTACGACGCCCGCGTCAAAGCCTGCGTTTTCTGCGATCTGTCGCAGAGGGGCTTTGACCGCACGGGTGATGATGTCCGCGCCGATCGCTTCGTCGCCGGATACGTCCAGTTTGATCGCTGCCGTTGCACGGATCAGGGCTGCACCGCCGCCGATGACCACGCCTTCTTCCACTGCCGCTTTTGTCGCGGAGAGGGCATCGTCTACGCGGTCTTTTTTCTCTTTCATCTCCGTCTCGGTAGCCGCACCGACTTTGATGACGGCGACACCGCCTGTCAGTTTCGCCAGGCGCTCCTGCAGTTTTTCTCTGTCGTAGTCAGAGCTTGTCTCGTCGATCTGGGCTCTGATCTGGCTGATACGGCCTTCGACGTTGGCTTTGTCGCCTTTACCGTCTACGATCGTCGTGTTCTCTTTTTCGATGACGACACGTGCCGCCTGTCCGAGGTTATCCAGTGTCGCACCTTCCAGCGTTGCACCGATCTCTTCGCTGATGACGTTCCCGCCTGTCAGGATCGCGATATCCTGGAGCATCGCTTTTCTCCTGTCGCCGAAGCCCGGGGCTTTGACCGCCGCGATGTTAAGTACGCCGCGCAGTTTGTTGACAACGAGAGTCGCCAGCGCTTCGCCTTCGATATCTTCCGCTACGATGATGAGCGGCTTGCCTGTCTGGTTGACCTGCTCAAGGACCGGTAGAAGCTCTTTCATGCTCGTGATCTTTTTGTCGACCAGCAGGATGAAAGGATTGTCGTATTCGGCGATCATCTTTTCGCTGTTTGTTACGAAGTACGGGGAGAGGTACCCGCGGTCAAACTGCATCCCTTCGACGACGTCCAGTTCGTCGTTGATACCCTTCGCTTCTTCGACCGTGATAACACCGTCTTTACCGACTTTGTCCATCGCTTCGGCGATGAGGTCCCCGATCTTGGAGTCGGAGTTGGCGGAGATCGTCGCGACCTGGGCGATCTCTTTTTTGTCTTTGACCTCTTTGCTCATCTTGTGCAGCTCGGCGATGATCGCTTCGGCCGCTTTGTCCATCCCGCGTTTGACTTCGATCGGGTTGGCACCGGCTGTGATGTTTCTAAGCCCTTCTTTGAAGATCGCGTTGGCAAGGACCGTCGCGGTCGTCGTACCGTCACCCGCTTCGTCGGCTGTCTTGGAAGCGACCTCTTTGACCAGGGCCGCGCCCATGTTTTCGATCGTGTCTTCGAGCTCGATCTCTTTGGCTACGGACACGCCGTCTTTTGTGATGTGCGGAGCGCCGAAGCTTTTTTGGATCAGAACGTTTCGACCTCTCGGTCCCATTGTGACCTTAACGGCGTCTGCCAGTTTTCGTACACCTTCGTACAGCTTGTTTCGTGCATCGTCTGAAAAGTGGATCTCTTTTGCCATTATGTGCTCCTTATTTAATAACTTTTACAAGAATTTCATCATTTTTTTCGCTGTTGTTAAGAACAACATACTCTTTACCGTCTAGCATGATCTCCGTACCGGCGTATTTACCGAACAGGACCACATCGCCCACGGCGATCTCACCGCGCTCTTCGACAGTTTTGCTGACCGCAACGACGGTACCTTCCGTCTGCTTTTCCGCAGCAGCGTTGTCCGGGATAATGATTCCAGAAGCGGTTGTCTTCGCCTCCTCTTTTCTCTCTACGATAACTCTTTCACCAAGAGGTTTGAAATTCATTGGATTCCCCTTTTATCTATTAATGTTTTATTGATATGGCTATTTTAGCACTCTTATACTTAGAATGCTAATGCAATTATATAACGTTTAGTCTTTTGTTGTCAACCTTTAAAAAGTTAACAATTTGACATTTCAAAAAATTGAAAACCGTATCCGTGTATAATGGTACAACATTATTATAAAAAGGGCGTCTAACCGTGACAGCCCAAAGGCAGTAGAGAGAGATGATTGAGCGCGTTTTTATCAAGGATAACCTGACGATCAAAAAGGCCGAGCTGGAGCTGGGAAGCGGGCTGATGGTCTTTTCCGGGAGTTCCGGGGCGGGAAAATCGGTGCTGATGCAGTCGATCCTCTCCGTTTTCGGGCTGGGGGACGCCAATGCCGCTACCGCCGAAGTGAGCCTTCGAAACTTTGAGCTGCCCGAGGATTTCGAAGAGGACGACGAGGTCGTCATCAAACAGGTCAAAAAAGAGAAGGTGCGCTACTTCCTCAACGGCCAGACGGTAAGCAAGACCCGTCTTAAGGATATGGGTCTGGGATATCTATTCCACCTCAACCACAAAAACATGAGCGAGTTCGAGCAGGCCAACCTGATCGGTCTGCTGGACCATGCCGTACTCTCCCAGACAAAAAGCTACGCCAAGACGCTGGAGAGTTTCCGGGCCAATTACGCCGACTTCCGGGCAAAGTCCAAAGAGCTGGCAGAGCTCGAAGAGCAGGAGCAGAAGGTCGAGGAGCTCAAGGAGTTCGCCCGTTTCGAGATCTCCCGTATCGAAGATGTTGCCCCCAAGCCGGGCGAGGACGAGGAGCTGATGGGGATCAAGAAGCTGCTCTCCAAAAAAGACAAGATCGAAGACGCGGCTTCAAAGGCGGAGGATATCTTCGCCTTCGAACATGCGGTTAACGAGCTTTACGAACTGCTGGGCGAAGACGCTGGGGTCTTTTCCGATGCGATGAACGAGGTACGCGGCGTCATCGAAAATGCCCGCGACTCCGCCGAAGAGCTGGAGGAGGTGGATATCGAGTCGGTCCTCGACCGCATCGAGAAGATCGCCGACCTGACCAAACGCTACGGATCCATCGAAGCGGCCCTGGAGTACAAGGAACAGAAGCTAAAAGAGCTGGAGAAGTACGAGGATCTGGACAGCAGCAAACACGAGCTGGAAAAAGAGCTGGGGGAGCTGGAAAAAGCGATCGATACCCAGGCCAAGGAGATCTCCGATGCCCGGGCCAAACAGCTCAAAAAACTCGAAACGTCGCTGAATGAGTACCTGCAGATGCTCTACATGCCCAAAGCGACGGTCACACTGGAGAAAAAGCCGATGGATGGGACGGGGATCGATACGTTTATCCTGAAAAGCGGGGGGACCGAAGTGGATAACCTATCCGCCGGGGAGTTCAACCGGATGCGCCTGGCACTCCTGGCGGCCAAGGTGAAGTTTAACGTCGCCTCCAATACCCAGGTGCTCTTCCTTGACGAGATCGATGCCAACCTCTCAGGGGAAGAGTCCGCGAGCGTAGCCAACGTGCTGAAATTCCTGGCCGAGCGCTTCCAGATCTTCGCCATCTCCCACCAGGCCCAGCTGACCAGCAAGGCGGACAAGCACTTCCTGGTCAGCAAACCGGGCGGTGAGACCCTGATCCGCGAACTGAGCGAAGCCGAACGTATCGAAGAGATCGCCCGGATCGTCAGCGGAGAAGAGATTACTAAAGAAGCGTTGGACTACGCCAAGAAGCTATTTTAGAACGCATTTCGGGATTTGCTTCCACAGAGCGTCTAATCTACGGTATCTGGTTGCGGACTTTTTTTAGGCGTACCAGACCCGAATAGTCGTCGCACGCGTAGATGTAGCCGCTGACGATCTTGATATTGAAGACCCCGCACAGTTCGCTGTAGGCGGCTGTTTTAAAGGGGGCTTTCGGGTTACCCACGTCCCATACGCGCACCCCGCCTTCGTATTCCCCCGTATAGAGGAACTCCCCGTCTTTTTCCACCGCAAACGTCGTGGCGTCCGTCGCGATCGTACTGACGGGTTTGGGGTGTTTTTTATCACGGATATCGACGATCACGATGCCCGCCGAGCCGTCGGCTATATAGGCGTACGGCCCGTCGACCGTCACATCGAAGGCGTAGCCTGGGGTGTCGTATGTCGTAACGGTCTTTGGGGTCCCCGGATCGCTGATGTCGATGATGACAAGCCCCGTCGGGCCGTCGGCCACATAGGCGAAATCCCCGGCCACTGCAAGGCCGAAGGCGTATCCCGGTGTGTCGACCAGTGCGGTCTGTTCGGGGCGGTCCGGGTCGCGTACGCTGATGGCGATAAGCCCGGCCGATCCGTCGGTGACGTAGAGGTAGGGGAATTTGAGCTCCAGATCCAGGGCATACCAGAAGGTATCGAGTGTCGCGCGGGTCTTGGGGTTTTCAAGGTCGCTGACGTCGACGATCCGTATGCCTGCGGAGCCGTCGGCCAGGTAGACAATCGTATCGGAGGACTCCACGGCACGCGTATAGCCGGGAGTGTCGTACTGTACGAGCGGCTTGGCATGGAGGTCCTCTTTGCGGACGATGGTCAGTCCCCGGCTGCCGTTGGCAATATACGCGTAGCCGCCGTTTAGGACCACATCGTAGATCAGGTCCTCCGACGGCGTCTCGCTGCAGCGGCTGGTGAGGCCGTTGGATAGGGTAATGTTTTGATGCAGCTGTTTTATCGCCTTTTGAAAAAAGTCTGCAGGCTGTTTGAGCCGGTCCGTATGTCTTCGGTAGTCAAAGGAGAGGATATCGGCATAGGTTACCTTCCTGTCCCCGTCGATATCGTCCGCCAGGTACTCGCCTGAGAGTTCGTCCAGGGTCGCCAGGAGGTTGGGTTTGTCATACCCCGCCTTGAGACGGGTGGCAAGCCGGCGGTAGATGAGCTCACCCAGGACATTGACCGAGACGTGTTCCGCCAGGATCGCACTACCCGGGATCAGGAGGTGCACCGTGCCGCGGTTGGGCGTCGGGGCGCGGTCCAGCCGTCCGTCGGCATCGTAGTCGTAGTTCCGGCCGCCCTCGACGGTCAGGATGTACATCCCGTCGGGCCGGATGCCTTGGGGGGGGAGGGCGATCTTTCCGATGGCTTCGAACTGTTTGCCCGTCGATGTCCGCGTGGTATAAAGCGGGGTCGGTTTCCCGGCATCCAGGGTATCGTAATCATACAGCGTAACAACCGCCCCTCCCAGCCGCCCCACGGCAGCCAGGGCGTCGTCGTCATCTGAACGGACGGTGAGGGTCACGCCGGCAGGGAGACTCTCCAGTTTCCCGTCGGTGACGCTAAACTCGAAGCGGTCGCTCCCGTAATAATTCGTGTCGGGAAGGTAGCTAAAACGCCCCTCTTTACCAAGGGTGGCCTTGCCGTGTTTGGGCTGCGACTTAAGGCTGAACCGATGGTATTTGCTGTCACTGTCGCGGACGTGCAGGCGTCCGCTGCAGGGGGTGTCTTCCCGGCAGGTAGTCTCTGTTTTCAGGGCGACAGGCCGGTCGTTGATATTGTTGACGTTTATTGCTACTTCCTGCGGAGTCGAACGGGCTTTTCCGTCGTCGGCTGCGAAACGGAACCGGTCGGTCCCGTAGAAATCTTTGCCTGGGGTATAGCGGAAGCGCCCCCGGGAAAGGAGTTCGAGGCGCCCGTGTTCCGGGGTACGGATGATACGTGCGGTAAGGGAGTCGGAGTCGATATCACGCATGGAGAGGGTAGCGACCAGGGGCTTCTCCTCATCGGTCTGAAACTCCCCGGGCAGGGCTTCGGGCGGATCATTGACCGGTTTGACCCGGATCGTTGCGGTGCGGGAGGTACTGCTTACTTTTGCATCGGCAGCCCGGTAGACGAAGGTCACCTTCCCGGTAAAGTCCCGGGGCGGGGTATAGGTGAAACGTCCGTTTTTCTGTGCGGTGAACATCCCCTTTTCCGGCGGGGTGAGAATCGTGAATGTCAGGATATCCCCGTCGGGGTCATGGGCCTTTAGCCTGGCGCGAAGAGGGGTGTCCTCGGGGGTCTCGAAATAGCGCGAACGGGGCTGGGGCGGGTCGTTCAGGGCGGAGACGGAGATCGTAAAGCTTTTGGTCACCGACATATTGTCCAGGGTAGCGGTGAGGTGGATCTCGCCTCTGCCCGAGCGTCCTTTCAGGGGGGAGACGCGGATGCGGCTGGCATTTTGATCGTAGAGGGCCTGAAACGGCGCTTCCTCCATGACCTCCAGGGTGGTCCCGGTCTTTTGCGGGTGGGAGCTGTTGAGCTCGACAGGGAGCTCGAACGGGGTAAAGTCCTCGTCCAGTTTCAAGTCGGCTGGCTGGGCGATAAAGAGATAGCGTATCTCTGCTCCCCTCCGCGGCGAACCATACCATACAAGCAGGGCCGCCAGGGTGATCACCGGTATCGACAGGCTCAATAAAAATCTAATTTTATGCATCATCGTAGTATTATAGTCACATTTTATAGTTTTAAGACTAAGGTTGCCGCGATTAGCCGTTTCAGTATTGGATTGTGTGTCTGGATCCTGTTGTCATGCTTCCTGGTGCTGGAGGCGAAAGAGTATACCGATCCGATGCAGATGGACGATATGCTGGAGGGTCTCTCGGAGGAGAACCGAAAGCCGTGGTTCCTGATGAGTCTGTACGAGCCCACGGAGAGCAGGAGACCCCAAAGTGCCAAAAGCGGGGTGGAGGTCCACAAGGATATCACCTATATCCAGGCGGTCGCCCTGTATGTGGCGCGGGATTACGAAAATGCGTTCAAGGCGTTTAAGTTTCTCTTTTTAAAGGATATGTCCAGCTCCAAAGTCAACTTCTACCTGGGACTGTGTGCCTATGAGCTGGGGGATTACGACGGTGCCATCGCGGCATACGAACGGGTCCTCTTTATCGAGCCCAATAATGCCCGGGCCCGTTTTGAACTGGGGCGCAGCTACTATAAACTGGCGATGTATGAACAGGCGGAGATCGAATTCCGCAAGGTGCTGCGCCTGACAGAGGACCCCAAACTGCTGGGGGCCATAAAAAAATATATGGTCAATATCGAGTCGTACCGCAAGCGCCACTTCTTTTCAGGCGGTCTCTCCGCCGGTGCGATCGTCGATGACAACGTCAATAACGGCAACAACCACATCATCCCGACCCTGGGCAGTACACCCGTCAACGAACAGGTCTCCGATTACGGGCATGTGGAGAGTGTCAACCTGCGTTATCTCTATGACGGCGGTGACAAAAACGACTTCTTCTGGCAGAATGCCGCATCGCTTTACAATAAGGGGTACCGGGGCGAGGGAGGGTATGATATCTTCTTCACCCGGGTCCAGACCGGTATCGAGTATAAAAGCCGCCGGTTTTTCCTGATCCTGCCCGTAGGGTATGAGTATCTGCGATACGGTGGCGAGGCGTACCTGGATGCCCGGGACCTCTCGGCAAAACTCTACCTTCCCCTTGTGGACAGTATTACCCTGTACGGGTACGCCAAACTGAAGGCCGAGACCAATCTCCTGGCAGAGAACCGGGACTTTGACGCCACGAGCCAGGAGGTGACGCTGGGTTTGCAGAATGCCGTGGGCGAACTGCTTCCGGGGATCAGCGTTTACCTGACCCAGAAGGAGCGGCGGAAGGTGCGGGGAGAGGAGACCAGTGTCGACAGCACGATCAGAAAGGTCAAGCTTAATTACCAGAAAAAGCTGAGTGACAGTCTCTCCTTCTTCCCCCAGTACACCTACCGCGAACTCGATTTCCTGGAGAAGCAGGATTTCTGGTTCGAACCGTCTCCGATCAAACGCTTTGACAAAAGCCACCATCTCTCGCTGACCTTCCTGATAAGCCGTTCGGACGAAGAGTCCCTGACCCTGAACTACACCTACAGCGACGTAAAGTCCGACTATGCCCTCTATAGCTACCGAAAAAACGTTTTGAGCGTGATGTATAACTACGCTTTCAGGTAAAAGATTCCTGTGTCAAAGAAAGAAAAGAGGAAAGGGTTAGAAATCTATAAGAAATCTATGTATAATAGGTTAAATCGATGAGGAGTAATTTATGAAACGATTGGCACTACTGTATTTCGTACTGGCTGGTTTCGTGTTCGGAGGTGTCGGCAATATCGCCGTCAGCAAAGGGGAGGTCTATGTCGAGCGGGGAGGAAAAAAACTTACCGCTTCGGACGGTCTCGCGCTGGAGAGCGGCGACAGGATCCGGAGTATCGGGACCTCCAAGGCTCAGGTCATCTTCCCCGACGACTCGGTGATCACGGTGGGAAAAGACAGTCTTCTTCTCATCAAGACCTATCGTTATGAGCGAAAAAAGACCGCCGCTTCGGAGGTCGCTTTTGTACTGGAAGAGGGGTCGGCCAAGTTTATCACGGGGAAAATCGCCAAGGCGAACCCCAAAGCTTTCAGCCTGGAGACCAAACGCTCCATGATCGGAGTGGACGGGACACACCTGCTCGTCAGTATCGGAGCGAAGGAGGACAAAGTCGTCTGTACGGAAGGGAAGATCTATGTCGCGGCACGTAACGGCAAAGGGCGCATTACGGTCCCGGCCGGGAAGATTACGCTCGTGGCGGACCGTTCGGTCCCCCAGACCCCCCGGAAATACAAGACAGCCGAGATCAATAAACTGATCACCGATATCTTCGCCAATGTCGGGAACGTTGTCGTCAGCCGCGGGAACGTTATGATCCACCGCGGCAAACGCGATCTGAAGGCCGCAGCGGGTACGCTCGTAGAACAGGCCGATATCATCGAGACGATCGGGGTCGCACGCGCCCAGATCGTCTTTAACGACGAGACGATCATCAGTATCGGGAAGAACAGCCGTTTTGAGATCGAGGAGTTCCTCGTAGATGATGTGCAGGCGGATCGCTCCGCTGTCTCCTTTAAGGTAGAGCAGGGGGCGTTTAAGGCGATCACCGGACAGATCGCCTCTTTGAGAGCCCAGGGGTTCCGCCTCAAGACCAAAACGGCCACGATCGGGATCCGCGGGACCAACTTCCTCGGTCAGGTGGGGGATAAGAGCGATAAGATCGTCTGTACCAAAGGGGAGATCATCGTAACCTCCCTGGCGGGCGGTGCACCGGTCACCGTCCCGGCGGGTAAGATCACCTTCGTGGCAAAAGGCGAAATGCCTTCGACCCCGCGGGCCTATACGGCAACCGAGATCGGCGGGATCTTCGGAGCGGTCGAAAATATCGACCAGGATAAGGGTGAAGGGCAAAACGGCGGGGCCAAGGGCTCTTCCGGCGGCGGGGACGAGAAGTCGAAGCTGCAGCAGATCGAGAATATTATCAACATGACGGGTGAGGAAGCAGATAAACAGCAGGGACCCGACGGAGCCGGTACCCTGGAGCTGCCGATCGTCGACACGCCTGAAGAGACAAAAAGCTACGAAGAGCATATGGAAGAGATCATCCAGGATGCAACCGAAGGGGAGTTACAGGAGACGATCGGGACCGAACCGGATCTGCCACCTGCTGTCGAGCCGGCACCGGTGAGCGAACCGCAGCCAGTCGAAGAGCCCGAACCGGCACCGGCTCCTGCGCCTGTTGTTGAACCGGAACCCGTGGTCGAGCCGGAACCAGTGGTAGAACCGGAGCCGGTCGTCGAGCCGACACCTGAGCCCGAACCCGTGGTCGAGCCGGAGCCGGTCGAAGAACCGGAACCCGTGATCGAACCTGAACCTACTCCGGAACCTGAGCCGACACCGGAACCAGAGCCTGTTGAAGAGCCTGAGAAGCCGGGTGCTACCCCGGCAGTTCCGGGCGAACCGGGTGAACCGGCGACACCGGCCGTCCCACCGGTAAAGGGGCCTGATGATGATCATGAAGACCGCGGCCATCACTACGGTCACGATAAAGATGATCATGGCAATAAATTCGGTCATGACAAAGACAAAGGGGACCAGGGCAACAAGCGCGGCCACGACAAGTGACCTTTCAGTCGCATAGCCGCGTACGGGTGGGTCCCGTACGCGGCTTTCTTTATTAATTGAGTTTATGATAAAACTTTAGTAACCAAAAAATATAGGTCCTGCCATGAGTCGCTTAACCATCCAGATGCTTTCGGGTTTCCTTGTCGCGATTATCGTGACGCTTATGTACCTCTATCTCCCCTCCAACGTCCAGTCCCTTGATAACCGTCTTCGTGATTATATGTTTGTCATTCGGGGCAAGATCCCTACGACGGGCGAAGTCGTGATCGTCGATATCGACGAGAAGAGTCTCAAGGAGATGGGGCAGTGGCCGTGGCAGCGTATCAAGTTTGCACAGGTGCTGCAGAACCTGACCAACGCGGGGGCGGCGATCATCGGGCTCGATATCGTCTTTGCCGAAGAGGATAACTCCAACCCGGCCAAAGTGCTCAAAGAGCTGGGCTACCCGACCAAAGGGGTGGATGATTATGACCAGATCCTGGCTGATACCCTGGCTCAGACCCCGACGGTGGTGGGGTATGTCTTTAAACTTCAGGACGACGGGGTCGAAGCGCTGGAACCGCCGGACCCTTCGGGCAACTATGCAGAGAAGCCGCTTATGGATCAGGAGTACCTGATCCAGCCCTACGGGGCGATCCTCAACACGCCCCGTATCCAGAAAAACGCCCAGGCTACGGGATACTTTAACACCATCCCCGATCCCGACGGGATCATCCGGAGCGTTCCGCTCGCGATGAAGTACGACTTCATCGTCTACCCGGCCCTGGGGCTCGATATGGTGCGCAACTTCTACTACGCCAACGCCGTGACGGTGCTCTACTCCAAAGAGTACGGGGTCGAAGGGTTCCGCATCGACCGCCCCGTGGTCAAGGACGGCTCATACGTTACCGACGAGACAGGGCGGGTCAAGATGGAGCGAGAGTATTTCCCGACCGACCGTTACGGGCGGCTTTTTGTCAATTTCCGCGGACCGTCGAAGACCTTCCCCTACCTTTCTGCCGTCGATATCTATAACAATGAGTTCGATCCGGGCGACATCAAGGACAAGCTGGTCCTGATCGGGACATCCGCCGCCGGCCTGCTGGATCTTCGGGCCATGCCCTTTGACTCCGTCTACCCGGGGGTCGAAGTCCATGCCAACGTGATCGACAACATGCTGGCGGGGGATTTTATCTCCAAACCCTCCTGGACGGTCCTGATCGATATCATCATGATCTTTACCGTGGGGATCACTCTTTCGGCGGTTCTCGGATATACGGGGGCCTTTACGTCCCTGGTCGTCGTTGCGATCTACTTTGCGGGGTTGATGAGCTTTAACTACTATATGTTGTTTGACCAGGGTGTGATCCTCAATATCCTTTTTGTCATCGTCATTATGGTCTTTTTGCTTTATATGATCTCCATCGTACTCAACTACTTTCTGGAGACGAAACAGAAAAACATGATCAAAGGCAAGTTCGCCTCCAAGGTCTCCCCGGCCGTTATGGAGGATATCATCGCCAATGCAGGCAGCAACGTCCTGGCCGCCCACGAACGGGAGATCACCGTCTCCTTCTCCGATGTGCGAAACTTCACCAATATCTCCGAGGCGATGGGGAACCCGAAATCGCTGATCGAGTTTATGAACGAATACATGGACCCGATGACCGAGATCATCATCAAGTCGGGCGGTACGGTCGATAAATTCATCGGGGATGCGATCATGTCCTACTGGAACGCGCCCCAGGATCTCCCCAACCACGCGGAGATCGCGGTGGATGCGACGCTGGACCAGCTCCATGCCCTCAAGCCGCTAAATGAAAAACTGCGGGCCGATCCGCGTTTTGTCAACGTCGTCAAGATGGCTGACGAGACCCATAAACCGATCGTCGACATCGGGATCGGTCTGAATACGGGTGTGGCGATCGCCGGGGAGATGGGATCCTCAAGCCGTTCGGACTACACGGTTATCGGTGACCCGATCAACCTGGGATCACGGCTGGAGTCACTGTGTAAATTCTATAACTCCAAATGTAACGTCTCCAACTTTACCAAAGCGCTATTGCCGGAAAACAAATATATTTTCCGTTTCCTGGACCTGGTCACGGTCAAGGGGAAAAAAGAGCCTGTTGAGATCTGGCAGATCCACGATTATGAGCATCCGCCCAGCGGCGAGACGCTCTACGGTGTCAGCCGTGAACGTCTCCAGGAGGAGCTTGACCGTTACCATGAGGCGATCGCGCTCTACAAGGATGCGAAATTCGCCGAGGCTCTGGAGATTTTCAACGAGCTGGATGCATGGGACGACAAGACCAACCTCAACGTCTACCAGATGTATATCGAACGGTGCGAACACTATATTGAAGAGCCGCCCACCGACTTTAACGGCGTCTTTGTCCACAAGACCAAAGGGTAACCGTACCGATGGCAAAGATCCGGGTGCTCGGGGCCTACGGCGGAAGAGGGGCGTCCCAGAACACGACCAGCTTTATGCTGAGCAAACGGGTCGTGATCGATGCGGGCAATATCCTGGCACCCCTGGGCAGAGAAGCGGGGCGGATCGATCACATCTTCCTCTCCCACTGCCATCTCGACCACATTATCGATATCCCCTTCCTGATCGACGCTTTTTTCGCCCACCGCAGCGAACCGCTCCATATCCACGCCCTTCCCGAGACAATCGCTTCGCTGAAGAAACATATCCTCAACTGGGAGATCTGGCCCGATTTTAACGACATCGACCTCCTGGGGCAGAAGGAGAAGTCGATCGTCTTCGAACCGATCGAGTGCGACCGGGAGTATGAAGTCGACAACCTGGTCTTAAAACCCATTGCGACAAACCACACCGTCCCCAGCTGCGGCTACGTCGTGACCAAAAAAAAGAAAAAAGCGCTGCTGACCCTGGATACCTACCTGTGCGACCGGGTTTGGGAGGAAATAAATGGTGATTTTGATATAAATACACTCGTTATCGAAGTCTCCTTCCCCTCCCGCATGGCAAAACTGGCGGAAGCGAGCAGACACCTGACGCCCCGGTTGTTGGCGGGCGAACTGAAAAAGATCAAAAGAGACGCACCATTGAATATCTATATCAATCATCTTAAACCCGATTTTTTAGACGAGATCACGAAAGAGATCAAGCAGCTTGGCGTTGATCTGACAATACTGGACGACGGATTGACGATCACCCTATGAGAATCGCTATCGTCAAACTCTCCGCCATGGGAGATATCATCCATGCGGCGGTCGTGCTGCAGTTTATCAAAGCGCGCTATCCCGATACCCGTATCGAATGGATCGTGGAGGAGGGGTTTGCCCCCGTCCTGGCCGGAAACCCCCATATCGACACGATCCATACAGTCTTTTTAAAGCGGGCAAAAAAAGAGAAGAGCTTTGCCTTGCTCAAAGCACTCTACGGCAAGCTGAGAAGCCTTGGGGAGTACGACTGCATCATCGATATGCAGGGGCTGTTTAAATCGGCCATCATGGCCCGGATCATCGGGAAAAACGTCTGCGGTTTCGACCGCGACTCCATGCGGGAAGGGATGGCGGCACGGCTCTACAGCAGGACCCAGGCGATCTCCTATGATAAGAACGTGATCCTAAGAGGTGCGGAACTGGTCTCAAAATGCCTGGAACTGACAATCGACGAGGCGGCCCTGCTGGGGAAAACCCCCTTTCTCTATACGGACGATGCTTCCCGCAAAGCTGTCCGGGAGTACACCGGGGGAGGGCAGGCGCCCGTACTCGTGATGGTGGGGGCCTCCTGGCCTTCCAAGATCTACCCGGCAAAACAGATGGCCGACGTGATCGACCGGCTGGGACGGGAGGTCCTGGTGGTCTGGGGAAGCGAGGGCGAAAAGGCCCTGGCCGAGGCGGTTGCCGCCGCCACACCCCTGGCGACCCCCGTGCGACGGCTCTCCCTCCCCGAGCTGATCGCCCTGGTGGAGCAGGCGGCACTCGTCATCGGCGGGGATACGGGACCGGTGCATATGGCGTGGGCGCTTAACCGCCCCTCCGTGACGATCTTCGGGCCGACACCCAGCTTCCGTAATACCCTGACCACGCCCATCAACAAAACAGTCGATACGGGAAAACCGGTCGATCCGAGCAACCTGGACCGTCACGACTTCTCCATCGGGGAGATCGAACCTTCCCGGATCGCCGCCCTGGCAAAACAGCTTCTGGAGTCGAGTAATGAGTAGAATCGCCTTTGTATTAAAGACCGTCATTTTCCTGGGGCTCTTCTTCTTTCTTTTTCGGGCTCTCTTTTTGCTCACCTACCTCGATTTTTTCAGCGATCTGAGTTTCGGGCAGGTCCTGGATGCTTTTGCCGACGGGCTTCGTTTCGACCTCTCCATCGCCCTGACCTTTACCGCGTTCCCGCTGTTGTTTATCGCCTTCCCGAGCCGACTGGCCGGAAGGGGGTGGGTGCGCTTCTGGACTTTTGTCGTGATGCTGCTGACGCTGGTGTTTGCTGCAGTGCTTGTGGGGGATATCATCTATTTCGATTATGTCAAACGCCACATCTCCAACGAACTGCTGCTGGTGATGGACGATATGGAGTTTATCCGGGAGATGCTCCTTTACGAATACCCCTACCTGATCCCGATTTTCCTGGCCGCACTCTATTACCTGAACCGTCTTTCCAAAAAGGCAGTCAGCGTTTTGGATTACGATAAGCGGAGCATTACAGGTTTTATCCTGCTTTTTCTTCTGCTTTTTATCCTGGTACGGGGGAGCTTTTCGGACAAGCCGATCAACGTGATCGACGCCTTTAATTCGGGCAATGCCAAGCAGGGGAACCTGACCCTCAACGGCTGCTTTACCGCCTACCACTACACCCGAAAGAGCGGGAAATTTTCCGTCCGGCACTACTTTTCCGACGAGGAGCTCGCATCGATCCTGGATGTCGCCGAGCGTCCCAATCCCGAATACCCGTACGAAAAAGAGGCCCGTGCGGGCGGCAAGCAGCGCAACGTCGTCTTTGTCCTGATGGAGAGCTGGAGTGCGAAGTATATCGATGCGATCAGCCACGGCGGCTACGGTGTAACACCGAACTTCGATGCCCTGGCACAGGAGGGGAGGCTCTATACGAACTTCTTTGCCAGCGGCCAGCGCAGCATCCAGGGGATCCAGGCGACCCTGACCTCCATCCCTCCCTTTACGGGCCTTCCCAGCATCGGGCGGGGACTGGAGGTGTATAACATCTCCAAGGTAGCCGATATGGCGGACAAGAGCGGGTACGAGACCCTTTTCGTCCAGAGCTCCAAGCGGCGCTCCTTCCGTATCGACGCCATCGCCGAGGCCCTGGGCTTTGAGCAGTTTTACGGGATGGAGGATATCCCGCTGAAGCTGGAGTACAAGGACCCGGGTGCATCGAAGTTCGGGTGGGACTACGAGACCTATATGTTCCTCAAAGCGAAGCTGGATACGCTGAAAGAGCCCTTCTTCAGCTATATGTTCACCGGGACCACCCATGTCCCCTATGCCGACCTGCCCGAGCAGTTCCACAAATACCCCCACGAGAGCAACGGGGAGAACGGTTTTTTAAACACGCTCTACTACTCCGACTGGAGCCTGGGGGAGTTTATGAAGGCGGCCAAAAAGGCCCCGTGGTATGAGAACACGGTCTTTGTCTTTACGGCAGACCACACCCTCAGCGTCTCCCGGGGGGATTCGCTGCTTGACCGTTTCCATATCCCTCTGCTGATCTTCATCCCGGGAGAGGAGGGGCGCATCGACACCCGGACGGCCTCCCACCTGGACCTGATGCCGACGATCGTCGATATGACCGGCTACGAAGGCCCCTACAGCGCTTTCGGCTCGACGCTGCTGAACGGGACTGAGACGACGGCACTGGTGAGCGAAGCCGACTCCATCGCCCTGATCCGCCGGGACGGCTATCTTCAGCACAGTCTTAGCCGCGTACTCGATACGAACCTGAGCGGCGAAAAGCTGACCGACTACGAATCGGAGCTTTTGGCCAACTACCAGCTGATCAATATGCTGCTCAAACGCAACAAGTGGGCGCGCTAGGGCACCCGGCGGTAATTTCAGTTTGGTTGAATATACTGCCGGATTATTTCGTCCGTGTGCATGAAAAAGGGTAGATACATAGACAAAAGGAACGAGGGTTTGGAACAGTCACAACCGTTTAACCGGCTGGTCTCCATGATCAAGGCGACGCTGGTCGCCGATGCCGCTTTCTTGCTACTGATGTCACTCTTCCGGCTGGTCTTTTTCCTGCGCTTTGGGGACTTCGCCCAGCTTGAAGGCTTCTGGGGCGATGTCGCCCACGCTTTTTTCCTCGGCTTCCGGTTTGACCTGACGGTGGTGGGGTATATCCAGCTGCTGGCCACCCTGGTCCTGCTTCTGTTTTACCTGCTGCGGCACAGCCATTCGCTCCGTTTTGTCAATATTATCCTGGTCTTCTACTATTTTGTCATGTTCAGTGCTGTCAGCCTGCTCTTGGCCAGCGACTTCGGTTTTTATTCCTATTTCCAGGACCATATCAATATCCTCATCTTCGGGATCATGGATGACGATACGGTGGCACTGTGGAGTACCCTTATAAAAAACTACAACGTCCCCCTGATCGTTGCACTTTTCCTGCTCTATGAGGGGACGTTGCTGGTGCTCTTGGTCAAGCTCTTTAAAAAGCGTTTCCATACCGCCTGGAGCCTGACACGGCCGGTGCAGCTCCTGCTGGTCGTGCTGTTTCTCCTGGGGAGTGCCCTGGCGGGGCGGGGCGGGGTGAGTATGTACCCCCTGGGCTTCATGGATACGGCCATTTCGAACAACATGTTCGTCAACAAACTGAGCATCAACGGGGTCCACACCTTCTACCGCGCGGCGGAGCTGCGTATACAGAACAAAAGCGGCCGGTACGACCTGGTCAAAAAGATGGGCTACCGGGGCAGAATTCCCGATGCCTTCAGGGTACATCTGGGGCGGGATGCGATCGACCAAAAAGAGCTGATCGCCAATATTACCTTCAAGACTGAACGGAACGTTACGATAGAGAAGCTCCGGCCCCATGTCGTGGTGATCATGATGGAGAGTTTCGGGAGTTACCTGGCAGAGTTCCAGTCCGAGCGTTTTAATGTCCTGGGCGCACTGGCGAAACATTTTGAAGCCGATATCCTCTTTAAAAACTTCACCTCAAGCGACAACGGGACGATCGGGAGCCTGGAGTCGCTGGTGGTCGGCCTGCCGTTTCGGCCCGGAAGCGACCACTTCGCGGAGAACGAGTACCTCAGGACCTCGTTCCGTTCGTCGCCGGCGTTTTTGTACCGGGCCAAGGGGTATGAAACCAGCCTGGTCTACGGCGGGAACGTCGGCTGGCGGGATATTGATAAGTTCTTCTCAAGGCAGGGCTTTGACCACATTTTCGGCGACCACGAGATCGAAGGGGTGATCAAGGACAAAAACAAGAAGTATAAAGACGACTGGGGAGTGTTCGACGAGTACCTTTTCGATTTTGTCGAGGCGCGGCTTAAGAACGCGACGACGCCGCAGTTTATGATCGTCATGACCACGACCAACCATCCCCCCTATGTCGTCTCCGAAGATTACGAGGCCAAACCGCTGGATATCCCCCCGCAGCTCGAAAGCCGCCTGACGGGGGAGCGGGACCTGATAGCGGCCCGTTTTAAAGCGTACCAGTACGCCAACGACAAGGCGGGGCTTCTGCTGGATCATATCAAAGAGGGGCCGCTGGGGGAGAAGACCGTCGTGGCCATCACCGGCGATCACAATTTCGGGAATATGATCAGCTTTACCGCGGCCCAGTATATAAAGTTTAGGGGTGTGCCGTTTTATCTCTACCTGCCGGACGCCCTGCGTCCGCACGCGTACGACGATACGGTCTTCGGCTCGCACAAGGATATCTTCCCCACGCTCTACCCCCTGACCCTTTCGGATACGGAGTACATCACCCTCGGGGAGAATATGCTCGATCCCGCACGGCCCCACTACGCCTTTAACGCGTCGGGGCTTTCGGCATCCCGGGAGGGTGCGGTCCTGGCCCAGAGTCCCGTGCGCTATTTCAGCTGGGACGGGACGGGACTGGTCCCGGCCCAAAAAGATTCTCAAACGAAAAGTGCGTTAGAATATTATAAAGCAACGATGGCGATTACGGACTATTTCGTCCGCTCCCATCTTAAAAGAGACAGAGATAAATGAGCAGACCGATTACGGCAACGATAATTACATTAAACGAAGAAGAGAATATCGAGGCGGTCATCCGCTCCGTGCAGCAGGTGTGCGACGAGGTGATCGTCGTCGATTCCGTCAGCAGCGACAAAACGGTGGAGATCGCCGAAAGCCTTGGGGCGAAGGTCTATATCCAGCCCTACCTGGGGGATGGCCTACAGAAGGACTTCGGGGTACAGTACGCCACAAACGACTGGATCCTGAGCATGGATGCGGACGAGCGGCTCGATGAGGATATGGTACGGGATATCCGTGCCCTTGACCTGGAAGCGGGCGGGCACGACGCCTATGCCTTCCGACGCAAATCCTATATCGGCAACCGCTGGCAGAAGCTCTGGTATCCCGATTTCGTTATCCGCCTCTATGACAAAAACAGATGCCGTTATCTGCCGGTCAAAGGGCATTCCCATGTCGACGCCAAGAACCTCAAAAAGCTGAACAGCCATATCCTCCACTACACCTACAAAGACCTCAGCGATATGGCCCAGAAGATCGACAAGTTCAGCCACCGGAGTGCCAAGATGATGTTTGAAAAGGGGAAAAAGGTCTCCCACTTCACCCCCGCGGCACGCGGTTTTATGGCTTTTTTTAAAAAATATATCCTCAAGCGCGGCTTCATGTACGGGTTGGACGGCCTGACCGTTTCGCTCTTTGCGGGTTTTAACACCTATCTGAAGTATGCGATGCTGATCGAGAAAAACGAAAGCGGGGACGCGTGAAAAAGGTCCTTGTTTTTGAGCTGAACAATTACCATACGGAGAACTTCCCCCTCTATGAAGAGCTTCTCCCTTCCCTTCTTGATGACAGTGTCACATGCAGTTATTATGTGGTCCCGTCGAAGGTGGCTGAACTGCGGGATGTCTACGACGATGTCAAACCGGTGGCGGGAAACGTCTGGTGGTATCTTATGCGGAAGCTGAAACTACGCCGGCTCTTCCTGGCCAAGCACATCGATGCGATCATTGCCCGGGAAGGGGCGGATGTGATCGTCTTTAACTCCGCCGAGCCGGAAGAGAACTACGGTATCTTCAAGCAGCTGACGTTTTCCGGCATAAAGCTGACGGTCTTCCACAACCCGCTTCACAAGGAGTTCGACAAAGGCCCCGGGGAGTATAACTTCGTACTCGGCGACCAGGTCTATGCCCATGTCAAAGAGCAGAAAGAGCATATCGACGGCTATTTTCTTCCCTATTTCCAGCGCTTTCCCCTTGAGGGGATCAGCCGGGACCCCGACGCCCTCACCATCGCCATCCAGGGGTGGATCAACTTCAAGCGCCGGGATTATCCTTTCCTGATCGAGGCGGCCAAAGAGCTCAAGGCAAAGGGGATCGGCAAGATCCGTTTCGATATCATCGGCAGCATGAACAACAAGGGTGGCAAGCAGCTGGTGAGCATGGTGCGGTCAAACGGGCTGGAGGAGTATTTTATCTTCCACGACAAGCTGGATGATTTTGCTTTTTTCACGCGCGTCGCCTCGTCCGATTATGTGATGACCCTGCTGGGTGAAGCGCAAAAGAGCTACTACCAGGACAAACTGACCGGTTCCCTTACCCAGTCGGCGTCCATCGGCGTCCCCCTTATCCTGAGCCGGGACAACGCCGATGCGTGGCGTCTGGATGACGGGAATGCCCTGGTCTACGACGACCTGGCCGACCTGGTGGAAAAACTCCGGACGGCGAAAGCGGACTATACCCGTATCCAGAGTGCCTATACGGCCCACATCGGGGAGCTGATCGAGGAGAACCGTCGTTTCCTTAAAAGAATGGACGTACGGGGGGTGGACGCATGATCATCCGATCCAAGGCACCTCTTCGGCTGGGACTGGCCGGCGGTGGGACCGACGTAAGCCCCTACAGCGAACTCTACGGCGGCAATATCCTCAACGCGACGATCAACATGTACGCCTACACGACGATCGAGGTCAACGACAGCGGAAAGATCGTATTCGAGGCGAAGGATATCGGGGAGAAGGCGGAGTACGCGAGCAGCGAGCAGCTGGCCTTTGACGGCAAGCTGGACCTCTTTAAAGGGATCTACAACAGGATCGTCAGGGATTTTGCCCATGCACCCCTCTCCTTTACGATGACCACCTATTCTGATGCGGCCAGCGGCAGCGGTCTGGGGGGAAGCTCCACCCTGGTCGTTTCGATCCTCAAAGCCTTTGTCGAGTGGCTGGGACTGCCCCTGGGCGAATACGACATCGCCCATCTCGCCTACGAGATCGAGCGGATCGACGTGGGCCTCTCGGGCGGCAAGCAGGACCAGTATGCCGCGACCTTCGGCGGTTTTAACTTTATGGAGTTTTACAAAGATGACAAGGTGATCGTTAACCCCCTCCGCGTCAAAAACTGGATCATCAACGAACTGGAGAGCTCTATGCTGCTCTACTTTACGGGTACGTCTCGGGAGAGTGCCAAGATCATCGATGAGCAGGTAAACAACGCCAAAAAGGAGAAATCCACCTCCCTGGATGCGATGCATCAGCTTAAAAAAGACGCCATTGCGATGAAAGAGGCACTTTTGCTGGGGGATGTGGTCCGTTTTGCGGACATCCTCGATACGAGCTGGCAGACCAAGAAGCGGATGGCCCAGGGGATCACCAACCCGGCCATCGACGAGGTCTATGACGCGGCGAAGGCGTCGGGGGCGTATGCCGGGAAAGTGAGCGGGGCAGGCGGCGGCGGTTTTATGATGTTTGTCGTAGACCCCGTACGCAAACTTGATGTGATCCGAACCCTCCAATCCTTCGGGGGGACGGTCCACGACATATCTTTTACAAAGAATGGGACACAGGCATGGAGAATCTGATGGAAACGATGATACGAAACCAGGTCGAGTCGTCGATCCGGACCAAAGAGCGCCTCCTGGCCTCGCAGGAGCTGATGGATATGATCCGTACCGTGGGAGAGCGGGCACTGGAGGTGTACCGTGCGGGCGGCAAGACCCTTATCGCCGGAAACGGCGGGAGCGCGGCGGATGCCCAGCACATCGCAGGTGAGTTCGTGAGCAAGTTCTATTTCGACCGTCCGGGTCTGGCCTCCCAGGCTATTACAACCGATACGTCGATCCTGACGGCCATCGGAAACGATTACGGGTATGAGAGGCTTTTCGCACGTCAACTCGAAGCCAATGCGGCGCGGGGCGATATGTTTATCGCCCTCTCCACGAGCGGGAATTCCAAGAACATCCTCGAAGCCCTCACAACGGCCAAGGAGATGGGCCTGGTCACGGTCGGCCTTACCGGCTCCACGGGCGGGAAGATGAAGACGATGTGCGATTACTGCATCACCGTTCCCTCCGACGAGACCCCGCGCATCCAGGAGGCCCATATCCTTATCGGCCACATCATCTGTGCCGTCGTGGAAGAGGGCATGTTCGGAAAAGGGTTTTAGTGGAGGCGATCATCCTGGCCGGAGGTTTCGGTACCCGGCTGCAGTCCGTGGTCAACGATGTCCCCAAACCGATGGCTCCGGTGCGGGGAAAGCCCTTTTTGTATTACCTTCTCCGTTATCTTCTTAAACAGAAGATAACGCATATCGTTTTATCCGTAGGGTATAAATACCAGACTATCCTTGATTATTTTGGAGATGAATTCCACGGCATGACAATCGACTATGTCGTCGAGGAAGAGCCCCTGGGTACGGGGGGTGGCATCAGTGAAGCAATGAAGTATATTAGCGGAGATGAGGCGTTTGTCCTCAACGGTGATACGTTTTTTGATGTCGATCTTGCCGATTTTCTGGACTTTTACAAGCAGAGTGATGCCATTATGACGATGGCTTTAAAGAATATGAAAAATTTTGACCGGTACGGTATTGTGAAGGTTGTCGACGGTAGGGTCCGGGCATTTTTGGAAAAGGCGCCGAAAAGGGAAGGGGCAATAAACGGCGGCGTCTATATTTTAAGCCGTGACATCTTCAAAGAGTATACGCTGCCGGCTGTTTTTTCATTCGAGAACTTTCTGGAAACAAACCTTGATTCGCTGCAGTTGTATGCGAAAACCTATGATGCCTATTTTATCGATATCGGAATTCCCGAAGACTATGACAAGGCGCAGAAAGAGTTGGTGGAAGCATGAGGCTTGTCGCATCTGTCAGACACTATACGGACCGGAGCCGGTTCGATCTATACAGTAACCATCTTTTAGTCATCTTTGCCTTTTTCCTTCCATTCAGTAAAGAGGGGTATGAGTTTGTCCTCTCCCTGCTGATACTCCTTTTTCTTTTTGGGGGAGGGTACAAAGAGAAACTGCTCCGTGCCTTTTCAAACAGGGTCGTACAGGCTTTTTTGCTCTATTATGCACTCTTTTTTATCGGCCTTATCTGGTCTAGCGCGCCAAAAGAGGGGCTGACTTACATCCACGAGTTGCGCTACTTCCTTCTTCCCCTGCTTTTTCTGACTTTTCTTAGGCACGAGTTCGTCAGCCGTGTGATCACGGCGTTTCTTTTCGGCATGCTGGTCAATGAGATCTACTCATACGGTATGTTCTTCGGTGTATTCGGCCCGACGAAATGGGGAGATACCGGGAATCCGACTCCGTTTGTCAACCACCTCAATTACAGCATGATGCTGGCTTTTACCTCTTTGATGGTCTTCCAGCGGCTTCTGCTGGAAAAACGGTTGTCGCTTCATGAAAAGATTCTGCATGTGGTCTTTTTTGTTACGGTAACCAGTAATCTTTTTATTACCGGGGGGCGCAGCGGACAGCTGGTCTTTGTACTAGGCTTTGTGCTTCTTATGGCGCTGATATACAGAAAAAATATCATCAGGATGCTACTGACTAGCGTGATCATACTGTCGGTTGTCTTATCGCTTGCCTATAATTATTCTACAACGTTTAAGAAGAGAATACAGCTCGCACAAAAAGACATCAAGAAGTTTGAACGGGGCCGATATGCTACATCCTGGGGCTACCGGGTTGTGGCAGATATTGTACTGTTCGACCTGTTTTGGGAAAATCCTGTACTGGGGGTTGGGACTTCCGATCATATGGCAGCATTCCGCGCACATATGAAGGAGAATTTCCCAAAATATGCAAAAATCAAGAAGCATTTTCCTCAACTTCATAACCAGTACTTCATTGTGGGGATACAGTTCGGACTGGTCGGGCTGGTCGTGATGTTCAATCTTTTCTACCAGATATACCGTTACCGGCAACCGGATCGTATATTAAAAAACATGCAGTACCTCTTGATATTCATGACATTACTCTATTCATTATGGAACCGGTCGCTGGAGGGGCACGTCTATTTTGTTGTTTTTATTGCCCTGATCGCAATCACCTTATCCCGTGATGACGAGATACAGCAGCCTGACGGCGAAATCGCAGCGGGGCAAAAATTTATATTCCTAAAATATGCGGCAACGGCGCTGCTTTTTCTTCTTGTGGCAAGGGCGTCATGGATATACGGTACGCACGGCGACTTTAGAAAACTGATGGGGCTTGAATGAAAAAGGTGATGTTTGTACTCCCTTCCTTTCACCGGGGGGGAGCCGAAAAGACGATTACGACATTGATCAGGGAACTTCAAAAGGAGTACAACGTTACATTGGTGGTGATCCGTAATGAGATTACCTTGAATTTCCCGGAAGAGATCTCGGTAAAAAGACTCTCCAGTGATCTGATCGACAGACTGCCGCTTTTGATGCGGAAGATGATCTTTACACACAGACTTTCGAAAACGATCCGTGAGATACAACCGGATATTATCTTTTCGAGTCTCCCTTTTTCCAATAAAATCGTGGCCAGAGCAGGGCGCCAGAATATCGACACCTACTATATCGTGCACAATACATTGTCAAAATATCTTTCCGAAAAAAAACTGAGTAGACTCCGCGGTATCAAAAAGCTTCAAAAACTTTACAAAGATAAAAACATTATCGCCATATCCGAAGGCGTCAAGGATGATCTCCTGGATGTATTGAAGGTCAGACCGCTCTCCGTTCAGGTGATATACAACCCGTTTGATGTCAATGAGATAGAGAAAAAGTCCGAAGTTCCGGTTACGCTCCCGGGAAAACCCTATATCGTTTCAGTCGGACATTTTTATTCACGGAAACGGCACGATGTACTGCTAAAAGCCTTTGCAAAGGTCAAAAGCGATATTCAGCTGGTCTTGCTGGGATCCCGAGGCGACGAAGAGAAGATCAGGAGGCTTGCGGCAGACCTTGGGATCGAGGAGAGAGTGCTTTTTGCCGGTTGGCACGACAATCCATATCCCTGGATCAAACATGCGCGTATGCTTATCCTCTCCTCAGACCAGGAAGGGCTGGGGCGAGTCCTTGTGGAGTCGCTTATTTTGGGGACCCCGGTTATCAGTACGGACTGTCCGTCGGGTCCTCGCGAGATTTTAAGGGAAGGACTGGAACGCTTTTTAGTCCCCGTTGGCGATGACACGCTATTGGCTGAACGGATCGATGAGGTCTTGGAGAGGTATCCTACGATAGACGAAAAGAACCTACAGCGTTTTGACAGCCGCTTCAGTGCCGGACAATACAAAAAACTGATCGAGAAAAAAAAGGCTGTCTTTATCCTCCCGCTGTATCGTAACGGGGGTGCCGAAAAAACTGTCAAAACATTGGCCGAAGGGATTGCCGAAACAGGCTGCGAGGTCTCCCTGCTGATTTTAAAGGACGATGTATCGCTGGCATTGCCCCATGGCGTTCAGAGTACGGTCATTGGCATGCATATCGCTGCCTGGACCCCTAAAATCATCCAAAAATTCATATTGGCAAAACGTTTAAAACAGAAAGTGCGTCAGATCAACCCGGACCTCGTCTTTTCCAGTCTGCCGTTTGCCCATAATATAACGACCAAAGCGAACCTGGGATTAGAGGATGTTTTTTATATCTTCCATATTACACCATCATCCTATTTTGCACCGCATGGATGGCGAAGAAGACGGGACAGTAACAAGATCAAAAAGATGTACGACGGGAAAAATATCGTCGCCATCTCAGAAGGGGTCAAGGAGGACCTGCTTGGAGTGATCGGTGTGCGGCCGAAAACGATTAAAGTGATTTATAACCCCTTCGACCGGGGAAAAATAGCTGAAATGGCTTTGGCCAAAAGCAGTGCAGAGAGTTATTCGCCTTTTATTCTGCACGTCGGTAATTTCAATCCGGTCAAACGGCACGATGTTTTGATCGACGCGTACCGCCGTGCACAGATCCCCCATAAACTCCTACTCGTCGGTGAGGGAAAACAGCGGGGAGCACTGGAAAGGCTGGTGGCCGAATATGGGCTTCAAGAGCGCATACTCTTCTTAGGCTGGGTTGACAACCCTTATCCTTTTATCAAAAATGCGGAACTGCTTGTTTTGAGTTCGGACAGCGAAGGCCTTCCCAGGGTCCTGGTCGAGTCTCTGATCCTGGGGACGCCGGCAGTCAGTACGGATTGTAAATCGGGTGCCCGCGACGTTTTACACGGCACGCTGCGCCAGTTCCTGTCTCCCATAGGCGACGCACAGGGGCTGGCGGAAACGATGCAGAAGGCGTTAAAGGGGTATCCTGAGATATCGGCGGCTTATACGGACATGTTCGATAAGAAGAATGTGATCAAACAGTATATCGGGTTATTGGACCGTTAAAACGGATTCATGGGAATTGTACTGTCGTCCGGTTTGGGGATTACCGATCAAAAAGCTTTTTTTTGATTAATTCGCCCAGTACTCTGGCCCCCCGTTCATTTAAGTGATCTTGGTCCGAAAAAAGTTTTTCTTCAAAAATAGACTGGGAAAAATCATAAAAAGCAATATCATATTTCTGACTTACTTTGCGGAGCTCTTTTACTACACTCTTTTGAATATTCTCTTGAAGTATCTTATCGTACGTCGGTGAAATGGGATATCTGATCAAAATAGGTTCTATATTATATTGTTGACATAATCTGATGGTTTTTTCAAGGTATGCTAACAAACGCGGACTGGTGACTTTTTCAAGGTCAGGAAACTGTTTGGCAAACCGTTTAGTCGCATCACGCGTTCTTTCATCCTGAGTCAAGTCTGAAAAAACATGATGGTTTATACCTGATCCTTGTGCCGTAATAAACTCCTTTTCCTTCTTTAGCTTGAAACCATTTCGGATGTATTTCCACAGTGTTTTGTGAATAAAAGGCGCATATTCCGGAGAGAATTGTATCAATCCGGAAAACGAACGTGTTTGGCCGCCCAGGAAGACTTCGGGAAAGTTGTGTTTGAGCTCTCTTTTATCGTCGTTGGACAAAAAACGTTCATATCGAGTGTAGTCACTGATGCTTTCACGGTATTGGGAAAAACAGTGATCATCCGCCTGTAACAGGACAAAAGAAGGTTTTAGGCCCTGTTTTAGATAGAACTTGAATTTATAGTAGCTTTGGACAATGTTTTCAGAATGATATGCAAAGTTGAAAAAGTCATTGTCGTTTATGAGAAGATCGTTAAACGGGTGCGAATCGCCCAAGGCGATATAGTCGAGAGCAGGGAGGTCGGTTGAACGGATAAGCTGCTCTTTTTGGTAATAACTGTCTTTCGGAATAACAATATACCGTACAAAAAGTTCTAAAATGATAATGTTAAAAACGACTACAATCAATGTGATAAAAACAGCTGAATAAACGTATCGATAATTTTGCATGTCTGTTCCTAAAACTGAAAATATAGAAATTCTGATTCGACGCCCAGATACGCGGTGTAGAGAAAACTGGACAAAAACAATAAGATATTCAACAGCAATGTAGCAGTCGTTTTCTTCTGGGAAAGTGATGCTGCGATCTCATTGGAGTTTTGTTTCCAAAGGATCATAATAAAACCGATCAGTAAGAGAACACTGATGGAATGATCCACATACATATAGGTAAAAAGCGCTCCACTTGTCAGCATCGGCAAGTCCAGCATAGAGGTAAGAGCTGTGTAGTGTATATCAAGCATTATTCCATTCAACCCTAGCATTCCAGTGAGAACCTTCAGGGCATCGTCCCACTCTTTCGCCCGGAAAAACACCCAGGTAAAATTGATAAAGTTAAAGGTTACAAACCATGCCACTCCCGTATTCAATGCAAGTCCCAATTTTTTCCATACACGATGGATTACCAGAGCCAGCCCATGCAAAAAACCCCAAAAAACGAAAGTCCATCCCGCACCGTGCCACAGCCCACCGATAAGGAACGTGATCATCAGGTTACTATAGGTGCTGTAGTCCCCTTTTCGGTTTCCACCTAATGGTACATAGATATAGTCACGTAAAAAACGAGAGAGCGTGATGTGCCACCGACGCCAAAAATCCTGAATATCACATGCTTTATAAGGTGAGTTGAAATTGATCGGAAGTTTAATATTAAAAAGAAGAGCTGCTCCGATAGCCATGTCGGTATAGCCTGAAAAGTCAAAATAGAGTTGAAAAGTATAGGAAAGTGATGTAGCCCAGGCTTCGAAAAACGTGAGAACTTCTGCTTGGTCAAAGCCGTGGCTGGCCCATGTTGCAAAAGTGTCGGCAATGACGGTTTTTTTAAACAGTCCAATAGAGAAAATAAAGAGACCAACGGCAATATTATTGTAATTTTGCACCTTGTTTCTAAGTTGTGCGAACTGCGGCATCATCTCTTTATGATGGACGATTGGGCCGGCAATGAGTTGGGGAAAGAAGGAGACGAAGACGGCATAATTTAAAAAGTCGTATTCTCGTGTCTGTTGTTTATATGAATCAATAAGGTATGCGATCTGCTGGAAAGTGAAAAAACTGATAGCCAGAGGCAAAGTAAGATTTAAAGCTTCAAAGGTCGTGCCGGTGACGGTATTTAAAGATGTAATAAAAAAATCGCTGTATTTAAAGTACCCCAGCAGCCCGATATTAAAGGTGATCCCCGTGCTCAAGAGCACTTTTGGGGAAACCAGAACTTTTTTTCCACTTCTTGTTTCGGTAATGGAGTTTCCTATTGCATAGTTGACGAGCATTGATACAAGGATCAGCGGAAGATAAACAATATTCCACCAACTGTAAAAGAAGAGGGAAGCGAGGACAAGGAATCCTTTGGAAGCTTCTGTCAAACGCATGCGGTTCAAATAAAAGTATAAAAAAAATGTAATAGGAAGAAAAAAGAAAATAAATTCGTAAGAGTTAAAAAGCATATATATCCTTCATGCAAGGTCGTGCATTATATAATAATCATGATTCATGAGAAAAAAAGGAATTCTATTAAAAGTAAAGAAAATACAATATTATTTTTGACGGTCTTATTTGGCAGTTTGGCTATTATCCTAAAATCTTATTTTCATTTGTTTGGTTATGTGACACCAGACTCTACGTATTACCTTCGGTTGGCACAAAACCTTATCGATGGACATGGTCTGTTTACCGTAGCATCTGGGATGAATAACAGTAACGAAAAAGAATTTTTTGCTATTTGGCCTATTGGATATCCTGTGTTGATCGCTTTTGTTTCCAAAATAAGCGGGTTGACTGTTTTTTGGGCTTCAAAGTTTCTGAATGTACTTTTTTTTATATCGACCGTACTGCTCTTGAAAAGAATGTACGTACAAGAGTTTTCGTTGTACGTTCTCTTATTATTCAGTGCATCTTTTATAGAAATTTTTTCTTACACCTGGTCAGAAGTCCCGTTTACTTTTTTTCTATTACTGTTTGTCTATGCCCTGCAAAATATCTTGCAACATGATTTTTCATTTAAATGGCAACTATTATTGACTATATCCATATTGGCACTTTTTTTATGTAAATATATCGGTGCATTTTCGGGTATTGTTGTAGTTATATACGTTGCGTATGCCAAATATCATAAATCATATGATGTTATGTGGCGACTTGTCGGTATCGGGATAGTATCCGGCTTATTGATGCTGCTCTATCTTTATAATAACTTTTTGCAAACCGGTTTTGTCACTGGGATGGAGAGAATAGGGGCAGAAGATACACTGATAGACTTTTTGTATATGCTTTGGATGGCTTTTTGGGGAGAAACAGATTTTTTAGAAGCAAAATATACACATCTTTCGTTTATAGCTCAAATGTTGATCATATGGTTTGTTTTTAAAAAAACAAAAATCATATTTTCCACCCGCTTGCTTTGTGATCGTTCTAACTGTGTTTTGCTGGTTGTAGCTGGCGTGTATATCCTCTCAGTCATTATTTTACGCTACATGACTTTTTTTGACAGTTTTGGTTTTCGGTTTTTTGCACCGGTTACATTATTGATATTCGTGTTTCTTCTAAATGGCCTGGAAAAGCGCCATGAGCTTAAAAAGAAAATCTCAACAACATTGATGGTGTTAGCAGTACTCTCGTATTCTTATCATGTTTTTGTGCATGTCACAGAGGACATAATGACCGGTAATGGGTATGAAAAAGAAAAAGTCGCATTGCTGGATCAATATCAAAATATTGCAGGCGGTGATATCGTTGTCTTTGGTGAACGGCATCTGAATTATCTCCGTCCGTATATCCTCAATCTGCGCCCTCGCTATAAACCTTACTTTGCCTATAAAGAGGCATTTCCCGATTTTTTGAAACGTATCCGAAAAGAGTATCCGGATAAAAAAATCTATATTCGAACAAAAAACATAAATATTAAGCGCGATTGGTATCATCCGAGTGTAGAAGATTTTTTAAATAAAAATAATCAAAAAGATTTTGTTCTTATTGCCGGAAAATAGGTTATGGACTTAAAGATAAGAACACTTTTTGCTTAGCCAGATGTTTACGAAAGGGTGGCGATGTTCAACAACAAAAACATACTAATCACCGGCGGGACCGGGAGTTTCGGGAAGAAATATACAGAGATACTTCTAGCGAACTATAAACCAAACAAGATCATCATCTATTCACGGGATGAGCTGAAGCAGTTTGAGATGTCC
>JBNKTC010000014.1:0-5185 GCA_050297855.1 Campylobacterales bacterium
TTTGGCCAGACCCGCGGCGATCTGTTCGATATTCTCGTTCACCGCCGCTGCCATCATCCCGAACTCGTCACGACTGTCAAGTGCCACCGGATCGGCCGAACTGCTCTCCCGGTTCAGGTACGCAAAAAAACTTAGAAGACCCGACTGAAAACTGTTCAGCGGACGTACGAGGATCATATTGACCGCAAAGACCCCCAGGAGCGCGACAACTAATGCAACAGCCATGGAGACTATGATGATCTGGTCGCGCAGTGCATAGACCGACTCCATGATCTCCGCCCTGTCGATCTCTGCCAGGATCGCCCACTGGAAATCCCCGAAATCGATCCGGTCATAGGAGGAGAGGACCGGGTTGCCGTTATAGTCGATAATCTCACGGACATCGCTTTTCCCCTGTAGGGCTTCACGCGCAGCTTCCGTATCTACCGATCCCGTCACAGGATTGGCGAAAGAGGCGTTTAGCGAGTGGTTTTTCGGATCGAGATAGCTGTCGCTCCGCATCAGCTTATCCGAGCCGATCAGATAGGTCTCACCGGTCTCACCCATACCGCTGCGCTCCTGCATCACTTTATTTATCGCACGATCACTGATCTGCAGGGCAACCACCGCCGCTGTTTCCCCGTTTGCACTTTTTACCCGGACAGCAGCGAACATCGCCGGAGCGTTCCCGGAAGGAGCGTAGGGCTCCATATCCACCAAAACCGGCCGCTCGGATGCCAGAGCTTTCCGCCAGACAGAGGCCAGGCCGCTCTCTTTAAGACTTCCATGTGAGAGGTTGGCCCCAAGGTCCGATTCACGGGCTGCCGTATACATGACATGCCCGTCTGCTTTGTCCAGAATAAAAATATCATAGTAGCCGTAGGTCTCAACATAGTGTTTCAACCCCGTATCGAACTCCCGAAAGACCGCCTTGACACGAGGATCTTCCACTGGGAAGGGTTCCGTGCTGCCGACCTTCAACTCTTTTTTTATCTTACTCAACTTTCCGCTGACTGCCTGGATCTCCCCCATTTTGGAAAGGACTTCCAGGTCCCCCAGTCTTTCCGAAAAGAATGAGCTGATCTGATTTTTCTTAATCTGCCGTATCGCATTCAGTTGCGCCGACTTTGCCTCGATCATGGCATCCGAAACATTCACATACACAATTGTTCCGACTATCGAAGCCAAGATCAACAGACCGCTCACAATCAGTACAGTCACTTTAAACTTGATAGATCTCATTTATCTCTTTCCCCCTGAAAATAAATTTTATGCTACGCCTTGGGCTTCAAGTTCCTTTTTATCCAAGATCCTTTCAATATCCAGGATGACAATCATCCGGTCATTCGTCTTGATCAGTCCTTTGAGATTTTCGCTTCCGACTGTCGTTCCCATCTCTGGTGGTGGGGCCATGTTCTCCCACTCGATGGTCTCCATGTCCTGAACGGAATCGACCACCATACCGACCATCCGGTTATCTGCCGTCCGAGCTGCCAGTACAATCGTACGCTCCCCGTATTCGGGAGTATCGCTTGTCCTAAAACGCATCCGCAAATCGATGATCGGGGTCACTTCGCCCCGGAGGTTGATCACTCCCTTGACCCACTGGCTCGCATTGGGCAGTTCCGTCACCCTGGGGTAGGTAAGGATCTCCCGCACCTTGGTCACCTCGACCCCGTAGGTCTCGTGCCCCAGGGTAAAGGTGATCACCTGGTTCTCTTGGTTGCTGTCGCTTACATGTTCGATCTGTGACATTCTTATTCCTTTATGCCGTTTGGTCCAGGAAACTCATCTCCTGTTCGGAGAGTATCGAGTCCGTATCGATGATGACGATCATCCGGCCCTCTTTTTTGATATACCCTCGAAGAAAACGGGCGTCGATCACCCCGCTTCCCGATGCGGGCATCAGCTCGTCGGTATTGACCGACTCGATATCGCTGATGGCGTCTACGACGTATCCGATAAAACGCTCTTCGTTCACCTTGGTCGCGATCACGATCGTCTTGTCGTTATAGCCCGGTTCGTTCTGGGTCCGGAAACGGATCCGCAGATCGATGATCGGGGTTGCCGCTCCACGGAGGTTGACGACCCCCTTGACCCACGGTTTTGAATCGGGGATCTCGGTGATCTCCGGATAGGTCAGGATCTCCCGTATCTTGGTGATCTCGATCCCGAAGGTCTGCTGTCCCAGCCGGAAGGTCAGGTACATGTTGGTCGGGTTCTCGTTCATGCCGCCGCCTCACTTCCCATATATTTAAAGCGGTCGACGATCCCCAGGACATCGAGGATCAGCCCGATCGTCCCGTCACCGCGCACCGTCGCCCCGCCGACACCCTGGATATTGTGGAAGTTTTTATCCAGCGGTTTGACAACGACCTGCTGCTGGTTTCTAAACTCGTCCACAAAAAGGGCCACCTTATGGTTCCCTCCCCGGACAACGATCAGCATCCCTTCGGTAAGGGTGTCGTTTTTGGGTGGGATGTTCATATAACGGTGCAGCCGGACCACCGGGATAAACTCCTCGCGCAGCATCAGCAGCTCCTCGCTGCCGTCACCGACGGTTTTGATCATACCGGCCGTGGGCTGCAGGGACTCGACGATGGAAGCCAGCGGCAGGATGACTGTCATATCGCCGATCGTGACATTCAGCCCGTCCAGGATAGCCAGGGTAAGCGGAAGGACGATCGTGATCGTCGTCCCTTTCCCCGCTTCGGTCTTGATCCCGACGGCACCACCCAGTTTGGTGATATTGTTTTTGACCACATCCATCCCTACGCCGCGTCCCGAGACATCGGTAATCTTTTCAGCTGTCGACAGGCCCGGGTGGAAGATCAGCTCCGCCTTTTCATTATGGCCGAGCACGGCCAGCTGTTCGGATGACAGGATACCCCGTTCCACTGCCTTGTTGGCGACACGGTCCACATCGATCCCCTTGCCGTCGTCGGCGATGGATATGATGATCTGACCGTTGGCGTGTTCGGCACCGATCATCAGGGTCCCGTGCTCTGTTTTGCCTTCCGCGACCCGCACCTCGGGGGACTCGATCCCGTGGTCGATGGCGTTTCGGATAATATGCATCAACGGATCAGTCAACCCTTCGATCATCGCTTTATCGATCTCGACGCTGTCACCGAAGTGGTTAAACTCCACATTCTTATCCAGCTTCTTGGCCGTATCCCGGATCATCTTGGGGAACTTGGCATAGATATCCTCCATCGGGACCATCCGCGTCGACATGACCGACTCCTGTAGCTCCCGGATATGGCGTTCGAGCAGGTCCATCTTCTCGATAAAACTGTTTTTGAGTTTCATATCGGTGAGGGAATCGACAAACTGCGAGATCATGGAGGTGGCGATGACCAGCTCCCCGATATTGTTCATCAGGTTTTCGATCTTACCCAGGTCGACCCGGATCGTATTGCTCATACTGCTTTTTTTAGCCACCCGTTCTTTGCCTGTTTCCGTGGGAGTGGCCGGGGCAGATGCTGCAGTCGGTTTTGCCACCTCGGGGGCTTCCGCCTGTTCGAAAAATCCGAACGCCTCTTTCTTTCCGCTTTCCGCCGGTTCCGGGTCGTCAAAAAAGCCGAATCCCCCACCCTCAGCTTCCGCTGACGGTGCCTGGGGCTCGGGTTCGGTAAAGAATCCGAACGCTTCGTTTTGCGCAGGTGTCGTCTCGGTATGAGCCACAAACTCCTGGAGGCGTTCGAGGGATGCGGCGGTAATGTCGTCGTACTGCTGGGGGGTGACTGCTCCGTCGCTCTCCAGCAGCATCAACTCCTTCATCACATCAAGGGATTGCAGGAAAAAGTCGGCCATCTCCGGTCGGTAGGCGAACTCATGGTTTCGCAGCCGATCCAGGAAGGTTTCCAGCTCATGGGTAAAGCGGGTAAAGTCCACATACTCGACCGACGCGGCTCCCCCTTTAAGCGTATGCATATCACGGAACAGCTCCTGCATCGTCTGATCATCCAGTGAGCCGCTGCTCTCGGCTTCGAGCAGGATCTGCTCCAGGCTACTAAAAAGGTCCTGGGCCTCTTCAAGGAACATGCTGCGGTATTTGTTGATATCAAAATTGGCCATGGTTACCTCCTAAACGTTTATTATTAGCACGCACCGAAAAATCGCTTCCGGTGCTTATACCGTCTGCCCGGTCTGTGGGCGGGCGACGGACTATTTCAGTACGGTCTCCACGACCTGCAGAAGCTGTTCGGGGACAAAGGGCTTGATGATCCAGCCCGTCGCACCGGCTTCCCGACCTTTGGCCTTCATCGCATCGCTCTGCTCCGTCGTCAGGACGATCAGAGGGGATTTGGCATAACTCTCTTTCCCACGCAGGGCCTGTACCAGTTCGAACCCGTTCATCTTGGGCATATTGATGTCGGTAATGACCAGGTCGTACTGTGTCTCTTCCGCCTTTCGAAGCCCCTCTTCACCGTCTGCCGCCTCGGTCACATCCGTGTACCCGCCGTCTTGCAGTGCGAACTTGAGCATATCGCGGAGCATATTGGAATCATCTACTACTAAAATCTTTGCCATATTGTTTCCTTTTTATTTCTTTATGTACGTTTTTACACGCGCACACCCGCCATGCGGGGTTTTTTAAAAATTCAGAATATTGTCGACACTCTGCTGTGCCTGGTTTGCGACACCGAGTACACGGTTTTTCAGCATATTGCAGTCGTTTTCAAAGGAGTGGTAGAACCCCTCCCGGTTGATGTCGTCATAGGAAAAGAGCGCATGGCGCAACTGTGTCATCGTCGTAGCCATACTTTTAAACATCCCCCATATCGGTTCGCCGCACTTCTGGATCTCGGCCTGGTTTTGCCGTACAAACGCGACGATCCCGTAGATCGCCGGGGCGATCGCTTCATAGAGCTGCACCCCTTCAAGGACGTCCCCGTACTCTTCAAGCGCCGAAGCAAACTCGTCCAGGGACTCGGAGGGGACCGATCCGCAGAGTGTTCCGCTGCTGATAACCGCCTCCATCTTCTCCTCCAGGCTGTCTAGGATCTCCTCCGCCTGGCTTGCCGTTAGTGATTCATCCATCGTCTCTCCTTTAAGATACCTAGAAGTTATCCCACTCGTCATCATCGCCGGCAGTTGCCGTGGCGGGGGCCGGTCTGGACGTCTCTTTTCTGACCGGAGCTTTGGGGGCTTCCGCTGAGGCAGCCGGTTTGGCCGCCGGCGTCTGGGAGACCTTCGTCTC
>JBNKTC010000015.1:0-54958 GCA_050297855.1 Campylobacterales bacterium
TCGATCCCTTCGCCCAGGTAAAAGGGAGCGATCCGGGAACGGGGCTCGGCCTGGGGCTGGCAAAACGGATGTGCGACGACATGCAGATCAAGATCGCCATCACCTCCGTCGAGGGTAAGGGAACCATCTTCCGTCTGGTGACCCGCCGGGTATAGACTGCATTCTTTTTGCAGTGTGAAATGGTTCAATTACCCCTTATTCACACACGTGATGCAAATAAGGAGTATGTATGAGTCTAAAAAAAGTCGCAGCCGCATCGTGGACGGTTTCCCTGCTGGCGGGGGGAAGCCTGCTTCATGCGGACGAAGGTTTCTACGGAAAGGCAAAAGCCTACTATATCGATACGACTAAAAAGAGCGGAAGCACGACGGATGTGGATGCTTCGGCCCTGGCGGCCGGCGGGCAGCTTGGGTATAAAAAAACGGTAGCCGAAAGGCTGGATGTCGCCGTAACGGCCATGGGGACCTACGGTATCGGCAACGATACGGACGAGGCCAAAGTGGACAAGAGTGTTCTTTCCGGAAGTTACAACGGGGATGACTCCATTAGCGTCATCGGGGAAGCCTATGTACAGTACCGACACGGCAACAGTATGCTGAGCGTCGGACGGCAGACCCTCAATACGCCGCTGGCGGCAGCCAAAGAGGTGCGCATGCTTCCGACGACGTTTGAAGCCGCGGTCTTTTCCAACCGCGATATTCCGGGTACGATCTTCACCGCAGCCCATGTCACCGGTATCAAACAGCGTAACAGCGACCGGGTCTACTCCATGGGACGCAACGCCCTGGGGGACAGCCTAAAGAGCTATACCGGCGAAAGCGACACCGGGGTGAGCCTGCTGGCCGTTAACTACAGCGGCCTGGACGGAGTGACATTGCAGGCGTGGGACTACTACGCCCACGAGATCCTGAATGCGGTCTACCTGCAGGGGGATTTCAAGGGAGCGGTCACGGACGGTATGAACTGGCACGTCGCCCTCCAGTACCTGGATGAGTCGAGTATCGGGAAAAGCGACGATTACCTCAAAAGTACCGGTGTATCGGGGATCGACGCGACCCTGGGCGGCGCCAAGGCGACGATCGCCATGGAGGCATTTTCGGTCGGTCTGGCTATGACACGGACAGCCAAGAACAGCAGCGCCCATGATGCCATCGTCGCACCGTGGGACGGGACGCCCGCGTTTACCAATACGATAACCGGCAACAACCTCGAGAAATCACAGTATGGAGCAGCTTTGGGTGCGGACGGCCCTTATACGGCCGATACGACTTCATACCGGGGAGAAGTGGCCTATGCGGCGGGCAAATCGCTCAAAATGATGGCAGCCTACGCGACGTTTGACCAGGGGGCCGCGGACAAGGTGGTCCAGGAAGACGTGAACCTGAAGATCTCCTACGCCTTTGACGGCCGGCTTCAGGGACTGACACTGACCGGGATCGGTATATGGGTCGACAACAACGGCGGTGTAAAAGAGAAGACACTGGAGCAATACCGACTGATCATGGCCTATCCTTTTTAAGGTATTTTTCCCGATAATCAGAAGCTTAAGGCGGTAAAAGGGGCTTCGGTGAAAATTATTCTGCTTGAGGATGAAGAGGCGCTTCGGAACAACACGGTCAAATACCTGAGACTCAAGGGGTACGACGTAGAGGCTTACGGAGACGGGGACAGCCTGTTGGACCGGAGCCACTGGGGCGATGTGGACTGCCTGCTTCTGGATATCAACGTACCGGGCAGCAGCGGGTTTGAGGTGCTCTCGTCTCTCAAAGCGTGGGGTATCGATATCCCCGTCATCTTCATCAGCGCCCTTAAAGAGTGCAGCGACATCGCACGTGCCTTTGATTATGGCGGGTGTGACTACATGAAAAAACCCTTCGAGCTGGCCGAGCTGGAACTCCGGATACGGCTTCGGTGCAGAGAGCGCAGACAAACGGTCCCCACAGGAAGCGTCATACTGTGCGGAGGATTCCGTTACGAACCCTCGACACGCCAGCTTTTTGACGGAACGACCTACATCCCCCTCAGCGGTATCGTTGCCAAGCTTTTACATGCCCTCGTAAAATATGCCGACCGCCTCATGAGTTTTGAGATGCTCGAAGAGCGGGTATGGGACGGAAAGGCGATGTCCCGGACGACGATCTCCTCCCATATCAAAGAACTGCGCCGGGTAATACCGTGTGCCACGATCCGCAATATCCGTGGCGAAGGGTACATGCTCGTCCTGCCGCAGTCCGATCTTTAATCTATCCTTACGTCCTTTCCCGTTTTTCCAATTTTTTTCCAATCTTTTTCAATACGATAACGGCATCTATGAAAAATGGAGGCATTATCATGCGAAAGTTTGTAAAAAGTTTTTTCGGAGAGAGTGTCAGAACAAAACGTGATCCGTATAGTAATGCGGGTTTCAAAGCCTATGAAAACCCCTGCTGCAACGATGCAAGAGGGTGCAACTGTACGAAACGGAGCCAGCAGCGCAAAGTAAGACGGGCGCAAGGCTCCGGTCGCGACGGACTTTTTAAATAGTAACCCCTGACCCGTGAGTGATCCGGGTCGCCGACATGTCAGATGTCATAAACCCCCTCCTTACATAACAGAAGGCCGGGAAACCGGCTTTCTCTTCTTTCCCGTCTGTATATAAGAATTTAAAGAAACAAGTGCTCTTGAAAGAAGAGCTTAAAATTAAGTTTTTCTTATAAAACTCCCGCCCTGTAATATGTTAGTATTAAAATAGATTACGATGTGTTACGGGGTTAGTTATGAAAATATCCGGTTACAAGCTGATCGAAGAGGTCGCACGCTCTTCGAAATCAGTCGTCTATAGGGCTGTACGGGAAAAGGACGAGGCGGAGGTGGCGGTCAAGATGCCCGCCGAAACCTCCGGCGACAGCGAACTTTTCCGGCGCTACAAAAACGAGTTCCAACTGATGGAGTCGTTGGAGCTGCCGGAGGTTCCCCGTGTTTTTGAACTTCATGCCCAGGGAGGCGAACTTTACCTGGTAACGGAGTACCTGCCCGGCCGTTCACTGGATAGCCTGATCCATGCAGACAGCCTGGGTCTGAAAGAGAAGGTGGCCATAGCCCTCTCCCTCGCCCGGGTCGTGGGGCAGCTGCACGCTACGGGGATCATCCACAAAGATATCAACCCCTCCAACATCTTCTGCAAAGAGGAGGACGGGGCGTGTACCCTGCTCGATTTCGGCCTGGCCACACGGAGCCGCGGCCAGTTTCCCCAGCCGCAGGTACCGGAGCTGCTGGAGGGGACGCTGGCCTACATGGCCCCGGAGCAGAGCGGCCGGATGAACCGGGAGGTGGACTGGCGAAGCGACCTTTACTCTCTGGGCGTGACACTTTATCACCTCTTCGCCGGGTTCGTTCCGTTCCAGAAAGAGGACAGGCTGGCGATCGTCTATGCCCACATGGCCGAGCAGGCCCAGCCCCTGAGCCGTGTAGAAGATACAATTCCAGAGACCCTCTCGCGTATCGTGGAAAAACTGATGGCCAAGGAGCCGGAGGAGCGGTACCAGTCTGCCTTCGGCCTGGCATCGGACCTCGAACGCTGCCTGGAGCAGCTGACGCAAAACGGGGAGATCACCCCGTTCCCGCTCGCCCAGAACGATTTCAGCCGGGAGTTCCGTATCCCCGGAAAGCTTTACGGCCGCTCGCGGGAGATCGCCACGATGATGGAGGCATTCTCCCGTATAGAGCGGGGCGAACGGGAGCTCTTTCTTGTCTCGGGCTATTCGGGGATCGGCAAGACCTCCCTGATCCGTGAGATCCATAAGCCGGTCACACGCAACCGCGGGAATTTTATCTCCGGGAAGTTCGACCAGTACCAGCGGGAAGTTCCCTACGCCGCATTCAGTACGGCGTTTTCCCAGCTGGTCCGGCAGCTCCTTTCCGAAAGCGGCCGGGAGCTGGAGCGCTGGCGGCAGGTGATCCTGGCTGCCGTGGGCGTCAACGGCCGGGTGGTCACCGATGTGATCCCCGAGCTGGAGGCGGTTATCGGCGAGCAGCCCGAGGTCCCCAGACTGGGGCCGCTGGAGAGCAAAAACCGCTTTAACATGGTCTTTGGCTCCCTGATCAAGGGGCTGGCCGACCGGGAGCATCCGCTGGTGCTCTTCCTGGACGATCTCCAGTGGATCGATACGGCATCGCTTAAGCTGCTGGAGGTCCTGATGACCGACGAGGAGCTGGGGTATTTCCTTCTCATCGGCGCGTACCGGGACAACGAGGTCGATGCCGCCCATCCGCTGATGATCACCCTGGAGACGATGGACAAAGAGAACGTCACGCGGCGCGATGTCAAACTCGCCCCCCTGGCACAGACGGAGGTGGAGGAGCTTGTCTCCGATACGCTCCGTTCCCAAAGTGCGGATACGAAGGCCCTGGCGGAATTGATCACGGCGAAGACCGGGGGAAACCCCTTCTTTGTCAACCAGTTTCTCAAAAACCTCCACGAGGAGTCCCTTCTGCTATTCGACGAGTCCCGGAACGGATGGACGTGGGAGCCCGAAGAGATCCGGCGCCGGGAGATCACGGACAATGTCGTGGAGCTTCTGGTGGGGCAGATGAACCGGCTGGAGCCCCAGGAGCGAAACATCCTTCGGCTTGCCGCCTGTATCGGCGGGGAGTTCTCCGCCCGCCTGATCGCGACGATCTCCGGGGAAGAGACTGCCGTCGCAAAACGGGGACTGACCGCCGCGAGCGATGCCGATTTCCTCCTGCTGCTCGGCCGCGACCGCGAGAGTGGTGAAGCCGCCTACCGTTTCCCCCACGACCGGATCCAGCAGGCGGCCTACTCCCTGATCGAGACGGCAAGCCAGGCAGAGACCCATCTGGGCATCGGGCGCCGGCTCCTGGAGCACTGGGACCGGAAGCTCCGTCCCGAAGAGGTGTTCCGTATTGCCGACCAGTTTAACCTGGGGGTCTCCCTCCTGGAAGACGAGAGTGAACGAAGGCGTGTCGCCCGGCTCGATTACGAAGCGGGCCAGCGGGCAAAAAACGCCGCGGCTTTCGCATCGGCACTGGAGTATTTCCAGGCCGGGGAGAAACTGGTAAGCGAAGGGTGGTGGAGTGAGGATGCGCCGTTCGTTTTCGAGCTCTACCGCGAACTGGCCGAATGCCACTATATCAACGGGGATTTCCAGGAGGCGGAGCAGCTCTTTTCCATGCTGGAGACGCGGGCCCCGGACGATACGGCAAGGGCCCAGGTCTATGACCTGCAGCTGACACTCTATATCAATAGGGGGCGGCTGGAAGAGGCCCTGGATATCGGGAACCGGGGACTGGCCATGTTCGGCCAGGAGTTCCCCGAGACTCCCGAAACGCTGGTCGAAGCCAAGAAGGCGGAGTTCGGCCGGATCAAGCAGAACCTGCAGGGGGTGACGGACCCGATGGTCCTGGCCGATCGACCCCCTATGCAGGATAGGGCTATGGAGGCGGCGATGGACTTGCTGATGAACCTCGGTATCCCCGCGTTTATCGCCCGCAAAGAGCTGTTTCCCGTTGTGGGCCTGCGGATGGTCAACCTCTCCCTGGAACACGGTAACTGCAAGGTCTCATCCTACGGGTACGGCTTTTACGGGATGATCCTGGGGGCGGTGCTGGACGATTATGCCGGGGGGTATGCCTTCGGCCGTCTGGCCCTGGCGCTCCAGGATCAGTTTGACAACCGCGCCCTGGCGTGCAAACTCTACCGGATCTACGGTGCCTATATCGACAGCTGGACCCGCCCTTACAGCGAGGGGATCGAGCACCTGCGCTACGCCTACCACGTGGGGATCGAGACCGGGGATATGGTCTATGCGGGCTACTGTCTCAACCATATCTTTATCCGGCAGTTCCTGATCGCCGTGACGCTGGAGGAGGTGGAGAAGGAGACGGAAAAGGGGCTGCTTTTCTTCCACCGCAATAAAGACGAGTCGGTGGAGGCCCTCCAGCAGATGATGCTCCAGGTCGTGTATGCCCTCCAGGGTCGGACCGATGCACCCACAAGTCTGAGCGGGAACGGTTTTGACGAAAAGAGGGAGTTGGACGCGTGGCACGAGAAGAGCTACGGTACGCTGCTGGCCTATTACTATATCTATAAGCTGGAGCTGGCCTACCTCTTCGGGGAGTATGACCGGGCGCGGGAGTTCGCCGCAAAAGCGGAGGAGTACCTCGGCAATATGCTGGGTAACGTGCTCAAGGTGGAGTGGGTGTTTTACAACGCCCTGACGGAGCTGGCGACAGCGGAAAACGAGGAGGGGGAGGCGCGCCGAAAGTGCCTTGCCCGGGTGGAGGAGCTGATGGGGATGATGACCACATGGGCCGAGTATAACCCCCACAACTTCCGCCACAAACTGCGCATCCTCCAGGGGGAAGAGGCCCGGGTTGCGGGCCGGGACTGGGAGGCGCAGGAGTGCTTTTCCCGGGGGGTACAGGAGGCGCAGGAGTGCGGTATCCTTCTGGACGAGGCCCTCGCCTGCGAGCTGGCCGCCAGTCACCTCTATGCACACCGTATGGAGGGACCGGGCGAGTGGTTCGCCCACCGGGCTTACCGACTCTACGGTTTCTGGGGTGCGACGACCAAGAACGACGATCTGAAGCGCCGTTTCCCGCTGCTGGGTACGGTCGCTTCCTCACCGGAGCAGGAGGGTGTACAGCCGGCGGAGACCGTATCCGAGAGCGGAAGTATCCGGGGCAGTCTCGATATCGAAAGCGTCCTCAAAAACGCCCAGCTCCTCTCCTCGACGCTGGTCTATCCCAAGCTGGTGGAGCACCTCCTGGAGATGACGATGGAGAACAGCGGGGCGCAGAAAGCGGCGCTCTTTTCGGTCGAGGAGGGGCGGCTGGTGATCGAGGCGGAAAAAGAGCCGGGGCATCCGCCCCGTATCATGGATCCCGCCCCGCTTGAAGAGGATGCCGACAACTACCCGGCATCGGTACTGCACTATGTCCACCGCAGTACGCAGCCGGTGCTCCTGGACGACGCGGAGCGGAAAAGCAACGGTTTCTCTGCGGACCGCTACATATCGGAGAACCACGTACGTTCCCTGCTCGTCATGCCGATCGTACTGCGGGACAAGGTCCGTGCCATCCTCTACCTGGAAAACAGGGCCGTGACGGGCGCCTTTACGATGGGACGGCTGCAGGTGATCAATATCTTCGCCTCCCAGGCGGCGATCTCCCTGGAAAACGCCAAGCTCTACGGACAGCTGGAGCGGCGCGTGGAAGAGGAGGTCAAAAAGAGGGAACGCCAGGAGCAGATCTCCATCCAGCAGAGCAAGCTGGCCGCGATGGGTGAGATGATCGGGAATATCGCCCACCAGTGGCGCCAGCCCCTGACCTCCCTGGGCGTGCTGGTGCAGGATATGAAAGAGGCCTATGCCTACGGCGAGCTGGACGAAGCTTACCTGGAAGAGAACGTGGGTAGCGTGATGAAACTGGTCCATAAGATGTCCGATACGATCAACGACTTCCAGAACTTCTTCAAACCCGACAAGATCCGCGAACGCTTCCTGGTCGCCGATGTGATCGACGATACACTGGCGATCATGGGCTCCAGCCTGCTAAACCACAAGATCATCCTGGAGGTGGATGTGGAAGAGGGCGTCGCCCTAGAGGGGTACCGGAACGAGTACGGCCAGGTGCTTTTGAACCTGCTTAGCAACGCCAAGGACGCCCTGCTTTCGCGGAAGAAGAGCGACCGCAGGATATGGATTAGAGGCGAGTATACGCCGGAGGGCAGGAGCCGCCTGATCGTAAGGGACAACGGCGGGGGCATCGACGCCTCCATCCTGGAGAAGATATTCGACCCCTACTTCACCACCAAGTTCAAAGCCGACGGGACCGGTATCGGGCTCTATATGTCCAAAATGATCATCGAGCGCAACATGGACGGGCATATCCTGGCCGAAAACAGTGACGACGGGGCGGTCTTTATCCTGGAGGTATAGGTAACCTTTTTTCTGTTTTTTGAGGCGTTTATGATCATTTGAAGCTATAATTACCGAAGCAGTTCAAACAGGAGGGGAGAGATGATTTACGATTTTTGGAAAGATTACGAAGAGTGGCTCTCCTTCGACCAGGCATCCCTTCTGGATTACCGTCTGGATAATATCGCCATCAAGCTCAACACATTCTTCCAGCGGCTTATCATCGAGAACATCAAAAAGCCCGATATCACGTTCTACCTCGCGGGCTCCTGTATCAAGGCCGACATCTTTAAAGACCTGGACATGTTTTTCCCCTCCGACGAAGACCGCCGGCTGATCCACGACGCCATGAACAAGGACTACTTCGAGTACGAGAACAACTCCTACACCTACCGCTACAAAAACGAGCTCTACCAGCTCATCTACCGCGAGCGGTTCGACGGGGCGACGCTGAAGGAGGTCGTGGACGGCTTCGATTTCGACTCCACCAAGGTCGCCTTCGAGTGCAACTACAACACCAAAAAACGCCTCTTTACGATCGAGGCGTGCGATATGCGCACGGAGTTTGTCAACTATCTTAATACCAAGATCAACCGCCTCTCCCGCGTCAGCGTCAACCCCTTCGTCTCGCTCCAGCGGGCGATCTACTTCCTGCGCCGGGGCGACGACGTGCCGTACGAGGTGTTTTTGCAGATCACTTCAAAGATCGCGGAGCTCCACGTGGAGAAGGCCAAAGACCCCACGCTCTATTTCCAGAACCTCCAGGGCAACCCCAACAAACTCTCCAATATCAAAGAGGCGATCACCCACTTCGTGGAGGAGCAGAAAGAGGGGCACGAGTAGCAGGCGTTCCAGTGCCCGCTGCTACGCTTCGACCGTCTCCGTTTTATCCCGGATGAGCGCCTGGAACTCCTCCAGCCCCCGGATCGTTTCAAAATCTTTCTCGTCCTGAATGTCATCAAGGTAGTGTTCGTTCAGTTCCAGCGCCCTCTGCAGGTCGGCGATGGCGTTGTCATGGTAGCCCAGGACGGCATAGGCACACGCCCGTTGGTAGTAGGCGTTGGGATAGTCCGGGTCGACCTGTATCGCTTCGTTGGAGAGGTTCAGGGCCCAGTTTGATTCGCCCAGTTCCAGGGCGGCATCGGCTTTGTAGGAGATCACCTCGGCATCCCTCTCCCGTATCTCGAGCATCTTGTCGTAGATCTCGATACGGCTTTGGGGGTTGGACTCCAGCCCCGCCCGCATCCAGAGCGAGTGGATGGTGTTGGTCCGGGCGATATCCTCCTGGTTTTTGAGGACCTGGCGCGAGCGCTCGGCCATGTTTTTTTCCAGTTCGGCCAGCCGCTCTTCGTTCTGGCGGATGACGTCGGAGACCTGGTCGTTGATGCTCTCTTTGAGTTTTTCGCGCATGTCCCGCAGCGACGACCACCCCAGGAGCACCAGCACCGAACTGGCCGCGGCAATGATATAGAACATATTGTTGATCGTGGAGGTGGCGTAGTTGATGACGCTGTCGGTGACTTTGAGCTCTTTTTGCGCCAGCTTTTCGTGCATCTGGGCGCGCAGCCGGTCCACCTCGATACGCGTATCCTTGACAGTGTCAAGAAGGTAGCGTTCGGTAAAAGGGGTGTAGAGCGGCTTATCCAGGGCATCTATCCGTTTTTGCATTTCGGCCTGGCCGGCGGCCGAAAGGAATAGCGAGAGAGATAGTAGCCAAAATATTAATCTCATTGGTGCTCCTTATCACTTTACCCTGAGGGTAACATATTCGGGTAAAAGCAAGGTTAGGGGCGGTGCGGCGAGCCGAAAAAGTCACTTTCCGGCCGGGTTTTCGGGAGCTTTTCCCCCATGGATTTTAAAACCGCGCTAAGTGTCGGGTCTGTAGAATGGATCACACTTTCGTAAAAAATCATATCAAGCTAGGAAAAAGCAGTGAGAACTTCGGGTTATGAAACGTTATTCAACGAGCTGATTTTCGGCAGCAAGCTGACCGCTGACGGCGGCAGATCTTTTGTGGAGTTTGATCCATCGTACAAAAACCCCTTCCGGCACATTATCGGAGGGGAGAAGAACGTGCCGATGGACGAGTTGTGGTCCAATACCGAGTGGGAACACTATATCGATGCAGAGAGACCCCTGGTGTTCAGGGAGTGGCTGGAGAAGCAGGGGGTTTTGGAGAGCTTTTTAAAACAGGGGCAGCCGGAGAGAACCAAAGATACTGCCCCGGGACTCTGGCTGGGATATTCCAACTCCAAAATATTTTCATGGATCGATACCGAAGAGGGCTTTGGTTTCTGGGACAGGGTGAACAACAAGTGGCAGGTCGCGATCAACCACCACGCGGTTATCGAGAGCGGTTTTTAGGATCATCGCGGGAAAAACGCCCTCACTTTTTTTCTTTTGTTACCGATCCCGGTCGATGCCGAGACGGTAACACCATCCGCAGTGCCACTTATACGCCATGATAATCTGATACAATGAAAGAAAAATATTAGAAGTGCATCATGTTAAAACGATCCAATGCTTACCTTCTTTTGCTGCCCCTGCTGCCGTTGTTTGCAGCACTCTTTATACTGGTGAATGTCCAGCTCGAATGGGAAAACACATTCAGAAACTACCTTCCCATACAGAGACAGGTGATCAAAGTGCGCAACGATATTTCAGAAGCACACCTGTGGCTTGAAGAGGCGATCGCGGGGGATTCCAATATCGATATGGAAAAACAGGTCTTTATCCCCTTTAGACAAGAGGGGTTCAAAGACTTCCTGCTGGTGCAAAGGGATAAGGATATCTTTGAGAAAGAAACCCTCCTGATTGAAAAGATGACCCATATCGAGAAGGGCGTCGACCGGTTGTACCGGGTCGTCCTCAAACGCTGGAGTGATGCAAAAAAATATGCGATCGGGAGCTTCGAAGATGAAAAGTTCGACGTGGAGTTCAACCGGGTTCTGGGCCTGATCGATGCAACGCTCGCGATGACGCAGAACGTCCTCAAAAAGAAGGAGAAGGAACAGAATTTTGTTTTTATGTGGTCGGTCATCAGCCTGGGTGCATTTGAAATCATCATTATGTATATCCTTGTCAAGCTGATCCGGGGAAAAGAAAAACTGGAACAAGAGCTGGTCGCACAGAAAGAGCTGATGGAGTACAAAGCACACCATGATGCGCTGACCGGTCTGCAAAACCGCCTGGAGCTCGAAGAGTCCCTTAAAGAACTCGAGACCCATTACACACGCTACAGACGCCCCTATGCGATCATCATGATCGACATCGATCACTTCAAAAACATCAACGATACCCACGGGCACCCCGTCGGTGACGAAATACTCAAATCCTTTGCAAAAGTCCTTTCCGAACATACACGGGCGGCCGATATCGTCGGGCGGTGGGGCGGCGAGGAGTTTATGATCATCTGCAAAGAGACCGATATCCGGGGGGCCCATAAACTTGCCGAAACGATCCGCACGATCATCGAGACCTACGACTTTAATATCTCCGGCCGGGTCACGGCAAGCTTCGGCGTATCCGAAGCAAAAGACGAGATGCCGATCAGCGTGATCGTCAAAGAGGCCGATGACGCACTCTACCTCTCAAAAAACAACGGCAGGAACCAAACGACACGGTATGATCCTTCAGCGGGATCGCACTAAACTGTAGAAGCATTAAAAGGAGAGACCATGAAACTGACTATCACTATTCCGCTCAGCCTGATGATCTTTACCGCGCCCCTCGCGGCAGACGCCCTGACCAACTGGCAGAAACTCTGCTACTCCTGCCACAAAGAGATAGCCATGGGCGCCAAGCTCCAGACCTACAAAGGGTGGGAGACGATGTTTGCCAACAAGGCCGAAAAGCTCCGCGCCCGCCATGCGAACACCCCCGATGCGCTCGAACGCCTTGATACCAGCTACTTCAAACGCTACCAGCGGACACTGGGGAACTTCCTCAAAGAGCACGGCTCCGACCAGGGCGGCTTGATGCGGACCTGCGACGGGGCAGCGACCAAGTGCTAAAAGAGCTGACCGATACCAACTATGTCGATTTTATCGAAAGCACGGACGACATCGTCCTGATCGACTTCTACTCGCCCATGTGCGGCCCCTGCCAGGAGCTGATGCCCCACATGGAAGCGATGGCAACCCACTACGCCGACAAACCCGTCACGATCGCCCGCGTGGACGTCACGCGTAATCCGAAACTTGCCCAGAAATACATGGTGAGCAGCGTGCCTTTGGTCTGCCTTGTGGACCGGGAGAAGAAGATCGTGTTTGCCGAGATGGGGGCGCGGGACAGGGGTACTTATGTTTCACAGATCGAGAAGTTGATTGCACCGAAGAAGTCTTTTTTTGAACGGGTTTTTGGGTAGGGTAGGCATACGCTTACCCTTGGTTCTTATCCTTTAGGCGGACAGTTTCCTCTGCCACCACCTGATGGGTTTCCTGTTGTACTCGGTCCGTTTGGCGGTACACATCCTCCGGTTTTTCCCATAGAGTCCTCCTTCTTTTTATTTGGCCGGCCGACCTGTTGTTATTATCGTATAAATTTAACTTTGAGTGAATGAATATGATGAAATAATAAGATGAATTTTATTTTTGTAACCCCATTCATCTTTTTTTGAAGGTTGTTGCTATGCAAAAACTCCATGTAAGACTCAAACATATCATGATTACTCAGATGAAAATGAAGCAAAAAGATATTGCCAAAGCACTTTCAAAAGATCCAACTTTGGTTTCAAAACATTTAAAAGGTGAGGTTCCCATCACTGCAGATGATCTAGAGATATATGCTGACTTATTATCTACGACTCCACGAGAGCTTTTGGAAGGGACTTTTGAGTGGCAAGATTCACAATACTAGGAATTTACGAAATACATACCTCGAAATGAGAGCCTTGAAAAGATGAGGAACAAAGAAGCCGTGGAAGTAGCGGAAGAGAAAAAATCTTTCAAGTTTAATGATCCATTCCTCAAGGGAATTTTCGTTGGTACTACAGTAGCTAGTCTAGCTGGTTTGGCAGTTAATATTTTTGCGAATAAACATTCAAATAAAAAAAGCTAACAATGTAAGAGTATTTGATCAGAAGAGGTTTAAACACTCAAGGAGTAGTAATGGACAAGATTGAAAAATATGAAGAAAGAATAGTCTGCTTTATCGATATTCTTGGTTTTAAAAAGATTATTGATGAAAGTAAAGAGAGAAAGCTTGATAAACTAAAAAGCATTTACAAAATATATTCTGAATTCCGTGAAGAGAATTCATTGGCAGAAAAGGTCTTTGCCCGAATTTTTACTACACAGTTTTCTGATAGTATGGTCTTTTCTATGCCACTCACACATCAGGATGGTGCATTCACTTTTATTACTCGTCTTCGTTTCTTATTAATAAGATTTGCTGCAGAAGGCATTTTGTGTAGAGGTGGAATTGCATTTGGAGATCTTTATCATGATGAAGAGATAGTATTTGGGCCAGCTCTTAATGAGGCGTATACACTGGAAAGTGAAATCGCAAAATATCCAAGAGTAGTTGTTGGTCCAGATATCATAAGAATTGCAAAGACTTTTAAAGGGCCGCAAAATGATGAAGTCGATGTGACACACGCTTTTACAAAAATTTTAGGCTACGATACTGACGGATTCTATTATGTAGAGTATCTAGATATTTATGAAGATATTGACGATCACGCACAGTATTTATCATATATGGATAATTTACAAGAGAGAATACAACAGTTCTCCCAGCATTCAGACATAACAATATCTTCAAAGTACAATTGGTTAGGAATAAAATATAATGAGTGTGTCATGAAACTTATTCAGAAAAAAATTTTTACGGGGATGAGTTTAGTTAATATACCAAGTTTAATCATTAAAGGCGTCAATGATACATGGCCGCGTAATAAAAAAACTAATTAATTCAAGTCGGCGCAAGCGCCAGTGAAACAAAATTTTCGAAGAAAATTGTATGGTGGAGCTGAGGGGAATCGAACCCCTGTCCAAAGAAACACTACTACGAATCGTCTACATGCTTAGTACCCGTTGATTGATACAAAAACGCGAGGTCCAGCGGGTCAAACCCTCTGCGTTCAGGAATCCCAAAATCTTACCGCGCTCCCGGGATCAGGAAAGCGAAGCCAGTCATCAGTTGATTATGCCGCCAAAGTCTCCCGAGATGACGTTAGGAGCAGCGACACGTCCGGGTTTGTTAAAACTTACGCTGCTGCGTAAGCTGGACGGTAATCTGTGTTGTTTGCGTTTATATTTATGTGAGCAGGATTACGGAGTACTCAGTCCGGCATGCAACCCGCAGCTATGCTAAATTGTCGAAGCCCTGGTCAGCCCCGTTAGCCAGGTTGTTGGCATGTGAGAAACCCCGCCGGGTTACTCGTTAATCAGGGATTTGATCTCCCCTGCCAATGTCGCAATTTTACCTATCTTTTCGCTTGTAGTCAAGGTGTCGTCGACCAGGATCTTGATAAAGGCACTCCCGACGATGACGCCGTCGGCGTGCTGGGCCTTCTCCTTGGCCGTGTTGCGGTCGACGCCGAATCCGACATAGAGCGGTGTGGAGGAGACCTTCTTGATCTCGGCGGCGATGGCGGCGAGGTCTTCGCTCTTGCCCGCTCCGGTGATCCCGGCGTAGGCGACGAGGTAGATGAACTTCTCGGCATCCTTGATGATCTTGGCGATCCGCTCGGGGGTGTCGGTGGGCGCGACAAAGTCGATGATGCTGATGCCGTGTTCTTTAAAGAGCGGCTTGTACGGCAGCGCCTCTTCGTAGGGGAGGTCGGGGATGATGAGGCCCTTGAGGCCCACTTCCTCACCTCTTTTGGCAACCCTTTCGATCCCCTTGTGGTAGAAGGGGTTGAAATACCCCATCCAGAGGGTATCCACCGACCCGCTGATCCCTTTGGTGATGTCGTAGATGCGGTCGAAGCGGAAGCCCCGCTCCAGGGCGATCATGGCGGCCTTTTCGATCACGGGGCCGTCGGCGACGGGGTCGGAGAAGGGGACGCCCAGCTCGATGCTGTCCATCCCTTTGTCGGCCATGGCGAGGATGAGGTCCTGGGTGGCGGCATCTTCCAGTACGCCGGCGGTGATGTATCCTACTAGTTTTTTCACGGTGTCTCTATCTCCTGTGGAATGTCAAATATTTCGATGCGGATCTTGCGAAACTCCTCCGCATCCTGAGTCAGGTCGTCGTACCAGTCGTTCAGCTGGTCGCTGATGAGGTAAAACCAGTCGATGGTCGCGGGGGCGAACTTCGCCTCCCGGTGCCGGACATGCTCGAGGTTGTCCTCGATAAAGGCGGCAAAGCGCTGGAGGTGGACCAGCTGCAAAAAACCGGCGGCCGATTTGAGGTTGTGGGCGATGCGGAAGATCTCCTCGATGCTCTCGGGGATATCCTTGCCGCTGTCCAGGTCCCGGATGATCGGTTCCATCGCGCCGCACATGATCTCGAAGTGGTCGATAAACTCGTCGACGATGTCGTAATCGAACCCGCCTTCCAGCTCCTTAAGCAGTCCCATACCATCTCTCTTTTACCCTCGGGTCTTTCCATTTTACCATTAATACGATAAAATCGGACAATTTTTATCAAGGATTACCTATGGCCAAGCTAAGTGTTAAAGCCATTCAGAAGACCAAAAACGTCAGCAAACTGACGATGATAACAGCCTATGACTATCTTTTTGCAAAACTTTTTAACGAGACCGCCGACATCATCCTGGTGGGCGACAGCCTCAACATGAGCTTCGGCGGCCGGAAGGACACCCTGGACGCCTCACTGGACGTGATGCTCTACCACACCAATGCCGTCTGCAAAGGGGCGCCCGATACCTTTGTCGTCTGTGATATGCCCTTTGGGACCTACGTGGACGAGGGGACGGCACTGGAGAGTGCCATCCGGGTCTACCGGGAGACGCCCGCCGATGCGGTGAAGATCGAAGGGGGCGCATCCAAAGCTCCTGTCATCAAGACCCTCACCGATAACGGGATCGCCGTCGTCGGCCATATCGGGCTGCTGCCGCAGTTTTTTAGAAGCGAAGGATACGCGGTCAAGGGGAGAGCCGAAGGCGATCTCGACCGTCTTATCGCCGATGCCAAGGCCGTGGAAGCAGCGGGGGCGTTTGCCATTGTCATCGAAGGGGTCAAGGCCGACGTGGCCAAGAAGATCACCGAAGCGGTCAGCATCCCCACCATCGGGATCGGTGCCGGGAAGGACACGGACGGGCAGGTGCTCGTCTGGTCCGATATGCTCGGATTCTTCGAGGACTTCAAGCCGAAGTTCGTACGTCAGTACCTCGACGGTGCCAAGCTGGTCAAAGAGGCAGTCAAACAGTACGATGCCGATGTAAAATCGGGAGAGTTCCCGAACGAAAACGAGAGCTATTAAAGCGTAACATTCTCCAGCAGTTCGATGCCCTCATCGGAGACGATCAGGGCATCGATGCAAAAGGGCATGTCCAGCCCTTTCTGTTTCATGTAGAGCTGGGCCGATTTGATCACTTTTTGAAGTTTTGAGGGGGTGAGGTTGTAGACGGGGTCGAAGCCGGAACCCGACTTCACCTCGACGAAGTGAAGCACGTCATCCTTTTTGGCGATGATGTCCAGCTCTCCCATTTTTTTGGCATAAAAGTTCCGCTCGATAAGCGCGAACCCTTCATCCCGGAGGAAGGCCGCGGCCTTCTCCTCCGCGGCGTTACCCTTCTGCCGGCTCAATTTTCACCTTCACCGATTTAAAGCGCGCCGTCATGACGAAACTGTCACATTCGTCCCCGAAGAGGAAGTTGATGTGGCTTTTGGAGTGGTGGAAGGTGGTGAAGAGGCACCCTTTTTTAATATTTTTGGTGATCTTGATCTTGAGCGGTTTGCTCTCGCCGTAGGCGCTTTTCATCACATAGCGCCTGTCGGCGTCGAAATAGTCGGCATCTTCGAGGGAGACGAGGATCACATCCTCCTCGTGCCGCTTGTCCAGCTTGGCGCACTCGGCGGTCTGGCGGGCGTTGTTGTAGTGGTCGATGATCCGTCCCGTGGAGAGGTAGAAGTCGCTGCGCGTATCGCTGATGAGCTCTTCGACCTGGCCCCGCAGTTCGTACGGGAAGTAGGTGAAGTGTCCCAGGCCGTCCTTGGTGCGGAACTCCGTCTCGTGCAGGCGTACGGTGCCCGTCTCTTTGACCGGCCACTGGAGGCCGTCGCGGCGGTTGGCGCGGAGCTTCTCGTAGCTGGCCCCGCCGAAGCGGTTGGGGGCTTTTTTGCGCGTGTCGTTCCAGACGTCCTCCTGGGTGACAAAGCCGAAGTCGGTCCCCATCCGCTTGGCCACTTCGTTGATCACCTCCCAGTCGTCGGGAAGGTCGGAGTCGATGATCGGCTGGGCGAAGTGGAGGCGGCGTTCGGCATTGACGTAGACCCCCTCTTTTTCATAGGCGCTCTTGACCCCGAAGATGATGTCGGCGAACTCGGTCGTTTCCGTCGGGAAGAGGTCGCTGACGATGCAGAGCTCCAGCTTGGAAAGGGCTTCGTGGACCTTGCGCTGGTTGGGGTGGATATGGGCGAGGTCTTCGCTCATGTTCCAGAGCATCTTCAGGCGGCCTTCCAGCATCTCGTCCACGAGCTGCGGGGTCATAAGGCCGATCTCTTTGGGCGGCTGGTAGTCGGGATTGTAGTAGGGCATCATCCCCATGTCGCAGACGCCCTGGACGTTGTTCTGCCCGCGCAGCGGCATGAGGGCCGCCCCCGGTTTGCCCACGTTGCCCGTCAGGAGGGCGAGGTTACAGATAGCCGCGACGGCTTTGGAGCCGTCGAGGTGCTCGGTGATCCCGAGGCCCCAGAGGATCATGGAGCGCTTGGTCGCGTAGTCGCGGGCCGTTTTCCTGATCAGTTCGGGGAGGGATTCATAACCCGGCACTTTGAAGTAGAAGTCGGGGTTGGCGTAGGGGTCGTTGAGGATCGACTCTTTGTAGGCGTCGAAGTCCCGCGTACGGCTCTTGATAAACGCCTCGTTATAGAGACCTTCGGAGAGGATCACGAAGGCAAGCATGTTCAGGGTCAGGAGGTTGGACTCATAGGGCAGGACCAGCTCGTACGTGGCCGATTTGCCCAGGGCGATCTTGCGGATATCCATGACCGCAAGTCCCGCCCCCTTGTTCACCTGGGACATGATCCGGTTGGCGACGATGGGGTGGGCTTCGGTGGTATTGGAGCCGATGACGATCATAAACTCCGTGTCGTAGATGTCGTTAAAGGGGGCCGAGGCCGCTCCTTCGCCGATGGTCATACGCATCCCCTTCAGTGAGGGGGCGTGGCAGACCCGTCCGCAGTTGTCCACGTGGGGCGAGCCGATCACTTCGCGGGCGAACTTCTGGAAGAGGTAGCCGCTTTCGCAGTTGGTCCGTGCCCCGCCTATGGCGGCAAAGGATTTCGGGCCGTGTTTTTCGGTCAGCTCTTTCAGCTTGAATGCCGCGATATCGTAGGCGAGTTCGAAGCTGCACTCGAGGAAGTCTTTGTCGTATCCCTTGAGCAGGAAGAGCCGTTTCCGGATCGCTTCGGGGAAGCTCTCTTTATGTTTGTCGATAAAGGAGCGGCGGATCCTGGGTTTGCGGACCCGGTTGGGGGAGTAGAGGAAATCGTATCCGTATTTCCCCTTGATGCAGAGCCGACCTTCGGAGACGATCCCCTCTTTGTCGGCGGACATTTTGAGAATGGAGCCGTTCTCCACCTCGGCGACAATGTCGCAGCCCACACCGCAGTAGGTGCAGACACTCTGTACGGTTTTCATAACGTATTAGTCCTCTATCCTTATCATCGACGGCTTGGACTTGATAAATTCAAGTGCCTCGATGGCGTTAAGGGCCGCTTGGACATCCGTCTCTTTTGCCGTATGGGTGGAAAAGAGCAGGTTGGCACGGGCCGATCCGTTGTCGGTTGCTTGGGGTTTGATGCTTTTTTGCAGGAAAGTCTCAATGGAGATGTTGAACTTCGCCAGCGTGGCGGCGATCTTCTCCAGGACCCCGATCTTGTCTTCTACTTCGAAGCGGAAGTAGTATTTGCTTGTTATATCATATTTTCCGCCCAGTTCAAGGCCCTCTTCCAAAGATTTTTTAAATCCGAGGACCGGGCCGCTTCCGCTGCCCCGGGCGATATCGATCAGGTCGGCGATCACGGCGCTGGCCGTGGCGTCGCCGCCGGCACCCGGGCCGTAGTACATCGTCTCGCCGACGCGGTCGCCGACGACGGAGATGCCGTTCATGACGCCGTCGATCTTGGCGATCATCTCGTTTTTATCGATCAGTACCGGGTGGACCCGGAGGCTGACACTCTTCCCGTCGATCTTGGCGATACCGAGGTGTTTGATCGCATAGCCGAACTCCTTGGCAAAGGCGATATCTTCCTGGGTGATGTTCTCGATCCCCTCGATGAGGATATCTTCGGGCTTGGCGTCGATGCCGTAGGCGATGGAGGCGAGGATCAGAAGCTTGTGGGCCGCGTCGAACCCACCGATGTCAAAGGTGGGGTCCGCTTCGGCGTAGCCGAGGTCCTGGGCCTCTTTGAGGATCGCGTCAAAGGCGACGCCTTCGTTTGTCATTTTGGTGAGCATGTAGTTGCTGGTACCGTTGATGATCCCGCGGATGCTCTGGATGTGGTTGGCCGAAAGGCCGTTTTTGAGTGCCTGGATGATGGGGATCCCGCCGGCGACACTCGCTTCGTAGGCGATCGTGTTGTCCTGGCACATACTCTGGATCTCGTAGCGGTGGTAGGCGAGCAGCGCTTTGTTGGCCGTGACGACGTCTTTGCCGTTTTTGAGGGCTTTGGAGACGACCGCTTTGGGCTCGTCCACCCCGCCCATCAGTTCGACGACGATGTCGATCTCAGGGTCGTTTAGAACATCGTCCGGGTTTGTGGAGAGGGCGACATCGGTAATGCCGCGGTCTTTGCCCATATCTCTTACCACCCCCCGGGTCACCTTCAGCTCGACGCCCGCGCGGGCACTGATGATGTCCTTGTTCTCTTTGAGGATATTGATGACACTGGTACCGACCGTACCGACGCCGACTATACCGATCTTTAACATGAAGGTCCTTTTTCTAAAAACACAGAATCAATAAATAAATAGGTTAATTTTGGGCAGATTTTAACACAAAACGAATAAAGAAGGAAGGGGGGAAAAAGAGGGAAGCCGTCCCGCGGAGGGACAGCCGAAATGTGGCTTATTGAGCCAGTTTGTCAACTTCCGCGTCGAGTGCCGCGTCTGCTTTTTTGGCCTGGAACTGCTGCCAGAGGGCCTGCTCATTTTTGAGGCTTGTCATCACAGAAGATTTTGCCGCCGCTTTGACGGATTCAGGATCCAGTACAACGTGTACGAAGAGTTCGCCTGTGACAGGGTTCATCCAGATCGCTTTCTGCTTGGAGCCGCTCAGTGTCTGGGAAGCGACCTGCTTGGAGACCTGCTGGGCTACTTTTTCAAATGTCTGCGCATCGCCCACACCTGTAGACTGGGAGAAGTTTTTGACCATGTTGTTGACTTTAACGCTCAGGATACGAGCCAGTTCATCCCGTGCGTTTGCCAGGGCTTCCGTTCTTTGGAACTGAAGGCCGCCGGGGCTTTTTTGTGCACTGCCGACTGCCGCGATGCCGCCGTCAACACTTGGATCAAGTACCCACATAGGAGCACCGGAAAGTCCCGCCGCCGCTGCCGGGTCTTGTTTAGGGGCAGGTTCGCCGCCGCATGCCGTGAAAGTCGCTGCCATTACGGCAGAAAGAGCCAATGTTGCAAGTTTAGTTTTCATAATGCTCTGCCTTTTAGTTTGAAGTTACAAACAATATATCATCTTTTCAATAAAGTCAAATTAAATATTACTGTTGCGTAACGAGCCGTAAACCGAGAGGATCGCGATAAAAAGCGCCGTAACGGCGGGGCCGATGATCATCCCCCAGAAACCGTGGGTCGAAAGGCCCGCGACGATGGCAAAGAAGATGATGATGGAGTTCATCTTCGAATGCTTGCCGATCAGGCGTTTGTTGACGAAGTCGATGATTATCGGTTTGATAAACGTATCGGCGACGACGGAGATGACGATAATCGTGTAGAGTGAGATAAAGAGGGCGCGCCCGATGTTGCCCAGGTAGAGCTCGAAGAGGGCCAAGGGGACCCACATCAGCATCCCGCCTACGACGGGGACCAGGGAGACAAAACCGTAGAGGATCCCGAAGAGGATAGGATCATACCCCATGAAGACGACCGCCAGGGCAAAGAGCGCCCCTTCGAAGAGGGCCGTGATGATGATGGAGTAGGTGGTGACACTCATCACCAGCGAGGTCTCGTTAAACAGAAATACCGCCTTCTCCTCTTCGAACGGGAGGTTGTCCTTCATGTACAGAAGCAGTTTTTTACCGTAAAAATTGGCAAAAAAGAAGAAGATGATGATCAGCACGATGTCTTTCATAAAGACCGCGCTTTTGGTCCCGATATTGCCGAAAAAGCTCAGGACGTTCTGGGAGACCGACGCAACCTCCAGCTCCTGGAGGAAGGCCTTGATCTTGGGTTCGAGGAAGCTGAGGTACTCCGGGGCCTCGTCCAGCATGCCCAGCAGGTTCTGGATTACCTGGGGGATGAGCGCCGGGTCGATGGAGGCGATGGCGGAGGAGATCGTGATAACGAAGTAGATGATCGGGCCGAAGAGGATGATCGCCATCAACAGGGTGATAATGGCGGCTGCGGCGACATCGTTCTGGGTGCGCTTAAAAAAGTAGGCGTGGAGGTTGGCCGTGGCGATGGCGAGCAGGGCGGCGATCGCCATATCGAGCAGAAACGGCTGGTAGATGGTGACGACCCAGTAGGTCACCAGGGCGGAAATAATCATCAAAAAGTGGTTGGGGTTCATGCTATTTCCTAAAAGAGGGTTTTGTGTTCACCGGTAAAGACGATCTTGAGCAGTTCGTAGGTCTTGGGCGTAGCGACACGCCCCCTGGCGGTCCGTTCGATATAGCCGTTGGCCAGGAGGTAGGGCTCGATGACGTCTTCGATGGTCCCTTCGTCTTCACTGAGGGCTGCCGCGACGGTGTTAAGGCCGATGGGCCGGCCTTTGGATTCGGCCAGGAGTTTAAGGAGGTTCAGGTCCAGTTCGTCAAAGCCGTGTTCGTTGACCCCGAGGGCGTCGAGCCCTTTCTTGGTCCGGGAGACGGTGATGCTGGTCTCATCCTCCACTTCGGCAAAGTCCCGTACCCGGCGCAGGAGCCGCAGGGCGATCCGCGGGGTCCCGCGCGAGCGGCGCGCCATCTCGAGGCTGGCGTCGTGTTCCGATTTTTTATTCAGCTTCTCCGAGGCGATGGTGATGATCTTGGCCAGTTCGTCGTGGCTGTAAAACTGCATCCGAAAGTGCATACCGAAACGGTCGCGAAGCGGATTGGAGATCATCCCCGCCCGGGTGGTCGCCCCGATCAGGGTAAAGCGCGGAAGGTCCAGCTTGATCGTCTGGGCGGCGGGGCCGCTGCCGATGACGATATCGAGACGGAAGTCTTCCATCGCGGAGTAGAGTACCTCCTCGATCTGGGGCGAGAGGCGGTGGATCTCGTCGATAAAGAGGATATCCCCTTCGCTGAGGTTGGTCAGGATGGCGGCCAGGTCGCCGCTTTTTTCGATCATCGGGCCGGCAGTGACTTTGATATTGGCGTTCATCTCGGTGCTGATGAGATAGGCCAGGGTCGTCTTGCCCAGGCCGGGAGGGCCGTAGAAGAGGACATGGTCGAGGACGTCTTCACGTTTTTTGGCCGCATCGATAAAAACGCGCAGGTTGTTCTTGATCTTCTCCTGCCCGACGTAATTGTTCCAGTCGTTGGGACGGAGGACGGTTTCCTCTTTTGTTTCAAAGGAGAGTTTTTCTACTTCGACCAGTCTTTCCATAGTTTCGCTTCGCTTTATACGGAGGATGAATCCTATCCGTTTTAATGTCAAAGAAAAAAACTGCACATCTAGTGCATTTATTTTCCTTTGATTGTTAACACTGGGTTTTTTCCGTCGGAGTTTCACCCTCGGCGGAATGCCTGCACACCTTTGTCCTCGCTTCGCTGCGAAATTACATGGTGCTTTTTACTTTTGCATGCAAATAGCGTGCTAAATTGTAGCTATTGCAATAATTTTATAACAATATCTTTGATGCGGCACTTACTGCGGCGGTTTCGCTGCGCAGGATGAGGCCGGTGTCGAAGGAGACGACAGGGTGGCCGGCAAAGAGTTTCCGCTCTGTGTCGGAGAAGCCTCCCTCGCATCCGATCAGGACCGTATCGATCGGCTGGGCATCAAAGGTCGTGTTGGGATTGAAGTCGAGTATAGCACACTCCGGATGCGTTTTTAAAAAATCGGGCAGGCTGTCACCGAGGGTCAGTTCCATCAAGTCGCTGCGGCCGCACTGTTCGCAGGAGTTGATGAGGATCTTCTCCATCCGCTCGAAGGAGAGGCGGAAGTTTTTCTGGGAGTAGTCGCAGGGGAGGAAGGTGATCTTCCCGACCCCGGCCTGGTTGAGCATGGGGAGGGCTTTTTCCACGGTCTTGGGGTCGATGATACACCAGCCGATGTGGAGGTTCCCCCCGGGGATGGACAACTCTTTTTGATCGACCAGTCCGAGGGTTGCGCTGCGGCGTCCGATATCGGTGATCGTGTAGCTGTAGATCAGGTTGTCGCGGAGGTTTCTTGTATGGAGGGTGCTGCCGTTTTTGACACGGCGTACTTTGACGGCATAGCGAAACGGTTCATCCTCCAGTATGAGGGTAGGCGCTCCGCTGTCTTCGAGGTAGAGGAACTGCATCAGCGTGTCTGGGTGGCAGACTCGGCTTTAAACGCAACATCGGCGACCCGCGTCACACCGCGGCTCTGGCTGTTGGCATAGTAGTGCAGGGAATCCATCTTGGGGGTGATGGCGGCCAGGTATTCGCGCTTGTGTTTGCCGCTCAGACCGTCTTTTTTGATCCCGCGGATCCGTTCGGGGTTCATGGCCCGGCGGTATTTGTAGAGGCCGAAGTGCAGGTGGGGGCCGGTGGAGAGGCCGGTATTGCCCAGGTATCCGACGGTCTGGCCCTGTTTGACGTAGGCGCCGCGGCGGATGCCGTGGGCGTAGCCTTTGAGGTGGGCGTATTTGGTGCGGTAGCCGTTTTTATGCTGGATGATGACGGTCTTGCCGTAGCCGCCCTTGTAGCCGGCGTAGATCACCTTGCCGTTGGCGACACTCCATATCTTGGAGCCGTAGGGGCCGACGTAGTCGATCCCGTTGTGGGGGCGGTATTTTTTGAGGATCGGGTGGAACCGTTTCGTCGTGAATTTGGAAGAGATACGGGTCCATTTCAGGGGGTATCGGAGGAACATCCCCTGGATCGGTTTGGCTTTTTCGTCAAAGTACCCTTCGGCTTTTTCGTCGTAGAAAGCGTAGTGGCGCTTGCCGTTTGTCTCGATAAACGCGGCCTCTACGTCCGGAACGCCCCAGGTACGGCCCAGGCGCAGTTTCCGTTTATAGAGGACCGAGATCTTGTCCCCTTTGCGCAGGTCGCGCCGGAAGTCGATGGAGTCCTTGAAGATGGCGTTGAGTTCCAGGGCCAGTTTGGAGTTGCCGGTGATGTCTTTGAGGTCCTGAAGGAGGGAGCTTTCCAGCTCGAAGCTGATGTTTTCGCGCAGTTCGTCGTATTCGATGGGAACGAACTCCAGGACATACTCGTCTCCCTTTTCATAGATGGAGATCTGGATGTCTTCGGTCAGGGGGATAAGGGCCTGGAGGAGTTTGTTGCGTTCGTCTGTCAGGGTGTGGTATTCCATACCCGCATAGATCATCTCGACCAGCTCTTTATCGTCTTCGTCGAGGTCGTAGTAGAGTTTCTGGGGGATCTTCTGGCGTTCGAGGAATGTCAGGAAAGTCTCTTTCTGCGGCCAGGTCAGTTCATTGATGAATGACGCGTAGAGAGATGACAGAAAAATGGTTAATAGTATAAGAAAACGCAAAAAAATCCTTTAATTTTATTAGAGCGATATTAGCATAAAATGCTTTATTGACTATTTATTGACCCTGATTAATATATCACCATTTAAATCGGACAAGCGAAAAAATGATAAAATATAAGATAATCACTCCAAGGTATTTTGATTGAAACACGCAACGGTTTTTATACTTTTATTATTGATTTTCTCGGGTTGCGCGATGCACAATCATGACCTGACGATGGCCGATGAATACAAGTCGTGTGATGCTCTGGAATACGAGTATCGCCAGCTCGGGGAACGGATCGCTATGGCAGGGGATCACAACAGCAGCAATTGGCAGTATTTCCATAAAGGGGTCGTGGGTGCGGGGATCATCGCATCGTTCAACCCCAACATGCTGCTGGGGACCTATTTCTACCTCTATCCGGCCCTGACCATCTGGTACTACAACATCTTCGTAGAGAGTTCACAGTACGAGGCCCACGAAGAGGAGGTCCGCAAGCGGATCAAGACCCTGGAGTACCTGATACAAAAAAAAGAATGCAGTGAAGGCATACATTGAAATATTTAATCGAGTTTTTGGAGATCGAGGATCCCAAAAAAAGCAAAGTCTACTCCCAGCTTAAGTGTTCGGACAAAGAGATCCGTATCCTGCGGCTGATGACCAAAGAGTACCTGGCGGGAATGTCCGAGATGAGCGTCATGGAGATCCTGGTCACGACGTTCGGGAAAGAGGAGTACCACTATATCAAGGAGATCCATACGATCAAGGACCTGATCGACTTCGGCTGGATCGTCCTCAACTCCCTCCATCATATTAAAACAAGCGAGATCGCATCCCTGGAACTCCTGCATGGGTCGGTCTCCCTTTCCAGCTCCTTTTTAAAGCTGCTGGAAGACGGGACGCTTGAGTTCGCCCTCCCGGAACTCAAGGCCTATTCCGATCACCTGGAGTATCTGCAGGACCAGTTTTTCCGGATCGAACTCTATCAGAAGCTGCTGGCGATCCGCCAGAGCTATGACCAGTCCTCGCCCAACTTCAAGCGGATCAAGTCCAAGCTGGGCCTTCTGGAGAACCAGATCACCGAGCGTATCAAGATCACCGAGAACCCGTTGCAGATGGAGGAGATCTTTAAAGAGCACGAGCTGAGCGAGAACGAGCAGATCATCTTCCTGGCACTTTTAAAAGAGGAGTACTCCTCCACGGACGACAACCTCCGGGATATGAACACTTTGATCGACCTGATCAGTTTCGACGATTATGAAAAGATCAAAAACCGCGAGATCCTCGAAGACAGCTCTTTGCTGATCGAGAAGGGGATCGTGGATTATGACGAGATGCTCAGCCCCTTCGGCGGGATCTCGCGCTCCTTTTACATCAACGACGAAGTGCTGCAGGATATTATCCACCCCAAAAAGAAGAAAAAGGCTCAGAAGATCAAACTTGATTCGCTGATCAAAGAGCAGGAGATCTTTGAGCACATCGAACCCAGAACATCTCTGGACGATGTTGTGCTGCACCCCTCGACGCGGGAGACGATCAATACGCTGCTCAAGCAGGTGGATAAAAACGTCGTCAACCTGCTGAAGACCTGGGGCATCCGGGACAAAAAAGCGGGGATCGATGCGCGGATCATCTTCCACGGCAGTCCCGGTACGGGTAAGACCCTGACGGCGCTTTCCCTGGGGAAATCCCTTAAAAAACAGGTGATCAGTTTTGACTGCAGCAAGATCCTCTCCATGTATATCGGGGAGAGCGAGAAGAATGTCCGTAAGATCTTCGACAGCTACCGCGAGATCGTGGAGAAGACCAAGAGCGAACCGATCCTGCTCTTAAACGAAGCGGACCAGTTCCTCAGCAGCCGGAGTACGGGGGCGGGGAGCAGCGCGGACAAGATGCACAACCAGATGCAGAACATCTTCCTCGAACAGATCGAACGCTTCCAGGGGGTGCTGATCGCCACGACCAACCTGCTGGAGAACATCGACAGCGCTTTCAGCCGACGGTTTAACTACAAGGTGAAGTTTGAAAAACCGGATATGAAACAGCGTATCGAGCTGTGGGAGAAGACGATCCCCAAAAACGCGCCGCTGGCCGAAGACGTGGATCTCAAGGCCCTGGCAACCTACGAGCTGACGGGTGGGCAGATCGACCTGATCGTCAAAAACTGCGCCTATGCCGTGGCGGCCAAAGAGGAGCCGGTCTTTACCCAGGGGGATTTTGTGACCGCGATCAAAAAAGAGCTTTCGGGGAATTTCGATTCCGAGAAGGTGATGGGATTTGTCGGTGTTTAAAAGCCGAAGCCGATTGCTGCTTTTCCTTGGACTCTATCTGCTTGTCGGGATCGGGGTCTTCTTGTATGTCGACCTTCCCGTCGCACGTTTTTTCCGGGTGTATGAAAACAGCTGGTTTGAAGACGGCCTGACCCTGCTCTCCATCGCCGGGGAGTCCCACTGGTTTATCCTGGCGGGTCTGGTGACCTATATCGTCTACCGGAAACGGCAGCCGCTGATTGCCAGGTACGGCCTCTTTATCGTCGGAAGTGTCGCGGTATCCGGGATCATCTCGGGGCTGATCAAGGCGATTGCGGGACGCTTCCGCCCGGTGAAATATTTCAGGGAGGACCTCTACGGCTTTGACGGATGGCACTTTAACGAGTACAAGTTCAACTCCTTCCCTTCGGGACATACGACGACCGGGTTTGCCGTGGGGGTCGCCCTGGCACTGCTCTACCCGCGCTATGCCCTCTACTTTATCGGGTTCGGGTTTTTTATCGCCTTTACGCGGGTCGCGACGACGGTGCATTACGTCAGCGACACGATGGGCGGCGCATTGATCGGGACGGCGGTCGCGTGTTATCTCTATGCGCGCTATATCCAGGGAGAGAACTCCCCGTGTAATAGGATATAAACACTCCTTTTATTAATTATTTTTTTTAGTAATAGTTAAACTTTTTTCTCCTAAGATGGAAAGATACTTTTCAAGGAGGGAAATAATGAGTTTATTACGAGTATTGGCAATCACGGCAGCACTGTTTGTCGGGACAGCATCCGCATCGGGCAGCGAGGATATGGATGCTTTAATGGCAAAGTTCAAGGCCAAGCAGTACTATAAGGGCGATGTCGATAAAGAGAGTTTCCAGAAAGTCGTCGATTCGGGTGTGACGATCATCGATATCCGGCGTGAGGACGAAGTGGAAAGTACGGGCGTGATCCCGGGCAGTATCAACCTGACGTTTTTTAATAAAAAGGGTGAGCCGGACGAGCGTTTTATCAATTCGCTTTCAACGATCATCAAAAGCAAAGACGAACCGATCCTTATCGTCTGCCGACGCGGAGTAAGAAGCAAGTTCGCAGCCCAGTGGCTGGCCTACAAAGGGTATACCAATGTCTATAACCAGGAACACGGTGTCAAGGAACTTATCAAGTACCGCAAGACGAAAATGGTCGACAGAATGTATTAATCAACAGGCCGGGATATGAAGACCGGCCCTTCTTCTTTTCTTCCCAATATACTGCTTTCCGCTCTTGTGACTCTGTGGCTGGCGGATCTAAACGCTTTTTCCATAACAATACTGTTTTTCATAGTCTCTCTATTTTTTGTGAGCTTCTTTCGCCATGTCGGGCTGCTGCTCGGGATGATGATATTTTTCGATTTTATCCAGGAGGTCTACCGCGGGTATGCCGGTAAAGAGATCGAGGCGACGGATATCTATCTCTTTTTTACCCATATCGGCGATGTGGCAGAGAGCGGCATGCTGGTGGAAGAGATAATATGGCGGTACCTGCCCGGGGTGCTGCTGGTACTTATCGCGAGCGCGATCCTTCTCCGTTTGCGGTCTGTTGTTAAGGCGGAGGGCCGTGTACGTTTTATTGTCGTGTTGTTGTGGATACCGCTGATGGGCTGGGCGGCCGATGCGGGGAGGCTTGTCGCAGCCGCTGCCGATGCATCATATATACTGGCTGCCGGGGAGAGGGGACCGTCGGCCCGGCAGGAGACGATCCGCTGTCAAAAAAAACCGAGTGACCGGGACGTGGTCGTGATCCTCGGGGAGAGTCTGCGGTATGACCCGGCCTATTTCAAAGGGATGGATGTGACGGTGCGTCCCGTTTTTTCCGGTGCGACCAACACCGATACGAGCCTGCCGCTCTTTTTTAACGGGGTCAGACAGCTTCCCGATCTGAGAAAGAAAAGTCCCTATAACCTTTTTTACCTGGCAAAAGAGAACGGCTTTGCTACGGCATTTATATCGGCCCAGTCGGCCGGGAACCTGAAATATATCCGCCCCTACCTCTACCCGGAAGCGATCGACTACCTGAAGACCTACGAACGGGAGATGCTTGGAGAACTCTTTGACGGGGTGCTGCTTGACGAGCTTAGGCGCTGGGACCGAAAAAAGAAAAGCCTGATTGTCCTGCAGATGGTGGGGGAACACTCCCCCTACCGCTTCTACCCCGATAGCTTTGCCCCCTATTCGAGTGAGCAGTCAGCGGAAAAAAGGGTGGCGGAAGATTACGGAAACTCGGTTGCATTTACACGCAGCATCCTGGAAAAAATTTTGGATGAACTGAAAAAAAGCAGTCGGGACTACACGGTCTTCTTTACATCCGATCACGGGGAACTGCTGGGGCGCGAGTTCGGGCACAACCAGTTTCGGGAAGAGATATACAGGGTGCCGTCTTTTGTAAGCGGATCAGGGATGGCAGCCAAAGAGGTCGTGACTTCCCACCATGATCTTTACCGGCTCGTGAGAAGAGGGTTGGGTTGGCAGTGTGAAGCGGAAAGCGGAGGCGGTACTTATATCAACGGGACGATGCTCTCGGGAGAGGACGGATACCTTGAGGTCACACAGGGAAAAGATGGCAGCTCTACCGTCTCTGAAAAACGTTTTTGGTGACAGGTTATTAATATTGCTGTGATCATAAAAAAGTTATAGTAAAAAGAAAAAGGAGCCGGGATGCCGCGACAGGCCAGGGTAGATATTGCCGGGGAGCACTATGTCACAAACCGCGGAAGTGACGGGGCAAAAATTTTCGGGACGGACGCTGCCAAGCGGGAGTTCCTCGCAATCGTATGCCGAAGTTGCGAACGGTACGGCGCGGCGGTCGGTGCCTATGTCATCAGTGACACGGCCTATCACATGATCGTAAAAACATCCTCCGCCAACCTCTCATTGCTGATGCGGCAGATCAGTGCCGCCTATGCGATCTATTACAATAAAGCAAGAGAAAACAGGGGGACGATCTGGCACGACAGGTTTTCCTCATGGGTAATTTCTGATAAAAAAGAGCTACTGCTTCTTTATCGCTATCTTGGCTTTTTACCGGTAATTGAAAAATTTGATAAAAATCCTTTTGAGTACCAATATTCATTTATAACTACTATTTTTAGTGATAATCAGACTCTGCCCTGCCAGGAGCTCCTGCTGAAGCGGAAAAAAATCGCTTCAATCCGAAAGGGTAAGTTTGGTGATGAGGACGTCGCGGCTCTGAAGGCCTTTAAAAAGAGGGCAAGAGAGGTTGCGCCCCAGGAGCGAAAAAAAGAAAAACAGGAGCCCCTAGAGGCAATCTTGAAAAAAATCAAAACGACGGAGAAGCGGAACAAAAAGATCCGAAAAGCTTTTGCTGCAGGGTACACGCAAAACGAGATCGCACTGTTTTTGAACCTCTCCCAATCTTCCATATCGAAGATCGTCAACGCTTCGGGTGAGGCGTAACCCGTACAAGGGTATAATGGCGCGAATCAAAAAGGATATGAATGTTTGCCGAACTTATTAACTTTATCGTAGAGAGTGTCTCGGGTATGGGGTATCCCGGTATCTTTTTTCTGATGCTGCTGGAGAGCTCCTTTTTCCCGTTCCCTTCGGAGGTGGTCATGATACCGGCCGGGTACCTTGCCAGCAAGGGGGAGATGAACCTTGGGATAGTTGTTCTAAGCGGTGTCGGCGGGTCTCTGGCCGGAGCGCTTTTGAACTATTACCTGGCAATGTGGGCGGGGAGAAAATTTCTGCTTAGGTACGGGAAGTACATGCTGATTCACGAACGGACGATCTTCAAGATGGAGCAGTTTTTTGAACGCCACGGGCATATCTCGACATTCAGCGGGCGGCTGCTTCCGGGGATCAGACAGTATATCTCGCTGCCTGCCGGTATCGCGAAGATGGATCTGAAACAGTTTATGCTCTTTACCTCCCTGGGGGCCGGGATCTGGGTTGTTATCCTTTCACTGCTCGGTTATTTCCTGGGTGAAAACGAAGCACTGGTCAAAAGTTACATGACCCAGATCATTGCCCTGCTTGTGATCGGCCTGGCGGTTATGGCGACACTCTATATCCTGATCAAACGGAGGAACCGGAACGTATGACTTTTTTGGAATCGATTTTTCTCGGTGCACTGGAGGGGATGACGGAGTTTCTTCCGGTCTCATCTACGGGACACCTTATTCTTCTTTCATCTCTTTTGGGGATCGAACAGACGGCAGCCCATACATCTTACGAGATCGCTATCCAACTCGGATCGATCCTTGCGGTACTTTTTTATTACACCAAGCGGGTGTTCAGTTCCAGGGACCTGTGGCTTAAGATCGGGGTGGCGTTTATCCCGACGGGGCTTTCGGGGCTGTTCCTCTACAGTACGATCAAGTCGCTTTTTACGCCTGCAACCGTTGTATACATGTTGATCATAGGCGGTATCATTATGATTGTAATCGAGATGCTGCGTAAAGAGGATAAGGGGGTCGTGCTGGAAGAGGTGAGCTACAAACAGGCCGTGATGATCGGGATCGCCCAGTCATTTGCCATGGTTCCGGGCACCTCCCGCTCTGCGGCGACCATCCTGGGCGGGCTTTTTGCCGGACTCAACCGTCGTGCTGCGGTGGAGTTTTCGTTTATCCTTGCCGTACCTACGATGGTGATCGCCACGGCGTACGACCTGTATAAAAATGCCGAGCATTTTGTCGTGGACGACTGGGGGCTGCTGGGCGTCGGCTTTGTCAGCGCCTTTGTCTTTGCCCTCCTGGCTATCCGGTTTTTCCTGGCGTTTGTGACCAAATACAGTTTTATCCCGTTCGGGATCTACCGTATTTTTATCGGGTTGATATTCCTCTATTTTGTTCTGTAAGGAAGACGGGTGATCACAATCGAACAGCTCAGAATCACACACCGGGGAAAAACGCTGGTGGACATCGCCTTTTCGATCCGGAGTTCCCTGGCGCTGGTTGGGATGAGCGGAAGCGGCAAGTCCCTGACGCTTAAAGCCATACTAAACATGCTCCCGTCGTCGATGGATAAAGAGATGAAGATAAAGAGCGATTTCGAGCTGGATCGGGGGAACGGGGTAGCCGTTATCCCCCAAAACCCCTTTACTTCCCTCAATCCGATGGGGCGGATCAAGCGACAGTTCTTCGTACCGAGAGAGGAGGCGGAGGAGCTGATGCATCTGGTCGGGCTGGAGGCGGAGATGCTCGAGCGTTTCCCCGCGGAGCTCTCGGGCGGGCAGCTGCAGCGGGTCGTGATCGCCATTGCGCTCTCCCACCGTCCCAGGCTCCTGATGCTGGACGAACCGACCACGGCACTCGACAGCAGGACCAAGGATAATATCCTGTCCCTATTAAAAAATCTCAGGGAGAAGATGGGGTTTTATATGCTTTTTGTCTCCCACGATATTGCGAGTGTCGAAACGCTGTGTGACGAGATCGTCGTCCTCAAAGAGGGTGCGGTCGTCGAGTCGGGGAAACTGGAGTCGGTTGTGAAAAACCCTAAAGAGAGTTACACGAAGGCTTTGATAGAATCTAACTTTAAAAAAAGAGAATGGAGAGAATAGTTTGGGGATTGTGAATAAAATTGTCTGGGCCGGTATCGGGACGATCGTTTTTGTTCTTTTTTATACCGTCTACGTCTACAACAGTGATATCAGTGAGATCGTCGACTACCAGCCCAACCTGACAACCCAGATACTCGACCGGAATAACGAGCTGATCGCCAATGTCTTTGACGGGCAGCACCGTCTTTATGTACCCTTTGAAAAAATCCCTCCCCGTCTGATCGAAGCGCTTATCGCTATCGAGGATACTGCCTTTTTCGAACACAACGGGGTCAATTACGAGGCGATCGTCCGGGCAGCCTACAAGGTCATCCGCGCAGGTAAAGCGGTGGAAGGGGCCAGTACGATCACCCAGCAACTGGTCAAAAACGTCCTCCTGACGCGGGAGAAGACGATCCTGCGGAAATTTAAAGAGGCGATCCTCTCGCTGCGTATTGAAACGGAGATCTCCAAGGAGATGATCCTCGAGCGCTACCTTAACGAGATCTATTTCGGTCATGGCTACTACGGGGTCAAAGCCGCCGCACGCGGTTACTTCCATAAAGAGCTCGGGGAGTTGACGCTCAAAGAGATGGCCCTGCTGTGCGGACTGCCGCGGGCACCGAGTTTTTATGACCCGACCAAACATAAAGGGATGTCCGTTGCCAGGGCCAACCTTGTACTGGACCGGATGAAACACCTGGGCTGGATCAATAGCGAAGAGCACGCCATGGCAGCAGCCGAGATGCCGGTGATCTACGACGAGTCGGTGACGGCTAACCGTGCACCCTATGCGGTGGATGCCGTGATCAACGAACTCTCTGCAACTTTTGACGATGTCCGTCACGGCGGGTACGTGATCTATACGACCATCGATATGGAGGCACAGAAAGCAGCAGATGCCGCCCTGGCCATGGGTTATGAAAATGCCAAGGAGCGGATCGAAAGTCAAAAGCCCGAACTGGTGATCGTCGATGTGGTCGGTGAGGACGGCAACATCACCCAGGTCGAGCAGAATGCGACAATGGAGATCAACAGCAGCAAGCTCAACGGCGCCCTGGTCTCCATCGAACAGGGGACGGGAAAAGTCCTGGCTCTTTGCGGTGGGGTCGATTTCTATAAGAGTCAGTTCAACCGGGCGATCCATGCCAAGCGTCAGGTGGGAAGTAGCTTTAAGCCTTTCTTATACCTGGCCGCATTTGATCTTGGGTACTCCCCGTCATCGGTAGTCGCGGATATATCCCGTACCTATAAATTCAAGGTGGGCGAGGGGAACGAATCGGAAGAGCAGGTATGGCGTCCGTCGAACTATGAGCGGAACTTTGTCGGGGTGATGAGCGCTAGAGAAGCGGTGGTCCACTCACGGAACCTGGCTTCGATCAACCTTGTCGATACGATCGGCCTGGAGCTCGTACGTAACCGACTCTTTGAATATGGATTTGAACAACTTCCCAATGACCTCTCCCTGGCGCTGGGAAGTATCACCCTGACCCCGATGCAGATGAGCGAATACCTGACGATCATCTCCAATTATGGGGAGCGGGTCAAGCCCTACCTCGTGGAGAAGGTGGTCAATAAATACGGCGAGACCTTTAGCTTCGATACAAAACGCGAACGGGTAACGACGGAGGCCCAGGCATACCTGATGATCGATGTGATGGAAGATGTCGTCAGACGGGGGACGGGACGGCGTACCCGGATGCGCGGGATCGAGATTGCCGGGAAGACGGGGACGACCAACGATAACCGCGACGCCTGGTTCTGCGGCTATACCCCTTCGACCCAAACGGTGGTCTGGTTCGGAAATGACGACAACAGCCAGATCGCCAAGCGCGAAACAGGAGGGAAGACGGCAGCCCCGGTATTCAGAGCCTACTACGAGTCGCTGCTAAAAGCACGTCCGGAACTGAAACGCCACTTCCGTGTCCCCGACGGGATCCAGAAGATGAAGATCAACGGCAAGGAGGAGATATTTACCGATATCTCGCGACCGCCTAAGGTCAATAAGATCATACAGCCGGCAAAAGAGGAGTTACTGTTTTGAGCGACCAACAATATTTCTGGAATGAAAAGTTCGGTGGGGAAGAGCACCTCTACGGGACTGAACCCAATGCATTTATCAAAGAGCAGAGCACTCTTATCCGACCGGAAGGCAAGGTACTCTGCCTGGGTGAAGGGGAGGGACGGAATGCTTTGTTCCTTGCCCAGGCGGGACATGACATCGTCGCCATCGATGCATCGGATATCGGCCTGGCAAAGGCGCACCGCCTGACCCAGGCGCACGGTCACACGATCGATACGGTCCATATGGACCTGGCGGAGTGGAAACCGGAGGACGAAAGCTTTGATGCGATCGCCACCTCATACCTCCACCTTCCCCAGCCGCTGCGGCGGGAGGTCTTTCATAAATCGGTCACGGCATTAAAACACGGCGGCCTCTTTATCGGGGAGTTTTTCTCCACCGAACAGCTCGCGTATCAAAGCGGCGGCCCCAAAGCCCTGGAGCTTCTTTACAGTATCGAAGATATGCAGGCCAATCTTGCCGACCTGCCGATCGAGACCGTAGTCCTTGAGAAAGTGATCACGCACCTGGATGAAGGACGCGGTCACCGGGGTGAAGCCAGCGTTATCCGTATAGTTTTTAAAAAAAAATTAAAATAGTAAGGTTACTTTTAAAATCACTGTGATATAAAGTTCCCATAAATAAAATGAAAGGGATGCCATGGTGTGGATAAAAAAACTTGCCGTTACGACCGTTTTCGGTTCGCTCTTTTTTTCCATGATGCTCTCTTTCCTGGTCTCCCTTTCAAGCAACGTCAATTACATCGACGTCACCGCCGGTTTCTGTCCGTCTACCCATCAGCAGGTCATCGTCCTTGATCAGGACGAACAGGAACTGGCCAAAAAACACAAGATCCTGATCGAAAAAAACGTCATCGCCACAGAGCGTATCAAAGTGGTGTATGAGGCGATCGGGTTTACGGTGCTTTCCCCCGAAGTACCGCACTTTTTCGAACTGACCAACGACATTTTCTTCCCACCCAAAACCCCGGCAGTCTAACTGTCTCGAGGGTAACTGAACCTCCCCGGCTGATACCGACTCGTTTTAAAACCAACCCTGCGTCTCGGATAACAATACCGGTACGTATAGACGAGAAGTCCGGATAGTTCAGTAGATAAACCTTCGCATACACATACCTTTGCACCTTCAAGGCAGCAGACTGCACGACACGTTCATATAAAAAAACCATGCCATACGTTCCCCTTTTGATCAACGTATGGCATCCGAACAGGCAGATCGAAAAATCATACATAGGGAATATGTGTGATTTTCAGAAATGCATGCATACAACAATTTAAAGGACATATATGACAAAAAAAGCATTAGGGCTATTCCTGCTATGCGGTTCGGTCGCAATGGCGGAAACGGTAACCATCGAAAAGATGATCGTAGAAGAAGAGGGCGGCGTTGAGAAAGAGAAGATCCAGGTAACGAAGATGCTCGATATCGCCCAGGTACTTTCCGGTGATAGTGCGGATATTACAATGCAACGGACAAGTGGTATCGCGGCTGATCCGGTAATGAGAGGTTTTAGAAACGACAATATCAACGTACTGATCGACGGACAGCATATCTATGGGGGCTGCCCGAACCGTATGGACCCGCCTGCGGCACACGTCAGCACAAACCAGATCGAAACGATCAAAGTGACAAAAGGGCCGTTTGACGTTACGACCCAAGGCGGTCTGGGAGGTGAGATCAACGTAGTGACCAAAAATCCTTCCAAAGGGCTTTCCGGGGAAATCAGTGCGAAGGGTGGGAGCTTCGGTTACCAGAATTTTGGCGCAAACGTCAACGGCGGGAACGACCTGATCCAGGCAATGGCAGGGTTCCAGACGTATAAGATGGATGTTTACGAAGATGGTGACGGGGATAAAATCTCAGACATCCAATCGGCGTATGATAAAGACGATACCCTTTTTGAGACACAAAACAGTTGGGCAAAACTTCAGCTGACACCCGACGAAAAGAGTGCAGTCCGTGTAGGGTATGCCCTTGACAAGATCGATCATCAGCTTTACGCTGGGAAAAAGATGGACGGCGTCAAAGACGATACGATACGTGTCAATGCCGAGTGGGAACAAAGAGATCTCGGAAGCTTTTCCGACAAGCTGCTTGTGAAGGCTTATCAGAATAAGGTCGAGCACGATATGGATAACTATACCTACCGGACGGCTATGATGGAAATGGTGAACGAGACGACGGCAAGTACAAGCGGGGCAAGCATCGCTAACACAGTCGGGACATTTGAATTCGGTCTCGATACGCAGTCTCGGACATGGACGGCTGATATTTATAGCAGTGCGGGGACCCAATCGGTCTGGATGCTGGACGCTACGATGAATAACATGGGACTTTATGCACAAGACAGAACCAGACTCGGTAAGCTGCAGCTCTCTTACGGTATCCGTTACGACAGTACAAAGATCGTGAACGATCTGCCCGCAGCCAAAACGACGAACCCGCTTTATACCGGCGAAGATGAAGAACGGTCCGACTCCCTCGTATCCGGATACCTCTCAATGGATCACAAGCTTTCCGACAGTAACCGCTACTATGTCAGTCTCGGAAGCGGCAACCGTATCGCCGATCCGAAAGAGCTGTATGTTTACAAGCCGAGCAGTACCGGTGATCACTGGTTCGGTAATCCCGATCTGAAACCGACAACCAACACCGAACTGGATGCCGGGTATGCCTATACGGGAACAGGTGTTAAGTTTGAAATAAACGGTTTCTACAGCAGCCTGAAAAACTACATCTACGAGGAACAGGTATCCGGTACCACGACAAAATCCTATGCCAACATCGATGCAACGATCTACGGAGCCGATATCATGGCAGCCTATACACTTTCCGATATGCTGGTCTTCTCTTTTAACAGTGCGGTCCAACAGGGTAAAAAAGAGTCACGGACGGACGGTATGACAAATGACAACCTGGCCGGACTGCCCCCGATGAAAACGATTGTCAAAGCTGAGGCGTTCTTTGGGGATGGTGATGCTTCATTTGAAGCGGTCAATTATGCGACGCAGACCCATATGGACGAAGATATCGAACCGAAACAGGTTGACGGAATTACCGTGCTGAATGTTAAAGGTTCCTATACGGTAGCAAAATCGTTCATGCTAACGGCAGGAGTAGACAATATCATGGATGAAACGTATGCGCTTAGCACTTCCTATGATCGCGATCCTGTGAACGAGTCACAAAACCTGGTTAATGAGCCAGGACGTTTTGTTTATGCGGGAGTAAGCTACCGGTTCTAAAATGCAGCAAGACCCCGGAAAAATCGTAGAAATTTCGCTAGCGGGATGATGTCGATTACGTAACAGTTACGCTCCTCCAAGAGGGGAATGATCATAAAAAGATCATCTATAAGCGGGGTTTATCAGAAAAATAGCCATAATAAAACCATCAAGATATAGTAAAGGGGCAAAGACTGTGGAAAGAGTGAAAAAAATATTGGGGAGAAGTGTTTTGATAACGCTGTTTGCTTCAATGTTCTTCTCTTTCCTGGTCTCCCTTTCCCATAACATACAGCCGCTGGATATGACGGCGAACATCTGCCCGATGACACAGCAGGATGTCTTTCTCTTTGACCAGGACGAGATCGAAGTCGCCAGCGAGTATAAGATCCTGATGGAGAAAAACGTTCTCTACACCCACCCGGTCCCCCCGCTTTACGAAGTGATCAAAGAGGAGATGGACGAACCGGAAAAACCCCACACAGACACCCTCGAAAAAGATATTTTCACCCCTCCCAAAACACGCTTGGTCTGATTGCCCGAAGCGTAACGCACGATAACTCTTCGCATACACTATACCTTTCGGCCATGGCTTACGGGCATCGGATACTACTCAATCAATAAAACTATATAAACAAAACCGGGCTATACCGGACAAAAACAAAATATTTATATTTCGTGGAGCAGTAAAAAATGACAATGATTAAAAAAAGTATTCTATTAGGTTCAGTTGTGTTGGCTGGATATGCAGCCGATGCGGATGTTCAGTTTGATGATATGAGTGTTACGGCGACAAAGACGGAGCGGGCTTCCAAAGAGGTAACTCAGAGTATTACGGTTGTTGGTAAGGAGGAGCTTAACGTCCGTCAGATGAACAATATTCAAGAGGTCTTGGCCGGAACTCCCGGTATTATCGCTGAAAACGTTAATCAGGGCTATAGCGTCAATATCTATATTCGAGGTAGTGGGATTGCAAACTCCAGCTATGGTACACGGGAGATCGTAGTGCTTCGAGACGGGGTACCGTTGACCGATCCGACGGGTTACTCAAATCTTGATTATATCGATACGCAGGATATGCAGCAGTTTGAGGTAGTAAAAGGTCCGGGTTCTATTTACAGCGCGGGGACAACAGGTGGGGTAATCCAGATCATCTCAAAGTCAGTATTTGACGAGCAGGTTAATCGGGTACGTGTTGGTGCCGGAGAACACGGTATGGCCAGTGGAAACGTCAATGTCGGGCAGAAGCTGGATGAAAAAAATGCGATTCGTGTGAATCTTTCCAGCCGCCATACACAGAACAGCTGGCGTGAATACAACGATTTTAGAACCACATCCGCATCCGTTAAATACGGCTACATGACAGATGAGATGAATCCGTTGGAAATGGAGTTGAGTTACTCGAACACGGATTATTGGATTGCCGAAGGACTTTCAGATACAACTAGTGGATGGGGACCGTTTCAGACGGTTACCTATTCGGCCGAAGACAAATTCGAAGACTATCGTGCGAGCGGTAAAGTCGACGATACGATGATCGATAAAGCGGATACCAAAGAGGTATATAAAAAGCACCTGATGTTCAATGCTAAATATGAGCATTACGTAGGGAGTACAGTGTATAAACCACGACTTTTCTTTGTTTCAGAAAACGGTGTCTCCCACATGTCTGGTGTTCATCATAGTCCGGGGACCTCATTTTATGGGCTTGATCTGGAGATGAATAACGATCATGAGATGCTTGGAAACGAAGCTAAATTGGTTGCTGGTATTGCTTACCGCGGACAGACAGATAAATTGAAAAACTACGGTTGGAAAACCGATGCCCCTGTTTTGGCAGGTACATATGAAGACCTACTGGATGAGAAAGGGCTTCTGGCATCAACGGAAAAGAGTCAGGTCGACCAATATGGTCTCTATGCACAAGAGACACTGAATCTCAGTGAAAAAGTGCTTGTAGATGCCAGTGTGCGGATCGATCATATGAATGTAGATATGACTGAGGTAGCTGATGGGAATATCTCCTGGAATGGGAGCTATGAGGCAAACAGTGATGGAACGATCTACTATAAAACGGACAAAAGTTTTGATATTATGGCGGCCAAACTGGGGTCATCGTATGCGCTTAGCGATACGATGAACGTTTATGGAAGTCTTTCCCAGGGAAGCCAGCTTCCCTATGCAGCTCAATTGATGTTTAATAACGATCTAAAACCATCTATCTCACGAAGTGCTGAGATCGGTCTTAAAGGACGAAGCGAAAAGGTGTTCTTCGATATGGCGGTTTTTTATAACACAGTTGATAACGAGATCGTAGATGCATCTGACCCTACGAATAATGAAAACCATCAATATAAGAATGCAGGGAAAACGCTCAAAAAAGGGTTCGAATTTTCCGGGGACTATAAAGTAACCGATGAAACAGCATTCGGTCTGAGTTACTCATTTAATGATTATAAGTATGTTGATTTTACAATGCTTGACAGTAACGATAACGACGTGGATGTTAGTGATAAGAAGTTCCGTTATGTACCGGATCACCAATATTCTCTCCGTGCAGCTTATAAGAATGCTAACGGGATCTATGCAAAGCTACAGTCTCACTTTTTTGGCAGCTACTACATGGATGATGAAAATACGCAAAAATACGAAGGGTACAAATGGGTTACCAATTTGATGTTTAGCTATACCCATAAAAAAGTGCATCAGGTGACTTTGAATGTTGAGAACCTTTTTGATAACCATTATGCCGTGCGGGCAAGTGCGGGAACAAGAGGGGTTTCTTATAGCCCAGCAGCACCACGTACAGCGATGCTCTTTTACACTTACAACTTCTAAGGAATAAACCATGGTAGAAGAACAAAAAAGGGACCCGAGCGACATCTTCGGATGGCCCGTCATCGGCTTCCTCTTTAAAAACCAAAAGTTTCTGTTGGGACTTCGGATTGCGGTGTTCGCCCTGTTCGTCTACGGGGTGATTTACGGATATATGAACCAGAGTGAAGAGAATATTTTCACCCGTTACCTCTTCTGGGGGCTTTTCTGGTCCTTTTTTATGGTGGTGACACTGGGGTCGATGGGGCGGATATTCTGCGGGATATGCCCCCACGGTTTTATCGGGAAGTACCTCACAAAGTGGGGGCTTAAAAAGGAGATGCCGGGGTGGATGAAAAACCCATGGATCGGTCTGATGCTGATCTTTATCGGCTGGTGGGCGGTCTATTACGCTTCTCCGGGTTTTTATAAAAGCCCGCTGGCGACAGCGGTCTTCTTTACGGTGCTTACGGTTCTGGCGTTTGTGATCTTCTTTGTCTACAAGGATATGGGCTACTGCAAGTCGATCTGCCCGATCGGGTCACTGACCAAAGCGTACGGTCGGGTCTCGTTTATGTGGTTCGGATCGTATAAAGATAACTGTAGCGAATGCAAGAGCTTTGATTGTGCAAAAGCATGCAGCTATAACCTCAAGCCCTTTACCTTCGATAATAAAAAATCGATGGGGGACTGTTCGCTCTGTATGGACTGTACGGCGGTTTGCGAAGGGCTTAGTTTCAAGGTGAAAAAACCCTCCTACTCGCTCTTTGAGAAGTTTAGCTACGACAAGATCGAGGTGTGGACCTATATCCTGATCACCGCGGCGATCACGATGACGATGAGTTTCCACCATGCCCTGGGTCGCCTGAGTATCTCCGACGGCTTCATCTGGGTCAAAACGGCGGAATTCTTTAAAGGGTTTATCAATTTCGGATCACTGGACGCGGTGGGGATATTCGCCTTCATCTATGCAACGGCGATCACGCTGGCCCTGGTGTACGGCGGGATGTTTATTGCAGCCAAGGCGATGAAGGCAGAGTTTAAAAAGACCTTCTACACCCTGGGCTACGCTTTTGCCCCGATCTTTATCATCGGTGGACTGGGGCACCTTTGGGAGTCTTTTTTCCTGCATACCTATGCCAACATCGCTAACGCTTTCATCCAGGGCTTCGGGCTGGATGTGGAGAAGGTACAAAACCTGGCGACGCGCAAGGACGGGTGGACTCATATCTTTACGCTCTTTAACTATATTGCGATTATCTGGGGTCTTCTGATCATGGCAAATCGTGTGAAGCGGTTTGATGCCGGAAAAGGGGCCAAGGTAGTCGCCTTTTTTGCCGCATCGGCACTGATCCTCTTCTACCTCTGGCTAAATATCTACAAGGCCTATGCCTTTGCCGAGTACGGTGCCAAGCAGAGCGGCCACCACGGAGGGCATGCCAGCCATGCTGCACAGGGAAAAAAGATGTTTAGAAGCATCGATCCTAAGCATGCAGTGCTGCTGCAGAGCGGTGATCATAAGGCCGATTGTCCCAACTGCGGGATGAGCCTGCCGATGTTCTATAAGACCAATCATGCCGTGACGTTTACCAACGGTGTGACACGGCAGTTCTGTTCGATCCACTGCATGGTGGATGCGATGGAGCACGGACCGATAAAGGATGAGAAGAACCTGATAGCCCGGATCCGGGTCGTTGACACGGCAACCGATCGTTTTATCGACGCCAAACGGGCCCATTACGTGGTCGGGAGCAAAAAACCCGGTACTATGTCGATGGTGAGCAAGTATGCCTTTAAAGACGAGGCGGCAGCCCGCCGCTTTGCCGCCGAAAACGGCGGAACCGTTATGGGATACGAAGCTGCATACAAAAAGGCGTATGAAGATTTCGGCACGCCGATGAAACAACCCCGCTAAATTCTCTCCCCGGTTCCCGGGGAGTCCTCCAGATAAACATAAATCGCGATAATTTTTTCAGCCGGATATTTTAATAGGCAAGTAAGAGAATGTATAATAGCTTTGTGGATATATCTTTGAAAACTATTAGAAAGTCTTTTTATGTTTAAAAAAGTCTCCTTCGGCTTTCTCTTTGCACTGCTTGCATTCGGTTTTTACCGCAGCAGCGACTTTACCCTGATCGTCTCCGGGGTCGCCATCTTCCTGCTGGGGATGATCTTTATGGAGGGGGGATTCAAAGCCTTTAGCGGGGGACTACTCGAGGCGATCCTAAAAAAAACGACCAATACCCTCTCTAAATCGATCCTGAGCGGCTTCGTCTCTACCTCCATCGTCCAGAGTTCGTCCCTCATCTCCATTATCACCATCTCGTTTCTTTCGGCGGAACTGATCGGGCTGCGGGAGTCGGTCGGGATCATCCTGGGGGCCAATATCGGGTCGACGACGACCGCCTGGCTGGTGAGCCTTTTCGGCCTGAAGGTGAAGATATCGGCCTATGCACTGCCGATGCTCAGTTTCGGGGTAGTACTCAAGTTTATGAAAAGTCCGGCCAGCAACGGGTTGGGGGATATCCTGCTGGGACTCGGACTGCTCTTCCTCGGGATCGCGGATATGAAGGACGGGTTTGATGCGGTGCGGGAGAATTTTGACCTGACCCGTTATGCCGTCGGCGGGTACGGCGGGGTCTTTCTCTATATCGGTGTCGGAGTAGTGGCGACGGTGATCATCCAGTCCAGTGCTGCGACCATGGCCCTGGCGATCGCAGCCCTGGCGACGGCGCAGCTGAGTTATGAAAACGCCCTGGCGATCGCCATCGGGTCCAATATCGGGACGACGATCACAGCGATCCTCGGCTCCCTCGCCTCCAACGAAAACGGAAAACGGCTCGCCCTGGCCCATACGATCTTCAATATCCAGACGACGATCGTGGCGGTGGCTCTCCTCTATCCGATCATGGATCTCGTGGATATGACGGCATCGGGTCTGGGGATCGCCGCCGATGCCTATACCCTGAAGCTGGCGCTCTTCCATACGCTTTTTAATATCATGGGAGTGATTATTATGCTTCCGTTTGTCCAGAAGCTGGTCTTTTTCCTCAATACCCGTTTTCAGCGTGTCCGTCCCGAGGTGGACAAGCCGCTCTATCTCAGCAACGACCTGGTCAAGATCCCCAATGCCGCCATCGCAGCCCTGACCAAGGAGACCGAGCATCTTCTGGACAACGCCTACGTGATCCTGGCCCACGGGATCAACGTCCACCGCAAGGATATCTACTCCAACAAGGAGATCGAAAGCGCCATCGCCGAATCGGTCGCCAAACTTCCCATCGATATCGAAGCGGCGTATCATGAGAGTATCAAGTCCCTCTACAGCGATATCGTCGTCTTTGCCACCCACTCCCAGGATTTTATGAACCCCTCCGACAAAGAGCGGGTCTATGATATCACCCTGGCCAACCGGAGTATTGTCGAGTCGATCAAGGAGATGGAGATCCTCCGGGCCAATATCAACAAATACACCCGCCACGACAACCGCCATATCCGGGATGAGTATAACCGGCTGCGCGGCGTGCTCTTTCATATCTACCGTGAGGTCTATCGCCTTAAAAACGAGAGCACGCGGGATCTTTCACGTTTCCATCTGCTGCAGGTAAACCACCGGGAAGAGGAGGCCCTCAACTCCCGCCGGCTTTTTACCCTGATCAAGGAGGGGAGTATCAACAACAAGATGGCCACCTCGCTGATGAACGACGCGGCCTATGCCTACCGTATCGCCGAAAACCTGATCAATGCGGCCGATATCATCTGGTTTAGGTATGGGGCATTCGGGGCGCTGAGTCTTGACCATTCGGAGATCAGGGCGGTACTGGAGGGTGGAAAAAAGGTGAAAAATCCTATAGTTGTAGATAAGTAAATCCCATGGGGAGCGATCGAGTGAAAAGGGGCGTTTTCCGATGTTAAACAGAATTTCCTACGGTGTGGTTTTTGCCATTTTGGCATTCGGGTTTTACAAGAGCGGTCACTTTACGCTGATCGTGGCCGGGATCGCCCTGTTTATGCTGGGAATGATCTTTATGGAGGGGGGATTCAAAGCCTTCAGCGGCGGGATCCTCGAGTCGATCCTGAAAAAGACGACCAGTACCCTTGGCAAGTCGATCCTGAGCGGTTTTGTCTCCACCTCCATCGTCCAGAGCTCCTCGCTGATCTCGGTCATTACGATCTCCTTTCTCTCCGCCGAACTGTTGGGGCTCAGGGAGGCGATCGGGATCATCTTCGGCTCCAATATCGGGACCACGACGACGGCGTGGCTTGTGAGTTCGTTCGGTCTGAAGATCAAGATCTCGGCCTATGCCCTGCCGATGCTGGTATTCGGGGTTTTGCTGAAGTTCACCAAGAGCAAATCGAGCAAGGGGGTCGGCGATATTCTCCTGGGGCTGGGGCTTCTTTTCTTAGGAATAGCCGATATGAAAGACGGTTTCGAGGCGATCAAGGAGAGCATCGACCTTTCCCAGTTCGCCATCCCGGGACTTTTCGGTCTCCTGGTCTACATCCTGATCGGGATCGCGGCGACAGTCATCATCCAGTCCAGCAGTGCGACGATGGCGATTATCATCGCGGCCCTTGCCAGCGGACAGATCACCTATGAGAATGCCCTGGCCCTGGCCATCGGTTCCAACATCGGGACGACGATCACGGCGATCCTGGGATCGCTTACCTCCAACGAAAACGGCAAACGGCTCGCCGCTGCCCACCTTACGTTCAACCTTCAGACGGGTCTTGTGGCGATCATCTTCCTCTACCCGCTGATGAACCTGGTTGAATGGAGTGCAGACATCCTTACCATCGCCCCGGATGACTATGCGATGAAACTGGCGCTTTTTCACACGATCTTCAACGTTCTGGGTGTCATTATCATGGTCCCGCTCGTCAACCCCCTGGTCAATTTCCTGAGTGTACGGTTTAAAAAGAGCAGGGAAGAGGTGGATAAACCGCTCTATCTTAATAACGATTTCCTCAAGATACCCACTGCGGCCATTTCGGCCCTGACCAAAGAGACCGAACACCTCCTGGATAATGCCTACGTCATCCTGGCCCACGGGATCAATGTCCACCGCCGGGATATCTACTCCAACAAAGAGCCGGATGCCGTGGTGGCCGCACCGGTCAAGCCGCTGCCGATTGATATCAAAGAGGCGTATCAGGAGCGGATCAAATCGCTCTATAGCGAGATCGTCTATTACGCCTCCCATACCCAGGATTTTATGAACGAGGATGATAAGCAGCATATCCATGACATCACCATCGCCAACCGAAACATCGTCGAGGCGATCAAGGACATCCATCTGATACAGGAAAATGTTACAAGGTATGCGGAGCATGAGAACGAATATATACGAAACGAGTATGACCATATCCGTATGCACCTGGTGAAGGTGTTACGGGAGATCCACCGTTTTAAGAACGAGCAGAACCGGGATTTGACCCACCTGGAGATGATGAAGGTCGAGCTCAAGGAGTTCGACATTGCCAACTCGGCCAAGTTCCTCTCCCTGGTCAAGGAGGGGAAGATCAACAATAAGATGGCGACTTCGTTGATGAACGATGCAGCGTATGCACGGGATATCGCGGGGAACCTGATCCGGACAGCAGATCTATTATGGTTTAAAGAGGGTGCAGATGGCCGGTTGGCTTTGGATGCGGCCGAGGTGAACGAGATAATCGAAGGATAATGAAGGAAGTCGTATGAAAGCAAAAATGAAAAAGATCGTCCAGCAGGTGCGGAGATTCCTGGACGAAGGGTATAACAAAAAACTCAAAGACAGGGAGGATCTCCTTGAATCGCTTCAGAAGATGAAGCGGCGGGAGAAGAAGCTCAAAGAGAAGCTGGATGATGTTCACGATGCCGGCGAGATCAAAAAGCTGAAGCAGGAGCTGGAGATCATCAAAAAGCTAAGGAATAAGGCAAAATCGATACTTAAGAGCAAGTAGAAGGCAAAAAGAAAGTAAATTAATAAAAATAATCCTATAATATGACAATTTGTCATTATAGGAGCAAAAATGATTGCATTTGACGAAATCACCGAACGCCTTAAGGATATCCTCTCCGATGAGGTGGGCAATAAAAAAGTGTACGACAAGGATGTGGCCGATTCGCTCGATATATCGCCGGCGGCTTTCGCCACAATGAAACGGCGCAACCGGGTCCCCTACGAGGAGATCGTCTCTTTCTGTTCCAGACGCAAGATCTCCATCAACTGGCTTCTTTTTAACCAGAACCCAAGCTCCCTTATCGAGACGACCAACCGCTACCAGTACATCAAATATTTTCCCGATGTCAACGTCTCCGCGGGTGGCGGGGCCTATGATGCGGAAGAGGATTTTGAGATGTTGGCACTGGAGGGGACTTTTTTTAACAAGATCGCTTCCTTTTCCAATGCCAGCCGCATCGAGGCGGTCAATGTCGTGGGGGATTCGATGGAGCCGACGATCGCTGATGATAATATCGTATTCCTGGATCGCGACAAGACCGATATCTCCAAAGGGGGGATCTTTGCCCTTATCACCCCTTCGGGGCTCTTTATCAAGCGTCTTCAGATGCGCGTGGACGGTGGTGTGGATATTATCTCCGACAACCGGGACTATCCGGTCCAGACCGTCGAGCGGGGCGAGGTTACGATTATCGGGAAGGTGATCGGGATGTTCGGCGAAGTCAATTAAAAGGCGCGTTGCCCTTTTTTCGTATAGACCCGGGTACGGCCGACGAATTCACTCTGGAGGCAGACCGGGTCATCAAAGATATCCGCATGGCCGAAAAACATCTGTCCTTCCGGCTTGAGAAGGGAGCAGAATATCTCTACGGCCCTCTTTTTTTCCGTTTCGTCAAAATAGATAAAAAGATTCCGTGAAAAGATCACATCAAACTTCCCCAGAGTGCGGAACCCCTCTTCGAAGATATTCTCCTTACGGAATTGTGCCTGCTCCCGGAGAGCCGGGATGATACGGAATCCTTCGGGCTCCTTCAAAAAATATTTTTTCCGCAGTGCTTCATCGACGCGGTTGACGGAGCGTTCGGAGTAGACTCCTTCGCATGCTCTCCCGATGGCCGAAGCATTGATATCGATCCCGGTGATAGAGAAACGTTCCGGTGGTATGCCTGCTTCAAATAGTCGGATGATAATCGAGTATACCTCTTCACCCGTTGCACAGGGAGCGCATAGGATACGAACGGGGGCAGCCGTCTGCGCTACCCGTTGCTGCAATATCTCCAGCTGTTCAAGTTCCCGAAAGAAGTAGGTCTCGTTTACGGTAAGGTAGTCGATGAGTGCCTGCATGGTTTGCGGATCGCTGAGAAGGTTCTTCTTCAGCTCATTAAAGCCGACAATCTGGTGGCGAAGGCAGAAGTTTTTTAGCTTTTCCGCCGTGATCTGCTCTTTTTTATAAAAATGCATACCGGTTATTTTTGTAAACAGTTCGAATATCTCCGAAGGGTCGTTAAAACTATCGTCTGTTGCGGGTGAGGGCGTTTCCGGTGTCTTGAGGGGCTCGGTCCTTTTCCTCCAGAAAAAACTAAACATCACGCTTTTCAAATGCCAGGATTGACTCAATGATCGAATCGAGGTCCAGAACATGCGAAGCCGCCCCCAGCTCATGCGCCGAACGGGGCATCCCGTACACAATGGCACTCTCCGCACTCTCGGCGATGGTCATCGTCCCAGTCTCTTTCAGGCGCAGCAGACCCCGTGCCCCGTCTTCTCCTATACCTGTCAGCAGGATGGGCAGAATGGCATATTGGCGGACAAACGGAGCCGCACTTTCGAAAAGAAGGTCGATCAGCGGATTATAGGCGGGTTTATCCAGGGGGACTGTTTCAAGGGAAAAACGTCCATCCTTCTCTGCAAGACGGCATGTCCGGGAGCAGATAAAGACATCCCCTTCATCAAGGGGGGTAGCACATTCCCCCGTTGCGACCACTTTCAAAGAGCAGATGCTGTTTAGGCGGTGGGCGAAGGATCCAACAAGGGAGTGTTCCATATGCTGGGCTATGATGATTTTGGCATTAAATAGAGGGGGAAGGTGCTTGAGGATCTTTTCTATATGACCGGGTCCCCCGGTGGAGGATCCGATCAGGAGCAGCTTTTTAATGGTCAGGTCCTGAACTGTTCCAGTCTGCCGTTAAGCTCTTCGGTCAGTTTGTGGAGGTGTTCGGACGCATTGGCGATTTCTTCGACGCTGCGTGCATTGCTGGTGGAGATCTCGTCGATCTGCGACGTCTTGTCTTTGATGTTGTTCATGCTGGTGCCGATGACCAGAGATGTGTCCAGTGAGGATTGTGCCATCTCCAGTGCATTGTGCATGCTGTCGCTGACATTTTTGATCTTCTCTTCCACTTCACCGGCGATCTCTGTCAGTGCTTCAAATCCTTTTGCATTTCGGGTCATCTCTTCGCTGCCGTCGTTAATGGCCTGGACTACGACATTGATCGTGGCATTGATCTCGGAGAGGCTGCGCTGGGTACGCTCTGCCAGCTTACGGACTTCATCGGCAACGACGGCAAACCCGCGGCCGTGTTCACCGGCTCGCGCTGCCTCGATGGCTGCATTGAGTGCCAGGAGGTTGGTCTGGTCGGCGATATCGCTGATGATGCCAAGGACCTCTTTGACCTGGTCTGCATCGCGGCTGAGCGCCTCCAGTTTTTCCGCCAGCGCGATCTCTTTTTCGGTATCTGTGCGAATCGTATCGGAGAGTTTGATCACATCCTCTTTTGCCTCATTGAGGAAGTCGGTCGCCTTGTTGAGATCCGCTTGGGTCTCTTTTGACTTATCGATGGATTCGTTGACGATCTTCTGGACCTCTTCACTGGCCCGTGCCGTTTCGGATACCAGCTTGGCCTCCTCTTCGGCCCGTTTGCCGATCTCGTGCGATGTATGGCTCAGCTCACCCGAGATGGAAGCGTTTTCCGAAGAGGAGAGCTTGGCATTTTGGAGGGTATCGCGAAGTGAAGAGACCAGCTGCATGAAAGCACGTTGGATCTCACTCAGTTCATCCTCCCCTTTGATCTCCATCTCTTTTGTAAAGTCTTTATTCTCGGAAATGGCGATCATCTCCTCTTTGAGGTGCTGAATCGGTCTGTTGATCCCCTTGTTGATCAGGGTAAGTGAAATGGCCAGGATCGTACCCATAAGGATCAGGATAATTGTCCCCATTTTCAGCATGGTAGCATTGACATCGCTTAGGGCTTCGTCTTCATGTATCTCGGATACGATGGCCCAACTGGTCGCATCATAGAGGTTGACATAGTCGTAGGCACTCAGGACATCGGCCCCCTGGTAGTTTTGAATGATGTGCTGGCCTGATTTCTCTTTGAGTCCAAGCTGGGTCGATGCACTTTTTACCTTGAACGTGTCGATCGTCGTTTCAAACTTTTTGACATTGGTATCGGCGATGGTATCGATAAAGCGGCTGTCGCTCCGCATCTTGTAATCCTGCCCGACGAGGTAGGATTCGCCTGTCTCACCGAGCCGTACCGCATCGTAATCGCCGCTAAAGCTCATGACGGCATTGATTTTATCAAGCGGCATCTGGAAAGCAAGGACACCGATGGGTTCTTCAGCTGCATTGATGACCGGCGTGGCGATGAAGCCGGCAGGCAGATTCAGACTGGGAGTATAGGGGGCAAAATCCTGGAAGAAGACATCTCCGCCGAACCCTTCGATAGCTTCCTGGAAGATAGCACTGAGTCCGCTGTCCTTATAGGGTCCTTCCAGGACGTTGGTGGCAAAATCCGGTTCTTTGACGGACGAATAGACGACATTTCCGTCTAGGTCGATCAAAAAGAGATCGTAGAGTTCGTTTTCGATCCGTACGAAATTGAGACCGTCATGGTATTTATTGTAAGTTTTCGTATAGCTTACCGAGGAGGTATCGATGGTTTTACGATCGGGGAATTTCACAGGATTGTTCAGGATATAGAGATATTGAGCGATCTTGCCGTTGAGACTTTGGGGCAGGTAGGCACTGTCATCCAGCTGCGCTACGGCACCGGGGAAGTCAAACTGGATCTTGGGAAGGTACTCCGTGCGGTAGTGTTCAAGGAGCTTCTTTTCCAACAGAGCCTGGTTGACCTTGAAATGGCTGCTCAGCTCATGATAGCTTTTGGTAAATTCAAGCGTTGCGATGACGGTACTGCGCTGTCTGGCCGTCATCGCGAGGATGGAGCCCAGGGAGTCGAGGTACTCCTGGATATGCTCTTTTTTTGTCTGTGAAACGGCACTGAGCTGGGAGAGCTTCGCATCGAGCAGACTCCCCCTGAATTCATCCAGACCGATAATCCCCATGATGGTACCCAGACCGAGGAGGGAGGTGATGATCAGTGCAATCAGTTTCGTTTTTATCGTGCGCATTTAGGCTTCCTTGTAACTTTTTAAAAACCTTTTGATGTTCTTGGCAGCCTGTCGGATACGCTTCTCGTTTTCGATCAGTGCGATTCGCACACTGTCATCGCCGTAGGGACCGAAGCCGATACCCGGACTGACGGCTACTTCGGCTTCAAGGAGCAGGCGTTTGCTGAACTCCAGGCTTCCAAGGTGTCGGAGCGGTTCGGGGATCTTCGCCCAGATAAACATCGACGCCCGCGGTTTTTCGATCTCCCACCCTGCATTGGCAAAGCTTTCGATCATCACGTCGCGACGCTTGCGGTAGGTCTCGATGATCTCCTCGACGCAGCTCTGATCGCCGTTGAGGGCAACCGTTGCGGCGACCTGGATAGGGGTAAACATCCCGTAATCAAGCCAGCTTTTGATCTTGACCAGGGCCCCGATCAGCTTAGGGTTCCCGACGACAAATCCGACACGCCATCCGGCCATGTTGTAGGATTTAGAAAGGGTGTAGGTCTCGACAGCAACCTCTTTGGCCCCTTCGACCTGGAGGATCGACGGCGTCTTGTAGCCATCAAACGTGATCTCCGCATAGGCGATGTCGCTGATGATGTAAAAGCGCTCTTTTTTCGCCAGTGCGACCAGCTTTTCATAAAACTCAAGACCTACTGTAGCCGTTGTCGGGTTATTGGGAAAATTCACCAGAACGTATTTTGGTTTAGGCGTAGACTCCTTCATGACCTGCTCGATATTGGCCAGGAAAACATCTTCGTTTAGTGTATAATCGTCATTTATCTCAAGTTTTATACCGTGCACATTCCCGCCTGCCAGAAGAAAGGCCTGGGAGTGGATCGGGTAGCATGGGTCGGGGACGATGGCACTGTCACCCCGGTTGGTGATCGCCTGGACGAGGTTGACAAATCCCTCTTTAGAGCCGACAGTGACGACCGATTCGGTTTCGGGGTCCAGTTCTACGTCATATTTGCGCTTGTACCAGTCGCAGATTGCAAGGCGGAGCTTATAGATCCCCTTGGATGTTGAGTAGCGGTGGGTTTTGGACTTCTGGATACTTTCAATCAGCTTGTCCACAATATGCTGCGGCGTATCGCCGTCGGGGTTCCCCATACTAAAATCGATAATATCTTTCCCGGCATGGCGTTCATCCATCTTCAGGTCGTTGACGGCGGCAAAGACGTATTTTGGCAGCCGGTTGATCTTATCAAACTCAATTTCGTCAAACATGGTGCTAGTGTGCTCCTTCGATATGTATCTCTATCCCGTGCTTCAGGTTGTCCGATGTAAACATATCGGTTAATTTCAAATATGTTGTTGCTGGCGGCATCGTCAGTTTTAGTGATCGTGTCGATCGGTCCCGCTTGTAAATTTTCAGGATATTCAAGTTGGCATTATAGCAGATAATATATGGATGCCAGAGGTCGGGATAGTGACTTTTTATAATGGCATAGGAGGCATTGTCGTCCACCTGGAACCAGTATTCGCCCCGCGGGTCGTTATAGGCGGTCGCATTGCCGTCGGTGGGAAGCTTATGGGTCTCAAGAAGGACCGGTTTGTCGGTACGGAGTGCGTACTCCCAGAGGTTGGCTTTATTGACGATGTTGTCGATACCGATGTTGTATTTTTCGAGCTCTTCGGAGAGTATCAACGGATCGATAGCGTGTTCGCTGTTATAGACGATGGTCCATTCTGTCCGGTTGGCATCCCGTGACAGTTGGTTGGTCAGGATGTAGTGATATCCCAGTTTGTTCAGAGAATCCGAAAGGGCTTTCATCATAAAAAGCGGGTACATATCGGAGACGAATTTTGCCTGCAGGCGGACGGGATCTTTAAAAAAGATCCGGAGCAGTCCGTTCTCTTTAAGGACTTTGACGATCTTGATGACATCGGCTTGTCCGTTTTCGTCCACAAACTCGTCCTCGTACTGAAAGAGGATATCCAGCAGTTTTTTGTGGGTCTTGCGACTCTCGTCATCTACGAGGGCGGCGATCTTTTCATCAATGGTATCCGAGGCAGTCAGGGGACAGAGTGCGGCAAGGAGAAGGAGTGGGAAAAGGAGTCGTCTAATCATTCTTCAATGGGTTCGAGAATATTGTCCTGTGGGACGGGTGTCGTTTCGATGGTCTCTTCTTCTGGTTCGGGTGTCTCTTCCGGTTCTTTTTCAACAGGCTTCTTTTTGGGAAGCGGGACTTTTCTGACATTAAGCGTACCGTCTTTAAAGGTGATCTTATGGACGTTGTGGACGTCCGGCGAGATCACCTGGTCATTAAAGACGAGGGTAAAGTGACCATGGCCCAGCGTGATCTGCTGATCCCGCGAAGGGTCCAGTTCGAGGCGGTCACGGAAGATCTTATTCTCCTGGTGATTATTGTCCAGATATTTGATCCCGATCCAGAGATCACCCCGTGAGGTGATATAGAACGTATCTTTTTTGACCGGGGGGATCACCTTCTCCACTTCGGTTGTTTTGGGGGTTTCGATCTGCAGTTTTTCCGCTTCCTGCGTACCCTCTTTTTGCTGTTCGAGCGTCTCTTTGGCCTCATCGACGATATAGTTCTGGGAGGCCGCTGTCTCCTCGGCTACCCCGTCGCCGTTTTTCGGAAAGATGATAAAAAGGACGACAAAAAAGGCGATAATCCCCAGGGCGATGTAGATATAGAGCTTGTTTTCGATGTTGCCGTCGTTCTCTTTGGGGGCGACGACAAAGATATCCTTTTCATCGTCATTCTCTTTTTTGTACGCTTCGTACTCCTCCATCCAGTCGTCCATATCGAGGTCGTACTCACGCTTGAGGATTTTCATCAAACCGGTTGCCTTGGTCCGGTTGAAAATCTCAAAGTTTTTGTTCTTGATCGCATTGAACTCGTCGACGGAGATATAGGTCCGTTGGTAGACTTCAATGGGATCGAGTTTTTCCAGTTCCTCAAAACCTTTCATGTGTAATCCTATCTATTAGAATTGCCGCTGCGTTGCTGACATTTAGGGAATCGAAATCGTGGTGCATCTTGATGGTGACTTCATGGTCAAGCTTTTTGACAAGCCGACCGGGAAGACCTTCTGATTCACTACCGAGAAAAAGGGCCACTTTCTGTTGGGAGCACCCTTTTGGCATATCCCCGCCTTCCAGAGTCGCACCGAGGGTGAGAAAGCCGGAAGTCTTGAGTTCGTTGTGCAGATCGAAAACATTTTTTACGACGGCGACAGGGATATCGAAGAGTGCGCCGCTGCTCGTCTTGACGGCACCCTGCCAGTTGACCTGGGCAAGACCGCTTACGATAACGGCATCCATACCGAGGGCATGGGCACTTCGCATGATTGCACCGATATTCCCCATATCCGTAATCCCCGATAAGACGACGATCCTGTTAAAATGTTTGAGGTTTTCAAACGCCTGGGGGACAAACTCATCGAGTTCCGCTAAGATTCCCTGATGATTGCCTCCCCGGCTGAGAGCCTGCGCCTTTTTCGTGTCGACCCGCGCTACGGGAATACCTTTTTGTGTAATACGGGAAAAAAGTTTTTTGTCGATCTCTTTGGCTACCAACACCTTTTTAATCAAGGTGTGGTGCTTCTCCAATAGGTAGAGGACTACCTGTTTCCCATACACAGTCATGGTCAATTCTAACCTTATTTTACTTAGATAAAAGCAAATTATAACACGCTTTGCTGTTTTTGCCGGAAAGTTTGGAAAGCAGCTTGGCAGCCTCTTTCTTTGGCATATTGGAAGGGCTCAAAATATCGATAATTTCAGGATCGAACTCCTGGATTGTAACGGAGTTGAGGATGACGGCCCACTCTCCTTTTAGGTTGGCTGTTTTGATC
>JBNKTC010000016.1:0-25986 GCA_050297855.1 Campylobacterales bacterium
AATATTTTCTGAGACACCGGTAGTAGAAAACCCTTCATCTTTTCTCGCGTGATACTGAAGAAGCTCTTTTTCAATTTTGGATAATTTTTTTATTGTCATTAATTTTGTCTTGCCTTTACGCTGTGTGTTCCATCAAATAACTATTTAATATCTAAACATTATATGAAATACCGCTTATATTTTCTCAATACTTAAACACTTTAAATGTATGGATATTAATCAAGATATGACATTTTGTCATCTAATCCGTATTACACGCCTATATTGCATTAATCTTGAATGTAAGTTTCCGCAGGAAAAAGGCGATATTTGAACAAAATGTTCGGATATCTGGCAGGTACGGGCTGAAAAGCACAAAGTGTTCGGATATTGGAGCAGGTATGAAAAAGAAACTCTTGGATATCGTCAGGGAAAAGATTCGTCTGAAACATTACAGCATGCGGACGGAGAAAAGCTATGTAGGATGGATAAAACACTACATCTTCTTTCACAATAAAAAACATCCGGCTGACATGGGAAAACCCGAGATCGAAGCGTTTCTGACCTATCTGGCCGTGGAGCGTAACGTAGCGCCGAGTACGCAAAACCAGGCCTTTAATGCGCTGCTTTTTCTCTATACGCAGGTATTGGGGATCGATCTTAAGGGACAGAATATTCAGGCCCTGAGGGCCAAGGAGCGTAAGCATATTCCGGTCGTATTGACAAAAGAGGAGGTAACGGCGGTGCTCTCAAACCTTACCGGGATATATCAGCTCATTACATCCCTCATGTACGGCTGCGGCCTGCGCATGCAGGAGGCGCTGAATATCCGGGTCAAAGATATCGACTTCGGTTTCGAGCGGGTCTATATCTGGGACAGCAAATCGCTCAAAGACAGGACCCTCCCGCTGCCACAGAGACTGAAAACCAGACTGCAGCTTCAGGCGGAACATGTCGCCGAGCTCCATCGTAACGACCTTGCCGACGGGTACGGTTCCGTGCATATGCCCCATGCCCTGGAGCGAAAATACCCGGGCGCCGCCAAAGAGACGAAGTGGCAGTATCTCTTCCCCATGAGAAATGTTGCGAGGGACCCAAGGAGCGGTACTATCAGGCGGCACCATATGCACCCCCAGACACTGGGCAGAAATATCAAGCAGGCCGTGCAGAAAGCCGATATACACAAGCGTGTCAGCTCCCACGTCTTCCGGCACTCCTACGCTACGCATCTACTTCAAAGTGGAGTGGATATCCGCTCCATCCAGGAGCTTTTGGGACATAAAAGCGTCGAGACGACGATGATCTATACCCATGTGGTCAAGGAGCTGAATCAAGAGGGCATCAAAAGCCCGCTGGATTTTTAAACCAAAAACCTCACTCCCCGATATAACGCCGTCGCTTGGCATCCGTAATCTTCTCAATATCCACAAGAATAAACCCGTCGACACAATCCCCAAAGTCCCGGTCGATGTTAAAGTCGAAGAACTTCACCCCGCCCTCTTCGCAGATCTCGCTGTACTGCTTGTAGAGCGTCGGGACCGTCGCACCGAAGAAGGAGAGCTCTTCGCGCAGCTTTTTGAAGTTCTCCTGGTAGGTCTCACCGGAGAAGAGGAGATCAAACTGCGCTTTCTCCTCATAAGAGAGGGTAAACGGTGTCTGGGCTTTGACCGCTGCCGCTTCGCCGGGGAAGTAGCGGCCGTAGAAGTAGACCAGCAGCTTGATCGCCTCTTCGCCCAGGGCGCTGCTGATACTGACGGGGCCGTACATGTAGCGGATATGGGGGTTGTTTTTCAGATACGCCCCGATCCCCTGCCAGAGGTAGTCAAGCGCCTTGGAACCCCAGTAGCGCGGCTGGACGAAACTGCGTCCCAGCTCGATGGAGCCCGGGAGGTAGGCGTTGAAGTTGTGTTTAAAATCAAAGAGCGTCGCGGAGTAGAGGCCGTCGGTGCCGTATTTGGCCCGGATCGTGTCCACTTCGCCGATACGGTACGCCCCCACGAGCTCCAGGCTCTCATCGTCCCAGAGTACGAGCTGTTTGTAGTATTTGTCGTACTTGTCCAGGTCGCGGCGCGCCCCGGTCCCCTCGCCCACTTTTCTAAAACTGATCTCGCGCAGCCGCCCGATCTCTTTCATGATGACCGGGGACTCCGCGTAGTCGACCAGGTAGATCTTTTTATTATCTTTCGTACTCCCCAGGAGGCGGGAGTGTTTGAGCTCATACTTGATGAGCTGGCGGTTTTCGGGGTGGGCGATGGCCCGCTCGGTCGCAAAGACCCCCTTTTTACCCTTGGCAATGCGCAGCAGGTGCTTTTTGAACATCTTCGCCTTCTCTTTGGAACTGATCCCGTCGAAGGCGACGATATGTTCGGGGATCACCTCGCCGATCTTAAAGTTGATCGTCATGGCGCGCTTGTTGAACATCTCATGGGCCAACAGCGCCGTGGAGAGGTTTTTGTAGATAAAAGATGCGGTATAGAAGAGCTTGGAGTTCTTGGCGTCGATGTAGACGGGCAGGATCCGGGATTTTGTCTTTTTGGCAAAGAAGGCGAAACCGCTCTTCCATTTGCCGTCTTTGACCCCGAAGAGACTGCCCCGGGAGACTTCGCCGGAGGGGAAGATGATGACCGCTTCGTCGTTGTTCAGGGCGTCCAGCACCTTCTCCACCGACTTTTTGGATATCTTCTCGTTCATGTTGTCGATGGGGATAAGCAGGTCGCTCAGCTGTTCGAACTGCAGCAGGACGTCGTTGGCGACGATCTTCACATCCGGGCGCACTTCGCCCACGAGCTTGATCAGGGCCAGGGCGTCCAGAGCGCCCAGGGGGTGGTTGGCCACGATCAGCACGCGCCCGGTGGAGGGGATGTTCTCCTTGTCCCGCGCCTTGACGGCGTAGTCGACATTGAGGTATTCGAAGATCTTCTCGATGAAATCGACCCCCCGGTACTCGCCGTAGCGCTCCAGGAAACGGTTGATATCCTTGACATGCAGCAGCCTGTTCAAAAAGCCGACAGTCCCCCGGTACATCATCTCGGGGTAGTTGTTCTTCAGCTGGGGATACTTGTTTTCCAGTACCTGTTCGACATTTACCATAATCGTCTCCGCAAATAAGTTATTTTTATAATGATGGGATAACGCGGCGACAATTTGGTGATAATTTGTATACAAAACAGTGACAATCCCGCTGTGGCGTTTCTTGACATTTACCTCCAAAAAGCTATAATTCCCGTAACTAAAACATTTAAAGGAGCAGACCATGCAACATACCCGTATGCATCATGTACGTATCAGTCCAACACAAGCGTTCGCTTCCCTGCTCCTACTCCTGCTACTCCCCCTGCTATAAACCCGTACTTTTTTCAGACACTAGTTTTTTACCGCGCAAAAAAAGCGCGAAGAGTATTGTTAATAATTTCAGGATATAGATTATGAAACCGACAACCAAATACCAACCATACCAGAGCATTGCGTTGCCCGACAGAACGTGGCCGGACCAGACCATCACCGAAGCACCCGTCTGGTGCAGTGTCGATCTTCGCGACGGCAACCAGGCACTTATCAAACCGATGAACATGGAGAAAAAACTCGCCTTCTTCGACTTCCTGGTCAAAACGGGCTTTAAAGAGATCGAGATCGGCTTCCCCTCCGCATCCAAAGTGGAGTATGAGTTTGCCAGACGGCTGATCGAGGAGGAGCGCATCCCGGACGATGTCACGATCCAGGTCCTGGTCCAGGCGCGGGAGCACCTGATCGACAAGACGCGCGACGCCCTTGAGGGGGCCAAGAACGTCATCGTCCACCTCTATAACTCCACCTCCACCGCACAGCGGAAGATCGTCTTCGGCAAAGAGCAGGACGAGATCGTCGATATCGCCCTGCAAGGGGTCGCGTGGATCAAGGAGAAGTTTGCCGACTTCAAGGGCAACGTCCGGCTGGAGTATTCGCCCGAAAGCTTTACGGGCACGGAGCTTGAGTTTGCCGCCCGGATCTGCAATGCCGTCATCAATGCCTGGGGGCCGACTCCGCAGAACAAGATGGTGATCAACCTCCCCGCTACGGTAGAGATGGCGACGCCCAACATCTACGCCGACCAGATCGAGTGGATGATCCGCCGCCTTGAAAAGCGGGAAAGCGTTCTGGTAAGCCTCCACGCCCACAACGACCGGGGTACGGCCGTTGCGGCGACGGAGCTTGCCTTGATGGCCGGGGCCGACCGGGTCGAAGGGACACTTTTGGGCAACGGCGAGCGGACCGGGAACGTCGATATCGTCACGCTGGGACTTAACATGTACACCCAGGGGATCGATCCGAAGCTCGACTTCCACAACGTCGACGACATCACCGCGATGGTGGAGAAGTGTACGGAGATCCCGACCCATATCCGCCACCCCTATGTGGGCAAGATGGTCTATACCGCCTTCTCCGGTTCCCACCAGGATGCGATCAACAAGGGCCTCAGCTACCAAAGCCGCAAGGATGAAAACGGGTGGGAGGTCCCCTACCTCCCCATCGACCCCGCCGACGTGGGACGGACCTATGAGGACCTGATCCAGATCAACAGCCAGTCGGGCAAAGGGGGCGTCGCCTTTATCCTGGAGCAGAAGTTCGGCTACGAGATCCCCAAAAGCATGCATGCGGCCGTCGGCAAGGCGGTCCAGGCGGAAGCGGACAAACGGGACGATATCCTGAGCGACGACGAGATCGCCGCCATCTTCGAAACGCAATTCCTCGGTGAACCCGAAACGATCGTCTTAAAACGTATCAAGTTCAGTACCGATTCGGATACGGGTTTGACCGGAGTGGACGTCGTGATCGTCATGGACGGGAAAGAGTATGCCGAGCAGGCCGAAGCCAAGGGGCCCGTTGAGGCGATGAAAAAGATCCTGGAAAAGGTCACCGGCATCGCCTTTGACATCAGCGACTACCACGAACATGCCTTTAACAAAGGGGCCGACGCCCAGGCGGTGGCCTATATCGGCATTATGACCGACGAAGGGAAAAGCCGGTTCGGTATGGCCAAGGAGAACAATATCGCCCTGGCATCGATCAAGGCACTCGTACGTGCGGCAGAGACGGCGAGGGGGTGATCACTCTCCCGTCTCGCACGCCAGCTCGATCGTAAAGCAGACCCCCTCTTCCGTATCACGGCAGTAAAGCCTGCCGTTCATATTCTTTTCGATGATCACCTTGGACATATAGAGTCCCAGGCCGGTCCCGTTGAGCTCGCTTTTTGTGGAAAAATAGGGATCGAAGATCTTCTCCCGGATCGCGGGGTCTATCCCGCCGCCGTTGTCTTCGATGTCGATAAAGACCCGTTCCTCCTCCCGCCGGATACGGATGATCACCCTGCCGTCTTTCCGGTTTCGCTTTTCAATCGCCTCGACGGCGTTGTTCAGGAGGCTCACCACCACCTGCAGGAACTCCGTCTGATACCCGTATACCGTACAGATCTGCGGGGCTTCGTCATGGATGAACTCCAAAGCGATCCCCACCTCCTCGGTCCGAAGCCGCTCCATGGCCAGGGCAGTCGATACCTTGAGTTCAAGGGCGAAGTGGGTCTTCTTGTCACGCGGCTCGTAAAAGCTGTGGAAATCGTCGATCACGTCCGACATCTCCCGGATCTCCTTCATCGACTTCTGGACAAGACGCCGCACCTCCTCTTTGTCGAGCTCGTCCAGTTCGGAAAGCATCTCGATCTCCTGGACCAGCAGGGAGATCACCTGGATGGGCTGACGCCAGTGGTGGGCGATGTCCCGGGTCATTTTCCCCAGGGCGATCAGGCGCGCCTGATTGTAGAGAAGCCGCTCCTGCCGGTTGTTCTCTTCAAGCTGTTCGAAAAGGCGGTTGACCGTCCGGGTCAAAGCAGTGATCTCATCCTCACCGCCTATGGTGACCGGCGGGATCTTTTTGGCGCCGAAATCGATGCGTCCAAGCTCTGCGACCAAAGTGTAAAGACGGTTAAAGATGGAGTGGTTGAGGAATAGAAGCAGCAGGGCGATCCCCACCAGGGCGATCACGATAACGATCACGACAAGGGTCTTGACCGTCTTGACACCGCTGAGATAGATGTCGCGTTTTTGGTCAAACTGCAGGATCCCTTCGATCCCCCCGCTCTCACCCAAAACGGTGACACGGTTGCGGCACGAACGCGCTTCGCATTCGGCCCCTTCTCCAACTCCTTCGATCCCGGAGACCTGCAGCGTAACGGCGGTATTCATTGAAGCGGAGAGACTGTCAAGCAGCGCTTTGTCGATATAACGCCCCATCACGATCATCCCGACGGCCTCCTTGTCGCCGTTGCTGGGGATCACCGGATGCAGCGCCAGGATCAACAGCTTTCCCCCATCGTTCAGGAGATAGCTTTTGATCGTCTTTTTCTGCATGACGTCCCCGAACGCCTCTTTGGAGAGATGCTCCATAATCCGGCCGGGCGGAAGAAGTTCGGAGCGCTCCGCACCATCTCGGGTCACTTCGCCATAGACTGTCCGGCGCTTCTCGTCGACGATCTGGAGGATATGGATATCCAGTTCGTCGTTGGTATTGCGCAGGGTCCCGAAATTGCTGGTGATAAATGCCGGGTCGCGTTTTTGAAGAAACAGGTAGGCATCGTCCCAGATCGCCCAGTCCCGTACAAGCGTCTCCAGGCGATGTTTTTCCGCCTCGACAAGATGTTTCAGCTGAAGGCGTTTTTCGCTGTTTTTCTCTATCTCCAGCTGGCGGTAGTCTTCGAGGATCATATTCTGGGAGAGCCAGAGTACCGCCGCTACCGTACCGGTAATGACCAAGGAGGTATACCAAAGAGCCGTCTGCCTGATCGTCATATTATCTCCTCTAATGATTTTCAGCAGGCGGCCCATGCCCCACACCACGGGACCACCCTTTACGTCAAGCCATTCTTCGTACAAGGGTATCTTTAAATACAACTTTACTCATCATAGGGAAAAAATTCCCTAAAAGCAATTACCCTCTTGAAAAAAATCAAAAAAAATATGCTAGGCTAGCGGTATGAGAGGTAATGGATAATGAACAGCAATTTTTCCGACAATAAAGACGTCAACGACTTTGTCAACCGTGTGGTGAGCGAAGTCCACTCCTTCGCCCAGAAACAGGCCGACCATATCCAAAACCTCAACAAGATCGGTGCCGCCCTCTCGGCGGAGAACAACCTGGACAAACTGCTGGAGATGATCCTGACCGAAGCTAAGAACTTCACCAATGCCGACGGCGGGACGCTGTATCTCATGACCGATGATGAGAAGTACCTTAAATTCAATGTCGTCGAGACCGAATCCCTGGGGATCAAGATGGGCGGGACGATGGGCGAGATCACCTGGCCGCCCCTCTCGCTGCATAAAGACGACGGCAGCGAAAACCGTGAGATGGTCGCGGCCCTCTGTGCCCTGGACGGGAAGCTGATCAATATCGAAGATGTCTATGAAGCCGAAGGGTTCAACTTCGAAGGGACCAAGAAGTTCGACGAAGGGACCGGATTCCGCTCCAAGTCGATGCTTGTGATCCCGATGAAAAACTACGAGAATGAAGTAATCGGCGTCTGCCAGCTGCTCAACCGCCAGGACCCGACGACGGGGGAAGTGGTCGCCTTCAGCAAAGACGACGAGATCTCCACCATGTCCCTCGCGTCACAGGCCGCCGTCGCCATCACCAACGCCAAGCTGATCCACGACCTGCGCAATCTCTTGGAGTCCTTTATCCGCAGTATCGCCACCGCCATCGACGCCAAATCCCCCTACACCGGCGGCCACGTCCGCAAGGTCGCCGAGATCACGATGATCATCGTCAATGCGATCAACGAAGACAAAACGGGGGTCTTTAAGGATATCACCTACGACTACGACCAGCTAAACGAGCTCCGCATCGCCGCCCTGATGCACGACGTGGGCAAGATCACCACCCCGGAATACGTCGTGGACAAGTCTACCAAACTGGAGACGATCTACGACCGTATCGGCGTCGTCCGTACCCGGTTTGAAGTCCTCAAGCGCGACCTGAAGATCGAATACATGGAGAAGCTTCACAAGATCCACGATAAAAAGGATAAGGCTAAAGTCGATGCCCTTAAAGAGGAGTACAAGGCCAAAGTCGCCGAACTGGATGATGATCTGGAGTTTCTGGAAACCTCCAATATCGGGGGGGAATTCATGGCGGACGAAAAGATCGAACGGGTCAAGAAGATCGCCGCCAGAACATGGATCGAAAACGGCGAGAGCCAACCCCTGCTGACGGAAAACGAGGTAGAGAATATCACAATCCGCAAAGGGACACTGACCGAAGAGGAACGCCTCAAGATCAACGACCACGCCCGCATGAGTCTGGAGATGCTTAACAAACTCCCGTTCCCGAAAAAACTGCGCCGCGTCCCGGAAATAGCCGGCGGCCACCACGAAAAGCTCAACGGAAAAGGATACCCCCAGGGACTGACAGCCGAGGACCTGAGCCTGGAAGCGCGGGTCCTGGCCCTGGCCGATATTTTCGAAGCACTTACGGCGTCAGACCGCCCCTACAAAGATGCCAAGAAGATGAGCGAAGTGATGAAGATCATCGGCTTTATGGTCAAGGACGAGGAGCTCGATCCCGACCTGGTCAGTTTCTTCTATGAGCGGCAGCTTCACATCAAGTACGCCCAAAAAGAGCTCAAACCCGAACAGCTTGATATCGATGATCAGGAGCCGTAGTCTTCCTTAAAGCGTTCGATCTCCGCCTCTTCCCCGACGACGACGAGGATATCCTTCTCGTCCAGCTTGTGGCGGAGCCCTTCGGTCACGAAGGTGAACCGCTCTTTGATCTCCTTGTCGTGTATCCCCAGGATGATGATATTATATTCACCCGCCAGCTTGATCTGATCTAAAAATATCCCGTCCAGGGGAGAGCCCGCCGTGACTTCGATCTGCTCGATATTAATATCCTCCCGCCCGAAGACCGTATCGTCGATGATGCTGACGATATCGGGTTTTTTGATCACTTCGTAGATCTTTTTCCCGCTGATCTGATAGGGGTCTACGATCGTATCGGCACCGGCGGTCCGCAGCTTGTGGATGGAGTCGTGGGTCTGGGTGATGGCGACGATATTGAGTTTTGGGTCCAGTGCCCGGGCCGAAATGGTCAAAAAGATGTTCTTCGCATCCTCCAGGAAGAGGCAGAAGATCAGCTCGATTCCCTCGCCGATGCCGGCTTTTTGCAGGAGGTCGTCATCGGTATAGTCAAACAGCCGGAGGTCGAACTTGTACTCCTCGGCTTTGTCGCGAAGACTCTCGTCGTTATCGACGATGATAAAGTCATACCCCTTTTCCCGGAGGTGAAAGCCGATCTCGATGGCCGCGTTGGTAAAACCGAACAGGATGATTTTTTTGGTTAGGTTGTTCATAGTGTACTCTGATCCATAGACTCTTCAAATTTCTCAAGGTGGTAACGCCGGCCCAGCAGGATCAGGATATCGTCCGCCTGCAGCCGGAAAGCGGCCGGGGGATTAAAGTAGAACATCCGCCCCTCCACGTCATAGGACTTGATCCCGTCTATCTTCTCACCTGCGCGGCGCGTGACCCCGAAGAGGATAAGGCGTCTGCCGATGAGATCGAGATTGCCCACCTCGGTATCGATATAGCTGGAGTGCTTGAAGACTTTGATCGGGGAGAACTCAATCCCTTTATTGCCCGTCAGCATCCCGTCCAGGGCTTCGTACGCCATCGGCTGCTGCACATACTCCGCCCCCATGATCCCGACGATCTCGTGGGGAGAGAAGGCAAAATCGGCCCCGGCCAGCATAAACTTCTTCTTATTCGACTTCTTGTCCACACGGGAGATGATCTTGACGTTTTTGTTCAGGCTTCTGGCGGTCAGGGTAATAAAGATATTCATCACATCGCTGTCGGTAGCACAGATCACCTGGGTGACATTCTCTCCGACTCCCAGCTCCTGGAGCAGTTTACTGTGGGATGCATCCCCGCAGATCCCCTTCATTCCCCGGCTTTTGACCAGCTCGATCTTCTCCTCGTCGATATCGACGATAACCAGCCGCTCCCCGTCGTCATCCAGCATCTTGGCGACCACCTCCCCGACCCGGCCGTAGCCGCAGATGAGGATATACTCCCGCATCTTCTCGATCTCGGCGAAGACGCGGTTCTCTTTGAGTTCGTTCAGCTTCTCGCTAAAGGCCGAGACGATGATGGAGGTCAAAAAGGCGAGTACTGCGACCCCCAGCACGATCAGCAGCATCGTGATCACCATGCCCGGCGTGCTTTTGGGTGTGATATCGCCGTACCCGACCGTAGAGACGGTCACAAGCGACCAGTAGACCGCGTCAAAAAAGTCGCTGATGTTCGGATTGGAGTTGGCCTCGAAGATATAGATGGCCGAACTGGCCGTGGCGATAATAAAACTGACGAAGATCGCCAGGGTCCCCAGCTCGAAGCGCTTCTCCGAGAGGACATAGGCAAAGGCGTGGATGCTCCGGGCATAGCGGAAAAGCTTAAAGAGACGGAAGAGCAGGAAGATCCGCAGGATCCTCAGCGGTCGGTAGCTCGGCAGGATCGCCAGGAGGTCGATGATCGCAAGGGGTGTGGTCATATACTCGAACTTCTTTTTCACTACGTCGTACAGCGTCCCCCAGAGCGGGAACTTCGCCTCAAGGAACTGGGAGCGTTCAAAGGCTTCGATGATGATACGGCGGTTGTCGGAGTAGACCCAAAGACGCCCCAGGTATTCGAAGATAAAGATGGAGACGGCGATCACCTCGAACCACTCCATGTAGATATTGACCTTGTGCTTGACCTCGTAGATCAGGAAATAGACGCTTCCCAAGACCAGGATGATCATGAAGATATCGAAATAGAGTTTGATACGGGAGTGCTGGTAGACAAGGAACATACGGAAAAACTCTTTGAGTTTGTTGTAATGTTTGGAATCGTCCACCCAATAGGCGAGCTTGACCAGCCACCTGGAGAAATAGTTCACGCACACCCTTCGCTTGGGACTTTTTGAAGTGCCCATTAATCTTATAATGATAGAATAACATTCATAAATTTAGCTCTGTTTATCTATATTGAACAACTATTTTCATCTTGAATGGAAAGGAGACGTGATGCCTCTTTTAGACAGTTTCACCGTAGACCATACGATCATGAAAGCCCCCGCCGTCCGTCTGGCCAAGACGATGGCGACCAAACACGGCGACCCGATCACCGTGTATGACCTGCGTTTTTATAAACCGAACAAAGGGCTGATGTCCAACGAAGGCATCCACACCCTGGAGCACCTTTTTGCCGGGTTCATGCGCGACCACCTCAACTCCGAAGCAACGGAGATCATCGATATCTCGCCCATGGGGTGCAAGACCGGCTTTTACATGAGTGTCATGGGTACACCCAGCGAAGACGAAGTGGCCGCCGCCTGGATGGCCTCCATGTACGATATTCTCGATGTAGAAAAACAGGAGGATATCCCCGAACTCAACGTCTACCAGTGCGGGACGTATAAAATGCACTCCCTGGGTGACGCCAAAGCGATCGCCCAGCATATCATCGACGAAAAGATCGATATCAACAAAAACGAGGAGATCGCCCTCAGTGAAGACATTCTAAAAGGACTATAAACTCAATGTATCTGTTTACTTCCGAATCCGTATCCCCGGGGCACCCGGACAAGTGTGCCGACATCATCGCCGACAACATCGTCGACCATCTGCTGAAAAACGATCCGGCTTCCCGTATCGCGGCCGAGGTGTTTGTCGCCGGTAAACGCGTCGTAATCGGCGGCGAAGTCACTTCGACCCACCAGCCCAGCGACAAAGAGTATCACGACATCGTCGTCGAAGCGCTGAACAAGATCGGCTATTCCGGTGTCTGCGGCTTTAGCAACACCGAATGCCTCTACCCCGAAGACGTGGAGACCCATGTGTTCCTGAACAAACAGTCCCCGGATATCAACCAGGGTGTCGACCAGACCACCGGCGAGATCGGTGCAGGCGACCAGGGGATCATGTTCGGCTTTGCCTCCGACGAAGCGGCCGAGTATATGCCTGCGGCCATCAGCTATTCGCGCCAGATCGCCCAGACGATCTATGAGTATGCCAAGGCCAACCCCGATACCCTGGGGGTCGATATCAAGACCCAGGTAACGGTCGATTACGGCACGAAGGACAACTTCGAAAACGCCAAACCCCAAAAGATCCACACGATCGTTGCGTCGGCTCCCTCCAACGGCAAGCTGGATATTATCGCGGTACGGGAACTTATCCTGGGCCTGATCGATAAATCCGGGCTGCCTGCCGACCTCTACAACAAAAACGACTGTATCATCCATATCAACCCGACGGGGCGCTACGTCAACCACAGTTCCCTGCACGACTCGGGCCTGACGGGACGGAAACTGATCGTCGACAGCTTCGGCGGCTACGCACCCATCGGCGGCGGGGCCCAATCCTCCAAAGACTATACGAAAGTCGACCGTTCCGGCCTCTACGCGGCACGCTGGATCGCCAAACAGATCGTGGCGGCGGGACTGGCCCGAAAAGCGCTGGTACAGCTGAGCTATGCCATCGGCGTCGCAGAGCCGACTTCCGTATCCGTTGACATGATGGGGACCAATCAGACATCCATGGACGATGAGACACTCTCAGCACTGGTCACGGAGCGTTATGCCCTGACACCACGCTGGATCACGGAGAAGTTCCACCTCGACAAGCCGGGTGATGATACGTTCCACTATGCCGATGTAGCGGCGCGCGGGCAGGTGGGTCTGCCTGATTATCCGTGGGAGAAACTGGACGACCTGGAGTGGTTTAAAGGGTTGAAAAAGTAGATAAAAAGGCGGGGCGGAGCGCCCTAGCGCCCGTCGGTGAGGTTGAGGATATTGAGGATAAACGAGACTTCACTGACATTGGCATGAAGTTCTTTGGCGATCTCCTCCTTGGAGTAGCCGGCTTTGTGCAGCGAACGGACACGGTTCTCATCCAGCGTTGCAGAGGTGGGGACCGACATATACTCCTTGGTCCGCTCTTCGATGCGGTCCATCCGCGCCTCCAGGTTTGACTTGAGGTTCACCTGGCTCTGTTTGATCTCGTTGATCGAATCGATCAGTGTCTCCCCAAGCCCCTTAAGCTCTCTGGCCAGCACCCGCTGGATCTCCGCTTCAATATCGACTTCCTCTTTCTCACCGCTGTTTTTCTGCATCTTCTCCACGAGGAATATCTGCCGGTTAAGCTCTTCGATGGCAAACTCGTAGTCTTTTAGCTTGCGGGTGGTTACACTGTCTTTGTAGATCATATAGATCAGGAAGAATACCAGGACCAGGCTCCCGGTGATCATCAATATCAAATCGTCGTTCAGACTAATCGGCAGGTTCATTTTTTTCCTTCAACTCACGTATCATCGCCCGTTCACGGGATGTGACGTAGCCGTCCCACTCCTTGCGGTCGCGCTGGTGCATCAGCACGATCTCGGCCGTCCTGCCGTCCAGGGCTTTGAAATAGACGGCGACATCGCGCTTGGGGAATGTGGGCATGGAGATACGCCCGTAATATTTTTTACCGGGCTCGAACAGCGCCTCCTGGAGGGCAAAAAAGTCGAAGTTGATCCCGTCGATCTCCGCCTCCTGTTCCAGGGAGAGCAGTTCGTTCTCTTTATTCTCCAGTTTTTTGATGATCTGGTCGACTTTCCGGTGGAGCTCGGTCACCAAAGTCAACATCACCTGGTCGCTTTCGCTTGTCTCGCCGCGCGCCTTGGCGAGTTTCAGCCACTGGCCGACGGCGTCGTCGTCACTCTCGGCCAGGGAATCGAACTCCCGCTTAAAGCGTTCGCTGTTGTCATCATCCAGGGCAAACTCCAAAGAGATCGGTGCCGGTATAAGGCGGATGTCCATCATCTACAGATCCATTACGACGAAAAAGAGGAAGATAAACCCGAGGTAGCCGTTGACGGTAAAGAAGGCGCGGTTGATGTTCTCCAGCCCCTTATGCACCAGGTACTGCTCCCAGCAGAGCATCGCCGTCGCCACGCCGAGGCCCGCGATACTGAACGTCGAGAGGAGCGGGACGGTAGCGACGAAAGCGCTCCAGAAAAGCACACTCAGAAGGTGAAAGCTCCGGGAGATCCACAGCGTCCCCTTGAGCCCGAACTTAGCCGGGATGGAGTGAAGCCCGCGCTCCTTGTCGTACTCCATGTCCTGCAGGGCATACAGCAGGTCAAAACCGGCCACCCAGAAGAGCACCCCGACAGCCAGCAGCACCGACCATAGCGGTACCGTCCCGGTCACGGCGACTGCCCCCGCAATGGGAGCCAGTCCGAGGGCCAGACCTAAAAAGAGGTGCGCGGAGGAGGAGAACCGCTTGACATAGGAGTAGAACGCCAGGATGCCGAGGAACGGTACCGAAAGGTAGAATGCCAACGGGTTGATATAAAAGGAGACCGCTACGAAGAAGACCGCATTGATGATCGTAAAGAGAAGGATCACGGAAGGGTTCAGCCGCCCGTCGACACTGGGACGGCTTTTGGTACGGGGATTCTCCCGGTCGTATTTGCGGTCGATATAGCGGTTAAAGGACATGGCGAAGTTGCGTGCGGTCACCGCGGCAAAGAGACCCAGGACAAAAAGCCGCCAGCCGAACCACCCTTCGGCAGCCACGAACATCGCCATAAAGATAAAGGGGAGTGAAAAGACGGTATGCTGGAACATGACCAGTTCGTTAAAATCTTTGATGGTTTTAAGTATTCTCTTCACGCGTTACCCGTTTGATTGCAAATTATTCCCCCTATTTTAACCAACCTGTGATTATAATTGCGTTATGAAAGAGATCGCCATCATCGGCCCCACGGCAAGCGGGAAAAGCGCCCTTGCCATTACCGTCGCCAAACAGTTCAATGCCCATATCCTCTCCCTTGATTCCCTGGCTATCTATAAGCATATCGATATCATCTCCGCCAAACCGACACAGGCCGAGATGGAGGGTATCCTTCATTTCGGCATCGACCTGATCGATCCGGATGAGGAGTTCAGTGCGGCGGATTTTGTGCAGCTGTATGAATCGACCCGTTTGCGATCCCTCGCCGACGGAAAGAACCTGGTCATCGTAGGCGGCAGCAGCTTCTATCTCAAAACCATCCTGGACGGCCTTTCGGGTGAACCCGACTACACCGCTGCCACACGCGACCGGGTCAACGAGCTGCTGCACGATCTCCCCGCAGCCCACTCCCTGCTGGAGCGCATCGACTCCGAGACCGCGTCCAAAATCGAGGTCAACGACCGCTACCGTATGGAGAAGGCCCTGCTGATCTATATCCAGACCGGCCTTGCACCGACTGCCTACCGCCGACAGCACCGGCGTGAAGGCTCCGCCAATACCATCCGCCTTTTTGAGATCGATACGGAGAGGGCGGTGCTGCGCGAACGGATCAAGGCCCGTACACAGATGATGCTGGATGCCGGAGCCATCGACGAGTGCGCCTGGCTCGAACGGCGCTATGGCCGGGCCCCGAAATCGATGGGGAGCATCGGGGTCAAGGAGATACTGGAGTATTTTGACGGGAAGTATTCCAAAAAGGAGACAGCCGAGCGGATCGCTACCCACACCGCCCAGTTTGCCAAACGCCAGGGGACATTCAACCGGCACCAGTTTGACAATGTATGCCGTCTGCCCGCGGGAGAACTGCTGGAAGCGATCAAAGGATTTATGAGCGCCTGATCCTACTTCTCCAGGATATCCACTGCATCCTTGCACAGACGGCTGAAACGGTCATCGCCGCCAAGTCCTACACAGCGTTTGAGCACCGATTTGGACGTGTCGAACATCCCCAGCTGGTCCAGGTAGGATGAGAGGGTGTAAAGCCCCCTTGCGCGGTCCGGAGTGCTCAGCTCATCCTGCAGCATCTTCTGCAAGACCAGTACCGCATCACGGTATCGCCCCAGCTTAGCCAGGGTATCGGCATGGGTCGTCTCGATCCACGGTGTGTATGTCCGAATACCGCTCTGCTTCTGGTACGTATAGAGGCGGTCGGTATACTGCAGCGTCTTGGCAAGCTCCTGCAGCTTGATCGCCGCCTTGATCCCCTTCTCGTATATCTCCGCACGGTTCGGCGCATCGGGATAGATATCCAGTATCCGGTCCACCGTCTCCAGCACCTTGGTATACATCTTCTCCACCATCCGGGCATTCAGGATCTTCATGTAGCGTTCCATGGAGACTTTCTTGCCGTAGAGGTCCATCGCCTTCAGATAATCTTCGGCGAACTGCGCTACCCGGTTGGTCTCACTGATACGGTCATAGACGTCGATCTTTTTGCCGATCCACTCGATCGTAAAGTGACCGCTGGCCGCATCGATATTTTTATCGCAGATATCCAGTGCAAGTTTGTACTCAAACGTATCGTAGAGGCAGGCATAGATCTTCTCGTCATAGATCGAGTCGATGCTGACGTCGTAGTTCTTGTACAAAAAGACCACATCCTCGCAGCGTTTGTTGATCAGGTAGTAGAAGAACATATCATTGACGATCTTGGCCGACTCGATGTCGATATCGGGGAACTGTTTCTCATCCAGCTGTGTGAACTGCCCCAGCTTATCCTTGATCTCATCGTAGCGGTGCTGGTCGGCCAGCAGCATCACCTTCTCGTGGAACGCCTTTTCCCCGATCTCGCCGTCCCCGTACTTGTTGATCATCGAATCGTAGCTGGCCAGTTTGGCCGTGACATTGTCGTCGCTCAGGCTAAAGAAGAGCTGGTCATACTCCCGTTTCACCTCCTCCAGGTTCGCTTCGTAGGGGAACTGCTTCATATACTGTTCATAGCGCGCCTTGGCTTCGTCGACGCTTCCCGCTTTGGCATGCCAGCGGGCCGTATTGAGCAGCACCTGTTTAAACTCCGGGTGGTTTTTATCCAGTTTAAAAAGGACCCGGTCCCCTATCCCGGCGGCGAGGGAGAACTCCGAGAAACTGGAAACATACAGCGCCAGCTCGTACCCTTTCATCACATCTTTGACAAAGAAGTCGGGGTTGCTGCGGAATATCTTTTTGTAATAGGTCATCCCCTCCTCCACCTTGGATGCCGGGATCAGCATCTCCGCCAGCTTGGAGGCGGCAATAGAGGCGATATCGATATCGCTCGTGTTTTTGAGCACCTTCAGGTAGAGTTCGGATGCCTTTTCGAACTTGGTGTTGCTCTTGTAGCGGTCGGCTTTATAGATCATCGCCATCTGGGCGTAGATGCTCTTGGAGTAGTCGTTGATGAGCACATCGATAAAGTAGCTGGCATCCTTCGTATACCCCAGGTCGATGTTGGCCTTAGCCACCAGCAGCATCACCTCGGGCAGGTCTTTATGGGACGTGTAGGTATCGGCCCAGAGTTTCCCGATATCGAGTATCTTGTGCTCATTCCCCCTGCCGAGCGCCAGTGTCCTAAGCTTGTAGAGCAGAAGTTCCGGCAGGAAAAGTGACTCTTTGGAGTACTCGATCGCCGCATCCACGGCATTAAGTACATCCTGGTTCTTCCCCTGGTCAAAGAGCCGTTTGACCTTCAAAAAGGCTTCGACCTCCTCTTTGCGCTGGGCGTCCTGAAGCGGCTTTTTGTCAATATCGAGGGAGCCGACGTGAAGCGGAAGCTCGGGTTCGATCGTAATGGGGAAGTTGAGCCCCTTGACCCCCTGGGACATGATGAAGGGCAGCTTCTCCTCATAGCCGATAAAGAGCCATTTTTTTGTCTTCAGAACAGCATCGGTGGTGTGAACCTCCTTGATCGGCTTTAAAAATGAGCGGTATTTCGGGGTGACGACGATATACATGTCGTTATCCTCGATCACGGGCTCGATAACAAAAAACTTGTTGCTGGTACTGTGGGGATAGGTTAACGGGATATTCTTGAACTTGCAGATATAACGGTCTTTGGGGTTCTTCGGGCTGGCAGTATTGATACAGTTGAAGGCTTCGGTATGCTCCATAGTCAAAACGGAGTAGGTATTGGAATCGGACATGCCCGATGCGACGTTGATTTCAACACTAAAAAGCGTTATAAAAGAGAGAAAAAAAACTAAGAAGAGTCTTGTCATAATCCACGCCTTTTCAGGCGTAGATTATAACACAGAAGTTTTTATTAAAAACCACTGGCCACAACGTGGTCTTGGATGAACCCGAGAAGCGGTTCGATCGTTACGATGGAGGCGATGACAAACAGCGCTGCAATCGTCAGGATCAGTTTGAGCGGGAACGTACCGTTGGTATAGTAGATCGTCCCGTCATTCTGGCTTGGGTCTTTTAGGAACATGAAGACGATAAGCTTCAGGTAGTAGTAGACCGCAATGGCACTGTTAAGGGCCATGATAAGCGCCAGGTAGAGGTGATCACTGTTGATCGCCGCACTGATCATATAGAGTTTACCCCAGTAGACCGCAAAGGGCGGTACACCGGCCAGGGATAGCATAAACATCCCCATCATCACCGCGCTGATCGGTGCGATCTTGACCATACCGGCAAACTTCGTATACGGGTGGTCATAGCGGATATCGTACTGCTTACTCGGATGTCTGGAGATCCAGAGCATCGCGAAGGCACCCAGGTTTGTAAACATAAACAGCGCCCAGTAAAGGAACATCCCCACGTGCGCCTGGGTCGTACCCATCAGGATCGCGGTCATAACAAAACCGGCGTGGGAAACGGAGCTGTATGCCAGCATACGCTTCACACCGTCCTGGACCAGGGCCAGGATGTTACCGATCGTCATAGTCGCAACGGCCGCTACCCACAGAAGCATCTGGACCACACCGTGATCCGCCATCGCCAGGAAGTCAAAGAGTCGAAGCGCAACGACAAAACCGGCGATCTTTGGTACGATGGACATATATCCGGCCATCGGTGCGGAAGCACCCTCATATACATCCGGTGTCCACGTATGGAACGGGACCATGGAGAGTTTAAAACCAAGTGCCACGATCATAAACGTCGTTCCAAGCAGTACCAGGGCCAGGTGCTCGAAGTTGTTCGCTTCGAGAACGGACTTGATCGTACCGATCTCGATACTTCCTGTCACGCCGTAGAAGATCAGGGAACCGAAAGCGTACATACCTGCGGCGTAAGCACCCATCGTAAAGTACTTGAGTGCCGCTTCCAGGGACTTCTGTCGGTTGTGCATCGCGATCAGCGCGTACATGGCCAGTGAACCTGTCTCCAGACCGATAAAGATCAGGATCAGGTTATCGGAACTGACCATAAACTGGAACCCTGCGACCATAAAGAGGAAGAAGGCGAAGTACTCGGCAAACTTAAACTCTTTAAAGCGGAAACCTGTCAGTGCCAGAGGGATAAAGAGGAGTGACCCCACCAGGATGATCAGCTGTGAAATAACGGCAATACCGTCTACCAGCATGACATCAAAGAACCCGCGGCCCGAGATATGGATATCGAGCAGCATATAGATTGCCGCCAGCAGGAATGCACTGCTGACCGTTACGTAAAACTGTTTGTCAAGTTTTTTGACCAGGTCGATCAAAAGGATGAATACGGCACCGCCGAGCACCATGAGCATCGGCAGGATCGTATTGAGGTTAAGGGCTTGTAGATCAAATACTACCGGTTCCATTATTTGCCCCCCTTAAAGATTGTGTTGTACTCGTAGAGACGCGCCATTGTCGCTTTGTGATCCACTACGGACTGTTCGATTTTCTGAATATCGGTCGGCTTGATGTGCTGTGTCATCCCTTCGGGAGCGTTTTTGTACATCATCAGCGCGCGTTCGTTGCTCTCTAGGCTGTTTTTCGCCTTGTAGAACATGAAGTTGACCAGTTCACCGGACGCTTTGTTGATCGGCTCCAGGATCGGTTTGGGATAGATACCCAGGACCAGGACCAGTGCCGTCAGCGGTACCAGTGCCGCCATCTCGTTAGGCAGCAGGTCTTTCAGGCCTTTGTTCTTCTCGTTGGATACGACACCGAAGAAAGACTCTCGGTAGAGGTTCAGCATATAGATGGCTCCCAGGATGATCGTCGTACCGGCGATACCGGCCATGATCGGATCGACTTTAAAGAAGCCGACCAGGGAGAGGACCTCCCCGACAAAGCCCATCGTGAGCGGAAGACCCACTGAACCCATCAGCATGATCCCGAAGATAACGGCGTAGCGCGGCATCACCGTCGCCAGACCGCCGAACTCGCTCATAAGCTTCGTATGGCGTCGGTCGTAGATGACACCGACGAGCATAAACAGCGCACCCGAGATGATCCCGTGGGAGAGCATCAGGAAGACAGACCCGCCGATACCCTCAGAGTTAAGGGCGAATGTACCCAGGACCACCACACCCATGTGGGAGATGGAGCTGTAGGCGATGACCTGCTTCATATCTTCCTGTGCGAATGCCACCATCGCCGTGTAGACGATCATGATAATGGCGATAATCGCCATCGGGATCATCAGGTAAACGGATGCATCCGGGAAGATCGGCAGGGAGAAACGGATGAAACCGTACGTACCCATTTTAAGAAGGACAGCCGCCAGGATAACCGAACCGATTGTCGGAGCCATACCGTGGGCATAGGGAAGCCATGTATGGAACGGGAACATCGGGACCTTGACAGCAAAACCGATCGCCAGGGCGATAAAGAGCCAGATCTGAAGATCAAGCGGCATCTGAAGCAGGTGCCAGTCTGTGATCGCGAAGCTCCATCGGCCTGTCGCCTGGTGGAAGAGGTATGCGATATAGAGCATACCGATCAGCATGATCAGGGAACCGGCAAACGTATAGAGGAAGAACTTCACAGCAGCGTAGATACGCTGGCCGGAACCCCAGGCACCGATGATATAGAGCATCGGGACAAGGGAGAGTTCCCAGAATACGTAGAAGATCACCGCATCAAGCGCGACAAAGACACCCACCATCGTCATCTCGAGGATAAGGAGGGAGGCCAGCAGGTTTTTAAGGTTACGCTCTTCGGTCAGGCCGATGATCGAGATCATCGTCATAAACGTCGTCATGATGACGATAAAGAGTGAAAAGCCGTCAATACCCAGGTAGTAGCTGATCCCGAAACTCTCGATGAGTGGGATCTGCTCGACAAACTGCATACCGCTTGCCGCCATATCGAAATTGCTCCACAGAAGAAGGGAGACAAGAAATTCGATGGCTGTTACACTGATAGCATATGTCTTAATGCTCTGATTGCTGATAAGCAACCCGAACACTGCAGCAACTGCCGGGAAAAATATTAAAAAAGAAAGAATATGATCCATCAGTGCTCCTTAGTTTACAAACATTGTTAATACAAGTGCCAGGACCAGCACAAGAACAAAACCGAACGTCATCAGACGCAGCATAGTCGACAGGTTACCCGTATGCATACCGCGGGATGTCTCACCCAGCTTGTAGATCGTACGGGCGATCAGGTCGACGATAGCATCCACGATGCGTTGATCGATGGATTTCCATGCAAAGTGTGAAAGCTTCGTATACGGCTGCGTAATACATTTCTCGTACAGTGCCGGAATATAGTACTGGTTGATCAGCAGTTTATAAAGGAAGTTCGATTCGATCTTCTCGTCAAACCCTTCTGTCTTCGTGTACTTGTAATACGCATACGCAATCGCCAGACCGACAAAGATCTGTGTTCCGAATACCATGGTCCAGAATACCGCCGGGGAGTGGACGTGATACTCCGTAGCCGGAAGCATCGCCGTCACCATCGCCACATAGCTGCCTTTGAAGGCAAAACCGGCGATAACTGCCAGGATGGCCAGCGGGCTCATGGCGATCAGCATATATTTATACGCTTCATGCGGGTGGAAGCCGAGGGCTTTGTAGCGTTCAGGACCGTGGAAGACCAGGGCGACCAGACGGAAAGAGTAGAACGCCGTCAGACCCGCTGTCACCAGAAGGACCGTATACAGGATGTAGTGGTGTTCGACAAAAGCGACTTCCAGGATCAGGTCTTTGGAGAAGAAACCTGCCAGTGGATAGATACCCGCCAGGGCAACGGAAGCCAGGGTCATCATAATAAATGTCCCTTTCATCGCTTTTCTCAGACCACCCATTTTAAACGGATCGAGCTCATCGTCCATCGCGTGCATCACGTTACCCGCACCCAGGAAGAGAAGCGCTTTAAAGAACGCGTGTGTCATCAGGTGGAAAAGCGCCACCCAGTAGGCACCCAGACCCGCCGCTACGAACATGTAGCCGAGCTGGGAGAGTGTGGAGTAGGCGATGATCCGTTTCATATCACGGTTAACAAGGGCCATGGTCGCGGCAAACATGGCGACGAATGCACCAAGACTTGCGATAAAATACCCGACTTCCGGTACCGGAGCATACAGCGCGTTGGCACGTACGACGAGGTAAACCCCGGCCGTAACCATCGTCGCGGCGTGGATCAGCGCGGAGACCGGTGTCGGACCTTCCATCGCGTCGGCAAGCCATGTATGGAGCGGGAACTGGGCAGATTTACCCATTGCACCCACAAACAGCAGGACCGTGATCCAGATCAGCATCGTAGAATCCAGTGCGGAGACGTTGGCGAATACTTCGTCATATTTGATCGTTCCGAGGTTCCAGTAGATCAGCGCGATACCCAGAAGCATCCCGAGGTCGGCGACACGGTTCATAATAAACGCTTCGTTGGCCGCCCAGCTGGCGCTTCGTTTGTGGTACCAGAAACCTACCAGCAGGTAACTACAGACACCCACGCCTTCCCAACCGACGAAGAGTCCCAGGAAGTTGTCGCTCATGACGAGGAACATCATGGAGAAAACGAACAGGGAGAGGTACGAGAAGAAACGGTTAAAGCCCGTATCGTGGCTCATATACCCGATGGAGTAGATGTGGACCATCGCCGAAACGATCGTTACAACGGAGATCATAACCGCCGTCACCTGGTCGACCTGGAAGCCGAACGCTACGTTGAAGTTCCCGATGTTGATCCAGTCGAACATCGTAGCAGCAACAACATTCCCCGTTGTCATAACGGATGTCAGCAGTGTCAAAGATGCTACCATGGAGATAAGCAGCAGGATGGAAGGAACGAGTCCCGCCACCAGCATCTTATCCCGTGCGCCCAGCACTCCTGCAAACACAGAACCCGCCAGGGGAGCAAAAAGTGCAATATATAGTAAAGATTCCATTCTTCCCCCTCTTACCCGTGCATGTTCTGGATCACGTCCAGATCAACACTGTTTTTACGCTTGTAGAGCAGGATCAGAAGACCAAGGCCCACAGCGACTTCACTCGCGGCAATCGCGATGATAAAAAATGCAAACATCTGACCGGACATATCGTTCAGATAATGCGACAGAGCGACAAACCCGATGTTCGTCGCATTAAGCAGGATCTCGGTGGAGAAGAAAAGAAGCAGCAGGTTCTTTCGTCTCATGACCCCGATCATCCCGATGACAAACAGGATCGCCGCAACGATCAGGTAGTGGTTAAGTGTGATCATGCAACATCCTTCTCGACTGGAATATCCATCTTTTTACTCGCCATGACGATCCCCGCGATCATCGCGACCAGCAGCATGACAGCCGCCAGTTCAAACGGGATCAGGTACTTGGTAAAGAGGATGTACCCGACGTTCTCTGTATTACCTACGGCTTCGACCGGAGGGAAGAGCGACGTCACGTTGCCCGATACGATCGGAGCACCCAGGATGATCACGATCAGCAGGGCACTGAGTCCGGAAAGGGCGAAAACCGCTTTGCCGCTGTGGGTGTTCTCCTTGACGACCTTGGTCGTATCGAAAAACATCATCCCGAACGCATACATCGCCATAACGGCACCGCTGTATACGATCAACTGAATAACACCCAGGAACTCCGCCCCCAGCAGGAAGAAGAACCCGGAAATAAAGATCATCCCCGCCGCCAGTGCCGACAATGCATAAAGTGCATTGTTGGTCGTGACCGTGATGTAAAACATTACGATCGTCAGCGCGGAGAAGGTATAAAATGCAATTGCTTCAAACATACGTTCCTCTCCTTAGTACGCCAGTGGCGTTTTTTTGATAAGCTTGTCAGCTTCCGGATGTACCGCACCGAATCCTGGAAACTCTTTTTGTTCCTTGAGTCTGTCAAGCGGTGTCAGCATATCGTCTTTGAGTGCCATGTGCGCCCGCTGCTCGGAAGCGTTCTCATAACGTCCGCCGTGAACGATCGCCAGCTCGGGACATACTTCCGCACAGTAACCGCAGAAAATACAGCGGCCGAAATTGATCGTGTACTCGGGAACAACTTTACGGCTGTTCTCGTCGATCTTAGTGTCCATACGGATACAGTTGGAGATACAGATCTTTTCGCACAGACCGCAGCCGATGCAGCGCTCCGCCTCACTCTCCATAAACCGAAGCAGCTTATGGATCGCACGGTAGCGCTCGCTGATCGGCAGTTTTTCGTTCGGATACTGGATCGTGTGCATCTCTTTTTTAAAGAGTGCCCGGTTCATGACACCGAAAACGATCATCAGACCTCTAAAAAGCTCGATCCGAAACGTCCGGTACATGACACGCTTGAATCTCCCCCAGCCTGTCGTCGGATACGCTTCGATCTCAATATGTTTATATTCTTGTTTAGCCATACGCTCCCCCACTTATAGTATGCAGATACCGGTGATCAGGATATTGATCACGGCAATCGGCATCATAACTTTCCAACAAAGCCACATCAGTTGATCCGGTCGGATGTGCGGCCATGTCGCCCTGACCCACAGGAACAGGAAAATAAAGAATGCGACTTTCAGCAAAATCGCAATCGCCCCCGGAATGAAGCCCAGGTCGTTAAAGCCGCCCAGGAAGACGATACTTACCAGGAATGCCACCGTAAAGAGGTTGGCATACTCCCCGATAAAGAACATACCCCAACGCATACCGGAGTACTCCGTAGCATACCCTGCAATGACCTCTGCTTCATGCTCAAGAAGGTCAAACGGCGTCCGGTTCGTCTCCGCAAACGCAGCGATCATAAAGAGGAAGAACGCCGCAGGCTGCGTCCAGATCAGCCAGCTGCCGATCCCTTCGGACTGGTAGTTGTTGATATCTACCAGGGAGAGGGAGCCGACCATCATGATCGGCGCCAGCAGGGAGAGGCCGGTGATCACCTCGAAACTGAGGAACTGGATAACCGTCCGTGCACCACCCAGAAGGGACCATTTATTCGCAGAAGCCATACCGGCAAGCAGCGGACCGTAAAGACCGACGGCCATCGTACCCAGGACAAAGAGGATACCGATGTTGACATCCGCGATGATCGGGCTGACCGTGTGACCGAACAGCTCGAAAGACGGCAGGAACGGCACACTCGCCATGGCGATAAACGCCGTAGCCGCCGTGATGACCGGTGCGATCTTAAAGATAGGTGCAACGGCGTTAGCCGGAACGATATCCTCTTTGGTAAAGAGTTTCACACCGTCCGCAGCAACCTGAAGCAGACCCACGGGACCGACGTTCATCGGTCCGAGACGTCTCTGCATAAATGCCAATACCTTCCGTTCAATGTATGTGGCAAAACCTGCCAGTGCTGAAAACACCAACACCACAACAAGTGATTTGATAATCGTCTCAATCACAAAAAATGTAGTATCACTCATCTGTTACACCCTTTTAATGTCTGCGACGGCGAAGCGGTAGCTTTTCGCGCCGAAGATCTGTTTTTGTTGGTCAAATGCCGGGATAAACGCAAAGTCCCCGGCAAACTTGCTGTCCACTTCAAGCGGCAGCGTTGCTTCGTTGCCGTTTACCGTGACGCTGACACGTTCGCACCCCTCAAGACCGTTGGCCGCGACGAACGCATCCGTAGCAATCACCTTGGCCTCCTCTTTAAGCTGGGATGTCTTGGCCGTAAACTGGTTGAACTGCAGGACCGGGTTGCAGCGGTAGACAACCGTACCGTTAAAGGCATCGATCTCGGCAATCTCCTCCACGGCATCGCTTGTCGCAACCGGCTTGCTCTCCAGGGCGTACCCGCGAACCTCTTCACCCGCTCGGGTGTAGTGGTTCTCCAGGGTATCAAAGGCAACCGCCTTGAACCCTTTTGCTTCGGGCAGTGCTTTC
>JBNKTC010000017.1:0-1802 GCA_050297855.1 Campylobacterales bacterium
TCGATCCCTTCGCCCAGGTAAAAGGGAGCGATCCGGGAACGGGGCTCGGCCTGGGGCTGGCAAAACGGATGTGCGACGACATGCAGATCAAGATCGCCATCACCTCCGTCGAGGGTAAGGGAACCATCTTCCGTCTGGTGATGAAAAAGAAAGGGTAGCCGATGCGACTGAATTCCATAAGTTTTAAGATGATGATCCCTCTGACAATCGTGACGATCATGGTAGGGATTCTGACGGTCTGGATGACAGAACGGTTTTTGAAAGAGACGGTCGAGGGGGTCTTCATCCGTTCGGAAGCACGCCATTTCAGTGCGCTGATCGGTCAGAAAGTGGACGACCGCTTCAAGTTCCTGATCCGGGATGGCAAAGCGCTGGCAAGTTATCCCGACACGGTCCGTTTTCTGAAAAAAGAGCTCCGTGCGCAGAAAAAGATGGATGCATTCTTGCAGGAGAAGATGGCACACTGTAAGAAGTATTACAACTTCGATACGGTCTATGCCGTACAGGCTGTAACACGCCACTACTTTGACGAAACAGGGTATGTCAAGACGATCGACCCGAACGAACCGCAAAGTGCATGGTTTAATAAAACACTGCGCAGCGGAAAGCCGTATCTCATCAATATCGACAGCGATATCACCGGGGAGATGCATCTGTGGGTCGATGCGGTGGTGGGAGACCCGAAACGCCCTATCGGTATGGCGGGCGGCGGGGTGAAGATCCCCAATATCATGGGAGAGCTTCGGGAATTTTTGAACAATTACGATGCATTGGCCTTTATGGTCGATGACAAAGGGATGCTCCGTTCCCTCTCAGAGAAGATGGAGAATATCAATAAACCCCTCTCCCAATCCACGCTTCCGGCCGAAGTCATCGCCGCAACGGAATCGGCACGGAAGAACGGCGAAGGGTTTGTGCGGTTCCGTTTGGACGGAGAGGTACACTTCCTGATCGTGGAGCCGGTAAAAAGCCTGGAGTGGGATACGATGCTGGTCCTGTCGCGCGCGACGTTCCTAAAACCACTGGAAGGGGTGCTGAACCGGGTGATCGTCGGGGGTGCCCTGCTTCTGTTCCTGCTGCTGCTGATCGGAAGTTTTATGATCTCCGCGCTGGTCGGACGACCCCTGAGCCGGATCGCCAAAGCGCTTAACGAGTACGACTACACCTCGCCGTTCAAGCCGAGAGGATGCAAGGGGATGGGATACGAGATCGATATGATCTGTCTGGCACTGGACAAGAGTGCTGCGATGCTGCGGAAAACACTGAACGACTACCGTTCGAGCGAACAGCTGCTGCGTAATGTCATGAATGCGACCGACGATCTTATCTTCGTAAAGGATATCGATAAGCGGTACGTTAACTGCAATACCGCCTATGAAAACTGGATCGGGAAGAGCGGGAACGAGATCATCGGCAAGCGTGATGCAGACCTCTATCCCGAGAAGGGTGCCCGGCTTCATATTGAGAGTGATGATCGTGTTCTGGAAGAGCGGCGGATGCTTGTGATCGAAGAGACCTTTGAGGAGCGCCCCGACGGCTCGACGGTCGTTCTCCATGTGAAAAAAAGTCCGCTCTGGGACAAAGACGGGAAACTCAAAGGGATCGTCGGGGTCGCCAGGGATATCAGTTCGCGCAAAGAGATGGAGAAAAAGCTCTGGGAACTGAACGCGACACTGGAGGCACGGGTAACGGAGCAGACGGAGGAGCTGCAGGCATCGAACCGGATGCTGGAGAAACACGTGCTGGACCTGGAGATGATGAACGCCGAGCTGGCCGAGGCAAAAGAGAAAGCGCTGCAGGCG
>JBNKTC010000018.1:0-2258 GCA_050297855.1 Campylobacterales bacterium
CAGATCAGCGATACGCCCAGCGTGTTGGTCTTCGGCGGTACGATCAGGACTTTAAAGTCGCTGTATCGCTCCATAAGCCCCGCCAGTTTCGCGATGTTCGCACTTCGCGGGTGGTTGATCAGGTCTTCACCCAGGATCAGGCAGAAGCTGTCTTTTTTGGCCAGCAGCTTCTCAAGCTCAGCCGGTTCGATCGGATCGATTCCCGCGATCTCGTAGAGCCGGTTTTTGTCGATTGTTTTCTGTACCTCTTTTTTGACCGGGACCATCACCTCTTTTTCCACCTCGACTTCGACCTCTTCGCCGTCGTCGTTCGTCTGCTTCTCCATCACTTTCTGGAGCTGCTTCTCTTTGACGGTCTCTTCTACAGTGATCGTCTCCGTGGAGTGGAAACTGGCCAGGTAGTCGCGTGTCGCGGCCGGCAGCTTCTCTTTGTCGGCGAATAGATCCAGGATCAGGTACATCGCCGCTTCCTCGGAACCGACTTTGTTCGTCAGGCTCACAAGGTTTTTGGAGAAGCCGTCAAGGACCGTGTCTTTCACCGGGTGGATATAAAGCCCCGCCCCTTTGTTCATCTTCATGGCATTGTTGATCCCGAAGCGGACAACGGGGTTGTCGCTGGAGATCAGAGAGCCGAGTGTTACGACGAAGTTGCTGGCATGGAGTGTTTTCAGATCGCCGCTGTAGATGTCCCCGGCTGCCGTTTTAAAGGCATCCAGGAACGCTTTAAACTGTCTGGCGTCATGGTTGATCAGCTTTTTGCCGAACTGCTCTTTCATAGTCTGAAGGATCATCGCCTCTTCGTTGGTGATCGCACTGGTGAAACTGATCGTGTCGGCCTTGTTAAAGGCTTCCACTGCTTTGTCGAACTGTGCCTGGTCTCTGCTTGCACCGCTGTTCTGGTAGTCGTACCCGAAACGTCCGGCACCGCAGAGTGCCACGAAGTGGAAATCGTTTTTGACTCGGTAGATGGTCTCGTCGGGGTTCTCCACGGACGTGTGCTTCACATCGTACATGATGTGGCAGGCGCTGCTGCAGTGCGTACACGCAGACGGGACAGTTGTCAGCTCCCATGCATTGCTTTTGTACTGGAAGTCGGAACTGACAAGGGCACCCACCGGACACGCGGAGATACACTCGCCGCACTCGATACAATCAAGGTTTTCCGGGTCGCCGCTGGCCGTACCGATGAGGGACTTGTTCATCTTGTTCCAGATCGTATAGGCGTCTTTCGGCATAGACTCTTTGAACTCCGCCGCGATCGCTTCGCCGCCACGTGGGACGGTCTTAAGCGCCGCATCACCGATCATATCTTTACAGACCGTCGTACAGCGTTCGCACACGATACAAAGACCCGCATCGTATTTGATCTTGCCCCAGTCCTGGATCGGGCGCTGGGTATCGGGGATGGAGTAGTTCTGTGTATCGATCTCCATGAACATCGTGTTGTCCTGGAGCTCGCACTCACCCGATTTATCGCACACACCGCACTGGAGCGGGTGGTTGATATCGTATACCTGCATGATCGCTTCGCGCTCTTCGTGGATCTCGTCGTTATGAATAACGACGTTCATCCCGTCTTTGGCTTTGGCATTACACGCATAGGCACGCTTGCCGTCCGCTTCCACAAGACAGACCCGACATGCCAGTGTCGGCGAGCAGCGCGTAAGGTAGCAGATTGCCGGGATAAAGATACCGTTTGCCCGTGCGATATTAAGGATCGTCTCCCCCTCTGCCGCCTTGATTTCCTTGCCGTCGATTGTTAATGTAATCATATCTTGACTCATTGAGAACTTCCTACCAGTACTATTTTTGATTTCTTAAAACGATAGCCGTAGGGTACCTTCTTCGCACTTATGCCCTCATCAAAAGAGTCAATCAGGGCCACGGTTCCCTTGAGTGATGTATCAATTTTAAACATTTTTTTGATGCTTTTTCCATCACCCATATCGATTGCGACCGTATCGTTGTCGGAAATTTTTGCCGCCGTTGCAAACTGCTGGGATCCGTAGAGTACGGATTCCTCGTTCAGGAGCTTGGATTTGGCCGTAAACTGGTTGAACTGCAGGACCGGGTTGCAGCGGTAGACAACCGTACCGTTAAAGGCATCGATCTCGGCGATCTCCTCCACGGCATCGCTTGTCGCAACCGGCTTGCTCTCCAGGGCGTACCCGCGAACCTCTTCACCCGCTCGGGTGTAGTGGTTCTCCAGGGTATCAAAGGCAACCGCCTTGAACCCTTTTGCTTCGGGCAGTGCTTTC
>JBNKTC010000019.1:0-10571 GCA_050297855.1 Campylobacterales bacterium
CGCCTGCAGCGCTTTCTCTTTTGCCTCGGCCAGCTCGGCGTTCATCATCTCCAGGTCCAGCACGTGTTTCTCCAGCATCCGGTTCGATGCCTGCAGCTCCTCCGTCTGCTCCGTTACCCGTGCCTCCAGTGTCGCGTTCAGCTCGCGAAGCAGCTCTTCGGCCAGATAGCGTTCGGTGATATCGTGAATCGTCCCCAGTGAACGCACAACACTTCCCCCCGGTTCCAGCTCATGGATACAGCGCTCCTCGACATAGCGTATTTCACCGTCGGGCCGGACAAGGCGGTGGACGATCTGGTAACTGCTCTTCTCGCGGACGGAATCCCGGTACTCCCGGCTTATCCACTCCCTGTCGTCGGGATGCACCATCGCTATAAACTTCTCATAGGTCGGGATAAACGCCTGGGGCTCGTGACCGAAGATCCTAAATACCTCATCCGACCACTCCAGGCGGCTGCGCACCAGGTCAAACTCCCAGTGGCCGATGTGGGCCACCTCCTGGGCATGCTCCAGTACCTTAAGGGCTTCGGCCTTTTCGGCGATCTCCCCTTCGAGCATCAGGTTAAGCTCCCTGAGCTTCGCTTCGTTCTTCTTAAAGACGGAGATATCCTGGAAAACCGTAACGGATCCGGTGAGCCTCCCCTTTTCAAAAAGCGGGGTCGTCGTATGGCGCACCGGCAGGTGCGACCCGTCTTTTCTAAAAAAGATATCGTTGTTTTCCCGGTGGGTCTCGCCGGTCCGGATCACTTCGAGGATCGGACAGAGGTGGGAAGGGACCGCGTCCCCGCCCGGATTATGGTGATGGATCAGCTCATGAATATTCTGTCCCTCCAACTCATCGAAGCTGTACCCCAGCATTTTCAGACCGGCTTCGTTGGCAAAAAGCAACCGCCCTTCCGCGTCCAGGACATAAAGCCCCTCGCCCATACTCTTCCCGATCCCTTTAAAAAGCTTTTCGCTCCGCACCATCAGTTTGTTGACCGATGCGTAATACCACCGGAGTACCAGTGCCATGACACCCATCCCGACCAGGACGATCAAGAGGTGTGTGAGGATCCGCTGGAACCGCTCTTGACCATGGGGGCTCAGATCGTAAAATAGCAGTACCTCGCCCCATTTTTTATCCATATCGCTTCGGATCTCCTGGTGCTGAAGGACAAACTCCCGCTCACCGAAGGAGAAGGTCATCCCGTTTTTAAACTGTCCGATTTTCGGGACTGTCCGAAGGAAAAACTCGGGCCCCGTTACGACGGTATACTCCCCGATAAGCGGGAGCTCTTTGGGATGGAGCTGTTTTTCCATCGCCTGGGTACGGACCAGGACAGCGGTCGGTACATGCAGGATATTCTCCAGTTTTTGCCGCACTTTCTCAACGGCGATCCCCGCCTGTACAAATCCGATGTAGCGTTCCCGGGAAAAGACAGGTATAAACACGAGCAGGTAGTCCCCATAGAGTGTGGATTCGAACCCGGAGTGCTCCTTTTGCATCGTGTTGATCCGGCGGATGACCGGTCGTTTTTCGCTGACGTCATCATCAAAACGCTCCGGTGCATGGAGCCGGAGGAAATGGCTGTTGTCGGCACGGATAAAGGAGAGAATATCGACGCCTTCCCCGCTGTGCTTTGCCATAACAGTACGGACAAGCCGTTCAAGACGTTCCCGCTCTCCTGCGGCAAACGCTTCGATAATACCCGGCTGGTCCAGCAGGGAAGTGACGGAAAGCTTCAGACGGTCCGTCAGTGACGTCTGGATATAGGGAAAAGTCCGTTTAAGCTCCTCGGTCCGGTGGTGAGACGCTTCACTCTCATGGCTCTTTTCCAGCTGCAGTTCAATAAAAAACAGAATAGCCAGCAGGATCAGCGTCAATAGAAAAAAGTTGATCAGCAGGCTTTTTTTCGCGGTCTGCATTCTTACACATGCTCCTTTGGTCTGCCCAGGTAGAATCCCTGGGAGTAATCGACTCCCAGCTCTTTGACGATGCGGAAGACGTTCTCGGAGTGGACAAACTCCGCGACCGTCCGGACCCCCATCCGCTTTGCAAATGTGACGATCGTCTCCACGATCGTCCGTGCATTGGCATCACTGTCCAGGTCCCGGATCAGGCTGCCGTCGATCTTGATCACATCGACGTTAAGACGGACCATATGAATAAAGTTGGAATACCCCGAGCCGAAATCATCGACCGCGATCCGGCACCCGTACCCCTTGACCCGTTCGATAAACTGCCTCACGGCATCGTAATTCTCCACGCCTTCAGACTCCAGCAGTTCGAACATCAGCCGTTCACAGGCACCGAACCCCTCCAGTGACTCATAGATCAGGTCCGCGATCTCCGGGTCGATCATATCCCGGGCCGACAGGTTGATCGTAAAATGGCAATCGCTTTCGGCGATGTGGCGCAGCGCTTCACTGATCATACAGTGCGTGATGGCGGCGTAGTGGTGTGTGCGTTTGGAGACCTCCAGGAAATCCCCCGGCAGCACGACCGTCCCGTCCCGTTCGATCATCCGGACCAGGCACTCGTATTTTTCCACCCGACCGTCCCGGTTGTTGATGATCGGCTGAAAATGGGAAACGATCCGTCCCTCTGCAATCGCTTCACTGATGCGGTTGGACCACAGTATATTCTGTTCATAGGAACAGAACTCCGCCCCGCCCTTTTCAAAAAGCAGGCCGTTCTTTCCCGTTTTTTTTGCTGTCTTGAGTGCCTTTTCCGCACTGTTGAGAAGCTCATAATGCTGGTTGTTCCCGCCGACGCTTCCCCCGACCGTCACCCGCACCGGGATACGCTGCGCGTCACACCCCAGGTAGGGAAGCTGACGCCAGGCCCGCTCGACCATATCCATGGTCATGACCAGCTCCTCGCTCCCCTGGCATTCGGGGATCAGTACGGCAAAAAGGTCCCCCGACAGGCGGTAGTGCCGATACCCTCCCTCATCCAGGATATCCCGGAGCTTGACGCCAAAAGCCTTCAGGCAGGCATCGCCCGTCCGGTGCCCGTAGAAATAGACGATATCCTTAAAGCCGTCGATATCTGCCAGCATCAGCCCGGGGGAACGGGCACTCCGGATATCACGGATCAGTTGGCTCCGGTTGGGCAGTCCGGTCAGGGGGTCGGTATAGTAATAACGGATCAGCTCCCCGCTGCGACGCATCCGTGCGGGGTGGGGCAGCTCCCGGCGCATCCCCTGAAGCAGCTCGTCGATCTCGTCGGCCAGGACCTTTTTATCAAAGGGCTTGGGGAGCAGACCGTCTGCCCCCGCCTCCAGTGCAAAGATCTTCTCCTCCATCGACCCCAGTGCCGTCACCATCAATACGGGTGTGCGCCGTACCGATTCGATCTCCCGCATACGCCGCAGTGCTTCATAGCCGTTGATACGGGGCATCATCACATCCATGATGATCAGGTCAGGAGACCCCTCCAAGGCGAGCCGTACCCCTTCCATCCCGTCCCCGGCCTCCAGGAAGTCGTACTCCGCTTTGCGCAAAGCCGCCTTGAGGGCCAGTCTGCTGTCCCCATCATCGTCGACGATAAGAACGACCGGCCGGTTCATACAATACCGGCCGCTTTTTTCAGCATCTCGAGAAACTCCTGTCGTGAAAAAGGTTTTTCCAGGATATAGTCCATCCCCTCTTCGAGATAGCGTTTTTTCATTTCGGCAAACACCGATGCCGTGATGGCGACGATCGGCGTTTCATCAAAACGCTCCTGGTTACGGATCCACTGGGTCAACTCCAGCCCCCCGATCTTGGGCATCTCCACATCGACCAGGAAGATCGCGATATCGCTTTGCGACTTCAAGAGATCGATCGCCTCCTCGCCGTCGCGCACCCATAGGAGTTCGACCGGTGTCTCCAGCTTTCTCAGATTGGATTTGACTACCAGGTAGTTGTCTTCATTATCTTCGGCTAAAAAAATCTTCATCTTCTGTTCCTTTCCAAATTATTTTATTAAAAGAGTGTCACTGCGGCATCGTTGGCCGCGTCTGCTTCAACAGCCTTGGGCAGAAAACTCTGGACCTGGCGGCAGGATGCGATAATACTGTCATCCATAAAATGGATATCCTCGCACTCTCCGTCGCTAAAGATCGCTTTCCGCCACTGGTAGAGGTCGTCCGCCAGCCGCTCCAGCAGTGCCAGTACAAGCTGCTGGCGTTTTCCGTCCAGCGTCTCCTCCTCGATCCCTTCAAGGGTCCCGCTCAGTTCCAGGAGCCCGTCCACCATCGCGGTGAACTCGGAGATATACATGATCGTCGTGGCATATTTACGGAAAAAGCCTACGATCGCCCGGATCGTCTCGAAATGGCTGTCCGATCCCGCCTCATTGTCCACCAGGCGGGTGATCTCGCCTTCCAGCTCCTCCAGGGTATCGATGTCTTCGCTGTCCACCTGGCTTGTCGCCAGGAATTCTGCTGCACTTATTGTATCAGCTTTTAGTGGTGAGATTTCTGTCGCTTCGGATGCCGTGGTCAGCGTCCCGATCGTATCAAAGAGGTCCACCGTCTCCGGAGGGGAGAGCGGTACCGCTTTGGGTTCCGGGTGGCCATCCAGGGAGATCATAACACGGGCATAACCTGTCCCGGTACGCTCCAGGATATTCTCCGGATTGTTCCGATTATAGGCGATCTCGACCGATTCCGTTTTGGTCGCAATATCCTCGCAGGGGTTGTCCCCCTCCTCCGCAGTGAAGAAGACCTCGACTTTGGGAGCGGTATGTTCGTCACACAGCCTCAGGTAGGCCTCCTGCCGTTTCAGCAGGACCGCTTTGACACTCTCCAGGGCGCTTTCCAGGAAATCGCTCACCTGCTTGAGGGAGTACTCCCTGGCTTCCAGGATCCGTTCGGATATCTCTTTCCAGACCAGGTGGATATCCTCCTCCCGGCGCACCCGCATCAGGCCCGATTCAAAAAGCTCCTGCACCGTAGAGAAAATACTGCTGTCGGGATAGGTCACCGGGGTGATATAGAGCGGTTTGCCCCCTTCCAGGCGCTGGGTCAGCTGCACCACGGCATAGAGCAGTGCCGCACTTCTGTCCGTAGGGTCCCTGGAGTCCTCGATCAACTGCAGGATCTCATGGGAGAGCATCACATTGGCACAGAGGCTCAGGACTTCGCCCAGGTTCTGATGCAGGATTGCGACGGAAAGGATCGGAAGGGCCGACCGTACCCGGACCAGCTCCTCCTCATCATACCCATGGATCCGTCCCGCGATCATCGCCTTGGCGATCATCTGTTCGGCCACCGTATCGCTTTTATTATAGGCGGCAAACGAACGGGCAAACCGCTCGGAAAAGTCCATGGGACCGTACCCTTCATGGATCAGGCGTCCGACCGTCTTTTGAAACGCCCCGATATCGAGGGGCTTCATCACCAGTTCCCTCACCCCGAGCATCCTGTATTTCTCCTGCCAGGCAATATCGGGCGAGGTGTGGGTCAGTAGCAAAGGGATCTCCCGTGTCACCAGGGAGCGCTGCAGGGATTCGAGTATCAGGCTCTTTTGCGAACCGGTAAGGCATTTGATATCGATAACGATCAGGGCGGGATGCTCCCGCTTGGCCCGATCGAGCATCTCGTCAATATCCTCGGCCACAACTACCCGGTGCCCCATCGCCCCGATTGTCTTGCGCATAAGTTCCAGGGACTCTCCGTCCCCTTCGGTAATCAATACTTTTACTTCCATCCCTACTCCTTCGAATAGTGAATCATCATTTCGCCTATCAGTCCCAGGGGAACGACTCTTTTGACCGCACCGGCGGCGATCGCCTGTTTGGGCATCCCGAAGACCGAACAGCTTGCCTCATCCTGTGCCACCGTGAAGGCACCGTTTTGGAAAAGCTCCTTCATCCCGATGGCCCCGTCATCACCCATCCCGGTCATGATCACCGCCATGGCACCCTTCCCCGCGGCATTATTGACACTGCGGAAAAGGAGGTCGACACTTGGTTTGTGACGGCTGATCTTCCGGCCGTCCTTAAGTACCAGGCGGTACCGCCCTTCCCCGCCCTTCTCTACCAGCATATGCCGGTTTCCGGGAGCAAGGTAGACCGACGATGGCTCCACGATCATCCCGTCGACCGCTTCGCATACATGCAGTTTCGACAGCGTATCCAGACGCCGGGCCAGCCCCCCGGAAAAACCGTAGGGGATATGCTGGACGATGACGATCGGCGGCAGCCCGGTCGGCAGCCCGGAAAGCAGCTCCGTCAACGCCTCCACCCCGCCCGTCGACGCCCCGACGGCGATAATCTTTTTACCTACCAAGAGTGCCGGACGGGAGGGGAGGAAAGCATCGGGGTGCAGCCGCTCTTCCACCTCGATCGCCGAGGAGGCGATCTTTGGTCTGGGTTTGTTCTCACGGTAGCGTTCGAGTAAAAAACTGTACTGCAGCAGGCTCTCCTTCAGGCGTTCAAAGAAGTGCTCCGTCCCTTCCCCGGTCTGCTGTTTGGGGATAAACCCCACCGCGCCGTCTTCAAAGACCTCTTTGCTCCTGGAGACATCCGAAGAGACGACAATCGCAGGCATCGGGTGGAGCCGCATCAGGTTCCGAAGGAACGTCACCCCGTCCATCCTCGGCATGTTGATATCGATGGTCACCAGGTCCGGTTCGTGCTGCTTGATCTTCTCCCTGGCGGCATAGGCGTCTTCAGCCGTATCGACTACACGGAACTCCCCTGTCTTGTTGATCATCTCCTCGAGCATCGTACGGATAATCGGCGAGTCGTCGATCACTATCACGGTATAGGCCATCGCATCCTCCTAAAACAGGGTGACCGAAGCCGGCTGCTGCTTTGGCAGGCGCCCCAGTTCCGTAACCAGTTTTTCGTCCCCGGAACGGATCCGTTCGTTGGTAAGACGGTTATCCACATGGCGGATAAACGCCTCATGCCCCGGGGCCATAAAGACGACCCGTCCGTTCTCTCCCAGGACATGCATGGAAACTACATTGATCTTCTCCTGGCTGCAGAACTCCTTGGCAAACTCCACGTTCTGCATCCCCACCGCATTGCTGTCACTGCGCAGGATATTGGCTCCCCCGGCGATCTTGGCGACCATATTCCGCTTCTCGCATCCCAGCTTCATCATCTGGTTGATCATCGACTCAACGGAGAAAAGACCGTATTTATAGCTGTCGCTCCGCTCTTTTGCCACGGGCAGCAGGAAGTGGTTCATCGCGCCTACCTTCAGCACCGTGTCATAAAGCATGATCGCGACACACGATCCCAGCAGTGTGCTGACTCCTACCCCGGTATGGTCGGGGACTACGGCGAACTCCCCGCCGATAATGGAGATGGCAGGGTAGCCTTTGATCTTATTGGTAACACTAAGGGGCGCGATCTTCCGCGTCGTATTGGTCCGGTCGCACAGGATGATCATGGTCACGCCTCCTTGGTTTTAATAAAGATATTTCGCCCCTCCCGGCGGACGCAACCGCTCAGGTCAAGGGGACTCTCCGAGTGTCCAAGGTAGAGGGTCCCGCCGATTTTCAGATGCCGGAAGAGTTTTTTTAAAATAGCATTCTGGTCGGCCTGCGAGAAGTAGATCAGGACGTTTCGGCAGAAGATCACATCAAACTCCGCCGCCTTAAAAGGGTAGGCCGGGGACATGAGATTCATCGTATCAAACGCCAACAGCGAGCGGAGGTTCTCCTTGGCCCGGATCAGGAAGCGATGATCCCCTTCGATGAGACGGCGACTGAAATATTCGGGCGGCCGGATCCACTCCGGGAAGGGGTTTTGATCCGGTGCAAAGCGGAAGATCCCCTCCTTTGCACGGGCCAGTACGTCCGTATCGATATCGGTGGCCAGGATCTTCACATCCGATGCCGCGGCTCCCCGCTTCTTCTGGGCGTGACGGACCGTCATGGCGATCGTGTACGGCTCCTCGCCGGTGGAGCTGGCGGCACAGTAGATCCGGGCCGGCAGTTTCTTGGCGAACAGCTCCGGCAGCACCCGATCTTTCAGGTCTTCGAAATGGACCCCTTCTCTGAAAAAATCGGTCTTGTTGGTCGTAAAACTGTTAATAAAGATCTCCCGGTGATCACCGTCCGCCACCTCTTTTAAAAGGCGGTTGACATCTTTGCCCATGCCCAGATGGCGCAGTAGTTTGTCGATCCGGTTTTTGATCATGACATCTTTGTTGGCATTGAGGGTGATCCCCGTCAGATCGTATGTCAACCGCCGTACTTCAGCCATATGTTCGTTTTTAAGTTCCGGCATCCCCGTCTCCTTCAGGCGTGTCGCCCCGTATAGGTTCCTGCGCTTCCCTGAGAGAGCGTATCCAGGCTTTCCATCTCCGAAAGTGCCCGTTTAATGGCACCCAGCATCCGTTTTCGTACCGTTTTGTCGCGGTAGACCTCTGCACTGTCCGGACGTTTGCCCGGGTGGTTCTGCAGTTGCTTTGTCACTGTTTTTCGTTTTGTATCCGCCATCATGTTTCCTTTAGGCATATTGGATCGCCCGGATCCCTTCATACATTGCCCGTGAGACCCGGCTTACCGCATCGCTCGTCTCCCTGAGCACGTCAGCCGATCCCGCCTGCTCCTGCATCCCGCCTTCAAGTGTCCCGATCGCTTCATTGATCTGGATGATCCCGTCGCGCTGTTCCCGGATCGCATGGGTGACATCATCGGCAAGTTCTGCGGTCTGTTTTGCCCCCGCCTCGATCGTGTCGAACTGGAGATTGAGTGCGTCGATATCCCTGACGGCACTGTCGCTGTAGCCCTCCAGTTCGCCGACAGCGCGGCGGATCTCGCTCAGCACCCGGTCATTGTTCTCCGCAAGCTTGCCCACTTCCCGGGCGACCACGGCAAAACCTTTCCCCGCCTCCCCTGCATTCTGGGCCTCGATGCTGGCATTTAAAGCAAGTATTTTGGTCTGGGCCGTGATCTCGCCGATCAGCCCCGAAGCTTCGCGGACCCGGTCGACCGATGCCGCGGCAAGCTTCAGACTGGTCGAAGCCGTCCCTGCAAGGGCTTTCCCTTCCGTTACGGAGGCTCCGGCCTCCCGGGCGATCCGTCCCATCGCATCGGCGCCCTGGGCATTTTTCTCGATCGCCGCACCGAACTCCTCGAGCGTTGCAGCTGTCTCTTCCATGGAAGCCGCCGTCTCGCCGGAAGCGTGGGCCAGTTCACCCACCAGTTTTTCGAGTCGTTGGGTCTGGGTTCTCAGATACTCCCCGTAGCGGTGACTCTTTCGTGCCCCTTCGCCAAGTGTCTCCGCCAGGGCATTGATGCCGTCCATGATCGTGCTGAATGCCCCGCGGGTGCCTTCATATTCGGACCGGGCAGTATAATCACCCCGCTTCAGTGCTTCGACCGTCGCCCCGATACTTCCCATCGTCGTTTCAAGCTGTCCGAACATCCGGTTAAGACTTTTGGAGATGTAGTGGATCTGGGGATTACTGCTTTTCATGACGATACGATCGTCAAAAAGTCCATCGGCGACCTTTTCGCAGACGATCATGATCTCCCCGTATACGCCGAGGATCTCCTGTTCGATCGCATCAAACTCCCCTCCGGTCACCTCCAGCTTCTCCCAGAACTCCTCCAGGGGAGAGGTCCCGATAAGCGGCTTGGGCCCGATATCGTTACGTTCTCCAGCAATACGTTCATGGACCCTGCCCAGGTAGTGATCCATCCCGGGAAGTTCCCGCACAAAACGGTAAAGCGGAAGCCATACGAGAAGCAATGCCGTTGTAAAACCGACAAGGACGAAGAGGAGGAGAGACTCTTTCCGCATGTATCCAAGCAGATACGATATCAGCATCAGGATGGAGAGCAGTCCCATCCCGCCGCCTGTCCAAAGTCGCATATTAAGACTCATGCCATCTCCTTATAGCGCGTTATGGCTGCGGCCACTTCCTCGTCCGTAGGCTTGCGCCGGACGGATATATAACGCAGCTCATCCCCTTTCCTTACGGGGAAGACCGTTGCATTGACCCAGTAGCAGCGTCCGTCTTTGGTGCGGTTTTTGACGATCCCGTTCCACACCTTTTCCATTTTGATCGTTTCCCACAGGTCGGCGAATGCCGTCTTCGGCATCTCGGGGTGACGGATCATATTGTGGGGACGTCCGATCATCTCCTCTTTGGTGTAACCGCAGATACGGCAGAAATCTTCGTTGGCGTACAGGATGATCCCCTTGGCATCGGTCTCGGATGTGATCATGGTCATTCTGTCCAAGACTATCTCGTCGTTTTCAACCGTGCGCACCCTGTTCTCCTTTTTATCTGCCTACCAAATGTTATGGATATTGAACCATTCAAAAGTGCAAAAAGAATGCAGAAATTTTGTTTTTTATAAAAGATAGAGAGTGGTTTCTTTTTTTAATAACTTAATGAATAAAACGAGATGTTGTGAGCACCCGGAGCGGGCCAGGCGCACTTTGTCTTCTCAGCTGGGAAACGGCTGAAGCAGGGTTCTTTGCAATGCGACTAGAAGTTATCCCACTCGTCATCATCGCCGGCAGTTGCCGTGGCGGGGGCCGGTCTGGACGTCTCTTTTCTGACCGGAGCTTTGGGGGCTTCCGCTGAGGCAGCCGGTTTGGCCGCCGGCGTCTGGGAGACCTTCGTCTC
>JBNKTC010000020.1:0-407422 GCA_050297855.1 Campylobacterales bacterium
TGTTTGCTTACTTAGTTGTCAAAGAACGTCAAAAAAAACGTTAACCATCTCTCTTATAAAGCCAGTTATGAAGCCATCAACCCGATGCGCTTCCGTCGTTTTGTGAGGGGAATTATAGCAACGTAACCTTAAGTTGTCAAGCGATTTTTGACACTTTTGCTGTTTTTTTTGAATTTTTTTTTGGAAAGATTATAAAAAATGATATTTCTCAGGCGGCGAGGCCTATGATAGCCTCACCTAATGGCGTTTTTACTCTTCTTCGTAAAAATCATCCTCTTCATCGACTGCGGGGAGTTTGACATTGGCCGCATATTCATAGACCAGTTCACCGCCGTCTTTTCCCTGTTTGAGAATCGTTGCCGAACCGAACAGCAGCGATGCTGCGATCACCCAAAAAAGATATTTGTTGGGTTTGAGCTGTGACATCTTAAACATTACAGCGATGGCCACAAAGAAGATCGCCAGCATCGTTCCCAGGTTTTTATGCTCTTTGAGCTCTTCGACTCCCTCATCGGAGTTCATAAAGAGCGCTTCGTAGGCCAGTTTCCCGTCGTGTCCGCCCGTATACCAGGCAAGAACCACGAATATTGCCGAAGCGTAGGCAAAATACTCCGCCATCTTGAAGACACTTCCGTTTTTCGTTTTGAGAAATATCAAGTAGAGAATCGTCGTCACAATCGGCAGGACAACGGCAAAGTGTACGATAGGTGGGTGAAATAGTGCTACTTCTTCCATTATGTAATCCTTTTAAGTTGGTAGTCCCACCCATTATAGTAAAGCAAAATCAAAAAATCATTAATATAAATCTATGCGATTTATTACCGATACCCACCTGGGTAAACTGGCCAGATACCTGAGACTTCTCGGGTTTGATACCCTCCACTACAGGGAGGGGGATGATAAAACACTGGAGAAGATTGCACGTGAAGAGGGACGCATTCTGTTGACCCGGGATCGTGCCCTATACGACTGGGCCAAAGCCGAATGCTACTTTCCCATTAATATAGATACGGAATTACAACTTAAAGAGATATTAGCGCATTTTGATCTCTACAACCAATGTCATCCGTTCAGCCGCTGCATGGTGTGCAACGGAATGGTTCACGAGGTGGAAGAGCGTTCGAAGATACTGCCGCTGGTACCTCCGAAGGTCCGGGAATACAATACGCGGTTCTGGCAATGCGAAACGTGCAAGAAGATCTACTGGCACGGCACGCACTATGAGCGGATGAAGGGGAGAGTGGAAGCTATTTGTGCTGGCTGAAGACCTCTTCGGACCATTCGCAGATGCGCCCGCGGATCGATTTAGGCATGATGACAGCACCCATGCGGACCGTCTCATTCGGTTTTTTTGTCTCATTTAGTAGGAAGGTCAACGCATTGTTGAGCTTTGAGAGATAGATACTGTCGACCTGGTTGATATCCCCGATAACGACGACTTTGGAGCCGTCCGTCACGCGGGTGAGTACCAGCTGCATGGAGGAGAGGGAGAAGTTCTGAGCCTCATCGATGATAATAATACTGTTGGCCAGGTTGGACCCCCTCAGGTTCCCGATATAGGGGAAGGAGATATTGTAGCGCTTGATAAACTCGTGGACCTTATGGGTGATCGCGTCGTTATCGATCTCTTTGCGGCTTTTTTTGAGTTCACTGATGGCAAAACTCTCTAACGCATCGTAGACCGGGGTAAAAAATCCCCCCATCTTGTCATCCATATCCCCTTTTTTAAACCCGATATAGGCATCCTTGTCCACGCTGTCGATGGGATTTCGGATATAGACGATCTTCTGGTAGTCTTTACTGGGATCATCGATCAGCTTGATCGCCGAAGCGATGGCTACCGCCGTCTTCCCGCTTCCTGACGGGGAGGAGCTGAGGACGATATCGATCGCGTCATGCCGGATCAGGTTGGCATAGAAGAGCTGTTCCCGGTTTTTGGGCGGGAGTTTGCAGTCGCGCAGACGGTTCTCATCCAATATCTCCACCTTCTTGTTAATCACATTGGCCAGGATGTGGTGGTCGCTGAACTTCTGTTTGAAGATCAGGTTAATGCAGTGCTCGGGTACTGCAATCCCAAGATCTTTTTCAAGCGTCTTGATATCGAGCTGCTTGAGATGCTGCAGATACTCATACTCGATCTCGATCTCCATCGTAAAGTCCAGGTCGAGCAGGTCGCTCTCGACGACCTTCATCGAGTCGGTCTTGAGACCTTTGGTCATGGCAAAGGTCCGGAAAGCGACATCGTTGGAGACGACGACCAGCTCATCATAATAGCCGTCGGCCCAGAGAGCTGTTTCGATAATACGTCGGTCGTTGACGACGCTTTGATAGTTGTTGGCGAAGTTCTCTTTATAGCTGTCCTGGGAGATCAGGTCGATGGTAATCTCCCCGTTGGTCACGCGGGTGACGGTGTGGTGTTCGAATCGGTCGATGTTGGCGACCTGGCAGTCCTGCAGAAAATTGTTAAAACGGCGGGCCATATAGCCGACGGTCCCGAAACTGTTTTTGAGATGGTCCGTCTCATTGAGGACGATATCGGTGATAACGATCAGGTGTTTCCCGTCATCGGAGAGGTTGTTGATATTTTCAATGGAATCGATCACAACGGAGGTATCGAGCAGAAAGGCCTTTTTCACGATACGATCCTTTTAACGATCTCATACACCCTGCCGACAGAGTCGACCTCGGTATGTTCCCGGTCGGTATGGGGAGAGAAGATATTGGGACCGATGGAGGTGGCATCGATCTCGCCTACTTTCTCCTTGATCACGGCACACTCCAGGCCCGCGTGGATCACGCCGATCTCGCAGCTGCCATTCGTCTCCTTATATATCTTGAGAACCCGCTTGGCAAAGTCGGTAAGTTCCGGTTTCCATGCCGGATAACCGTCATTCACCTCGACTTGATACCCTTTAAAGAACTCCCGGGTCTCCAGCTCCAGTTTTTTAAGGGAGCGGTTGTCCATACTCCGGGCGGAAAGTTCGATGAGGGCCGTATCATTTTCTATGGAGACCATAGCCAGGTTGATACTATCGTGGGGGATACCGTACTCCCGGTTCCAACTCCGTACACCGGTAGGAAAAGCGGCCAACAGACGGATCAGCTCGCTGCAGTCGTAGAGTGCCGGAGCCTCCGAGAGGGACTCCAGGAGCATATCGGGTGTCGCTGACGGTAACTCACCGGAAGCAACCACTGCCCTGGCATTGACGGGAATGGAGTTATGCCGCTCCCCTCCTTCGATATGGAGGACCTCAATTTCATTCTCCAGGGAAAAAAAAGCCACCTCTTTCAGAGCATTGGGAATGTTTCTGTCGATCTCGACACCGGAGTGGCCACCGGGGAAACCCTTGGTGATGATCGCCTGGAGCGGCATGCCGGTCGTCACTTTTTTCAGAGGAATCCGGACTTTAAAATCAAAGCCGCCGGCGCAGCCGATGTAGACTTTCCCCTCCTCTTCGCTATCAAGGTTCAGCAGGTAAGGACTCTGGATCTCCAGGTCGAGGTTTTTGGCCCCGACCAGTCCGATCTCTTCGTCGTTGGTAAAGAGGCACTCGATGTCATATTGTGCTTCGATAAGGGCAAGCATCATCGCCACCCCGATACCGTTGTCCGCTCCAAGCGTTGATCCGTCGGCCTTGAGAATATTTCCCTCCTTAACAACACGAAGCTTTTCATAATCGCCGATACAGACCATATCGTAGTGGGACTGGAGACAGATTTTTGGGGAAGATTTGCGTGCGACGATATTACCGGCCGCATCGGTAGCGGTGCTGAAACCCTGCTCCCGGCAGAAGGTCTCGATGTAGTGTCTGAGTTGTTCAGTCTTGCCGCTGCAGTGTGGGATCGCTGTCAGCGCCTCGAATATCTCCAAAACCCGTTTCATAGTGCTCCTTTTATTCGAAAAACTCCTCGATCAGCTTTCGCGCCTCGTTGACGTCTTCGATCCGGTTGATCGTATCCCGAAATGTCGATGCCTCATCATACCCTTTGGAGTAGTTGTGCAGATGTTTTCTAAAAAGAACCGTCCCGTATTCGCCGTGAAACTCGACCATATTGTCGAAGTGCTCCAGGATCACATCACGTTTTTCGGAACGGGAGAGAAAAGACTTGCCCTCTTTGAGCTGCCGAAAGATCCAGGGGTTGCCCATTGCCCCCCGTCCGATCATCACACCGTCTGCCCTGGTATGCTCCATCACCTCGTGGGCCTTCTCAAAACTCGTAATATCCCCATTGGCGATCACCGGGATCTTCACGCTCGCCTTCACTTCGGCGATCTGGTCGTAATCGACGGGAGCTTTGTATGCCCCCACCTTCGTACGGCCGTGAACCACCAGGAAGTCAGCCCCAGCGGCTTCAACAGCTTTGGCAATTTCCGGTCCGATCTTCTGATCAAACCCCAGACGGATCTTGACACTGGTCATCTTTTTGTTGGAGGTCTGTTTGATCGTTTCGACGATGGACTGCAGGAGTACCAGGTCTTTGAGTAAAGAAGAGCCGCTTCCGTGACCGACGATCTTGGGCGCCGGACAGCCGGCGTTGAGGTCGATGATATCGATCCCCTCCTCTTCGTTCAGGATCTCCACCGCTTTTTTGATCACCTCGGCACTGGATCCGGCCAGCTGGACGGAATAGGGAGTCTCAAGCTCGCTCTTTTCAAGCATCTTTTTGGTCCGTCTGGCATTGTAGACAAGGGCATTGGAACTGATCATTTCACTAACGGTAAGGTCGGCACCGAATTTTTTGACGGTCTGTCTGAAGGGGAGATCGGTCCAGCCCGCAAGAGGTGCGAGGGCATAGACCTTTTTGGAGAAATCGAGAAGCATCAGATGAATTCGCTCAGCGTGACTTTCGCACCGTTTTCCTTGAGGATCATATAGTGTCTAAATCGTATCAGCTCCTCATCATCGAACTGTTCGAGGTACTCTTTGGCAACATTGTTCTTTTCCAGCTCCAGGTTGACGTAAAGATAGGCGGATGCCGCCTCTTCGATCTCAAGCTGGAGGTGGTAGCATACTTCCAGCAGCTCATCGGGAGCCAGGTTTTTCTGGAAAAGACGGGCCAACTTGATATAATCTTCGGCATTAAAGGCTACCGCCTTGCACAGCTCCACGATCTCCTCTTTTGTAAACTCCAGGGGGTTTTTTTCCGCCTTATAACGGCCAAGCATGCCAAAGACAACTGCTTTGGTCTTGTCCAGGCTGATCCGTTCGATCTTCTTCTTATCGGCTGTCTTGGCATAGACTTCAAAGGCCTTGACACACAGTGGAGTCGATTCACTGCAGTTACCCAGGATCTTATCCGCGAAGGCGGGGTCAAAATCGAGACGGTTCTCCTGGTTTTTCATATTCACTTCGTTGTCAAACGGTAATTTAAAACGACTCAGGTCCACATACTCTCCGGCATCGATCCTATTTAGCAGGGAGATGATCTCGTTAAGCTCTTCATCTTTGAAAAAGAACTTGTCGTTCAGTTTGACTTTCCCGTTAGCCAGCAGCTCTGCGACCAGGGCCAAACGTCCATCCTTTACCGGTTCAAGGGTAGAAAGCTTCAACAGTGCATTCTTAACCATCACGCGTGTCTTGTTCAGGTCCTTCTCAAGACGGGAACGGTTCATGGATCCGAGCATGGCATAAAATCCGAAATGCAACAGCGATGCAAGCAGCAAAAATACGGCCGGGACCACTACCCAGACAGCAACCGGGAACGTCTCTTTAAAACCGAAAAGATCCACAGTGTAGAGCGTGTCGACGTTAAGATGCGTATAGGCAACCACCAGAACAATAAAAATAACCGATAAAAGTGTGTAACGTTTAAAGCGCATGCATATTACCTTTGATTAGTTGCTTGTCCCGCTTTTTTCGACGATTTCCCGACATACGATGCAGTATTTTGCGTGGGGCTTGACTTTCAGGCGGTCTTTGCCGATCTGCTCTTCGCACATCTCACAGGTACCGTAGCTGCCGTCTTTGATCTTTGCAAGGGCATACTCGATCTCACCCAGCTCTTTGGACTGTTGTGTCGTGATCACCTGGTCGATCATACTCTCGCTGCTGGCACTGGCGAAATCGCCCTCATCGTTCAGTTCGGCGTGGTTCAGCTGATCCAGCTCGTCATGCGCGTCATGAATGTTTTTCAGGATCTGCGCCCGTCTTTCAAAAAGCATCTTCTCAAACTGATTGAATTCTCGTTTTCTCATTGTATCCTCTATTTATGATATGGATGGTTATTTATTATCGTCAATCCCCGATATATCTGTTCCAAAAGCACACTCCGTGCCAGTTTGTGACTCATGGTCAGGCGGCTGAGGCTGATCACCTTGTCAGCTTTCCGCCTGATCGTATCGTCAAAACCATAAGCACCGCCGATGAAGAAAGCGACATGGTCCTCTTCAAAAATGCGGCTGAATTGTTCGCTTGTCATCTCTTTGCCTGCCGGATCGAGAACGACCGTATACCCTTTCATCAAGGGGAGGAGCGCTTCCGTATAAGAAGCTTTTGCAACATCGCCCCCCTCTCTCTGAGCCTTGTCGATCTGTTTGTTAAAGATGAACTCATCCTTAACATCCGCAAAGCGGGAGATCAATTTCACGTAATTACTGTTTATCTCGTCAAATTCATCTTTTCCTTTTTTTAGGATTGAGTAGACTGCGACTTTCTGCACGACGCCTATTTTGTCATGATCTTTAAAAGATTGCTGACCGTCGGCTTGAGCGTCATACGGTGTTCTACCATATCGATCAGTCCGTGTTCGACCAGGAACTCCGCACTCTGGAACCCTTCGGGAAGCTCTGCCCCGATAGTCTGCTTGATGACCCGAGCACCGGCAAACCCGATCATGGTCCCCGGTTCGGCGATAATAATATCCCCCAGCATCGCAAAGGAGGCGCTCACACCACCGAACGTCGGGTCGGTCAGGATAGAGATATAAGGCAGCTTCGCTTTGCCCAGTGCCTTAAGAGCAGCAGATGTCTTGGCCATCTGCATCAGAGAGAAGGTACTCTCCTGCATTCTCGCCCCGCCGCTGGCACTGACAATCACGAGACCGACACGTCGTTCCATCGCACGCTTGGCGGCTCGTACGATCTTTTCGCCTTCGACCGATCCCAGACTGCCGCCCATAAAACCGAAATCAAATACGACCAGTTCCGCATCCACGCCGCCGATCTGGCAGCTTCCGCTGATGACGGCTGAGTGACGGCCCGTCTTCTGGACCGATTCTTCGACCCGCTGCTTGTAACTTTTTTTATCGACGAATGCCAGGGGATCGACCGGTTTAAGACCCGTATCATGTTCGACAAAGGTCCCTTCGTCACTCAGCATCTCGATACGCTGAACGGCGCTGATCCGCATATGATTGTCACATTTTGGACAGACGAACTCTTTTTCTGCGATCTCTTTATAGTACATGATCGCCTGGCATTTTTTACATTTTATCCAGTGTTTGGGCGCATCCTTGGGACTTGGCCGCTCTCTTTTAATCTTCTGTAAGAGATCACCAAAAATCATATGTCACATCCATTTGAAAAAATTAAATTTTTGATTGTGTCAAAAATCATTTTATCCCGGCTAACCAGGATAAAATCATCTCTGACCAATACATTCAGATCATCACACAGATGCAACCCCGCATCGATATCGTATATGCGATGCTTACCCGAGAAAATGACGAAGTTGACCACCCTGGCATAGGCCAAGCTGAGGGCAACCGCCCCGGGACTTCGAAACTTCATCCGCTTTTGATGAAGCTTGGCGACCAGATCGGGATCGGAATAAGCCTTCTCCACGATCCCGATCTTGGGCCGATCGCAGTGTCCGTACGCTTCCCGCTCCATCGTCAGAAGCGAACTTTTGTAACGGACCCCGTCGTCATTGACAAAAAACTCCCCGCTGGCAAGATTGGTGACGATCGACTTGACCGTCTTTCCCTTGACTTTCAGCGCGACCGCACTCCCGTAATAGGGAAAGCAGGAGGCAATATTGGAGCTCCCGTCGATGGGGTCGATGACGATCTCATTCTCCCCCTCCCCGATTATCCCGGATTCTTCGGAGTTGATTTTACCAAAATTAGATAAATACTTTACAAAAATCGATTCAGCTTTGATATCAACCGCCAGGCTCCTGTCACCACCCGCCCCAATTTCCTGCTCGTCAGGAGAGACATAGCAAAAAAGAGAGTTGCTCGGTTCACGCCCCAAAAGCTCGTAGATCTCCCGGTTTGCGTTGACAGCAGCCTGAATAAAGTCCATTAGCCAAGCAATTTGTTAATAATATCGAAGGCGGCGGTCCGGCCGTCCCTCGCTGCCGTAACGGCCAGATCCGCACCGCGGACACAGTCGCCTCCGGCATAGACAAAAGCCTTGGAGGTCTCGTAGTTCTCCTTGACCTCGAATCCGCCCCACTTATTCAGGCTGATACCTGCTTTGTCCGCAAACGGCATCTCCTGATGGGAGAAGCCCAGGGAGAGGATTACCACATCGGCCTCGACTTCAAACTCGCTGCCTGCGACTTCCTGGACCCGCTGGCGCCCGCTTTCGTCCTTTTCGCCCAGTTCCATCTTGGCGAATGTCACGCCGCTGACTTTTCCGTCGGCAATGTTGATCGCCTTGGGAGTCGCCAGGAAGGTAAACTCGACACCCTCTTCGTTAGCGTTGTAAAACTCTTTTTTACTACCGGGCATGTTGCCTTCATCACGCCGGTAGATGCAGCTGACGCTGGCTGCCCCTTCACGCAGGGAAGTACGGACACAGTCCATCGCTGTATCCCCGCCCCCGATGACGACCACTTTCTTGCCGGAGACATCCACCATCGGTGTCGTCTTCTGGCCGAAGAGTTTCGCCTGGATGTCCCGGAGGAAATCGATGGCGTTGACGACATTCTCCGCATCCTGGTTTACCAGTCCGGCAGAGTTGGATTTGGAGGCACCGACACCGACGAAGATCGCGTCATACTCTTTTTCCAGAGATTCGAACGTCACATCCTTACCCACTTCACAGTTCAGCTTGAGCTCCATCCCCGCCTTTTTGAGCAGGTCGAAGCGCCGTGCCACAATATCTTTCTCCAGCTTGAACCCGGGGATACCCCAGACCAGAAGACCGCCGGGAACGCTGTCGCGTTCGAACATCGTCACCTGGATCCCGGCACGCAGCAGGAAATTGGCTGCACTGATACCTGCCGGTCCGGAACCGATGACGGCGACTTTTTTATCGCTCGTGATACCGGGAAAATCGAGTTCGATCCCCGACTTGAATGCCTCTTCCGTAATCGCCGTTTCGATCGCCCCGATCGTAATGGCACCGTAGCCGTCGTCATTCAGGGTACACGCCCCTTCGCACAGCTTGTCCTGGGGGCAGATACGTCCCAGGATCTCGGGAAACGGAGAGCTTTCGTTGGATATCTTGAAGGATAGGGCCAGATCATTCGACGCCATTGTCTTCAGCCAGTGCGGGATGTAGTTGCTCAGCGGACATCCGATGGCGCTGCAGTAGGGGTCACCACACTGCACACACCGTTCGGCCTGGGATGCGGCTTTTTCGGCACTGAACTTGGTATAGATTTCATTAAAATGCTTGATCCGGCTTAAGACATCGTCTTTTTGCGGATCGTTTCGATCTACTTTAATAAATGTTTGCATAGCCACTTCCTACTTTATTCTTGAACAATTGTAAATTTCATGTTTTTGGGGATCACCATCCAGAAGTTTCGCACCTCTTGACGGAAATCATCCAGGATCGCTTTGGCTTTGATACTGCCGGTCTCGTTATAGAAGTTTTTAAGCAGCTTTTTCAGGTACTGCTTGCCCTCCTCCTCGAAGTCGGTATCGACGCGGATCGCTTTGACCAGCTCCTGGTTCATCTTGTCGTAGAACTTGGATTCGCTGTCGTAGATAAAGGCGACCCCGCCCGTCATACCCGCACCGAAGTTGATACCGGTAGGTCCGAGGATGACGACGGCACCGCCGGTCATATATTCACACGCGTGATCCCCTGTCCCTTCGACGACGGCGATCGCACCGGAGTTCCGTACTCCGAAACGCTCCCCTACCGAACCGGCTACATACAGTTCACCGCCCGTAGCACCGTAGAGGCAGGTGTTCCCTGCCGCAGAGAACTGCTCGCCCTGGACAGCCGGGACAATGGTGATCTTACCGCCGTGCATTCCTTTACCGACGTAGTCGTTGGCAACCCCTTTGATATTGATCGTGATCCCGCGATGCAGGAAGGCACCCAGCGCCTGTCCGGCAACACCCGTAAGGTTGAGCTTGATCGTATCTTTTTCAAGGCCTTTATCACCGTAGTAATGCGCCACTTCCCCACTCACAAGGGCACCGAAACTTCGGTTAACGTTTTTAATCTCGGCATCGACCACCGCTTTTTCGTTCGGATTCTTGATCGTCGGACGGATCTCTTTAAGGATCTCTTTTTCGAAGCTGTTGTCGTCAAACGGCTCGTTGGACTCTACCTGGCAGGTGTTGACCCCGTCGATACGGCGAAGGATGGAGCTGAAATCGAACTTCTTGGCAAAGTCGCTTTCCACGACTTCCAGCAGCTCCCGCTTCCCGATAATCTCTTCGAGGGAGGTATACCCGAGGTTTGCCAGGATCTCCCGTACGTCTTCGGCTACCAGGGTCAGGTAGTTCATGACCCGCTCGACCGTACCGACATAGTGGGAACGCAGAAACTCATCCTGTGTCGCGATCCCGACCGTACAGCGGTTAAGGTGGCAGACCCGAAGAATCTTACATCCGAGTATGACCAGAAGCCCCGTACCGAATGCGTAGCTTTCCGCACCCAGGATCGCCGCTTTGACGATATCCGTACCGGTTTTGAGCCCGCCGTCTGTCTGGAGGTGGACCATCTCACGCAGTTCATTAGCTTTAAGCGCATCGTGGGCTTCGGTCAGACCGATCTCCCACGGATTCCCCGTAAACTTGATGGAGCTCTGCGGCGCTGCCCCGGTACCGCCGTCGGCACCGGAGATGATGATCTTGTCCGCGTACGCTTTGGCGACACCCGCTGCGATCGTACCGACACCCGCCGTGGAGACAAGCTTGACGCTGATCGTCGCTTTGGGGTTGACCTGTTTGAGGTCATAGATCAGCTGCGCCAGGTCCTCGATGGAGTAGATATCGTGGTGCGGCGGCGGTGAGATCAGGGTCACGCCCGGGATCGTATACCGAAGACTTGCGATCAGCGGGGAGACTTTCTCGCCCGGAAGCTGTCCGCCCTCACCCGGCTTGGCGCCCTGTGCGACTTTAATCTGGATCTCTTCGGCACTTCTAAGATATGCCGGCGTCACCCCGAAACGGCCGGAAGCGACCTGTTTGATCTTGCTGTTTTTGATACTGTTCAGGCGCTCAGGCTTCTCGCCCCCTTCACCGGAGTTGGACATCCCGCCCAGGCGGTTCATCGCTTCGGCCAGGGCTTCGTGTGCCTCTTCGGAGATGGACCCCATACTCATCGCCGCACTGGCGAAGCGTTTGAAGATCGCCTCTTTGGATTCGACCTTTTTAATATCAATCGGTTTTCTGTCAGATTTCAGATCGAGGAAGTCGCGGATCATGCGCAGACCCCGCTGGTCGATCAGCTTCTGAACTTCGGCATAATCCTCTTTTTTACCGGAGATCGCCGCATTCTGCATCGCATGGACAACGGTCGGAGCGAAATCGTGATACTCGCCGCCGACACCGAATTTATAGAAGCTTCCGATCTCCAACGGGAAGAGGCGGTTGATATGGTTGGACACAAAGGCGTTTTTGTGATCCCGCAGAATCCGCTCTTCGATATCGTCAAACCCGAGTCCGCTCATCAGTGCCGCAGAGGAGCTAAAGCAGCTCTCGACGATCTCTTTGGAGAGACCGATTACGTCAAAGAGTGCGGAGTTACGATAGCTGGCCACCGTGGAGATTCCCATTTTTGACATGATCTTCAGGATTCCGAGGCTCAGACCCTGCTGGATATTTTTCAGCTTGGCTTTGCGCTCTTTGGGCGTATCGTCGGGGTAGACGTCCAGAACTGTTGCATAAAGCAGGTATGGATAGACCGCATTGACCCCATATCCGAGCATAACGGCAACGGAGTGAGGATCAAGGAGCTCACCGGAGATGGCCACGGTAGAGGTCAAGTGGCGTACGCCTGCCTTAAGCAGGGCTTCGTTGAGGTATCCGATCACCATCGCCATCGGCATCAGCCGGGTCTCTTCGTCCAGGATACGGTCATCCAGTACAATCGTACGGATACCGTCATTCTTAACGTCATCGATGACCGTATCGGCCAGTGCGGCGAGGCTCCCTTTAAGATCCGTCTTGAACCCTGTATAGTAGGTGCGGTATTTATAGTCGCTGTCATAACGGGGGTTGTTCTCATCCCCGAAGCTCAGCAGTGTCTCCAGTTTTTCCCAGAAGAGGATCGGTGTGATCGCCTTGAGACGTTTCGTATGATCCGGTTTTTCGTCCAGGATATTGTGGATCTGACCGAAACCGGTATTGGTGGACATGACCACGCTTTCACGGAGCGGATCGATCGGCGGGTTGGTCACCTGGGCGAACTTCTGTTTAAAGAAGTCGGTAAAGTTGCGCTGCTTTTCGCTGAACGCGGCCAGGGGGGTATCATCCCCCATGGAAGCCGTATTCTCTTTGCCGTGTTCAGCCATCGGTTTGATGACGTTTTCGACCACTTCGTTGGTGACGTTGTGGAATCGCTGCATCTGTACCAGGTTTTTGTACTCGTAATCCTCCGTATTCTCCAACGCATTGGTGACATATTCCTGGAGGTAGTGCATGTTCTCGTTCAGCCACTCGCCGTAGGGCTGGGAGCTTTTCATGTACTCGTTGATCTCGGTGTTTTTGAGGATCTTGCCGTGTTTTAGGTCGATCCCGATCATCTCGCCGGACTGGAGTCGGCCACGCTCATGGATCTCGCCCGCATCAAGGTCGATCACCCCGTATTCACTGGAGATGATAATACGGTCGTCGTTGGTGATGATATATTTTGCCGGGCGCAGACCGTTCCGGTCGAGGACACACCCGATGTATCGTCCGTCGGTCATACTCACCGCTGCCGGTCCGTCCCACGCTTCAAAGCAGGTAGAAGTGTACTCGTAGAATGCACGCAGTTTCCCGTCCATATGCGGAGCGTTCTGCCATGGCGCCGGGATCAGGTTACGAGCCGCTTTAAAGAAGTCCAGGCCGTTGACCAGCATAAACTCCAGCATATTATCCAGGCTCGCGCTGTCACTGGAACCGGTCTGAAGGATCGGCAGGATACGCGTCAGCTCTTCATCGGAGAAGACTTCGCTTTTAAGGCCCTCGCTCTTGGCTGCGACATTGTAACGGTTGGCTTCGATGGAGTTGATCTCCCCGTTGTGCGCTACGGCACGGAACGGCTGGGCCAGTTTCCACTCCGGAAGCGTATTGGTGGAGAATCGCTGGTGGAACAGTGCAAAGCTGACCTGGAAATCTGTATCCTGGAGGTCTTTATAAAACTCTTTGATATAGGTCGGGATCACCAGACCTTTATAAGAGATGACGCTCCGGGAGAAAGATGGGATATAGAACCCTTTCTCACCATGTAGTTTGTGCTCGATCTCCTTGCGCGTCAAGTAGAGCAGCGCATCAAAACGCTTGGTCGCGATAATGGAGTTGGGGACGATAAAGACCTGGGTGATCTCAGGAAGGCTCTCAAGGGCGAACTTCCCGAGCACGGAGGTATCCACCGGTACTTTTCTAAAGGCCAGTGCTTTAAGGTCGTTCTTATCGCACATCTCTTCGATGACCGCCTTTTGCTTCTCGTCCGTCAGAAAGAGCATCCCGACTGCGTAAAGTTCGGGCAGGTCCAGGCTGCACTCCTTGGCAACCTTTTTCATAAATTTGTCCGGCATGGAGAAAAGGAGGCCGCTACCGTCGGCACTCTTTCCGTCCGCAGCGATCGCACCGCGGTGGATCATCCGGCTGAGTGCGGTGATCGCATCATCGGTATTTTTATAACTTGGAATATTTTTTACGTTGGCCAACAGTCCAAAGCCACAATTGTCTTTAAACGCTGTTAATGCATCCATTGCATACCTTTTGGTATAATAATTTCATTTTTAAGGGTATGGATTTATAGATTTCTTCCGTTTCGTAATCGTTTCAGAGTGTCTAAAGAATCCCTGTATAGACCCTAACATGTTACTATTCTACCATTTTATACGTTAAGATGCGGTAAAGGTTAAAAAAGAGGCGGATGCAAGGCTATATTCTCAACGTTTCCAAGTATAAGGACGAAGACCTGATCGTCACGATCCTGACCCCTGAAAACCTCCTGACGCTCTACCGCTTTTACGGAGCACGGCACAGTACGATCAACCTGGGCTACAAGATCGACTTCGAGGTCGAAACGATCGTCAATGTCTCCATATCCCGCCTGCGCAATATCATCCACCTGGGACATGCCTGGAACCGCGACCATACCAAGATGCTCGTCTGGCATCAGTTCATCCGCCTGCTCAATACCCACCTGCGCGGTATCGAGACCGTCGATCCTTTCTATCACGATCTCCTTGAAAACACCGCCAAAAACCTGGAGCGGCAAAATGCCAAACGTGCCTGCCTCGAGGCATACCTGCAGCTTCTGGCCTTCGAAGGGCGCCTCCATACCGAACCCTACTGTTTTATCTGCGAAGAGGAGATCAAAGAGAACCTGGCCCTCGGACGTGCTTTCCTGCCTGCCCATACGGGATGTATCTACGGGAAAAAACTGCCGTTTAAAAAGATCTACGAGATGCTGGAGACCGGGAAGATGACGAAATTGGGGGATGTGGAGGTCGAGAACCTCTGGAATATTTTAATGGAGGGGATGTAGAGATTAAAGGTGGGGCCTGAAGCCCTCACCTTTAGCCTTTTACCACCCGAAGGTAAGGTTGATCATATGACGTCGGTCTTTATCCTGACCGGCATAGGCTCCCACTTCCTCTTCATAGGTTGCGTACGCAACTTGAAGCAAGAGCAGTCGCAGGTTCGCCCCGTAGGTCGTGGAGCCCTGGTACAGACCGGCACGCAGGCTTAGGGTAGAGAACCAGCCGTCCCAGATATTGACACCGGCCCCCAGGCGGGTCCGCTTGATCATATCGGTATCCTGCTCGTACCCTTTGGCGATATCCACATAATCCGCCGCAAAACGTACCTGATTGAAAAGCTTGTGCCCTTCCCATCGTTTCAGGTAACCGACACCGGCATTGACCGTCATCGGGATATAGACGGCATCTTTGTCACCTACACCACCGATATTCAGGACACTGGCACCGACAATCCAACCCGGTGTCAGGTGATAGGTTCCACCCAGGTCGAATACGGTGCTGGTTCCCTCTTTAAGATAGTTATCCTCAACATTATCCTGAAAATCGTCATCGATTAGCTCAGAAATCGAAAAAGCCCGGTTAATACTACCGTAGTTCATCTGTTTGACACCGAAACCAAGGGCGAAATCGTTGAGGATCACATTTCCGATCTCGACTTCTTTAAAATCACGGGACATCCCGAAAGCTGCACCGTAATAGACGATCCCCTGGATCTCCATCGCCCCGTCATTTGCAAAACCGCTGTGAGTTCTGAAGTCGAAGTTGGCTCCGGCCAGACCACCGATGGCAAAGGCTACCTTTTCCCCTTTTCGGCTGATACTGGTAAAGTCGTTGGCATCAAAATGGATATTTTTTCCCAAATACTGTTTCATTACATCCAACATCGCCATAGTCTCATCCGTATCAGGATCGCCTGTCACAACCGGCGGTTCATCCGTTGCGTCAGAAAAGTCTTCGGCAAAATCGAGCACGTTTTCATTGATCGATGCATTCAGATTAATCAGTTCAACCTCGATCCCATACTCTCTTGGAATATAGGAGAGACCGGCCGGATTGTAAAAGAGGGCGCTGGCATGACCACCGACGGCTACGTTAGCGCCCCCCATTCCCATGACTTTCGGATCTTTGTACAGTTGCGGATACTCAAATGTAATGGCAGACAGAGACGTTACGACCGTGGCACTGAAAAGCGCTGTTTTTAATAGTGATTTCATTCTCTCTCCTTAATTGCTCGTGAAATAATCGATCAGCGCAGACTCGGTGACGATATATCCACCGGTTGCAGTCGGATCCACTGTACACAGACCTGTCGGGTTGCCTGAGTCATCTTCACAGACTTTTTCTCTCAATGCCGCTACCTGCTCCGTGCTTGTTGTTGCCGTCGTATCTTCATCCAACATGACCGCAAGAGATTCTAATTTCGAGTCATCGTTAAAGATATCGGTAACCGTGTCATTAAATGTGGCGACACTTCCGTCACTCTTTACAACAGGACATGGATAACAACCATTATCATAGTCAGCTGCACTACACGGTGTGAAATCAGCTTCACAATACTGGGGTTCCGAATCGGCATTCACTTGCTGGCTAACGACGGTATAAGAAGTTGTCGTAGGAATATTTTCCGCAAGCCGTGTAAAATTACGATCTGCATAGTTTGCACTATCTATCGAACTAACATTGACAAATACGACACTTAATGTCGTCGTATCAGTACCATTAGTGAAATCAACGGTTTTCGCTTTTTCCATAACAACATTAGCTTCACTGCAGGCAGGAATACCGCTTGTCGATCCATCATACGAAGCTGTAACACATCCCGTTACATCCATTGAGTCAAATTTACCGTTACCGTTTACATCATTCGTCGTAGCTGTACCCACCGTCAATGTGCTTGAGATCAAATCTTTTAAGCTGCTCTCCGGACTTAGTGCAGCACGAGTAAGACCGAAAGCGCCCAAGGCTTCCTCCATATCTTTACCCGTTGTTTTATAGTTCTTGTCGTTGATCTCAACAATCATCTCAGGATTGATGATTAGACATGCAGCCTTCAGTGTATCGTCACTATCTGTAAAGATATACTCATAATTATATGATGTACATATCGTTTTCCAGTTTTCACTACCCACCAATGCGAAATTTGCCTCTTCATCTTCAATATCTATACCTGTGGATGAAAGGGTACTTGCCCCAGAAATATGAGCATATACGTTGTTTTCACGTATATAGTTTTTCATTACACGCATGCCGTAACGAGGATATGCATTATCAAACATCTCTGTGAGTTTATTCTTTTTTTCTTCACTTTTTTGATCTTTGCTTAAACTATCATTCGCGTCTATGGGCAACATTACCTGTGCAAATGAAATAACATCAATCCCGCCTTTTCCCAAATAAGCAGCGGACAGATTAGTCGCACATGCACGAGCATCGTACCCCGCACAATCTTCTTCAAGCATAGCAATTGCTTTATCCCATTCGCCGGCGTCTATCGCCTGTGAAAGTTCATACTGTTTCGCTTCATCCGTATCTTTGTCTCCGATTGTACCGCCGCATCCGCTTAGCAGCAAGACAACCGAAAAAGAGACCGGCAGAAACAGTTTTTCTGCAAAGCTTCTTAATGATTTTTGCATTGTATCTCCTTCATATCATTCTAATTTATTATATTTTTCTATTACTTACATCAACCATAAGAAACGATGTTAATAAAAGGTTTCGTAACCTAACGGTCTAAAAAGCGCTTATCAAAGAAGGTTTCGGCATGAAGGTGGGAGAAGGATGTCTTGATCATCTTGAAGAGATCTTCGTGTTCGCTCTCCATGGTTTTGAGCCACTCTTTTGTCTTGGCCCGTGCATAGGGCATCTTGACCGGGAACTTCATGGCCGGGCACGCCTCGTCGCTGATCGTCTCGAACTCGTTCTCGGCGGCAAAGTTGGCCGTCTGCGCTTCACGGACACGGATAAGGGGGCGGATCACCTGGATATCGTACTTGGAGGTGTAGATAGGGGCGAGGGTCCGCATGCTTCCGTTGTACATCATGTTCATAAAAAAGCTCTCTACCGCATCGTCCAGGTGGTGGCCGAGGGCCAGTTTGTTATACCCCAGCTTCTGGCATGCCGAATAGAGCGAACCACGCCGCATCCGGGAGAAAAAACTGCAAAAGGAGCTGTTTTCCCGGATATGCTCTTCGGCTGTCTGGGCAATTTCGGTTGTATAAATCTCGAAGGGAATTTCGTATTCGTCGCAGTGTCTTTGCAAATGATCGAGACTCAGCCCGTCGCCGTAATCGACGGTAACCGCCTTGTATTCGAATTCGAACGGGACAATCCGCTTGAAGTTTTTAATGAGGTGCAGGAGCGTCAGGGAATCTTTACCGCCGGACAGGCCGACGACGACTTTGTCCCCTTCGTTGATCAGGTCAAACTCACGGACACATTTTCCGAACTGTTTTTGGAGTTTTTTGGAGATTTTTGCATTTGGTGATTTTTTCATTGTAATGTCTCTTTTTTTACGGGCAAAGCCCGTAAAAAATTGTCCTCATTCTTGCGGGATCTGCACATTGATAATTGCAGAAAATTGTTATAGATGATCTAACATTTTAAAGACGAACTGGGCACTCTCTTTGGCACTGCTGACGAGGAACTCGTCGAAACTGAACCCGGCATCCATATCCGCCGCATCGCTGATGGCACGAAGCACACAGAAAGGGACACCGAACGTCGCACAGACATAGGCGACACTCGCCCCTTCCATCTCAAGGGCATCGGCATTATAGGTTTCGCGGATCCAGTTTTTCTTCTTCTCGTCCGCGATAAACTGGTCCCCCGTCGCCACAATACCCTGCAGCAGTTTAAGACCCATCTCGCCGGCAACGTTGACGGCTATGGCATTAAGCCCGCTGTCGGCATCGATATAGTCGCCGCTTTCGGGAATAAACCCGAAGGGGTGGCCAAAGGCGGTGATGTCCACATCGTGCTGAACCAGTTTGGTGGCCAGCACCAGGTCTCCGATCTTAAGGGCGTCGTTGACCGCACCGGCTACCCCACTGAAGATCACCTTCTCTACCCCGTATTTTTCGATCAGGGTCGTAGCCGTCAGACTTGCATTGACCTTTCCGATCTTGCTGTAGACGATATAGAGGGTATGCCCGTTATACTCCGCTTTATAAAACGTGTTCCCTGCATACTCGATCGCTTCGTATGTTTTGACAAAGGAGAGGAGCGGTTCGATCTCCTCACGCATTGCCCCGATGATCCCGACGGTCATATCAATCCTTCAGGCTCTCAAAAGCCGCTTCGAGCGTCGCCATATCGCTGACGCTGATCGTCGGCACTTTGGTCACTTTTTTGTTGATCCCTTTGAGGACGGAACCGTGACCGAACTCGATCAGCAGGTCGACATCGTTTTCCACGTTTACGACGGAGTGCTTGTACTTGACCGGCTCGATCAGCTGTTTGGGCAGCAGATCCAGCGCTTCGGCTTTGCTGCTGTAGGGCTGGGCCGTTACATTGGAGATGACCGGAGCCAGGAACGAATCGGCAAGGCGCTCATCAAGCACCGTCCGGAGTTTGGAAGTTGCCGGCTCGAGCATCGGGCAGTGGCTGGCAACGGACATATTCAGAAGCATCGCACGTTTGGCACCCGCACCTTTAAGCTCATCCGTCAGGGTCTCAAGATCGGCCCGTTTTCCGGCCAGTACGATCTGACCGTCGCTGTTGAAGTTGGCGGCCCAGACATCCTTGCCGTTCTGACGTGCGGCATCCACGATCCCGACCGTATCTTCATCAGAAAGTCCCAGGACGACCATCATCCCGGCATCTTTGCCTTCGCACGCCTCCTGCATCCACTTGCCTCGGTTATGTACCGTATAGACAGCATCCTCCAGGCTCAGGGCTCCGACGGATGTCAGTGCGGAAAACTCGCCCAGGGAGTGCCCCAGGGAGAAAACAGGCTTGATCGCCATCTCGTTTTCAAACAGCTTGTGGGCAACCGCGGATACCAGCAGGATCGCCGGTTGGGTATAGAGGGACTGCCCCAATTTTGCCTCGTCTTCCCACAGGAGGGACTTCATGTCCGTATCGATCGCATTGGACGCAGCATCGAACATCGCCTTCGCCACATCGGAGTTTTCGTAAAAATCCTTGCCCATACCCAGTGCCTGACTGCCTTGGCCCGGAAAGATAAATCCTACTCGTTTCAATGTAACCCTTTGTTAATAAATTTTATAAATCAGAAAATGGCACTAGCGTTATAAATCTGCCTCGGGAGAGGCAAGCTTTTGTCCTCGCTTCGCTGCGAGGTTTCGCTTCGCTACACGTGCCATGAAATTCCGCAGGTACGAGGACACAGCGGCGAGCAATCAAAGTGAAAGGAGTGTACTAAATGTACAGTCATTTCTCTTTGACATTACCCAGGATGGGCTTTTACTCTTGTGGTGTTTTAAATTAGTGTGAGCAGCCGCAGCCGCCGCCTTCACCGTGACCGCCGCAGCAGCCGCTGTCTGGTCGTGCGACCTGACCGGAGAGGGATTCGTCAGCTGTCGGTTCGCGCACCGCCAGGATCTTGATGTCAAACATCAGCTCTTTACCGGCGAGCGGATGGTTGTAATCGACTGTTACTTCCTGCTCCCCGATATTTTTAACGATCACCTGGATTGTAGAACCGTCCTCTGCCTGAGCATACAGGGGCATGCCCTCTTGCAGTTCGATTCCCGCAAACTGCTCGATCGGTACCTGCTGAACAGCTGTCTCGTCAAACTCTCCATACGCCTGTGCCGGTGCTACGATCACCTGGCCCGCATCTCCTTCGCTCATCTTCAGGATCTCGCTCTCAAGACCCGGGATGATGTGGTTTCTTCCCGTAATAAATTCGAGGGCAGCTTCGCCTACGTTGGAATCGATGATATCGCTTGTCGCTTTGTCACGTAGTTCATACTCTAAAGAAACAACCATATTATTTTCAATAGCCATTATATTCTCCTCATATTGATACACGGTCCGGCCGTGTTTTTTTTGCATAAAAATGGGAAATAGTATCACAAAACATCTTATGGTAGAATTGCCGATAAAACTAGTAATATTCTTTCATGATATATCTAGCAGACATGACAATGCGTCGCACGACGACCGGCATCGCTGAATTAGCTTTACTTATTCAGCACTATTTTAACAGATACGAGGATTCATGAAGCCAGAAGAGTTTCTTTCAAAACTGAACAAACTCCCGGAAGAGTCCCGGGGGTCCTTCTCCACAGCGGTACTCTCCCTCTCCAAAGTGGGAGCTGCCGAAGCGGTCCGCAGCATGCTGGGCGACCCGAACTTTGCCGTTAAAGTCAATGCGATCAAGGCGATCCGCAAATATCAGCTCACCATCTATGAAAAGGAGCTGATGCAGGCCCTTCTGGACGAATCGCACGAGGTCAAGATCGCAGCCATCAAGACTGTTGCCAGTTTCGGGAACTTCGCCCACTACAGGCTGCTGCGGGCATTTTATGACGAACACCCCGATGCCAGGGCTCTGGTGATCGACTCCTTTTCCAACTACAGTGACCACGAAGAGGTCTACCCCTTTGTCCTCTCACAGATCGTAGCCCCGAGCCAGAAGATCCAGGGGGTCGTTACCGACTGGTTTGAGAAAGCCTTTGACCACTCGATCCTTCTTCCATGGATCGTCAATGCCTACCTCAAAGTCCCGTTTTCTGCCAAACGGCAGTTTGAAAAATCCTTTTCCGGCCGCCTGCCCGAACTCTTCTACGACGAGCGGGTCGCTTACCGCTTTAAACTCTGCTATCTGATACAATCGAGGACCCATGAATCACACTGACGCACGAAACATCCTGGAGATCGGCCGCTCCACGGGCCTTCCCGTTCTTCTCTACGGCCCGGAAGGTACGGGCAAGACAGGACTCTGCCGACGTCTTTTTCCCGAAGCCAGGGTGATGCTGGAGGAGGAGTTGCGCTCGGGCGGACTCTCCCTTTTAAACTCCCTGACAAAACTGACACAGACTGTTATCTTCGAGAACCTCTCCGAAGAGGCCGTCGCCCTGCTGCTTCCGGCCGTGACCAACCGGACACTCTACGGGGAAACACTCAATACGTTTTTTATCTTCACTTCACAAGGCGAATACCGTCTTGCAGCCCAATGGCTCAAGGTCGAGCTTGACGTCCCCGAGCCGGAAGAGTGGCTCGAGTGGGCAAAACAGGAGGCGGTCCATCCCCTGGTGGCTTCCATGGTTGCCGAACATGAAGCATTACGCAAATTCCGCCCCCGGGACCTTGAGACCCTCTCACGACTGCTTAACAAAGGGATCCCGGGAGAGCTACTGGATCAACTGGTCGGGCCGCTTGTAGCCTATAATGAGGAGATCATGGCGGCGATACGGGGAGGGTATGATGAGACGCTTGATTTTGAGAAAGTGATCTCCCTGGACGAGAAAGAGTTTATCAACCGGATCCGGCAGACCAACTCCGAAAATATCGACCGCTTTAACGAAACCCTCCTGCAAGAAATCCGCTTTGACGAATCGATCATCACACGCGAGAAGCTCATCGCCTATATCTCCTCCATGGATTCACGAAAAAGCCTGGAGCTGCTGTCGGGACTACTGGAGAGCGAATCGAGTTTCGATTATCTTAATGAACTGTTGGATGACCCCGCCATCAAACAGAAACTTGATGCGATGCTCGGGGTCTAGGGCAGAGGCTATTTGAGTTTGGCAAGCCGTTTCTTAGCTGAATCGACCAGGTAGGATTTTGGATAGAGCGTGATAAGTGATTCGTAAAACTTACGCGCCTCGCTCTTCTTTTTGAGCTTGTCATAGCAGATGGCGGTATGGAATAGCAATGCAGGAAGGTACTTCGCTTTATCATCCAGACGGGCACTCTCCTTAAAAGCCGTGATCGCCTTGGAGAAATGGCCGGTCTGGTAATAGAGCTCTCCCAGGAAATACATCACTTCCGCTTTTTTATAATCGCTGTTCTGGGCCAGATATTCAAAGCCCTGGAGGGATGATTTAAACGCTTTTTTCTTGAAATCCTGTTTGGATTCGTCAAAGACCTGGGAGGCTTTTTTATTTGCAAGCGTGTTTGAGCCCGTCGTTGCCGGACGGCTGGTCTCAATCTCTTTGACCAGTTTTTCCAGAGCCGCTTTCATCTCGTTTTTGTGTACGTATGTGCTGTTGATCGTATCGATCAGTCCGGAGAGCTCTTTAATGGCTGCTTTAAGATTGGCATCATTAGCAGCCTGTCGCTTGTCTGATGCAGCCATATCGTCACGGATCGATTTGATATCGGCATCGATCTTCTTCTGATACTCACCCTGAAGCTTTAGATTCGACTCCATCTGCGTCAGTTGTTTGCCCACACTGTAAAGCTTTTCATTTCCCCCTGCAGTAAGAGAACGGAATGCCTCAAGGGCATTGCGCAACTCATCGACGGAACGCTCCATCTGGATCACTTTGCTCTTCAGATCGGAGAGGTTCTCTTTGTTTTCGAGGATATATTTTTCTGTTTTGGTAAGACCGTAGGGGGTTTTGCTCTCCAAGTCTCCCGCAGAAAAGGCGGAAGGCTCGGAGGCAGAAAGAAGTGTCGCCGCCAGGGCGAAAGGGAGATATTTAACCATTACTGATTAATCTTAAACTCGACCCTTCTGTTCTTAGACCAGCACGCTTCGTTCTTTTCCGTACATGTCGGATTACTCTCACCGTAGCTGATCAGCTTCAGATTTGCTTCGGATACACCGTGTGCGACCAGGGTGTCTTTTACGCTTTTGGCACGTTTAAGACCCAGAGCATAGTTGTACTCGTCCGTACCCCATTCGTCACAATTCCCTTCAAGTTTGACCGTTGCACCGCTGTGGGCTGTTTTGAGTTTACCTGCCACATCTTCGACAACCGAAGCCATATCATCACGGATATTGAATTTGTCGAAGTCAAAATAGACGGCTGTATCTTCCACGCCGGCTTCAGCTGCCTCTTCTGTCACGGACTCTTCAGCAATCGCGCCCTCCTCAGCAACAGGTGCCTCTTCGGCTGTTGCAGTTTCTGCACCTTGCTCAGGTACCGCCGTATCGGCCTGTTGCTCAGTTTTTTCTCCGGCTGTCGGATCCATCGCATCGGACTTCGCACCACATCCCGCAAAGACGAGTGCTGCAGCAATAGTTAGTAGATAAAATAGACTTTTTTTCATTGTTTATCCTTCCTTGGATTTGGCTGCTATTATAATAAAATAGACTTAAACCACTACCAGTCGATAGCTTGCAGTTTACCAGTTTTTAACGGAAAAAGAAAGCTCTTGTTGTAGCCCAGGCGGATGATCCCCAGGGCACTTTCATTCTTAAAGCGTTTGATGTAGAGCATGCTGTCGCCGCTGGGAGAAAAGCGGGGGAAGAGGTTCTTCCCGGTTGTGGTCAACTGACGGATATAATCGGTCTGTGTCGATATCAGGTAGATGTTAAAGGCGTTCTCGCTGAACTCGTTGTTCGTGTCACGGCTTACGTAGGCGATATAGTTTTTGAAACTCGTACAGAAGTTGTTGTTTCGCCCTTTAAAGACCATCTGCTGCACCGCTTTGGAACCGATTTTTTTGTTAAAGATATTGGGGCCGCCCAGGCGGTCGGAGACAAAGACGATCTCATCGTCGTCATCCACGAAGTTCCCGTTGACATCGATCCCTTTGTAGTCGGTCACACGGGTCAGTTTTTTGCTCCCAAGGTCATAGACATAGATATCGGGCTGGTCATCCGGTGCCATCGTCAGCAGCAGCTTCTCCCCGTCGCGGCTGACGTCGCTGCAGACGAGCATCCCGTAGGATGAGAGGACCTTCTCTTTTTTCCCCGTATAGAGGTTGGCACGGTAGAGTGTCGGTTTTTCACCGATCTCGGTGTAGAAAAACTCCCGCTGGTCTCCGTCACGCCATTTGGGGAAGAGTACGAGCCCGCCGCTGATGATCGTCTGGGTAAAGGTCAGGGAGTAATCCCCGATAACGATCTCACTCTCTTTGGGCGATGTGTTTTTGGCAAAGATGACAAACTTCTCCATCCAGCCCAGGTCTTCTATCTCCAGCTTTTGGGCAATGTCCGCAGTCAGCTTGTGGGTCAGGAACGGATAGCGCGCTTCGCTGGAGACGGAGTATTTTTTGGCTAAGAGCTTCCGGTTGTTCTCCAGGTCGTAAAGATCCGCCAGGATACCGTATTTCCCCCCGCTGATGACCGACTGCACCCGCAAGAGCAGCTGGATGTTCTTATCCCGGTACTGCAGCACAGGAATAGGAGCGTCATAGCGGGGAGAAATATCCGACTCGCTCACGAGAAAAACCGCAGCCACCTTAAGGTCGGCTATGACCATCTTTTCTATCTGGCGGGAAAAAGCTTTGTCCGCTTCCCCGGTCGAAAATGTCTCGACGGCTATGGTGATATTTTCACGCACCTGTTTGACGATATCGATCGTCGCATCGGTTGCAAAAAGCGATAGTTGTATGATAAAAAGCAGAAAAAGTTTTTTCACATTATTCCTTGGCTATAAAATTGATAGTAACGGATCGTTTTTTCTCAGGTCTTGGCAGCCCTGCCGCCTGCAATTTTTGCATATGTTTTTTTAACATCTCCAAAAACTCACTGTCGCCGTTTGTCCCCTTGATGTAGAAACGGAAACTCCCGTCTATATCGATATTGAGGATCATCGTGGCGACCATTCCTTTCTGGGAAGGAAGCGGCTGCCAACCGGCCGATACGATCGCATGGATCTTGTCAAAATAGGCATCACTGACCCCTTCGGTTGCCTGGGATGTCCCCCCGATATCGGTTGTACTCTCGATCTTTTCGAGAATCTTTTTGGTTCCGGTTTTACGGGCGACCTGGGTATCAAAGAGCTCGTCTACGGAGATCTTCTTCTTTTTTGTCCGTGTCTTGATCACCACCTTATCTTTAAAGAACTCGTTTTTATCAAAAGAGTCGTTGGTATCACTAAAAAGGTTTTTGACACTCTTGAGAGCCGGTGCGACCTTCTCGATCTTTTTTTCTACGACCTGGGGTGTTTTGGTGGTGATCACTTCCTTGATATCGAGGGCAGTGATATCAACCACCACCTCTTCGTGTACCGCTTTGGTCTTGACGGCATACCGTGTCACGCTGGCATAATCGAGTACAAACAGGACCAGTCCTACATAGATTCCCCCCGTAAGAAGGGAGGAGATAAGCTTATACTTCTGTTTATCCATCGGTCACAAGGGAGATTTTTGTAAATTCCGCAGCCTTGACGCTTTTTAGAATAAAGATGACATCTTCATACTTCAACCTGCGGTCGGCTCGGATGAGGATCTTGTTTTTACGCGTCGGGTACTGGGCAGCCAGCTGCATAAAGCTGTCCGGAAAAGCTTTAAATCCGTAGCGTGAGTCGTTGATATAGACATTCTTTTTTTGATCGACTCGAATCTCGATGCTTTCGCTCTTTTCATAGCGGTCTTTGGCCGACCCCTTGGCCAGGGAAATCTTCTCTTCATACACCAGCATCGGCGTCGTCAGCATCAAGATGGCGATTAAAACCAGCATTACGTCCACCAGCGGCGTAATGTTCAGTTCGGGCTTTTCATCCCAGTTATACGAGTCCACCGTCGCTCTTTGGTGCGGTCAGGAAGTTGATCTGCATCTTGAGGTAGGTAATGATCTCAAAAGCTTTACGCTTAAGGATCAGGTGAAAAGAGTAGGCGGGGATCGCAACAAGGATCCCAAATGCCGTAGCAATAAGCGCCTCGCTGATGGCCGGGGCGACAGCCGAAAGGGTCACCCCCTCCTTGAAAGTCGAAAAGGATTCAAGGATACCGACAACCGTCCCAAAAAGCCCGATAAAGGGAGAGGTCGATGCAATAATACTCAGGATCGTCAGACCGACCGTCGCCTCTTTGGTTGCCGCCTCAAGGCAACCGTCGTAGAAGCTTGCAAGACCGTTTTTATTCTGACAGTTGTAGAGGAAGGAGTCGCGGCTGACACCCATTTCACCATGTAAAAAAGCGTTGGTCGAACTCTTTTCGAGCTCTTTCCACTTTCTTAAAAAGAGAAATTTATAGATAAATACCCAAAGGGTCGCGATAAGATAAAAAGAGAGCAGCATAATGACGAAGATCGTCACTACGCTGCTTTTTCCGAACCAATCGATCAGGAGATCTAACACTTAGAGTCTGCCCCGTGCCGTTGCTTCGATTTTTGCCTCGACGGCAGAGAGGATGATATTGGAGTCCTGTGCTTCACGGAGGAGTTCTTTCGCTTTGCTTAGTGCCGTAGCGATTTCACTTTCCGTATCACCCTGGATAGCCACGGCACCGTCAACCAGTGCTGTAACTTTCCCTTCGGTTACTTCAACATAACCCCAGTCAACAGCAACACTTTCCAGTGTTGCGTCAGGTTTGCTTACATCGATCACACCGGCACTCAACAGGGAGACGAGAGAGGCGTGTCCGGGAAGGACACCGAATTCCCCTTCGCTACCCGGCAGTGTAACACTGGCAACATCTTCATCGAAGATCTTGCCGGAAGGTGTGATAATTTCTAGTCTTAAAGTATCCATCATTATACCTTATGCTTTGGCTTTAAGTTCTGCTGCCTTTTCCAAAGCCTCTTCGATTGTACCGACCATATAGAATGCCATTTCCGGCAGTTCGTCGTGTTTACCGTCCAGGATCTCTTGGAAACCTTTGATCGTGTCTGGAAGGGAAACGTATTTACCGGGGCTACCGGTAAAGACTTCCGCAACGAAGAACGGCTGAGAAAGGAATCTTTCGATCTTACGTGCACGGGCAACCGTCAGTTTGTCCTCTTCGGAAAGCTCGTCCATACCGAGGATGGCGATGATGTCCTGAAGGTCTTTGTATTTTTGCAGTGTCTGCTGAACGCCACGTGCTACACCGTAGTGCTCTTCACCCAGGATTTGTGGGTCAAGCAGACGGCTTGTTGAATCAAGTGGATCAACCGCCGGGTAGATACCTTTTTCCGCGATTTTACGGTTAAGAACCGTTGTCGCATCAAGGTGGGCAAATACAGACGCAGGTGCCGGGTCAGTCAAGTCATCCGCAGGTACGTATACAGCCTGTACGGATGTAATGGAACCTTTTTTCGTGGATGTAATACGCTCTTGGAGTGCACCCATTTCACGTGCCAGTGTCGGTTGGTAACCAACGGCAGACGGGATACGGCCAAGAAGTGCAGACATCTCGGAACCGGACTGAGCGAATCGGAAGATGTTATCGATAAACATCAGAACGTCCAGACCCATTTCATCACGGAAGTATTCCGCCATTGTCAGACCAGTCAGGGCGATACGGTTACGTGCGCCTGGAGGCTCACTCATCTGACCGTAGCAGAGGGCAACTTTGTCCAGTACGTTGGACTCTTTCATCTCGTGGTAAAGGTCATTCCCTTCACGAGTACGCTCACCAACACCGGCGAATACGGAGTAACCGCTGTGTTTGTAGGCAACGTTGTGGATAAGTTCCATGATGATGACCGTTTTACCAACGCCCGCACCACCGAACAGACCGACTTTACCACCTTTTGCGTATGGGGCCAGAAGGTCGACAACTTTAATACCCGTTTCAAACGCTTCTGTTTTTGTGTCCTGCTCTTCAAAGCTGGGAGGATCACGGTGGATCGACCATTTTTGTTTTGCTTCGACTTTTGGACCTTCGTCGATTTCATTACCGACAACGTCAAAGATACGTCCAAGAACCTCTTCACCAACTGGTACTTGGATTGGGTTTTGAAGGGCTGTTACCTTCTGACCACGCTTGATACCATCACTGGCATCCATCGCAATCGTTCTTACTCGGTTATCTCCCAAGTGAGCGGCAACTTCACAGATCAGTCTCTGCTCAGTCCCTTCGAGATCAAAGATCATCTCGACCGCTTCATTAATATCGGGCAGATAAGTTTCGAAGTCTACATCAATTACCGGACCTCGTACGGCTACTACTACACCTTCCATCAACTCTCCTTTATTTCATTGCTTCCACGCCGCTGATAATCTCAATCAGCTCAGTCGTAATCGACTCTTGGCGCGCTTTGTTATATTCAAGATTAAGATTTTTAACCATCTCTTTTGCATTATTCGTTGCCGCATCCATCGCCTGCATACGAGCACCATGCTCGGCCGCGAGGGAGTCGATCAGCGCATAATAGAGGTTATACTCCACATATTTTCGAACCAGTGACTCAAGAATGGACTCATCATCGTTCGGTTCAAACTCGATCATGGACGGATGCTCGATCTTTTCGATCTTGCTCACGTCGATCGGGAGGATATTAATCTCTTTGATCTCCTGTGTGATCATGTTCAGATAGCCGTTATAGATCAACGAAACCTGGTCTGTATCCCCGTTAAGGAAGTTCTCCAGTGATTTGTCGATAAACGATTTGGCCTCTTCATATGACGGTGCGGAGCTCAGTCCTCTGACGTCGTCAACCAGTTCGATTCCTTTGAACTTGAAGTACTCGGAACCTTTTTTACCGATTGATCGCAGTCGTACCTTCACCTTGTCGTTCTTGAGAGTTTCCAGTTTTTTACTGACCGTCTTGATCGTCTGGTAGTTAAACCCGCCGCACAGACCTTTGTCAGCCGTAACAAAAATGAGGTCTGTCTTTTTGACATCCTCTTTTCTGATATTCGCAAAATAGCGACTCTCGATACCGCCCACTTTATGCTGTTGGATCTGATACGCAATGCTTGAGAGTACCTGGTTGATCTTAACCGAGTACTCTTTGGATCGCTTGGCAATCTCTTCAGCACGCTTCAACTTCGCAGTTGAAACCAGTTTCATGGCACGTGTCGTCTTCTGCGTGTTGGAAACACTCTTGATACGTCGTTGAATATCTTTTAGATTCGCCATGATTCAGACCTTAGTCGGCATTAAAGACCGTGAGGAAATCTTCCAATGCTTTCTTAAGTTCTGCTTCCGTATCGTTGTCGATCTTTTTGCTGGATCGGATGTTTTCCAGGATCGAAGGGTATTTCGCTTCAAGGAACGGGTTAAGTTCCGCTTCAAAACGAACGACATCTTCAACTCTGATACTGTCCAGGTACCCTTTGGCACCGGCAAAGATGATCGTGATCTGTTTTTCAACAGGAGATGGGGAATATGGAGGCTGCTTAAGTACCTCAACCATTCTCGCACCTCTTTCAAGCTGGTTACGGCTTACTTCGTCCAGGTCGGAAGCAAACTGGGCAAACGCTTGAAGTTCACGGTATTGAGCCAGGTCAAGTTTCAATGTACCGGAAACTTGTTTCATCGCTTTGATCTGAGCGGCACCACCGACACGGGATACGGAGATACCGACGTTGATCGCAGGTCGTACACCGGAGTTAAAGAGGTCTGTCTCAAGGAAGATCTGACCGTCAGTAATGGAGATGACGTTTGTCGGAATATACGCAGAAACGTCACCCGCTTGCGTTTCGATGATCGGAAGGGCAGTCAGAGAACCGGCACCTTTCTCATCGGAAAGTTTCGCTGCACGCTCAAGCAGTCGGCTGTGCAGGTAGAAAACATCCCCTGGATATGCTTCACGGCCCGGAGGACGTCGAAGAAGAAGGGACATTTCACGGTAAGCAACCGCATGCTTGGAAAGATCATCATAAATGATCAGACCGTGACGTGCGCTGTCTCGGAAATATTCACCCATTGTTACACCTGTGTACGGCGCAAGATATTGAAGTGCTGCAGACTCGGAAGCACTTGCTGCGACTACGATCGTGTAGTCCATTGCTCCGTGCTCTTCGAGTCGTTTCACTACCTGAGCGATAGAGGAGCTTTTTTGACCGATTGCAACATAAATACAGACAACATCTTGCCCTTTTTGGGAGATGATTGTATCGATTGCTACCGTTGTTTTACCGGTCTGTCGGTCACCGATGATAAGCTCACGCTGACCACGGCCGATCGGTACCAGGGCATCGATCGCTTTGATACCTGTTTGAAGCGGTTCATGTACGGATTTACGTCCCATGATACCGGGAGCACGCTCCTCGATGTATCGATCGCTTGATGTTTCGATCGGACCTTTACCGTCAACCGGCTCACCCAGTGCGTTTACAACACGACCGATCATCGCGTCACCTGTTGGGATTCGAAGCAGTTTACCAGTTCGTTTAACCGCTGTCCCCTCTTTTACACCTTTACCTTTACCAAGAATAACAACACCGACGTTGTCTTCTTCAAGGTTCAGGGCAATACCCTTGTCACCACTGTCAAATTCTACGATTTCAGATGAACCGACATTGTTCAGACCGTAAACTGTTGCGATCCCGTCTGCGATTGCAACAACTTTACCAACTTCTTCAACATCTAGTTTAAGTTCGAAATTTTCAATACGATCTCTGATAATCGCACTGATTTCATCAGTTTTAGCTGCCACCCGTTCTCCTTTGTTAATTTAAATTTAAATACCTCTAAGAATATGTTGAATCAATTGTGATTTTAAGCGATCCTGTGAGAAGGATACTTCGATACCGAGGTCAGGGACCTCGACGCGGAAGCCTTCCTCGTCACTTTTAACCTGTTTAAAATCGATTGTTGAATCAACTTTCTTAGCAATGTTGTTTTTTAACTCGTCCATTGTTGCCGCATCAACTTCCTGAGCGGCATAGACAAACCCTTCAAATCGGTTGGATGCGACCGCGTCGGCAAAACGCAGCTCTTCGTAAATCGCCGGAATCAGCTCTATACGATCTTTTTCGATCAGAAGTTTGATCAGGTTTGCCAGAACCTTGTTCTTGTTGTCTTTTCCCAGCAAAAGCTCACTCTTATCTTCCAGTGAGACTAGTGGTGAAAGGACCGTATCTTTGAACTTGGGGCTCTTAAAAAGCGCCGTCAGTGCCAGAAGATACTCTTTCGTTTCACTAACCTGGTCTTTGTTGCTGTTTTGAGTCAAGACTTTTGCATATTTTTTTGCTGCTGATCTACCCATATTACGCTACTTTTTTCATTAGTGATTTAATAAGCTCTTCTTTGTTTTGAGCCACATCGTTGATGTCGAGAACCTCTTCGAGGGACTCGGTAACGACTTCTCTGACCATCTTGTTGTCAGAGACTCGCATCAGCTCATCCTTCTGCTTATCAAGCTGCTCGAGATCGCTCACAGAGTTCTCTTCGATGCGTTTGACCATCATTTCGATCTCTTTAGCTGTCGTCTCTTTGATCTCTTCTGCTGTCTTTTTGGCTTCTTCGATTTTTGCTAAAGCCTCTTCTTTAGCTTTCTTAGATGCTTTGATCTTCTCTTCCACTTTGTCCAGTTCGCTGGCAATCCCTTCCTGTCGTCCTTTGAAGAAGTTCTTGATGTGCCCGGCGATTAGGTAGTAGATAAGACCCGCGAAGATAAGAAAGTTTACCGTTCTTGGAATAATATCCGTTTCACCACCGTGCTCGGAAGCGGAAAGAAATGTCAAACCGGCTAAGAGAAGCAGTACTAAATGTTTCATTACCGTCCTTTATCTCAGTTTGTAGAAGTCGAAATAAGTTTGACTTTCAGACTCTCTTTGAAGAGAGGTCCTTGGCCTAGGAGTGAATTTTTCAAATCCACACGTTTTGCTTCGAGTTCTTCGTTGAACTTTTTCAGTTCCACTTCAATGTCGCCTTTTTTGGCATCGATTTTTTCCTGAACCGATTTCTTCGCCAAAGCAAGCTTTGACTCTCTAAGCTCCTGCGCCTCTTTTTTTGCACTTTTGATAATATCATCGGCTTGTGCTTCAAGGTCACTGATTTCTTGAGAGTTTTGATTTACATTGCTTAGGCCGTCTTTAATGCTCTTGTTTCTAGCATCCAAATGCGATACGATGGGTTGCACCAGTATTTTATTCAGAATGACCAGCGTGAGCAGGAAAATAACGGCTTCAGTCAATATGAGCGTCAAATCCAAGTCGATCATGGCATACCTTCCAAAAAATTTTGGCCATCATACCAAAAAGTTGATTAACAATGGATTAATGAGAGACGCGTTTTAGGAGGATATTGATGGATTCCTGGGAGTCGAACTCGAGTGTAATCGAGTTGTTTTTTACCTTGGTTTTTTTGACAATCCGCTCCAGTTCTTGGGCGAGAGGGGCAAGGTCAAAGCCATCTTTTGAGCTTTTATCTGCCTCTTTTTTGGGCAGATTATTGCCTTTTAGGTCCCGTACGAGATTTTCCGCTTCCCGCACGCTCAGCTTCTGATTGATGATGCTATTGACGATTTTTTTCTCTTCGGAAGGCTCCAGGCCGACCAAAACTTTTGCATGCCCGGAGGAGATCAGACCCTCGGAAATCTTGTTCTGGGTAAATTCGCTAAGGTTGAGCAGTCGCAGGACGTTGGTGACGTAGGTACGGCTTTTATGGACGATCTCCGCCAGTTTGTCGTGGGTAACGTTATACTTCTCGATCAGCTCATTAAGAGAGAGTGCCAGCTCAATGGGGTTGAGGTTCTCACGCTGGATATTCTCCATCAGCGCCAGCTCCCGGAGGTTATCGAGGGAGATATCGGCGATAATGGCCCGGATCGTCCCCTTCTCTGCCAGTTTGCTCGCACGCAGACGCCGTTCACCGGCGATCAATACATAATGGTTTTTCTTTTTGATGACGACGATCGGCTGGAGCAGACCGTGCTCTTTTATCGATTCGGAAAGCTCCTTGAGCTTCTCTTCATCAAACTTTTTCCGCGGCTGGAAAGGGTTGGGTTTGATGTTATCGATATCGATCTCACTGATCGTCTCGGCACCGCTTTTTATATCGTTGGCATAAGCCGACTCCACCTCTTCGAGGATAGCGCCGATACCGCGCCCCAGTTTGACCTTAGCCAACTTTCGCACCTAGGATGGCACCTGCCAGGTTCTGGTAGGCAACGGACCCCATGGACTTGACATCATACATAATAACCGGCTTGCCGAAACTCGGGCTCTCTGCCAGTTTGACGTTTCGTGGGATAAAGATGTAGTCGCTCTCTCCGCTCTCGTCTTTAAAGGTAAAGAGTTTGCTCTCAAAGTGCTGCAGCAGATCCATATAGACCTGCTTGGAAAGGTTGTTGGCCGAGGAGTACATCGTCGGCAGGAAACCTTTGATGTTGAGTTTCGGGTTGATCGTCTTTTTGATCAGTTTGATCGTGTTGAGCAGCTGCGCCAGACCTTCCAGGGCGAAAAACTCGCACTGGATCGGGATAATGACGGAGTTGGATGCCCCCAGGGCATTGATCGTGATCAGACCCAGCGCGGGCGGCGAGTCGATGATGATGTAGTCGTATTTTGACTGGACCGTTTTGATCTGCTTCTTCAGAACCAGTTCGCGGGATTCCATATCTTTGTCGTAAAACTCTTTTTCCACACCGACGAGGCCGATATTGGACGGGACGATATCCAGACCGGGAATGCTGGTGTTCAAGATGACGTCAGAGAGCTTTTTGATGCCGGTCAGGGCATGGTAGATGTTATATTCATAATCGTTCCGGTGGAACCCGTAGTGAGTCGTTGCATTGGCCTGGGGATCGGCATCGATCAGCAACACTTTCTTTTCGGCGATTGCCAAGGACGCGGCGAGATTGACGGCTGTCGTCGTCTTTCCGACACCGCCTTTTTGGTTGGCGATTGTAATTATTTCACTCATCTTAGACTAAACACTCTCTTTCCATTGATTGTCAGTGAACCGTCACACTCCAACGAGGCCTTGTGTAGACTGATCTCTTCCCCGTCCGCATGTGTTTTCAGTCGCTTACTTTGCTCAAATTCTATCCTAAATTGTCTAAAAATTTTCTTCCATTCTGGAAATTTTTTTAGTTCCGTAATATAAGAATTTATTAGACTTTTTTTGTCCGTTTTTATATCGAGACCGGCATATTTTTCCGTTGCAAATATGTTCAGTCCGATGCCGCAGATCAGGTGCCCCCCGCTTACATGCGTGATCACACCCCCGATCTTCTGCTCTCCGATATAAAGATCGTTGGGCCACTTCAGCCAGGCCGAAGATCCCAGCTGCTGCAGGGTCAGTTTCATTACGAAACCGAAATAGATCGATGCCGAAGAGAGACTCAGGTCTTCGGGCAGCATCTTCTGCGGAAGTACAAAAGAGAAGAAGAGATTTCCCGCGTGGGAGTCCCATCTGTTCTCACGGCTCCCCATCCCCGCCGTCTGGATCTCGGCTACCACACAAAAGGGTGCAGCTTTACCGCTTTTTAGAAGACGCTTGGCTTCGAGCTGGGTCGAGTCCAGGCTCTTATGAAAGAGTATCTCCAACACCTAACCTTTTTCCTCGGATATAACTGGGAGCATCCACCTCTTTTTTGGAGGGGGCCTGAAGGGAGTCGATACGCAGGGAACCGGTTTGACAGCCGACGACAATGTGATCCTTCTCCATGGCCAGGATCTCCCCGGGACGGTTGGAGGACTCGGCTTCGTGGAGCGAAAGCTTCTTCAGTGCCAGCTTCGACTCCAGGAAGACACCCGGCCAGGGATAGAAGGCACGATACTTCCGGTCTACCTGCACAGCTGTGACAAACTCTACCTCCGCTTCGGATTTGTTTCTTTTTTTCACATGCGTGGCATCGCAGGCCCGCTGCTTCAGGGGGACAATATCTGAAAAATTGAGCAGGACATCCTTCGTCAGCTCCCCCGCTAGCCGGGAGAGGTCATCCATGAGGTCTTCGCTCCGCTTCGTTGTAATATCCTCCTGGTAGACAAACCCCAGCATCTCCCCGCTGTCAAGTCCCTCTTCCATGAGCATAGCCGTCACCCCGGCATAGGGATCGCCGTTCAGGATCGTCTCCTGGATCGGGCTGGCTCCGCGGTAGCCCGGCAGGATAGAGGCGTGAAGATTGATGCAGGGGGCAATATCAAGGATCTCCCGCTTTAAAAGCTGCCCGTATGCTGCAACGACAATAAAATCGGGATCACAGGAGCGGATGGCATCCACCGCTTCGGGATCGTTAATATTGTTCGGCTGATACAGGGGAAGACCCAGCGTTTCGGCTTCGACCTTGACATCCGGCGGCGTCATGATCTTTTTCCGACCGACCGGCTTGTCCGGCTGGGTAAAGACCGATGCCACCGTAAAGCGCTCATCGGCGGCCAGGGCGCTCAGGATATTTTTTGCATAGAGGGGGGTCCCCATATAGACTATCTTCATGCAGTGCCTTCGTAAAACATTGACGGCATTATAGTCTAAAACGGGTAAGGGGGAGGTTTAGGATTTAAACTCCCCGAGGCGGTTTTCCAGGTCTTCGGCACTGGATGTCAGGTTGTGCGCAATGGAAGAGACCTCACCGATGGCCAGCGTGTTTTTCTCTGCCAGCGATGTCACGTTCTGCATGTCTTCGACCAGCGATTTTGTCTTGTGGGCGATCACCGTGGCCAGCTGGGACGAGTGGCCCGAGATCTGGACGGTCGAATCCATCCGCTTTCGCGTATCGGACGTCTTGGCCTGAACCACATTGGCCTCGTCGGCGATGTGGGTCATCTCCTTGGAGTTATCCAGCATCATGGCTGTGGTATCGCCGATCGCCTGGAGCAGGACGTTGATCGTCGTATCGATCTCGCGCAGAGAGCTTTGGGTCCGCTCGGCCAGCTTGCGCACTTCATCGGCGACAACGGCAAAACCGCGACCGTGCTCCCCTGCCCTTGCCGCTTCGATCGCCGCGTTCAGGGCCAGCAGGTTGGTCTGGTCGGCAATATCATTGATCACTGCCAGGATCGACTTGACCTGTTCTCCCTCCTGGTTAAGCTGATCCAGACGGGAGGAGAGCTCCACCTGCTTCTCCGATGCCCCGTTGATGGAGTGGATGACGGTCGAGAGGGTATCGATCATCTCGTGCAGGACGATGGCCGTTGCTTCCAGGTCTTCGGTCGTCGTAATAGCCGCCTCTTCACTCTCGTTGAGCTTCGACTGGATCTCGGCGATCTTGGTGTTGGAGGATTTGGTCATCCGGTTCTGCTCTTCGATCCCGCTCTTGATCCCGTCGGCCAGGGTATTGAGGGTATTTCCTGCTTCCACCGACTGGGTCGAGGCCCTCTTGGCCGCCGTGATGGTCTCCTGGATCTTGGTGATGAAGTCATCGATATGGGCCGTCGCATTGGCCAGTTCGTCTTCGCCCCGGATGTTGAGCCGCTTGGTCAGGTCACCCTGTCCGCTTGCCAGGTCCTTGGCCACATCGGTCAGTTTTTCGATGGCTACAAAAAGCTCTTTTTTAAAAAAGAGGACAAAGACCACCACCATAAAGAGCGAAGCCAGGATCATCGCAACGGAGATCTGCCACTGAGAGGTAGCGATACTCTCGTCCGTTTCGGTCAGCGAGACCGACATATCCATCACACCCAGAACATCCCCTTTCTGTACGTTGACATGGCAGACAAGGCACTCGTCGTTGGCGATCAGCGGCCGGATCATCCGGAGCTGGTGGACATCTTTATTCATATAATCAAATGTATTGATCTGTTTGGATCTGAACACCTCTAGGTGGAGGGGGTCGTTGGTCTGGCTCTCGTCCAGACCGAAGAGTTCGATGATGCTGGAGGATTTATGCACACTCAGGGCGCTGATGCCCTTGATGGCCTTGGACTCGTGGATAAAACGTTCGATCACCTCTCGGCTGCCCTGGTTCATCCCTTCGCGGATCTTCTGGAACACCGCCTCGGATACGACACTCAGATATTTTTGCGTATTGTTCTGAAGTTTTGATTTATAATCGTGTGAAAGATAGATCACCAATCCCACGGTCTCTATCGTAAAGAATACGACCATTGTAAAGATGATTTTTGCATTGAGCGTTTTTAACATATAAGCCCCTACCTTCTGCCCAAAAGTAGGAGGATTGTAGCACGGAAAGGTTTAGATTCGCCCCTTAGCGGGAGAAGAGCGTCCCGCCGATATGATCGTGGTGCAACAGATAGGCAGTGACATCACGCAGGTCAAAGCCGCTGCTTAAAAACATCGCTTTGCCGTTTTCAAGCAGGAAGTCGGCCGCTTTGAGTTTGGTGACAATCCCGCCCGTGGCAAACTCGCTGTTGGGGGTATGGCATGCGTCCAGCGCCTCGGCCGGGATATGCGAGACCTGTTTAAGCAGTTTTGCACCCGCTGTCGTTTTAGGATTGGCATCGTAATAGCCGTCGATATCCGTCAGGATGACCAGCATATCCGCATCGAATTTGAATGCCGCATGGGCAGCCAGCTGGTCGTTGTCACCGAAGACAAGCTCTTCGGTCGCTGTTACATCGTTTTCGTTGATAATCGGCAGGACTCCGTTTTTCAGCAGTACTTCGATGGCATTTTTGGCATGGCGCGTCCGCTTGATGGAATCAAAATCGTCAGCTGTCAGCAACATCTGTGAACAGATCACGCCGTGGGCACGGAAACGGTCTTTGTAATGGCGCATTAAAAGGGGCTGCCCGATCGCTGCCAGAGCCTGGCGGTTGGCTACCTCTTTTTTATCCAGCGGCAGCGACGTATATCCTGCGGCTACGGCCCCCGAACTGACAAAGATCACTTCGTACTGCTCTTTGAGCTTGGCGATAAAATCAACCAGGTTGCCGAGCCGCTCCATGGCGAGGGTACCCTCTTCTGTCAGAACCGCACTGCCAACCTTAATAACAAGCCGCTTCATTACTTATCCCCGTATTTTATGATTCAGCGTATGGATAAGTTTTTTCGTATTGAGATACGATACCGACGAGATCGGAAGGACAAACCCGGGGGAAACGTCCTTTGCCTCGTTGATATAGAAGGGATGTTCACTCTCTTCATATTCACCGATATTGAGGTGTTTCATAAAAGCTGCGATCTTTTCATGTGCCTCTTCGTCGCTGAGGGCATCCACACGCGTCAGTGCAATCCCGTAGTTTTTGGAGGAGAGCATCTGGGAGTAGTTGGTCAACTCTTTTTTGAGAATTTCGTACTGCTCTTCCAGCGTTCTGTAGTTGGCAATATCGAGCATAAAGAGAAGGTATTTCGTACGCTCGATATGGCGCAAGAACTCAAGCCCCAGACCCTTTCCGTCACTGGCCCCGCCGATGATCCCGGGAATATCCGCCATGACGAAAGAGGTATAGTCCCCGGCATCCACGACTCCCAGATTGGGGGTGAGGGTCGTAAACTCGTAGTTGGCTACTTCCGGCTTGGCGCTGCTGATCGTGGAGATCAGCGTCGACTTCCCGACGTTGGGGAAACCGACAAGTCCGACATCCGCGATCAGTTTCAGCTCCAGATGGACTGTTTTACTCTCACCGGGAACCCCGGGTTGGGCATAAGTCGGTCGCTGATTGGTCGAAGATTTAAAGCGGGTGTTCCCAAGGCCCCCTTTGCCCCCTTCTAAAAAGAGTGCTTTCTCACCCGGTTCTTTGAGATCCAGCAGCAGTTCGCCGCTCTCTTCATCAATTACCTGGGTCCCGGGGGGAACAATAACGACCAGGTTCTCACCTGATTTACCCGTCATGTTCTTTTTGCCGCCGGGCTGACCGTTTTTGGCCTTCATCTGATGTCTGCCGCGAAGGGACGAAAGGGTATCTGTATTATTGTCTACCTGAAAATAGACGCTACCGCCACGACCGCCGTCACCGCCGTCGGGACCACCCTGGACAATAAATTTTTCGCGATGGAAGGATACGGCACCCGCTCCGCCTTTTCCCGAACTCAGTGTTATCTTTACTCGATCAATAAACAAAGCCGATGCCTTTTTTAATAAGAGGGGCGAAATGCCCCGGATTTAGAAAATTTTGTAGAAGAATTAAGAAGCTGCGTAAACAGAAACTTTTTTTCTGTTTTTGTCTTTTCGTTCGAATTTGACTTCGCCGTCGATCAGTGCGAAGATTGTGTGGTCTTTACCCATACCTACACCGTTTCCAAGGTGGAATTTAGTTCCACGCTGACGTACGATGATGTTACCGGCTCTTACAGCTTCGCCACCGAATTTTTTGATACCAAGCCGACGTCCAGCGGAGTCGCGGTTATTCTGGGTACTACCCTGACCTTTCTTGTGTGCCATGTCTAATCCTTATGCAGAAATTTTAGTGATTCGTACGCGAGTGAACTCTCGTCTGAAACCGCGTTTCAGTTTGGAGTCTTTTCGTCGTCGTTTTTTGTAGATAACAACTTTTCTGTCTTTACCTTCGTTGATCACTTCAGCCGTAACTTTGGCTCCGTCAACAAAAGGTGCGCCTACTTTACCTTCTACCATCAGTACTTCGTCGAACTCTACGACGTCTTTTGGCTGCTTGCTCATTTTGTCAAGGCAGAGGATATCACCCTCTTGCACTTTATACTGCTTGCCACCGTTTTTAATAACTGCGTACATTGTATACCTTTTATATATTTTAGAACGCAAAATGAGTCAGACCCATCTTGTCTATGTCAAAGCCAAAAACTGTACTTTGAGTACACTTTTCCTCTTTAATTGCTGGCCGCTAAGGCACTAAAGCTTACCTCGTTCGAGGCAGATGATTTCTTACAATGTTGCAAGAATCCTTATTTAGCGGCGTCAAAAATTTTCGGCATTCTAACCAATCGAACATTAAAGTCCGTTTAAATTTAGTCCATTTTAAGGACGCTTAAGAACGCCTCCTGGGGCAACTGGACCTTACCGATCGCTTTCATCCGCTTCTTACCGGCCTTCTGCTTCTCAAGCAGCTTTCGTTTACGGGTGATATCCCCGCCGTAACATTTGGCCGTTACGTTTTTGCCGACGGACTTGACCGTCTCACGGGCGATGATCTTGTTGCCCACGCTGGCCTGGATCGCCACCTCGAAGAGTTGGCGGTCGACGAGTTCTTTCATCGTCTTGGTCAGCGCACGCCCTTTGCTGTCGGCCTGCTCACGCGGCACGATCAGCGAAAGGGCATCCACGACCTCACCGGCAACCCGGACGTCGAGCTTGACCAGATCACCCTCACGGTATTCGATCGGTTCATAGTCAAAGCTTGCGTACCCTTTTGTCGTGGACTTCAGCTTATCGTAGAAATCGATAAAGACCTCGTTCATCGGCATCGCATAGACCAGCATGACCCGCTCGGGGGAGAGGTAGTCCATCTTCTCCTGCTGCCCGCGTTTTTGGGTCATCAATGTGATCACGTTCCCGACGAACTCGCTGGGCACGATCACCGTCGCCCGGACATAGGGTTCTTTCATGCCCTGGATGTGCTGGGGCTCGGGAAGCTCCACCGGGTTTTGTACCAGGACCATTGACCCGTCCGTCTTGTACACTTCATATGTAACCGTCGGGGCCGTAGCGATCAGGTCGAGGCCGAACTCGCGCTCCAGCCGCTCCTTGATCACCTCCATGTGCAGAAGGCCGAGGAAACCGACACGGAAACCGAATCCCAGTGCCACAGAGGTCTCCGGCTCGTAGGCGATGGAGTCGTCGTTAAGCTTCAGCTTGTCCAGTGCTTCCCTAAGGTCTTCGAAACGGTCCGTATCGATCGGGTAAAGCCCCGCAAAGACAAACGGTTTGGCTTCATGGAAATCGGTCACCGGCTCTTTGGCCTTGTTGCTGTCATCCGTGATCGTATCGCCGACCTTGACCTCCGAAACAGTCTTAAGGCCCAGGACGACGATCCCGATCTCTCCGCATTCGATTCGGTCTGTTTTAATACTCTTGACCGGGTGGGGATACATCAGATCCAGCACTTCGTGGGATTTTTTGGTCCCCATGAGATAGATCTTCTGTTTTTTTCTGATCGAGCCGTCCATGACACGCACCAGCGCCACGGCACCCAGGTAGTTGTCAAACCAGCTGTCGTAGACCAGGGCCTTTGTCGGTGCGTCAGGATCACCGCTGGGAGCAGGGACCTTTTCCACGATCGTATCGAGCAGCTCTTTGATCCCGATCCCCGATTTGGCGGAGACCAGATTGGCATCGGAACAGTCGATCCCGATCGTATGCTCGATCTCGTCTTTGACCTTCTCCACTTCGGCTGAGGGAAGATCGATCTTGTTGATGACCGGGATGATCTCCAGGTCGTTATCCAACGCCATATAGACGTTGGCGATCGTCTGGGCTTCGACCCCCTGGGCCGCATCGACGACCAGCAGTGCCCCGTCGCTGGAGACCAGGGACTTGCTTACTTCATGGGAGAAGTCGACGTGTCCGGGGGTGTCGATCAGGTTGAGGACATACGTCTCACCGTCCTTGACATAATTAAGACGGACACTCTGGGCTTTGATCGTGATGCCGCGCTCTTTCTCAATATCCATATTGTCAAGCATCTGAGCGCCCAGCTCCCGTTCGGTAACGGTCTGGGTCTCCTGGATCAGGCGGTCGGCCAGGGTGCTTTTCCCGTGGTCGATGTGGGCGATAATCGAAAAGTTTCTGATATTTTTCATTCAATCCTGTCTTTGAAACTGTTTACGAAAAGAGTCCGTTAACACTTTCATTATTGACGATCCGTCGGATCACCTCTGCAAACAGCGGGGCGATGGAGAGGACCGTGATTTTCTTAGACTCTTTTCGAAGCGGGATGGAGTTGGTGACGATCAACTCGTCCAGCTCCCCGTTTTCGATCCGGTCATATGCCGGTCCGTTGAGCAGCGGGTGGGAGCAGCATGCCATGACGCTGTTTGCCCCATGCTCTTTCAGTGCCTTGGCCGCACCGACAAGGGTTCCTGCCGTATCGATCATGTCGTCGATCATAATAACGTCTTTGCCCGTCACATCGCCGATGATATTCATCACTTCCGACTCGTTGGCTTTCTCCCGGCGCTTGTCGACAATGACCAGGTCAAGGTTCAGACGGTTGGCCAGGGCTCGGGCTCGGGCAACCCCGCCGATATCCGGGCTGGCAACAATCGGGTTTTTGAGGTTTTTCTGTTTGAGGTAGTCCGCAAACAGGATCGCCCCGTAGAGGTTATCGACAGGAATATCGAAAAAGCCCTGGATCTGGCCGGCATGAAGGTCAAGGGTAACGACCCGGTCGATCCCCGCCTTTTCGATCATGTTGGAGACCAGTTTGGCCGTAATCGGTACCCGCGGGGCCGCTTTGCGGTCCTGTCTGGCATACCCGAAGTACGGGATGACCGCGATGATGCTGCTGGCACTGGAGCGTTTGAGCGCATCGGTCATGATCAACAGTTCCATCAGGTTGTCGTTTGTCGGCGGGCAGGTAGGCTGGACCATAAAGACATCCCGTCCACGGACACTCTCTTTTACCTGGACCCCGATCTCGCCGTCGGCGAACTTGTTGATCTTCACTTCGCCCAGACGTGTGTCGAGTTCCTTGACAATCTCTTCCGCCAGCGTCGGGTGGGCCGAACCGCTGAAAACCTTGTAACCCTTCATGTTATTTCGCTTTTTCCAGGTAAACACCCTCTTTAGTATCGACACGGATCACATCCCCCTCTAGAATGTGGAAAGGAACGTTGACGACCGCTCCGGTTTCCAGTGTGGCCGGTTTTTTACCGCCCTGAGACGTGTCCCCTTTGAAATCGGGTGGCGTGTCAACTACTTTCAGCTCGACAACCTGCGGCAGTTCGATAGAGATCGGTTTGCCGTTAAAGAACAGGACATCAACTTCCATCGTCTCAAGCATATACTCCACAACGTCGCTCACCTGATCTTCCGTCAGACCGATCTGCTCGAACGTCGTCGTGTCCATGAACTGATAAAACTCCCCGTCGTTGTAGAGGTACTGCATCGTCTTATTCTCAAGGTTAGGCACTTCCGCCTTGTCCCCGGCGTGGAACGTTTTTTCGATCACACGGCCGTTAAGCAGTGATTTGATCTTGGTCCGTACAAACGCCGCACCCTTCCCCGGCTTGACGTGCTGATACTCCGTAATACGGTACGGAACGCCGTCCAGTTCGATTCTAAGACCCTTTTTCAGGTCACTCATTGAGATTGTTGCCATTGATTTCTCCAGCTGATTTTTTGGGTGATTATACTTAAAAAGGACTTAGCCGGGTGTTAATAAACCGAACTAAATTCTCCTTTTCCACAGGATACTCTTAATTAAAACTGACTAAAATATTTTACTTGTTCTATTATCAATTTCAAAAAGGATAACTCGGTGCGTTACTTTCTACTCCCCTTGCTCCTCGTTTTTTTTACGGGATGCGAACAGAAAAACTCTTCCGACAATAGCTTCAGCAGTGAAAACTGCTCCTTCGAAATCCCCGAAGGTAAGCAGGCAGTATGCGGCTATATCACCGCACCCCAGGACCACCTGGATCCTGACCGCACGACCGTCCGACTCTCTGTTGCCGTTATAAAAAGCGATGCTGCCGTGACGAAAGAGCCGATCGTTTTTTTAAAAGGGGGACCCGGCGGAAGTGCGATCGAGGATGCCGAATTCTGGCTTGATTTTGATATCGCGGCCGACCGCGACCTGATCATTTACGATCAGAGGGGAACGGGCCACTCCCTTCCCTTCTTGGATTGTGATGCTACGTCTACCGTATCAGAATGTCGGAAGGAGTTACTCGCCACTGATATCAACCCCGACGACTACAACACCCAAAGCAGTGTGGAGGACCTGGAGCTGATCCGCAAAGGCCTTGGCATCGACCGTTGGATACTCTACGGTATCTCCTACGGCACGGCCCTGGCCCAGGCCTATACCAAAAGCTACCCGACTAAGGCAGCCGCCGTCGTCGTTGACTCCGTTTTGCCACTGAACCACCCTTTCTTTTCCGAAAATATCACAAAACGGGCAACGGCATTTGAAGCACTTTTTGACGCGTGTACCCAGGAGAGTGCCTGCCACAGCGCCTACCCCGATCTTAAAAACGATTTTTTGACCCTGGTTGATACTCTTAATGCCACACCCGTAACACTGACGTATACCGACTTGGATACAGACCTTGAAGCCGGCACGTTTCAACTGACAGGAGAGCTCTTTGCCGACCTTCTCTGGTCGTCACTCTATGCAACGGAGCTTATCGTGTACCTACCCTTTATAATCGAGACGGAACCCTCCAATGACTATCAACTGACAAAGCTTCTATACAGCGGCTTTTACGGAAGTGACGACTCGGAAGACCATCAATCCTCGATCATGTACTTCTCCGTCATGGGCCATGATTTTACGGCCATCGACTCAAAAACCGCGATTCTAAACAACTACCTGGACCTGGACGAATACATCGATACCGTTTCATATTCGGAAAAAGCAGCGATCTACGACATCTGCGACGCTATCGTATCCCAAAAAGCCCCGAACAGTTTTAATACCCTTGATACCAACACCATCCCCACGCTTGTTATGGCCGGGGCACTGGACCCTGTCACGCCGCCCCCACTGGCTGAAGAGGTCTATACTGCCCTGAATAAAGCCTATCTCTACACGTTGGATGGCCAAGGCCACGGCGTGACGACAGACGGGTGCGGCAAGGAGATCATGAGGCAGTTTATCGACAACCCGGAAACCGCCCCGACAAACAGCTGTGAAACCCTTCAGGTAAGTTTCAAACTGCCTGCATCAAAAACAACGGCGCATACTGCAGCTGCTGCCGGTCAGACGTTTAAAGGGATCCTGAAAAAGAGTGTAAAAGCTGTCCGGCCATTCATCCCACAATATTGAAATCTCTGCCGGACAGTTCAAACAGAATCTAAAAGGATAAAATCAGATAATTTTTATCCTTTTTTTGGTAGATTACCTGATTATCTACGTCAACTATTTGGATCACCATGGCACTAAAATATGAAAATGTTATCAGGGAAGAGACCCTGCTAAACGGAGAGATTCTAACCATCGTATGGGATGACGAGGCACAACTGTTCCGTATCGCAAAATACTATAACGAGAACAACACATTCAGCAAGGGCGAGCCTTACAAAGAGCGGCGCGACGCTGATGCCGCTTTTTTAAACCTGGTACGTAAAGTCAACGACAACTTCAAACTGGATGCTGACGAGACCTTTGATACTTTCTTTTGCGAGTCACTGCCGGATTACGGCCGAAGCGTCGGCCTGTGCAACTCCCATACCTTTGAGAAGAAGATGACACTGGAAGAGGCGGATGAGTACATCCATTCCCACGAAGTCCTCAACCCCGATAACGGAAAGCCTTATATCCGGGTCCGTTTTCCGATGCTCTGGAGTGAAGAGATGGGGAAATATGTCTACTACGAAGCGGCCGAGGGCGAGGAGTGATGCTCCCCTAGCCCAGGAGCGCCTTGAGCTTGTTTTTGAGCAGGTCGGGACTGTTGACGTCCGCGACGGGGGACATGGATTCGATATCTTTTTTGATCGTCTCGATATCCGTAGATATACGGCGATCCAAGGAGTTGGAGCTTCCTAGCAGCTCTTTTTTGACATCGCTCAGGAGGGATGACGTCACGGCCTGCTGATCCGCAACGACTGTTGCAAGCCCGTCCATATCGCCGCCTTCGAGGTACCCTTCCATCTCGCTTTTTAGATCCGCACTGCCACCGCCGGCCTGATGAAAGTTCTGGAATATATTCTGTTCTTTGTAGGTCGTCGTCTCCAGTACGGCTTCGACGGCAGTCCGTATCGTTGCCGCGTCATCACCTGAGTTGAGTGCCTGGGCGATCTGTCCCAGGGCTTTTTCACTCTTTTTCAGGTATCCGAAAAGGTCGTTTGTATTTTTGATACTGCTGGTCTCTTCCTGGATCGATGTGACCTGGGGAGCACTTTCGGTGTTGACGCTCTTGGCCGTCATTTCCGCATTGCGTGTACCGTTGCGGACGGCACCCGTATCGTTAAGAAAGGCGTTGGTGTTTACACTGGTCCTGATATCCATATATAATTCCTTTTGCTTGCATCGTCTACGGCAGCAGCAGCAAAATCTATTCCAACTCCGTCCCGGACACGCCCTTGGGCATCGGCACTTCGTTTCTGTTTTTTTATTGGCCCGTTCATCTCTTTTTAGGTACCATTACGGCGAAAAAGGAGCCCGATGCAACTACCTTCCCCGATGATCAAAGGACGACTCCGAAAACGGTATAAACGCTTCCTGGCCGATGTCGAACTGGAAAACGGCGAGATTGTCACCGCCCACTGCCCCAACTCCGGCTCGATGAAAAACCTGATCGAAGAGAACCCGACTGTCTACATCAGCCGCAGCGACAATCCCAAGCGGAAGCTCCCCTATACGCTGGAGCTGATCGAAAAAGAGGACGCACTGGTAGCCGCCTATTCGCTCAAGGCCAACACCGTCACCGTCGAAGCAATCCGCAACGGTGTTATCCCTGAGCTGAACGATTATGATACGATACGTACCGAAGTCCCTTACGGGACAGGAAGCCGGATCGATATCCTCCTGGAAAAAGAGGAACAGCCGTGTTATGTCGAGGTCAAAAGTGTCACGCTGCTCGAAGGGGAGACACTGATGTTCCCTGATGCGGTCACGACCCGTGGGCAGAAACATCTCAACGAGCTGATCACGGTCCGGGAAGCGGGGGCACGTGCCGTCATCTTTTTTGCCGTACTGCATACGGGCGGCACCCGCTTCACCCCGGCCGATCACATCGACCCGGAGTACGGAAGACTGCTGCGTCTGGCCCGCGAGTCGGGTGTCGAAGTGATGGCATACCAGGCGGCCATCACGACTGAGACAATGAACCTGGTCAAAAAGATCCCCATCATACTCTAAGGAGCATACTATGGATATTTTACTCATTGCACTGATCACATTCCTCGGTGGTCTGGGCTATCTCCTTTTTAGACATGGCCTGACCCAGACCGTCCGCTTTGAGCGTGAAGAGGTGGCTGCTATGAACCTCGCCTACCGTCTTCACATCGGCGATTACACCCAAAGCGGCAAAAGTATGGATGCCGTCTACCGACAGCTTCAGGAGCAGAACGTCCACGAGGTCACCGGCTTCGGGCTCTATTACGACAACCCAGGGACGACCCCCAAAGAGGAGCTTCGCGCGCTGACCGGCTGTATTATCCCCGACACGTCAGAATTCGAACGCATCCACGATATCAAGACCACGGTTCTCCCGGCCTCGACCGCCCTGGTGGCGACCTTTCCCTATAAAAGCAACTTCTCCATCGCCATGGGAGCGCTCAAGGTCTACACGGCCCTGGCCAAATACCGTAAACTCCACGAGACACCCGAGGCCCCCGTCATGGAGATCTACGATATGAAAAACAGCCAGATCATCTATGTCGTACTGACCGGCCTTGAGAAAAGGCTCCTGGAAGATATGGCTAAAGGGAACTGATGGACGAGAGCCTTTTCCTGCTGCTGATCCTCTTTTTTATCGAACTGGCGGAGACATCCCAATACAGGGGTCACACCTTTAGCGAGGCGGTCAACAACCTCTACGTACTCTACCGCCGCCACCGGATCCAGTTCCTGCTTTTCCACACCTCACTGGCCTATGTCTTTTATGTAGCCGTCAGCTATGATCTGGTCAATATCTGGACCGTTTCGATCCTATTGGCAAAAGGGGCTGATTTTATGATGAAGCTCTATCTGTTTAAAAAGATCGAAACGGGGGGGTATTTTAATATCGAGGAGTACGGGGTGTCGGATCTGGTATTGGACTGGAAGATACGTTATCTCTCCGTTATCGTCTATACAGGTCTCTTTATTCCCGCACTGTTTTAACGGGGATCAATAGCTTTTATCGAAGCGGCTGTTGCCGCTCAGGTTGCTCTTTTGGAACTTGATCGCCTTTTTCATCTGCTCCATTGTCGCTTTGGTCTTTTCATTTTCAGCCCGGAACAGTTCAAGGGCCTGGGCGATCAGGGCCTGGGCTTCCTGCATCTCCTCTTTCGATTCGAAATCGGGCATCCGGCCCTGCAGTTCTCCCAACCGTCTGTAATCCGATTCGATCAGTGCGACTTTAAAGTCGCGGAGCCACTCACTTCTCAATGTTTGCCGTATCCTCACGCCACGCTTCGAGCAGCCCCTTGGCCACTTTCATAACCGTATCCAGCTTCTCCGTCTCGCATTCGACGTTGGCTTCGGTCAGCAGCTTGATCTGGTACGTATAGAGCCCGTTAAGGTACTCGGCCAGGTTCTTCTGCTCGCCCGAATAATCGAGGGAACTGATCAGTTCGGAGAAGATATCGATCGTACGGTTGATCCAGTAAACCTGCTTTTCGATATCGTCCTCTTCCATACTCTTTTTCGCCTGGGCGGTAAATTTCAAAATCCCCTCAAAGAGCATCTCGACAAGTTTGATCGGTGACTCGACGTTGATCGAGTTCTGTGTATAGGCACTATAGGCCGAACCTTGTGTCATCTACTCTCCTTAACCTTTATCCGCGGTCATTGTATCGATCTGCATCTGCAGTGCGCTAAAGCTGCTTTCGAACTGCTTGATGATCGAGTTGTACGAAGCGAACTGCGCCTCCATGATCTCGTAACGCTGATTGATCCGTTCGGTCGTCTTGGCGATCTCTTCGTCCAGCCGTTCGGTATCGCTTTTGAGACTGCTTTCCAAGAGCCCCAGGGTCGAGAACTCACCGACGAGCAGCCCTTCGAAATAGTTGTCGATATCGCTGAAGAGCCCGTCGGTGTAATCCCGTGAACCGATCTCCCTGCTGTTACTGAGTCCCAGGTAGTTCACCGCGTCGGACGTCGCACCGCTCAGGTCGATCTCGCCGCCGCTTTCGTTGGTCAGGATCACCTTGTCGCCGCTGCCGCTTACACTGGCTTTGACACCCGTTTCAAGGGTAATACTGTTGATCGTCTTGACCAAGAGCTGGGTGTTCTCTTCAGGGGTATTGGAAGCCAGGAGTGTGATCTCCGGCAGCGCCACCCCGTTGATGTTGACCGAACCGTATGCCACCGTCACATCCTCCTCGATCGGAAGATAGGTCGACTGGTCACTGTTGTCCTGTGCATCGGTAAGACTCTGGTATGAATATCCTACTTTGCCCGAAATGCTGACCGCCTCCTTCACTTCCGTATTTCCCCGGAAGAAGCTCTCAAACGCTTCGGGGTCTTCGGCCATCTTGGCTTCGAAATCCGCCTTGTTAAACGTCAGTACCCCGTCCTGGGTCACATCGAGTCCAAATTCGGTCATACTCATATCCAGCGTGGAGGTCTTAAAGATAAGGCCCGATAGGGATGTACGGATAGAGTTGACCCGCGAATCCCCCTGGAAACTGGCTGCCGTGCTGCTCTCCTCATCAAAATCGGTCAGTTCGGCAACCAGGGCCATCGTCTCGTTATAGCTGTTGACAAACTCCTCGAACTTGTCGCTCATCTCGCTCAGGTTCTGCTTGATCTCGAAATTGATATATTCATCTGCCTGGTCCAGGGTGATCGTCACACCGGTCAGAAGGTCATCGACCGTATTGCTCTCCCGTGTGATGGCGATACCGTTATAGGTAAACTTGGCATCCTGACCCTTCTGGATCTCCGTAAAGCCCAGGTCGAACGTATCGCTGCTGGATGTGACGCTGACCTCGTTGCTCGATCCCGTATCCTTCGATTTGAGCACCAGGCTGTAGGGTTCGTCGCCTCCGGTATTGAGTATGGATGCCTCGATCGCACCGCCGGTTCTCTCCCGGATCGTCTCCTGCAGATCCGACAGGCTCATCCCCGCTGTGATATCGATCTCAAAACGGTCGGGCCCCAGGGCTATCGTCAGGGTCTCGCCCCCACTGGCCGAGATGATCTCATTCTGTGTGGCAAACCCTCTGGACTGAAGGATACTGCGCTGGGCAAGCTGCTCGACATAGATCTTCCCGCTTTGGGGAGAGACACCGCTTTCGGCACTAATGGTTCCCCCGTCACCGCTGACGGTCGTACTTCGTTTCAGATAAGAGATCTCGTCGGCAAAATAGGATGCCGTGCTCTGCAGCCCCTTGAGCCCGTCCACAAGTGTCTGGAAATCTTCGCGCTGCTGAATATTTCTTTCTGCGCGTTTTTGTGCAGGCGCCAGCAGGATTTTCTCATCGGCGGCTTTGAGCTGATCGATCGTATCGGCATTAAGCGCGCTGCTGCCGAGACCCAGTATACTAATTGAACCTGCCATCTATTTATCCTTTTTTATCAAAAAGCATCCCTATAAGCTCTTTCATCTTCGTCATAATCTCTATCGCCTCTTTGGTCGGGAACTGGCGAATGACTTCACCGGTATTGGCATCGATCACATTGACCAACATCTGTCCTATCTCGTCGCTGAAGCCAAAACGTATGTCATGGGAAAGGGGCGCGATTTCGTCATTGAGTTTTGCCGCGAGTTCAGTGAGCTCCTGCTTGATCGCTTCCTTGTCACTGTCCTCTTCGACCTTCTTGACTTCCTCTTGTTTTACCTTTTCCACCTGAGCCTGGTGAACAGCCTCTTGCTGGAGTTCTTCCGTACTTTTAGCTTTTGCCGGTTCCTCATTATACTTGGCCCGGTCAGCGGAGTGAGTAGGTGTAAACGTGTTGTTTGTTACATCCATGGCACTCTCCTTACATTATTATGTGTAAATCGGCGAAAAAAGAATTTTCTTAAATACTAACACAAATATAATAATTTTTTAGCTATTATTAAGCAAAATCTGTACAGAGAATGAAGGTGTGGCGTGGTTAAAGTCTGTATTATGTGCAAGTCGATCCTGCTGGAAACCGCACTCAAAAATATCCTCAAAAACCATATCACCACCTATAACGAATGCGACGTGATCCTGACCGATCAGCGGCTTCGGGTCGAAAAACCGTTTCTTTACATCTCCAGCGAAAAAAACAGCGACATCAAGAAACCGTTTACCCATTCGTCACTCATGCTTCAACTGGAAAAATTCAGCAAAAACCATTCCGCAAAGTACCCTGCCCTCCCCAAGGAGCTGGAAGAGCGGATCGAGCGGGCCACCCGCGACTACACCAAAAAAATCTCAGGGATCATCGCCAGCTACTATGAAAATAAATAAGATCAAGATCGCATCCGGAAGATACAAGGGCAAGACGATCGCCCTCCCGATGATCGAAGGCACCCGCCCGACCAAAAGCATCGTCAAGGAATCGGCTATCAACACCCTGCGTCCGGATATCCCCTACTGCAGTTTCGTCGAAGTCTTTGCCGGCAGCGGGAGTGTCGGCATCGAAGCACTCAGCAACGGTTCAAAGCACGCCTATTTCCATGAACTGGAAAAAGAACCGGCCAGGGTATTGCGGAGTAACCTCGATTCCCTGGGGATCGACCACTACGATATCCTCATGGGGGACAGTTTCCAGACTGTCGCCGACGTCATAAGAAAACTGGAAATGCGCGGCCAGACGGCCATCTTCTATGTCGATCCTCCCTTTAATATACGCGAAAACCAGGAGGATATCTACGACAAGACGACCGCACTTATCCGAAACCTCCCGCCGGCGGTGACCCAAAAGGTCGTGATCGAACACCTCAGCAGCTTCAGTTTCGACGATACGATCGGCCCCTTCCGCCTTGAAAAAAAGAAGAAATTCGGCAATACGACCCTGAGTTACTACCAAATCCCGGCCTAAGACTGAAAAAGGCCAAAGAGGGAACACCTTTTGCTTCACCTCGTGCAACCAAACTATCTGAAAGGTTGCATGGATGGGCAAACTATTCGCAAAACTGGATGGCTTCGAGCGCTTTATGTTTACGCTGGCCACCCTCTTACTCTTCTTTTTCAGCACCACCTCCCTCTTTGCAGCAAAAGTAAAAGATATCACCAATATCGTCGGCGTACGGGAAAACCAGCTGATCGGCTACGGGCTTGTGGTCGGCCTCCAGGGAACAGGGGACGGTACTACCTCCAAATTCACCGCCCAGTCCCTGGCCAACCTGCTCCAAAGTGCCAACCTCAATATCAACCAAAACGACATCAAGTCCAAAAATATCGCCGCCGTCATGGTCACAGCCAAGCTCCCGGCTTTCGGCCGCCAGGGGGACCGGGTAGACGTCATGGTCTCCTCCATCGGGGATGCCAAATCCTTAGAGGGGGGGACCCTGCTTTTAACCCCGCTTAAGGGTCTTGACGGGCGTATCTACGCCATCTCCCAGGGAACACTCACCGTGGGCGGATTCAATTCCGGCGGCGGGGTAGGCCAAAAGAACCACACGACTGCGGGAAAAGTCATCAACGGCGCGATCATCGAACGTGAAGTCGCCTACGACCTCTACAACAAACAGTACGCCACCCTGAGCCTGGAACAGTCCAGCTTCGAAAACGCTATACGTATCCAGGACGTGATCAACGCCTTTTACGGCGTCAAGGTCGCCATCGCCCTCGATCCGCGGACGATCAAACTGAAAAAGCCCGACAACCTCAGTATGATCGAGTTCCTGGCAGCAGTTGAGGACTTTACTATCGAGACCGATACGGTCCAGAAAGTGATCGTCCAGGAGCGTACCGGTACCGTTATATCCGGTATCGACATCATCGTCAAACCGGTCAACGTCACCCACGGAAACTTCTCCATCGCCATCGACGAGAAGTTCCTCGATCCCGAAAAGGGTCAGAAGACGATCACCATCGCCAGCGTTACCCAGGCACTGCAGCGTCTGGGCGCCTCCCCCAAAGATATCATCAGCATCCTTGAGGCGATCAAAAAAGCCGGGGCGATGGATGCCGAGCTTGAAGTCATCTAAAGGAGTATGAATGGTAGGAATTGACAACACCCTGGCCCTTACCCAGGCCCAGAAGAAAGTCGATACGCGCTTTGACAGTGAGAACAAGGCCAAGCTCAAAGAGCAGACCGACTCCTTCGAATCCCTTATCCTCAAACAGATGCTGGACATCTCGATGAAGGATGAGGAGAACTCGCTGTTCGGCAAATCGACGGGAAGCCATATCTACCAGTCGATGTATCACGATACTTTGAGTAAGGAGTTGGCGGGAAGTTTCGGATACAGTGAACTTTTATACAACTTTTTGATGAAAAAGTATTAAGGTTTTTTGATGATTGCCGATATGGTATAATAGAAGTCCATATAGGCGAGAAATCAAAATAAGGAGATGTCATGGTAAACGGTATCAACAATGGCATTAACCCTGCGACTGTCCAGCAAGGCAAGACGCAGCAGAAACAAGAACAGAACGTAAATAAAACCGAAGCAGTAAGCAGAGTAGAAGAGATCAAACAGCAGATTGAAGCTGGAACCTATCAGATCGACGTGGAAAAAACAGCCAAAGCACTGGCTGACACACTGATCTAACCCTCTCAATCACGCAGGTACCTTCTACTCCTACGGCTCAAAGGAGTAAAGATGTTGACACATTACCTGCAGCAAGCAAACGAAATCTTATCTAATCTTATCGAGACGACGCGGAACGATATCGAAGATATTAAAGGTGCCAAGCACGATAATATCTTCTCCCGCACCAAGACCAAAGAAGAGCTTGTCAAATCCTTCGAAAACCACAAATCCCTCATCGACAACGAGATCGCCAAACTGGCCCAGGCCTCTGCCGGTGCATCGTTGGATACGATCCTTGATGACAACCAGCAGGCGATGCTGGATGAGATGCGTGAAAAACTGAAAGCGCTTCAGAGCGAGAACAAACATTTCGCCACGATGGTGATCGCCGTATCGGAATTCTACTCCTCCCTGATCAACCGGCTGATCCCGACCGAACAGGTCGGCTACGAAAACCATAAAGCAAAACGGGCTTCCTACCTGCACATCAAGGGTTAATCATGTCACTTTTTGGCGCACTCAATACGGCTAACAACGGACTGAAGGTCTCCCAGACCGCGACCGATATCATCAGTAACAACATCTCGAATGCAGAGAACGAGAACTATACGAGACAACGTGTCAACATCGCCCAGATGCCGACCCTCAAATACTCCAATAAAGGGGATATAGGTACGGGTGCGACGATCAACGAAGTCATCCGGGTCCACAACGAATTCACCTTCGCCCGCTATCGCGACTCCACGGCCAATATGCAGTACAACTCTTTCCAGCAGGGTATCATGGAGGAGATCTCCAAATACTTCCCGGAAATGGAAGAGAAAGGTCTCCAGCGAGACATCAGTGCCTATTTCGACGCATGGCAGAAGTTCGCCTCCAACCCGTCCGACTCCTCCCAAAAGGTCGCCCTGGCCCAGACGACAAAGACCCTGAGCAAGGATATGAACGATATCCGCGCACGGATGACCGATATGCAGGACTACCTGAACGAACAGCTCATTTCGGGGATCCAGGAGGTCAACCGCCTTGCCGACAAGATCGCCGATATCAACCACGAGATCACCCAGATCGAGGTAACGGATTATGTCCATGCCAACAAACTTCGTGACGAAAGGGATCAGCTGGAGATGGCGCTGTACGAGCTGGTCGCCCCGACGATCAACAAAATGGGTACCCAGTCTTTTGTCGAAGTCGACCTCAACCACGCCGACTACTCCGAGACCTACTCCATTGAGCTGGGCGGCTACCCGCTTGTCGACGGCGACTCGGCCCATACCCTTGAGATCACCGCATCGGACGGGACAACGGGGAACCTGCGCTCGGTCTTCTTCGAACAGTCCGACGGAACGCTGAAAAATATCACCAAGGGGATCAAAAACGGAAAGATCGGTGCGATCCTGGACCTGCGGGGGCGTGATTTCAACTACGACCTGGGACAGCCTGCCGACGGGATGATCCAGGAGTATGTCGATGGGCTGGACGTTATGGCACGGACCATTATCCAGCAGACCAACAACATCTACGCCAAGAGTGCCGACACCTATATGTTCTCCGACCAGGTCGGCAGCAGCCTCGCCCTGACCGCCTCGGAGCGAAACCAAGTTTTGGGAGAACTGATGGACAAGCGTTATGATGAGAAGGTGCAAAAAGGGGAGATGGTCATCTCCACCTACGACCTCTCCGGAAAGATCAACCAGGGGGACCTGAGAATCACTCTCGATCCCACCACCTCGACGATGAACGACATCATCGATGATATCAATGCTGCTTTTGCCGCCAATGACATTAAGGCCGAGGCTTCTTTGGAACTCGGCTCCCTGGTGATCAAACCGGGCGGCTCCAACGGTACGCAGACCGTCTCCGCGGTCCTGATCAAAGAGGACAATACCCTCTTGACCGAGGCGATGGATATTACCGGCAGCAAATCCCTTAAAAACGTCGATGATATCGATATTCCCTTCGATATCCTCAACGGCACCTTCGAGGTGGGGCTCTTTGACAGCTACGGAACGCTCAAAGCGACCCGGACGATCAAGATAGACAAAGAGAGTAAGGACCCCCTCTTCAACTCCCTCAACGGGATCGCTGCACAGATCAATATGAAATATATCGACGACGACGGGGACAACGACTTCTCCAACGATATCGACGACATGATCGAAGCCTCTTTCTCCAACGACCACTTTACGATCAAGACAAAAAACGAAGAGGTCGGTGCCTACTTCAATATCGTGGACAATGGAACGGGTTTTGCCGGGGCACTGGGACTGCACAAGTTTTTCGAAGGGAACAGTGCTAAAACGATCAAACTCAATACCGAGTACGAGAAAGATCCGCCCAAGATCAACGCCTACTCCAACCCGGTCGACGGGAACAACGTCGTCGCCAACGATATGCAGCAGCTTCAGTACGACGACGTCCCTTTCTTTAACACCAACGGGACGACGACATGGGAGACGATCGCCGGAGGATACCGCTACTACGCAGGGAAACTCTCCGAAACGACCCACGGCCTCAAGCTGGCCACGGAGACCTATACCGCCGTCTACACCTCCATCAAAGAGCAGAACGATGCCCTAAGCCGGGTGAGCGTAGACGAAGAGCTGACCAACCTGATGATGTTCCAGACCGGCTACGGGGCCAATGCCAAGGTCGTCACCACGATTCAGCAGATGCTTGATACACTTCTGACACTCAAACAATAGGGCGGGTGTCTCCGCCGTAAAAGGTGGCAACATGGAGAGAGGTGTCAAGCTCCTGCTTCTTGGAATAGGACTCTTTGCACTCTTTATCTTTACGGGGGATCTCTTTACCGCCTACTCCCCCTATGCACTTAACAAAGACGCTATCTTGCTCCCCCCCTCCTTCGAACACCTTTTCGGCACTGACCGCCTCGGACGCGATGTTTTCGCCCGTGTCATCGAGGGTGGGAAAACCTCACTCATTATCGGGGTCGGCAGTGCTGTCATCGGTACGTTCATCGGTCTGATGGTCGGGATCAGCGCAGGCTATTTTAAACACCGGACCGATAAATTAATCGTCGTGATTATCGACCTTTTTCTCACCTTCCCCACCTTTTTCCTGCTCCTGGCGCTGGTCAGTTACGTGGAGGCCTCATCCTTGGTACTGATCGTCGTCATCTCCATCACGGGCTGGATGGGCACTGCCCGCATGATCCGAAGTGAATCCTTCGGGATCTCTTCCCGCCCCTTTATCAAAGTACTCAAACTGGCTGATGTCCCGGTCTGGAAGATCCTGCTCAAGTACTACACCCCGCTGATCGCACCGATCTTCCTCATCAGCTTCACCTTCGGCGTCAGCGGGGCGATCCTGGCCGAAAGCGGGCTCAGTTTCCTGGGGCTCGGGGTCATGCCGCCCCAGATGAGCTGGGGCTCGATGCTCAGTGAAGGCAAGGAGGTGATGGATATCGCCTGGTGGGTCAGCTTCTTCCCAGGGCTTTTTATCTTCCTCATCTCCTGGATGCTGATCCAGACCAGCGACTACCTGCAAAAACTCTTCAACCAGAAAGAAAACGCCCTGTGACAAAACTCCGGCAGCTCCTGGAAGAAGAAGCAGCCCGGCGCAACCGTCCCGATGAAGTCAGCGAATTGCGCCTTGATCCCATTATTGTCGCCAGGGAGACCAAGGACCCGACGATCTCCCTGGTCTGCGCCCTCTTCGCCTACGGCAACGTCCGTGCCATCGTACAGTTTCTGCGCGCCTTCGACTTCTCCCTCCTGGATGCAGCAGAAACGGAGATACGGGCAGCATTCGCCTCCTCCTACTACCGGTTTCAAAAGAGCGAGGATATTATCCAGTTTGTAATCGCACTGGGCCGACTGAAAAAGGCGACAAACCTGGAAGAGGTTTTTATGGAAGGGTATCGCAAAGAAAAAAACGTACTGGAAGGGATCGGAAGCCTGATCCGTACGATCCGCGGTTTCACCCCCTACGACTCCAGGGGCTATCGCTTTCTTCTCTCGCAGCCCCCCGATCCCCGTAAGACCAAAGGGGCGGGTACATTAAAACGGTGGAATATGTACCTGCGCTGGATGGTCCGAAGCGATGCGATCGATTTCGGTCTCTGGAAGGGGGTCGATCCGGCAGACCTGATCATCCCGCTGGACACCCACACCTTCACCGTCGCACGGGAGCTTAAACTGCTAACACGGAAGCAGTACGATCTCCAGGCCGCCCTGGAACTGACAGAGAAGCTCCGTACCTTCGATCCGAAGGACCCCGTCCGCTTCGATTTCGCACTCTACCGTATCGGCCAGGAGTGGCCGGCTACTCGATCATCTCGAAAATAAGGGCTTCGCTGTCGGCCTCTCCCTCGCGAAGCGTCCGGCGTGACTGCTCGATGAAGACTTCAGGCTCGGGCAGGGTATCCGAGAAGGCCATCGTGGCAGCGATCGTAATACCGAGCCGTTCGATCCCCTCCGTATTTTCGTGTTCGGCCGCTTCGGCCATAATGCTCTCCTGGACAAAGGTCATAAACCGTTTGGTATTCTCCACGGAGAGGCCGGAAAAGAGGATGGCAAAGACATCGTCATCCAAGCGGAATGAAAAATCCCCCGCCCGTTTGGCACACAGTTTGATCTGCTTGGCCACGACATCGATGATCCCCGCGGTCTTCTCATCTCCGAAACGCGACCTGTAAAGTGCCAGGTCGTTGATATCCACCAAGGTGATGACAAGCGGCTTTTTGTCCCGCTTGGCCCGGTTGATCTCCGCGGGCAACACAGAGTGGAGATACCCCTCGTTATACAATCCCGTTGCCATATCGAAGATATCGCTTTTTTCAAAGCGCACCTTATCCTTGGCCAACTCCTCGTTCCTGATCCTGATCCTGTTTTCCAGTGCCTTGTTCTGGACCGAAAGGTCGTCGTTCTTGGAGCGCTGCATCGCCAGCTCGTCCTCAAGACGATAGGTCTCCAGGACCAGGTCTTTGGTCATGACCCGGGCCCCGATCTCGATACTGAGGTAGATCAGCAGCACCGTAAAGACTCCATAGGCGATTGCCGCCGTACGGTACCACTCCGCCTGATCGGTATAGGCCTTGCGTTCCAACCCGATACTCTGAAGCAGTGATGCGATCTCAAATCCTGCGAAGACGAACCCCGCTCCGACAACCGATACGATAACCGAAAACATGGAAAAAACAATCCATCCGCTACGTTGTTTGCTTTTTTCTTCCATATACCTACTTTGATAGACTTTTTTTCAAATTAAACACTGTAACATATCGTCCATTCGAAAAATTATTAAAAGGCCACAAATTGAAAATCCTTTTCTCCCCCAGTGAAGGCAAGACCCAGGGCGGTACCGGCTTGCCGCTGAATCCGAAAAGTTTTATCTTTGAATCCCTTTATGATACACGCATCCTGCCGGCACGCCACTATCAGGCATTTGTCGACTCCGCCACCATTGACGAACGCAAAACGATCTTCGGTACCAAAGATGAAAAGGTCGTCAAACGCTACAGCAAGGATATCTTCTCCCTGCCGACAAAAAAAGCGATGGAACGATACGAGGGGGTCGCCTACGACTACCTGCAGTACGCCGCCCTTTCAGACGATGCCAGGGCCTATATCGATGCGAACGTCATCATCTTCTCCAATATCTTCGGCCCCATCGGTGCAGGGGATATGATCCCGGAGTACAAGTTCAAACAAGGCTCCAAGCTTCCCGACTTTGCCATCGAGAAATACTTCAAAGAGCACTTCAGCCGTCCACTTGATGACTACCTCCAGGGCGATATCATTGACCTGCGGGCGGGGTTTTATGAAAAGTTTTACACCATCAAAGCCCCCTACCTCACCTTCAAATTCCTCAAAGACGGCAAAGTCGTGAGCCACTGGGCCAAGGCGTACAGGGGGATCATCCTCAAGACCCTGGCCCAAAAGCAGATCGATACGATCGACCGTTTTATGAAGACCCCCGTCCCGGGGCTCAACCTGATCGACATCAAACGGGTCAAGAATAAGACAGAGATCCTCTTTGAGATCACGGAACCCGACCCGTCATGAAGATAAAATAAATGTTTACCTATAATAATACGAATTATTAATCGGGGGAATATCCATGAAACGACTCGTTCTCGCACTCTTTGGCGCCATCCTTCTCTTCTCATCGCTCCAGGCCGCAGGTTTTGACAAGCGGGTAGCAGACGGCAAGATCATCCAGGATGGCAAAGCAAAGGCGTGGTGCAGCATCTGCGGTATGGACCTGAAGATGTTCTACCGGACCAACCACGCCGTGGCATTAAAAGACGGGAGTAAAAAGCAGTACTGTTCCATCCGCTGCCTGGCACACGACTTCCCCCAAATCAAAAGTAATATCAAAACGATCTACGCTGTCGACGCCAAAACGGCTAAACTGATCGATGCGACCAAGGCCTACTATCTCGTCGGAAGCAGGGCAAAGGGGACCATGACGCGCGTCAGCAAACTGGCCTTTAAAAACGCAAACGACGCCAAAACCTTTGCCAAACAGAACGGCGGCGGAAAGGTCGTCAGCTTTGATGAGGCTTTTGCCCGGGCAAAAGCCGACCTTGCCATGGACAACAAGATGATGATGGGCAAAAAAGAGAAGATGCTCTATCCCAAAGGGAAGATGATCCGCCAGAAGATGTGTGCCAAAGGGATCGATACGGACCGTTTTGCCACCATCGCCGATCTTAAAGCGGAGATCCGGGAGAAGAACCTCTGCAAAAACCTGAACGAACCCCAGCTACAGGCTGTATCGGTCTATCTCTGGGACCGGGAGCGCAAACATGCCCACGCCCATCAACACGGTGCAGCCCCCCAGCGTCTCGGCCGCACGATCGACGTCCCCAAAAAGGCCAAATGCCCGGTCTGCGGCATGTTCGTCTTTAAATACCCCAGGTGGGCCGCCAAGATGATCATGAGTGACCGCAAAGAGTACTATTTCGACGGGGCGAAGGATATGTTCAAATTCTATCTCCAGAAAAAGAGCAGTACCGAAGGGATGGGGCTGATCCTCGTGACCGACTACTACAGTCAGAACGCCCTACAGGCACGTTCGGCCTTTTATGTCATCGGCAGCGATGTCTACGGTCCGATGGGGAACGAACTGATCCCTTTCAGTACACTCAAAGACGCCAAGACCTTTGCCAAAGACCACAGCGGGGATAAGATCATCACCTTCGAAGAGGTGGGCATGCCGCTTTTAGAAAGTCTCGATGAATAGACGACGGTTTGCAGTCGCCTTTGCGCTCATCTTTCTGCTGGTCGCCATGGTTGAGATCGGGTTTTTGCTCCTGAAACAAAAAGAGCAGGCCGCTTCGGCCTCTATCAAACAGTCGGCGCTGGAACTGATCGGTCTTCCCGACCTGGCACTCAGCACCGAAGCCCGCTATATCCGTCACCGGAGTCTCAGCGACCTTCACAGCCTCTTCAGCGAAGAGGGGACGCTGCCCGAATATTTCCCTTCGGCCTTTACCTATGCCCTGCCCCCCTACCAGCACGCCGATACAAGGATAACCGGTGAATAGCAAACTGCTCCTTTTTGCCCTGGACTCCCTGCTGCGGCGCAGCGGGAAGAACCTCTCCATTATCAGCGTTTTCACCCTGCTGATCATGCTTACATCCAGTGTCCTGATGATCAGCGGGAGCCTTAAAAAAGAGCTGACAGCGACCCTGGATGCCCTGCCCGACATAACGGTCCAGAAACTCCGGGCCGGACGCCAGGTCCCTGTCTCCGGTGATATGGCTTACCGCATCGCCGATATCCCCGGCGTCGCCTCGGCGACGGAACGGGTCTGGGGGTACTACTATTTCCAAAACGCCGGTGTCAACTTTACGGTCATGGGTGTCGACTTCTTCCTGCCCGCCTACACCCGCTCGATCCAGAAGGCGGTGGATAACTTCGATATCGCATCCCATATGGGAAGCGATTTTATGATCGTGGGCGAGGGGGTCGCCAAAACACTCAAAGCCAACTACTACACCGACTATTTTAACTTTATCCAGAGCAGCGGTGAGATCACCAGGGTCTACCTTGCCGGGACCTTCAAAGGGGAGTCGGCCCTGGAGAGTAACGACGTGATCCTGCTGCCCGTCTCCCTGGCCCGCACCGTCCTTGAGATGGAGGAGGGTACGGCCACCGACATCGTCGTCACCGTTCCCAACCCGCTGGAGGTCCCGACGATCGCCCAGAAGATCAAGGAGCAGTATCCCGCCGCCCGCGTCATCGCCAAAGGTGACATCCAAAGCTCCTATCAGAACATCTTCGATTATAAGAGCGGTGTTTTCCTGGCCCTTTTCCTCTCAAGTTTCCTGGCCTTCTTTATCCTTGTTTACGAAAAGGCGAGCGGACTGGGGGCCGATGAGCGCCGTGAGATCGGTATTCTCAAAGCCGTCGGATGGCGGATCGAGGATGTGATCCGCCTCAAACTGACCGAAAGCACTCTGATCGCCTTCACCTCCTTTCTACTGGGGGTCCTGCTGGCTGCCGCCTATGTCTTTATCCTTGACGCGCCGCTACTGATCGACCTCTTCTCCGGTTACAGCATCCTCAAACCGGCCCTGACACTGCCGGTACACGTCGATCTCTACACTGTCGGGCTGATCTTTATCGCCACCGTCCCCCTCTATATTGCGGCGGTGATCATCCCGTCATGGCGGGCAGCCGTCATCGATGCCGACGAGGTGATGCGATGATCCGTCTCAGCCACGTCCATAAACATTACACCGACGGGAAGCATCACCGTGTCGACTCCCTAAAAGATGTCAGCTTTCATATCGCTCCCAGGGAGCTGGTCGTCTTGAAAGGCCCCAGCGGCAGCGGCAAGAGCACCCTGCTCTCCATCATCGCCGCGTTGGGAAAACCGACCAGCGGCGAAGTGATCGTGGACGGCAAATCGATCGCCAAACTCCCCGACCGCTTTGCCACTGATTTCCGCCGCGAGCATATCGGGATGATCTTCCAGAAATTTAACCTGATCGGCGAGATGAGTGCCCTGGACAATGTCACCCTTCCGCTCCTGACGACCGACATCCCGATGGATGAGATCCGAGAACGTGCCTACCGTATCCTCAAACACCTGGGGGTCAAAAAACGCCTGGGAACCCCGGCCAAAAATCTCTCGGGGGGCGAACAGCAGCGCGTCGCCATCGCCAGGGCCCTGATCGGCGATCCCAAGATCATCCTGGCGGACGAGCCGACGGCCAACCTCGACCGGAAACTGACCCTTGATTTTATCGAGATCATCAAGCAGCTCAAAAAAGAGGGACGCACGATCCTTATCGCCACCCACGACCCGGTCTTTTTCGACCTCCCGGTCGTCGACCGCATCATCGAGATCGAAGAGGGCCGGATCCGGTGAACGCCTTCCTCTCCCCCGAAGTCCTTACCCTGGTGATCCTGGAGTCGCTCCTGCTTCTTTTTTTGGGGCTCTCCTTTTTTATGGCCCTCTCCATTGCCCGCTTTTTCGATGCCGACGCCACTACGGCCCGCCAGTACAGGCTGGAGCGTCAAAGCTACCTGGTCTCGGTGATCATCTCCTTCGCCCTCGTGATCAAGAGCGCGGTCTTTCTCTATTTTATTTTCACCCTGGACAAACTTTCCAACGTCATTACCGGAGCGATGTGTGCCGCCGGAGTCGTCACCGCCACGGAATACGGGGTCTATCTGCTGATCCTCAAACTGATAAACCTTTTTCTGTTCGGTTTCTGGCTTGTCCTCAACCGCCTGGACAACCGACATGAGAGCTATCCCTACACACGGAAGAAGTTCGCCTTTTTCGCCCTGCTCTTCCCCCTGCTGATAGTGGAATTCATCCTTTTTCTGCTCCATCTGGGTGCCCTCGATCCTGCGGCGATCGTCAGCTGCTGCGGTGTACTTTTCAGTGCGGGCAACACCTCCGTCATCGGCCAGCTTTTCGCGATCCCCGACCGCTATACCCTGGTCCTTTTTTATCTCCTTTTTGCGGCCGTACTCCTGGCCGGTTTCATGAGACGCTATCACTGGCTGCTTGGAAGCGTCCTGCTCTTCCTGCCCGTCGCCCTCTTAGCCGTCATCAATATCTTCTCCACCTACATCTACGAGCTGCCGACCCACCGCTGCCCCTTCTGCCTGCTGCAAAAAGAGTATACTTATACAGGCTACCTGGGATACCTGCTGCTTTTTTCCGGCACCTTTTTGCTCCTCTCCCAGAGCCTGGCAAAGAGCCTGCTGGGTGAAGAGACGGGTTTTTTAAAAACGGGACTGTGGCTGCTGGGTCTTTTTATTGCCTGGGCAACCTACTATCCCCTCAACTACTACCTGACAAACGGAGTCTTTTTATGAAGCTTATCGCCTCACTTCTTCTACTGCTGCTGCTAAGCGGTTGTGAAAACAGCAAGATCGTCGTCAGCGGCAATACGGAACAGAAGCCGATCCTTTTTGAAAAGGGGAAGGTACGCTGCAGCGAATGCCAGATGGTTATCGACGACTACCCCTACTCCGCCCAGATCGCGACCCCTTCGGGCAAGACCTACTTCTTCTCGGACGTCGGGTCGTTTGTCAAGTGGAATGCGTCAAAAGATTTCGGCGGCAAAGAGAAGATCTGGGTCTTCGCCAACGATACAATGCACTGGATCGATGCCAGGGGAGCTTTCTACTCCGTTAACGACATCACACCGATGGAGTACGGGTTCGGAGCCTATGAGAAAAACCGTAACGGGTTGATCGATTATGAGACGATGAAGACCAAGATGCTGCGCGGTGAGAATATGACCAATCCGGCCTATCGTAAAAAGGTCTTGGAAAAAGAGGGGGGAAATTAAAAGGAGAGGAAACGGCCCGGAAGCCGTTTCATAGTTGCATAATTAGCAGGATGGAACGTTACCGCTGTCGTTTGCATACTCATGCAGGAAGTCGAAGATGTGCTGACCACGTTTTTTAAAGAACTTAGGACTCATTTTTTTCTCGCCTTTAGTTCCTTTGTGGGCTTCTACCATACCGGCAGCATCGTTTTCGAAAAGTTTTGTCCACTCGGCCTGAGAGTGCATTGCCGCACCTTTTGTACCGTTTCCGTGGCAAGCTTTACATGCTTTCAGATACAGTTTCTGACCTTTTTTCGCATCAGCCTGAGCAGCTGAAAAGAAAGCAACCATACTGAAAAGTACTGTAACTACTAAACGATTGAATTTCATACATTACTCCTTAAATTTTTCAAGTAAGCGGATGACCGACTTGATTTGGACAAATTATAGTGCAAAGAGTAGTGGAAGTCAATTAAGAAATCATGAAATGTTCACTATCAACTTTTTTATGGTAAAACTGCGCTATCACAAAAGCCAACAAATGACAAAGGAGCCCCCGTGTCATACCATCTTGCCCTTATGGAACTGCTGGTTCTCTTTGTCGTATACTACCTGCTTTTCAAGCTTTTTTCCTTCCTGAAAAAGCGTTATGAAAGGCATCGGCTTAAGCAAACCCCCTTCCCGGAAAAGTACCGTGTTTACCTCGAGAAGATCCCCTTTTACCGTGCCCTTGATCCCCAGATGCGAAACCGGGTCGAATCGCGCATCGCCCTCTTTCTCTTTGAAAAAGAGTTCATCGGGATAAAAAAAGATGTGACCGACGAGATGCGGGTAGTCATCGCCTTTTATGCCTGCATGATCACCCTGGAGCTTCCCCAAGACTGTTACCACGAACTCAAAACGGTCCTGGTCTACCCCTACCGCTTTGTTGCCGACGAGGTTAAAAGCTATGGGGGGATCTATACCAAGGAGCGCTTTATCATGGAGGGGCAGTCTTCGGGCGACGTGGTCGTCATCTCCTGGCATGAAGCCAAAAAAGAGGCCTACCAGCTGCGCCACCACAACGTCATCATCCACGAATTCGCCCATGAACTCGACTTTGAGGACGGGGCAGCCGACGGGATCCCCCCGCTGGAGCGTTCCAAATACGATGCCTGGGTCCATACGATCTTCCGGCATTATAAAAAGCTGAACCACAAATGGCTCACAAACCGGGAGTGGGGAAAATACAAGCTTTTCGGAGCCTACGCAGCCACCAGTGAAGCGGAATTTTTTGCCGTACTCAGCGAACTCTTTTTTACGAAGCCGGGCAGCCTGAAAAGCGACTTCCCGGATATCTATAACGAGCTGCAGGCGTTTTACGGTCTTGATCCGGCAGGATGGTCTTTGGCCCGCTGAATATGTTCCGGATCGAAACTTCCGTAAAAGACCAGTTTCTCCCGCGATGTCAGCGGGCGGTCGGGTATGGCGGGATAGGTTGTCGTCGCCTCTTCGGAAGCTGTCGGAGCTGAGGTCTGCGCCGCTTCCGAAGTCCCGGCAGTAACAGAAGGAGCCACCGCTGTATCTGTCTCCGGGATTTCACCCGCTGCGGGATGACTGCTGACCACTTTCCGGATTGCAGAGGAGTGTTTCCTCGGATAGTTATAGTTGCTGGTGTTTTCCTGCAGACGCGCTTCCAGCGTCTCTGTCAGAAGGGGCTCATACTGGGTATCCGCCATTAGTCCCGTATACTCCTTTTCCAGCTCCTTCGGAATGGAAAAGATCCGCATCTGCTCATCCGTCGGCATCGTCCCTTTGACCCATTTGACATAATCCTTAAGGCTCTTTTCATAGGCGGCATACAGCTCCTCCACGCCAAAGAGTACCAGGATCCGCGAGGCGTAATACGCCTCCGACGGGCGGGAGCTGAGTGTGAGCGGTTCGTTCAGGACACGGCGGATATTTTCGGTCAGCGACTCCAGGGCCGATATCTCCCGGTTTCCGGCACCGTCACGCTGCATCACGTCCACCGCATACGCCAGGATCTGCGGATAGTCATAGGAGAGCATGGTCGCATCATCCACCTCTACCCGTTTAAAACGGGGCTCTTTTCCGACACCCGTCTCCACTTCCCAGCGGGGCATCTCAAAGAGTGCCGGGACCCCCTCGAACGCCTCGACCGCCGTTTCGATCCCCGGAGTCGATACGACCGCCTGCCACAGTTTTTCAGGAACGAAATAGAAGTCTTCCGGCTTGGGAGCACCATAATAAAAGAGGGTCGAATCGGCATTAAAGACGGGTAGCGTGTCATAGGAGAGCGTACCGTTTTGCAGCGGGGAAGAGGTACTGCCGAGACTCCCCGCTGCCGCTATCTGGGATGAATCCACCATCCGTGCAGAAGCGGACTGCTGCGTCAGGTTCTCAAAAAGCGTCCGGGTAGCAGACGAGCTGCCGGAGAGCAGCGGATTGAGCATCGAATCACGCAGTACGCTCTCTTCGATAAGGGAGCGATACGTGTCCGCCTTGCTCTTTCGCATCAGACCGCGTTCATCCCCTGTCTCCAGGATAAACGCATCGGACTGACGGGTCGTGCTGACTTTAAACGATAGGGGAAAGTTACTAGCTACTTTTTCAATCATACGGAGCTCCTTGTACGATCACTTCTTAAATATAAGCAATAATCGTACCTTTAGTACGATATTTTAAATTTTATCACGCATCCCGCTATTTTGTACACTGGTACTGTACGCTTGCCTCCTGCTTCATATTGAGCGGTTTGAGGGTATAGGTGAAATGATTCCCCTCTTTTTGATAGGTTGTCGGCTGCATATTCTTCCCGCTGATCATACGGCAGGAGGTGTATTCCGCCGTCACATCCAGCGTACACCCGTCTTCGATCCCGACGATGTTGGGCTGGGTCGTTGCGCTGGTAAAGGTGTTGGAGATTGCCCCGCACTGGTGCATCCCCTTAAAGGGGCGGTAGAGCAGCGTCACGGCATCGGGGATCTCTTTTTCGGTGATAATCGGGAGGTGGGAGACCCCGCACTCTTTGTATATCTTCCCGTCATCGGCAAATGTCAGGGCTTCGCCCCCTTTGATATCCACGCGGTCGACCTCCGCGGTATACCGCTCTTTGCACCGTTCATCGTTCACATCCAGCGTCATCGTTTTGGGGAGTTCGAAACTGAGGTTCCCCTCCTTAAGGACCACCTTCTGCCCCTCTTTAAGCGTAATGACCCGGAACTTCGTTCCCGTCACGTTGATCTTGGCAAAATCGGTGATCACCTGGAGCTTGATCTTTTCGGGGCGTTTTTTGATGTCGTATTGTACGTCGCCGTACTTTTGTTTGATCTGCCAGTTGCTGCGGATCATGATGTTGCTCTTTTTGTCGAGGAAGACCTTGGAGCCGTCGATCAGCTTGATGTACGCTTTGGAACCGGCTCCGGTCGTGATGGAGTCGTGATCGTAGATCGTGATGTTCCGAACGCCGCGGACCGTCTTGCGTTCCCAGCCGCGGTGGACCTTGATCACGTTCCCTTTTGTCTTGACGATCTTCCCGACCGTCACGATCTCGGCGGCGACCGCACTACTTCCCATCAGACTCAGTATCAGAAAAATTCGGCTTGTCAGTTTCATAATTGGCACTTCCTTGTTACCGGGCCCCGTCCCCGTCTTCTATGATCTGTTTGACCTCATCCAGCTCCCGCAGGAGCGTGTCGCACTCATCCCGGTTCGTGCGGAACGTTCCGATATTCGGGAATGTTTCGCTTAGTTTATCAAAAGTCGTTTTTAACCCCGTAATCCGTTTTGTAATATCGGCCAGCCGCTCTGTCTCGCCGGGAGGGTGGGTAACATCCTCCTCTTTGTAGAGTGAATCAATAAAATCGATGGCATCGCTTCCCGAAGGGCTCCCCATGCCGAAATCCTCCATCAGGTCGTTAAGGTATGCCGTCCCCTCTTCCGCATCGGCCGAAAGCGCTTCGGGCTCTGCAATATCCGCCGGGGCCGCCTTGAGGATCACAGGTGAAGAGACCTCCGTGGCAAAGACCTCATCACTATCGGCCTGATCCAGCGTGATCGTAAAGCAGGCCCCGCCCTCCCGGTTCTCCGCGGTGATACTGCCCTGCATATTCTCTTCGATGATCGTCTTGGACATATCCAGCCCCACGCCGGTCCCGTGCTCTCCCTTGGTGGAGAAGTAGGGTTCGAAGATCCTCTCCAGGATCGCCTCGGGGATCCCCCCGCCGTTATCCCGGATCGTCGTGATCACCTTTCCCCTCTCCAGGGCGACACGGATCGTGATCTTCCCGTCGATTGCTTTTTCCAGGATGGCATCCTTGGCATTATTGATAATATTGAGCACCACCTGCTTGAACTCGTTTTTGTAGCCGTCCACATAGGCGGCAAACTCCCCGAAAGCCGCCTTGCTCTCGTCCAGATGGACCGATGCTTTCAGCGCGCCCTCCTCCAGGCACTCGAAAACGACATCGATCTTGTGCTTGACGATCTGGGACGAGAGAAGCGTCAGCACATCCTGGATGGAACGCGCCACTTCGAAAGGCTCTTTCTCTTTGTCCGCCTTAAAGAAGTTGCGGAAATCATCGATCGTCTTGGACATAAACTGCAGCTGGTTGTCGACCTTTTCCATCTCGTGCTCCAGGCGCGCTTCGTCCAGCTGGCCCCGCCGGAAATAGTCTTTGATCCCCAGGGAGATCAGGCTGAGGGTATTCAGGGGCTGACGCCACTGGTGGGCGATGGCCCCGATCATCTCGCCCATGGAAGCCATCTTGGACTGGTGGACGAGCATCTTCTCCTTTTCGCGGCGGATGTTCACCTCCTCTACGACCCGCTGTTCGAGGTTTTTGTTCAGCTCCGCCAGCTCGTTGCTCTTCTCCACGACCTTGCGGTTAAGGCGGTCGGGAATAATTGCAAACAGATAGGCCAGCGGCAGCGAGAGCAGTGCCACCGCCCCGATGAGCCAAAGCGAAAGGGTAAAGAGCTCCGCCTTCTTTTTCTCCAGCTTGTCGCTGTGCATCTGCAGGATGATCTTAAACTCGTTCTCCTCCCCGAGACGGATCGTCTGGGCGTACATCTCCTTGCCCACGTAGATATCGGCAAAAAGGATGTCGTCGGCCATCTCGCCGTAGGCTTTTTCGAGATCGAAACCGTCCTGCTTCATATAGAGGTCGTCGTTATAGACGAGAAACTTCCCCTCCCCGTCAGTCAGGTGGATAAACCCGACGCTCGATTTCTGCATCGAGTCGATCAGGGCGCGCATATTGGCTTCGACATAGACAAACCCCTGCAGCCTCCCTTTGATAAAGAGCGGGGTCGAGACCTTGATCGCCGGGTATTCGATCCCGCCGATAACGGTACGTGCGGTGCTGAAACGCACCTTCTTTTCCTGCAGCCCCAGGGTCGCCTCGATGCAGGCCGTATCCCTGTAACGCGGCAGCTTCCCGCCTACAGCCGCCAGTTTTCCCGTTTTGCTGTTGCGCTCGTAGCGGAACAACTGGTTCCCTTTTACTGTGACAAAGCCGAAGGTCAGGAAATCGGGGTTGCTCGTCGCAACCATCGTGACGACACTCTCAAAAAGTGCCTTCTGGCGGCGGTTTTTGACATACTGTTTGACGAGGATATTCTGGGAGAGCGACGTCACGGCATCGTTGGTCCGGGTGACGAACTGGCGGAAACGGTCCTGTTTGATGGAGATGATCGTACTGGCGTTGTCGAGGAAATCTTTTTTGACGTTTTTGCTCTCGATAACGTAGTAGGCCATTAACGACCCGGCAACGACAAAGATCCCGAAAAGGATAAACAGGAGGATGAACTTACTCTTGTATGAAAACTGCATCCGCCGTACCCTTTCCCTTTAATTTAAATGAGTCTAGACTATTATACGTCTATTGACTAATAATCATATTTAATACTACGAAGTTAATGGGGCCGACGTGATCAACAACATCGACTACGATAAAGCACTGCGGGGACTGACCGTCCTCTGCTGCGAGGACGAACCCGAAGCGCGGGAACAGCTCAACCTGATCTTTATGCAGCGGGTGGGCCGTCTCCTTCTGGCCGAAGACGGGGAGAAGGGGCTGGCCCTCTACCGCAAATTCCGGCCCGATTTAGTCATCAGTGATATCAAGATGCCGCGGATGACGGGTCTGGAGATGTCCCGCGAGATCCGGGCCCTGAACCCCAAAGCCCAGATCATCCTCCTCACCGCCTTTGACTACAAGAACTTCTTCCTCGAAGCCATCGACATCGGGGTCAGCCAGTATGTCCAGAAACCGATCGGCGAACGCAAGCTCTTTAACGCCATCAACCGCTGCATCGACATGGTCTTGGCGGAGAAAAAGCTCGATTACCAGATGCGCTATATCCAGAACCTCCTGGACGCACAGAGCAACCTCCTCTTCGTCACCGACGGCCAAAAGGTACTGATGGCCAACAAACGGATGCTGGACTTCGCCGGGTTCGCCTCGGTCGAAGAACTGATCCGACGCAGCGACGAGCTGAACGAGCGGATCTTTTACGAGGAGTATGCCCTCAACCGCGACAGCTGGATCGCAACCCTCTACGAAAACCGCACCCAAAAACGCAAAAAGATCACCCTCGCCTACCCCAGCGGTGCCTCCAAACACTTCGCCGTCAACATCACGATGCTGCCGGAGTTCAAGGGGCGTTTCCTTGTCTCCCTGACCGACATCACCCACCTCAAAAGCGAACTGGACTCCGAGTTCGTCGAGCTGGACGCCGTCGGAAACGAAGAGCTGATCCCTCCGCCCGCCAACATCGACCGGATAACCGACGCCCTCGACGCCACAGGCTTTTATGAAAAAAGCAAGGAGCTTAAAACCCTGGCCAAAACAGACCCCGTTTTGATCCTGCTCTATATCGATGCACTGGAGATGATCAATACGGAATACGGCTTTACGACCGGGGACAAAGCACTCCGGCGCATCGTGGAGATCATCCGCGAAGAGCTGGGGGATACCTACCACATCGGCCGCCTCATGGGCGGTCACTTTGCCGTCATCCCCCCTTCGACCAACCTCGACCTGATCAAGATGGCCGCCGCCAAGATCCGACAGAGTATCATGAACAAAAAGCTGGGCGAGCTGCCGACGATCACCTGCTCCGTTAAGATCGCCAAGGCAAAGGGACTGGAGAGCTACGACACCTTTTTATCCGCGCTCTCCGATACGCTCAACGCACTGCGACGGGAGAGCTGACTCCCTTCCCCCGTCGCGCCCTCTGGGCATACCGTTTTTTAAACTATTTACTGTACAATCAAAACACCATAAAATGAAGGGATTCTCTTGCGAATCGATAAGTTTATCAACGCCGTCAACCTGACCAAACGCCGGGCCATCGCCCAGGATATGATCAAGCACGACGCCGTCAAGCTCAACGGAAACGTCGCCAAAGCCTCCAAACAGGTCAAGATCGGCGATATCATCGAGTTCGTCTACCTGGAATCGACCGAAAAATACGAAGTGCTCCAGATCCCGACGACCAAGTCGATCCCCAAAAGCAAAAAAGAGGAATACGTAAGGCAGGTTGCATGAACTACGAAGAAGCAAAACTACAATTCGAACGACTTTTTACCGCCGAGATGGGCGAAGAGGAAGCCCGGAATTTTCTGATCGAACTTTATGAGCGCGGCGAAAGTGTGGATGAGATCACGGCGGCCGTGGAGGTGATGAAAGCCCACGCCGTCAAGGTAGAGGTCGACCCTGCCATCAAAGAGAAACTGATCGATATCGTCGGTACCGGCGGGGACAAATCGGGCAGCTTTAACATCTCCTCCACCACCTCCTTGCTCCTGACATCCCTGGGATGTTACGTGGCCAAGCACGGCAACCGCTCCATCACCAGCAAATCAGGAAGCGCCGACATGCTCGAAAAGCTGGGCATCCGCCTGGATCTAAATGTCGAGCAGCAGAAAAAGATGCTCGAAGAGTCGGGCTTTACCTTCCTTTTCGCCCAGAACCACCACCCGGCCATGAAACACATCATGCCGATCCGTAAGTCGATCCCCCACCGGACCGTCTTTAACATCCTGGGACCGCTCACCAACCCCGCCGATGTCAAAAAACAGTTTGTCGGGGTCTACGACAAGAGTTTCGTCGAGAAGATGGCGGCTGTCCTTCAAAAAAGCGGAAGCATGTCCGCCATGGTCGTCGCTTCGGGCGACGGGCTGGACGAACTGAGCCTGGGTGCCCCCTCCTTCGTGGCCGAACTGAAATCGGGCGGCATCGCCACCTACGAACTGGACCCCCAGGAGCTGGGCTTTGAAAAAGCGGGTCTCGAGGCGATCAAAGGGGGTGAAGGCGAAGAGAATGCCCACATCACCCGCTCCATCCTAGAGGGCAAGCTAAACGGTGCCAAGCGCGACATCGTCATTCTCAACGCGGCCGCCAGTCTCATCGTCGAGGGAATGGCGCGCGACTATCAAGACGGCATTGCCATGGCCAACGAAGCGATCGATTCGGGCAAAGCTAAAGCGGCCCTGGAGAAGATCATCAAGGTAAGCCGGAGCCTATGACTTTCGACGTCCCCACCCCCGACGAACTCGACGCCGTCGCCAAGTATGTGCTGGAACACTACCCGGACGGCATCGTCGTACTGCTGCGTGGAGACCTTGGAGCGGGCAAAAGCACCTTTGTCAAACACTTCGCCGCCCTCTGCGCGCCGGAGGCAGAGACCTCCTCACCCACCTTTGCCGTCATGCACGAGTACGGCGAGGGGATCTGCCACTACGACATCTACCGTATCGGCAGCGATGAGTTTATCTCCCGGGGACTCTTTGAGAACCTGGAAAACGAGGGGTTCCATTTCGTCGAATGGGCCGACGAAAAGATCGAGACCCTTTTGAAAACCTACGGCATCGACTACATCACGATCGCCATCACCCAAGAGAAAGAGAAGAGGATATTTGATGTCCAAGCACACGCTTAGAGCCGAAGCGCTCAAAAAGAGCTACAAAACCACCCAGATCCTGCACGGGGTCGACATCGAGGTCGAAAGCGCCCAGGTCGTGGGACTCCTGGGACCCAACGGGGCCGGGAAGACCACCACGTTCTACATGGTCTGCGGCCTGGTCAAACCTACCAGCGGCAAGATCTATTTCGACGGGAAGGACGTCTCCGGACTCTCCCTGCACGACCGTGCGCGCATGGGGATCGGCTATCTTCCCCAGGAGTCGAGCATCTTTAAAGACCTCACCGTGGAGGAGAATCTCCGCCTCGCCGCCGAGATCGCCTTTAAAGACGATATTAACAAACAAAATGAGAGAATAGAGACACTACTTGAGCAGTTTAATATCGAACATATCCGAAGACGCCGGGGAGCCAACCTCTCAGGCGGGGAACGCCGCCGTGCCGAGATCGCACGTGCGCTTGTAGCCGAACCGAAGTTCATCCTGCTGGATGAACCCTTCGCCGGGGTCGACCCCATTGCTGTCCTGGATATCCAGAATATTATCAACCAGCTCAAAGAGGAGAATATCGGCGTACTCATCACCGACCACAACGTCCGCGAGACCCTCTCGATCTGTGATTACTCCTACGTCCTCAAAGACGGGGTGATCCTGGCGCACGGGAACGCGGCCGAGATCGGGGAGAACAAACTGGTACGCGCCAATTACCTGGGAGAACACTTCAAGTTATGAAACAATCGTATACAACCCATACAAGCTATCATTGTTTCATGGAGCGACAAGGTCGCGAGGGCACTCTGCCGAAGAGTCTTTTTGCTGCTTTGCTCAAAAAGGAGATTAAGCAGTGAAACTGCGTCAGACCATTGCAAACAAGCAGACCCTTTCCGCCACGCTACGCAACTGGCTTCCCCTGCTGCAATGCCCTCTGAACGAGCTGGAGATCAAACTCAAAGAGTACGCCAGCATCAACCCCTATGTCGAGATCGAATCCAACCAGGAGACCGAGTTCGTCGAGGAGGAGCCCGAAAGCGAATTCGACGACCTGAGAGAGGGCTACGACGACTTCGACCACTTCCAGCGGTTTGAGAAGAAGAACTCCCACACTGACACGATCGAAGCGATGTCGATCCACAAAAGCTCCCTCTATGACAAACTCTACGAACAGGTCAGCGACCAGCTCTTCCCCACGCCGCTCTCCAAACAGATCGCCATGGAGATCATCGCCAACCTCAGTGAAGACGGCTTCTTCGAAGGGGACGTCAAGACGATCGCCGAACGCAACAATACCGATGCGGCCACCGTGGAGAAGATCCGCTCCCGCTTCGCCATGATCGAACCGGCCGGGATCGCGGCCCGGGAGATCAAGGAGAGCTTCCATTTCCAGATGAACGAATACGAGATGGAAAACGAGGTCTACCAGCTGCTGTGCGAGATGATCGACAACATGGACGACCTGAGCAAGTTTAGAAAATCCCCCCACTTCCAGGATGCCTACACAATCTTCAAAAAGTTCAAAAACCCGCCGGCCATCGAGTACATCCAGGAGTCCCAGCAGGTGATCCCGGACATCTACGTCCTGGAGCGCGACGGCAACCTGGAAGTCTCGCTGAATGACAACTTCTACCCCAACATCCTGATGGAAAACGTCACCTTCGGAAAAGACGAACCCTTCGTCAAAGAGAAGCTCAAAGAGGCCAAGGACCTGGTGGATGCGATGAATATGCGCAAAGCCACCCTCTACAAGATCGGCCTGATGATCGTGGAGTTCCAGTACGACTTCTTCAAAGGGGGCGAGGTCAAACCGATGAAGCTTGCCGACATCTCCGAAGAGCTCAGCCGCAACACCTCCACGATCTCCCGGGCGATCTCAAACAAATACATCGCCTGCGACCGCGGTGTTTTCAGTATCAAGAGCTTCTTCTCCGTCAGCGTCGGTGAAGACACCTCCGCCAAGGCGATCAAAGACTACATCCTCGACCTCATCAAGACGGAAAACCATCAAAAACCCTACAGCGACCAGAAGATCCTCGACCAGGTACAGGAGCACTTTAATATCAAGATGGTGCGACGGACGATCACAAAGTATCGAGAGCAGCTCAATATCCCGACGTCAGGTGAAAGAAAACGGAGTTATCTGCTTCAGGATTAGGCATGAGATATCTTCTGTTTCTCCTGCTGATCCCTTTTGATATATTTTCCGATACACTCGGTGCAAATCCTTACCGGTTCTATCAGCAAAACCATCTTCAACAGCAACGATACTGGATCCGAAAACTCTCCGATGAAGAACGTTATCAACTCGATCGCTATTTTGATCAGAAAAAAACATCCCGATACTATGACACCAACAGAACCACCATAGAGATGGATCTGTTCCAAGAAGCTCCTCCGTCAGCCAGATAGGCTTGTTTACATATTATGAATCAGCATCATCGGCCCGAACAGCAGCGGCTGATGCACAAGGTAGATCAGCAGCGAATGGCGCCCCAAAAAGGCGATCTTCTGCGTCAGGTTGAGCTGCGGGACCTTCAGTCCCAGAAAGAGAGTATTCCCCATAAAGATCCCGATCAGTACCGCACCGAACCACGGGAAGAAGCGGACGATATCCTCCGTATACATGGGCAGGTGGAGATAGGGTTGGAGGAAGCTATAGATAAAGTGGGTCGAGAGGTGGCCGCTCTGGTATCCGGCGATGATGAGGATACCCAGCACCAGCGAGACCCAGGGGGCTCTGATAAATAGCACGCCCACGATCGTGGCGACGAAGACGAAATGGATGATACCGAAGTAGATCCAGCTTCTGGGGAAGACAAAGATCGTGGCAAAGGTGATGAGGGCTGCCGCGCCCCCTAAAAGCAGCAGGCGTTTTCTGAATTTAACCGGGTTGACGCCGCCTTTGTAGGCGAAAACGAGGCTGGCACCCATGACGACAAGGAAGATGGAGACGATCACGACGCGGAAGCCTTTCCAGAACTCACCGCGGTAGATGTCGATATCGATGTATCCGAAGTAGTTGAGGTCGAAACAGAAGTGGAAGATCACCATCAAGACGATGGCTGCGCCGCGGAGGAAATCAGCTTCGAAGATCCGTCCGCTTCCCGCCATACTCAGTCCTTCTTGCTCATACTGACGAGGACACCTTCGATCAGTTTGTCAAGGTCCCCGTCCAGGATCGCGTCGACCTGGGAGAAGGCTTCGTTGCTACGAGTATCCTTCACCTGCTGGTACGGTGCCAGGACATAAGAGCGGATCTGGTGCCCCCACCCGATCTCGCTTTTTTCCACGCCCGCTTCGATAGCACGCTGTTTTTCCAGCTCCAGCTCGTAGAGGCGGGACTTGAGCATCTTAAGCGCCGCCGCTTTGTTTTTGTGCTGGGATCGGTCGTTCTGGCACTGGACCACGACGCCTGTGGGGATATGGGTGATCCGGATAGCCGACTCGGTCTTGTTGACGTGCTGGCCGCCTGCCCCCGAAGCGCGGTAGGTATCGATCCGCATATCCTTCTCCTCCAGGTCGATCTCGATGTCGTCGTCGATCTCCGGGGAGACCATGACAGAGGTAAAGGAGGTGTGGCGTTTTGCGTTGGCATCAAACGGCGAGATCCGCACCAGACGGTGGATGCCGTTTTCAGCCTTGAGGTAGCCGTAGGCATTGACCCCTTTGATGACGATCGTCGCATCCTTGATCCCCGCTTCCTCGCCGTCCTGGTAGTCGAGGATCTCGGCTTTGAAGCCCTTGCGCTCGGCCCAGCGCAGATACATCCGGTAGAGCATGCTCGCCCAGTCCTGGGACTCGGTCCCGCCGGCTCCCGGGTGGATGGAGACGATGGCGTTGTTTCCGTCCATCTCGCCGCTGAGCATCACCTCGATCTCCAGGGCGCTGATCTGCTGCTCCAGACTCGACGCCTCCTCGAAAAGGCTCTCGACCGTATCGGCGTCTTCCTCCTCCTTGGCCATCTCGAAAAGCTCTTCGCTGTCGGCTACGGCACTGCTGGCTTTGATGTATTTGTTATAAAGATTCCCCAGCTTGGTCTTCTCTTTCTGGATCGCCCCAGCCGCTTCAGGGTCGTTCCAGAACTCTGGGTCCTGTTCCAGCGCTTCGATCTCGTCCAGGCGTTTTTTTACCTCATCCGGCTTGATAATGCTGCGGGCGTTCTCCACCTGCTGTTTCAGTTTTTTTAAAAGCTCGGAATATTCGTAATTATCCACTCTAGTGTTCCTTCAATAAGGGTTCTGAGAGTTCCCTTAATGTATAATATTTTTTACTGATTATACCCGAAAGAGGCTTTATTTGGTTATCGCGCGCACCGTACACGAACTTCAAGAACTTCGCAAAAAACTCGACGGCTCCGTCGGCTTCGTCCCCACTATGGGAGCGCTGCACGAGGGGCATCTGAGCCTCATCAAACGGGCCAAAAACGAAAACGAGTTCGTCATCGTCTCCATCTTCGTCAACCCGACCCAGTTTCTAGAAGGCGAAGACCTCTCCACCTACCCGCGCAAAGAGCAGGCGGACATGGAGATCTGCCGGCGGGCGGGCGTGGATATCATCTTCCTCCCCCAGGCAGAGGATATGTACAGTCAAGACGGCCTCAGCGTTCTCGCCCCCAAGATACGGGGCTATATCCTCGAAGGCTTCCGCCGTCCGGGGCACTTTGACGGTGTCTTGACCGTGGTCATGAAGCTCTTTAACCTCGCCCGGCCGACTCGGGCTTACTTCGGCAAGAAGGACGCCCAGCAGCTGATGCTGATCATGCAGATGGCGGAGGATATGTTTATGGACCTGGAGATCGTCCCGTGCGATACGGTCCGTGAAAAGAGCGGCCTGGCACTCAGCAGCCGCAACGCCTACCTCTCTCCTGAGGAGAAGGTGCGCGCCCTGGCACTCTCCAAAAGCCTGCACCGGGCGGTCAAGCTGATCAAGGAAGGCGAACGGGATACGGACGTGATCGAAGCGGAGATGACCAAGATCCTGGGCGATGTGGACGTGGAGTATGTGGCGATCAAAGACCGCCTGCTGAACGAACTGGAAGCGATCGAGATGGGCAACACCGTCATCCTGGTCGCCGCGCGGGTGGGCACCACCCGGCTGATCGATAATATGTGGATATAAATTTAAGGAAAACGATGGATAAAAAACTGCACGTGGTATCACTGGGCTGTACCAAGAACCTGGTCGACACAGAGGTCATGCTGGGCCGCCTCAAAGAGTACAAGATGACCAACAACCCCACCGAGGCCGACGTCATCATCGTCAACACCTGCGGCTTTATCGATGCGGCCAAGGAAGAGAGCATCAACACCGTCCTCGACCTGGACGCCATGCGAAAAGATGACTCCCTCCTGGTCATGGCCGGGTGCCTGAGCGAACGTTACCAGGACGAGCTCAAAAAAGAACTCCCCGAGATCGACGTCTTTACCGGGGTCGGGGATTATTCAAAGATCGACGAGCTGCTGGAGAAAAAAGACTCCCGCTTCACCCGTGACGTCTTCCTGATCGACAACGAAGAGCGGGTCATCACCGGCTCCTCCTACCACGCCTATATCAAGCTCAGCGAAGGGTGCAACCAGCAGTGCAGTTTCTGCGCCATCCCCAGCTTCAAAGGGCTGCTCCACTCGCGAACGCTCCACAGCGTGGAGAAAGAGGTCAAGGCCCTGGTGGAGAAAGGCTACTTCGACTTCAGCTTCATCTCCCAGGACAGCAGCTCCTACCTGCGCGACCAGCATATCGACGACGGCCTCTCCCTGCTGGTCAAACATGTTGAAAAGATCGAAGGAGTCAAGAGTGCGCGCATTCTCTACCTCTATCCTTCCACGACGTCCAAGCACCTTATCGACGTCATCGCCGACTCCCCGGTCTTCCACAACTACTTCGATATCCCGCTCCAGCATATCAGCGACAGTATGCTCAAACGGATGAAGCGCGGGTTCGGCAAGGAGAAGACCCTGGGACTGATGGAGAAGATCTTTTCCGTCCCGGACGCCTATGTGCGCACCTCCTTTATCGTCGGCCATCCCGGTGAGACGGAAGCGGAGTACCAGGAGCTGAAAGCCCATATCGAAAATACCCCGTACGACATGATCAATCTCTTCGCCTACAGCGACGAGGCGGGGACCCCCGCCAGCGAGATGGCGGACAAGATCCCGGAAGAGGTGATCGAAGCGCGCCTCAAGGAGCTCCAGGCGATCGTGGATGCCAAACTTCGGGAAAAACTGAACGGCTACGTCGGGCAGAAGGTGGACCTGATCCTTAATGGGGTCAGCAGCGAACACGACCTGCTCTACAGCGCCAAGCACGTCGCCTGGGCCCCCGAGATCGACCCGGAGATCCTGGTGAATGACTCGGACATCCCCGATATGAAGACAGGCCGTCTCTACCACGCCCACATCACCGCCTGCACGCCGACCCAGCTGGTCGCCGCCATCATCCAGTCGGAGAACCTCCAGGCCCTCTAAGGGCCTCAGGCACTGTTTTTAATAAGATACTGCCAGAACTGTACCAGCTTCTTCAGGACAAAAAGCCCCACCAGCGCCCCCAGGATATAAAAGAGAATATCCAATACCGAAAAGGGTTTCTCCTCTACCTTGTAGGCGTATTTTTCCAGGCTCTCCGGTTTGGGCTTGGGCTGTTCCTCAAGCAGATCGTCCACGACCGCCACGGGCTGCGTCGGGTCAACCTGCGAGGAGGCCTCACCCAGGACCCCTACCCCGTGTGTCGGATTCTCTTTGATAAAAAAGATATAGATCCCCAGTGTGATAAACCCGAGGACCACAACGGCAAAAATGACCGCCGAAAGAAATTTAAAGACTTTTTCCATATTTTTTTCCGTTGTTCTTTTTTGAAATGCTACTCTTTTAACTCCGTTGCCTCTATCTTATGATAAAATCCACAAAATCCGAATAAATACGAGGCCGTCTTTTGGAATATTTCGCCCTGCTCCGCGCCAACAGAAACATCCGCATCCTCTGGTTTATCAACCTCGTCAGCGGGTTCGGGTCCTGGTTTACCGTCGTCGCCATCTATTCGCTCCTGATCGATTTTAACGCCTCACCCCTCATCGTCGCCGTCGCAGCGGCATTCCACTGGCTCCCCGGCGCCCTTCAGGCTCCCCTATCCGGCACGGTCGTCGACCGCAGCGATACCAAAAAGCTGATGTACACCCTGCTCATCGTCGAGACCGCCGCAACGGTTTTGATGATCCTCATCGACGACCCGTCGCTCATTTGGCTGCTGCTTCTGCTGGTCTTTGTCAAGATGAGCAGCGCCAGTTTCTTCTTTACCGCCGAGATGGCCCTGATCCCTTCGCTCGTCACAAAGGAGGAGCTGCGGACCGCCAACGACATCAACTCCATCACCTGGTCGGTCACCTTTGTCGTCGGGATGGCCGCCGGAGGGCTTTTTGTCGAGTATATCGGTATCATGGAAGCGTTCATCTTTGATGCCCTCACCTTCCTGGCGGCTATCTTGCTGCTGACCCGGCTTGATATCCCAAGGTTCGTCAAAAACCATGCCGAAGGGTTTATCCACTTTGTCAAGGCGGGGTTTCTCTATATCAAAGAACACCCCTTTTTGATCCACCTGATCCTGCTGCACGCCACAGTCGGGTTTACCGCCTTTGACGCACTGGTGACCCTGCTGGCCAAGAATTACTATGCCCAAGACGTCTCCGAACCCCTGGCCATCGGCTTTATCAACGCCGTCCGGGCCCTGGGACTTGCACTGGGACCGTTTCTTTTTATCAAGTTCAAGGACCAGAAAAAACTGCTGGGTCTCCTGCTGCTGGGCCAGGGAGCAGCCATCCTGCTCTGGGCCGCCCTGCAGCCGACTTACTACCTGAGTCTTGTGGGGACGTTTATTACCGGTCTTTTCAGCACCTCCATCTGGTCGCTGACGTACAGCCTGATCCAGGCCAATGTCCAGAAGGCGTTTTACGGACGGGTCATCGCCTATAACGATATGGTCTTCCTGACGACCAATGCCGTCATCTCGCTCCTGATCGGTATCCTGGCAAGCGGCGGCATCCCCCTTGAGACGATCACGGCGCTGTTGGGTGTTTTGTTCCTGCTCAGCGCCGTCTACTACCGCGTCGTCCGGGAGCGGATTGGATAAGCGGATTTACTATAAGATATTCTTTTTCGATCCAAAGGAGCTGCGTTGCGTTTGAGATTTGTTACGATAACGGTCGTTGTCCTGCTGCTCGCCGCCCTGCTCCTGTTCCTCAACCAGCTGATCAATGTCAAGATCGAATCGATCAAAGAGAGCACCTATACCCGGGTCGCCGACAATATGAAAGAGAATGTCCGCTCCCAGATCAAGGATAAACAAAACGGCACCTTTGCCATCGCCCTGGGCCTTTCGGACGACCAGGAGCTCATCCGTTTTCTCAAAACGGGTCAGCACCCCAAGGACCTGCGGGCCTTTTCAAAAAAGCTGCAGCAGCATACCGATTACCGGAACGTCTGGTTCCAGGTGGTCGACAGCCGTGGTGTGAGCCGCTACCGCACCTGGACCGAGAAGACCGGGGACTCGCTGATAGAAAAACGGATCGATGTCAGGGAGATGATCCGCTCCCCCCACATCATCAACAACATCAGCGTCGGCATCTTCTCCATGACCTTCAAGTCCCTCGTCCCGATCTATGACGGCAAACGCTTCATCGGGAGCCTGGAGGTGATCGCCCACTTCAACTCCATCGAAAAAAACCTGAGCGAAAACAACATCGACGTCGCCATCCTTGTGGACAAACAATACCGTCCCCAACTTACCCGTTCGCTTACGCAGCAGTTTATCGACGACTACTACGTCGTCAACGCCACGGCCGATGAACACCTGATCGCCAAGCTCAAACGTGACGGCGTCGCCCGTTTTATCGGTATCGACAACTACCTGATCGACGATGCGTGTCTCATCACACTCCACACTCTGAACGACAACAACGGGGAACCCATGGGCTACTTTATCCTGCACCGTCCCCTTGAGGCTATCGACCTGACCAATCTGATCGCCTTCCAGCACAGCATCAAACTGGCCGTACCCCTGGGCCTTTTCCTGCTGGTGGCGGTCTTCCTGCTCACCCTGACGCTCCGCAAGGCAAAAGAGGCGCGCAAAAGTGCCCGCAGACTGGAGGGGATGGTGCGCGCACGGACCAAAGAGCTCGAAGAGCTCAACCGCCATCTCGAAGAGCGGGTCAGTGAAGAGACCGAAAAGAGACACCGCCAGGAACAGCAGCTGATCCACCAGGAGAAGCTGGCGGCCATGGGCCAGATGCTCACCAACATCTCCCACCACTGGCGCCAGCCCCTTAATGTCCTGGCACTCAATATCCAGGACTTCGCCGAAGCCAAAGCCTTCGGGGAACTGACCGATGCCTATATCAAAGACAATATCGCCCGCTCCATGAAGCAGATCCACTATATGTCCGACACGATCGAAAACTTCCGCCACTTCTTTAACGACGACGACAGGCAGAAGAGCCTTTTTTCCGTTCGTAGGGTGCTGGACGAGATCGCCGCCCTGCTGTTGCCCGAACTGGAACAGACCAAAGTCCGGCTGCTCCTGCCCGAGGAGGATATCGACATACGGGGCAACCGCGGCGAGTTCAAACAGGTCCTGCTCAATGTCGTCAACAACGCCGTCGAAGCGATCACCCGCAACAACCGTCCCGAGGGGGAAGTGCGCATCGATATGGCCACCGACGGCGATGACGCCGTCATCACCCTCACCGATAACGGCGGGGGGATCGACGAAACGATCCTCGACCAGATCTTCGACCCCTATTTTACGACAAAGTTCAAATCCAAAGGGGTCGGTATCAGCCTCTACATGTCCAAAATGATCATCGAAAACAATATGGGTGGAAGCTGCATCGTCGACAATATCCCCGGCGGTGCCCGCTTTACGATCCGTATCCCCAAAAACCTCTGAAATTGCCGCCTTGATGCTTTGCTTGCAATTTTTGCTAAAATATATTACTTTAACGCCAATCATTCCCCAAAAGGGAAGAGCCCAATCCACTGAAATTTGAAGCGTATGATAAACAGATATAAAACCAAAAAAATCTATGTCGGAGATGTCGCCGTCGGCGGGGACGCCCCGATCTCGGTGCAGTCCATGACCTACTCTAAAACCCACGATGTGGAAGCGACGGTGGAACAGATCAACCGCCTCCACTTCGCCGGGTGCGACATCGTGCGGGTCAGCTGCCCAGATATGGAGGACGCACTGGCACTGCCGGAGATCAAAAAACGTACCTCCCTGCCGCTGGTGGCCGATATCCATTTTAATCATAAGATCGCCCTGGAAGCGGCCAAGACGGTGGACTGTATCCGTATCAACCCGGGCAACATCGGCTCGAACGGAAAGATCAAAGAGGTGGTCAAAGCGTGCAAAGAGCGCAGCATCCCGATCCGCATCGGCGTCAACGCCGGGAGCCTGGAGAAGGAGATCGAAGCCAAATACGGCCCCACCTCCGAAGCGATGATCCAGTCGGCCCTCTACCATATCAAACTGCTCGAAGACCTGGACTTTACGGATATCAAGGTCTCCATGAAAGCCAGCGACGTCCAGCGGACCGTGGCGGCGTACCGGGGGCTAAGGCCGCTGGTGGAATACCCCTTCCACCTCGGTGTCACCGAAGCGGGGACCATCTTCCACGCCACGGTCAAATCCTCCATCGGCCTGGGAGCACTGCTCCTGGACGGCATCGGCGATACAATGCGTGTCTCCATCACCGGCGAGCTGGAGGAGGAGATACGGGTCGGCAAAGCGATCCTAAAAGACGCGGGCATCGCCAAAGAGGGGGTCAACATCATCTCCTGCCCCACCTGTGCACGGCTTGAAGCAGACCTGGTCAGTGCCGTTGCGGAGGTCGAAGAGAAGACCCGACACATCAAAAAACCCCTCGACATCTCCGTCATGGGATGTGTCGTCAACGCCATCGGCGAGGCCAAGCACGCCGATGTCGCCATCGCCTACGGCAAAGGGGCGGGCCTGGTGATGCGAAAGGGCGAAGTGGTCGCCAGACTGGATGAAAAAGAGCTGGTAAAGGTCTTTTTGGAAGAGGTGGAGAAAGCTGCGTCGGAGAATAACCCCGAATAGCGTGATATTTAATCACACTTTTTGTGGATAATGTAAGCCAAGGCTGGTATAATCGCGCACTAATGTACCGCTTTAATTAAAGTTTCTGCCGCTATTGCGGCAACTTTAATGCCGTGAAACTTCGCAGCGAAGCGAGGGACACAGCGGCGAGCGCAGTACTTTGGAACAAAGTTTTGAAGTACGTATCAAACAAGATAATAATGGAAATATTATGAGCACATGGACACCCAATAGCTGGCGGAATTTTCCGATTAAACAGCACCCGACATACCCTGATCAGGAAAAACTGCAAGCGGTTGAGAAGACCCTTGCTTCCTATCCTCCCCTGGTCTTCGCCGGTGAGGTCAACAACCTTAAATGCGAGCTGGCCAAAGTGGCGGCGGGTGAAGCATTCCTTCTCCAGGGCGGAGACTGCGCCGAGAGTTTCGCCGATTTTAATGCCAAAAACATCCGCGATACGTTTAAGATCCTGCTGCAGATGAATGTCGTCATGATGTATGCCGGACAGAAACCCGTCGTCAAAGTCGGGCGTCTGGCGGGGCAGTTTGCCAAACCGCGCTCCAAGGATACCGAGACGGTAGACGGCGTGGAGCTTCCAAGCTATCGCGGCGATATCATCAACGACCTCGCCTTTACGCCGGAGTCCCGGATCCCGGATCCCGAAAGAATGCTGCGCGCCTACAACCAATCGGCTGCTACGATGAACCTGCTGCGTTCCTTCGCCCGCGGCGGTCTGGCGGACCTGCACCAGGTCCACAAGTGGAACCTGGACTTCGTACTCAAGTCCAAAGCGGGTGAGCGCTACCAGGAGCTCTCCAACAATATCGATAACGCAATGGCGTTTATGAAAGCGTGCGGTATCGACAGCGACAATACGCTGGAGCTTAAAGAGACGACCCTTTATACCTCCCACGAGGCGCTGCTGCTGCACTACGAAGAGGCGCTGACACGCCAGGACAGCTTCTCGGGCGACTGGTACGACTGCTCTGCGCATATGCTCTGGATCGGCGACCGCACACGCCAGCCCGACGGTGCCCACGTCGAGTTCCTGCGGGGAGTCAAAAACCCCGTCGGCATCAAAGCCGGCCCGTCAACGGAACCCGAAGACCTTATCAAGCTCATCGACACGATCAACCCCGACAACGAAGCGGGCCGCCTGAACGTTATCGTCCGGATGGGTGCGGGCAACCTGGGCGACAAACTTCCTGCCCTGATCCGTGCCGTGGAAAAAGAGGGGAAAAACGTCGTCTGGAGCTCCGACCCGATGCACGGGAACACCTACCAGACCGAAGGCGGCTACAAGACCCGTCTATTTGAAAACGTCCTCCAGGAGGTCAAAGAGTTCTTCCAGATCCACCGCGCCGAAGGAACGGTTGCGGGCGGTATCCACCTGGAGATGACCGGACGCGACGTCACCGAATGTGTCGGCGGCGCCCAGCAGATCACGGAATCGGGTCTTGAAGACCGATACCACACCTTCTGCGACCCGCGTCTTAACGGCGAACAGGCACTGGAACTCTCCTTCCTCATCGCCGACACCCTCAAAGAGGTCTCCCGGGGCTAAAACCGGGACACCCATGGGGCGTTTAATTTGCCTCTCAAAGCCCATTGACTATAATAAAAGACTTTAGATCGCCTCCTTCAGGCACCGGGCAAACCATAAATTTTTAAAAAAAGCGCTGTAAATAATGGACAATCTGCATAACATCAATATTGAAAAATCGGTTCTAAGCTCCATCATTTTCGAACCCTCCATCTTCGAAGAGGTCTACAGCGAACTGAAGCCCGAGAGCTTCTACCTTCCCGCCCACCAGAACATCTTCCGGGCGATGGAAGAGCTCAGTACCTCGGATATGCCCATCGACGAGGAGTTCATCAAAAAACGCCTTACCGCCAGAAACAAGTTCGACGAACCGGCCCTGCTGGACATCCTCTCGGCCAACCCCCTCTCCAACACCAAAGCCTATACCGACGAGCTAAAAGAGCTCTCGCTCAAACGCGAGCTTATCCGTCTGACCACCGAGATCAAGAAGGTGACGATGGAAGAGGACATGAGCAGCGACGAGGCGATCGACGTCGTCCAGCAGCAGCTTTATAAGATCACCAGCGACAGTGCCAGCAAGGATTTTAAAGACGCCCCGACGATCACCAAGGAGACCCTGGAACGGATCAACGAGAACAAAGAGCGGGGCAACTCCCTTGTCATCGGCGTCGATACCGGCTTCTACGGCCTGAACAAAAAGACCTCCGGTTTCGGCCGGGGAGATATGATCGTCGTCGCCGCCCGTCCGGCGATGGGGAAAACGGCTTTCGTCCTCAACATCGCCAACAACATCCTCAAACACGGTGAAGGGGTCGCCATCTTCTCCCTGGAGATGCCCGCGGAACAACTGATGATGCGTATGCTTGCCGCCCACTCCTCCATCCCCCTCCAGAACATCCGGGTCGGGGACATGGACGACGGCCAGTGGAGCACCCTAAGCTCCTCCATCGACTTTTTTAACCGCTCCAAACTTTTTGTCGACGACGACGGAATGCTGACGATCCACAAGCTGCGCAGCAAACTGCGGGAGCTTAAGAGCAAACACCCCGAAGTCAACCTCGCCATCATCGACTACATCCAGCTGATGTCGGGCCAAGGCAACGGTAAAGACCGGCAACTGGAGGTGAGCGAGATCTCACGGGGGATCAAGATGCTCGCCCGTGAACTGGAGATGCCGATCATGGCCCTCTCCCAGCTTAACCGTGGTCTGGAGAGCCGAAGCGACAAGCGCCCGATGCTCAGCGATATCCGGGAGTCCGGGGCGATCGAGCAGGATGCCGATATCATCATGTTTATCTACCGCGACGCCGTCTACAAAGAGAAAGAGGAGCGTGAGCGCGAGAAGAAGGCGAAGGAAGAGGGGCGCGAATACAAGTCCACCTTCGTCGCCAGCGAAGAGGAGGATGCCGAAGTGATCATCGGCAAGCAGCGTAACGGTCCCATAGGGACCGTTAAGATGGTATTCCAGAAGCGCTTTACGCGCTTTGTCGATGCCCACAGCGAAGTGGAGACGACCTTCTACCAGGAGACCCAGATCCCCGTGGAGATCGAGACCACCCCGCCCAATCCCAATATCGATATGCCGACCATATGACCCACTACCACATTCCCAAAACAGACCGGAGCTATTGGATCTACCTTCTGTATGTGAGTCTGTCGGTGATTTTCGTCGTGACCGCCGGTCTGATCCAGGCCAATTTTATCTACGGGACGTACGAGCTGCGTATGTTCGTCATCCCCACCATCGTCGGCGTGCTTTTCGGCCTGCTGATCGCCAAGATCCGTATCCTTCAAAAAGCCCAGAAACAGACGCTTCTGACCGTCAGGGAAAAGGACCAGGAGATCCGGGAGCTGAACCAGGGACTGGAGAAAAAGGTCGAAGCCAAGACCCACGAACTGAGCGAACAGCGTCTCTATACCGAATCGATCCTCAACGCCCAGAACAGTATCGTCATCATCACTGACGGCTACACGCTGGTCAAGGCCAACAAAGCCTTCTTCCGCTACATCGACGACTTCGTCTCCGTAGACGATTTCAAAAGCAAATACAACTGTATCTGCGACCTCTTCGTCGATAAGGAGGGCTATCTCCAGCCAGACATCAACGACTCGCGCTGGACCACCTATATCCTCAATAACCAGGACAGGCCCCATAAGGCTTTTATCACCTATAACGGCCACGACTACATCTTCTCCGTCCACGCCAAGAAGTTTATCTACGGCGATACGCAGAAGATCATCGCCACCTTTGATGATATCACCCTGCTGATGGAGTATGAGAACCAACTCGAGGCGAAGATCACCGAAGAGATCGAATCGAGCCGGAAAAAAGACGCCATTATCTTCCAGCAGTCCCGTTTCGCCGCAATCGGCGAAGCGATGCAGTCGGTCTCCCATCACTGGCGCCAGCCCCTGAGCGCCCTCTCCCTGATGATCCAGGATATCGACGAAGCCAAGGATTTCGGGGAGCTGGACCAGGAGTATCTCAAAGAGTTTACCTCCCGCTCCCTGGAGCTGATCAAGGATATGTCCGATACCCTTGATTCGTTTAAGTTCGTCTTTGCCAATAAAAAACATGAAAGCGGGGAGTTCAATCTCGAGGAGACGGTCGAAAAAGCGCTGGCCATCACCAAATCATCCCTGAAAGCCGAAGCGATCGACCTGGACTACCGCATCAAGCACCCGGGGGTCCTGGTCCAGGGTTCCCAAAAAGAGTATCTCCACGTTATCGTCAGTATCCTCTCCAATGCCATGGAGGCCCTGGAATCCGTTGAGACACAAAAACAGATCACCCTGACCGTCGACCGGGACAGTGAGGGCAGAAGCCTCCTGACGATCCAGAACAACGGCCCGAGAATCCCCGATACGGAGCTGGAGAAGATCTTCGATCCCTACTTCTCCACCAAGTTTGATAAAAACGGTACGGGACTGGGTCTCTTTACGAGCCGGAGCGTCATCGAACACCAGATGCACGGGGCCATCGAAGTGCACAACACCGACGACGGCGTCCGCTTTACCATAAGGGTCTGACGTGGCGGCGGTTGAAAAGGTTCCGCTTTTCAACCGCCCGGCAGAGTGGCTGCACTTCTCACTCCTGCTTCTGATTGTTTTTTCCGTAAATCTCTTCCAATACTACCGTGACTATAGAGACTTCAGCCACACACCCTTCCTTCATCTTGAAGCAATGGTCCTCAACCAGTACCAAAAACAGAAACCGGGGCGTCCCCCCTATACGGTCCTCAAGCTTCAAAGCGGCGATCTCACCTTCTACACGACGACCAGGGAGGATCTCAAGCCTCTGAAAGAGCGGGTGATCTCCCTGACCGTGATCACCAAAGGGGTTTCCTTTTACCGCTACCTGGGGACCTTTTATGCCCCGTCGTTCGGCATCGGGATGCTTCCCAGAAGAGAGAGTACGAAAGCGGCAGCCCTCTCTGCGGTGGCGCGCCAGCACGATGATCCGCACCTTGCCAATCTTTTCGGTGCCCTCTTTTTTGCCGAGCCGGTCGGGAAAGCGCTTCGTGATGCGGTATCGGATTTCGGTGTCTCCCACCTCATCGCCCTCTCGGGTTACCACCTCGGTTTTTTGGGTGCCATCATCTGGCTGCTGCTGAAATACCCCTATACCCGGCTGCAACAGAACCTCTTCCCCTGGCGCAACCGCCATATCGATCTTGGCTTCGCCTCCGCCCTGATACTCCTGGGCTATATGCTCTTTACCGGCTCCCCGCCTTCTCTGTTGCGGGCATACGGCATGCTGCTTATCGGACTGTTTCTGCTAAGCCGCTGGATCGACCTGCTCTCCTTCGCTACCCTCGGGGTCAGTGTAGGGCTTCTTGTCGCCCTGATGCCAAAGCTCCTCTTCTCCCTGGGGTTTTGGTTCAGTGTCGCCGGGGTCTTTTATATCTATCTCTTTTTGCACCATACTTCCCGGCTCCGCCCCCTTTACACCCTGGTAGGGCTGAACCTCTTTATTTTTGCAGCCATGCTCCCGGTGGTCCATGCCCTGTTTGAGAAGTTTACTCTCTACCAGTTCCTATCCCCCCTGATCACCTTGGCTTTTGCCCTCTTCTACCCCCTGGCGATCATCCTGCACCTGATCGGCCTGGGTGCGATGATCGACCCCTGGCTGCAGTGGCTTTTTGAGACGGAGATGACCCGCTACACCGTATCGGTCTCGCCGGCCTTTCTGCTCTTTTACCTGGTTCTCTCGCTCCTGGCTGCCGTCAACCGCCGCTATTTCTATCTCTACCTGACGGCTCTAGGCGGCTTTGTTCTGACGGTTTTTTTTGGGATGAAGGAAATGTTTTGAGCGCATCCCGAGTACTCAGGCGTCCGATCTCGATGATCTCGTAGGCCCGCTGGAACTCGTAGAAATCGCACACCTTGTTGGATATCTCCACAAGAAGATCGTAGTGTTGCTCTTTAAGCAGGCGGCGTACCAGATGGTACTGGGCCGTATCGAGGGTCTTGCGTACGATGGTCATTACCCCCGTATCCTCCGGCTCCGGGAGCGTCTCGTTCTTATCACGTCCGAAAAAACTGAAAAGTGCATCATAGATCCCCTTCTGCTGCTTCTGCATGGACGGCGGGACACTCACCCGGTAAGGGTTGGGGATACCGGCCCCTACGTCCACGGCGATCGTATAGTCGTTTCCGTCTCCTGCCACGACACTCAGGGGAAGGGGGTTCAGCACCCCACCGTCGACCAGCAGGTTTTTCCCGTCACGTACAGGCAGAAAGACCATCGGGATCGCCGCCGACGCACGGATCGCATCGATAAGCCGCCCGGTCGTAAACCATATCTCCCGCTGGTTGGTGATGTCCGTCGCCACGGCGGTGAACTTGATCGGGAGCTCCTCGATCCGGATATCCCCGATGAGGGAATGGATCTTCTCAAAGACCCGGTCGATATTGATCACCCCGCCCGACTCGGAAGCCAGGGAGACCATGCTCATCATATCGGAGATACTCAGGGTCAAGACCCACGCCTTGTACTCCTCCAGTTTCCCGGCGGCATAGAGACCGCCCACCAGTGCCCCCATGGAAGAGCCGGCGATCGATTTGATCTTGTACCCCTCCTTCTCCAGCTCCTCGATCACCCCGATATGGGCATACCCCCGCGCCCCGCCGCTTCCGAGCACCAGGGAGACCGTCTTTTTGGGCTCATCCCCGGCAAACCAGCCGAAAAGGTCAAAGGCACTCACCGATAAGACGCTCACAAGCAGCAAAGCAATTATCCGTATCATCTAGAATATCTCCCATGGGTAGTTGATGATCATCGTCATCTCGAACCCTTCGTCACCCGTCGCCCCGTCCAGGCGGTAGACCAGGCCGGAAGCAGTCACCATCCGCACCCCGGTACCGTAACTGAAGCGCTCATGCTTCCCCAGGTCGCTGATCTTTTCGGCGACACTGCCCCGTTCATAAAAAAACGCCACCTGGATACCGGTACGGATATCCTTCATAAAGCCGATGTCAAAGGGGGTCACCTCTTCGGTCAGGTTCCACCGGAACTCGGAGCCGTAGAACTGGGTATGGGCTCCCGAAAAACGCCCCTCCGAATAGGAACGCAACCGGCTGCGTCCCCCCAGCGATGTAGCACTTCCATATTTGTTGGCGATCTGTGAGTTGTTAATGACGCTTTCACAATCACTCCGCTCCGAAGGATCGCTCAGCGTAGTACAGTTGAGTCCCAACTGATCGGCAAGACGGTCATAGTCCGTCTCCCCTTCCTTCAGCACGATCGCATCGGAACGGTAGTAGTTAAAGACCCAGGTGCTCCGTTTTCCCACCGGGATGTAGGCGGTCAGGTTATAGTTATGCTGGTAAAAATCCGGCCCCTCGTCCCCGTTGGGCGGGGAGTAATCCAGGCTGGTATCGAACCGGATCCCACGTCGGGGGTCCACACGGTCATCGGTGTAATCGGCCATCATCCCGACGATATAGAACTTCGTATCCTGCACGCCGATATCGGAGGCCTCCAGAAGCAGATCCCCGTCCTTGTCCCGAATACTGTCAAGCTGGAAGCTGGCCAGGTAGGCCATGGAGTAAAACTCCAGCATCTTATCCCAAAACGACGCGGTCATACGCAGCCCCGTAAACTTCATCTCGTCCACCGAGAGCAGGACGTAATCATCCTTCTTCGACTCCATCCCCCGGCTCTTGTAACTTTGAAACGACGCTTTGTCAAAAAAGCTGTGAAGCATCTCGAACTTGAGGTGCTTGTCGATCAGGTACCAGTCGGCAATGGCAAAACCGTATCCCCCCACATCCCCCGTGATGACATCGGCCAGGACATCGGTCTGGGTACCGTAGATATTATTGGCCATCCCCACGACCATCAGCCCCGTCCCGATCCCCGGCAGCGCGTAGGGGGCCGGTGCGACGAAATAGCCCGGTGCACTGAGGTACTGGTCCCGGCGCCGTTCCACCTCGCCGAATACCTCCGCCCAGACAATAGAAACCAATAGGGAAAAAACCACCCATATCCGTGCCACAAGCTACCTCTCTTTTGCTCCGTACATTTTACATTAAAGTGTTAAAATCACGCATGTTCTATTACACCGTCGCCGTCACCGGCATCAATCTCGGCCTCCTTACCTACCAGAGCGAAACCGAACTCACCCCCCTGACCCAGGTGATCGTCCCCTTCCGCAAAAAAGCCAAAGAGGGGTATATTATCGAGGCGGTGGAAAAACCGGAGTTCCGATGTGAGAGCGTGACGGAGACGACGGGTGCCTATCTTCCCGAAAGCTACCTGAAAACAGCCCGTTTTATCGCCGGGTACTATTTTTGTCAGCTCGCCGAAGCCCTGGCACTTTTTACCCCCTTCTCCCAAGACGCCGTCAACCCGAAAACGGAGATCACGACCGTCATCGAGCTCTCCCCCAAACAGGACGAAGCGCTGGAGTTTTGCGTCAGTCACCCCGTCAGCCTGCTCTTCGGCGATACGGGAAGCGGTAAGACCGAGATCTATATGAAGTGTTTTGAAAACCTCATCAACGAAGGGAAAACAGCCATCTTCCTGATGCCCGAGATCAGCCTGACGCCGCAGATCGAAAAGCGCCTCAAGGAGCATTTCGGCGACCTGGTAGCCATCTGGCACTCCAAGATCACCAAACCGACCAAAAAAAAGATCCTCGAAGGGATCGAAAAGGGGACGATCAAGATCGTCGCGGGGGCACGTTCGTGCCTCTTCCTTCCACTGCCCGACCTCGGTGCCATCATCGTCGACGAGGAGCACGACGACAGCTACAAATCCTCCCAGCGCCCCCGCTACCATGCACGCGACCTCGCCATCGTCATCGGTAAAGCAAAAAAGATCCCCGTCATCCTGGGAAGTGCCACGCCGAGTGTGACAAGCTACGAGAAATTCCCCCGTTTCCGCCTTAAAGGACAGTACTTCGAAGCCAAAAAACGCTTCACCCTGATCCGCTCCCCGGAAGAGACCCCCACGGACATGAGCCTCCACGCCCTAAGGGAAAACTTCCGGAACAACAAACAGGCGATCATCTTCTCCCCGACCCGGGCCAACTTTAAATACCTGGTCTGCAAAGCGTGCGGCCAGACCGTCGAGTGTCCCTACTGCAGCGTGGGCATGAGCCTGCACCTGGACAAAAACCTCATCAAGTGCCACTACTGTACCTACGCCGAGCCGATCCCCAAGCAATGCCCCAGTTGCAAGGAGAACGCCCTGACGACCCAGCGTACCGGGACCGAAGAGATCGTCAAGTGGCTGAGCGGGATGCTCCCCGAAGCAAAAGTGGAGAAGTTCGACCGCGACAGCGTCGGGAGCAACAAACGGCTCAAGGAGATGCTGAACGCCTTTAATAAAAAAGAGATCGACATCCTGGTCGGCACCCAGATGCTCAGCAAGGGGCACAACTACCACGAGGTCAACCTGGCCCTGATCCTCGGCATCGACTACATCCTCCACACCGCCGACTTCAAGGCCCCCGAACGGACCATGTCCCTCATCTTCCAGATCGCCGGACGCGCCGGGCGCAAAGAGGATGCCAACGTCTTGATCCAGAGCATCAACAACGACTACATCGAGCAGTACCTCGGCGACTACGAACTCTTTATCAAAGACGAACTGCAAAACCGCCGCGACCTCTACCCGCCCTATACCAAACTCGCCCGCGTCCTCTTCTCCCACGGCAACGACCAGAAGACCCAGGATGCGATGCACGAGATGAAAGAGAAGCTGGAACGGTTCCAGGATGTGGAGGTCGTGGGGGCGGGACGCTGCGCGGTGGAGAAGATCGCCAACAAATACCGCTATCAGATACTATTAAGAAGCACCTCGTCAAAAGCCCTGCTGGCGGCCCTGCAAAAGAGCCGCAACGAGATGGCGGAGATCGATATCGACCCGGTACAGTTCAGTTGATCACTTCGGTATCTTCAGCTGTCGGCTGATCTTCCCCTGTGCCTGCATCACGGACCAGCCGCTTAACCCTGCCAGTGCGTTGACCATCGGCTCGGTATAATCGATGACATAATCGATCGGACCTCTTTGTAAAAAAGCCCAGTTCTCGGCAAATGTCCAGTAGTGGGGAAAGTGCTCAAAGGGTTTTCTCAACTCCAAGATTTCCCGTTTGATCCCGCTCTTCTCCGTAAGCGATCCGATCCACTCTTCGTTCCGATCCAGGTAGACAAAACAGATATCGGGCTTGTATTCTTTCTCTTCATTATGAATATTCCAAAAGGAATTTTCTTTGACCGCAAAATTATCACAAAAGACCAGAGGGGAACCCGGTTCCTCTTTTTTTATTCGTGCAAATTCTCTAATCATATCCTCAAACTTGTTGCCTTCGAAGATGACATTATGGGGATACTGTTTAAATACCTTGCGGTATGTACTGTATTTTCCCGGAAGATCGAAAAACGAGATCAGGTTATCATAGATGTCGTATTCCAGACTTACCTCATCATACTTGAATGCGGTCTGCGTATTGACAAATACCAGGATGTTTTGGACCTGTCGCGCCAACAGGGGCATGATCCCGATATTATCCAGGTGCCCCCCGTCGCCGAAGGAGTATTCGAGGGCTTCAAGTTCTTGATGCCGTTCATAATCATACCCCTTTTGAACATGCCAATATTGGAACTCCGGGAATCCCAGGTTGGTCGTCAGCACTTTGAATATCCCCGCCTTATGCAGGCTTGATTGGGGAGCCGCACCCGTAGCAGCCAGGGCATCGGCCAGGCTGAACGCATTCGCGACCTCTTTTAACTCGACTTCCACAGTATCACTCCCGTCCCACACCAAACCGGCAGGATATTCCGAATCGAACCCGATTGTCTGAATATACCCGCCGCCGATCGGTACGTTGGCATAAACGGAGCGGTTTAAAACTCGATCGAATTTTTTGCGCAGATATTCGTAACGGCCCTGGGTGCCGACATAATCGGGGGTAATCTCGATGGGATAATAATCAAACGTGCTGCCGGACTTATTGACCATCAACGACGTGCCGATAATGGGATAGGGTCCTTCTGCATCCCGGATAACGGCGATCCCCTCCTTGTTTAGGTAGGGGTGACTTTTCTTGTTGTGCTCCACGATCTCGTCGCGTCTCTTCTCATCCCAGGTAAAAAAACATTTTTGATGGTTTATCCCGTCCATGCCGACTTGCTTCCCTGCTACTTCACTGTACTCATGTGGCTTATATTCTACACAGTTCAGTCCGTAGGGTTTTAAAAAGATATCACCCAGAACATAGGAGTAGCTTTCGTCCTTCTGGTGTGCAGACCATGCATACCGCAGACGTTGGGCGACCCGTGCATCAGCAACGGTTTTTGAAAAACGGAGATCAAAACAGCCCTTTACACCTTTTTTCTCCATTTCCTCTTTTATTCCCAGGCAGAGTTTGCGGTGTGTCGTTTTAAAATCCAGAAAACTGCACTGTTCAGCTATTGTGTACGCATCATCGCAAGCGAGGGTCATATAGTTCATATCCTGTGGTTCGATATATCTCCCCAGGAATGCCGTTTCGGCATCTTCATAGCCGAAACGCTCTAACATTTGCGGATCAAAGCGTTTCGGGTCGAAATAGAGATACGGTACGACGCCCCACGCCCCTCCAGATATAAGGCTCACATAATCAGCCTGCCGGAACCAGCCGAGTTTTTTCAGCGCCCGTATCTGCCCCAGCGCAGCCGAAGCGGCCCGGGTCCCCCCGCCTGAAAAAACGATCCCAAAATCTTTTTTTTCAGAATTTGAGACTCTCAAACCTACATCATCCCGTTCGGGATAGTAGGTTTTGGCGTCTCCTTGTTTTAATGCTTCGACATCCCACACTTTGGCTTTGACAGGATAATGTGAACAACCGCTAACCAATAACAGAAAAACTACGAAAAGTAATATTCTGACCATTGCCGAACCCCTTGGTTATTATATAGCACAAAGTTATCAGCTTAGAATAAAATAGTCAAGTATTTTTTTAAAATCCATATAAGCTTATCCAGGGGCTCCTCTCCGCAAAAGCCTATCAAAAGATGGAGGGTGTCTTACAAAAATGGGCCGGGCTTAAAGCCCGTTTGGAAGGATGATCTCGCCCGATTCGATGGAGTGGAGGATCTTGCGGCGCGTATCGTCGAACTCTTTTTTATACTTGCCGTGGTTTTTGATGGCCCGGTCGATAAAATCCAGCGCCTCGTCAAACTCACCCAGGTAATAGAGCGTCTCGGCCATATTGTTAAGCGCGATGGGATCATCGGGCTCTTTTTTAAGGACTGCATCGTAGAGGTCGTAGGCGATCTCGTAGTGGTATTTGTCAAAAAAGTAGTTGGCGGCAGCCAGCTTCACCAGGAGCGAATCCGGCCACTGTTTAAGTGCACTCTCGTAGGCGATCTGGACGATCTCGTCATCAAGGGTCTGCTCCAGATCGTAGGCTGCCTTGAGGTAGCTCGCTTCCGTCACACCCGGAGGCACCATGGTCGCAGGTACCGCAATCAGCTTCCAGTGCCCGCCTTTTTTAAAAAACTCGTAAAAGGTGGATATCTTCATCGCCTGCCGTTTTGTATCTCCGGAGCGGAGGATGACCAGTTGGCGGTCCAGGTCAAACCCGATCACGACAGCGTAATGCCAGACCGGGATGCTCACTGTCCCCTGGTTGAGAAGTACGATCACAGGGATGCCGCCGTCGAGCAGTTCAAAAAGGTCAGCCCGCCTGGTGGACTCGATCGCCACCAGCCCGAGCTGCCTGGCCGCGGCGACCATCTGGGGACGGAAGCTCCCTTTCTTCTCCGGGATGAATGTCACCTGCCGGATCGTTTCGTAGGAGACGTCGCGTACGACCTTCTTCTGCTGCTTCCAGTACTCGGCGACCATCCTGAGCGATGCGGGACCGCAGAGATACTCCTGCTGCGGATAGAAAGGTACTGCGTTAAGTTCGATAGAGGAGTGTGTCGGTTTTTTGAGGTAGATATCACCCGTCGGGCCACACCCGGTCAGGAGCAAAGCGGCAAAAAGAGCAGCGAGTGATATCCTGCGCATCAAAATCCTTTAGCGGATCGGTTTGGTAAAGGGGAAGACCTTGGTCATCCCCAGGATGTCGGTAACCAGCAGGACCAAGAAGACAAACAGTGCCACACCCAGGATATCTCCCCCGGCGGGCATCGTATCGATTTTTTGTGACAGTTCGGCGATCTGCTCGTCCGTCAGCATGGCCACCTGGAGTCTGGCGGCTTCGGGGCTGACGCCCATTGCCTCAAGCTGCTGCATCACATCGGCCCGTTCGAGAAACTGTCCGAGTTTCTCTTTATGATCCAATGCACCGTACTGCGCGATCACTGCATCGGTCGAGATCAGTTTCGCCTCCGCGGAGACTGCCAGCAGCATTGCAGCAAGCAGCGTCGTTACCATCTTACGTATCATCCCGTATACCTTTTATAAAAAATAAGTTGTAGTTATTATCCTCAATCTCCCGTAACAATCGCCTTAATCTTTTTCTTCCCGCATCGCCTCGCGGATCCTGGTCGCACTGATCCCTTTGCCCACGGTCTCCCGGTCGATAATGACGATCTCCCAGTCCGTTTCGGTGTACCAGTCGGCATCGGCTTCGCTGCCGCTGAAGTAGTGGGTGGGACAGGGAAGTCCCCGCTTCTTCAGCTCTTCCATGAGGTAATCGACCCACTCCTGCCTGCTCTGCGCCCCGATATCGACCAAGGGGAGGATCGTCAGGTCGTCCCGCTTGCCGTACGCCGCTTCGACCATCGCCTTGCGCTCTTCATAACTATAGGGGTTACGTCCGGTCCCGCTCTCCTGGGTCGACCCGATCCCGATGATCACCCGGTCACATCGTGCGAACATAGCGTCGATCAATATCCTGTGCCCTTCGTGCAGCGGCTGCAGCCGCATTACCGCCAGCGCGGTTTTTCCCGTTTCTCCCATAGTACCCTCTTAAATGGTATGACTTTTGCTGTGTCAAGGCCAATAGCCCTCATCATTGATGAAAATGTAACAAATTCAACCATAAGGAAGATCATGAGAAGCGTGTTAGTCCTCATCTTTTTGCTCGGTTCGCTCGTGGCAAAAGACAACTTTGTCTACAACGAAGACAAGGTCAAATGTGACGAACGGCTGACCCAGCTGGAAGACCAGATGGCCGCCGTCAAGACGACGCAGGGGAACCTGCTCAAATATGCGAAGATGGCCGAAACGACCAAAGTCGGCGTCGAACAGAACGAGCGAAAGATAGCCAAGATCACGATGATGAACCGCTCCAGTGACAAGAAAGTGAGCCAGATCGCCGCCTCCCTCGAGGGGATCAAAAATATCCTGGCCGAATCCAAAGAGAAACTCTACGGCTCTAATGACCCGGATGTCGTCATCGAGCCCGCCATGAGCGCTCCCCAGGTCGATCTGTCCGACCTGGTCAAAAAGGATGAGTTCGCCCGCCACGCCGTCGAGGTGGACAACCTGATGGACCGGGTCAGCATCCTGGAAAAAAAGAGCATGCAGGCCACGGCCGCTCACAAAACCGCCCCGACCTCAGCATTTGCGGAGGCGCGTTCGGCTATCTACGACTATTTCGAATACTATGTGATCGCGACCGTGATCCTCTTTTTCATGATGTTTATCATCATCTTCTCCCTTGTGGGCAAAACCCGCCACCTCCAGATGGTCGTCAACGACATGCTGGACCGGGAATAAACCGTTTCATACCCTTCCGCTTCGGGGCGTTTTTCCCGCCCCGCCGCCCTGCAAACCCCGTTTAACCCGAGATGCTGTAAAATTTAGCGAATCATGAAATTACCGATATGGTAATCAAGTCTGTTGTACAACGAACTTTTTTAAAGTGATAAACCGCCTGAGCCGTCGGCTGACGGTTTAGAATATCGATTTACATTATGGGAGAAACTATGGCTGAAGAAGAAAAAGAAGAGTCCAAAGAGGGTGAGCAAAAGGGCAAAAAAAGCCCGGTACTGCTGATCGTCATTGTCGTCGTCGCCGTCTTGCTGATCGTTGCGATCGCGCTGTTTGCTTTTTTGCTGACCGGGTCGGAGGACCAACCCCAGGGTGGAGCATCTTCCGCCAAAGGGCAGTCGATGCAGCGGGAAGGTTCCGGACGGAACCCAGATATGGCCAATATCGGCCCAATGGTGGAGATGGACGACTTTACGGTCAACCTACTTAATGAAAACGGCAAACGCTACCTGCGGACCAAGATCAACCTTGAACTCGACTCCGAAGACCTGATGCCCGAGATCGATAAAAAGATCCCCGTCATCCGGGATATCATCATCCAGATCCTCGCCTCCAAACAGGTCGAGGAGATCACGACCAAAGACGGAAAAGAGCGACTGAAGGACGAACTGGTCAAGGTGGTCAACCGCGCCCTGATCGACGGGCAGATCAAAAACGTCTACTTCACCACCTTTGTCATTCAATGATCGGAATCGACCTCGTCGGCATCGGGCGAATCGAAAAGTTTATCGATCGCTTCGGGGAGAAGGGGCTTGAGAAGTTCCTCTCGCAAAACGAGATCGCCCTCGTAAAATCCCCCAAGACCGCCGCCGGTTTCTGGGCGGTCAAAGAGGCCGTGGCCAAAGCACTGGGCTGCGGTATCGGAGCCGAGCTCGGGTTCCATGATATCATCATCTCCAAAACGCCCAAGAACGCCCCCCTGGTCCACCTGAGTCCCTCGGCCAAAACGTACCACCATGTCGACGAGATCGCCGCCTCCATCACCCACGACGGAGGATTCGCCGCGGCTGTCGTATTTATTAAAAAATCACAATAGTATTTACCTTTTATTAATCTTTTTTCCTTTAAGATGATCGGATATTTATGTCGTAAGGGATTTCCGCGTGACCGTATTCTTAGCCGAAGACAATGAAGAGAGCTTTTTCGTCGTCCAGTCCAATCTCAAAAAGATCGATGATACCATCACCCTCTTCCGGGCCGCGGACGGCAATGAGGCGATCCAGCTCCTGAACGGAGGGACCTTCATGCCCGATATCCTTTTTATCGACATCAACATGCCAAACAAAGACGGCCTGCAGGTGATCCGCTGGATCAAAGAGCAGCCCGCCCTTCAGCATATCCCTGCCATCGCCATTACCGCATCGGTCTTTGCCGAAATGAAAGCGAGCTATATAGAGCACGGGTTCGACCATATCCTGGAGAAGCCTTTTACCCGTGCGGAGATGGCGATACTCCTGGAAAAAGTGGCCGGATAATCCCATGAGCACGCGCCCGGTTATCCTGATTGTTGACGATGTCGAAGATAACCGGCTGATCCTCAAACGGGCATTTAAAGAGTTCGAAAAGGATTTCGATCTGCTTGAGGCGACCGACGGGAAAGAGGCGTTCGAGGCGGCGCGCACCCACCAGCCCGCCCTGGTGATCATGGACCTGATGATGCCCGGTGTCGACGGCTTCGAATCGATCCGGATGATCCGGGCCGAGCCCGCCATCGTCCAGATGCCGATCCTCGTCCTGACGGCACTGGACAGTGTCGACGACAAGCTCAGGGCTTTAGAAGTTGGCGGGACCGACTTTATCTCCAAACCGTATGATATGACCGATCTCAAGGCCCGCGTCAAGGCCCTCACCACCTACCATCTGATGCTGATGAAAAAAGAGGCCGAACTGCGGGAGCTTAACAGTAGTCTGGCCGTTACGATCGAAGAGAAGAGTCACGAGCTTGAAAACATCTACCACACCGACCCGCTCACCTCCCTCCCCAACCGCAACCGCCTGATCCACGATATCGAAAGCGGGCTAGTCAAAAGCCTTATGATCATCGATGTCGATTCCTTTAGCGACATCGTCAACTTCTACGGGGCAAAACTGGCGGACGAACTGCTGATCCAGATCGGTATGCGCCTGGCACGGCTCTGCCTGATCGACCACAGCTGCCACGATCTCTACCGCCTCGGCGGCGACCTGTTTGCCGTCTCCCTCCGGGGGGATGACGTCTACTTGCTTGCCGATGCGATCCAAAGCAGTATCAAATCCTCCCCCTTTACCGTCTTCGACGACTACGAGATCAACCTCTTTATCACGATCGGGGCGGCCAGCAGCGGGAACAACCTCCTCTATAAAGCCGAGATCGCCCTCAAGGAGGCCAAGGCACAGAAAAAGGATTTCCGCCTCTACAGCGAGAACAACGACCTGAGCCGGCTCTATGAGACCAACCTGCTCTGGACCAAGACGATCCTGCAGGCGATCACCGAGGACCGGATCGTCCCCCACTTCCAACCGATCGTCGCCCTCAAAAGCGGCCGTGTGGAGAAATACGAATCCCTCATCCGGCTGATCGATACCGACGGGACCGTCCACTCACCGGCACAGTTTCTTGACGTCGCAAAACGCTCGAAACTCTATCCCCAGTTAACGTGCATCATGGTACGCAAAAGTTTCGAAAAGTTCCGTTCACACCCAACCCAGTTCTCCATCAACATCTCTTCCGAAGATATCACCAACGAGACCGTCGTCAACGAGATCTGTGAAAACCTCGACTCCTTCCCCTACAAGGAGAACGTCGTCTTCGAACTCCTCGAATCCGACGGGATACAGAACTACGATGCGGTCATCGCCTTTATCGACCATGTCAAATCCCACGGCTGCAAGATCGCCCTGGACGATTTCGGCTCGGGATACTCCAACTTCTCCCATATCCTCAAGTTAAACGTCGACTATATCAAGATCGACGGCAGTCTGATCCGGGATATCCATAACGACCCCCACGCACGGGCGGTCGTGGAGACGATCATCGACTTCTCCAAAAAACTCCATTTTGAGACGATCGCCGAGTTTGTCCACAACCAGGAGGTCCTGGATGCCGTAAGCGAACTCGGTATCGACTTCGTCCAGGGATACCATTGCGGCAAACCCTCCGAGACCCTTTAAGAAGTATTTCCCGATGAATGAACTGAACAAACTTTTTTTCCCGTTTTATAACCTACGCCTCAACACCCGGCTCGAACCCTTTTTAAAAGAGGATTATCTCCGCTATGACAAGTTTATGCTCTACCTGATCCTGCTGCACTGGATCACTGCGTCGACCGTCACGGCGATCACATACGATACCTATCTTTTCGGTTTTACGGCAGGAACGGTTATCATGGGGGTCACCTTTGTGACCTACATGCGCTTTAAAGGCAGCCGTATCTTCCGCCTGACGGCCGCCATGGCGCTGATCAGTTTTTCCGCCGTCTTTATCCAGCAGCACCTGGGACGGATAGAGCTTCATTTCCACGTCTTTGTCGCCCTCGCCTTCCTGACGATCTACAAAGACTATTTTCCCCTGCTCACCGGTGCACTCGTCACCGTCGTCCACCACTTTCTCTTCAATATTCTCCAGTCGGCCGACGTGACGGTTTTCGGGACGCCGGTCCTCATCTTTAACTACGGCTGCGGATTTGACATCGTCGCACTCCACGCCGTTTTCGTCATCTTCGAAACGATCATGCTGCTCTATATCATCGTCCTGCGCCAGATCTCCTTTGACAAGGTGATCCGAACCTCCAACCGCCTCGCCTACCTGAACGACAACCTGGAAAAGGAGGTGGCCCTCAAGACAAAGGCGGTCCGTGAAAACATGGAAGCGCTCAAAAAAGCCAACCAGGAGCTTCTTGAGGCCAAGAACCGTGCGATCATGGCCAGCGAAGCCCGCTCCAACTTTATCAGCTCTGTCTCCCACGAACTGCGCACGCCCCTTAACTCCATCATCAATTTTACCGACATGGTGATGGAGGATTTTGACGAGATGTTCGACGACCCGGCACTGCGCGGCGAGAACAAGGAGTTCCTGGGGAGGGTTCTGAAAAACTCCAAACACCTTCTGGCACTTATCAACGACATCCTTGAGTATACAAAAGCGGAAGCGGGTAAAATGGTCCTGGAGATGGACCCGACCGACATCAATCCCCTGGTCCGCCACGCCTATGGCAACTGTACGGGGATCCTTGGGAACAGCGACATCGACTTCCGCCTTGAGGCGGCTGATGATCCGCTTATCGCGACCGTAGACCGGCGCCGTCTCTTCCAGATCCTGCTGAACCTCATCTCCAACGCGATCAAATTCACCCAGAAGGGTTTTGTGACCGTCCGGACCTACGCAAAAGAGAAGCAGGTCATCATCGAGGTGGAAGACAGCGGCCGGGGGATCCCGGATGATAAACTCGAATCGATCTTCCACCCCTTTGAGCAGGTGACACTGGACGATGCGGGAACCGGTCTGGGACTCGTCATTGTCCGAAAACTGTGTGATGATATGGGTATCCGGCTTGACGTCACCTCCGTATTCGGGGAAGGGACGACATTTACATTGACTTTAGAGAAGGCAGATCATGACATTTCCCATTAAAATCCTTATCGTAGACGATATCGAAGAGAACCGTCTGATCCTTAAAAAAATGTGCAAATCCTTTGACGAGGTTTTACTCTATGAGGCGGCAAACGGTGAGGAGGCGGTTGAAGCCGCACAGAAAGAGCGGCCCCATATCGTCCTGATGGATATTATGATGCCGGTCATGGACGGCTTTGAAGCGACCAAGCGGATCAAAGACCTGATCCCCGAAACGATCATCGTTGTCGTTACAGCGCTCAGCGACAGCGAGACCGAGACCAAGATGGTCCATTCAGGGGCCAATGCCTACCTGACCAAACCACTCGACAGGGAGCTGACCCGCTTTAAACTTTTAAACTTCATCCGGATCATCCGCAACCAGAACCGTCTCCACACCATAACCAAACAGGCAGCACTCAACCCCTTCTCCAAATCGATCCGCAGTATGAAGACCCTCTGGTATATCAACAATGAAAACGACCTGATGGATTTCGGCTCCTGGCTGATCGAGCTCTATGCAAGACACCAGGATACCCATACCTTCGGCTTCGACACCAAACTGGAGATCCTCTACAAGGTCATCCAAAACAACCTGAACCTGCACCAGACACTTACCCTTGTTATCGAAGACGGTTTTGAAAATCTCTATATCAGTTTTGTCAACCGGGACGGTTTCGATCCCGACCCCGTCCTGCAGGAGAAGATCGGTGCGATCCTTGACGACATCGTCTTTAAAGACCATTTTATCCACATCCGTATCTGGCTGGTCTCAGCGGACCGGCAGGCGGCCCACAAAACCGAAACGGCCACGGCCGTCCTGGACAACGACATCCAGACCGAAGAGAAGATCCGGCGAAAGATCCAGGAGGAGGAGAAGGATATCCTGCGAAAAAGCTATACGGATAAGGTCACGGCCAAGGAGTATGTTGTTTCCCTGGGCGATGTCCTGGATGAACTTCAGGACATCGCGGAGATCGAAGAGGAGTGGAAAAACTACCTCGAAGAGTTTAAATACGAACAGCAGATCGCATCCCTGCATGCGGTCGCTACGGAGATCTCCCGCTACTCTTCCGTGATCAACTCCCTGTACGACTTCATGGCCCTGGCCTACTCCATGTCGACCCTGGCCCTCTTTTTGGAGAACATCACCCAGGAGAAACTGGACGAAAGCAAGATCACCAAACTCTATACGGTACTGGGACTGATCCTCGAGGACCTGGTCAACTGGCGGGAGACGATCTTCGTCAAACAGGAGACAAACGACATCCACTACCTCGACAGCTCACTCTTCAGCTCCTGCCTGCAGGTGGAGACGATCATGACCGATGCGGCGATCGAACAGAACGACGATGACGACGATATAGAGTTCTTCTAATTGAACGTAAAAGGAATGTGAACTCCACGGTAAAACGAGGACCAAATCCCTTTTACTACGCTCGCCGCTGAGGCACTAAACAGCGGCAGAATTTTGAAATACCTTATTGGATGTGTTTGGCGGTTTGGATGAAGGCCTTGATTTTATCGTGATCTTTGAGGCCCTTGGATTTTTCCACGCCGCTGCTTACATCCACACCGTAGAACCCGAACCCCTTCAGTTCGCTGAGCATGTCGGCCGTCAGCCCCCCGGCCAGGATCATCTTGGAGCAGTCGACACCATCAAACCATGTCAGATCGAGGCGTTTGCCCTCCCCTCCGTAGCTCTCCACAAACGCGTCAACCAGGATATATTTTCCCTGGTTTTCCCGGATCGTTTCCGGGGTCTTTGCCCGGAGTACAGGGAGTGTCTTACTCTCCAGTGCCAAGAAGAGCTCCGCATCTGCATCAAAGTGGATCTGGGCTGTCCCCATTTTGGCAAAATGGCATATGGCATCGATCGTATCGGCCCTCTCATTGACAAAAAGGCCGACCCGCTCGACAAAAGGCGGCAGCGCCTCCGCGATCTCTCTGGCTTTGGACGGGTCGATATAGCGGGGAGACTCCTTGTAAAAGACGAAGCCGAGGGCATCTGCCCCGGCCTCCACCGCGGCCAGTGCATCATCCAGATTGGTGATGCCGCAGATCTTTACCCTCATTTGAGCGACTCGATCGCCTGTTTATAATCGTTTTTAAAGACGTAGCTTCCCGCTACGACAATATCCACACCCGCCTCTTTGAGCAGGTCAATATTCTGGTCGCTCACCCCGCCGTCGACCTGGATCAGGGTCTTGGCGTTATGCTTTTCGATCAGTGCCTTAAGGCGTCGGCTCTTTTCCAGTACCTTGGGGATGAAGCTCTGGCCGCCGAACCCGGGATTGACACTCATCAAAAGAACCATATCCAGCTCCTCAAGCAGGCACTCCACCGCTTCAGGCGGCGTATGGGGATTCAGTACGATCGCCGGTTTGATCCCGTAACTGCGGATCTTCTGGATCAGCCTGTGGGGGTGCTTCTCCTCTTCGATATGGAAGGAGATATATTCGGGCTTGAGCGGTGCGAAGAGCTCGACGAAAAAGGTATTGTTCTCCACCATGAGGTGGATATCCAGGGGTTTGGTCGCTACTTTGGCCACGGAGGAGACCACTACGGGCCCGATCGTCAAGTTGGGGACGAAATGGCCATCCATGACGTCTACGTGGACCAGGTCGCACCCTGCCTCGCAGATGGCCGTGATCTCTTCATTCAGACGTCCGAAATCCGCAGAAAGAATACTGGGAGCTACTAACATTATCTTTACCTTTGCATCAAAATCGTTTTATAAAAAAAATTTCCAAAATCGTCATAAAAACTGTATAATGATTTTAACACTTTTTTTCGGAAACTAAAAAGCGAAACATAAAACAGCAGAGATTATTTAAATTAGCTAAAGGTAATCGGTTACGCATTAAAGCTTAAGCTTATATTTCAAACTGTTTTGTTATAGTCGCAAAAAAATTTTCAAGGAAATTATTATGGCAAAAAGATGTGCGATTACCGGCAAGGGTCCAATGTCAGGTAACAATGTAAGCCACGCCAACAATAAAACGAAACGACGTTTTAATGTCAACCTGCGTACGGTACGCGTAACGCTTCCGGACGGGACACGAAGAAAAATCAAAGTTGCAGCTTCTACATTGCGAACAATGAGAAAAGGATCCTAATCCTTTTGCGGCCTTTTCAGGCCGCCGTGATCTGTTCATGCTTAGAAAACTCGCAAACTTTCTAAACTGGGAAGGAACCCCAAAACCCGAAATTGATCTAAACTACAAACTCTACGAAGAGTTAAAGCCCTTCAGACTCCCGATTATTCTATTAATTCTCATCTCCATCGTCGGAACCCTCGGATATATCTTTATCGATAATATGTCCTTAATGGATGCACTCTACCAGACCGGTATTACCTTTACAACGGTCGGATTCGGAGAGATCGCCCCCATCTCACACCTGGGTCGGATGTTTACGATCACGCTGATCATCCTGGGATACGCGATCCTCGTCTTCTCCGTCGGTATCCTTCTTGAAGTCATTAACAAAGGCACCCTACTCAACACCATCAAGGAACGTTCCATGCTCTACAAGATCGCCAGACTTAAAAACCATTTTGTCATCTGCTACCACAACGAATATACGATCGAAGTGGCCAGAGAGTTCAGACGGGCCCAGATGCCCTTTGTCGTCATCGACAACTCGCCGAACTTCGAAGAAGAGGCGATCAAACACCAGTATCCCTACTATATCCAGGCCGAACCCCACCTTGATGTCAGCCTTCGTAAAGCCCATATCTCGAGTGCCAAAGGGGCGATCATCCTCTCCAAACAGGTCTCGGAGAATATTGCCCAGATCTCCACGATCCGCCTCTTTGAGAGCGAACTGGGACGTAAACCCTACCAGATCATCACTGCAGCGGAGTCCCAGCAGGATATCCCCAAACTGAAAAAGCTGGGAGCAGATAACATCATCGCCCCCAACAAGCTGATGGCACAGCGGATCGGGACCATGGCATTCCGCCCCGACATGGAGAACCTGCTCGAACAGTTCCTCTACCGCCGTGATACACCGCTGGATATGGAGGAGATCCGTATTCCCAAACAGAGCTGGGCCGTCTTTAAAAAGCTCAAAGAGACCCACCTGCGTGACATCGCCCAGGTGAGTGTGATCGGGATCAAGGAGAAAGACGGGAAGTTTATCCCGATGCCCAAAGGGGATACGCAGATCATGATCGATTCTACCCTGTTGATCATCGGAACCGCCGAGGGGATTTTGACGACGAAGAAGATCCTCCAAAAAGAGCAGAAACCGGAAGAGCTGAAGTATGTTTGATTAAACGCTAAAGGAGCCAAGCCCCTTTAGCTACATTGGCCGCTGTGTCCTCGCTTCGCTGCGAAGTTTCACGGCACATGGAGCAAAGCGAAATTTCGCAGGCATGCTGAGCAAGCCGAGGACACAAGCTAGCCGCTAAAGCGGCAGAAGAGAATTTCCCCTCGCTTATATTTTTGAATACTAAGAAATCAAAGGCATGCTTCTACACGCTTAACGAGTTGGTCTGGGGTCAGGCCGATATCTTTTTCCACGTCGGAGGTTTTCCCGTATGGCAGGAAGATATCCTCAAATTCGAATGACGTAACCGCCACATCATGGATCGCTGCTTCGGACAAGAACTCCATAATCGCACTGGCCACCCCGCCCTGCTTGACGCTGTCACTGAAAACAAACCACTTTTTATACTGTTTGGCCGCTTCGGCAAGCAGCGCTTCATCCAACGGTTTGACAAACCGAAGATCCATAATGGCGGGATTCACCCCCTCCATCAGTTCTGCTGTCAGCAGCGCCCGGTTGACACCGGCACCGTATCCGATAAAAAGGACCTCACTATCGCTCTCCACCAGCATCTGGGCTCTCCCCAGCTCGAAGGAGTCCGTTTCGAATCGTTCGGCTTCCATGAAAGCACCGCGGGGAAAACGGATCGCACAGGGGCGATCATTAAGTGTGGCACTGAAGCGCAGGGCATCCCGCAGTGTCGCTTCATCCCGAGGAGCAAAAAGGACCATATTCGGAACCGTGCGCATAAATGAGACGTCAAAGAGCCCCTGATGGGTCTCACCGTCTTCACCGACGATCCCGGCACGGTCAATAATAAACCGCACCGGAAGCGACGAGATCGCCACGTCATGGATCACCTGGTCGTACCCCCGCTGTAAAAAAGTGGAGTAGATGGCACAGTAGGGCTTGAAGCCCTCTTTGGCCAATGCAGCCAAAGAGGTGACGGCGTGCTGCTCGGCGATCGCCACGTCCCAGAAACGTTCCGGGAACCTCTCCATCAGCTTCCCGACACCCGTACCGCCCGGCATCGCCGCAGTGGCCCCGACGATCGTCTCATCCGCTTCGGCCATGGCACCCAGCTCTTCGGCAAAGATCTCCGTCGCACTCATGGCCGAGGTTTTTTTGAGGCTCTCGCCGCTCTCGATATCAAAAGGCGATACCCCGTGCCACTTCTCAAAGGGGCCTTCGGCGACTTTATACCCCTTACCTTTTACCGTCTGCATATGGACGACCACCGGTTTGTTCATGGCCTTGGCCGTCTCCAATGTCTCCAGGATACTCTCGAAATCGTGCCCATCCACCGGACCGATATAATCAAGCCCCAGCTCTTCAAAGAGGATCCCGGGGGTAATGAGCATCAACGACTCTTCGAAACGTTTAGCCATATAGGTAAAGGATTCGGGCATCGTATTGAGGATCTTTTCGGTCCGCTGCTTGATCCCCTGGTAGAACTTCCCGGCCATGATCTTGGACAGGTAGCGGCTGACCGCCCCGATCGCTTTGCCGATACTCATCTCGTTATCGTTGATGATGATCACCATCGGGTATTTGTGTTCGCCCAGCTCGTTCATCGCCTCGTAGACCATCCCGGCGGTCATCGCACCGTCCCCGATGAGGGCGACGGGCATACGCGTCTCACGCTCTTGTTTCAATTCGATCGCCTTGGCCGCACCGACAGCCAGGGAGATCGAGGTGGAGCTGTGACCCGATACAAAATAGTCATACGGCGACTCTTTGGGCTTTGTAAAGCCCGAGATACCGCCAAACTGACGCAGCCCTTCAAAGGCATCCCACCGGTCGGTTATCAGTTTATGCGCATAGGCCTGGTGGGATACGTCGTAAATAAACGGGTCTTTCTCTACGTCAAAAACCTTATGCATTGCGACAATGATATCCACGGCCCCCAGCGAACTGCTGAGGTGCCCGCCGTTTTTGCTGACGACCGATAGTATACGTTCTCGTATGGTCTGGGCAATTGTATTAAGCTCATCGGGCGTCGATGAGGCTTTGATCTGTTGTAATAAATCCATCTTAGTTTTCTAAAATATTCCTTTTGATTGCCTGGTAGCGGGTCATCACCGTACCGTCGACATTGCCGGCATCACTCTCGATGATGATGCCCCCTTTGCTGATCGCATTGTCCGGAACCACTTCCAGTACCCCGTTTGTACCGATATTTTCTTTAAGATAATCACAATCCTCGGGGTGGGCTTTGATTTTGATCTTCATCGCCCCTTTGACATCCTCGATCAGGGCCTTGGCCAGGTTGGCGGCGATCTTGGAACTATCGTTTCCGACCTCACTGGCGATCACCTCTTTGGCGATATCGATCGCGGCATCGACGAGCTCTTTTTCGATGTTCTGGCTTACCTGTTCAAAGGATTCGGCCGTATGCTGCATCTTCTGGATCGAGTCGATGATCTGGCGTTTCTGGGCGTCCAGCTCCTGGGCGATGCTCTCCCGCATCGCCTGTTTTCCCGCCTCGATGCCGGCTTCGTGGGCCTGGCTGCGCTCCTCTTCCAGCCTGGCGGCAAACTCCTCCTGCTGCTTCTCCAACCGCATCTCCATCTTCACGAGGCTCGTGGAGAGCTCGTCGATCTTTTTCAGCAGGGATTCGGAGAAGGATTCGTTCTGCTGCTGCAGTTCGTGCAGGGCACTGTTGACCTCTTCGGACTTGGGTGCCGGGGCCTCCTCCTTTGCAGCGGACTCCGCTTGGGCCGCAGCCGGGGCAGCGGGTGCCTGGGGTGCGCTGCTTTTAAGGACATGCCCTTCCGAACCGGCGGGGACTCCCTGGCTGACATTGATCGTCCGGAAGTCGTACTTTGTGACCTGATGGTTTCCTAGCTCGTCGGCTGTGAGTATGATCTTCATTATTCAATCGTCTCTTCCGCTTCACCGAGTTCAAGGACACCCTGCTCAGCCAGTTTCTGGATCGCCTCGACGATCGTACGCTGGGCGACCTCCACCTCTTTGACCTTGACGGCACCGAGGAACTGCAGCTCTTCGTTGAGCGTCTCCGCCGCACGCTGGGACATGTTGGAGAAGATCTTCTCTTTAAGCGGGTCGGAGGCCGATTTAAGGGCCAGGGTAAGGTCCTTTTTATCCACCGCCTTAAGGACTTCCCGCACGCCGTTGTTGTCCAGCTTGATGATATCCTCGAAGGTGAACATCATCTCTTTGATCGCGTTGGCGAGTGTCTCGTCGATCTGTTCGATATACGCCAGCGTCGCCTTGGACGCTTTGGCACCCAGACGGTTGAAGACGTCGGCAACGGCCCTTGGGCCACCCACCTCGACCTTGTAGCTCGTAAGGGCTTCCAGTTTGCTCTCAAGCAGCGTGGAGACCTTCCGGATGATCGCCGGGGAGATATCCCCGAGATTCGCCATACGCATGGAGACTTCGCCCCGCGTCTCGTCGGGGAAGAGCTGCAGCGTCTCTGCCGCCGCCGTCGGGTCCATGTGGGCCAGGATAAGGGCAACGGTCTGGGGGTGTTCGTTCTGGATAAAGTCCGCCAGCTGCTGCGGCTTGATCTTGTCCAGGTAGGAGAAGTTCTGCCCGGCGGACATACTCTTCTGGAGTTTTTCCAGGATCTTCCGCGCCTCTTCCGGTCCCATCGCCTTGTAGAGGATCTCCTTGGCGTACTCGAGACCGCCACTGGAGATATACTGATTCGACTGCATGATCGCATAGAACTCTTCCAGGACCGCCATGGCGATCTGCTTATCGATCGTCTTGGCCAGGGCGATATGTTTGGAGACCTCCGTAACCGTCTCCGTATCGAGGTGTGCGAAGACCTGGGCTGTGTGTTCTTCGCCGAGCTGCATCAAAAAGACCGCAATCCGCTCGGCCATACTCATCTCTTCAAACTGGGCCTGGAGATGTGGTGGTAAGGTAATCATTAGCCCTCCCCTTTTTTGATGCTGGACTTGATGACGTCCTCATGCATCAGTTGCGTAATAATGCTGGCGATATCTTCCGGTTTCTCCTCCGCCATCGTACGCATCCGCTCGAGCAGGACATCGTAGCGCAGGCTCTCCTCGTCGGCTTCGCCGCCAAGGCCCAGTTGCTGTTCGATCTTCTTCTTGAGCTCGTTGAGCTTCTCCATCTCGTCTTCGAACTCTTCCTCTTCGAATTCGATCTTGACCTCTTCGGGCTCCTCCTCTTCGGTCTTGAGCTCCAGCATCTTCTCGCTGAAGGGGACGATCACCTTCTTGTAGAAGATGAAGAGGACAATGATAAGGAAGATATATTTGAATGCCGGGTAGAACGGTCCTGTCATCATCTGTACTCGCTGTAAGAATAGTTCGATCGGTGAGAGCTTGACCTTGGCATCCAGCTCCGGCGAACGGAACTCGAAGTTGCTGACGGTCACCTCGTCCTGCCTGGCGGGGTTATACCCGATGGACTGCTGGACCAGGTTTTTAATCGCTTCGACCTCGGTTTCATCACGGGGTGTATAGACCAGCTGCCTGGCCTGCCCTTCCCCTTCGTAATTATAGCGTCCGTCCACGACGACTGCGGCGGTAATACGATTGATTGTAGCGAATTCGCCTTTGATATTGGAGGTCTTTTTGGAGATCTCGTAGTTGGTTGTGGACTGGGATTTCTGGTACTTCTCTTTGAGTTCGTTGGATTCGAGCCCCTGGACCGGGCCGATGTTGCTCACAGCACCCGGGACCCCGCCGATCTCTTTGGGCTTGTACCCTTCCCGCTTCTCCTCCATCGACTGTTCGCTTCGCGGGACGGAGTTGGGGTCATATACCTCTTCGACGCTCTCTTTTTGTGAGAAGTCAAAATCGATCGTCACCTTGGCGACCACCTTGTCCTCCCCGCCGATAAAGGGTGAGAGCATGTTGACGATCTTCTGCTCGTAGAACTTCTCGTAGTCTTTTTTGTATTTCAGCTGCATCCGGGCGATCTCGCCGGCGGTGGAGAGTTCGTCCTCCTCACCCAGCGGATCGCCGTTTTCGTTCACCAGCTTGACGTTCTCCACATCCAGCTTGACCACGGCAGCGGCGACGAGGTTTTTCACCCCCATGATCTGCTTTCTGGAAAGCTGCATGTTGTCATGGAGTTCGACGATGACCGACGCACTCGGCGGCTGCTCTTTGGAGACGAAGACACTCTCTTTGGGCAGGGCGATATGGACCCGAGCGCTTTTGACTGCCGTCAAATCGCCGATGGTCCGGGAGAGCTCCCCCTCGAGGGCGCGCAGGAACTTGACGTTCTGGTCAAAGTCGGTTGCCCCGAACTCCTGCTGGTCGAAAAGCTCGAACCCGGCCATGCTCTCCTTGGGAAGCCCCAGGGCCGCCACATCCATACGCGTCTTGTTGACCACCTCTTTCCGCACTTCGATGGTCCCGTCGTCCGGGATCTTGTATTCGATCTTGTTCTGTTCAAGGTGGGCGACGATAAGGCCCGCATCTTTGGAGGAGAGTTGAGAGAAAAGTACCCGGTAACCATCGTCACCCCGTGTACTCTTCGGGGAGTTATAGACGATCAGGAATGAAATAAGGGCGATCACCGTCAACAGCGTGCCGACAATGACATATTGCTGTTTCCTGTTAAACTTTTTCGATAACGCGACAAGCTGTTCGACGAGTGCTTTTAAATCCATTAACTACCCAGTATCTCTTCTAACTTACGTAAGACTATTGTATTTTGCTCTTTTTTTCCTATGGTAATTCTTACAGCGTTGATGCCGTAGGAGGAGATATCCCGGATAATCACACCCTGTTCGAGCAGGGTCTGGGCCACCTCTTTGGAGTTGTGTTTCTCCAATACCAGGGTGATAAAGTTGGTGCAGCTCTCGATATATTCGAGTCCGACCCGCTTGGCAAAGGCTTCGTAACGTTCCATCTCTTCAAAATTCTTCTCGATGCACGCCGTGACAAACCCCTCGTCCTTCAGTGCCTCGATGGCGGCCGCAAGGGTCAGGGTCGTGATGTTAAAGGGCGGGCGCAGTTTGTGTAGAGTCGTAACGATCTCGGGTCTCCCGATCCCGTAGCCTACCCGCATACCGCCCAGGCCGTACGCCTTGGAGAAGGTGCCGGTATAGAGGACGTTGGGATATTTTTTGATCAGCTCCGACGGCTCGACGTGGCACGCCGGGTCCTTGTGGGTCGCATACTCCATATACGCCCCGTCCACGACGACCAGCGTCTCGGGATCGATCTTATCGAGAAAAGCAAAAAGATCGGCTTTTTTGATCGCGTCACCCGTCGGGTTGTTGGGTGTACAGATAAAGATCAGTCTGGGGTTCTCTTTTTGGTAGAGATCGTAAAACTGATCCAGGTCGTGATGGACCGAATCGGTCTTCACGATCTTCGCCCCCGTCGCCTTGGCGTAGATCTCGTACATGGCAAAGGTGATACTGTTCATCAGTACCGTCTCGTTTTCGTTCAGGATCGCATGAACGGCAAACTCCAGGATCTGGTCGCTCCCCGCCCCGATGATGATATTGGAAGACTCCACGCCGTATTTGGATGCCAGTCCGTCCTTGAGCTCGAAAAAAGAGTCGTCGGGATAGATGGACGCCGTGTGTGCCAGGTCGGCGATCTGCTTGATCACCTGCGGGCTAGCGCCGTAGGGGTTTTCATTGGACGCCAGTTTGATGATATCCTTGGGATCGATCCCGTACTCGCGGACCACCAGTTCGATGGGTTTTCCCGCCTCGTAGCTTTTGATCGAATCCAGCACTGCGTTAAATTTCATTTTGATTCACTGCCTTTTACATAACTGCCCAGCCACTTGACCTCTTTGGCGTGGCGCGTCAGGACCTCCTGGACCTTTTCGTCGTCGAAATGTCCGTCAAAATCGATATAGAACCAGGAGCTGAAGTCGTCATCCTCCATGGAGGGGCGCGACTCGATCTTGACCAGGTTGATCCCCTGGTCGTTAAACTGGTTCAGGAAATGGACCAGGCTGCCCGGCTTGTTCTCCAGCTTCGCCAGGATCGTCGTCTTGTCATCGCTGCTCTGCTGGTTTTTAAAGTCGCTCAGGATAATAAAGCGCGTCTTGTTCGTATGGACGTCCTCGATGTTCTCAAAGAGTGTCGGGAGGTTATAGAGCTTGGCTGCGATATGGGAACAGATCGCCGCGCTCTCAGGGTCTTTTGCCGCCATCTTGGCCGCCTTGGCCGTCGACTCGACGGGGATCCGTTCGATCTCTTCGAGGCCGTGTTCGATCAGGAAATTTCTACACTGTCCGAAGCCCTTGTCCTTGGAGTAGATCCGCTTGATATCGGTCAGCTTCTCGCTCTGGGAACCGAAGGAGAGGTGGATCGGGATCGTCAGCTCCGCCACGATCTTCATCTCCGACTCGCCCAGGTAGTCCAGCGTCTCACCTACGATACCGTCGCGGCTGTTCTCGATAGGGACGACGCCGTATTTGGCGCGCCCGGCTTCCAGACTCTTGAAGACCGCACGGATGGAGTTCATCGGAAGGTAGTCGCTCATGGCACCGAAACGGCTCTCGGCCGCCTGGTGGGTAAAGCTCCCCTCCGGTCCGAGATAGGCCACCTTCTCGGGGAGTTCGAGGTTTCGGGATACGGCAAAGATCTCCAGGTAGATCGCTTCGATCCCGGACTTGGTGATCAACCCCTTGTTCATGGAACTTAGGCGGTCGATGATCTCCACTTCCCGCTCGGGACGGTAGATCGCACCGCCGCTTTTGTTTTTAAATTCGCCGACGGCCTTGACGATCTCCATCCGTTCGTTCAGGAGATCGAGCATCTTGTTATCAATGGCGTCGATCTGGTCTCTGAGCTTCTTTAAATCCATAGGCTTCTCTTATTGTAAAAATTCTTCTTCGAGGGCGATAATATCCTCAAAACTCTCCCGTCTCCGGATGAGGCGGGCTTTCCCCTCCTCCACGGCCACTTCTGCGGCCCGGCCGCGGGTATTGTAGTTACTGCTCATAACAAAGCCGTAGGCCCCGCTGCTGTGGACGACCAGGAGGTCGTCATGCTGTGTCTCGGGGAGGTCGATATCCTTGGCCAGGAAGTCCCCGCTCTCACAGACAGGCCCGACGACATCGACGCGGGTGCCTTCGGCACCCTCTTTGCCCAGCACCTCGACCTTGTGGTAGGCGTTGTACAGGGAGGGGCGGAGCAGGTCGTTCATCGCCCCGTCGACGATGACGAAGCGTTTGCTCTCGCTCTGCTTCTCATAGAGCACCTTGGTGACAAAGTGCCCGCCGTTTGCCGTCATAAACCGCCCCGGTTCGCAGACGATCGTCACATCCAGGCCCGCCAGTGTCGAAAGGACCGCCTGGGCGTAGTCATACGGTTCGATAAGGGATTCGTCGTCGTACTTGACTCCCAGTCCGCCGCCGACATCGAAAAACTTGATCTCGATATTCACCTTCTCCAGGCTCCGCACAAGATCCGCCACGATCTGGCTCGATTCTCTAATCGGCTCCAGGTCGGTCAGCTGGCTTCCGATATGGAAGTGGATGCCGACGGGGTTGAGGCTTGCCGAGTTGTGGGCATGGAGGTACAGTTTTTTGGCCTCGTCCAGGGAGACGCCGAACTTATTCTCCGACAGGCCCGTGGAGATGTAAGGGTGGGTCTTGGGGTCGATATTGGGGTTTACCCGCAGGCTGATACGCGCTTCGCGTCCCAGCTCCGCTGCGATCGCCTCGACACGCTTCAGCTCCCCTTCACTCTCGACATTGATAAAGAGGATATCCGACTCGATCGCCTCTTTAAGCTCATCGTCCCGTTTTCCCACGCCGCTGAAGATGATCTTGTAGGGTTTGATCCCCGCTTTAAGGGCACGGCGCACTTCGCCGATGGAGACGCAGTCCGCGCCGCTGCCCAGGTCCCCGAAGTTTTTGATGACGGAGAGGTTGGAGTTGGCTTTGACCGCATAGGCCAGCAGGGATTTCCGTCCCCCGAACGCCTCTTTCAGTTTGGTATACTGCCCTTTAAAATGGTCAAAATCGTACACATAAAGCGGTGTGCCGAACTCGTTTGCCAATGCTCTGAAATCCACTGAATTCCCTTATCGTATAATTTTTTTTAATAGAAAAGGCCCCTCGTCTTAGGCCTTGTTCCCAGTTTTTTTTTACAGGATAAAACTATAATTTATAAGGATTTTATCCAAATATTACTTTTGAATCTATGACTTGGCAGAGGTGCGTTTATGAAAATTTCCGGTAGAAGAAAAGGGCGATCGATACCAGCAGCAAAAAGGGCGCTACAACAGCCAGCCAGACGTTGACCGTACCGTTTTGCGCCAGGGTCGCCATGGCGAAGAGGAAGCCCCACAGCACCAGGGTCGTAAAGATCGCCCCCGAGGAGAAGAGTGCCACGTTAAAGAAGCGGCTGCTTATGGGGACGAAAAAGAAGATGATCACGACAAGCAGCGGTGCGAAAAACGGGATCGTGACGGTGGTCACCATGGCACTGACGATCCGGTCGATATTGACCTCCTGCTTTTTAAGGATCATGATCGCATCCAGGCCGTCGAGCAGCGAATAGCTCGTCTTCCCTTCATACACTTTTCCCAGGATATTGGGCTCGAATCCTTCGAGCATGTCGTAGGTCTCGAAGGTCTCTTTGGTCAACCCCTCCGCCTGCATACCCGAGACCGTAGGCTTGGTGATGATCTCCCCTTCGTACAGACGCCAGCGGTTGTCCGTAAAGTAGGCACTTTCGCTCGTGATGACACGTTTTAGCCCTTCGTTATCATCCACCTCGAAGATCCGCAGACCCATGGCGCTCTTTTGAAGCGGGAAAAGGCGCTGCATATAGATGTAGTTGTTGTCGTACTTGACGAAGACGTGGTTGGTGACAGTGACGAAATATTTATCCTGTTTAATAGCCAGGGCACGCTGGTCGAAATAGGCAAAGGGAGTCGCGTGGGCGGCGACGTAGACAAAGGAGATAAGCAGGGCGATCCAGATAAAGGGGCGGATCACCTCTTTTTTGCTCACCCCCAGGGCGTAGATGATCACCAGTTCGTTGGCCCGGATCAGGTGGATCTTGGCTGCGACCATGGCAAAGATAAGCGAGAGGGGGAGGTTGATCTTCATCGCGGTCCCGAACATGTACATCACGTACAGAAGCTCGAGGTTGGCAGAATCGGGCAGCTTGGAGGAGGAGCCGATAAAATCGATCCCCACATAAAAGAGCTGCAACGCCGTAAAGATGATCAGGATATATTTAAAATAGAGTTTTGAAAGGTAACCGTATAACATCCGCTTCTGTTCTGCCCCGCTTTAAAAAGTGGTGCTATTATATTCTAATACGGTTTAGAGCTGTTTTTGGGAGTGTTTGGAGGCCACGGCATCTACGGGGTTTTCGCATAGCAGCAGGGCTGCTTTGGCTGCCTGGGCGATCCAGGCGTCCAGCTTCTCTTTCTCATCCCCGCTAAAATCGTCCAGGACGTAATCGGCCACCATACTCTTGTGTTCGGGTTTGCCGATCCCCATACGTACGCGGACATAGTCGTTTCCGATCAATCCGTCGATCGATTTGAGGCCGTTGTGGCCGCCGTTTCCGCCCCCTCTTTTATAACGCAGCGCCCCGAACGGGAGGTCCAGTTCGTCATGGATGACGATGACGTCGTCGATCTTGTAAAACTGCTTGACAGCCAATACGCTTTTTCCGCTGAGATTCATATAGGTGGAGGGTTTGAGGAGATAGATATCCCCGGATTTGAAACAGTCACCCTGGAAGGATGATTTGGAGACGGAGGTGGCCCCAAGCTCACCGACGAGGTAGTCGATGACCATGAAGCCGATGTTGTGGCGGTTTGCTTCGTAAGATTTCCCGGGGTTACCGAGTCCTACGATGAGCGTCATTACTTCGCTTTGATACAGCTAAGAACCGCTACTCTGCCTTCTGTGACGATTTTAACACCTTCAGGTGCTGTCATGTCACGGACAAGGATGTTGTTACCGACGTCCAGGTCGTTAACGTCCAGGTCGAAGGAGTTAGGAAGGTTGGAAGGTTTACACTTCACTTTTACACGACGTACGTTTGTAACCAGAACCCCTTTGTTTTTCAGACCGACCGGTGTACCGACGGGTTTGACGGGAATCAGGAAAGTCGCTTCTTTATCCGCGCTCAGGTCACGCAGGTCAACGTGGAGCAGATCGGATGTTACCGGGTGCTTTTGGTACTCCTGGATTACAACAGGAATCTGCTTGTCACCGACTTTTACGTCGAACTTCAGTGTATCTTTGTTTCTAGCATACTTGATGAATTCGTTCTTTTTGAACGCGGCATTGATATTGCCGGCTTCACCGCCGTAGATGTTAGCAATTAGATAACCATCCCTTTTCAGCTGTTTAGTAACCTGCTTTTCGGTACTCTCTCTAATGATGCCTTCTAGCATTGCATGTCCTTAAATGAATTTAAAAACCGCAATTATACCGAGATTTGATTAAACCCGGCTAAAATATTAAGAATAGATTAATCTCTCACCCATCCCGTTTGAGGGCGATGACCGCTTCGGTTTCACCCCGGTCGCCGCTGCCGGTATTCATCGAACCGATCCCTTTGATCTTCAGCTTGAGGTTGTCCGGACTGGTGGCGTTGGCAAGCGCCTCCGCCTCATCGATACTCCCGGCATGGTAAAGATCGTACAGGGCCTGGTCGAAGGTCTGGGTGCCGTAGATGCTTTTGCCGTCTTCGAGGGCCATCTTCAGTTCGTCGTCCCGCCCTTTACGGATCAGCTCCGCGACCCGCTCGCTTTTTAACAGGATCTCCAGGGCCGCCTCCCGGCTGCCGCTTTGGGTATTGACAAGCCGCTGGGAGACCACCCCCTGCAGGACGGATGCGAGCATCAGGCGGATACGGTTCTGCTCGGCCGTGGGAAACATCCCGACGACCCGGTTGATCGTCTCTGTGGTATCGGTCGTATGGAGGGTTCCCAGCACCAGGTGCCCCGTCTCCGCGGCGTGAAGGGCGATCTCCATGCTCTCCAGGTCCCGCATCTCCCCGATCAGGATCACATCGGGGTCCTCCCGCAGCGCCCCCTTCAGCGCCGAAGCGAAATCGAGGGCATCCTCCCCGATACTGCGCTGGTTGATAATGGCGTTTTTGTCCTGGTGGATAAACTCGATGGGGTCTTCGATCGTGATGATGTGACGGTTGTGGCGTTCGTTGATGGCATTGATCATAGCGGCCAGGGTCGTCGACTTCCCGCTGCCCGTCGCCCCCGTGACCAGTACGATCCCGCGCCGCATGTCGGCCAGCTTCTCCAGCGCCTGCGGCATATTCAGATCGGCAAAACGGGGGATCTTCGTCGGGATCACCCGGAACACCGCCGAGACCCCGTCTTTTTGGAAAAACATGTTGCCTCGGAAACGGTAATCGGCATCGAGGTGAAACGTAAAGTCGGCCTGCTTGTCGGCCACCAGTTCGGCAAAACGCCCCCGCAGCATCTCCTTGGCCAGGGTGATCATATCCGCCTTGGCAAACAGCGATTCGTCGAGGGTGACGATCTCGCCGCGTACCCGCGCGCGGACCGTCCCCCCCGCTTTGAGATGGAGATCGCTGCCGCCCCGGTCGATGAGCGCTCTGAGGTACCCTTTGACCCGTTCGGTGTGTTCAAAGGTGAGCTCCCCGACGTTAACGGCCATCCCCCTCTCCCGGCTAGGCTTCCAGCGCCTTGATGATCGCTTTGAAGGCGTCCTTAAACTGCAGCAGCCCGTCTTCCAGCAGTTCGTCACAGACGCCCTGGAAGTTGATGCCCCGGTCGTTGAGCACCATAAAGAACTGGTCGATCTTCGCATCGTCCCGCGGCAGGACCGGCGTCTTCTCACCGTTGGCGACAAAGGCATCGATCGTCTCGATGGGAGCGGTGTTGATGGCGTTGGCCCCGATCAGCTCATCTACGTAGTAGCTGGGTGCATAGTACGGGCTCTTGACTCCCGTACTGGCAAAGAGGGTCTTGACATCTTTCTGGCCCGCTTTTTCGACCATGTTGTAGATCTTGGAGGCGTTGAGCACGCCCGCCATCCCCTTAAGATCGTCGGGCAGCCGCTCGTCCAGCAGGCGGTCAAAGCGGCTGATAAAGACACTGATGACCAGTTTCGTCCCGGCAGGCGCATTGGCTGCTTTGTACGCGTCCATGATCTTTTTCGCCTGGGTGTAGGAGAAGACCAGGGTCGCGTTGACGTGGATCCCCTTGGAAAGGAGCGTGCGCATCGCTTCGTACCCCGCGTTGGTCGCCGGGACCTTGATCATGACGTTGGCGCGGTCGATCGCTGTGTAGAGGGAGACCCCCTCCTCGATCGTCGCCGCCGTGTCGTCGCAGAAGAAAGGGTCGACCTCGATACTGACAAAACCGTCGTCCCCTTTGTCGTAAAGCGGTTTCAGGATATCCGCCGCGGTCTGGATGTCGCTGATGGCCAGGGCTTCGTACAGTGCCTTCCCCTTGAGACCCAGCTCCTTTTTCTGCGCTTCGTACGCCTGGGAGTTCAAAAAGGCGTTTTTAAAGATCGCCGGATTGCTCGTCGCCCCGTTGACAACGCCTGCGTCGATCAGCTCTTTGAATTTGCTCTTTAGAAAATCGCGTTCGATAAAGTCCGCCCAGAGTGAAAAATTAATATCATTTAAATACATCGTATCCTCGTTTATTATTGAAGTTTAGTGGCCCCAGTTCAGTTTGTCGCTGATGACGGTGAAGAAGTTCCGATCCTTGTGGTGGATCATCTTCGCCCCCGATTCGGACATGCTGATCTTGACCTCGTCATGGGAATTTAGCGTAAAGCTGTCCTGTCCGTCAAGGAGGGCCATACAGTCATCATCGTCCACGCTCAGCCGGATATCGAAATGGACCGGCAAAACCAGCGGGCGCTGTGTCAGGGAGTGGGGACAGATCGGCGTAAAGATAAAGTTCTTTGCATAGGGAAAGACGATGGGACCGCCCGCGGAGAGGTTGTATCCCGTCGCCCCCGTCGGGGTGGAGATGATCAGCCCGTCGCCATAGTAGTTGTTGATCAGCACTCCGTCGATGTAGAGCTTGATGTGGACCATCTTCGCCTTTTTGTGCCGGATGACCAGGTCGTTGATAACGCGGAACTGCCCCTTGTACCCCGAAAGCAGCGCCTCGATCTCCATCACCATGCGCAGGTCGATGCGGTAGTCTTCATTAAAGATCGCCTCGATGGCATCGGTGATCTCGTCCGACTTATAATCGGTCAGGAAGCCGAGTTTGCCCATGTTGACCCCCATGATCGGCTTTTGATAATCGATGCTGCGCCGGGTAGCGGAGATGAGCGTCCCGTCCCCGCCGATGGAGATGATAATATCACTCTGTTTGCACATCTCGTAAAAGTCCACACCCTGGACGCCGATCATCTTGGCGGACTTCTTGTCCAGCAGGACTTTGATGTTTTTGGAAGCTAAAAATTTTTTAAAATCTAAAAAGTACTCTTTCAGCTGCGGAGACTCGGGCCGAAGCACCACGCCGACTGTTTCGAGCTTCTCGATTTTTTCATTTGTATTCATCTGCATAGGGGGGATTTTACCATTAAGGAAGTTAAAATAGGTTAGAATCCGCGAAAAACTTTTGAGTGTCCCCTGTCTTTCGGGGGATTGAGTCGAAGGACGCATATTGAGAACACACTACTGTACAGAGCTAAGCAAAGACCAGATCGGCCAGAGTGTCACCGTCGCCGGATGGTCCAACAACCACCGCGACCACGGCGGGGTCATCTTTATCGACCTGCGGGATAAAAGCGGCCTGCTCCAGGTCGTCTGCGACCCAACCGAAAACGAAGCGGTCCACAAGATCGCCACGGAAGTACGGGACGAGTTCGTCCTGATCGTCAAGGGGACGATCCGTGCCAGGGGTGAAGGGCTGGAAAACCCCAAACTCAAAACCGGTGCCATCGAGCTGGTAGCCGACGAACTGATCATCGAGAACAAGAGCGAGACACCGCCGTTTGTCATCGGCGACAGCCATGTCCATGAAGACCTGCGGCTCAAATACCGCTACCTCGACCTGCGGACTGAAAAATCCTTCAATATCTTCCAACTCCGTTCCAAGGTGAACGTGGCACTGCGTAACAACCTGGACAAACAGGGCTTCCTGGATGTGGAGACGCCCATCATCACCAAACCGACACCCGAAGGTGCGCGGGATTATCTTGTTCCAAGCCGTGTCCACCCCGGCGAATTCTACGCTCTGCCCCAATCCCCGCAGCTCTTTAAACAGCTGCTGATGGTCTCCGGTTTCGACCGCTACTTCCAGGTAGCGCGATGTTTCCGTGACGAAGACCTCCGAAGCGACCGCCAGCCGGAATTTACCCAGGTGGACCTCGAAATGAGTTTCTGCGACCAGGAAGATGTCATCAAGGTCGTCGAAGATATGATGATCGACGCCTTTAAAGCGGGAGGCTTTGACATCAAGCCTCCGTTTAACCGGATGAAACACGTCGATGCCATGGAGAAATACGGCTCGGACAAACCCGATATGCGGTACGACCTGGAGATGGTCGAAGTCGCCGATATCTTCGCCAAGTCCTCCAACGAGATCTTCTCCTCCATTGCATCCAAACCCCACATCAACCGGGTCAAAGCGCTGCGCGTACCGGGTGGTGACACCGCCTTTACACGGAAAAACTTCAAAGAACTCGAAGACTTCGTCCGCAAATTCGGTGCCGGCGGCCTGGGCTACTTCCAGGTCCGTGAAGGCGAAGGCCTGAAGGGTCCGCTGGTCAAGTTCTTCGAAGAAGCAGATCTGAAAGAGCTCCAGGAGCGCTGCGGTCTTGAAAACGGCGACGTCGTCTTCTTCGGAGCGGGTGACAAGGCAACGGTCCTTGACTACATGGGACGTCTGCGAATCGAGATCGCCAACCGCCTGAACCTCATCGACCACGACCGCTTCGAGTTCCTCTGGGTCGTCGACTTCCCGATGTTCGAGATCGAAGAGGGCCGTGTCAAGGCCAACCACCACCCCTTCACAATGCCAAAAGACCTGGACAAGGAGAAGATCGAGGATATCGAATCCATCGCCTACGACCTGGTACTCAACGGCTACGAACTGGGCGGGGGAAGTATCCGTATCCACAAACAGGAAGTCCAGGAAGAGGTCTTCAAACTGCTGGGGATCGACGAAGAGGAGCAGAAAGACAAATTCGGCTTCCTCCTCGATGCCCTCAAGTTCGGTGCACCGCCCCACGGCGGCTTCGCTCTGGGGCTTGACCGCCTTATCATGCTGATGACCAAAAGCCACAGCATCCGGGACGTCATCGCGTTCCCCAAAACCCAAAAAGCACAGTGCCTGCTCACCCAGGCACCGGGCGACGCCGACAGCCAGCAGCTTAAAGAGCTGGGTCTGCGTATCCGGACCACATCACAAAACAAGGGAGAATAACGAACCATGTCAAAAAAACTATTTCTAATCATCGGAGCGCCGGGGAGCGGTAAGACGACCGACGCCCAGCTGATCGCCGAAAAGCACGATCACGTCACCCACTACTCTACGGGTGATATGTTCCGTGCCGAAGTGGCCAGCGGCAGCGAAAGAGGGAAAGAGATCGATTCGTACATCTCCAAAGGGAACCTCGTTCCTATCAACATCGTTATCGAAACGATTGTCGGTGCGATCAAAAAAGCGCCGACGGATGTCGTTATCATCGACGGATATCCACGAAGCGACGAGCAGATGGTCGAACTGGACAAGTACCTGGCGGGGGAAGATTCAGTGACACTGGTCAACGTCATCGAAGTCGTTGTCAGCGAAGAGGTTGCCAAAGACCGTGTACTTGGACGTGCCAGAGGCGCGGACGACAATGCGGAAGTATTCAACAACCGGATGAAAGTCTACACGGAGCCCCTGGCAGGTATCCAGGCGTTCTACACGGACAAAGGACTGCTGCACAAGATCGACGGTGAAAGAGGCATCGAAGAGATTGTCAACGATATGGATGCCTTCATCCAATCCAAACTATAAGTAAGGGGCGAAACAATGGATATTTCCAAAATCACACCGGGGGAAAACCCGGGCAAAGTCAATGTTATCATCGAAGTACCGCTGAACTCCAGCGTCAAATACGAAGTCGATAAAGACAGCGGCATCGTCGAAGTGGACAGAATGATGTATTCTGCGATGAGCTACCCTGCCAACTACGGTTTCGTACCCAACACGCTCTCCGACGACGGTGACCCCGCGGATGTCCTGGTCATCACGGATGCCGTCCTCGCACCCGGCTGCCTGATCAAATCCAAGCTGATCGGTGTCCTGATCATGGAAGACGAGAGCGGTGTGGATGAAAAACTGATCGCCGTACCGGTCGCCAAACTCGATCCGATGATGGCGGAAGTCAACAGCCTGGACGATCTGCCCGAGCACCAGCTTAAAAAGATCAAAAACTTCTTCGAGACCTACAAGATGCTCGAACCCAACAAATGGGTAAAAGTCAAAGATTTCCAGGGTGCCGCCGAAGCGGAAAAGATCCTGGAAGCTGCGATCAAAAACTACAAATAATACACCCTCCCCTCCGGGGGAACCATTTACTCTTCATTTACGCTTTTGAAGTACCATGTCCTTATTTAACAGATAAGGCTTAGCTATGGAACATCACGAACCCAATCTTAACGATATCGACGATTACAGCAACAAAGAACCCAAGAACAAGCGCCAGACCGTATGGATCATCGTCGCCCTCTGCCTTCTTATCGGTGCGATCATCAGTCTCTCGCGCGGCTATTTTACGCATGTTGGCGACGAACTGGCCACCAAGCAGGATACCCGGATCCCCAAATACTGATCTCGACTAACCACCGAATTCTGAAATCACCGTACGGTTTCGCCCCTCGTTTTTTGCCTTGTAGAGAGCCCTGTCGGCCTTGATGTAGATCTCGTCCAGCGTCACTTGGCGCTCGGGACGGACGATCGTCACCCCGATGGAGATCGTTACATAGGAGGATACCCCGCTTGCGGAGTGATCGATCCGCATCCCCTCGACCGACTTGCGTATCCGTTCGGCATACTCACCCAAAACCGATGTGTCGGGACAGTGGCAGACGATGCCGAATTCCTCACCCCCCAGCCGGAAGAGATAATCATCCCCCCGGCGCAGAAGCGACTTGATCCTGTCGCATACGCTTACCAGGACCCGGTCCCCTTCATAGTGTCCGTAGGTATCGTTATAGTTTTTAAAAAAATCGATATCGATCATGGCAAAACAGAGCCGTCTGCCGTAACGGACCGTCCGGCGCAGCTCCTTGTCCATGATCTCATAGAAGAAGCGGCGGTTATAGACCCCCGTCAACGGGTCGGTATGGGTCAGCTCTTCGATCCTTTTCTTGTCGCCGATATCGTGACGGATCGCCGTATAGCCGACGATCGCCTGCTCCTCGTCAAACGTGGGTTCGATCGTCATCTCTATCCAGAGAGCGGAACCGTCCTTACGGCGGTTTTTAAGCTCGCCCTGCCAGTTCTTCCCCTGCGTGATCGTCCCCCACATCTGTACAAAGATCTCATCGGGCATATCGGGATGCCGCAGGATATTGTGCTTCTTTCCCAAAAGCTCCTCTTCGCTGTAGCCCGAAGTCTTGCAAAAGGCATCACTGACGTAAGTGATCACCCCTTCCGCATCGGTGCTGGACGTAAGCACGTTGTTGTCCACGACCCGGATATAGGTCTCCAGTGTCCGGTTGAGTTCGTGCAGTTCCGCCGTCCGCTGCGCGACCAGCGCTTCAAGACCTTCCCGGTACTGATACAGTTCACTCTCCACTGCTTTACGCTCGGAGATATCCCGCACGATCGCCACGACCCGTTTGCGTCCGTTTTTTGTCAGGGAGACGCTGCTTTCGACGGGAAATGTCGTGCCGTCCCGGCGCCGGTGTATTCCTTCGGTCACCAGTGCCTTCCCCATCTCCAGCCTCGAGACATACCGTTCCCAGTCACACGCTTTTTTGTATGTCATCTCGATACTGCGGACACTCTGGCCAAGCAGTGCGTCCCGCCCGTACCCGAGCATCTCACGGGCCCGTTCGTTGCACTCAAGGATCCTCCCGTCACGGGGATCAAAGATATAGATCGCTTCACTGCTTTTGTCCAGCAGCTCGCGAAAGAGCAGTGCCTCATCCAGAGCTTCCCGCAGTGCCGCCTCCTTCGCCACGTTGTCGCTTACATCCTGGACCGTTCCGATCATAAAGAGCGGTGAACCGAACTCATCGCTCTGTATCTCGGCCCGTTCACGCAGGTATCGCTCTTTCCCCGAAGCGGTAATTATGCGGTGGCGGATATCGTAGGGTTTTGCGGCACTTCCCACGGCGTCACGCACCGCCCGCATGACGGCCCGGCGGTCATCGGGATGGACAAATCCCAGAAAATCGTCATAACTTAATGCTTCGCTTGATTTTCGGGTTTCAAAAAGCGTATAGATCTCATCCGACCAGACCAGGTTGTCCCGGATGATATCCCATTCCCAGAAACCGAGCTTGGCGATCTCCCGGACCTCTTCACAGCGTTTTTTCAGGCGTTGATGTTTCATCGTCATCTCCTTCCAGAGATTTCCAAACATTACGCAGATATAAATCCACTCATATATCCCTATTTATTTAAGCATATATGAAAAATAATAAATATGAAATAAATATTTTTGCTTAACCAGACCGGGGGCCGGCGGCTACCGCTTGGAGAGTACCCGCCCGACGAGGAGAAAAACGAGCCAGACGTACATCACACCCCCCACAACCGTAAAGCTGCGCTGGACCCCGACCAGATCGATGACCGGCTGGATGACGACGGGTGAGGCGAACTGCCCCAGGAAGATGGCCGTCGCCATAAAACCGGACGCCCGGCCTCGGAAACTGGGGTGAGCCCGCTCGAGCATCCAGGTGTGGGAGTTGACCATAAACCACCCCATCCCGAAACCGGACACGACGGCAAAAAACTGCAGTACGCCGTACCCCGGGGCCAGGCCGATCCCCACAAACCCGGTCCCGTAAAAGAGCAGCAGCAGGGTATAGACTCCCCGGATGGAGAGACGGTGACGGATCCTGCGGTACTGGGAGGAGGCGATGGCTGCCGTCAGGGTCGCCGATGCGATGATCACCCCGATCATCGAGCCGCCGAGGCCGAAGTGGTGGCTTAGGAGAAACGGCAGCTGGACCGGCACCATATACATCGCCACCATTCCCAGGAAACCGATCAGATAGACCGGCATAAGCGACTGGCGGATATGGTCGTTGTGCTCGTCCGTTTGCGCCGCTTTTTTGGGCTCTTTGAGAAAATGAAACGCCAGCGGGAAGATCGCCAACGAAGCGAAGTAGATGGCAAAGGGGACCCGCCAGTGGATATCGGCCATCAGCCCGCCGATGAGGATAAAGAGCACGCCGCCGAACGCCATCGCCATCCCCTGCAGCCCGATATAGCGGTTGCGCGCTTCCCCCGAGAAGTAGTCCCCCGCCAGGGTCGTCGTCACGGTCATGATGATCGCCACGGCACTCCCCAGCAGCGCCCGCCCGATCAGGATCCCTTCCAGGGTTGTGGCGTATAACCCGCTGGTCCCGGCAAGGGCATAGAGGATCAGGCCGAAAAGCAGCGGTTTGATCCGTCCGTAGCGGTCGACGAACATCCCCGCCAGAGGGGCACCGATCGCGATAAAAAGTGCCGGGAGGGTCAGGACCAGCCGCGTCAGCAGCTCGGCATTCTCTTCATCGGCAAAAACGTTTTGGATATCGGGAAGCGATGCGGCAATCGTCGCACCGGACATAACGGTCAGGGAGGCACTTGCCAGGAGTGCGGCAAGGACGCCCCTGCTTTTGGGATCTTTCATACAGTCGGCTCCGGATTAAATCGGGCCATTATAGCACGGCGGTTTATAAAAGACCCGGTATACCGATTCTCTCTTAACCGTTCCACAACCACAGGGTATGATCATAAATCCTGAGTAAAACGGTAGTATTGATTGTTACGGAATGTTTACCTCCGTCGATTACAATACCCGATACAAATCATAAAAACCGCTGTCGGTAAAGAGAGCCTTTTACTCTGATTTGATAAAATAGAAGTGATTTGAAACAAAGTGGGCAAATGAATCAACTGATCAGTTTTTTTCTTAACAAACCCAGACTCAATTACGTTTTACTGCTCTTCCTGTTTATTCTCGGGATATACTCCTACAGTGTGATCCCCAAAGAGCTCTTCCCCGATGTGGAGACCGATACCGTAACGGTGGCCGGTGCGTACGCGGGAGCAAGTGCCGACTCCCTGGATAAGATGGCCGTCACGGAGATCGAGGATGCCGTCAGCAACATCTCCGGTATCGAGGAGGTCCGCTCCTACATCAGTGCCAACCAGTTTACGGTGGTCCTGGAGCTTACGGACAATGCCGATAAGCAGCAGGTCCTAAATGACGTCAAAGACGCCATCGAACTGGTCATCCCGGACCTCCCTTCCGATATGGACGAACCCTCCGTCGTCGTCGCCAAACGCAAGATCCCCCTCATCCAGGTGACGATCTCTTCGGATAGCCATACGACCGGTGAACTGATCGAAGTGGCCAAGGAGATCAAGACGGAGATGGCCAAGATCGAGCACCTGACCGACATCGCCATCTACGGCGAGGGGGACCCGCAGCTGGACATCAAGGTCGACACGGCCAAACTGCGCGCCTACGACGTCGATGCCGACACCTTTTTCGCCGCCGTTCAGAAGCTCTCGTACATCTTCCCCATCGGCAAGATCGAGCAGTACGGTTCCCACCGATTCCTCAGCACCTATAACGGGAAAAAAGAGCCCGCCGACCTGATGGAGACGATCATCAAGGCCGGGACCCAGAAGATCCGCCTGGGCGACGTGGCGACGGTAACAAAAAAATACTCCGACAGTGCGACACTGGGAAGCTTTAACGGCCTGACCAGCATGAACATCAACATCGCCAAGGCCGAGACGGGCAACGCCATCGAACTTTCGCGTATCGTCAAGGAGAAGCTGGCGGACATGGAAGCCTCCTACCCGGGCATCAAACTCCAGACCTTCAGCGACACCTCGGTCTATATCCGCAACCGCCTCAACACCGTCACCTCCAATATCCTCTTCGGCCTCATCCTGGTGTCGCTCTCGATGTATATCCTCATCAACAAGCGCATCGCCTTTATCGTCGCCATGGGGATCCCCGTCTCCTTTATCGTCGGGCTGGTCTTTTTCCACCAGGTGGGCTACTCCATCAACATGATCTCCCTGCTGGGAGCACTCATCGCCATCGGGGTGATCGTGGACGACGCCATCATCGTCGCCGAAAACATCCAGCGCCACATCGAAGAGGGGTGGTCGCCCAAAGAGGCGGCCCTTACGGGGACCAAAGAGGTGGCGATGCCGGTCCTGGCCGCTTCGGTCACGACCGTTTTCGCCTTCTTGCCGATGCTGATCCTCTCGGGTCATATGGGGGCCTTTATCAAGATGATCCCGGTCGCCATCGGCGTACTGATCCTCGCCTCGCTGATCGAGTCGTTTATCTTCCTGCCCCTGCATGCCCAGCATCTCCTGAGCCCCAAAGACAAGGAGCTGAACTGGGACCGCGTCAACAACCTCTTTAAGAGCGTACTGCGCTACCTGATCCACTACCGCAAGACCTCGGTGACCCTCTTTTTGATCATTGTCCCGCTCCTGATCGTCATCGGCTTTGCGACCAGCAAGTTCCAGTTCTTCCCCCAGTTTGACGGGACCCAGCTCTACGTCTCGGGGAAACTGGATGTCAACGTCAAAGTGGAGGAGACCTTCGAGATCGCCAAGGAGGTCGAACGCCGCATCCTGGAGCATAAGGACGAATTTTTTATCGAATCGATCTCCAGCGTCGCGGGTTTCAGGATGGATGCGACCAACCAGGGGGAGAACGCCCCCTATTTTATGTACATGTTCATCGACCTGAAAAAAGCCAAAGAGGACAATATCGTCGAAAAATACATCACCCCCTACCTCTCGTTTGATTACGACGGGGAGGACCGGGTGCGGGATACGAAATCCTTCGATATCGCCGAAAAGATCCGGGGGGTCCTCAAGGGCGTGGACAAGGAGTTTAACTTCCAGGAGTTCGAAGTACGCAGCCAGCGGGCAGGCGTCGTCAAGACCGATATCGAACTGCAATTCATCTCCCCGGATGATAAGAAACTGCTGGCCACCCTGGAGAAGGTCAAGACGCGCCTGGGCGAGATCGACGGGGTCTACAACATCGTCGACGACGCCAAGGAGGGGATCGCCGAGATCAAGCTCAAAGTCACCCCCTACGGCGAAGACCTGGGGATCGACGAGACCACCCTGGCCTCCCAGCTGAGCCAGTACTACCTGGAGAACGAAAAGGCGAAATCCTTTGACAGCAGCGGGATCGTCGAGATCGTCATCAGCGATCCGGCCAAGGACCGCCTGGAGAGACTGGCCGACTTCCAGATCCATATCCCGGGGAGCCTGAACAAGGTGGCCCTCCGCGATGTGGCCCAGTTCGTGGAGATACGCAACTTTGAAAAGATCAAAAAGATCGACGGGAGCAAACGCAAAACGGTCTATGCCAACGTCCACCCGGACACGGTCACGGCTACGGAGGTGATGGAGAGGATCCGTCCCTTCCTGGACAAAGTGACCGAGGACCCCCAGGTCTCCCTGGACGTAGGCGGGGAAGCGGAGCAGACGGCCCAGATGAAAGTGGAGATGGGGATGGCGGCACTGATCGCCATGTTCCTCATGTTTATGACCCTGCTGATCATGTTCGATTCGTTTAAATACACCGTCATGATCCTCTCGGTCATCCCCCTCTCCCTCCTGGGGATGCTGCTGGGGCACTTCATCATGGGAATGAACCTCACGATGCCCTCGGTCATCGGCGCCCTGGGCCTGGCGGGAGTTGTGATAAACGATGGTATAATTATGCTCGATTTTATCCGGCGCACCACCGACTCGAAGGCCCTGCTGGATCGCGCGAGCCTGCGGCTCCGGCCCATCGTGCTGACCTCCATCACGACGCTGATCGGCCTCTCGACCCTGATCTTTTTCCCTTCGGGTCAGGCAAAGATCCTGCAGCCCCTGGCCGTATCGCTTGGTTTCGGGCTATTTTGGGGAACGATACTCAACCTGTTGTACCTTCCGACGCTTTACGCCGTGGTCAACAAGATTAAGGAGAAAAATTGAACAAGGTATTCACACTTTTATCCCTGGCCGGGATACTCAGCGCCCAGGTCTACTACGCCAAGGTCGAACCGCTCTTTAAATACACCGTTGCCGCGGCCGTCGCCGGGCAGGTGGTCCTGGCAGACGAATCCCTGGAAGGGAAAGTGACCGACAAGACGATCATCCGGCTGGACGATGCCCTGGACAAGGTCAACTACGAGGTGGCCAAAGAGAGCTATCAAAACCTGAAGGACATCTACGAGACCAAACGGGGGATCTACGAGAAGATCATTAAGATGAGCACCAAGTCCCAGAATGAGAAAGATACGGAAAAGATCGCCCTGCTGAACGCAAAAAACAGCATGGAGAGTGCAAGGCTCCAGATGGAGAGTGCCCGGGACAGCCTGAGAAAAAAGACGATCAAAGGGGATAACCTCTACGTCTACGACGTCAGTGTCAACGAAGAGCAGTATGTCGCCCCCGGCACCAAGCTGGCCGAACTGCACGATGTGAGCGCCAGCCGGCTGGTGATCTTTGTCAGCCGGGACGAGATCGAAGGGCTTACGGATGAGCGGATCATCGTCGACGGCAAGGCGGGACTCTACCGGATCGACAAGAAGTGGGATACCGCCGATGCCGAATATATCTCCAGCTACCGCGTGGAGCTGGTGGGTCCGGCCCCGACGACCTTTTCGGGCCTGGCCAAAGTGGAAATACTAAAACCCAAAGAGGAAACGAAATGACTTTAGAAGCAATGGACAAGGAGTACGTACTCCACACCTATAACAGAAATTATGTCAATTTTAAGTACGGCATCAACGCGACGCTCTATGATGAAAACGGAAAAGACTATATCGACTTCGGCTCGGGGATCGGGGTGGTCAGCTGCGGCCACGGGAACGAACGGGTGGCGGACGTCATCGCCGAGCAGGCGAAAAAGATCACCCACATCTCCAACCTCTTCCTGATCGAACCCCAGGCGATCCTGGCCGAGAAACTGGCTAAACTTTCGGGCTACGACATGCGCACCTTCTTCGCCAACAGCGGGGCCGAAGCCAACGAGGGGGCGATCAAGATCGCACGAAAATACGGCGAGGTCGACGGCGAGGTGAAACGCTACAAGATCATCACCCTGGAGAACTCCTTCCACGGCCGTACGATCACGGCGCTTAAAGCCACGGGCCAGGAGAAGATGCACACCTACTTCGGGCCCTTCCCCGACGGCTTCGTCCATGCCAAAAGCGTCGACGAGGTAGTCTCCCTGATCGACGACCACACCGTGGCGGTGATGGTGGAACTGGTCCAGGGCGAAGGGGGCGTGACACCCCTGGATAAGGAAAAAGTCCAGGCCCTGGCGGCAGAACTTAAAAAGCGCGACATCCTCCTCATCGTCGACGAGGTCCAGACCGGGATCTACCGTACGGGCGAACTGCTCACCTCCCAGGTCTACGGGATTGAACCCGACATCATCACGCTGGCCAAGGGCCTTGGCGGCGGCGTGCCCATCGGCGCGATCATGACACGTCTCAAAGATATCTTCGCCCCGGGCGATCACGGTTCGACGTTCGGCGGGAACTACCTGGTCACCGCCGCCGCCAACGAAGTACTGGATATCCTAAGCAGCGCCTATGATGCGGGCGACCTGGGCAAAGCGCAGATCTACTTCCACGAATGCCTCCTAAAACAGGTGGAGAAGTTCCCCGGACTCTTTACCCGGGAGATGGGAGTCGGGATGATGCGTGCCCTGGAACTCAAAGACGCGGACAAACTGCCGACGATCCTTCAAAAATCATTTGAAAACGGCCTGGTGGTCCTGCGTGCCGGGACCAACCGCGTCCGCTTCCTCCCGCCGCTGACGATCACCAAGGAGGAGATCGATACGGGCTTTGAAAGGTTCGAGCGTGCGCTTGGCACTCTGTAGTCTCCTCCTCCCCCTTACCCTGCTTGCGACAGGGGACGGGGATATCCTTTCGGGAGAGCAGCAGCTCCAGCTGAAACTCAAAGCCGAAAAGAACAAAGAGGACGCCTCGCAGCTCCAAGACAGCTGGATCAACCCCATTACGCTCAGCGCCTCCCTCTCCAAAAGCCGGGTGGATACCAACCGTGAATCGACTACTACATCCTATACGATTGGCCTAAACCAGGACATCTTCCGAAGCGGCGGGATCTACTTCGCCGTCAAATATGCCGATGCCACGGAGAAACTGCAGAATACGCTCCTCCGCCTGGAAAAGCAATCACTCATCAGCAACGCCTACCAGCTCCTGATCCAGATCAAAAAGACCAAGCTTAGCATCCAAAAGCAGAAGCTGGCGATCGAAAACGCAGAGATCGACGTCAAATACAAACAGGAGCAGTACCTCAACGGCCTGACCGATATCAGCTTTTTGAGCAACGCCATTTTGACAAAAAACCAGCTCAAAAATGCCCTGGCGGAGCTGGAGAGTGCCAAAGCCGACCTGATCCGGCAGTTCGGCGATATCAGCGACCTCGACCCGGAAACGGTCGAGATGATCGAGCTCGAGCCCATCAGCAAGGAGGCGTACGTGGGGCGCAACCTGGCCATCACCCAGAAGCAGCACGAAACCGAATCCAAGCGCTACGTCAAGAACATGACCATCGCCAGCTACCTCCCCAAGGTGAGCGTGGATGCCAGTTACGTCCAGGAGGATTCCGAATCCGCCTTCACCGCCTTCAGCAACACCGACCCCTTCTACAACTACGGCATTACACTCAGCATACCGCTCAACATCAATACGTTCCGGGATATCGAATCGACCAAGCTGGACTACCTCATCAGCCGCTCGGAGCTGGATACCCAAAAACGCGCGGAGCAGAATTTCTACCGCAGCATCCAGAAAAACCTCGACGCCATCGACGTCAAGGAGAAGCTGGCCAAAGAGGATGCCGAGCTCTACGGCAAACTGCTCCTCCAGACCAAAGAGCAGCAGCAGGCGGGGTATAAGACCCTTGACGACGTCACCGTCATGGCCAACTCCAAACGCTCTTCGGAGCTGGATATCGCTATCTACAAGCTGGACCGCCAGCTCGAACTACTGAAACTTTACGCAAAAATGGAACCGTGATTTGAGATTTAACGACTATTTCGCCGACTGGCTCTACGCCGGGGACGGCTACTACGCCAACTACAAAGCCATAGGAAAGGACGGGGATTTTTACACCTCCGTCTCCACCTCCAAGTTTTTCGGCGGCACCATCGCCAACCACTTCGTCCGCCGCGTCACTGCGGGGGAGCTCCCCGAAGACACCCTCATCGTCGAGGTCGGCGCCCACAAAGGGTACCTGCTGGCGGATTTCATCCAGTTTGTCTATACCCTGAAGCCCGAACTCCTGGAAACCCTGCGCTTTGCGATCATCGAACGCTTCGACTCCCTGCAGAAGACGCAAAAAGAGTACCTTCAGCAGAGCTTCGGGGATGCGGTAACGGTCACCCACTATAAGGACCTCTCCGAAGTGAAAGCGGACAACGCCTTTGTCATCGCCAACGAGATCTTCGACGCCTTCCCCTGCACCCTGGTCTACAACGGCCAGGAGGCGGTCGTCAAAGACCATACGATCGAATGGAGCGACGACATGGAACCCTATACACGGGAGATCATGGAGCGTTACAACATCGAAAAAGGGGAGATCGGACTGGGGTATGAGGATTTTGCAAAAATCATGGATAAAAGCTTCAGACGCTGCGAGTTTGTCACCTTCGACTACGGCGACATCCTGCCCAGAAACGACTTCTCCGCGCGGGTCTACAAGCGCCACGAGGTCTTCCCTCTCTTCGAAGCGGACCTGAAAGCCCTCTACAAAAACAGCGACATCACCTACGATGTGCACTTCCAGCATCTCATCGATGCCTTTGAGTCAGTCGGATTCAATAAAGAGAAATATGCGACACAGATGGTGGCGCTCAATGATTTCGGGATAACGGAGTTGTTGGAGATTTTGGAGAGTAAGGTCTCCTATGATCAGTATCTCAAAGAGGTGGGCAAGGTCAAGACCCTGCTAAATCCCGCCTTTTTGGGGGAGAGGTTTAAAATGGTAAACTTTTTAAAAGGATGGGAGCGGGGTTAACAGACCCGACCCGTCGTCCTTTCCATATCTTTCCAAACCTTATCGAGGGATTTGGAAATGTGCTGGATAACATAGTTCTTTTTCGTCTTCTTGTCCATCTTGTTCAGCTCTTTGTTGTAAAAGGGTTTGTTGATGAATTCGACGATATCCCGAAGCAGCCACGTATCGGCTTTGTCGGATGTGGAGGGGACAGAACTAGCAGCTACCAACGTCTCTTTCTCAACTTCTCTCGCCGAAAGGAAGACTTTGTTGTATTTCCGTTCGAGGTAGAGGGTGAGGTCTCGGTCAAGACTAGCTTTGCTCATCATAAGGACTATCCTAGCAATAAATTTGGTTCGTAGAAGTAATAAAAACCTTATTATAATGGAATCTCAGAATTTTTCAAGGTCAAATGGACAACTTTTTAAAAGTTTTTCACATCACATCTATAAAGCAGTGGCTTAAAAATGATTTTTTCACCTTCACGGGTTGATTCCGTACAGATCGGAAAGCACCGTTTTTTTATCAAGCGCGACGATCTGACCCACCCCATGTATTCGGGAAACAAGATAAGAAAACTTTATGCACTCCTTGGGGATAAGTCCACCCGGCACATCGTATCATACGGCGGATACCAGTCCAATGCCATGCTCTCCATGGCCTACTTTGCCCATACGAAAAAGATCCCGTTTACCTATATCACCAAACCGGTCCCCGAATGGGTCTCCCGTCTTGAAGAAGGCAACTATTATCACGCTGTTTCACTCGGAATGGAGAATATCCAAGTTGTTCACACCGACTACCCTGAAACGGTCCGAAACCTCGCCGCCCGCTACCCCGGTGCCGCCATCATCGACCAGGGGGCGGCCAACCCCTTTGCCGAAGAGGGGATCGCAGTGCTGGCGCGGGAACTGGATACCTTTATAAAAGAGCAGACCCTTACCGACGTTGCGATCCTTCTCCCCTCGGGCACCGGGGCGACCAGTCTCTACCTGGCCAAACACATCGGAGCGCATGCCACGGTCTATACCACCCCCTGTGTCGGAGATGCCGACTACCTGAAAGCCCAGTGGCAGCGCCTCGAACCCGACCCCGCATGCTACCCGACGATCCTGACGACCAGGAGAAAGCACCACTTCGCCAAACCCTACGGGGAACTGCTGGAGATGTGGGAAAAGCTTACGACATCGGGGATCGTGTTTGATATGATCTATGCCCCCAAGACCTGGCTGGCATATTTTGAGAATGAGAAGCTGTTAGAGGGTAAAACGGTGATCTATGTTCATACCGGCGGCGTTATCGGGAATATCACCCAGCGCCTCCGGTATGAACGGAAAAAAATGGTTTAAGTTATTGTGCCGGCGTCACGTTGACGGTGTAACCGCTCTCGTGTTCGACCAGTTCGAAGTCATGTTTCCGGCAGAAGGTATTGTCGATATCCTCCATCAGCTCATCGGCTTTGGCCTTGGCTTCCTCTCTTGAGGCGAAGCGCTGGTTATTCACCATGCCGCCCCGTGTAAAACAGCCGCACTCTTTTGTAAAATTTATCGTATACATCTATATCCCCTTTAGGTAGTTTGCTATAAAATGGAGTCAGAGTATATATATGAAAAGGAAACCAAAAGTAAATGAGCAGATGTGACGATATCAAAGCCTATTTCAGACGGGAAGAGCGCTACGAAGGGCTGCAACTGGTATACGGTGAAAAGAGCGAATATAAAAAGATCATCCTCGATGCCATCGATGAGATCTCAAAAGAGACGGACCTGAATCCGACCGTGTATGAAAACCCTTCCAAAGACCATCCGGAAAAAGAGGCGATCTACCTCGAGTTTAACGACAGTTACGACAGAGAGGGGGATGAGTTCTTTGAAAAGATCCTGGCAAGACTGGGGATCGACAAGTGCAGCTAAAGGCTGCACCTATTTGATGACCAGGCTGTTTCTGCCCTTGCACTCACGCAATGCGATATTGCAGCGTTCAAGCAGGAGCTCCGCCTTATCCCCTTCGCCGTGCAACTGCGAAATGCCATAGCTCGCCGTAACGATCACATTCTCGGTATTTTTCGTTTTTCGCAAAATCTCCTCTTTTAAAAACGAAACGAACTCCTTGACCTCATCCAGCTGAATATCCACCAAAATCACACGATAGATACCGTCCCGCTCCTGTTCGACGATATCAAACACCTCCAGGTTGTCCCGGATGACCCCTTTGAGCATCGCCCGCACTTTAAAAAGCTCCTCCTCTTCCAGCTTGGCTTCGACCTGTTCGTACTGGTCGATCTGGACACTGAGCAGCGTCAGGGGATATTTGTAGGTCTTGGCACGGGCCACTTCACGTTCCAGGATTTTTCCGAAATCCGTCGACTCGGTCACCAGCTTCAGCTTCTCTTTGAGTGCCGTGTTTAGCTGTTTCATCTTCCTCATCTGAAGTGCTGCTTTTTTGATGGTTTCCTGGCTGCCATCCTGTTCGGCGAGCCGTTGCTGAAGCTCATCGATCGTTTTCTGGTTATCGATCAGACGCTGCTGGTTCTGGGCCAGGATCTTTTTCCTCGACTCCATCACGTTTTTGGCCCGGCTCTTCTTATCGGCATAGAGGAATTCGTTCTCGTGCTGGATCTGGTTCTGGAACGAGTCGGCCATCTTCTGTATCTTCTCCGAACGGCGCGCCAGCTTTTTATACTCCTTGAGCAGTTTTTCAAACTCTCTGCGTACCGTATCCTCTTTTATCCCCGGGAGAAACTCTTCGGCCTTTCGGGCGACTTTCTCCTCTTTGCTCACTGTCTCAGAACTCATCTTTGTACTGCTCCCTGATTGCTAGAAATTCCGCGAGATTGTCGAAAAAGATATTCACCAGAAGGGGATCGAAATGTTTCCCCCGTTCCGCTTTAAAAAGCTCAAAGATCTTCTCGTCATCCCACGCCTCTTTATAACAGCGATCGCTCCCCAGGGCATCGAAGACATCCGCCACGGCGGTGATGCGCCCGTAGATATGGATATCCTCCCCTTTGGTCCCGTTGGGGTAGCCGCTTCCGTCCCACTTCTCATGATGCTCGTAGGCCACGATCGCGGCGGCTTTCATCAGCGGCCGTTCGGAGTGTTTGAGCATCTCGTATCCCAGTTCGGCATGCTTTTTCATCTGCTCAAACTCCAGGCGGCTCAGGCTCCCCGGCTTGTTGAGGATCGCGTCGGGGATCGCCACTTTGCCGATATCGTGCATCGGGCTCGCCTGCTTGAGCAGCTCCGCCTCCTCTTCGTCCAGGCCGTATTTCAGGGCCATGAGCCTGGAGTATTCGGCCACCCGTTTGACATGGTTTCCCGTCTCCTTGCTTCGGCTCTCGCCGATCGCCCCCATCGTAAAGACGACCTCTTTCTGGGTCGCCTCGATCTCGTTGTTAAGGGCCTTGATCTCTTTTAGCCCCTCTTCGACCTTCTCCTCCAGGTGGTTTTTATACTCGTCCAGCTCTTCGTTGAGCTTGAGCATATCCAGCTGCTGTTTGTCGCTCTGCTTCATGATCTTCTCAAGACGGCTCGTTTTGCGGATATAATCCTTGATCACCTTCTCGGTCAGCTCTTTGAACTGCTCCACGTCGTTATCGATAAAGTTACGAAGCGCCGTAATCAGCCGGTCCTCTTTGGAGTTGTCCATCATCTGTTCTACTTTTTGACGAGGTTGATCGTCAGGCTTTCAAAATCTTCTTTAAAATCTTCACCCGCCTCCAGGGCACTCTCGTTCTCCCCGTCGTAGACCCAGTTGACCTCGATCGCGTGCCCCTTCTCACTCGCCTCTTCGAGCAGGTCGAAAAAATCGAAAAAGAGTTTGGAGCTGCTGGAGTTAAAATAGATGATCTCCATCGTCACCACCGTCTTCTCCTTGGGCCCCTTTGCGAAATACGCTTCGACCCACTTCATTACCGGCTCGTAAAACTCAAAGGTGTTCTCCGGATAGGATTTCCCCCGGATCTCGATCTCCCCTGCCCCGGCGTCCAGGGTGATCTCCGGGGTGAACTTCGTCATCTCCAGTCTCATATCTTCCATCTATGTTCCTCCGATCCATTCATGAAGTAATTTATATTTTATTGCCCAGCGCCCGGCTCACGGCAGACAGCAGCTCCGCATCTTCCACCGGCTTGTTCAACACGGCCATAACGCCGGCTTTGAGCGCCTTGAGGTGCTCCTGCTTGCGCATGACCGAGGTGATCATGATGATCTTCGCCCCCGTGTCTTTAGCCAGGATCTTTTCCGATGCGACAAACCCGTTCATCACCGGCATCTCGTAATCGATCGTCACGAGGTCTGGTTTGAGGCTCTCATACTTGCTTATCAGCTCTTCGCCGTTGGCGGCTTCACCGATTATATTATGGCCCCCGCCCTCTAATATCTCTCTGATGATCGAGCGCGAGACCTTGGAGTCGTCCACGATACAGATATTTGCCATTGTCTGACCTTTCCCAGCTTTATATGTTTTTGATCACGGTCTTGACCGAGAAGTAGTAGCGCTTTTCGTTGATCGGATCGAAACGGTACTCCAGCCTGTCGCACCGTTTGGCGATCTCGATAAAACCGATCCCCGCCCCTTTGTTGTGCTTGTCCAGGCCGCTTTTGCGCAACTCCCGGTAGAGTTTTTTCAGCTCCTCCCGCTCCAGTTCGATCGCCTGGCGGATCTTGGGCTCGATCCGTGTCTTGTCCTCTTTGCTGACGATATTGCGGCTCATGACGTAGTAGCAGTTGGACGGCTGGTCGAAACCGACGACGATGATCCCCTTGGAGTCGAAGGTCTCGTCTTCACGGTGTTTGGCCTTGGAGTAGTTCATCATATTCTGGGAGAGTTCGATGAAGATCGTAAAGATGTTGTTGGAGACACGCATACTGATGTCGTTGGTCTCGGCCTCTTTTTCCAGCGCTTCGGTCATCCCCGCGATCAGCGTCTGTGACAAAAACCCCCCGTACGAGAGGAAGACGATCCCGTTCTCATCCAGCGTATGTTCCAGCTTTTCGAAGTTCATCCTAACTCCTTTCCCCTATTTAAATATAACTTTGCTTTATTTTGCACCCTAAATCCTCACCCCGATGACTGTCACGTCATCATTTTTATCAAAGCCCTTCATGTAACGCTGCATCTCGTGCAGGAGGATCTCCTGCTGGTCGGCCATGCTTTCGGTATAGCTGGCTTCCAGGAGAGATTTAAAGCGTTTTTTCCCGAAAGGGAACCCTTTCTCTCCGCCGTTTTGATCCAGGTAGCCGTCGGTGGAGAGGTAAAATGCCATCCCCCCTTTTATGGGGACTTCATGGTCGGTGAAGCGGAAATCGGCCCGTGATTTTTTATAGCCGATGGAGTGGCGGTCCCCTTTGATCACCCTGATCTCGCCCCCCTCTTCATAAAAAAGCGGGATCTCCGCACCCGCATACCTGGCGATCTGCCGCGCTTTGTTGAAGTAGAGGATTCCTGCATCAAACCCCGCATTGGAGACCGAGTCCTCGTCCTCCTGCCGGAGAAGGTGTTTCATCGTACGGTTGAAGGTCACGAGGATATCGGCCGGGGAGACTTCCCGGTCACCGTTGATGATCCCGCCGACGATCTGCCGTTCGATCGCCTTGACCAGCATCGTCACAAAGGCGCCCGGCACACCGTGCCCGGTACAGTCGATCACCATAAGCAGCGCCTCGTCGTCGTTGCGCAGCTCTTCAAAGAGATAGATATCCCCGCCCACCACGTCGCGCGGGTGCCAGATGGCAAAATAGTCGGAGAAATAGCTGCGGATCAGGGAATTGTCCGGGATCAGGGCGTGCTGGATCAGGGCGGCGTATTCGATGGAGGATTTGGTGTTTTTGTGCAGGGTACGGATCTCCCGCTCCTTGTCCTTCTGCTCGGTGATGTCCGTGACCAGGCCTAAAAAGGACTCCTCCCCGTCATAGGGGATCGTGATCAGGGAGAGGAGCGCATCGAAACTCCTGCCCTTAAGGGTCTTAAACTGGGTCTCGTAATTCTGCAGGCTCTCTCTTTTCCCCAGAGCCTCCAGGATACGTGAACGCTCGCCCGGATCGGTATAGACGACGCTGATATCGCTGCCGATGAGCTCCTCTTTGGTCGTCTCGTACTGTTCGTAGGCGAAGGGGTTGGCATAGACGATCTCGTGGCTTTTTTTGTTGGTGATGATCATCGGGAAGACGATATTCTCCAGGATCGTATCGACCTGGTGCTTCTGCTCTTCGAGGGTCGTGATATCCGAAAAGGAGGCGGTAAAGAGCTCCTCGTTCTCGAAATCGATCCTGGCGGCCGTGACGGTAAAGATATGTTCACGGCCCTTTCTGAGGATCTTGGCCTTATGGAGCATCGCGGGTCGTGCAAGGATATAATCGATCCACTTCTCCCCGTCCATCTCTTTCTGGAGATAGCCGTTTTTGGGGTCCTCTTTGACAAAGGTGTCGCAGATGCAGTCGTACTCTTTTTTAAAATCATCCAGCGAGGCATACCAGTCGTAAAAATCCAAAAACGCCCGGTTGACCGTCTTGATCGTCTCCCCGTCCGTCGTAAGGACGATACCGGTCTGGGAATCCATGATCGTATTCAAGAAGATACTCTGGCGGTGCAGCTCCTGGGTGCGGTCTTTGACCTTCTCTTCCAGGTGAAGCGTCAGCTCCTCGACCGCTTTCTTGTCGGTGATGTCGTGGCGGATGGCACTATAGCCGCAGTTCTGCTGCCCTTCCTCGCATTCGGGGGTAATCGTCACGTCGACCCAGTAAAACCCGCCCGATTTGGTACGGTTTTTGATCTCCCCGTGCCATATCCTGCCTGCCTTGATCGTCTCCCACAGCTCTTTAAAAAGTGCCTTGGGCATATCGGGGTGGCGGACGATATTGTGCTGCCTGCCGATCAGCTCCTCCCTGCTGTAGCCCGAGATCTCGCAGAAGGCGTCGCTGACATAGGTGATATTCCCCTTTTCGTCGGCCTTTGAGGCGATAACGTTTTTATCGAAGATACTGACCAGCGACTGCAGTTCGGCGGTCTTGAGCCGTACCTTCTCTTCAAGGGTATTGTTGAGCTCTTCGACCTGCCGGTTGACGGCCGTGAGCTTGCGGTTCCAATATCCGATGATCAGCAGGATGACGAGTGCACCGCCGGCAATCTCCCACAGCAGGGTATAGTCGATCTTCTCCACGTACTCCTGTTTGATCCACCGGCCGAAGATCTCGCTGCGGGTCGGTTCGTCGACGGAAGCGAGGACCTTGTTGAGAATCCCCACCAGCGGGGCGTAATCCTTGCGGACCCCCAGCCCCAGCTCTGTCACCACCTTCGTCTTCCCGACGATCTTGATATTGGCCAGCCCCATCTCCGAGATGTGGTAGCTGCTTAGGATAAAGGTCCCGACAAAGGCATCCACTTTGCCCGTCGAAACGGCACTGAGGCCCTCTTGGACGTTATCCACGTATTCGAAGGCGATATCGGGGTAGATCTCATAGAGTTTGGGCAGGTATCCGTACCCTTTGATGACAGCGATACGCTTATCCTTGATCGCGTTCAGGTCGTCCACGTAGTTCTGTTTCTCGTTCATCACGATCACCAGCGGGTTGTCGATATAGGGATTGGTGAATGTGACGTGACTTTTAAGGTCCGACTCCACCACCTCGGAGATGACGTCGATCTCCCCGCTCCGTGCCAGTTGGACACTCTCGTCAAAATCCCGGGTCTCAATCCGCTCGAACCGGATCCCCAGCCGATCCTCGATCAGTTTCAGGTAATCGGCTACGATCCCGACATACTCCCCCTTGTCGTTAAACGCTTCCAGCGGGAGCCAGTTAGGGTCCCCGGCAAACCGCAGCACCTTGTGCTCCCGAAGCCACGCCTTCTCGTCATCGCTCAGCCGGATGCTCTTGGACTGCCCTTTGATAAAGATCCACTTGTTAAAGATCTCGTCCCGCTCCGCCGGGGTGACGGCGTCCAGGCTCTTTTTGAGGATGCTGTACAGAAGCGGTTCGCCCTTTTTGACCAGCATGTGCGCCGTCGTGGGGTCGGAGACGGTCTGGACGATCGACTTGAGCCCCCCGATCATATTCTCCCGCAGGACATGGTTGATCGTCGCGGGGCTCTCCAAAAAGGCGTCGGCCTTCTTGTTAAGCACCGCGCTGATAAGCCCCAGCGTACTCTCCACCTCGACGATTGTGACGTTTTTCAGGTGGGGGAGGTAGGGGTCGAGGGTCGCATACCCCTTGATACGCGCCAGCCGTTTGCCGTTCAGGTCGTCAAAACTCCTGATCCGGTCATCATCGCTCCGTGCATAGATAAAGTCGCGCAGGCTGATGTGGGCGGGAAGATAATCCCCGAATTTTTCGCGCTCCTTGTTGTAGAGAGCGGCGGGGAGGAGGTCCAGCCTTCCCGCCTTGAACTCCTGCAGGATCTCGTTCCATTTTCCCACGTGCAGATCGACCTTGAGGCCGCTCTTCTTCTCCAGCAGCTCCAGGAACTCTTTAGTCACCCCCTGGAACTCGCCCTTTTGATCCAGGAAGTTAAACGGGGCCCAGTCATCCCCCGACCCGACCCGGATCACCGGGTGGGCCTTGCGCCACGCCAGCTCGTCGGGACTCAGTCGAGCTGCGTGGCCCTCGGGCTTCATACGCACCCACTTGTCCCTGATCGCCGTACGCTCCTGGCGGGAGATGCTGTCAAGCCCCTTCTGGAGAATATCCCGGAGTACCGTATTGCCTTTCCGCACCCCCATGTAGAGATGGGCCGGGGCGAAGTCGGCCCGGTTGACCGCCTTGATGCCGGTCAGGTAGTTCTGCTCGATGGCATAGGAGGCGGGGGCCAGCGACTCGATAAAGGCGTCGGCTTTTCCCGTCATGAGGCTGTTCAGCCCCTCGGTCAGGTTCTCCACCGGGAACAGCTTGACCTGCGGGTACTTCTCCCGGATGATATCTTCGGTATAGTACCCCTCCACCACGGCCAGCGTCTTGCCGAAAAGGTCTTCGATACCATAGATCTCGTCGTTCTCTTCCCGGACAAAAAAGTACTGGGCAAGCTCCAGGTAGGGTGCGGTGAATGTGACAAACGCCTCCCGCTGCTTGCTGTGGAAAAGCACGGGCAGCATATCCAGCTCACCCGCCTTGAACATCCCCAGCAGCTCCAGCCAGTCATGCCCCGTAACGACATCGAACCGCACCCCCGTATGCTCCGAGATCTTCTGGAGGTAGTCGCTGACGATCCCGGTATACTCCCCGTCGCTGCCGACAAAATCAAACGGCGCCCAGTCCATCTCGCCCCCGACCTTGATCACGGGGTGCTCACTGAGATACGCCTGCTCCTTGGGCGTCAACGGGACAACGGTACCAAAAAGAGAATCGGAAATAAAAAAAAGAAGCGCGAAAAGAGAAAGAATCCTGTTTTTCACAATGCACTCGATTTATGATTGATAGTTATTAACTAGTGTAGTGGAAAGAAAATAAAAGGAATATGAGAAAATCTGGAAGTGAGCGCTATATTCGCAGGGGGATTATCTCCCCCTGCCCCTGTTTTTTTTACCCGAAGATTTTTTCTCATCGGGTATTTCACGCTCCGTGCGCGACCCGCGCTTGCCCAGATATTTCCGCTGCGCCGGCCCTTTCTTGCGCTTGTTCCCGAAGGCTCCGGGGGTTTTGCCCTTTTTCTCGTCTTCTCGGGTCATACTTTTTCCCCGTGTCTTGACCTTTTCCTCGCGTACCGGCGGTTCGAACCCTTCGATTTCGACGGTCTCGATATTTTTGCCCAGCATGGTGATGATCTTTTTCCATGACTGGTGCTCCGCCGAGGAGAGGAGCGTGATCGCCAGCCCCTCTTTCCCCGCACGCCCGGTCCGGCCGATGCGGTGGAGGTAGTCGGTGCTGATGTGGGGGATGTCGTAGTTGATGACGACATCCAGCCCGTCGATGTCCAGCCCCCGCGCCGCGATGTCCGTGGCGACGAGGACACGCACTTTGCCTTCGCGGAAATCGCTCAGCGCCCGGTCGCGGGCCCCGTGCTTTTTGTCCCCGTGGATGACGGCATTTTTCAGGCCGCTTAGCTCAAGCTCCTTGCCCACTTCGTCCGCTTCGGCCTTGGTACGGGTAAAGACCAGCACCTGGGGATAGTTGTTGGAACCGATCAGGAAGGAGAGAAGCTCGCACTTGCGCTCCTTTTCCACCGGGTGGACCACCTGGCGCAATGTCGCGTCGGCGGCTTTGAGGTTGTCGATCTCGACCAGGAGCGGCTTCTTGAGGATCGTTTCGCTCAGGCGCTTGACCGCCCCCGTCATCGTCGCCGAAAAGAGCATGTTCTGCCGTTTTTCGGGCAGCAGGCCGATCAGCTCCTCCACCTCGCGGATAAAGCCCATGTCAAAGATCGTATCCGCTTCGTCGAAGACCAGGTAGGCGATCCTGGAAAGGGGCACATGCCCCTGCTTGTTCAGCTCGATCAGCCGCCCGGGGGTGGCCACGAGGATATCGGCCCCATTCTGCATCTCTTTCGCCTGACGGCTGATATTCGCCCCGCCGTAAAGGGCAACAACACGAAGCGCCAGCCCCGCAGCATACAGCCCAATCGCCTCCGCCACCTGCGAAGCCAGCTCCCGCGTAGGCACGACGATCAGCGCCCGCGCTTTGTCATGCTCAGCCGCATCGCCGCTAAGCTTCTGAATAATCGGCAGCGCAAAAGCCGCCGTCTTCCCCGTGCCCGTCTGCGCCGCCGCCAAAAGATCACGCCCCCGCAAAACAACCGGGATCACCTCTTTTTGAATCGGAGTCGGTTCCGTATACCCCTTGTCGGCAAGCGTTTTCTGAAGATCGGGACTGAGCCCGAGGGTAGCAAATGACATGATGTGCCCTTATATAAAATTTATAGGATGAATCGTTTTGGGTATTGTACTTAAAAATGAGGGTAAAACTCCCGGAGTAGCAGTCGCGGGAGTTTGGGAGTTCAGATTTTGCGACTTTAATGTCGAAAGTGACTCCTCTTGTTTTTTGTAAGCTTACGCAGCACTCTTATCAAAGTGACGGACATCCACCTCTGCACCGCTTTTAACGATCTCCCGGGCTGATTCCAAAAGCTTTTTGGTGATGCTGTCGGTTACATAAGCTTCGCCGCAATTATCACAAACAAGAGCCGGAACATTTTTAAACACAATCGTCGATCCGTCTTTTTCCAGTGTTACGGTCGTCGTGCCCTCTACGGTATTACCATGTTTGCAGATTACACACTTCATTGCTTTTTTCCTGTTTTAAAATCATCTTCCAACTGTGCAAGCAGTAAAAGCACCTCTTTGTTATAACCGTACTCCTCTTGGGCTGACATGATGGCCTCGGAAAGGTCCAGGTTTTCCGCTGTGACCACCTGCTCAAGCTCAAGAACATACGAATCGAGCTTCTTCGTCGCCACCTCCCAGACGATCTCCTCGTCGATACCGAAATAACCGTGGGTGATCTGATTTCTAAAATCAACGATTCTTCTGTACGTCTCGCCTATCAAGCCACTTTTTAATATCTGGTTGGTCGCCTCACCGATCACCTGGAGCTCGCGAAGCGTGGCATCCCATTCAAGTTCGCTGTGCAAAAGTTCCTGGGCATTTTTAAACCGTTTGATATAACGGCTGATCTTGTTTGTGGCAATAAAGATATCGACGATATAGATCGTTACATCCCTAGACATAGATGATCTCGTTCTGAATCTCTTTTTTGATCATATGGCGGAGCGTTTTTTCCATCCCCAAATCGACGTTTCTTTTGAGATTGCTCTCAAGAAACTCTTTGAGGGCGTAATAATCGTCAAAACTCGACGGCATGGAAACAAGGATATCCACATCGCTTTCCCGGGTGGCTGTTTCGGTAGAAAACGAACCGAAAAGCCCGATTTTTTCAACATGAAAGCGCTGCTGTAAAAAGGGTTTGTTTTCTTTGAGAAATAACAGAATCTCCTCTTTATTCATCAACTTTGCCTTTTTGAAATATCTTGGAATATTGTAGCATATTACGCAAAACCTCAAAAAAACAGCAAAACCCTTTTCCAAAAGAAAGCAAAGACAACCGCTTTCTTTCCGAAATTGTCAGGCTTTGTTTTTCCCCGACGGAGAAGCAAAAAGGAGGAAAAAGGACGAGGACTGTCTGAGCGAAGCGAGTTCCGCAGGCCCCTCTTTTTTGCGCCGGAGGAGGGAAGAAGAAAAACAACCGGCTGACGCTTTTCTTGGTTCCTTCTTTACTAAAAAGAAGGAACAGCCCGCCCGGCTAGAGGGCAAATAAAGATGAGAATCTATTTTTGAATCATCTTCTATTTTCGCCAGTCAATATCATTGAGAGAACTCAATACTTTCTTAAATACTTGTTCATCATCAAAAAAACTAGAATCTTTTATGACAATTGTTTTATTTTCAGAAATTTTTTTAGTAATTTCGTTTTCAATTTCATCTAATTCTGGTTTTATCAATATCATATCCTGCTCAAATCTTTTTTTTGCATCTTCAATGCAAGAAAAACCTTGATGCAAATGAATATACAAATTTTTTTTATAAGCCACTAATTCAGGATCACCTACCAAATCAGAATAATCACCTTGCATGATACGGTTACTTGTTTCAAATAAATATTCGGAGATTTCTTCAATTAATTTTTCTTTTGACTTTTTAACCTGTGGGAAAATGTCTGGAAGTAATTTCTCAGGTAGCGCCTTCAATACCAACTTGCTTGACAGTCTTTGAAATAAATATGGGTTTGCAATTCCTACACTAAATGGATGTATTTTCCCAGGAAAAAGAAGTTTGTGAGTTATCCTTTCAAGAACTTTTTCTTGTATTTTTGAATTTAAATAATGTGTCTCAAATTTATTGAGCAATATTTTTGTTTCCTGTACACTTTTCAATACTTCTTTAAATCTATCAGGTCCTAAAGATTTGAAAAACTCTTTACTATAACCAAAAAAATCAACTAGACCTAAATTGATCCTATCATCTTGTATTGTATTACTTATTCTTTCTTGCAGATTTTTCAAATCTTCATCAGTTAACAATTTTAAGCCATAATCGTCAAGTGCATTTCGAATTACTTTATCAGCATTTTCTAAATCTATTACACTTTTAACGTTAAAAAATGTGGTCAATATGTCAGGATAATTATAAATTCTTAATGACAGGTCACTACAATTGAAATAAACTATTTTTATTTGAGATAGGAGTTCTATTATATCTTGGAGTGGTGGTGTTCTTTTATAGTCTGAAAAAGATTTATATTCCTCTATAAGTTCATCTATATATTTTCCTATATTGCCCAATTTAATTTCTTCCTGTATTTCTGAGTGAAACTCTTTAATAAGTTGAATTGCAGGTTCTGAAAGATCATTTGATACGAATAACTGATACTCAAATTTTTTTGGATTTGGAAGAATTTTTTTATCCAGAGTGGAAAATAAAAGGAACTTGACTATTTCTTTCAATACTGCTGGTCTGGAAAGTCGTGCTTTATATTTTTTACATTGAACTATTCCACTTACATGTTCTTCGCTATATAAAACACAATCTCGTCCTCGTTCACCTATTCCTTGCATAAGAGAAATATCTGTATATTCTTGTATTTGTGATTGTTGTATTTCTTTTTGAACTAATTGATAAACAAGTATTTCAAATTCTCTATCCCCAAGCTCTGATAATGGGAGTAAATCGATTCCTGAATCTATTGCAAGTGGCTTATGTCCAGCTTTTGCTTCTGACGCTATCTCTTCCTGAGTTATTTTTCTAGACATTTATAATTCCTGATAATATGGTATATCAAGCGAGAAGATTATAGAACTCCCGGACTCATTTCCGGGAGTAAGAGAGTAAAGGGAAAGAAAAAAAGAGCTTATTCTACTTCAGCATCGATGACATCGTCATCATCCGCTTTCTTGGCGCCGCCTTGTGCAGCACCACCCTGCTCTTCCTGTTGTTTTTTATACATCGCTTCGGCAAGCTTGTGGCTCGCTTCCGTCAGAGTCTTGACTTTTTCGTCGATCTGCTCTTTTGTCGCGTCGTCGTTTTTCAGCAGGTCTTTCAGCTCGTTAAGGGCTTTTTCGATGGCCGCTTTCTCTTCGGCACTGACCGCGTCGCCGTTTTCCGCCAGGGTTTTCTCTGTCTGGTGGACAAGGGCATCCGCCTGGTTGCGTGCTTCGACAGCCTCTTTTCGTTTTTTGTCTTCTTCTTTGTGCGCTTCGGCCTCTTTGACCATTTTGTCGATCTCTTCGTCGCTTAGACCGGAGCTTCCGCTGATCGTGATGTTGTTCTCTTTGCCTGTACCTTTGTCTTTTGCGGAGACGTTAAGGATACCGTTGGCATCGATGTCGAACGTTACTTCGATCTGTGGTACACCTCTAGGTGCCGGTGGGATGTCTCCCAGCTCGAACATACCGAGGGATTTGTTGTCTTTGGCGAATTCGCGCTCACCCTGTACGACGTGGATAGAAACCGCAGGCTGGTTGTCTTCCGCTGTGGAGAAGACCTGGGATTTTTTGACCGGGATCGTCGTACCTTTTTCGATCAGGTGTGTCGCCACGCCGCCGAGTGTCTCGATACCGAGGGATAGCGGTGTAACGTCCAGCAGAAGTACGTCTTTGACGTCCCCTTTGAGGACCCCGCCCTGGATCGCCGCACCGGCTGCAACGACTTCGTCCGGGTTGACACCCTTGTTGAGCTCTTTTCCGAAGAACTCTTTAACGACCTCCTGGACTTTAGGGATACGTGTGGATCCCCCGACCATAACGATCTCGTTGATGTCGCCTTTGTCAAGGTCCGCGTCTTTAAGCGCCGTTTTTACGTGCTGGAGTGTTTCGGCTACCAGGTCTTCCGTCATGGATTCGAACTTGGAGCGTGTCAGCTTCATCACAAGGTGTTTCGGTCCGCTTGCGTCCGCCGTGATAAACGGCAGGTTGACCTCTGTCTCTGTGGAAGAGGAGAGCTCTTTTTTCGCGTTTTCAGCCGCCTCTTTAAGACGCTGAAGCGCCATCGTGTCGGCTTTAAGGTCGATCCCGTGCTCGTTTTTGAACTCGTTCGCCAGCCAGTCGATGATACGGTTATCGAAGTCGTCACCACCCAGGAAGGCATTCCCGTCTGTGGAGAGTACTTCGAATACGCCGTCGCCGACATCAAGGACGGTAACGTCGAACGTACCGCCGCCCAGATCGAATACGAGGATCTTCTCGTTGCTCTTCTTGTCGATACCGTACGCCAGGGAAGAAGCCGTCGGTTCGTTGATGATCCGCAGGACGTTAAGACCCGCGATCACACCCGCCTCTTTGGTCGCTTTACGCTGGGCGTCGTTGAAGTATGCAGGGACCGTAATAACCGCGTCTGTTACGGGTTGTCCTACATAGCTTTCCGCATCCTCTTTGAGTTTCATCAATACCTTCGCGGAGACTTCCTGCGGCGTATAGATCTTGCCGTCTACCTCGATGGCACACGCGCCGTTTTTGTCCACGATGTGGTACGGCAGTTTGCCCTGGGCTTCTTTGGCTTTCTCTTCGCTGCTCATCAGACCCATGATCCGCTTGATGGAGAAGATCGTCTTTTTCGGGTTGGTGATCGCCTGTCGCTTGGCAGTATCACCCACCAGTACTTCACCTTTGTCGGTAAAAGCTACGATGGAAGGGGTCGTGTTTTTCCCCTCTTTGTTGGCGATGACTTTCGCTTCGCCGGCCTCGTAGACGGCCATACATGAGTTTGTTGTTCCTAAGTCGATTCCGATTACTTTACTCATTGATTACTCCTTAATTATTTTTTATTGATACTTACCAGGGACGGGCGCAGAACGCGCTCTTTGTATTTGTACCCTTTTTGCATGACCTGGACCACGGCGTTATCGTCGTGATTCTCGTCGCTGACCTGCATGACCGCTTCATGCACGTTCGGATCAAAGCCCTCGTCGTGTTCGACCGGCTGGATGTCGTGCTTGCCGAAGACATCAAGCAGGTTGTTCAAAGTAAGCTGAACCCCCTCTTTGACCTTGTCAAACTGCTCTTTGTCGTCGATCTGCAGTGCCATCTCCAGGGCGTCGATGACCGGGAGAAGGTCCTTGGCGAACTTTTCACTGGCGTAGTCGATGGCCGTGTACTTCTCTTTTTCGAGCCGCTTTTTGATGTTTTCAAAGTCGGCGTAGGCTCTGAGGTACTTGTCCTCCGCCTCCTTGAGCTTCTCTTCGCACGTCGGCTCGGCAGAGGTCTCTTCCGCAGCAGCCTCGGTGGCTTCGGCGGATGTCTCCTCTTCCGTCTCTTCGATATTATTCTTTTCTTCGCTCAATGTGACCTCCCTTTATAAAGATGATAAAAAACTTCGATAATCTCTGGATGCCTCGCCCATGTAGGTCATGATATACTCCTCGCCCTCCAGCAGGCAGCGCTGGCGTCCCGCCAGGCACCCAGCGGGAACCGTCTGGTCGATATTGACGCCGCTTTTAAGCCAAAAGGCCGCTTCGCCGTCAAAATAGCGGTCAAAGTACCGCTCCGACCAGGCGGGATTTTTATGGGCGATCTCGATGAGGGCGGCTTTGTTAAAGCGCGCAAACCCGTGCTCTTTCATAAACCCGAGCAGCGCCCGGGTCAACTCGCTCACGCCCATCTGCCTGGAGAGCTGGATCAGCTCCCGCATCTCCAGGCCCGAAAACTCCCGCAAAAACCGTTCGATCGCCCGGTTGTAGGGGATCATCACGGCCCCGCTTTCAAAGGTGAGGATGACATACCGTCCCTCATAGGATTCGGCCTTGACCAGGCGGTTCTCCCGCTCGCTCTGGAGCGAGACGTAGATGTTATACCGCTCGGCCGATTGTTTCAGGCTCTCGACGCTTCCGATCCGAAGCTGCCGGTCTCCTTTGATTTCGTTGGTCCAAAATGCAATGAGAGCTTCGTTCGTCGGTATCCGACCGCTGCTGGAGTGCAGCTGTTCGAGCATCCCTTCGAGTACCAGTTTTTTAAAATGGTTCCGGATCGTCGCCGAAGAGATCTCCAGGGCATACTCTTTTTGGAGCTGGACCGACCCGATGGGTGTCTCGTCCCCTATATAATGTATGACAACGCTGCGTAGGATCTCGTCTTTGATACTCATCGTTTCACCACTTTTAGCACTCTTAAGCCTCAATTGCTAAGAAAAGTATACAACTTTAGTCCTTTCATGTCAAGTCTTATTTTTTTCATTTTTTTAAATCCGCCCGAAAGAGCTTGCAAGTAAGAAAATATGCTACACTGCAGAGTATGGAAAAGCCACTAGACGACGAAACCGCCAAGGCGATCGCCCTGGCGATCAAACAGATGCTGGCAAGTGAGAAGGAGAAGAGCCCACGGGAACTCCTGGAGGAGCGGATCGCCCGCCTCAACGTCGAGATCAAAGAGGCCGAAGGGAACCGCCGCCTTCAAAAGCAGCTCCTGCTTCAGCTCAGGACCGCTATGAAAAAACGGGACGAACTCCTTAAATAGGATAGGGACGGGCCAGAAGTTCGTCCAGCCCGATCCGAAACACCTCCCCCTCTTCGTTGGTCACGATAATGCTATCCCCGTCGAAGCAGACCGCTTCGCACTGCCCCAGGGCGATGGGAAGACGGTACGCCTTTCCTTTAAAGATATTCTCCCCCTCCCCGACGAAAAGCCAGAGATAGTCGTAGCTGAGGACCACTACCCGGCTGCCGTCAGGTGAAAGGTCCGCCGCAGTTACTTTGGAGCCGATGGGGAAGACTGCCAGCTTGCGCGCCGTATCACCGACGATCTTATAGAGCTTCGTATCGGTGTCGCTGCGGTGTTTGGTCAACAGGTAGACCGTCTCCCCCCGCGTAAACATCGCCTCGCAGTCGAAGTTGCGCAGCTTAGGCGGGAAGGCGTCCTGGTCCTCATAGTGAAACCGGATCGTCCGCTCCACTTCGACGCTCCCCTTTTTCTCGTAGGGATCGGGCTCGGGGATGATATAGAGCGTCAAGTCGCGCCGCTCGTTGGCGTTGTTGCCGAAGTCCCCGATGATGAGCCGCTCCTTACCGTAGGCAGCGATCTCCTCCCAGTCCCGGTTCTCGGCACCTTTTATCTTAGTACGGTTGTGTGTCCCTTTGGTGTTCTTCCGGTCCAGAAAAAGCGGGTAGATACGCGGCTTGCCGCCCGAATCGTTGTGGGTCCAGTAGACGCCGGGATAGCTGCGGCTTTTGACGATGCCGGAGGATTCGTCGACTTTCGGATTGGCGATATGGGTAAAGGGGGAATGGGAGCGCCTCTCCCCGCCGAACAGCAGCAGGAAGAGCGCGGCAAGAAGGGCGAGGGAGCGGGGCACGTGAGGCTTAAGCCGTCTCGACGCTGCTGGGTCCCTGTTTTTTCGCTTCGGTCAGGGCATTTTCCGCTTTGGTCAGCAGGTCGCTGATGTTGAGGGTCTCTTCGTTATATTCGGCTACCCCGATGCTGATCGTGTATTTGAGCTCTTCGTCGGGAATGCTCACCCCGCTCTCTTCGATCAGTTTTTTAAGGCGCAGGGCCGTCAGTTTACCGTTTTCGAGGTTGATCTTGGGCAGCAGGATGGCAAAACGCTTGCCGTCGTAGCGTGCGATCGTATCGGTCGTCCGGATCGTATGAGCCAGGGTCTGGGCCAGGGTACGCAGCACCTTGTCCCCGATCAGGTGGCCGTGCTTTTCATTGATGCTTTTAAAATCATCGATATCGCAGATCAGGACGGAAAACCTGTCGTCATAGCGTTTGGCGACAAAGAACTCCCGCTCCGCCAGTTCGAGGAAATAGCGGCGGTTCCATGTATCGGTCTGGAGATCCTTGCGGGAATTGACGTAGAGCTTCTGGTCCAGCTTGTCGATCTTCACCTGGGAGCGGAAAAGATAATAGAGCAGTACCGGAAAGATCACCCCGGGAACGAGAATCGAGGAGAGGATCGATTCGATATGGATGGACGAAAAGAAGAGGATCGAAAAAACGACCGTCGCACTCAGTGAGATTAGAATAATTAATATCGTGAACATGAATGTCGATTTGGCCAGGTTCTCTTCTTTTATTAAAAAGCCGAACATTGTTTTTCCTTCGTAAGACGGTTATAATTGCATAAGTATAGAACATTTATATTGTAAATCGTTTAAAATGGTTTTGTCTGAAAAAAAGATCTTTTTCTTAAATTATTCTGAATTTCAGCTAACTATAAGTTTATCTCCCTATAATTCGATCAAATTTATTCAATTTAAGGATTGCGCAATGGCACAATTTACCAAAAGCGTTAAATCCAGCGACGTTAAACGCGACTGGGTTGTTGTAGATGCTGAAGGAAAAGTTTTCGGGCGTCTTATGACAGAAATTGCAACGATTCTACGAGGAAAAAACAAACCTTACTATACACCAAACGTTGACTGCGGTGACTATGTAGTGGTAATCAACGCTTCCAAAGCGAAATTTTCCAAGCAGACAAAACTGGATGACAAAGAGTACCACAGACACACAGGGTACTTCGGCGGTGTTAAAAGTGAAAAACTGGGTGACCTTCTTGAGAACAACCCTGAAAAACTGTACAAACTTTCCGCTCGCGGTATGCTGCCAAAAACAAAACTTGGCAAAGAGATGCTGAAAAAACTTAAAGTTTATGCAGACAGCGAACATCCTCACACAGCACAAGTAAAGGCTTAATAGATGGCAAAACAAGTATATGCAACAGGTAGAAGAAAAACATCTATCGCAAAAGTATGGCTGACTCCAGGGACTGGTAAAGTAATCGTAAACGGTCAGAACCTTGACAGCTGGCTGGGTGGACACGAAGCGATCAAACTGCGTGTTATGCAGCCCCTTCGACTGACTAAACAGGACGAAACAGTCGATATCAACGCGACGACACTGGGCGGCGGTTACTCTGCTCAGGCTGATGCACTTCGACACGGGATCTCCCGAGCGCTCGTTAAATTCGAAGAGAACTTCAGAACGATCATCAAACCTCACGGTCTTCTGACTCGAGACGCACGTAAAGTCGAGAGAAAGAAATACGGGAAGAAAAAAGCGAGAAGAAGCCCGCAGTTCTCCAAACGTTAATCGTTTACCGAGATTTTATTCTTATGCTTTATACGCCGCACAACCGATTCCTGCTACGGACCGGTTTGCGGCTTTTTTTATTTCTACTCATTTTTTTGCAGGCCCACGCCTCAACACTCCACCTCTCCATCTCCAGTTATCCAAGCCGCCTGAACCCGCTTCTGGCAACGGACAGTGCAAGTTCGAACATCGCAGACTGGGTCTTTGCCTCCCTGCTGAAATACGACAAGGATGCCAATATCGTCGGCGATATGGCCGAGGATTTCTATTTTAAAGACGCCAAGACCCTGATTATCACACTTAAAAAAGGGCTCAAGTGGCACGACGGTGCCCCCGTGACGGCCGAAGACGTCGTCTTTACCTACGAGACGATCAACTCGCCCGAGGTCTTTACCCCCTACACCTCCTCGTTCCGGACGGTGGAGAGCGTCAAAGCCCTGAACCGGCTGACGGTAGAGATCCGCTACAAAAAACCCTACTTCAAAGCCCTGGAGACCTGGATGATGGGGATCATCCCCAAGCACGTGCTGGAAAACGAAAAGGACCTGATGACCGCGTCATTCAACCAAAAACCCGTCGGCAGCAACAGCTACCGGATGGAAGGCTTTGACATCAGCCGGGATATCGAACTCTTTGCCTACGATGCCTATCTGCCGCACAGACCCAACATCGACAAAGTCCTCTACCACTATGTCCAGGACCCTTCGACGGAGTTTTTGATGCTCAAGTCCTTCCAGCTGGATATCGGCTCCCTGACCCCCCTGCAGCTGGACCGGCAGATCGATGACGAGTTTAAAAAGCACTACCGGATTATCGAAGAGCCGGCCCACACCTACAGCTACCTGGGCTTTAACCTGAAGCGGCCGCCCTTTGACGATATCCGCGTACGCCAGGCCCTCAACTTCGCCATCGACCGGGAAGAGCTGGTGGATATCCTCTTTTTCGGACACGGGACCGTCTGCAACGGCCCGTTTCTGGAAGGAGCGCTCGGTTTTAACCCAGAGGTAAAGACACCAAAAACGGATATATCCAAAGCAAAGACGCTTCTCAAAGCGGCGGGCTTTGATGAGACAAACCCGCTCACGCTGACCATCACGACCAATGCCAACAACCCGACGCGGAAATACGCCGCCGTCATCATCCAGAACCAGCTTCAAAAAGCTGGCGTAGAAGCGAAGATCCGGGTGATGGAGTGGCAATCCTTTCTCAACCGGGCTGTCCACGCACGGGATTTCGACCTGATCCTGCTGGGATGGTCCCTTCCCCTGATGCCCGACCCTTATAACGTGTGGCACAGCGACAGTGATAAAAAAGGCGGGTTTAACTTCGTGGGCTATCAAAACGACGAGGTCGACCGCCTTATAAAATCCTCCGAATCGATCGTCGACCGGCAGCACCTCGACCGGAATTTCCGGCATATTTTCGAGCTGATCGCGGAGGACCTTCCCTACATCTTCCTTTACATCCCCAACAGCATCACCGTGGTCAATAAAAAGATCGATCCTGTCGTCCCTTCCATCATTGGGATCATGCATAATAAAAACGAGTGGACGAAAATCGAATAGTATTTTCTTATAATATTCTTATAATCAAAAAAACCGTAAAGTATTTGCGCTATAAACGGGCTCCTTCCCTTTAGAAAAGGCAAAGGGAGACGATCTATAATATACTCAAAGAAGTTAAGGAACTTTACGTGGCTGAAATAGTACTGCAAGAAGATGATTTTCTGGTTTCAGAAACGGACAAAACGGGGAAGATCCGTTTTGCCAACGAGGATTTTTGCCGGGTTGCCGGCTATAGTAATGAAGAACTGGTCGGGAAAGCACACAATATCGTCCGCCATCCCGATATGCCCAAAGCGGCATTCAAGGACCTCTGGCAGACGGTCCAGCAGGGAAAAGTGTGGACAGGTTACGTGAAAAACAAATGCAAAAACCCGAACGACTACTACTGGGTCTACGCGACGGTCTACCCGATCATCGGCTGTGACGGGGGCGAGGGGGGATACCTCTCATGCCGACGAAAAGCGAACCGCGAAGAGATCGCGGAAGCCGAAGCACTATACAAAACATTGAGTTAGGGGAAGTAATGGGAAATCTAAACAAAGGGGCTAAAGCAGCCATCATTTCAGTTCTATTCGCTGCGGGCATGGCCGCACTATTCCTTGGGGGAAGCACGGTGATCCCGGCGTTTATCTTTGTGATCGCCTGGGCGGCCACACTGGCCATCGTCGCCGGGGGTTCCAGCTCATCGGATAACGAACTGTACAAATACCTCCTCTCCTTTAAGGACCTGATAGAAAACAAACGCAACCGCCTCGAACCGATGCACGATTACCACCCCGAAGCGCACTCGGTGGAAAACGCGATCAACGACTGTGTCGACGCCTTTGTCAAAAAGACCCAGGAGAATATGAAAGTCACGGGTGAAGCGGTCCTGCTGGCCGATAAGATCGCCAAAGGGGCATTCAGCTGCCGCGTCGGCGCCAAAGCAAGCGACCCGACCATGGCGACCCTGGCCGCCGCGGTCAACCGGATGCTGGACAACCTCGAGGAGCACATCAAAGAGACAGTCGATACGCTGACGGCATATAAAAACAACGACTTCAAAGCCCGGACCCATACAGAAGGTGTCATGGGGGATATCAAGGAGATGCTCGAATCGGTCAACGACCTGGGAAATGCCCTGGAAGAGTTCGAAGAGAAAAACGTCAGCAGCGCCCGGGAGATCGAGCAGAATGCCAAAGACCTCTCCGGTGCCATCTCCACCCTCAAAGAGGAGACGTTCAAAGAGACCGACCGCATCGTCGTGGAAGTCTCCGACCGCATCGTCCAGGCGATGCACAAAGAGAACGACCTGGCCGAGCAGCTTAGCCAGCTGAGCCATGACGCCGAGCAGGCAAAAGAGGTCCTGACCGTTATCGGTGACATCGCCGAGCAGACCAACCTCCTCGCCCTGAACGCCGCCATCGAAGCGGCCCGTGCCGGCGAACACGGCCGCGGCTTTGCCGTCGTTGCCGACGAAGTACGGAAGCTGGCCGAACGGACCCAGAAATCCCTGACCGAGAGTAATGCAACGATCAGCGTCGTCGTCCAGGGTATCGGCGACAGCAGCGAGACGATGAACCTGAACGCCAAAGAGATGGAGCACCTGGTCGAAGAGGTCCAGAACGTCCAGTCCAAAATGGGCGAAGTCCTCGATATCCTTAACCGCCTCTCTATGGCCCGATAAGGGATTCTTTTACTCACCCGTCGGGAATGCAACCGCACACCGTAGCGAACATAAAGTCCCGGCGGCTTAACCTTCACAAGCCTGCCACATAATCCAACGGGATATTTCTCCTTCACATCCCACATATCTATACGCTTTTATCCTCCCTTACAAGCGACTTCGTAATGATTTTTTGCTATAATCAGCCAAAAAGTTAAAGGCAGACCCCCATGATTTTGCTCACTCCCGGACCGACCCCGGTACCTGAATCCATCCGCCAGGCCATGGCGACGGAGACCATCCACCACCGGACGCCGGAATTTGAAGCCATCTTTGCCAACACCCGCACCAAACTGCTGGATATCTTCGGCATGGAGGAGGTCCTCATGCTCGGCAGTACGGGAACCGGTGCCATGGAAGCGGCTGTGACCAACCTCTGCAAGAAAAAACTCCTTTATGTCAACGCCGGGAAATTCGGCGAGCGGTTCGGTAAGATCGCCCAGGCCTTCGGCCTCGGGACTGCGGAACTGAAATACGAGTGGAACACCCCGGCGAGCGTCGCCGACGTGGAAGCGGCACTAAAGCAAGACGCCGATATCGACGCCATCGCGATCCAGATCAGCGAATCGGCCGGCGGTCTGCGTCACCCGGTCGAAGCGATCGCCAAAGCGGCCAAGGCGCTTAACCCCGACATCAAGATCATCGCCGACGGGATCACCGCAGTCGGTGTGGAAAAGATCGATACCAGCAACATCGATGCCCTGATCGCGGGAAGCCAGAAAGCGTTCATGCTGCCTCCCGGCCTTGCGATGGTCGGCCTCTCCAAACAGGCCGTCGAAGCCATCGAAAAAGAGTCGCGGGGATACTACTTCAACCTCGCCAGCGAACTCAAAAAACAGAAAGCCAATACCACGGCCTATACGGCGGTCACCACGCTGATCATCGGACTGGGTGCCGTCCTGGACGAAGTGTACGCAATGGGCGTCGACACCCTGTACGACACGACAAAAAAACGCCACACGGCGACCATCAATGCCCTAAAGGCACTGGGCATGGAGATCTACCCAAAAAGCCCGGCACTCTCCATGAGCACGGTCTATACCGAGCAGTCCGATGCGATCCGCAAACTGCTCAAGACCAAGTACGAGATCAACGTCGCAGGCGGCCAGGACCACCTCAAAGGGAAGATCTTCCGTATCAACAACATGGGCTTTGTCAAGCCGTATGAAGCGGCATGGGCCCTTAACGCCCTGGAACTGACACTGGACGAACTGGGTATCCGGCCGTTCGACGGGACCGCAGCCAAGGTCTTTTCCCAGACATTCTATGGGCTGGGTAATGATTAACGAATTTGCCATCCCCCAGGGAAGCCGGCTCTATTTCGGTGCCAACGCCAAAAAGAAGCGTCTCATCGAAAACCGCTGTGTGGAGCTCTTCTACGCCAACGGCTTTGAAGAGATCGCCACCCCCTACTTCTCCTACCACCAGACAAAAAAAGAGGAGCGGGAGATCATCACCTTCAGCGACGTCTCCAACAACCGCGTCTCCCTTCGCGCTGACAGTGCCCAGGATGTCGTCCGGCTGATCACCAAGCGCCTCGGACGCAGTACGGAACACAAAAAGTGGTTCTATGTCCAGCCGGTCTTTAAATACCCGACGACAGAAAAACACCAGATTGGAGCCGAGTGGATCGACAACGGTACCATCGCCGATGCCGCCAACCTCTGCTGCGAGATGCTGGCAAACTTCGAAGAGGACTTCTCGCTGCAGCTGGGCAATATCCGTATCCCCAAGCTCGTCTCCGAAGAGACCGGGATCCCCATGGAGCACTTCACCTCCCACAACATCGAAGCGATCAGCAGCCATAAGATCGACTGGCTCGACCGCCTGATGGAGATCAGCATGACAGAAGAGATCCCCGAGATCCTGGAGCTGGTCTCTGCACCGCTCCGCGCCGAACTGGAAAAACTCTACAGTGCGGCACGTGCCGTCGAAGCCCGGCGCATTATCGTCACCCCGGTCTACCATACGGCCCTGGAGTATTACGACGAGCTCTTCTTCCGCTGCATCCACAAAAACCGCCTGGTCGCCATGGGCGGCAGCTACTCGGTCGAAGAGAACCGTGCAAGCGGCTTTGCCATCTATACCGACGAACTGATAAGCGAATAGTATGGTCGAATGGGACAGCTTCTCTGACCAGCCCGCCCATATGCGGGACAAAAAGTTCAAGCGCGACACCCGCCGGCGCTACCCGGGGGATATCCTCGTCTCCGCAGTGACGATCCTCCTGGTCTACCCCCTTGTTTTTTTCCGCTACCTCTTCGGGTTCAAACGTTCCGCGGACACCCTGGAACGCTTTTTCGGCATGGCCGTCAACCTGGACAAAGAGCCGGAACTCACCCCGGGACTCCTGGACGAACTGGGCGTCTCCGAACTGCTGGTCCGCATCCATATGGACGCCTATGACGACTTCGACCGTTACGAAGCTTTTATTAAAAGCCTGGATGGCCGTCCGATCCTCTTTGTCCTGATCCCTTCCCGTGCCCAGGTTGAGGACAGCGAGCTGTTGCAGCGCGACTGCCGGACGATCTTCCGACGCTTTGGGGTCTACGGTTCCCGCTTCCAGGTGGGTAACGCCATCAACCGCATCAAGTGGGGATTCGTCCTGCCCAAAGAGTACCTCCTCTTTTACCGCAGCGTCCAGGGGGTCCGGGATGCGGAGTTCCCGGATATCCGCCTGGTCGGCCCCGCCGTGATCGACTTCGAATACCATGTCACGATCCGCGCACTCTTCAACTTTTTTAAGATCCGCTACGATGCCCTCTCTTCCCTGCTCTACGTCGACCGCCGGGGTGCACCGGAGAACCGGCAGTTTATCTTCGATACCCGGGACAAGATCGACCTGCTGCGTACCATCGCGACGCTCTCGCCAAAACTCGCGTCCAAAGAGCTCTATATCACCGAAGTCAACTGGCCCATTGCCGATACCGGTAAATACGCTCCCACCAGCAAACACGAACGGGTCAACGAGACGGAGTATATGGCCTACATGGTGCGCTACTACCTGCTGGCCGCTGCAACGGGCCAGGTGACGACTGTCTACTGGCATCAGCTCATCGCCCCGGGCTACGGGCTGATCGACAACCGTGACGGGATACGCCGACGCGAGGCGTTTACCGCCTTTGGCTTTATGAATACACTTCTCGCCCCGACCCGCTTTAAACGTATGGTCCGGGAGGGAGAGGTGTATAAAGCCCTTTTTGTCAACGGCTCACGACAGATTACAGCACTCTGGTGCAACGGGACCAGCCGTAATATCGACATCCCCGTTACGGCTCAGCGCTTCTCCATAACCGGCACGCCGATGGAGCATAACGGCCGTATCCAAGCGGACGATCTGGTACAATATATTATCGAGGAAAAAGATGCCTAAAAAAATATTGATCCGAATGCCCAACTGGCTGGGAGATGCTGTTATGGCGACCCCCGCCGTCGATACGATCATCAAAGAGTCCCCGGACGCCTCCCTCTACCTGCTCGGCTCCAAAGGGGTGTGCGAGATGTTCAAACACGATGCCCGTTTTACCGAAGTGATGGTGGATATCAGCAAAAAGAGCCGTTTCCGCCTTTCGGGTATCCGGGAGCTGGCCGAGGTGATCAACAAAAAATACGCCCCCTTCGACGAGATCTACGTCTTTACGAACAGTCTCGGCTCCACCCTGCTGTGCCGTTTTATCGAAGCGGGACGGCGCATCGGTGCATCGGCGGGAGTGCGGAACCTGCTGCTGAGCGACGTCGTCAAGGTCGACAAGGGGGCCCACCAGGCGGTCAAGTACAACCAGATCGTCAACGGCTACTTTAAAAGCGAACATGAAACGGGCAGGACAAGTATCCTGCTGAGTGAAAAGGTCACCTACCCGAGGAAGACGATCGGGATCGCCCCGGGCGCGGCATACGGCGGTGCCAAGCGCTGGGAAGCGCATAAATTCGCTGAAGTGGCACTCAAACTTTCGGACGAGTACGACATCGTCATCCTCGGATCGCCCAATGAAGAGAAGATCGCCCACAAGATCGAAGAGGTGCTCCGTTTTAACGGCGTCACCAACTACCAGAACCTCGTGGGTAAAACGACCCTCTACATGCTCCTGAGCCACATCGCGGGCCTGGAACTCTTTATCTGCAACGACTCAGGCCCTATGCATATTGCCGGTGCCCTGGGCGTGCCGACCGTCGCCATCTTCGGTCCGACAAACCACACCCAGACCTACCAGTGGGGCAACGAGAAGTATACCCTCATCCGTGATGATATCGAGTGCGCCCCCTGTATGAAGCGCGAGTGCCCTCTCAAGCACCACAACTGCATGAAAAATATCAGTGCCCAACAGGTCCTCGACGCCGCCCGTACCCTGCTCGCCTAATCCTTTTTCGAAAGGCTCTCCATATCAAACGCCATTGAGGGCAGGGTCTCCTTTGACTTTCTGAAATAGACCCTCCCCGCTCCGTAGAGATTGACAAACAAGAGACCGTTGGCCAGGAAGAAAAAAAGCCCCGCAGCGGTATAGAGAGATGGGGTGAGCACAGCACCCCCGGTAAATCCGAAAACAGCTGCGATATGGAGGTAAAGATGGGCTTTGATCCGCTTCTCCCCGATCAGTTCCCGCATCGTCGGCACGCCGAAGTGCCCCATATTGGTCAGGTGAAACCATACCAAAAACGGGACGATCTTATAGAGCATGGCGCTCAGCAGTGAGAGGACGAACCCCGTACCGAAAAGCACCGATGCCCCTGTGCGAAGCATCTCGCTCCCGGCTATATTGTTGCCGATATACCAGCCGATTACCCCCAAAAAGAGCGATCCCATGGCAAAATACCAGAACAGCACATTGGCATCCCGCACCGCCCGTTTGCGCCGGTAAAGCATGCGGACCGTCACGGCGGCATACCCTGCCGTCAAGACGACGATCACCAGATGGGCACCCGGGACGATCCACGCGGAATCGATCTCCAGAACAGAGACAGCACTGATCAATACCAGCATCCCAAAGATCACTGAAACCCCTCTTTTTCGGCAGAAGGACGGATAGGGATCGGTCACATAAAACATCGGGACGACCTGGAACGAGACCCCGATGACCAGCAGCATGATCCACCCGAAGACGATCCAGTTGATATGGAGCGGTGCCGCGCCGGTATGATCACCGATCCCCCCGAATGAAAACCCGACTGCCGCACCGAAACCCACCGCCACGACCAAGGAGATCACGGCGTAGCCGAACGCCCGGACGCTGTCGCTGCGGTTTTCCACACGAAGCAGACCCATGCCGACGACCCCTGCAAAAAAGAGGATCGTTGCCATGACAATCATAACACCCGCCAGCAACAGAGGCGTGGAAATCCACAAGAGCCCGACTGCGAACAGCAGAGTCCCTGCGCCCATCCCCATATGGATCAGGCGGGCATTTCTCAGGGGGGCTTCGAACCGGACCCCTGCAATGACCGGAAGCATCTGCTGCATCGCCCCCATCATCACCATCGTCACGATCCCAAGGGTCATCAGGTGGGTCACCCCCACAAACGACAGCATCCGGGTATCGCCGAACAGCCCGCTGTCACCGACAAGCAGGATAAGCCCGGCCATCATCCCGAACAGGGGAGCGGTAATAAAGAACCGAAAGGGTGCCGAAAAGGGTGGTGCCTGGTCCAGCGAGAGTCCCTGCCCGAACATCACAGCCCTTCCAGATACGTCTGCATCGATACATCCCCGCTCAAGTAGATGTAGATCACGATATTATCCGCATCCTTTTGCATACGGTAGGCATACCCGTTATTGTGCAGGATAGGGAAAAGGAGCGCCGGTTCCATACGGTGGATCATTTTCAGGTATGACGATGCCGTCACCTTTGGCAGGGCATGGAGTACCCTCTCCAACGGTTCGGGACTGGGAAGTTCGCGCGTATCGATCACGATCTCCTCCATCTTTAGAGCGCTTTCATCCGTTCCAGGACTTGATCCTCCATATCCCCCAGGACCTGGTCGGCCATATTGTAGAGGATCTGCTCCTCTTTCATGTTGTGCTGCTGTACCAGGATCATAAAGGTCTCCGCCAGCCCCAGGAAATGGTCATAATCTCCCCGGCCGATATCCCCCTCCATCTGGGCGATCACCTGCCGCATCTGCTCATGCTCCATCCGCATGATCTGCGTCGGGCCTCCCTGCATGCCGGTCCGCTCTTCGATAGAGGGGAACATCACCTCCTCTTCCATGCGGAAGTGGTTTAGAAACTCTTTTTTAAACGTCTCAAATGCGTCAGGGAGTACGTCTGCTTTCTTCTCCATCACAGCTCTCTCCAGGTTACTGAACACCTCGTCGCAGCGGCGGTGGTCGATCGTCATATAGGTACTGATCTTACGTGTCATGTCGGGCCTTTTTTTGCTCCCATTATGCGCTAGTTGCCCAATAAAAACATTGATATTGATCAAGAGTATGTTAGACTCTTGCCAAAAGGATGCGGTATGGATTTTGAATCGATCTACTTCTTCTCTTCACTGGACAGTACCCAACAAGCCAGTATCCAAAAGATCGCACGGGAAAAAAAGTTTAACAAAGGGGAGTTTCTCTTTTTCGAGGGGGATACCCCCAAATACCTCCATATCCTGACCCGGGGTGTGGTCAAGGTCTACAAAACACTCCCAAACGGCAACGAGATCGTTATCCACAACTTCTACCCGCCGACGATGGTGGCCGAGATGCCTTGCCTCGAACACATCGACTACCCGGCGACCGCCGTCTGCGAAACGGATGTAACGGTGACCCTGATCGATTATGCCCGGTTTGAAAAGGAGTTTCTCCAAGACCCAAAGGTCAGCTTTAACATCATCCGCTCCCTGACCAAAAAGATCAAAAACCTCGATGCGGCGCTGACCAATACGATGACCCTAAGCGCCACCCAACGCTGCGCCAAGTTCATCCACGAAAACCCCGAGACCTTCCTCACCCTCAAACAGAGAAAGGTCGCCGAGATCCTCAATATCACCCCCGAGACCCTCTCAAGGACCCTCAAAAAATTTAAAGAGGCCGGAGCCGTCACAACAGAGAAAGGAAAACCCAAAATTGTAGATACGGGTAAGCTTTTAAAATTTTTGTAGTTGAGGGGAAGAGAGACTGGTGAATGGGAAAACCTGCCCCCGTCGGGGGGCCAGCTTCAGTGCCTCAGCGGCAAGTGTAGCAATAGGAGCTTTGTCCTCGCTTTGCTGCGAAGTTTCACGCTCCGATTGCGTTCAAATTATGACAATGCGTCATCAACGGCCTGGCACAATGTGTGACCGATAAGAATATGCATCTCCTGGATACGCGGGGTATCATCGGACGGAACGATCAGGTTCAGATCGGCTGCATCTTTCATCTTGCCACCGTCCCGTCCTGACATTGCGACCGTTTTGCACCCTTTGGCTTTGGCCGAATCAAACGCGTTGAGAACGTTCTGGCTGTTGCCGGACGTGGAGATACCGATCAGCAGGTCTCCTTGGCTTGCCAGGGCTTCGACCTGCCTGGAAAAGACCGTATCGTAACCGTAGTCGTTCCCGATCGCCGTCAGGGCCGATGTATCGGTCGTCAGGGCGATCCCCGGGAGTGCTTTACGCTCGGTCTTATAGCGCCCGGTCAGTTCGGCCGCGATATGCTGGGCATCCGCGGCACTGCCGCCGTTACCGCAGAGCAGGATCTTATTGCCGCGTCTCAGGGTCTCCACCATCGCATCCGCGGCGGCCTTGATATCGGGCTGCATCGCCCCGATCACCTTCTGGATCGTCTCCAGGTGCGCCTGCAGCTCTTTTTGGATCATTGTTTCCATCGTGCTACCTTCGCCTTAGAAAAAGATCTTGATTCCGGCGTAGGCCGTCTTGTTCAGCGTATAGGCCTCATCATGGGTTTCAAACTTGAAATCGATCCCCCGAAGACCTGCGTAGACCCATCCTCCGTCGATCGGCTCGACGTTCAGCTCCAGGCGGTACTCGGAGTAGCGCTCCAGATCCTTGGAAAAGGAGAGGGATTTGGGCGCATAGTTATAGGTCCCCACCAGCATCGTCTTGACCCGAAGCGGGAAGGTATAGAGCAGTTTGAGCCGCATACCCAGGGCTGCGACCTCTTTCTCTTTCCCGTCGCCGTCGATATTGAGCTCCTCGTTCAGGATGCCGAATACACTCCGTACCCCGATACCGAATGCGACCCCTTTGATATCGGTATAACCGACCTGGGTCAGCGTGACGTTATAGAGGGTATTTTTGATACCGTTATCGTCATAGGCGTTAAAAAAGCCCGCCCCGAAATAGGTCTGGGAGTTCCGCGACCAGTTGGTCACCGATGCGTAGTCGACCTCCAGGTCCTCTTCGTTGATATTGATCTCCACGACGCTGCCCGTGTTTCTGGCAGCCAGTTCGCTCACAAGACCCAAAATAAGAAAAAACCCTAGTAGTATCTTTATCGTGCGGTTCATCATAATCCTTAACTTGAAATATCGTAATCATCCAGCTCGATTATCTCGAGCTTTTTGAGCTCCTCCTCCTGGAGGACGGGGGTGAGCTTGGAAAGGTGCAGAGCGATCCCGTCGATCTGTTCACGGCTGAGATCCTGGACCTGCAGCTGCATCACCCCCTTGGAAGTGGAGCCGTAGCTTCCGTTTTTATATCCGATCAGTTTGGCCGAGATGGAGGACGCCGACTCCCCGTTTACCCTGGGATAGCCGCCTGCACCGTCGCCGTTGAGACCGTGGCAGCTGGCACAACGCGCCTCATAGATCGTCTTGCCGTCTTTAAAAGCGATCTCCTCGACACTGTTCTTGGAGACGGGGTTCTCCTCCATCTCCTTCTCCTCGAAATAGTAGACGATATTGAGCAGCAGCGGCAGGACCAGCAGCCCGATGATCACATACAATAAGAGGCGGCCAAGCATAATCTATTCCGTGCTCCGGATCTTGTTGATCGTCGTCGTCGTAGAGCGGCCGTCCACAAACTGGATCAGCTTCACCGTCCCGGCGATATCGCTTCCTACGACCTCCTTGCCTTCGTAATCGGCCCCTTTGGTCAGGATATCGGGTCGAACCCGTTTGATCAGCTCATAGGGCGTATCCTCTTCGAACACGACGACATAATCGACAATCCCGAGTGCCGCCAGGATATAGGCACGGTCGTCTTCGCATACGACCGGCCGGCTTTCACCTTTTAGGCGCCGGACACTGCTGTCGGAGTTGAGTCCGACGACCAGGACATCCCCTTCGGCTTTGGAGCGTTTGAGGTACTCCACGTGGCCGCGGTGGAGGATATCGAAGCAGCCGTTGGTAAAGACCACTTTTCTTCCCTGGGATTTGAGGGCTTCGACCTCGGTTTCGATCTGGGCGAAACTTTTGATCTTGCTGCTGATCTCGCAGTGGTGGACCGTCCCTTCGTAGGCGATGATCTCGTCGATCGTCACCGTAGCACTCCCCAGCTTGCCGACAACGACTGCCGCGGCAGAGTTGGCCATCTGGGCCGCTTCGATGAGCGGTTTGCCCGCCGCAATGGCAAAGCCGAGGGTCGCCAGGACCGTATCCCCGGCCCCCGTGACGTCGTAGACCTCTTTGGCCGTCGCGTCGATCTTGGTCATGGACTCCTCGAAGATCGCCATCCCGTCTTCGGAGAGGGTGATGACACAGGCATCCAGTTTAAGCGTCCCCTTGAGATACTCCCCGGCTGCAAGCAGGCTCTCGCGGTCTGCGATATCGGTCTTGGAGGCGATAGAGGCCTCTTTTTTGTTCGGCGTTATCAGTGTCGCCCCGGTATATTTGGAGTAGTCGTTCCCCTTGGGGTCGACCAGCACCGGTTTGCCTGCCCCCTTGGCCAGCTTGATCACCGCCTGGGTCAGGGTCTCCGTCAACACCCCTTTTTTATAATCGCTCAACAGGACGACATCGTAGGAACTGATCCGTGTTTCGATCATCCCCAGCAGCTTCGCTTCACTGGCAGCCTCGATGTCCTCCTTGGACTCTTTGTCAAAGCGGATCACCTGCTGGTGCGATGCGATGACCCGGCTTTTTTTGGAGGTCCTGCGCCCGGGCTGGGCGATGACCATCTCACGGTTGACCGCCGTTGCGTCCAAGAGCGCATAGAGTTCGTCGGCCACTTCATCATCACCGATAACGGCGCAGGCATCCACTTGGGCACCGAGGCTCAAAAGGTTGTTCATCACGTTCCCGGCACCGCCCAGGACCGCACTCTCCTTCTGCACCTCGACCACCTGGACGGGAGCTTCGGGACTGATCCGGTCACACTTGCCCCAAAGGTAATAATCGATCATCAGATCCCCGATCACGAGGACCCGGGGCGCTACATTTTTAAGGTGTATCACTTAGGCAAGCTCTTTCTCGTAGATCGCTTTGATCTCGGAGGCATAAGCCGCGATCCCCTTTTCGATATCGTATCCCGGTTCATATCCGAGTACCGAACGGGTCGTTTCGATATCCGCTTCGGTATGGTTTTGGTAAAAGGCCCAGGGGTTGTCGATGTATTCGACTTCCGTATAGGTGTCCAGCTCTTTGTGCAGGATGCCCAGGACCTCGTTAAACTCCCGCGCACTGCCGCTGCCGACGTTAAAGACACCGCTTGTCTTGCTGACAGCGGCTTTGATATTGGCCTGGACGACGTCTTCGATATAGACGAAGTCGCGCTTCTGCTGGCCGTATTTGAAGAGTTTGGGCGTCTTGCCCGCCAGGATCTGGAGGCCCAGCTGCAGCATCATGGACGCCGTCTTGCCCTTATAGACTTCTCTGGGACCGTAGACATTGAAGTAGCGCAGGCCCACGATGGAGATCTGCGGGTTCTCTTTCATGTAGCGGTAGGCGATGTTGTCCATCATCAGCTTGGAGAAACCGTAAACGTTTTCAGGCTCCTCCCCTTCGCCGACCCGGTTAGGGGCGGGAGAGTTGCCGTAGGTCCCCGCGCTGGAAGCGTAGACGACATTGGCGTTCATCGTCACGGCGATATCGAGGATATCCTTGAAGGCGTTGGTATTGATATGGGTGACCAGCTTCTGGTCCATCACCGTCGTGTCACTGATGGCGGCCTGGTGGAAGATATAGTCGAAGTTGTAATCGTACAGGCGCTCAAGGTCTTCGATCTTGCCGATATCGCCGGAGATCACCTCCCCTTTAAACCCGCGGAGGTTTTTAAAATGGCCCAGGACGAACGCATCGAACAGTACGATACGGGCAGTGGGGTAGTTCTCCTGAAGATGGAAGGCTACGTTGGCACCGATAAACCCGGCTCCCCCCGTGATCAGGATGGTCTTGTTGTTAAAATCGTAATCCGTATATTTCATCTATCACCTTTTAGATAATTCCTATATTATAGCAGTTTTACGTTTAGCCGAGCAATAAGACCGCCTCGCCAAGCGTGTCACAGACATACTTGGCGGCGGTTTTCTCCTCGTCGATCGCATGGCCGGAACGGACCAGGACATGGTTGGGGATCCCCGCCTTGACGGCGGCCTTGATATCGCTCTCCTTGTCGCCGACCAGCCAGGAGCCCGCAAGGTCGATGTCAAAATCGCGGCACGCCTTCTCGATCATGCCCGTCTCCGGTTTGCGGCAGTCGCACCCGGCATCCGGGGCGTGGGGGCAGTGGTAGATCCGGTCAACCCGGATGCCTTTCTCACGCAGCACTTCCGTCATCCACTCACTCAGCCTGAAAAAATCGTCCTCACCGTAATACCCCCGGCCGATCCCCGACTGGTTGGTGATGACGATCAGCAGGTACCCCTTTTCCTGGGCACTTTTCATCGCATCGAACACGCCGTCGATAAACTCAAACTCTTCGATCTTGTGGACATAGTCGTGCTCTTTGTTGATCACCCCGTCACGATCCAAAAAAAGGGCTTTTTTCATTTCACTCCCATCACATATCGCAAAAGGTTTCTTATTGCAACTTTCGATTAAAAAGCTAATGGTATCCAGCTTTATCTTGGAGATTTATTTAAGCTAAACGCGCTATACTGACGCAAATTTATCTTTAACAAAGGGAAAAGAATGAAAAAAGTTCTACTTTCACTTCTTATCGCGGGCGCGACTTCTGCAATGGCTGCAGACGGTGCTGCACTGTTCAAAAAATGTATCTCTTGCCATGGTGCAAAAGCTGAGAAGCACGCTCTTGGCAAATCTCAGATCATCGCGGGCTGGGATGCTGCAAAAATCGAAGCAGCACTTAAAGGATACAAAGCCGGTACTTACGGCGGTCCTATGAAGGGTCTTATGAAAGGTCAAGTAGCTTCTTACAGCGATGCGGATATCGCTGCAGTTTCTGCTTACATCTCCGGCCTGAAATAATTTTTTATCCCCTTCATTCAGAAGGGGATCTTCCTACTCCTCTTTTTTTTCCATCGCTTTTAGTTTTTCCTCGCGTGCACGCGCCGCGTTCAACTCGTCCTCACCGTCAAAGAAGACCGTATGTGCCGTCTTGTCCTCATCATCGAACTGCCCTGTTTTCAATGCCCACATAAATGCGATCACCCCCAGGATGCTCAGTAGCAGCGAAGCAATCAGTATCATCGTCAAAGTATCTGACATAGTTATCCTTTAATATTTTTAATCCGCATGGAGTTGGCCACGACCATCAGGGAGCTGAGCGACATGGCGATTGCGGCAACAAGCGGGATGATATACCCCGCTACCGCCAGCGGGATCGTTACCGTATTGTATGCCAGGGATATTGCCATATTTTGCTTGATAAACCCGTAGGTACGGCGTCCGAGTAAAAAGGCGTTCTTCAGACTGGCAAGCCGGTCATCCAGTACGACGATGTCGCTCACATCGATGGCCACGTCCGCCCCGCTGTGCATGGCGATCGCAATATCGGCCTTGGAGAGGGCGACGCTGTCGTTGATCCCGTCGCCCACCATGACGACGACCTTCCCCGCTTCATGAAGGCGCTCCACCGTCTCCGCCTTCTCCGTCGGCAGCATACCGGCATGGTACTGTTCGATCCCCACAGCCTCGGCCACCCGTCTGGCGCTGGAGGCGTGGTCTCCGGTAAGCATCATCACATCCAGCCCCATGGAACGGATCGCCGCGATCATCTCACCCGCATCCTCTTTGACCGGGTCGTCCAGTTCGAAACGGGCGACGATCTTCCCGTCGACGGCACAGACGAAGAGGATATGTTCCGAGACGATGTCGCATGCGATCCCCTCCTCTTCCAAAAATGCCGCATTCCCGCCGACCAGGCGCTGCCCGCCGAAGTGTGCCGACACACCGCGGGCCTGAACGGTTTTCACCCGGTCGAGGGCCAGGGGTACAAGCCCCTCGTCAAGCCGTTTGAGATATGCTGCCACCCCTTTGGATACAGGGTGGTTGGAGCCTTCGACCAGTGTATAGACCAGTTTTGCCGCTTCGGGGTCTCCGATCTCCGCATGAATCACTTCGGGCCGTCCCTTGGTCAGGGTCCCGGTCTTGTCCAGCAGCAGCACATCCGCTTTCGCCAGGGTCTCGATATATTGGGTCGCTTTGAACAGCACCCCCCGTTTCATCGCCTCGCCTATCCCGATCAGGGTCGCGATGGGAGTCGCCAGGGCCAGGGCGCAGGGGCAGGCGACGATCACGACCGAGATCGTGATCAGCAGCGACGTCTCAAAAGCGCTCCCCGAGACAAAATACCAACCGATAAAGGCCAATACCGCGATGGTCAGGATCGTCATGGAGAAATACTCCGATACCCGGTTGGCCAGCTGTTCGATCTGCGGTTTTTTGTTAATGGCGTCTTCGATAAGCGTGATGATGGAGTAGAGTGTCGACGATTGATAGTCTTTATCCACCCGCAGGAGCAGCGACCCGTCCAGGTTGATGCTGCCGCTGATGACCGGGTCGCCGGCCCCTGCAGTCTCGGGGATGCTTTCGCCCGTGATGGAAGAGGTGTCGATACTGGCATCCCCGCTGGCAATGGTGGAGTCGAAGATGATCTTATCCCCGGCCCGGCACTCCACCAGATCGCCGACGATGACCTCTTCGATACTCTTTTGCATCTTGACACCGTCCTTGACGACGATGATCTCCTGGGGAATGGAGGCGACCATCGTATCGATGGCGTCTACCGCACTCTTCTTGCTCCGGACTTCGAAAAACTTGCCGATCAGAACGAAGGTGACGATCATCGCCACGGAATCGAAATAGGGTTCCCTCCCAAGGATAAAGGCGGCATAGATAGAGTAGAAGTAGGCCGCACTGGCCCCCGTCGCCACCAGCAGATCCATATTGATGATCCGGTTTCTGAGCCCGTAATAGGCCCCCCGGTAATAGATCCAGCCGCTGTAAAAGAGGGTCGGGGTCGCCAGGAGGAACTCAGCCGCGTAGATCAGCTGCCTGACATCCTCCTCCATCCCGCTGAAAAAGCCCACATAGCGTGACAGCGCCAGCCACATGATATTCATCGTCGCAAAGATCGCCACCACCATACGGCTGATATATTCGCGCCGCTGTCTGTTGGCCCGCTCCTCCCCGCTGGCGGGATCGTACGGGTAGGCGTTATAACCGATGGAGCGGATCGTCTCGATGATCCGTGAGAGCGGGAGCTTGGTATGGTCCCACGTGATCTTGGCCTTGTGGGTCGTAAAGTTGATGTTGGCATCGATAATACCGTCAAGCTGTGTCAGGACCCGTTCGTTAAGCCAGACGCATGCCGCACAGTGGATCCCTTCCAGTATCAGAGCGATAGAGCTGAAGTCGCCGTCGGTTTTGACATACTTCTTCGTAAAACTCTCCAGGTCGAAGCGTTCGACATCGTCGGTAAACTCCCGGGGCGGGTTCAGCTTGACGTCGCCCACTTTGCTGTAAAAACTATCCAGGCCTTCGGACCCCAAAAGATGGTAGACCCCCTGACACCCTTTGCAGCAAAAATGGTGAAGCGTCCCGTCAGACTCCTCCTTGATCATCACCTCATCGGGGTACTCCAGTCCGCAGTGGTCGCATACTATCTTACTCATTCCTCTCCTCTTTCTTTAACCGGCAGCGTAATCGTAAAGCGTGCACCTTCGTCACTGTTTTGTGCCCCCAGGCTTCCGCCCATATGCTCCTCGATAATCATCTTGGACATATAGAGTCCCACACCCATGCCTTTGGTATCCTGTTTGGTCGTAAAATAGGGATCGAAGATCCACTCCATCACCTTAGGATCAATACCGCCCCCGTTATCCTCCACCGTGATCAGGATCTCCCGAGTCCCGCGTCTGATCCCCACCGTCACTTTCGGTTTGGCGACACCCGTTGCCACCATGGCATCCTTGGCGTTATTCAGCAGGTTCAAGATCACATGGGCGAACTCGTTCTCATGTCCCCAGTAGATCACCGGCTCCTCCATCCCATCGAGGACGACTTCGATCCCCAGGTGCCGAAAGGTCGCCTCGACGATCACAAGGACATCCCGGATCGTCTCGCTCAGACTGAAATCGACCTTCGCTTTCCCCGGCATAAAAAAGTTCCGGAAATCGTCGATCGTCGCGGACATCTGCTCAATGAGCAGCATCCCCCTCTCGACCCTGTCCCGCAGAAAAATCCCGTCCAGGCGCTTGTCATCGTACGCTGCTTCGATGCTCTGCATCTCCATGGCCAGGGCATTAAGGGGCTGGCGCCACTGGTGGGCGATGTTGCGTATCATCTCACCCATGGCGGCATGACGGTTCTGCTGCAGCAGCAGATGCTCTTTCTGGCGGTTTTTCTTCACCTCCTCCTTGACCCGTTTCTCTAGGGAGCGGTTGAGCAGCTCCAATTCAGCCGAGGTCCGGTTGATCAAATGGGTCAGAGCCGTCATGGAGGTGTTACCGATCTCCCGCCTGCCGGTTTCACGCCTCTTTTTTGCTCCCTCTTCCGATTCGGAGAGGGCGAGGATCGTCGTGGAGATATTGAGCAGTTCGCTCTCCCCGGCCCCATGGTAATACTCACCGTAGGCAAAAAAACCGGCCGTATCGGCCAGGGACTGCAGATAGGAGAACTCCCGCTCCAGGTCACGGCCGAAAAAGGACTTCCTGGCCGAACAGGAGTAGATATGGAGTGATTCGATATGCTCGTCTGCCAATTGGGAATGGAGCGTCGCCGCCCCCTCGTCCATCAGACCGAAACTCCCGAAACCGAACCGGACCGTCTCCCCCTCCCGGATATTACCGGCAAAGAGCATAGAGCCGTCCTCGAACGTCGCAATGGGACCCCGGCCGATATGGATCCCTTTACGCCAGAATACCAGGGGGAACTCGATCCCGGCTGCGGGCAGGGCATCGGCGACCCCATCGCCCAGGTAGTGGCGATAGATGTCTACAGGCGGCTTGTCGTCCAGTTCGTAGACACGGTTTTCCGATGCCCGCGTCACCTCCATATGCTTCCCGATACACTGCCAATTGAAAAGGTAGCGGTTTGAGACCCGCAGGTGATCCGAATCCAGTGCGACAACGGCGGCAGCCGATTCGCTGATAGCGGTCCGGTCAAAGACGAAACTCTTCTCAAATGCGTAGTTATCCCCTGCACGCCCGCCCGCGATCACGATATGGGGAGCTTTTTGTGCCAGCATACGGATCAGGGTCTCCCCGTTGCTTTTCATTCCGTCACTAAGAACGATCAGGGCTTTGGTCCGTTCTGTCACCATGTTGCCTATCGTATCGGCCGCCGCTTCGCAATCCCCCTCCAGCTCGACTAAAAGGGAGGAGATGTCTGTTTTTTCAAAACACGAAAAAGAGACCACGACCCGCCACTCGAGCATCTTGCCCGAGAGGATCTCCCCGGCCGTCGTGCAGCCGATGACATGGGCATGGGGGATCTTTGCTGCCAGACAGGACTGGACCCTTCCGATCAGTTCTTTATCGACAACCCCGCAAAACACCTGGACCAGAAGCGCTTTCTGTTCTGCGATCCCATGTTCATCGATAAAAGCACCCAATTCGGCATCGCTGGTGTAGCGGGTGTTTAAAGTTCTCACGCCTCTCCTGCCTCTTTTTTTCGATTATATCCAACGCACGATGAGTTTATACCACCGCATCGATACGGACCGCCGCTTCATCGATGTAGCAGAGGTAGCCTTGGATCTTCTTCTCCGGGTAGAGACGTTCCAGCGCCGTTTTATATCGCAGGATCTGCTCCTCGTACCCGGCACGTCTGCTGCCTGTCTTATAATCGATGATCCGGATCGTATCCCCGTCGATGACATAGAGGTCGATCACCCCCATCTCACCATCCAGGATAAAACTGCGCTCCTTGTACAGCTCCCCCCGGATCAGCTCACCGAATGCGGTATCCCCCACCAGCCGCATGACCATCGACCGCACCTTCTCCAGCACGTTTTCGGGAAGCACAAAGCGGTTTTTAACCGCGGTCATCGCATTGTCGATATCCCCCGGATCGAACGCCTGGAGCATCTCCAGAGCGTAGTGCAGCGCCAGTCCCGTATCCACGGCCCCGAAATCGAAATCCTCGGCTTCTTTCTCCTTTTTAAGCGGGACCTCCTGACGACCGTAATTCCCGGGCTGATAGTTGAGGGCCTTCGGTTTTTTGGATGTGCTACCGGTCACTTCACCCGCTTCCAGAATCCCCCGCGTTCCCGCTTTGAGCGATAGCGAATCGAATGCAGAGGATTTCTCCTTGCCGATCACGACCAGGGACTCGCGCGCCCTGGTAAAGGCGACATAGAGGGTATTGACAAGGTCCCGTGCGGCCATTCCCGCCTCCTCCTCTTTGATGAGCGCATAGTCGCGGTCCACCTTTTCGCGGTTGGCGAAACGGTAGGCGATCTGCTCAAGGGTGATCCCGTCGTAGTTGAAGATCAGTGTCTCGCTGCTGTTCTGGCTGCGTCCCAGCCGGTCCATCACGACGACATGGGGGAACTCAAGCCCCTTGGACTTATGGATCGTCAAAATCCTTAGCCCCTCGTGGGAGCCCCCCAGCATCGGAGTATCCATCAGTTCGTACCCGTAGATAAACGCCTCGGCATCCGCAAACTGGCGGCACTCCTCGATAAACTTGAGCAGGTTGGGGTCCTCTTTAAAAAGTGAAAAGTCCCCCACCAGGCGGTGAAGCAGCTCGATAAACGGGACAAAGAGCAGCCTTTTGTAGCCTTTGACGTCGATGGGACCCTTTTGAGCGCTCAGGGCATAGAAGTTCTCCGCAAAGATCTCCGCTTCGAAATAGAGATACTTCACCAGTTCGATCAGTGCCTTGACATCGTTTTGGGATGTGAGTTTCTTGGAGGAGTCGGTGACGATGGGAATGGGCCCGAAGGCTTCAAGCAGCGCCTCTTTGAGCTCCACGACGTCGTTGTTGGTAAAGACCAGCAGGGCCATGTCGCGGTAGGGTATCCCCGCATCCCGCATCCGGCGGACCGTTTCGATCATCTCTTCCCTGATCTCCTCACAGACAACGACCTGTACGTACCCCTCTTTTGCCCCCGGCTTGACTTTCTGGGGGTGGTATCCGGGGATCGGTTCACGGAAAGTCTCGTTGACAAACTCCACCACCCTGGCACTGCTGCGATAGTTCGTATCCAGGTACTCCAGATCCACGTGGTGACGCTCCTGTACGTAGCCGAACAGGCTGGCGTTCCCACCCCGGAAACGGTAGATCGACTGCTTCACGTCCCCGACGTAAAAGAAGCTCTTGATCGCATCGCTCGTCCCCACCCCCGCACGGATCTCCTCGATAATGGGCCGCAGGATACGGTACTGGGCGATGCTCGTGTCCTGAAACTCGTCGATAAGAAGGTGTTCGATCTTCCCGTCCAGACGGAAATAGAGAAAGTCCGAGTCGATCCCCTCCAGGAGCTCGGCCGTGATATTGGTCAGGTCCTGAAAATCGAGGGTGCCGCTCGTTTTTTTGATCCCGTCGACCGTCTGTTTGTAGATCCCGTAAAGCCTGAAAAGTTTAGCCAGGATCTCCTTCTCGCGGGTACGGTAAAAAAGTCCCAGTTTTCCCTGGATACTCTCCAGCAGACCATCCATCGCCTCGGTGTGGCACTTGTTAAAAAGAGAGCGCGGGTATTTGAGGCTCTCCTTGTCGATCCAACTCCGCTTGGCCAGCGCTTCGACGGAGTCGTTGGCCACCATCCCCTTAAGCCGGTCACTCGCTTCCGGGCATGCCTCCACGAGCGCTTCCAGCGCTTTGGCATCCTCCAGGATGCTCTTTTCGATGGCAAAGCTCTGCTCCGTCTGGGGTGCGGGGGGTATGGGCAGCTCCATATCCTTCGAATAGAGAAAAGCGAAGAGGCCGAAGATATCCTTCATCTTCTTGTTCTCATTCAGTGATAGCCAGATCAGGTCATCCCAGCACCCATCCTGTCGGACCCGTCTTAAAAAGCCGGTCTCCATCAGGAAATCGTGCAGCTTACCGATCGTAAAATCGGGCGCCAGCCCTGCATAGAGCGAAAAGTTTTTGACGATCAGGTGCAGAAAACTGTCGATCGTCATGATCTTGTGTTCACTGCGCAGGAAACGCGCGAGGATGAGAGGCTTTTGTTTCAGCACCGCCTCCGGTGTCATGCCGGTCGCATCGCAGATCGCTCCCAGCTCCGCCGGTTTTTTCTCCAGCTCGGCCAGGACTTCCCCGATCCGCTGTTTCATCTCATTGGCTGCCTTTTTCGTAAAGGTCAGGGCCAGGATCTTCTCGGGGCGGATATCGTAAAAAAGAAGCGATACATACCGTACGCTGAGCGTAAAGGTCTTGCCGCTTCCCGCACTCGCCTCGTAGGCGACAAATGGTTTAAGCCCCATCACTCCCTCCCGCAGATGATCTTATAGGGGCAGTAGAGGCACTCCCCCTTCTCGTCGGTCTTGTCAAAGCGCTGCTCTTTCTGACGGTACTCCCCAAGGCGGTCTGCGAGGAAGGATTTCTTCTCCTCCACAAACCGTTCATGGACCGTTTTGGAGGCTTTCAGGTCGTAGTAAAAAGCCTCTTCCACATCCCCCAGCGATGATGCCAGGATATGGTAAAAGAGAAGCTGGAAGTCCTTTGTCTTTTCAAAATCCAGCTGTTTCAGGTCTGCATAACTCCCGCTCTTATAATCGATGACCGACAGCCTCCCCTCCCGGGTATCGATCCGATCGATCACCCCTTCAAGCGTCATCCCCTCAAAGGTGGCACTCAGGCGCTCTTCGCATGCCATAACGCGATACCCCGCATCAAAACGTCGGATCTCCGACTCACAGAACGCCTCCAGGCGCTTAAGCCAGATGTCCCCCTCGAACTGGAGCACAATATCGTCGCGGACCTGTTTTTTAAGCTCCAGCTCCAGGTCGTGATGCAGCTTTCTGATATCGCTGTAATGGTCGTGCACGCTGTAGAGATTGTTGAGTGCTTCGTGGAGCATCGTGCCCAGCACATAACCCTGATGTTCAAAACTGGGGATCTCGAAATCCTTCAGGCGTGCAAGGTACTTGTAGTAAAAACGGCGGCGGCAGGCGAGGTAATCCTTCAGCTTTGTCGCACTCAGGGGCGTTGCGGCCAGGTCGACCGCGGCCGAGATCGTCTCCTCCCCGCGAGGCACCGCCTCCCCTCTTGTGTAGAGAAGCGGAGCGTACTCTTCGCTGCAATGGACCGGCGCTTTATCGATTCCGAGCTGTTTGATAAAGGGACTGGGAATATGCTCTTCGTTATCCACATAGATGACTGCCGCCTTTTTACTGCGGAGGAAGATGTTGTGGTAGAGGTCGAGCTGGAGGTTTTGACGGTCGTTCCGTGTCGGGAGCCCGGCGTGATACCGTACGGCCGAATTGAGGTAGAGGTCCTTTTTATTCTCCTTGGGGACGTACCCTTCGTTAAAATCGCAGACGATCACCCCGTCAAAAGTCACATCACGGCACTCCAGAGCCCCCAGTACCGTTACCTTCCCTCCGCCGACCAGGTCGGTCGAGCTTTTGGCAAGACGGTTTAAAAAGAGGTGGACGATCTCCCGGACGGTATAGATCTCGATCTCTTTTCGGATCTTGGAGAGATTATGGATATGGGAGAGGTAGGTGTGCCGGGCCTGCTCGTCCCGGACATCCTCTCTCCATGCCTCCAGGAGTTTTAGTACCTCGTCAAAACCGACTACCTCTCCCCAGATCGATTCCGCATACTCCGCCTTGATCCCGAAGCGCTCCGCCCGGAGGATGTTTTCGTAACTCGCCTCTTCGCGCAGGGAATACAGGGCCTGCAGTTTCTTGTAGACCAGCTGCTGTTCAAAGGGTTCGCCCATGGCGTAGTTGTAGTTCCCTTCGCTGTCATAAAGCGCCAGGATCGATACAAACGCCTCATCCGGAAGGATAACGGCGATCCGTCCGGCATCGAGTCCCTCCTCACGGACAAAGTCGTGGATCACTTTTTTGACGACTGCCGCCTGGTAGAGACGCGTCGGTGCGGCATAGGGGATGACGTCGTAGTTGCGGGCCAGCGGCTCGGCCCGGACCACCTCCCCTTTGGAGAGGTTCAGAGAGTAGCGCCGGTCGGGCTCCAGGACAAATCCGGCAAAACGCTCATGCATCTTTGTCGTAAAGCGGCTGGTGTTGATGTGGACGAAGGTCTCGCAGAGCGATGCGACCCCTTCCAGGAGTGCCACCTCGTAATGGCTCAGATACCCTTCAAAATGGAGATGGATCCCTTCAAAGCTCCCCAGATACCCCGTATTGAGTTTAAACAGCCCCGGTGCATTGACCCCGTCGACATAGCCGTAACGGTCCAGCAAGGCGGTATAGCGATGGTAGAGGATTTTAAGGACATTCAGGTGGTTCTCGTACTCGGCATAGGTGTCGGCCACTTCGATCATCTCGAAGGTGACGTTCTCTTTGGTCAGTTCTTCAAAAAATTTAAGGATGGAGGTGGAGCTTTTGATAAAGCGGAGAAAATCCATTTCGATCCTGAGCAGGTCGAATCCCTCGAATTCCGCCGCCTCTTTAAGGAGGATATCGCGCTGGTCGTCATCGATAAACTGCCGTCCCGGAAAGAGTTGGGCGCGTTTTTCAAACTCGTCGATGACCAGCAGTTTGTCCAGCAGTGCCGTCGAATCGCAACTGCCGGAAATAAAGTCGCGCAGTGCCCGGTGGTTTGTAAAAACCCTTAAATGCACGGGCTACCTTGCGAAAACACAGTGCTCGAAGTATCGTGTCTTATCCCCTACGCTTACTTTGGCTACGATCTTCCAGCGCCCCGGACGATCGATCTCAAAGGGTGCACTGGTATACGCACCCCCCTCTGTAGATGCGATTGCGACCGTCTGGTCGAACTCGCTGGTCTCAAAACGTGTCAGCAGAAGGGATATCGTCGCCCCTTCAACCGCTTTACCTGCCTTGTCCTTGACATGGATAGCCACCGTATTGTTCTTCTGATTCAGGGCAAAACAGTGGTCGAAATAGACCTTCTCGCCGTTGACACGCATCGTCTCGACCGGTTCCTGGCTCAATTTTGGCATATCGAAGACCACCGTATACGCAGCGTCGAATACCTCCTGAGCTGCATGGATCTCGTTATAGCTTTTATCGACCTCCTGGTACCCCATCTGGTAGACGTTCTCTTTATTGACCGGGACATATTTGAGTGAGATATAGAGAATCCCAAAGAGCATAATGGAGAGAAAGATGAAGATACCGATGATACTTAGGGGCCAGCCCCGTCCTGTTCCTTTGCTCACGCCTGCTCCTTTTTACTGCTTAGGTAGATATAGGCCAACACCGCGACGGTAATAAGAAGCATCAGCTTGATTACCCACATGATGCCTTCGTAAAAGTTCTTGCTTTCGCTCCCGACACTGTTGGCAAAAACAATATTGTGTTCTGCAGCGATCTGGTCGGTCGTTTCGGCGATCCCGTTAAAGACCGCGGCACTGAATTTCTGTTCGGGGGTCGCCTCTTTATTGTGCGAGACCAGGATCGGGATAATAAAATCATCCAGTACCTCGTCCTTATCGATATATTTGGCCACCTCGGGGCTCATCACCATTTCGATCTGCTGCTCATATGCAGCTATTGCCAGCAGCACATAGGGTTTTTTCAGATTGGATGCAATACCGGTCGCATACTCGGTAATCGTTTTGCCGCCTGTACTTTTAACCGCACTGGTGTAGACAGCCACACCGGTCTTTTCAGCGATCTCTGTACACATCTTTTCGATCTTCTTCGCAGCCTTGTCGATAATGATCGACTCGTTATGCAGGATGTAGCTGTCGGCACCAAATAAAAAAGTAGTGAGTAGAAAGAGAAGGAGGGTTTTTTTAATCATCCATATCCTTTAAAAAGTATGGATCATTGTACAGCGTTTCGCGTTATAGTTTATTGAATAAGAAGAGGGTAAATCGGGGGCAAAAGCCCCCGGAGAGTTTACTTAACCAACGTAAAGATGGTTAGGAGTAAGTACAGCCCAAGCTGTAATTGCCGCCAGGATTACAAGACCTATCGGAATTAATAGTTCTAGTGGTTTATGTTCACCCATGTTATCTCCTTTTGCGCAATTAGTTGTTTTCGATTTTGTACGCAGCGTTGCCTGTGCTGAACATCTTCACTTCGTGCATTTTATCTGCACTGTAAGGGTTGTTCGCATTAGCCTGTTGTGCCGCTACCGCTTGGAAACCGAGGAAACCTACAATACTCAGCAGCAGGGCGACTGCGATCAGCAGCCCTGCAATACCGTTTAGTCCAAACATTCCGTTCATCATCTACCTCCTTATTGGCCGAGAGAAAGGATATATGTAGCTACGGCTTTATACTGGATATCCGTCATTGTACCTTCTTTGGCAAATGATGGCATCTCACCGATATTACCTTTCTTACCGTGTTTGATCGCGTTGACTGCAAAGTCTACGCTACCGTATGCAGTAAGATCCGGGAATGTACCGTACATACCTTTACCGTCTTCGCCGTGGCAGGATGCACAATACATGTTGTACTGATCTTTACCTGCACCTTGCATACCTTTGGCTACATAAGAAGCGACCGCTTTTACGTCAGCACTGCTCGCACCGGCCATCAGACCCGCAGGCATTTCACCGCCTGGGTAACCAAGACCTTTGGAACCGTTGACAATGACGTGCGCGATGTGATCTTGTGTACCGTATTCAACCAGGTTGGCCGCTTTGCCGTCAAGACCGTCAGCCGTAAGGCCGTGGCATGCCGCACATTTAGCCAGGTAGATACTTTCACCCATTGCTGTCAGAGTAGCTGCATCCGCACCTTCCCATGTAGACTGGAATTTGGCTTTGTACTCTTCGTTTTCCTGGTTCCACTCACCGATCTGGGAGTAGGAGTTTACAGGATACCCGATCAGATAATACCAACCAGCCCATACAATCAGCAGTACGAGTACTACTGTCCAACCTGTCGGAAGATCGTTTTTGTATTCGCCAATACCGTCCCAATTCTCTTCCGCAAGTTTACCTTCTGATTTTTCGCTTTTGATCTTCTTGATGTAGACCCACATTACATAAACTGTAATGATTACAACCGCGAAAAAACCAATACCACCTAAGATATTAATCGTCTCGTTAGAGCCACCAAAGAGTTGCTCAATCATATTTGCTCCCTTCGCCTTTTACTTAGAGTCTACTTTTTCAGACGGCTCTTTTTTGCCGCCCGTAGTCTCTAAAATTTCATCATCCAAGCTGTCGTTGAGGGCAAGATCCGAGTATTTCTCGTAATCCACCCCCCGCTCTTTACCTTTATAGAGGTACACGATGTACCAGTAAAGACCGATGACAAATACTACCGTCATACCGAAGTAGAGATAGCCTTGAACCTCTTTAATAAAATCCATCTATTGCTTGACTTACTTCAGACTGTTAAGATACGCAATCAGTGCTACGATCTCTTTAATGTCACCGTTTTCAAGCGCCGCTTTAACACCGGGATCTTTCATGTCGGCAGCAATCGCTTTTGCCTCTTCGATCATGTTAGCCTTAGCTTCTGCAAAGGATGCAGGCACTGTAGGATTCCCTTCGATGTTGTAAGGTACGTTGAATACATTCATGACAGTTACCGCTTCGTCGTAAGCCGTTGCGATATCCGCGCTGTTTTCAAACATCCATGGATATTTAGGCATGATAGAACCTGGAACGATCGCTTGTGGATCTTTCATGTGGTTTTCATGCCAGTCTGTGGATCGGTAGTTACCTACACGGTGAAGATCCGGACCGGTTCTTTTAGAAGACCAAAGGAATGGTCTGTCGTATGCGTACTCACCGGAAAGGGAGTACATACCATATCGGTCTGTTTCGTTCTTAAACGGACGAATCAGCTGAGAGTGGCAAGACATACAGTTATCTTTGATATACACATTTCTACCAGCCAGTTGAAGCATGGTATACGGTTTTTTTCCTACTACAGGCCGTGAAGATTCCGCGAAGTTTGGCAGGATTTCTACCAAACCGGCAAACGCGATAACAACAAACAGCACTACAGTGAAAAAGAAAGGGTTTTTCTCAAGCCAATGAAACATTCTCTTCTCCTTTATGCCGACATCGGTGTTTTATTTGCCGGTTCTTCAGTAATCTCTTTGCCAGCTGTCATTGTTTTGAACATGTTGTAGCTGAAGATCAGGAACCCGATTAGGTACAGAAGACCACCAATACCACGGATAGTGTAGTAAGGATGCAGTGCATTTACCGTATCGATAAATGAGTATGCAAGGTTACCGAACTGATCCGTCGCTCTCCACATAAGACCCTGGGTAATACCCGCGATCCACATACTTGTGAAGTAAAGAACGATACCGACTGTCTGAATCCAGAATTGGATATCAACCAGTTGTTTGGAGTAGATTTCACGTTTGAAAAGACGTGGAGCCATATGGTAAAGCGCAGCCATGATCATGAATGCAACCCAACCAAGAACACCGTCGTGAACGTGACCGACAATCCAGTCTGTAAAGTGCGCCAGGGCGTTAACAGATTTGATCGCCTGGATCGGACCTTCCAGAGTCGAGAACATGTAGAACGTAGATGCAAGGATCATCAGTTTGATCAGTGGGTTCTCTGTAATCTGGTGCCATTGACCTTTCATAGTCAGAAGCATGTTGATCGCTGTACCCCAGGATGGGAGAATCAGAACGACAGAGAATACTGAACCGAATGTCTGCATCCAGTCAGGGACTGTAGAGTAGATCAGGTGGTGACCACCGGCCCACAGGTATACGAACATCAGAGACCAGAAAGAGTAGAGGGACAGTTTGTAAGAGAATACCGGCTGACCCGCCTCTTTTGGCAGGAAGTAGTAGATCAGTGCGATGACGGCAGAAGTAAAGACGAATGCAACCGCATTGTGTCCGAACCACCACTGTACAAGCGCATCATTCGTACCTGCATAAAGGGATACGGAGTGATACCATGCCCCCACACCGTTAGACGCAAGCGCCGTAGGGATAGAGAGGTTATTAAAGATGTACAGCATAGAGATCGCAAGGAATGTCGCGATGAAGTACCAGATAGAGATATACATCGTTTTCTCACGTCTTACACCGATTGTACCAAAGATACTAACACCCCAAAGAACCCATGTCACAACGACAAGAAGGTCGATCGGCCACTCAAGCTGGATATACTCTTTAGAAGTAGAGATACCCATCCAAAGCGTGACAACCGCAAGAAGCATCACGATGAAGTAAACCGCAAAGTGAAGTTTAGAGATCAACTTCAGGAACGGATACTCATTCAAAGACACCTTGAAAACTCTCTGGGAGATATAGTACCAACCTGCCCAAACACCACTCAGGGTAAATCCGTAGATAATACCATTTGTGTGAAGAGGACGTAAACGCCCGAATGAGGAGTACTCACCCGCGATTCCGTTTAGGGCTGGAAAAGCCAACTGTAAAGCGATGATTACACCGATCAACATACCGATAATACCGAATGCGATAGTTGTATAGGTAAACCATCTAGCCACTGTGTAGTCATAACTGACTGCCGTAGACTGCTGCATACACTGCTCCTTTCGCTAAGATAAATCTTCGCAGTGTTGTAAGATTATTCTAAAGAGCTTTATATTTAACTTAAGGGATAAAGGGAGAAATATTGTCTGATTAAGGGGGCTGCTTCCCCTTTTTTGATCAATATTTGCCGCGGATTCTTAAGCGGTACATCAAATAGGAGAGTCCCAGCCACGATATAGGAACGACAAAGAGGGAATAAAAAGGGTAACGGTCCCCGAATCCGTAGGTCAATGAATAATAGAAAGTGATCAAAAGTATTACATATAGTGACGATCTGTTCTTCTGGTGTCTCGGGTTGACGACCCCGACCGAGACGATCATCAGCAACGAGAGGATCGGGAAAAGTGCCGTCAGAATGGCAGAAGAGAGATCCCTTGGATTCCGTTCCCGGACCCACTCTTTCCAAAAATCGATCACATCGGTGAAGTGAAGTTTTGTGATGCTGGATTTCTCGTTCACCCGCATCTCCTCATAGCGGATCTCTTTGATCCCGTCACTGGCGATACTGTAGCTCTCCCCCTTGGAGAGTACCAGGTTAAAATACCCTCTGGACTGCAGGATCGCCCCCTTTTCGGCACGGACCAGCAGGTCGTTGTTCTTTTGTCTGGAGAACATGATCAGCTTACCGTAGTGACGGTCGTCGTACTTCTCCCCGACGTGGAGGAGCCAGTTCCCGAACTTCTGTCCGTATTCCGATGGCTTGAGGTTCAGTTGGGAGGTGTCCTCTTTTTTATAGATCATCTCTTTACTCATCAGCATCGCTTTGGGCTTTAGCCAAAGCCCTGTGATCAGCAGGATCACCATCATCACCCCCGCGATAAACCCAAGCGGCCGCATCAGGTGTTTGACGCTTCCCTGGAGCGCGAAAAGGACGATCAGTTCCAGGTCAAAGGAGAGTTTGGAGAGGCTGATGACCGCAGCAGCAAAAAACGAAACCGGCATCGTATAGAGCAGAAGCTCCGGGACATAATAGAGATAGAGCTGCAGGATCTCGCCCAGACTCACCTTCAGGTACGACGTCTGGACCGAGATCTGGATAAAAAAGGCCACCGACATGATCAGGAAGAGGGCCGAAAAGATCGGGAAAAAGGAGTGTCCGAAGTTACGGAGGATATAACGGTTTAAGAGATTCATGGCCGAACTGTCTCATCCTTAAAGTAGCGGTCTAAAAAGTGGCACTCCCGCATCGGGAGGTATTCCGGAATTGTATAAAACTTCTCTTTGATCATCCCCAGGAAAATATCCCGGTACGTTTCAAAGTGAAACGTTTTACCCACAACCAGGTTAAACTTCGCCCCCTCTGCATCCAGTTTGTCAAGGCTTACGCTATCGAAGTACTGCCCGTAAGCCTCCATCTCATCCGGGTCGACCCGGTTGGCATGGAAGAGAACGATATCCCGCCCCTCCAATGTCCGTGCATCCAGGGCTTTGTCGTCCAACCGCCCGTATTTGGACGGACTGAAGAGCGTAGGGACTTCGTAGCCGCAGTGGTAGGTCAGAAGCGCCGACTCCGTATACCCATAGGATGCGATCACCGCCCCCGCCTTACGGTACGGCTCCAGGCCCTTACATATGCTTTTCGTCTGATCAAAAAGGATCACCCCTTTATAGTTCGGGTTCTTTGCCCACTGGGAAAGCGGCAGGTTTAACACCGTCACGATAAGGAGGATATGCACCACCGTAAAAAGTACCGTAACTTTTACCAGCTTTTTCAGCCGTTCGGTCTCGATCACACTGAAAAGAGCCAGCCCGAAGGGGATAAAGAGCATGAGCCAGTGGGCCCCCACCTCCGAGCGGAGGGAGAGCAGCCCGAAAAAGGCAAAGGCCGTCACAAAAAGAAGACGGTAGGTGTGATATACCGTAGACGCACCGCTTCGATCAGCTCTGAAATAGTAAAAAAGGTTCCAGGGCAAAAGGAAATAGATGACCACGGCCAGGTAGACCGCCAGCTGTTCAATCCCGCCGTCGCTTGCCCCGTGACGGTTGTATACGTTGAACATGATGTTATCCCAGCAGTTGCACATATTCCAGTAGAGGTTGACCAGGCCGAAGGGGAGTCCACCCGCGATGATGGCGGCAAGCAGGCGGTAAAAAACTCTCCCTTTGGCATAGACAAGATAGACAACCATGCCCAGGAAAAGGACAACAGCAAAATACTTGCTTAAAAAGGCAAGGCCCAGGAATCCACCGCTTAAAAGCCCGTGCCGAAAGGAGTCCCTCTGCACGGCACGGATAAAAAAGAGGGTACTGAAAAGTCCGAAGAGTGTCAGGGCTACGTCATTGGTAAAGGGGACCATCAGCAGATTGATCGGAGAGGACCAGAAAAGAAGGGCGATAAGCCCGGCTTTCGTTTCATCCGTCGATCTCAGGGTGTGGTAAAGCAGCCATGCGATCACCCCGGACGTCAGGAGTGAAAAGAAACGAAACAACTCCATCCGCTCGGCAAAGAAGCTCATCAGCCAGATCAGCCAGCCCACCATGGGAGGATGGTCGTAATAACCGAAATCCAGATGCTCCGCCCAGCGGATAAAATAGGCCTCATCTCCCGTCAACGGTACGGTAAAGATGAAATAGATCTTGACGGCCAGGATAAAGAGGACCCAGCCCCAGACTCTCCCTGTCATAGGCTCAGCCGCTTAAAGATCTTTTCGGGGATGGATGTGATGATCAGCATGATAAAGCGCCAGAACCACTTGGTATAGATCACCTCTTTCCCTTTCTGCTGTGCAGTGAAGATATCCTCTGCCACGTCTGCAGGTTCTGCCGTCAGCTTCTCGGGAAGCTCCATCCCTTCGGTCATCTTCGTCCGGACAAACCCCGGCTTGACCGTCAGCACCGGCACACCGCTCTCAAACAGACGGTTGCGCAGCCCGGAAAGGTAGGCACTAAACCCCGCTTTGGCACTGCCGTAGATATAGTTGCTCTTCCGCCCGCGGTCGCCGGCTACGGATGAAACACCGATAAGAAATCCTTCTTTTTGCGCTTCAAATGCTGCGGCAAACAGCTCAAAAATAGAGATAAGACCCGTATAGTTGGTCATGACGACCCGCTCCGCCTGGGCAAAATCTTTTTGGGATCTCTCCTGCTCGCCCATGAAGCCGATAAAGGAGATCACCCCCTCCACCGTATCTTTATACGTTTCAAAAAAGGCAGGATGACTTGCGGTATCCGTCACATCGAAGAGAGCCGTATGGACCTCGACCCCGTAACGGAGATTGATGTCCGATGCGTCCCGCTCCAGCACCGACGTATCGCGGGCAGCCAGGATCAAGGGATACCCCGCCTTGGCATAGCGCAGGGCTGTCGCCTTGGCCATATCGGAAGCGGCCCCCAGGATCAGTACATTTTTTTTATCGCTCATAGCCCTACCCTTTTGGATTGTAGTGAGTGGAAGAGGGAGCGTCTATCCAGCTCCTCCCTTGCTTTTTTAAACTCCTCCAGCTTTTCGTACCCTTTTTCCATCATGACCGCATCCATCCGTACGTCTTTGGTCAGATAAAGACGCCCTTCAAATTCGAGAACAAGCCGGTCCAGCTCTTCAAAAAGGGCAAACAGCGTCGGGGTGATCGGAAAATCAAGCGCCAGAGTATACCCCTCCTTGGGAAACGAGAGAAGATCGTCCTGCTTGCCGAAAAGTTTCAGCACGGCCAAAAAGGAGCCCTGTCCCGATGCCGCGATCACATCGAGGATCCGTTTCAGCCCCTCCTTGGATCGTTCTTTGGGCAGAACAAACTGGTACTGGGTAAACCCGCGTTTACCGTAGATACGGTTCCAGTTGTGGATGGCATCGAGGGGGTAGAAAAAGCTGTCGTACCCGATGATCGCTTCGGTCTTTTGAGCCGGAGCTTTACGGTAGTAGAGTTCGTTAAATGCCTTGACACTCCAGGTATTAAGTGCAAAAGAGGGAAAGTTGAAAGGGATGTTGAGCTTCCGTTTTTCCGGAAGGCTTAGCGGCGCTTCCAGCTTCGCATCATCCAGCTCCTCCCTTGTGGCGTGTTCCCCGCGCATCATGATGGAGCGCCCCTGGTTCTCACCGCTGGCAAGGCAGTCGATCCACGCTACGGAATAGGTCCAGTCAACAGAATCCTCGAAGATATCCATGATCTCGTCCAGGTTTTTTGCTTTGATCGTCTCCTGGCGGATATAGGCGCTCTCGATAGGAATCAGGTGAAACGACGCCCGGAGCACCACCCCGGTCAGCCCCATCCCGCCGCAGGTGGCCCAGAAGAGTTTTTTGTTTTTACGCTTGGTACAGGTGTGGATCTTGCCGTCGGAAGTCATCACGTCCATGGAGACGATCTGGTTGGAAAACGAGCCGCTGACATGGTGGTTCTTGCCGTGGACGTCGCTGGCGATCGCCCCGCCGACGGTAACAAACTTGGTCCCGGGTGTGACAGGAAGGAACCAGCCTCTTGGGACGAAGACCTCCAGGATCTCCTCCAGGCTTACGCCCGCCTCGCACTCGAGCAGTCCGGTCTCTTCATCGAAACCGAGCATATGGTTAAAACGCGTGGTGGAGATAATCGTGGAACTCAAGGCGCTGTCGCCGTAACAGCGTCCCAGCCCCCTGGCGATACACTCCTCGCTCTCTTTTAAAAGCGTCTTCAGCTCCGCTTCGGTGTAAAAGCTCTTATACTCCGCGTCTACAACGGGATAGTTTCCCCAGTTTGAGATCTTCATCTGCACCCCTTAAAGACATACCGTTTGTCCAGGTAGTATTTTACTACATATCCGATTGCAAGGCCGATCACCGCCCCGGCATACTTGGCCCCTTCCCCGCTAAAGAGTGCATCAAAAGCGATCTCAAAACCCCAGAAGATCAGCGTCGTAACGACCCCCATCAGGCTGTAGAGGAAAAACTTCCGGGCATCCTCTTTTTTTGTCTCACAGGTGTGGTAGAAGATAAACTTCTTATCCAGGACGTATTTGGCCACAAGTCCCGCCAGCGTTCCAACGGCCATCGCCACGTAGAGATCGAGAAAGCCGGAATAAAACGCAAAACTTCCATACTGGGCCAGCAGGTTGATCAGGGTCGCGATCACGGCAAACAGCGTGTAACGGATAGCGGTTTTCAATAGATGATCCAAAAAAATGTTACGAGCCAGCCGACAACGACACTAAAGAGAAAGCGGTCCATAAGGATCAAGCGAGTCGGACTGCCGCTGTCCTCCTCCACGAAGGCGATCTGCATATAACGCAGGATTCCCAGGATCACGAAGAGCACCGTCAGGTAGAGGTACTCGCTGTGAAGGCGGTTCATCACGTCGGATGAGATCGTATAGAGGGTATAGGAGACAATGACGACCGAGGCCATCATCACCATGGCGCTGTCGAGGAACTTCAGGTTGTAGCCGTCGATCACCTTGCGCATCTTCTGTCCGGTCTCCATGTAGATCAGAACATCGTCGCGTCGTTTGGCAAGCGCCAGGAAAAGGGCCAGCAGGAAGGTCATGACCACAATCCACATGGAGAGCGGCACACCTGTGACAAAAGAGCCGACAAAAAGCCGCAGAACAAACCCCAGGGCGATAATGGAGACATCCAGGACCGCCACGTGTTTCAGCCGCAGTGTATAGGCCAGGTTCAACCCGACATAAAATGCCAGCACGTAAAAGGCCGTAAGATCGATCCACGCCATCAGGGCAAAGCCGACAGCGGCCAGTCCGGCCATAAGAATCTTGGCCCGTGATGCGGAAACCTCGCCGCTGGCCAGGGGACGGAACCGTTTTTTGGGATGCTGACGATCGTCTTCGATATCGAGATAGTCGTTAAAGACATAGACCGCACTGGCTGTCAGGGAGAAGGCGACAAAAGCAAAAAAAGCGACCAGCAGCAGATCGGCGTGGGTCGCTTTAAGAGCAAAAAAGAGGGGGAGGAAGATAAAGACGTTTTTGATGTACTGGTGGGGACGAAGCAGCTTGATGACGCCCTTCATTCAAAGTCCTTATAGTGCTTCTCATCCGCCAGGGCGATCATCTCGCGATCTCCCCGGCTGTCGCCGTAGGCGAAGACATGGTCGTACAGCTCCAGGTCGTACTGTTCGCGGATGCGGTTGGCCTTTTCGGGACCGTAACAGTTGGCCGTGGCGAACTTGCCGGTCAGGATCCCCCCCTCCACTTCCGGGCGTGTGGAGATCACGTTCAGCCCCTTGGCTCTGGCCCAGGGCAGGATCCACTCTTCGATGGACGCCGAGACGATGACCACTTCGTGGTGTTTTTCAAAATGCCACCGGATCTTTCGGTGTGCCTCTTTCCGGACATCCTTGGGCATGACGGAAAGGGAGTACTCCTTCGCCTTTTGTTTAAAGGTCTCGTATTCCCACCCTTTGAAAAATATCCCGAAAACCTTCTCCTTCGCCTTGGAGTTGGAGATGATATGCAGTTTATAGATCAGCAGGATCGGCAGCACCAGCAGGGATTTGTAAAAGAAGGTCTTAAACCCTACGGCATAGCGGACAAACCAGAAAAAAGTATCGGTCTTGGTGATCGTCCCGTCAAAATCGAAAAAAGCGATGCCGTTGCGCCGTTTACGGCTGCCATCGTGTAAGCTTAACGGTCCGATATCCCCGTCGATGATTGTATTATGTTTCAAGGACATGTTCGTATCTGTCAATTTTTTTCTGCTCCTCATCCCTAATATAGTAGTACGACCCGTAGATCCCGATCAGCACGGACAGGAGACCGTAGAGGACCGACACCGAGAGGACCTTGGTCTCGTCGGCCCCGATCAGGATAAAAAGGCCGATCATCGCACTCTCACGGATCCCCCACCCGGCCAGGGATATGGGGATGATCGTAATGATCAGGACCGTCGGTATGATGACGACAAAGGTCATCGGGTCGACTTTGAGGTGAATGCTGAGCGCTATGGCGTAAAAGCTCAGGATCGTAAAGGCGTGCACCGCCAGCGAAAGCATCACCTGCGTAATAAAACGCTTTTTACTGCGGAGTATAACACGAAACCGCATCGAAAAGTCATAAAAGAAGCGGGTCAACCTGAAACGTTTAAGCAGTTTGAACCGGCTCGAGTAGATCAGTACCGTGATCCCCGCAACTCCTAAAATACCGATCCCGACGATCAGCGAAAAAAGCTTCTTCTCAAAGAGTTCCGGCATCCAGAGATTAAGTGCGATCCCCAGGATCAACAGGCCCAAAAGCCCGATAAAGCGGTCACTGAGGACGTCAAAGACCGCCCGTTTTTTGCGGTAGCGTTTGGCGATCAGGTCCAGTACCCGGATCGTGTCCCCGCCGATCGTACTGGGCAGCGCCTGGTTAAAAAAGGTCCCTTTGAAATAACTGCGGTAAAAGAAATCAAAACTCTCACGGTATCGAAGCGTCTTCATCATCAGGTACCAGCGGTACGATGCAAGGATAGTGGAGAGGTACATGAAGATAAGGGCAAAAAGCAGATAGAGCCCATTGGCCTTGGATATCTGGTAGAGGAAATCCTGGATACTGATGGAGTTAAAGATGATGACGAAGATGATCACCGTCACCGCCAGTTTGATAAAAAAGGATTTCACTGCCGCACCTCACACTTAAAGATCAAAAAGGTCTTATCCGCCAATCCGGAACGTTGTTGCTTATAGCGGTCGAGCAACGTGATAGCACTGCACTTCTCGCGGTGATGACGGTTGATCCGGTCCCGCTCGACCCAGGCCAGGCAGGTTTTTGGTCTGGGCAGCTCTTTGTCCCAGATCTCGAACATACTCTGCTTGCTGGCCAGGATATTGGATTTTCGGTTTGGCAGGTCGTTCAGGTAATAGTGCAGTATTCCCGTATGGGTCTGGTGATCGGAACAGAGGATGCTCTCGTTTTTAATAAACGGGCGCAGCCGCTCCAACGCCTCTTCATAGCCGTAAAACTTGTTCTTCGGGTTTTGGGACGGCGGTACGATACCCTCTGGGAACTGGGTCGCCAGTGCCAGCACGACGGCTACGGCCGCTCCGATGTAGAGTGTCTTTTTAAGGGCCAGCCTGACGATTCCGTACGACAGGAACGGCAACAGCGGGATCAGGGCCGGGGCATACCAGTTGAGCAGCATCGGTTTATAGAGCGCCTTGTAGCCGAAAAAGAGCAGGATGAAAGCTGTGACAAAAAGGAGAAAACCGCTCCCTTCGCCACGCCACTCACCCCGCAGCTTTCCGAGAAGATAGAAAAAGAGCCCGGCGAAGACCGGTGTGACAATGAGGAAAAAGCCGGCGACATAACCGACGGCCGACGCCGGGTTCAGCCGGTACGCCTCCGATGAGCCGTGCTGATACTGGAACATAAAACTGATCCATTCGTTCTGGCTGTTCCAGTATAAAAAGCCGCCGTTGACAGCCACCGCGAGCAACAGGGCCAGGTAGACATGGATATTACGCAGCAGCTCTCTTTTTTTAAGAAGGACAAAGAGGCCGAACGCCCCCCAGAAGATCACCCCCGTCAGCTTCGAAAGCAGCATCAGCCCCATCAGCAGTCCGCTTAGGTAGATGTACCCTGTTTTCTGCGTCGTTACGGCAAGGTAGAAGTAGTACAGACCGGCGCTGAAAAAGAGGATGAGCGGTGCATCGGGCGTTGCCACGGTAAAGGAGATCTGTACTGTCGGCAGGATCAGGAAGATCAAGGCGGCGATCCGCGCCGTTTCGATCCCGTAGATCCGTTCGCTCAGGCGGTAGATATAGTAGAGGCTGCCGGCCGTAGCCAGCAGCGGCACGAGCCGGACAAAGAAGGGATGATCGCTAAACAGGGTCGTGAGCTTGATCAGGTAGGCGATCATCGGGGGGTGGTCGAAATAACCCAGCTCTAACCGCTGGCTCCACCACCAGTAGTACGCCTCGTCGAGGTGGATCGGCAAAACAGTATTGTAAACAAGATGGAAAAGGATGACGGCGGCTGCCAGCCATCCGGTCTTGTCGCGTAAAAGGTGTCTCAACCTAGTCTTTCTTTGATCGTGTTAAAGACCCTTTCGGGTGTGATGACCTGCAGACACTGGTTGTCTGTACAGGAGGTCTTGCGGTGGTTCCATGCGCTCACGCACGGCGAGCAGGTCATCCCCGCATAGATCGCTGTCGTCTCGCCCAGCGAACGGTAGAGGTCCGGTGTCTCCGGGCCGAAGATGACATACGTCGGCATGGAGGTGACCGCCGCAAAGTGGGCGGGCCCGCTGTCGTTGGTCAACATAAACGAGGAGATGGAGTAGAGGGCAGGAAGCTGCAAGAAAGCCACTTCCCCCGCAAAGTTGATACAGCGCGCATCCCCGACGGCCGTCGCGATATTCTGAAGTCCCTCGCGCTCGGCCGGGGCACCGGTCAGCAGTACCAGTACATCCTTGCGGTGTTCCAAAACTTTTTTGATCACCTCGATATACCCATCCTGGGACCAGCGGCGCTGGGGCAGCAGGTCGCTCGCGTTAGCGTTAATTAGAACGATCTCCTGGCCGTTGTAAGCATCGTAGCTTTTTTTGACCGCTGCCTTGACCGCCTCGACATCCGTCGGGTCGATCTGGGCCTTTTTAAGCACCGTCTCATGCTCTTCGACCAGGCTCTTGGTGTAGGGCAGCTGTTTTTCTTTGCTGTAGACGGCATTGACCAGTGCGATAAAGTTCTTGGTGATATGGATATGGGGGTTATAGGCGACTTTGTGTGTCAGCATCTCGCCCCGGTAGAGCCCTTCGTTATGATAACGGTAGAAACCGACCTTCGTATAGGCACCGCAAAACCCTGTCAGCAGTGCGGTAAAACGGGAGAAGAGTTCCAGGTCGATGACCGTATCGATCTTCTTTTTGCGGCACCACACCAGGAACTTCAGTGTGTCGGTGATCAGGTGGGTGATGGAGTCTTCCCGGATCTCGAAGATATTCTCCTGTTTGACCGTATTCAGCAGTTTCAGACTGACGCTGTTTTTCTTAAAGATGGCAAAATAGAGTTCCGCCCCGTTTTGCTTGAGCTTCTCCATCGCAGGATCGACCAGGATGGCGCTTCCCATCTCGGAGAGTTCGATCAGCAGGACGTTTTCGGGACGCTCGCGACGCGTCTCACCCAGCGGGAGGATCTTCCTGATCCAGGTAGCCAAAAAGGTCAAAGGAACACCGGCATAATAGTCGATGTTTCTCATCGTATCTACGTTCATGTCATCACTTTTTACGGGGATATCTTCTGAAATTATTCACGGATTATAGTCAAAGGGGACTGAAAAGTGCGCGAAACGCCCCCTTAGAACTGGTGGGAGCGTTTGAGCTTTTTGTACTCTTCGCACTCTTCGGAGAGCACGGCGTCCGTACCCAAGCAGACGATCTTCCCATGACGGAGTACGGCGATCTTGTCGGCATGCTGGACCGTACTGAGGCGGTGGGCGATCACGAAGGTGATACGCCCTTTGGTCAGGCGGTCGAACGCCTCCTGGATCAGGGCTTCGCTCTTATTGTCCAGGGCGCTGGTCGCCTCATCCAGGATAAGCATTTTGGGATTTTTGTAGATCGCACGGGCGATGGAGATGCGCTGACGCTGACCTCCGGAAAGGTTGACCCCGAACTCGTCCAGAACCGTATGGATACCATCGGGCATCTCGCTGACAAAATCCCAGGCATTCGCCTCTTTGAGTGCATGAATGATCCGCTCCTCTTCGATCACATCCCCATACGCTACGTTGGCAGCTACGGAATCGTTAAAAATAAAGACCCGCTGGGTTACATAGGCGATGTTTTTGCGCAGCTCGACGATATCATATTCCCGGATATCCTTCCCGTTGATCAAGAGCTTTCCTCCACTGGCTTCATAGAAACGGACCAGTAGGTTGACCATGGAGCTTTTCCCGCCGCCGCTGTCACCGACCAGGGCGACCGTTTCGCCCTTGGATGCGGAAAAGTTGATCCCCTTTAGGGCTTTTTTGTCACCGTAATGGAGGACGAGGTCTTCAAATTCCACCGACACGATATCATCAAGTTTCAGTGTACCGTGATCTTTGATCACCGGTTCCATATCCAGGTATTCGAAGACCCGCTCGCCCGCTACGATGGCATCCTGAAGTTTATTGTAGTGAAACGAGATCAGTTTGATCGGCGTATAGATCATGAAGAGCGCCGTAATAAACGAGAAAAAAGTCCCGACCGTCATCTCCCCGTTAAAAACAGCATGCCCTCCGACGATAATGACCACAGCTCCGGCCGCTGCTCCCAGAGCTTCCATCAGCGGACTGATGAGCTGATTGGTCTTGGTCGCTTTCATCGCCAATCTGAAAAACTTCTGATTATCCTTTTCAAAACGGACACTTTCGAAATTTTCGGTACTGTTGGCCTTGATCACCTCGATATTATTAAAAATCTCGCTCAGCCGGGAGGTTATGTCGGCGATCTTCTCCTGGGACGAACGGGAGATCTTTTTCATTTTTTTGACCAGGATGGAAAGCGGATAGATTGCCAGCGGCAGGATGACCAGAGTAATAAACGCGAGCTTCGGACTGTGATAGATGACAACACCGATCAGGGCCACCGTCGTCAATGCCTCCCGGGCGATAATCGGGATGGCATCGGAGACCACACTCTGTATCCGGCTCGTATCGCTGGTGATCCGGCTGATCAGTTTCCCCTTCTGATTCTTGTTGAAAAAATCCATATCCATTTCCAGCAGCTTATCCAACAGCTCGTCTCGGATCCTTTTGATAATACTCTGCCCGATATAGACGGTAAAGTAGGCCTGGATATAGCGTCCGATCCCCTTGGCCATGAAGACACCGACCAGGATGGCCGGCAGTATGTAAAACATCTCTTTGTTTCTGTTGATAAAGATCTCGTCCATCATCGGCTTGATCATGTAGCTCATGCCTGCCGTGCCCCCGGCGACAAGGATCAATCCGATAAACACAATAAAAAAGTAGAGTTTGTACTGGCGCATATAAGGCCAGAACCGTTTTAAAATCTGTTTCAAATATTTTCCTGTCCGTCTCAATTACTCTATGGCTTAAGCAGCAGCCGTTTTGTCGTGACTATCGGCTCCGCTCCGGTCAGATCACAAGATCCCCGAATATCCAGCTGCACAGTCCCGTTGCTTTCGGGGACCTCAGCAGTCATTTCATACATCCTGAGCCAAAAGCGGTATCGGTTGTTTTCAAAACTGATGTTCAGATCACTCCAGCCATCCGCTTCACCGAAATCAACCGGATGTGAACGTTGCTTCGTTTCGCTCAACCATAAAAGTGCGTATTCTATCGCACTTTCCATATAAAGCTGTTGCTGTATTTTAATATGTTCATCTGAAACCGACTTAACGCCCCGCGCTGAGAGCTCCAGGGTATAGATCCCGATCGTCGCGATGATGACCAGGATGATAAGGGCATAGACCACACCGAATCCGCCCCTCATCGCAGCACCACCGTCTCTTTGCAAAAAACGACACCCGGGTCCTCTTCCCTCTCGAGGCACACCTTAAACCGCAGCATCGTCCCCTCCGCTTCGCTCCGGTACTCCAGACTCTGTACGTTCCGCATGAGCACCCGTTTCGTCCCCTGTGTTACCTTCTCATTATTCCAGGGACGGAAATCCCAGTAGAGCGAAAGTGTCCCGTCCGCCTCCAATCCGATCCCGTAAGCACTGTAGCTCAGACAGTACCGCTCACCGATCTCCTCGGGTTTTTTCACCAGCAAGATAGCCTGGTTTTCCGGGTCAAAGCCGGTTATTCCGAAAAGGGAGGTCGGATCATCCTCCCAAAAACGTTCGGCAACCGTCCCGTCACTGTCGGCATAGACAAAATAGAGCGCCGCCCGCTGCCAGGCGGCGCCGTTTATCATCGGCCGATCCGTCACTGCACCCTGAATGGGATCGATAAAGGAGAGATCGCAGTCGGAGGTAACGACCGTCGTCCCGCCACTCTGTCTCACATCGGCAAGCCCGCTGTAGCCCGGGTAGATACGCGAGCCGTTCCACATTCCCTTCAGACTCTCCACATCTTTTCCGATCCACTCCAGGTAATCGTTACTTGCCACCGAAACCACCCCATGCAGATCCCAGACACTCGTATGGCTTACCCCGCCGTCAAAACGGGCGATCGACGGTTTGATCGCCTGATCAAGGTAGGCCCTCAGCTGATCCAGCAGCTGCTTTGAACGTGACTGCAGACCGGCTGTCTCCTTCTGAATCAGATAGTTGCGGTAGGACTGGGAGAGGATATCCGTACTTATCACCCCCAGGATACCGAGCAGCACGATCACGATAATCAGCTCAATCAGCGTAAACCCCCGGCTGCGCATCACTCGTTCCGCCGAATATAGGGTTTATACCGTCCGATATTGGCGGCATAGTAGCGGTAGCGGGTCAGCACCTTGCCTGAGCGTTCCGAAACGGTCACGGTGATCTGCTTGATATTGGTCGTCCCCGCGGCCGCCCCTTCGGGCATTGCGACCGACAGACCGCCGACGTAGGGGACATAGGCAACCGAGGTATCGACGGTGTACCCTTCGACTTCGTCATCCCGGTCGCCCCGGAAATCATCGATGTCGTCGTAGGCGTCGGCATCACTGTCACCGGCTCGTCCCAGGATATCCGAAGCCAGGGCCGCTTCGCACACCCGCCGATCCTTTCCGGGGTAGTGCCCGCTGCGTTTCCTGTCGCCGTCGCATACGAGTCCGCCCGTATCCTCCCCGGTCGACAGCACGTAATAGATCCCCCCTTTTTGATAATCGTCCACGTTCCGCTCATCCCAGGGTTTTCCGGCAACGATTGCGACCTTGGCGGCTCCGTGGTAAAAAGCGCGGACATCCGCAACCTGCTTCACTGCTTCCGAACCGATACCCAGTATCAGCGGCAGCGTAGCAAACCCAAGCCCCAGGACCACGATCATGACGATCAGCTCGATCAGCGTAAAAGCGCTGCGAAAAGTACTCATTCGCCGATCCTCCCGCTTCCCCTGTAAGCCTCCCCCTCATTCTCGACGACATCTGTCATACCCTCCTCCCCGGCAGAAGGCGTCCCGATATCGAGATAAAAACCGGTCACGTTCCGGTCCGAGTAGGGTTCATAGAGCAGGTAGCCCGGGGCCTGGCCGGCGGCGTGATCGACCACGACCCGTTTCCGGCCCGCGCTGTCGGTGGAATAGAGAAGGGTCTGCCTGCCGTTGTCGTCATATGCCGTCGCATCAAAAGCAGGCGTGCTTTCCAGTACCGGCTGGCTCCCGGGATGGTCCGGGTTGATCAGCCAGAAGACGTCGTTAACACTCTCCGGCCACCCGGTCAATCCGAACGCCTCCTGCACGCACCCGCGGCAATAGATTTCGAAGTAACACGATACGTCGCACACCTCGCCGGCAGTGCAGTGCCCGTCTATGGGGTTGATACGCCCATACAAAAAGGTGGCATTCCCCTCCACCCCGTTTTGAAACAGCGTTCCCAGGACCCCGTCGCTGTCTGTGAGCGAGACCGACAGGTTGACATCGTCCCCCGGAAGCCGCAGGGGGTTTTGGGGCATCTGCTTCTGCCGTCCGGGGTTGTACAACCAGTCGGGCAGTGTGAGCACGGCCTCCCCTTCCGTAAACGCAGCGTCCCCATACTCCCCTATCCGGCTTTTATCCGCGGCGGAGATATTGACATCGATCCGGACCCGGATATCCTGCTCGTAACCTCCTGCAGTACGGTCGGTATAGTTGCGGGTCGTCCCGCCCTGGCGGTTGAGCGCCCGTACGGCAAGTGAGAGTGCGGTGACCCGTGCACTCATATTCCGTTCATTGGAAAAATAGGTAAAGGTGCTGTTGTCCTCAAGCAGCGGCGTATCTAAAAAGGCCATGTCGAAACGGTACGGGACAAAGGTGAGATTGTAATCCGGACTCCCGCATGTATCGCATCCGAACAGAGCGGTATCGTCGGCCTGGTTACTGCAGCTTTGGGCCGTGCACTCCCCCTTCGCTCCGTCGACACCGCTCCAGTCACCGTCCCTCAGCCGCACTTCGATCCGCCCGGCCTCGGAGTAGTTGATATCGGCAAAGAGCGGCGTCGCACCCGCGAAGGTAAAGGGCGCCAGACCCAGGCTCCCCTCTTCTCCGCCGTACTCACCCGAACGTGTGAGCGGGAGCACTTCGATGTCGATACGGCTGAGATTCTGGTCATACCCGTCAACCCCGCTCAGACGCAGCCGATCACCGTAGGTCACCCCCGCCTGCAGCGCCGCCGTATCCAGGACCTCGGCCGTAACGGCGGCGGGGCGTACGGAAAAGTTGTCAAAGGAGCACTCCCGCATCGTGACCCCGTCGTCCGTCCACTCAAACTGGATACGGGCATCCCGCGAGGCCCGGTCGACCTGAAACAAGACCTCCGCGGGATTGCTGCCTGTCTCCAGGTCGAGCTCCCCGCTCCAGCCGCTCAGTGCCGTATCACCGGCCGGACAGGAGGCGGAAGGGACGACGCGGGCCCTGAGCATGGACTTTGTAAAGGGCTGCAGGGCATCACGGGAACTGTTCAGCCCTCCTACCCAGAGGGGAAAAGGCTGCCCCGCCACCTTTGTACCGATACGGCGGTTGGCAAAGGTCGGCGGGTTGAGATCGGCAGCATTGACCGGACTGCTGAAAAGCCCCAGGATCTCTGCCTCCCCCAGGGCCCGGGGATAGATGCGCAGTTCGTCCATCACCCCGCTGAAATAGGCGTCCTCGGAGCAGTTGGACCACGGGCGGGCCATATAGACAGGGGCGTTGCCGCTGTCGGGATCACTCTCGGATACCGTCTCGGAGACCTTCACCCCGTTGATGTAGGAGACCAGTCTATTACTGTTGTTGTAGTACACCGTGGCCAGGGCCAGATCCGTCCCCGCCGCGCCGCTGAGGTCAAACCGGTTCTGGGCACCGCAGAATACCCCAAACTGCGCCACCCCCTTTCCCAGATGACCGCAGTCCCCCGAATCCTGGGTATTGATCAGCCAGTGCGCCCCGTTATTGGCACAGGTATCGCCCCCCGTCACCCCGAAAAAAAGCGCCCAAATCCGCGCGGGGCTCCAGTTGAAACGAAGCCGGGCGAAGACCGTGTAGCCTTCCTCGTAGGTGAAACTGAAGTTGGCGTTTGTCTTGGCATACTGCTGGTGCAGCTCGTAAGCCGACCCGTCCGCGACCGAATTAAACCGTACACCCCGGCGTCCGCTTCCCGTATCGACGCAGAGCGGTCCGTTGTAGGCAGTCGCGTCGTTCCCGTTGCCGCTGACATCGGTAAAAGTCGTAACGGGCTGGCCGACCGTACAGTCGCCGAAAGTGTAGTGCAGGGCCGGTCCCGTATCGGCGGAACAGACCCCCCTGAAATCGGTGTCTGCGACTGCTTGGGGGCTGTAGCGGATACTCCCGCTGCCGTTTAGCCGGATCTGGCCCGTAGCCGTCACCGCCCCGGTCACGCTGCCGTTGATGATGACGTCACCGTCAACATAGAGGATGGCATGGACGACGCCGGAGCCGTTGACGGTCACGTCGCCGCGGATGTACATCACCAGCTGCGACGCATCCCCTGTTTCATTGATCTTTCCGTTGATGCTCATACCGTTCTGGCGGATATGGATGGCCGCCGTTCCCGTTCCCGCGACCGTGATCGTATCCCCGCCGTTGAAACCGCCGTAGGTGCGGTAGCGGTAATCGTTTCCCGCCGTAACACTCAGCGACCCGCTGCCATCGATCGTAGAGTCATTCGGGGGAAAGGTCAGAGCGTCTGACGCCCCGCCTTCGATACAGGCACCGCCGTCGCACCCCCCGCCAAGGTTATTCCCGCCGAGATCCCCGGTGTACAAAAGCCCGGAATCCGTGCCGTAGAGGTCCCCGTCCATCCGGATCTGACCACCCGGCAGCGTCCCGGCAGCACTACCGAAAACCTTGCTGCAAAGAGGTGCCTCCCCATGCAGTCCGATACTAAACAAAAGCACCAGGAGTGTGATCCGCCCCGCCTGCATTGCCGACCTTTTTCGTTTAATCACGGAAGGGAAAAAAGAAGAGAATTTCTTTTATCTTATAATTATCATAATTAAAAAACAACCCCTCCCCCTTTTCTTTAAATAATGGCCGTTTAGTATCCATTTAACCGACTTCTGCTACAATCCTCGTCTTTAATGAAAGGCTGTCAACGTGCTAAAAGTAGTTTTATTACCACTGATTTTTTTATTTTTTACCGGATGTTCGGACAAGGAACCCGAAAGCAACCAGCCGGCGATCTACTGGTACCAGAAGATCGTCAAGGAGGCGGGACGGGGCAACCTGGACGGCGCAGGGGATTACTACACCTCCCTCCAGGGTGAACACATCCGCTCCCCGCTGCTGGGGGAAGCGATGCTCATCATGGCTACGGCTCATATGAAGTCAGAGGAGTACCTGCTGGCCAACTACTATTACGATGAGTACATCAAGCGGTTCGGGACCAAACGGACCATCCCGTATATCAAGTTTCTAAAACTCAAAGCCAATTACTACGGCCTTCAAAACCCCAAACGGGACCAGAAGCTGATCCTGGATACGAAAGAGGAGTCCGAACGCTATACCGGGACCTACCCCGATTCGGAGTACACGCCGTTTGCCAAGACGATCATCTCCAACATCGTGGCCACAGAAGACCAGATGAACAAAGAGATCGCCGAGCTGTATGACCGGATCGAAAAACCCAAGGGTGCGGAGTACTACCGTGCCAAAAACGCCTCCTCTTTTATTACGGGCGTTACGATCGTCCACCCCGAGACCTCATGGCTGCGGGACCTGTTTGAATAACTATTAGGAGAACCACGTGCAACTAACCGATTATGAAGAATTTCCGCACGACATTCCGATTATTGTCGAAAACGAACTATTTTTATACCCTTTTATGATCTCCCCGATCTTCCTTGCTGATGAGCGGAGTATCGAGGCGGTCAACGACGCCATGGCCAACGACTCGCTGCTGATGGTCTGCCCCTCCAAAGGGGGTGACGAACCGGAACTCTTCGAAGAGTTCTACGATGCCGGCGTCATCGGCTCCATCATGCGAAAGGTGGTCCTGCCCGACAAGCGGATCAAGATCCTCTTCCAGGGTCTTAGCCGCGGACGCATCGTCAAACCCGTCTCCAGCGACCCCTTTATCGCCACCGTCGACATCATCGACACAAGACCCTATGACGAAGCACGGGTCGAAGCGATGCTGGAGAACCTGCGCGAACACGTCAAGACCCTCTCCAATATGAGCAACTACTTCCCTGCCGACCTGCTCAATACGATCTACGAAAGCACCGATCCCGGCCGCATCATCGACCTGATCGCCAGTACGATCCGGCTCAAGCGGGAGCAGGCGTACAAGCTCTTCATCCAGACCGATGTGGAAGACCGGCTGCTGATGCTGATCGAACTGGTCCTGGAGCAGATCGAACAGTCCAAACTCCAAAAGGAGATCAAGACCAAGGTCCACTCCAAGATCGACCAGGTCAACCGCGAATACTTCCTCAAAGAGCAGCTTAAGCAGATCAAAAAAGAGCTGGGGGAGGACACCCAGAAAGAGGAAGAGATCGAGGAGTACTACGAAAAACTCGAAGCGAAACAGAAGCATATGCCCGAACCGGCGTATAAAGAGACAAAAAAACAGATCGACCGCCTCAGCCGCATGCACCCCGACAGTGCCGATGCCAACCTGCTGCAGACCTATATCGAGTGGTCTTTGGAGCTGCCCTTTGGCAAATACTCCAAGGCCAAACTGGACATCGATGCGGTGGAAAAACGGCTTGACGACGACCACTACTCCCTGAAAAAACCGAAGGAGCGGATCGTCGAGTTCTTCGCCGTTAAAGAGATGCTGGAGCTTCGCGGCATCGCCGAAAAAGAGTCCAAGGGGACGATCCTCTGTTTCGTCGGCCCTCCCGGGGTCGGGAAGACTTCCCTTGCCAACTCCATCGCCAAGGCGCTCAAACGCGAACTGGTCCGTATCGCCCTGGGCGGTCTGGAAGATGTGAGCGAACTGAGGGGACACCGACGGACCTACATCGGCGCCATGCCGGGACGCATCGTCCAGGGTCTCATCAGTGCCAAGAGCATGAACCCGGTCATCGTCCTGGACGAGCTGGACAAAGTGGGCCGTACGATGCGCGGTGACCCCACGGCCGCCCTGCTGGAGATCCTGGACCCGGAACAGAACGACAAGTTCCGCGACTACTACCTCAACTACGACCTGGACCTCTCCCAGGTGATCTTTATCGCCACGGCCAACGACCTGGGCACGATCCCTGCCCCCCTGCGCGACCGGCTGGAGTTTATCCAGGTCAGCAGCTACACGCCCCAGGAGAAGTTCGAGATCGCCAAGCGCTACCTGATCGGCCAGGAGCTCAAAAAACACGGGCTTAAAAAGATGGAACTCACCATCGCCCCGGCAGCCCTTAAAGAGCTGATCGAAAAGCATACACGTGAAGCGGGGGTACGGAACCTGCGCCGCAAGATCGCCACGCTGGTGCGCAAATCGGTCAAACGCCTCCTGGAAGACAAGACCCTGGGCAAGATCTCCATCACGACCAAAAACCTGAGCGAGTTTATGGACAAAGAGGTCTTTACGATCGACGAAGCGGACAAGAAAAACGTCGTCGGTGTCGTCAACGGCCTCGCCTGGACAGCCGTCGGCGGCGACGTGCTGAAGATCGAAGCGATCAAGATCCGCGGCAAGGGGATGATGGTACTGACGGGAAGCCTCGGTGACGTGATGAAAGAGTCGGCCAAGATCGCCCAGACGGTTGTCAAGACCCTGATCGATACCAAAAAACTGCCGATCGATCCCAAACTGATCCCGGTCATGCCCCAGGAGAAAGAGAAAAAGATCAAACCAAGTGCGAGCGATATCTACAACCGCTACGATCTGCACCTGCACATCCCCGAAGGGGCCACGCCCAAAGACGGGCCGAGTGCGGGGATCACGATGGCGTGTGCCATCGCCTCGATCCTGAGTGAAAGAAAAGTCTACGCCAACGTCGCCATGACGGGAGAGCTGACCCTAAGCGGCAAAGTGCTGCCTATCGGCGGGCTTAAAGAGAAGCTGATCGCCGCGCACAAGGCGAAGATGAAAAAGGTCCTGATCCCCACAAAGAACTACGATCGTGACCTGGACGAGATCCCGGACGAGGTAAAAGGAAACCTCGAGATCGTCGCCGTCGAGACCATCGAAGAGGTTTTAAAACACGTCCTTGTATAATGGATTCCATCCAGAGTTAAATTAAGCATTTTTTTCAAGCTATTCTGCCGCAAAAGCGGCTAGCTTTAGTGCCATAGCGGCAAGCGTAGTGAAAAGGATTTTATTCTTTTCACGTTAAGGAGGAAATATGAAAGTACTGTTAATCAAAGATGTCAAAGGCCTGGGCAAAGCGGGCGAAGTCAAAGAGGTCAAGGAGGGTTACGGCAACAACTTCCTGATCGGAAAAGGGCTTGCCAAAGCCGCCACACCGGCGGTCCTCGCCCAGTATAAAGCGGAGCAGAAAAAACAGGCGGAAGCGGAAGCAGCCGAGATGGCCCGCCTGAAAGAGCTCGCCGCCAAACTGGAAAAGGCGGAGGTCAAACTCTCCAAAAAAGTGGGCGATAACGGCCACCTCTTCGGTGCCGTCACCAAAGACGAGATCGCCCACGCCTTTACCGAAGCGGGCTATGAATTCGATAAAAAAGCCGTCGAGATCGCCAACCCCATCAAGGAGCTGGGCAAGCATGACATCAGCATCAAGTTGGGTCACGGCCTCCACCCCAAGACCCATATTGAAATCGTAGGCGAATAATGTTCCACGCAACCACCATCCTGGCCTACAAAAAAAACGGCCGCGCCATCATCGGGGGCGACGGCCAGGTGAGCTTCGGCAACACCGTCCTCAAGGGCAATGCCACCAAGATCCGCAAACTCTATGAAGGCAAAGTCCTGGCGGGATTTGCCGGGAGTACAGCGGACGCCTTTAACCTTTTCGATATGTTTGAACGGATGCTGGAAAACCACAAGGGTGACCTATTAAAGGCCGCTGTCTCTTTCTCAAAAGAGTGGCGCAAGGACAAGTACCTCAGACGGCTCGAAGCGATGATGCTGGTGCTTAATGCCGACCATCTCTTTATCCTCAGCGGTAACGGCGATGTCGTGGAGCCCGAGGATATGTCCATCGCCGCCATCGGCAGCGGGGGCAACTACGCCCTGGCCGCGGCCAGAGCCCTGGACAAGCATGCCGATATGGACCCGGAACTCCTGGTCAAGGATGCCCTTACCATCGCCGGAGAGCTCTGCATCTACACCAACACCAATATCAAAACCCTCTCACTTGAAAAGGAAGGCAACGCATAATGGAGATGACACCCAAAGAGGTCGTAACCTACCTGGACAACTACATCATCGGGCAGAAAGAGGCGAAAAAGTCCATCGCCATCGCCCTGAGAAACCGCTACCGCCGACTCAAACTCCCCACAGAGATCCGCGACGAGGTGGTGCCTAAAAACATCCTCATGATCGGACCGACCGGTGTCGGGAAGACCGAGATCGCCAGGCGGATGGCCAAGATGATGAACCTGCCGTTTGTCAAAGTCGAGGCGACCAAATACACCGAAGTAGGCTTCGTGGGCCGCGACGTCGAATCGATGATCCGCGACCTCGTCTATGATGCGGTCAAGATCGTCAAAGAGGAACACGCCGAGCGCAACCAGTCCAAGATCGACGACTATGTCGCCGAAAAGATCGCCAAAAAACTGCTTCCCGAACTCCCTGATGAGACCCCCGAAGAGAAGAAAGCAGAGTATAAAAAGAGCTTTGAAAAGATGCTGGAGAAAGTCAAAAAAGGCGACGTCGACCACCTGAGCGTCACGATCGAGACCAATCCCAAAAGCTCCATCGAATTTGTCGGGGCCGATGATACGATGCCGCCGGAATTCAACAAGCTCCAGGAGTCCTTCTCCAAGGTCTTCAGCTCCATGGGCGGCGAAATCAAAAAAGAGGTCACTGTCAAGGACGCCAAGCAGATCCTAAAGAGCGAAGCCCGTGAAAACCTGCTCAATATGGACGAGATCCACCAAGAGGCCCTCAAGCGCGCCGAAAACGGCGGGATCATCTTCCTGGACGAGATGGACAAGATCTGCGTCGGGGACAAGACAGGCCGCAACGATCCGAGCAAAGAGGGAGTCCAGCGGGATCTCCTTCCCATAGTCGAAGGGAGCACCGTCAGCACCAAGTACGGCGTCATCCGCACCGATCACATCCTCTTTATCGCCGCCGGGGCATTCCATATCGCAAAACCCAGCGACCTCATCGCCGAGCTGCAGGGTCGGTTCCCCCTCCGGGTAGAGCTTAACTCCCTGGACGAGGATACCCTCTACCAGATCCTTAAAAGCACTAAAAACTCTCTTCTAAAGCAGTACGAAGAGCTGCTAAAAGTCGAAGAGGTCTACCTGAGCTTCGAAGAGGAGGCGATCAAGCAGATGGCCAAACTGGCCCACCGCGCCAACGAAAAAACCGAAGACATCGGGGCCAGACGCCTCCATACGATCATCGAAAAGGTGCTCGAGGACATCAGCTTCGAAGCCGAAGAGCACAAGGGCAAGAAGATCCCTGTGACCAAAGAGCTGGTGGACAGCAAACTGACAACGCTGGTGGAGAACGAAGACTACACCCGCTATATCCTATAAAGGCTTCCCATGCCACTCGAAGAGTTTGACCACGACGGCCCAACCAAGTGCGGGTTCGTCTCCATTATCGGACGCCCCAATGTCGGCAAAAGCACCCTGCTCAATGCCATGATGAACGAAAAACTGGCCCTGGTCTCCCATAAGGCCAATGCGACGCGCAAACGGATGAACGCCATCGCCATGTACAAAGATGCCCAGATCATCTTCGTCGACACCCCGGGACTGCACGAAAAGGAGAAACTCCTCAACCAGTTTATGCTGGCCGAAGCGGTCAAGGCGATCGGGGATTCGGATATGACGGTCTTCATCGCCGATGCGAGGGACTCCCTTGAGCACTACAAAAAGTTCCTGGAGCTGACCAAGGAAGAGACACCGCACATCGTGGTTCTTAACAAGATCGACCAGACGACCCACGACGCCCTTTTAAAAAAGATCGAAGAGTACTCCGCCTACCAGGATAAGTTCCTCGAGCTGGTCAGTATCAGCGCGACGGACCCCTCTACCCTGGCTACCCTCTTCGAGGCGATCGTCAAGCACCTCCCCGAAGGCCCCTACCTCTACGAGACGGACCTCCTGACGACCGAAACGACGGCGGATATCTACAAGGAATTCATCCGGGAAGCGATCTTTAACGGCCTTAGCGACGAGATCCCCTACGAGTCCGACGTCGTCGTCAACGAACTCAAAGAGACGCCCAAACTGGTCAGCATCAAGGCGACGATCATCATCGAGAAAGACTCCCAAAAAGGGATCATCATCGGCAAGGGCGGTGCCACGATCAAACGGATCGGCAAGAGCGCCCGCCATACGATCGAAGAGTTCGCGGAGAAAAAGGTCTTTTTGGAACTCTTTGTCAAAGTCAAACGGGGCTGGAGCAAAAACCGCCGCGACCTCTCCGATATCGGATACGAGTACGACTGAGCCGTACTCGTATCCGGGCCTTCGTTTTTTTCACTCCATACCCTCTCTTCTCTCTTTTTTATCGACACCTCTTCAATGTAACCATTCTGTAAGTTTTCATAAACTAAGATGAACAAATAATAAATATAAGATGAATAAAAAATGGCAAACGAACCCGTCAAACATTCCGTTTCGGTGTACGATAGCAGTAAAAACGGCCACATTTTCCTTCTTACCGGCCAGGCCATCCATACTCATCCGCCCGATTCGGGGAAAATAGCTTGTACATGCAGTATCGGCCTGATCAGCGACAAGGAGATCATCAGCTACTCTTTTGACGTCCCCAAGGGTCTTCCCGAAACAGAACTGGACGATACGGTTGAGATCCGTATGTACCAGGATGCGGGACTGAACCATATGATCGATTATAAGATCGTCTATGCCGTCCGCGACTCCCTCCTGGATATCCAAAATCACTCCGTTACCGCCTTTGCCCTGCCCCCCGTACAGTCGGACAGTAGGTTTGCCTCCTTCAGAGAACAGTGCGACTATATCGATGCGATCCTTCCCGGTTCGACTCTCCCCTTCTCCCTCTACAGTGCCGAAATCCTGGAACCCAGACACGACATCTTTATCTATATCAAAGAGGAAGAGACCACATTCGCACTCTTTTCCGAAGGCAGGTTCGTCTATGCCAAGAGCATCGGAAACGGGCTGCGGGGCCTCCACGGCACATTTGTCAAAGAGAACAACGAGGGGATCGACTACGATACGTTTATCACTGCCCTGACCAGACAGGGCGTCGACCCGATGCGATTCAACGACGACCCCGTTATCTTCCACCGCGATATCGCCGCACTCCTGGAACGGAGCCTGGGCGAGATCAACAATATAATCCAATACGCCCGCCGTATCGCCGGTATCCAGGGGATCGACCGGGTCTTTATCGGGACCCAGCACGGCACGGTTCCCGGACTGGAATCCCTTGTCGCAACCGTTACGGGTATCCGGGGTGAATCCTTTCACTTTTTTACACCCTTTTACTCTGACGAAGACCCCTATGTGGATCAGACCGTCATCCTCGCCCTCATCGAGGCAGAAAACGTCCGCACCGGCCGCCGTCCCAACCCCTTTAACCTGAGCGTCTACCCCCGTCCCCCCGGTTTTTTCAGGCGCGACAGCGGCAGGCTGCTGCTGAGCTCCGCTGCCGCCGTGCTTCTCTTTGGGGCCTATCCCCTTTTCCTGGCCGTCGACACCCACTGGAAAAGCCGCAGTTACGATACAACCATGGACCGGCTCCACATCTCCCAGGAGGAGTTTGTCACTTTCAAGGAAAACCAGAAAGAGATCCAGAAGAGAAGAAACCGCTACACGGCCCTTTTACAGGCCGAACAGCAGCGCCACGGGGAACAGATCACCCTGCTTAAGAGGATCGACGCAAAACAGAATAGCCATCGCAGCAAGACCCGGACCCTCGCACTTCTCTTCCAACTGCTCACCCGCCACCGCCTGAAGATAGAGACCCTGGCCGTCGATGCCGACCGTTACCGGCTGGACCTGCGCAGTGCCAAAGACGCCTATGTGACCGCCTTTTTAAAAAGCATCAGCAGACACAAAAAGATGCATGTGGATATGGACACCTATGCCTACAACCCTGCCATTAACGCCTATCGGACGAGTATCCGTATCGAGGTCACCCCATGATGCGCAGATCCAAAGAACGGGTTTTAGGCTGGATGGCAGCCCTGGATACCGTTATGGCCCGGCGAACCGGCAGGGAGCGGCTGATTATCTTCCTGATGCCGCTGCTTTTATGCGGGTATCTCATCCACTACTACATCACCCCCGTGCAGCAAAAAGCCAACCGGGCCGTCACGGAAAAACTCGCGGCCATCCGTTCCGAGATCAACGGCTACCGGCAGCAGCTGACCGATACATCGGACCGCGGCAGCACCTACCTGGGCCGGATGGACAAAGAGAACCGGCTGCTCCAAGAGAAGATCGCGGCCGCCAAAGACCTGACACGCTATACCCAAAGTCGCCTCGACTCCCTCGGATTTGTCCGCTTTACCCCAGAAAACCGTTTCCGCTTTCTCGACCGGGTGGTTACCTACGCCGAACATAACGGTATCGTTCTGGGCACCCTTGCCAACACGCACTACCCCGACCGGGGCAATGCGACCCGTTTTACCCGGGTACTGCGCGTCGATTTTAACGCCACCGGGCGTTACGGCGATATGATCCGCTTTATCCGTACCATCGAAAGCGACCGCAGTATCACCGACATCGAACGGCTGGTTTTGCAAAGCGGACCGAAGCTCTCGGCGGAGTTCACCCTCTCCCTCTGGGGAGTCATACCGTGAAGATGCCGCACCTGTCTGCACTTTTGCTGCTGCCGGCTCTCCTTGCTTCAGAAGGGGGGAAAGAGCAGGTCGACCGCCTTATGGCACATATCACGGTCCAGCGGGAACTCCCGGCGATACCGACCGGACACACCCCCTTCGTCACGGCAGAAACAGCGAACCCGAAAGTGCGGCAGGATCCGCCCAAGACAGTGACGCCCCGCGTAGCTCTTCAGGGGATCATTAACAAAAAAGCCCTCATCAACGACCGCCTCTACGGCGTCGGGGAGCCCGTCGGGGAGTACCGTCTCCAGAGCGTCACGGAAAGGGGTGTCACCCTCATAAAAAACGATCGTCTCTACCGTATCAGCTTAGCACCGGGCAACGGCAAAATCCAACTCAAGCGAGGCAGATAATGATCAACATCCCCCGCCGTTTCATTCTTTTTCTCCTCCTGGTACCCTCCCTGCAGGGTGCATGCAGCAACGAGCTTCTCTCACTCTCCCTCCCCGAGGGATCAACCCTTCAGCAGGCCCTCAATACCCTGGCGAGGGAGTGCCGCTATTCGATCATCTACAGCGATGAGCAGACCCGTGCGATCGTCGCCAAAAAACGGCTCTCCCCCGTGGCGGTCTCCCGCAAAGGGATCGATCACATCTTCGATATCCTTATCTCGCGGAATAATCTCCACTATACACTGGAGAAGGATATCCTGACCCTGGCCCATGTTACGACGCGCACCTTCAAAGTCGACTATATCGACAGCATGCGTACGGGCAACAGCAATACCGATGTGGTCATCAGCGGCTCCTCCCTGAACAGCGGCTCAAGCAGACATCAGAGCGGGGATACGGCCGGATCGCTTTCGGCGGGGGGAGACGAAAGCAGCCGAAGCTCCAGCGGGGCGACGGGAGCCTACATCAAGACAAGCGAAAGCTTTGATTTCTGGCAGGACCTCGGCGACAACCTCCTAAAGATCGTCGACCGGCCCGAAGACGGCGACGAGAAGTACCTCGCCTCCATTATCGTCAACCGTAAAAGCGGGCTGGTGATCGTGTCGGGGACCAAACGGCAGCTCGACCGGGTCGAAGCCTACATCGGCCGGGTCCTGGACTCCCTGCAAAAACAGGTGATCATCGATGTCCAGATCATCGGGGTCACTCTGGACGACTCCCACTCCCTGGGGATCGACTGGTCGCAGTTCTCCCTCGATTTTGACATCAGCGGGTTGCTGACCAATGACAAAGACGATACGACCACAGATGGGGTTAGGACCCTGAGTGAGACCGAGTCGATCATCGTCCAGCGGAGCGCCGGACTTCAGATGCACGGCTTTTTCAACTTCCTGCGGCAGTTCGGTGAGACCAAATCCCTCTCCAATCCCAAGATCCTGGCGATCAACAACCAACCCTCCATGATCAGTGTCGGGGACAATATCAACTACCTTATCAAGGAGAGCTACTCCACCGGGAGCACCACCACGACCGTGACCGAATCCCAGATCCCCGCCTCACTTTTCGTGGGCGTTCTGCTGGACATCACCCCGCAGATCGACGAAACGGGGACGATCACGCTCCGCATCAACCCCTCCATCAGCGAATTCAAATACTCCGAGGATTCGACCAAGCAGGATGAAGTCCGCTCCCTCCCCCCCGATACGGTCACCCGCCGCATCTCCTCGGTCGTCCGGGTCCAAGACGGCGACTCCATCATCCTCGGGGGATTGATCAGCACTACCCGGGGCGAACAGGAGAACAAAGTCCGGCTTCTGGGAGACATCCCCTATCTGGGCCGCCTCTTCAGGTCGACAACGGTAACCGACGTCACCACCGAGATCATCTTTGTCCTCACCCCGCACCTCGCTGCACCGGACCGTATGCCGACACTAAGGGAGCTCGGGTTTACCCATACGGCATCGCTTGGGCTCCCTAAACCGGGGAGTAAGGCAAGTGATGCTAACCTGACAGGGATAAAAAATGAACACGCTCAGCCGATATATGATGAAGTGATCGATACGATCCCTTATGAAAAAAGCGAACCAAAATGATGGAAATGGAAGCAATCAAAGCGCTCTTTATCGATTCGGAGTCCGATACAAACTACGTACCGCTGCGGCGGAACCGGGTTGCATGCAGTAAACTCCTCAATGCAACAAAAAACCCGTTCCGTCTGATCCTCATCCACGGCCGTCCGGGCAGCGGCAAATCCTTCCTGATGCAGATGTTCTACGAAAAAAACCGGGACCGCTTCAATATCTTCCTCTTTAAAGAACCCACGTTCGACGCACACCGATCCCTGCACATGATCTATAACCGTCTCAGCGGCAACACCCTTCCCGAGACGTTTCCTTTGGACGAATTGCTCGAACGCATTGAAGAAGAGATCCGGGATGAGATATATATCCTTCTGGATGAAGCTCAGCTCTATGACGACAGGGCCTTGGAGTGGATCCGTATCCTCTCCAACCGGCCGAAGTTTAAGTTCATCATCTCGGTCCATACCATGGATAAAGAGGATATCTGGGCCCGGGAACATTTTCAGACACGTACCTATGAGACGATCGAGCTCTCCCTGCTAAATAGCGAAGAGGTCGCTCTCTACATCGAGAAAAAACTCCTCATGGCCAGTGACCTGGAACTGGCGACCCTTTTCACACGAAGCAACTACCGCCTGATCCATAAACTGACCCGGGGGAACCTTCGTGAGATCAACCGCCTGATGAACCGGACACTGGATATCCTGGAACACCGTCTGGACCGGGCACGTACCCTCTTTGGCAACAAGCTCAAAAATAAATTCATCGAGATGGCGGCACTCGATCTAAAGATGATACATGGATAGATTCAACGAACTCGAACGGCTCTGGGAAGAGCGGCAGAAAAAACGGAAACTGGCCCTGATGTTTATGGGCGGCGCTGCCCTTGCCGGTCTGGCCGTCTACCTGGTCCTTCCCCTCTCCGCCCCTCTCCCGACACCCAAAGCTCCCGAGCCTGCCCAGACAGTAGCTGAGAAAACGGTGCCGGCTGTACCGCAGCCGGAAAAAGAGACAAAAACAGCACTCAAAACCGAACCGGCACCGCCACCCCCGGCACCGCCTGTCACCCCGTCCAAACCGAAACTCAAGGACCCCCGGGCCATCACCCTTGACCTCTCCTTCCGGGAGGAGATCGATGGGGCTATCAATGCTTACCGCCAAAAACACCGGCAACCGGCACAACCCCATTCCGATGCACAAGAGATACAGACGCCTCCCCAAGCCGACAGTACGGGGGACGAGGGTACCCTTCGGATAAAAAGCGAAACCGTCGATGACAGTGAAAAGATCGCCCTTCTCATCGACAACTACGAGTTTGACGAGACCTATGAGAACGCCATGAAGATCGCCCGGCACTATTTTGCTTCCGAGACCTACCCCGAAGCGATCAAATGGGCCCTGACGGCAAACCAGCTTGACAGTGCGGATGACGAGAGCTGGCTTATCTTTGCCAAGGCCAGCATCGCCGTCGGGGATAACGACCAGGCGAAAAAGGCGCTGCAGACCTATCTGCTGAAACGTGATTCGCTCCGTATCCGGCAACTATACCAATCCATAAAGTAGGAACCTATGAAAAAACCGCTTCTCTTTTTTCTTTTTACCTTCTCGCTTTTCGCCGCCACGAGGGAGGGTATCCTTGAAGATTACCAGAACAAGAACTATGCCCAGGCCTGCATCGAGGGCTCCACGATCGTGAAGTCTTTCCGGGGGGATGAAGTGTTTATCAACGCCGTCGCCCACTCCTGCATCAAATCCGATATCATCGATCTGCTTCCGACACCCATCGTGCTTTTGAAGATGACCGAATCGGCCAGACAGAACGCCTCCTACTATGCCACGATCCTTTTTCAGAAAAAGCTGCTCTACCATGCCCTCATCGACCACGTCGATATCTCGGGGATCCGGGTTCCCAAGGTCGATTATGTCCTCTCCGCCGTTTTTGATCTTTATGTCCGCGGCGACTATTCGCAGGAAGGAAACGTCTATCATCTGAAGGACGGTACCTACGATTACACCATGCAGGTGATCGAAAGCAACCGCCACAAAAAAGTCGAGATCAAAAAATCCAGAAACGGTAAACTCATCAAAGCCTACTACTACTGGTAACCCCATGCTTCAAAAAAAGATCCGCCTGGGTGATCTGCTTCAGGAAAAAGGGCTGATCACCGGCCGCCAGGCCGAAGAGGCCCTGGCCGAACAGAAGAGAGCGGGGAATATGAAAAAGCTTGGGCAGATCCTGGTGGAAAAAGAGTTCATCGACGAGGTCAAACTCCTGCAGACGCTGGCCGAACAGCTGGCTCTCCCGTTTCATCCCCCCGGAACCGTTGAGTTCGACCTCCAGGCAGCCGACAGGATCCCCCTGAATATCATGAAACGGATCCGGGCGATCCCCTACCGTGCCGCTTCCGATGAAGAACACAATGGCGACGTTGTCGACGTCCTCTTTGCCGATCCTTTGGATATCGACGCCCAGGATACGATCCAGCGCCTGCTTCCGGAGCGGCCGCTCCGGGTAAATATCACTACGGCCAAGGAGATCGACAAGCTGATCACACGACTGGAGAGCCTGGAGAGCCTTAAAGACACCCTTGCGGATATCCGTCATGAGATGGAAGGGGGATCCCAGGCCAAGGAGGAGGCCTCGGCGGTCATGCGCCTGATCGAGATCATCATCACCTCCGCCGTACGGCGGAAGGCGAGCGATATCCATATCGAACCCTCCGCCCAGGAGTGCCGTATCCGGGCCCGGATCGACGGCTTTCTGGAAGAGATCTACACCTTTCCCCCCGATATCTTCCCGCCCCTGGCCTCCCGGATCAAACTGCTGGGCGACATCGATATAGCTGAGCGGCGAAGACCCCAGGACGGCCGTTTCAGCCTGAGTATCGACGAGAACGACTACGATTTCCGGCTAGCCACCCTCCCCGTCCACGAGGGGGAGTCTGTTGTGCTCCGTATCCTGGACAAATCGAAGGTCCTCATCACCCTGGACGAAATCGGCTTCACCTCCGCCAATACGGAACGCTTCCGGAGTGCCATGCAGACCCCCCACGGGATCGTCTTTGTCACCGGGCCTACCGGAAGCGGGAAGACCACCACCCTCTATGCCGGGCTCAACGAGATCAAAAACGTCAACCGCAAGATCATCACCGTCGAAGACCCCGTTGAGTACCGTATGAACCTGATCCAGCAGGTGCAGGTCAACGAAAAGAGTGACCTCACCTTTGCCAACGCCCTGCGCGCTATCCTCAGGCAGGATCCCGACATCATCATGGTCGGGGAAGCCAGGGACAAGGAGACGCTTTCCATCGCCGTCCAGGCAGCCCTGACGGGACACCTGGTCTTTACGACCCTGCATACCAACGATGCCGTCAGCGCCGTCGCACGGATCGTGGATATGGGGATCGAACCGTTTCTCATCGCCGGGGCCATCACCGCAGTACAGGCGCAGCGCCTGGTCCGGAAAGTCTGCCCCTACTGCCAGAGCGAATGCACCCTCCCGGAGACGCTGCACAAACAGGTAGCCCCTTACCTTGAGACAGACTCCCCCGCTTTTTTCCGGGGAAACGGCTGCCGAAAATGCAACATGACCGGGTATGTCGGCCGGACTATCATCAGCGAGGTACTGATGTTTAACGATGCCGTGGCCGCAGCAGTGGCGGGAAGTGCAGACAAACAGGAGCTTCTCTCCGTCGCCATGGAAAACGGATTCGAACCGATGTTTGCCGACGGGATAAGGAAAGCAGCAGAGGGGATCACGACGGTCGAAGAGGTCATGCGTGTGGCCAAACTTTAGGTATAATCGATTATCATGATAAAAATTCACTCCAGCCGTAAAATCAGATTCTTCTTCTTTTTTCTCCTCTTCAGTGGTATCATCGTATGGATCACGATTCTGCTGGGGATCTATAAGACAAATGACCGGGTAACCGGTCAACTGTTAAATAATGCGGAGCATGAGCTGGGTATTAAAAAAGAGCGCCTTCACGGGTACCTCCTCTCTCTGGAAAACCTCCTGAGCGCGGCAGCGGACAACGAATATATTTACCGGAGCCTTCGCAAAGGTCAAACCGATGACGTCAACCGTTTTTTCATGGCTCTTGCCAGGAGCAATACCCATTTTATGCAGATTCGGTTTATCGATACCGAGGGTAACGAGATTGTACGGGTCCACAGGGACCGCATCGGGGATACCCCCGTCATCGTCTCACCCGAAACCCTTCAAAACAAAGCCCACCGCTACTACTTCAAAAAGATCAACGCCCTGGAGCAGGGCCGGACATGGTTTAGCGATATCGATCTCAACATCGAATTCGGCCAGATCGAACGCCCTTACAAACCAACCCTTCGGATCGGGAAAGCGGTCTTTTACGAAGGGAAGCGTGCCGGTCTTGTCATCGTAAATATCTTTATGAAGCCCTTTTTGGACACGTTTCACACCTCATCAAACTTCGATCTTTATCTCAGCGATCCGAACGGGAAGATCCTGCTGCATGCCGACCCCCGCTACAACTGGTATAAATACCTCAAACCCGACATCACCCTGGCAACACACTTTCCCCGAATGTTCCGGATGCTTAAGGAACAGACCGACTACCGGGGCGAATACAGCTACGCCACCCGTTTTACCTTTTTTGACGACCGGGAACTGGTCCTTGTCGCCCGGATCAAGGAGAACATCCTGCAGGAACAGCGGAGCGGGTTTGTCCAGATGCTCATCTTTATCGGCCTGATCGCGTTTCTCCTCGCCCTTCCTATGGCGTACTGGTTTGCCGTTCTTTTCGAACGCCTGGACAAACAGCTGCGTGCCGTCATCCAGAGCCTTGGGGACGGACTTTTTGTCCTCGACCGTCAGAACCGCACCGTCATTGCCAACCCCGCGGCCCGGAAGATTCTCGGCTACTCCCTAGACACACTGCAGGAGAAACCCCTGAACGAAGTACTCCGCTACCGCGACAAGAACGGGAGCTGCCCCCTCTTTAACACCCTCCGCGAAGATGAACAGTTCCATGACCACGACGGCACGTTCCATACCGGGCGCGGGGACAAGGTCACCGTCGATATTACCGCCTCCCCGATCTTTATCGACGGCCGCCTGAACGGCTCGGTTATTATCTTCAAGGATATTACCGGCTACAGAGCCCTGCAACGGGAAGTGGAGGCCAAAAACCGCCAGATAAAAGATGAGCGCGACCTCTTCGTCTCAGGCATGGTCGTACTCTTTAAATGGAGAAACGAAGAGGGATGGCCTGTGGAATATGTCTCCCAAAATGTCCGCAACGTATTCGGTGCAGATGCCGATACCTTCATGAGCGGTACCGTCCGTTTCAGCGACTTTATCCACCCTGATGATAAAGGGCGGGTCATCAAAGAGTTGACAGAGAATGCGGAGACGGATGCCGACCACTTCACCCATCAACCCTACCGCCTGCTTGTACAGGATAAGACCCGCTGGGTCTATGACGCGACCAAGATCATCCGCGACGACAACGGCACGATCACCCACTATTTCGGCTACCTGATCGATATTACCGAAGAGCGGGAGAAGGAGCAGGAGTATAACCGGCTTGCCAAAGAGCTCAATCAGATCTTTGAACGCTCCCTCAACCCGATCGCCATTATGGATTCGCAGACGCATTTCCTGCAGGTCAACGCCGCTTACGTCACCATGACCGGGTACAGCAAAGAGGAGCTGCTCGGCTCCTCCAATCTCGAACTCTCCACCGAGGAGAGCAAACCGGCTATGCAGGAAGCAATGGAAAACGCCCAAACGACCGGCTCGGCCAGAAACTATCAACAGCATTACCTCAGTAAAAGCGGGCAGGCCATTCCGGTCAATATCTCCATCTCCTCTCTTCCAGGCGGGGAACGCTTCCTGATCATGGCCACCGATATCAGCCGGGAAGTCGCCCACTCCCTGGAGCTGGAACACCGGATCGAACAGGAAGTGGGAAAACGGATGGAACGGGAGAAAGTGTTCCGTGCCATCTTTGACTACGCCGGTGTCGGGATCAATGTCATGAACATCTCGGGAGAGATACTGGAGAACAACCGGACCCTTCAACAGATGCTGGGATACAACTACGACGAACTGACCCACATGAATGTTTCCGATATCACCGCGACCGAGGATATGGAGCAGGCTGCGACCAACATGCGCAATCTTCTTGCCGGCGCCATCGACTCCTTTGCGATGGAACAACGCTACATCAAAAAAGACGGTACACCCCTCTGGGTCAAGACCACCGTTACGGGTGTCAAAAACGAATACAACGAGATCCACTCCCTCATCGTCATGCAGGACGATCTGACCGAGACCAAACGTCTCGAGCAGGAGAAGCAGGAGAAAGAGCAGCTGCTTAACCAGCAGGCGAAGATGGCCGCCATGGGCGAGATGATCGGCTCCATCGCACACCAATGGAAACAACCCCTTAATGCCATCGGCTTGATGGTGCAGGATATCGAAGACGCCTACGATCACAACGAGGTCGACAAAGCCTACCTCCAGGATTACGTCGACGGGATGATGCAGCAGATCGATTTTATGAGCCAGACCATCACCGATTTCAGGAACTTCTTCAAACCTTCAAAAGAGAAGGTCCGTTTCGATATCCACACGGAGATCGACAATATCCTCCAGCTGACCGGCTCCCAGTACCGCAACAACAACATCGAGATCGAGAAGAGCTACCTGGCGGAAGAGTCTGTCGTCTATGGATTGCGAAACGAATTCAAACACGTCATTATGAATATCATCAATAATGCCCGCGATGCTATCGTCGAATACCGCAGGAAAAACGACAACTCCGCTTTTACCGGCCGAGTCGTGATCCACACCGCCGCATCGGACGGGAAACTCCGTATCATGATCGACGATAACGGCGGAGGGATTCCCGAAACAATCCTTCCCCATATCTTTGAATCCTACGTCTCCTCCAAAGGCGACAAAGGGACCGGAATCGGACTGAGTATGGCTAAGGCGATTATCGAAAAAAATCTGGACGGAACTATCACAGCTGAGAATTATGAAGAGGGGGCACGCTTTACGATCATCCTAAAGCGTGCCTGAGGGATTAGTCGTTTCGGTGACGGTCCAGCCAGACCATGACACCTTTTTGGGCGTGGAGGCGGTTTTCCGCCTCGGAAAAGACGATGTCCGCATGGGCTTCGAAGACCTCTTCGGTCACCTCTTCGCCGCGGTGGACGGGTAGGCAGTGGAGGAACTTGACGTTCTTATCCGCCAGGGCCATCATGTCGGCATCGATCGTAAAGCCGGCGAAATCTTTTTCCCGCTGCTTCTGCTCATCTTCCTGACCCATGGAGGCCCAGACGTCGGTCGTGACGATATCGACCCCTTTGATCGCTTCGGCGGGATCGTTGGTGTAGATGATCTTGGCCCCGCTCTCTTTTGCAAACTTCTCTGCCTCCAGGGCGATTCCCTGGTTCACTTCATACCCTTTCGGTGTCGCGATGCGCAACTCCATGCCGAGCTTGGCGGCAAGCATCATCCAGCTGTGGGTCATGTTGTTGCCGTCGCCGACGTAGGCGACTTTCGCCGTCGTATCCAGACCGTGTTCGATCATCGTCAGGTAGTCGGCCATCAGCTGGACGGGGTGGTAGTCGTCGGTCAGGCCGTTGATGACGGGCACCTTGGAAAACTTGGCGAACTCTTCCAGTTTCTCATGGGCAAAGGTCCGGATCATCACCATATCCACCATACGGCTGATGACGCGGGCCGTATCTTTCATCGGCTCCCCGCGCCCGAGCTGGATATCATTGCTGGAGAGGAAGAGCGCCTGGCCGCCGAGCTGGTACATCCCCACCTCGAAGCTGACCCGTGTTCTCGTACTCGACTTTTCAAAGATCATCCCAAGGCTCTGATTTTCCAGAAACGGCGTCTTTCGCCCGGCTTTCTGTTCGGCCTTGATCTCTTTGGCGATGTCGATCATCTCCAGGATCTCGGCCTTGGTAAAGTCTTTTAAACTCAAAAAGTGTCTCATAGTTTTTTCCCATCCAGAAGTGTCGCCACCTCTTTTGCATGATACGTAATAATAATATCGGCGCCGGCCCGCTTAAAGCTGATCATCGTCTCCATCAGGACGCGCTCGTAGTCGATGATACCTGCCGCGGCCGCTGCTTTGAGCATGGCGTATTCACCGCTGACGTTGTAGACCGCCATCGGCAGGCTTGTGGCATCTTTGATCTTTCGGATCACGTCCAGGTATGCCAGGGCCGGTTTGACCATCAGGATATCGGCACCCTGCATCTCGTCTTCAATACTCTCGGCCACCGCTTCGCGCAGGTTGGCCGGGTTCATCTGGTAACTGCGCCGGTCGCCGAACTCCGGCGTCGACTCCGCTACATCGCGGAACGGGCCGTAGTAGGCGCTGGCGAACTTGGTCGAATAGGCCATGACCGGCAGGTTCTCGTAGCCGTTGGCATCCAGCACTTCGCGCAGGGTCTCGATCGTCCCGTCCATCATCCCGCTGGGGGCGATCATATCCGCTCCCGCCCCGGCGTGGACGAGGGCCTGCTGCCCCAGGATCTCCAGCGTCCGGTCGTTATCGACCGTCTCGTGTTGGTGGTCGATGATCCCGCAGTGGCCATGGTCGGTATACTCGCAGAAGCAGAGGTCCGTGATGACCATAAGCTCCGGCGCATACGCCTTGACTTTGCGGATCGCCTCGGCGATGATCCCGTGCTCGCACAGCGCATCGCTGCCGATGCTGTCTTTGACCGCAGGGATCCCGAAGAGGATCACCGATTTGAGACCGTGTGCCTTGACGTCGTCCAGTTCCGCTTCGAGGGTGTCCAGGCTGAGCTGGTACACGCCCGGCATGGAGGCGACCTCCTCTTTTATCCCCTCTCCTGCTTTGATAAAGAGGGGGTAGATCAGGTCCTCTTTGGAAATCTGGGTTTCGGCGACCATCTCCCGCAGGACCGGGTGCAGTCTGGTGCGTCTGAAACGTCTAAACATCGCTGTCTCTCCTATGGCGCAAAAGCAGGTCTCTTTTGCGTGCTGAAATAAGGGAAAGATTTTAGCTGAAATAAATAAAAGGTTGGCTAAACTCCCCGCCATGTTAGAAAACGTTGAGATCTCCGAGCAGGCCAATCTTCCCACTAAATACGGCACCTTTCATGTCAAATGTTTTAAATATGAGGGGAAAGAGCACCTGGCCGTCTATACAAAAAACTTATGCGACAACCCCATTGTGCGGGTTCACAGCGAATGCCTGACGGGCGACGCGCTGGGAAGCCGGAAATGCGACTGCGGCGAACAGCTGGAGTATGCCCTTGAGACGATCTATGCGAGCGGCTGCGGCATCCTTATCTACCTGCGCCAGGAGGGCCGCAACATCGGGCTTTTGAACAAGATCAACGCCTACAATCTCCAGGACAAAGGCTTTGACACCGTTGCAGCCAACCACCAGTTGGGCTTTGCCGCGGACGAGCGCACCTACGAGATGGCGGAGTATATCCTCGACTACTTCAAGATCAGCAGGATCCGCCTGCTGACCAACAACCCCAGCAAACTGGACTCCTTCGAGAAGATCACGATCACCGAAAGGCTCCCGATCATTATCCAGGCCAACGTCCACAACGAGGGGTACCTCAAGACCAAAAAAGAGAAGAGCGGCCACCTGCTGTGAGACCGGAACGCTTTGCCGACCTGGGGCTGGACCTTCCCGAAACCTTTTTTGAACGGGTCACGGCCTTTGGCAAGATCCTGCTGGAGTGGAATGCCATCCACAACCTCAGCGGGGCCACGACCGAAAACGAAGTCGCCGCACAGGTCTACGACAGCATCTATCCGCTAACCTTTCTGGATACGTTCGGCGATGTGCTGGATATCGGCAGCGGGGCGGGTTTCCCGGCCATCCCCCTGGCGTGCGCCTGCCCCGATCACGCCTTTACCCTCGTGGAGCCGACAAAAAAACGGGTCGCGTTTCTCAACTACGTCGCCATCAAACTGGGGCTTAAAAACATCACGATCCACGACAAACGGATCGAGGAGATGGATGCGCACACCTACTCGCTCATCACCTCCAAAGCGGTCATGAGTGCGGATCGTCTCTTTGCCCTGACAAAAGGGATGATGGACGATACCTCCGTCATGCTGCTCTATAAGGGACGCAACACCGAGGACGAGACCGCCACGATCCCGAACCTGAAAATCGTCGATGCCGAGCACAGCCGGTATCTGGTGATCAAAAAATAAGGACTACGTATGCTATCTCTGCCAAAACTGCTTGTTATCGGTCTGGTCATTGCGGCCGTCTATTACATCTTTTTCAGAAAACCGGCACAAAAAACGGACAATACGACAACCGACAGCGGAGCATCCAAAAACGATAAAAAACTTGACGACGTCATGGTCGAGTGTGCCAAGTGCGGCACCTTCGTCAGCAGCAAAGAGGCCCTGATCAAAGACGGCCAATACTTCTGTTCGAAAGAGTGTGCGGGGCTATGATCACACTGGGCTTTTTCGAAGCGATCGACGACCACCCCAAGGTTGTCTTCAAACCCAACCTCTCAGGGCTTGACACGACCCCTGCAGGAAGCATCGTACTCACCACCTACAATACCGCCGATATGACCGCCTACGAGGCTTACGCCCCGGTCCTTGGGATCATCGTCTACTCCCTTAAAGAGTTCATCGTCGCAGCCAAATGCGGGGTCAAATACGCCATTGCCGGGTACGGGCTGGCCAAACAGCTTCAAAAAGCGGCCGACAACTACCTCTACGATACCAAGGTCCTTGCCATCATCGACAACGAAGAGGAGATCGAGCAGGCCGCCATCGACGAGCTCGACGGTGTGATCCGGGCCGAACTGCTCAGCTAAGGCTCTCGCCCCCTCTTATATCGGGCCGCCCGGAAAACAGGCGGCTTTAAAAAAGTCTATTTTCCCTGCCGCAACCGACACCGTTTTGTGATACTATTTTCGCGAAAATCTATCACAAGGCAAACCCATGATCATCAAGATCATATTCTCCGACAATACGCCGCTCTTTGTCCAAAGCGCCAACAGTGCCGTGGTAAAAGCCCTTAAAAAAACACGGGATGATGACGAGGCCAACTCGATCCTGGCACGTTTTCAGGGGGATTACGAAGTCGCGGACGACTCGGGAGAAGCGCGAAGCGCCGCCTCCGTCGACCTGCGTAAAAAGAAGATCTCAGGCCAGAAAGAGCGATCCAAAGAGTTTGGCCGGAAATACCGGGATTAACAGAGCGGCAGCCTGATCGTAAACAGCGCCCCGCCGTTTTCGTTGGATGCGGAGAGGCTCCCCTTCATCCGCTCGATGATCGTCCGGGAGATGTTCAGGCCGATCCCCGTCCCCTTCTCCCCTTTGCTGGTGGCATAGGCGTCAAAAAGAGACGCCAGCATATCCTCGCGGATACCGCCCGCCCAGTCCTGCAGTGTCACGACGATCTCTTCTCCCTCCTGGGCGATGGTGATCCGGATCTTCCGCTCCCTGCACGTTTCACACTCAAGGTAGGCGTCCCGGGCATTGGAGAGGATGTTCAAGATCACGTGTTTAAACTCGTTTTCATACCCGCTTACCCTGTCCGTTGGCACAGCTTCGGCCATCACATCCACCTCGATCTCCCTGCTCTGGAAAAGGCCGGCAAGCAGCGTGACCGTCTCGCGGACCGCATCGCCGACCCCAAACTCCTTCTGCTTCCTGGAAGGCAGGAGGAAGGTCCGGAAACCGTCGACGGTCTGGGTCATAAACTCGATCTGCTGGCGCGCCTTCTCCTTGTAACCCCGTAGGTAGTTTTGATCCAGCTCCTTGTGTTCGTAGGCATCGCAGATATCCTCCAGCAGCACGGCCATCCCGTTAAGGGGCTGTTTCCACTGGTGGGCGATGATCCCGATCATCTCGCCCATCAGGGCCATCTTCGCCTGCTGCGCGATCAGCTTCTCCTGTTCGAGACGCTTATCGATCTCTTCGGTGACCCGCTGCTCCAGTTCGCTGTTGAGCCGTGCCAACGCCAGCTCGGTCTCTTTTTTCTCCGTGATATCCATGGTCAGCCCGATAAACTTGAGGGGGACCCCCTCGTCGTTTTTCTCGTAGACCTTCCCGTAATTGGCCAGCCACATCCATGCACCCGCTTTGGTCTTAAAACGGAACTCCGCGTGGTAGTTCTCCGTCTCTCCCTCCAAGTGGCGGCTGATCGCTTCAAACGCCGCTTCCAGGTCTTCGGGATGGATAAAATTTCTCAGGGCATCAAAGGTCGTGGGGACCTCCCCCGGTTCGTAACCCGCCTTTTTGTAAATACGGTCGGGCTGGGAGATCTCGCCGGTAACAAAGTTGTTCACCCAGATCTCGAACCCCGTTGCCTCCAGGGCCAGGGCATGCCGTTCACGGCTCTCGCGCAGCTCCAGCTCCGCCTGCTTTTTTTCGTGGATGTCGCGCAGTACGGTATAGATGATCTCTTTTCCGTCGAGGGTGATACTCGTCAGCATCACCTCGATCCATATCTCCGAACCGTCGGCTTTGAGGTGGAGCCACTCGAAGCGGTTGTTCCCCTGCTCCCTCGCGATGGCCATCATCGTATCGGCTTTGGTACCCGACGGTTCTCCGTCGGGTTGGAAAGGTGGGGATATCTGGGAGGGGTGCAGTTGGAGCAGTTCACTGCGGTCACGGTAGCCCAGCATCGCCACGGCGGCATCGTTGCAGTCGATGAAACGACCCGCTTCGATCAGAAGCATGCCGTCGATGCTTTTGTTAAAAAGTTCCATATGAAGTCTGGATTTCATTTTTTATTCCGCGACCTTATCCGTTTATTTACGAATCATTCTACAGGAATATTTAAAAGTTTCCCCCCGTGGGGATAAAAAAAGGAGGCTGTTGACCTTGCGGCCACCGGGATGTTACCCTGCGAAAACGTTCACGTAATCCCGGATGATCCGTTCATGGTCGAAGACCAGCTTCTCCAGGGGGATATCTTCGAGCTTGTAGATCTTGGCCGTTTTGGCGTCGTCTGCCCCCATCGGCTCGCCGCTGGCCTGGCAGATATAGACACAACTGACCGTATGGAAACGGCTGTCGCGTGCGGGGTCGGAGTAGACGCCCAGCAGCCGGACGGGGACCACGTCGAGCGTCGTCTCCTCTTTCATCTCGCGCACGCAGGCGTCTTCGACCTTTTCGCCGATCTCCACGAAACCGCCGGGCAACGCCAGGCCGTGGGGCTCGTTTTTCCGCTCGATGAGGACGATCCCCTGGAAATGGCCGTCGTTATAGACTTCGATAATCCCGTCGGTGGCGACATAGGGTGTTTTGATCATACGATTTTCCTTTTGATCCGTGGCGAAAGTTTGACGAGTACGTCGTAGGTGATCGTACCGAAACGGCGGGCCCAGTGGCGTGCATCGCCGACGACCTTGCAGCGCGGCTGTTCACTCTCCAGGCTCAGGTTGTCCATGGAGATCTTCCCCACGACGGGCGTCCCGTCCTCCAGAGCGAAGGTGCCCTTCCCGTCGTAACGGAAGAGTCCGTCGGCATAGCCCAGGTCGTAGGTGGAGACGATCCCGTCGCGGGCCATCTCCCCGGCTCCTCCGTATCCCACACGCTGTCCCTGATGGAGCTTCCTGGATGCGATCCGGTCGCCCCAGAGGCTCAAAACGGGCTTCAGCTCCGGCATCGCGAACAGCTCCCCGAACTCATGGTAGCCGTACGCCGCGATCCCGACACGCACCCGGTCGAATACGGCATCTTCCTTAAACCGCAGCAGGGACGGGGAGTTGGCGAAGTGGAAAAGGGGACGTTCAAATCCCAGCGCTTTGCAGAGCGTTTCCGCCTCGGCCTTGAGGGCCTCGAAGTTTTTCAGCTGCCAGAAGAGTTCGCTGCTGAGTTCGTCCCCGCTGCGCGCATGGGAGAATATCCCTTCAAGTTTCAGCTCCCCCTCTTTGACCAGCACAAGCGCGTTTTTCAGCTCTTTGGGATCGACACCGTTTCGGTGCATCCCCGTGTCGACCTTGAGGTGTACGGCGGTGCCTGCGGGGGTTCTCCTGATCTCTTCCATGCTGTTGACGGCGATATGTATGGATGCCTCGGGGGCCGTTTCGGGGATCTCGGCCAGGACCAGGACCGACTCAAACTGCCCCGCAAGCGTCTGTGCTTCGGCCACCGTCCGGACAACCGCATGGCGGATACCGTTTTCCGCAGCCAGCCCCGCCATCTCCTTCAGCCCGTGGCCGTAGGCGTTGTCTTTAAGGACGATCGCGATCTTCTCGACGGGGGTGAAGGTCTTGATCTGGTCGATATTGTGGGCGAATGCGCCGGCGTCAAGCTGAATCTGTGACATGGGTGTGCGGTATCCGTTACGTTTTATTTTTGCCGGATTTTACCATAGGCCACCTCTAAAAACCGCATACGCGCCTTTTTGTATTATTTGGTATAATTCGCGAAAAACTAGAACCAGTCCTTAAAAGGACGCTTACTAAAGGCAGATCATAATGGCGTTTATCGAAACACGTGGTAACGACGGTGCCAAACCCCAAAAAGTAAATTTCAGCGAAGCGATCCTGAGCCCCAGTGCCAGTTTCGGCGGGCTTTACGTCCCAGAGACCTTCCCGGCTTTCGACGGCGGCTTTATCGCCGAGTACAAAGAGAAGAGCTACAAAGAGCTGGCCAAAGCGGTCCTGAAACTCTATCAAATCGATATCGACGACGCATCCATCGACGAGGCGCTGACCCGCTACGATGCCTTCGACGACCCCAAAGACCCGGTCCCCCTCGCACAGATCGAGGACAACCTCCACGTCTGCGAACTGTGGCACGGCCCGACCCGCGCCTTTAAAGACATGGCACTGCAGCCCTTCGGTACCCTGCTCTCCAAACTGGCGGGACAGAAGAAAGAGAACTACCTGATCCTGGCCGCCACCAGCGGCGACACGGGCCCGGCGGCCCTCTCCACGTTTGAAGAGAAGCCCTACATCAAAGTCGCCTGCCTCTACCCCGAAGGCGGCACCAGCGACGTCCAGCGCCTGCAGATGGTGACGATGAAAGGAAAAAACCTCAAGGTCATCGGCATCAACGGCAACTTCGACGACGCCCAGAACGCCCTGAAATCCCTGCTGGCTTCCGACGAGTTCAAAGCGACCCTGGCGGAAAAGGACATCAAACTGAGCGCAGCCAACTCGGTCAACTTCGGACGGATCATCTTCCAGATCATCTACCACGTCCATAGCTACCTGAGACTGCTCAGAGCGGGCAAGATCACCGAGGGCGAAAAGATCAACCTGGTCATCCCGTCGGGCAACTTCGGAAACGCCCTGGGCGCCTACTACGCCAAAAAGATGGGGATTCCCGTCAACAAGATCCTGATCGCCTCCAACGAAAACAACGTCCTGACCGAACTGATCAACGAAGGCAGATACGACCTCCGTGGCAAACACCTGGTCAACACGACCTCCCCGGCGATGGATATCCTCAAATCCTCCAACGTCGAACGGGTCCTCTACGACCTCTTCGGAGCGGCACGGACCAAAGAGCTGATGGAAAACCTGGAAAAAACAAACCACTACGAGCTCACAGCCGACGAACTGGCGACAGTGAAGGAAATCTTCGGCGCCACCTACAGCAGCGACGAAGAGGTGAGCCAAGTGATCAACAAGTACGCCGCCAAAGGGTACATCATGGACACCCACACGGCCACTTGCCTCAAATCCTACGACGAGCTGGCGGACAAATCCGAGCAGACCGTCATCTACTCAACAGCCGAATGGAGCAAGTTCTCCCCCGTCGTCTACCAGGCAGTCCACGGCGGCGAAAAACTCCACGACAAAGAGGCCCTGGAGCACATCGCCGAGCAGTTCAAGATCGCCATCCCGGACAGTGTCAAAGCGCTGTTTAGCCAGGAGATCGTGCATAACACGGTGATCGATAAAGAGAAGATCGCCGACGAGATCGTCAAGTTTTTATAACCTCTAACAACCTTTCCGGGAGTTACTCTCCCGGTTTCTCTCAATAGAACTTTTTCTAAATATTGTTAATAACAAATACTTTGCATTTTAATAAATTCATCTCCAACATCGTTGTCTATCATATTATCAATATTATTAACAACAAAATACTTCTTTATTAAAATATTAACCACTAGCACTTTTGTGTAAAAGATTCTAGAAATTATTAATAACAAATTACTTTGCTTATTACAAATTCACATCTAACATCGTTGTCTGTCATATTATCAATATTATTAACAACAAAATACTTCTTTATTAAAATATTAACCACTAGCACTTTTGTATTCTAAAAAAAACTATTTATTGACAACAAAATACTTTGATGATAATATTTCTTAAAATATTAACTAGAAGGCAGGCTATGGCTGTACTAAGTCAATCACTCAATATGGACAATGCGGTCAACTATCATTATGATATGTTTCCTCCTAATGATTTAGATTATAAATCAATTATTCCCCAATTATTAAAAGCAACGGATGCTGTTGCCCGATTTGACCAAATGCTTAAAAGTATGCACAACAGTGAGATACTCTTAGCACCTTTACGAAATCAAGAGGCTGTAATATCATCTAGAATGGAAGGTACGATCAGTACAATCGATGAAATTTTAAAATACGAAGCAGATTATGCTGAAAACCTTGAAAATTCATCATCCACACGATCAGAAGTAATAGAGACTCTTCTATATCAAAGAGCACTTAAATCTGCACAAACAGCGATTGAAGAAGGTCACCCCATATCACAATATTTGATAAGAACAGCTCACCAAAAACTATTATCTTATGGACGAGGTGCCGAAAAAAATCCTGGCACTTACAAGAATGAACAAAATTACCTTGCTGACAGGACCAAAAGAAATATCCTATTTGTACCAATTAGCCCCGAAAAATTACAAGATGGTATGGAAAAACTATTTGAATACATTCAGACAAATAGTGACCCTGACTTGATTAAGACAGCTATTGCACATATTGAGTTTGAAGCACTACACCCCTTTAAAGATGGTAACGGTCGTATAGGTAGAATGCTTATAACATTGATGCTTTGGTCATCTGGAGTTATCTCTGCTCCACACTTTTATATAAGTGGATTCTTCGAAGAAAATAAAGATTTATATATTGACAAAATGAGAAGCGTATCCCAAAATAATGATTGGACAGGATGGACAATATTTTTTCTTGAAGCTGTAGAAAAACAAGCTATAAGAAATCTCGAAATTGCAGAAAATATACGAAAACTATATGATGATATGAAACAAATTTTTAGTGATGCTCTTGGTTCGAAGTGGAGTGTAAATGCACTTGATTTCGTTTTCACAAATCCTGTATTCAGAAATAATAAATTTACAAACGAAACATATAGTGGGATTCCTACTACCGCTACTGCTGCACGTTTTTCAAGAATTTTAGTCGAAAAAAAATTACTTGTTATTATTGAAGAAGCATCGGGGAGAAGACCCGCACTCTATGGATTTGAACCATTACTACAATTAGTTCGAGTTTAATCAATCATATAATGAAATAGCTTTGATCTTTAAAGATATTTTTCTTCTTTTTTTCGGGATGTGTCCCTTTGGATTTTAGTCATTTTGACCGAGTGGAGTCGCTAAGAAATTGCAACTGTTTGAGCAAAGCGAGCGCCCGAAGGAAGTGCCCTGGGGGTATTTTGCAATTTTAGACGGAGCGACCGAAAAATGGCGTGAAGAAATCCAACCGGGACACGCTTCTTTGGCCTACCTTTCTTCTAAAGAAAGTGTAGGTGCCCGCCCGGCATGAGGGCAGAAAGTACCAGAAATAAGCCAAATATTTTTTTGTCAAAAGTGTGTCTATCATTGTTCAAATATAAGTGCTATTTCATATAATGCTTGGGTATCAATGTAGTTAGTCTACAAAATAGGAGAAATGAATGTCTAAAAAATTATTATTTGGTATTTTTATAATATTGCCATCATTGCTAATTGCATCTATTACTGATAACCAAAGAAAACAATACGAAGAACTAATTAATAATTACGATTTACAAGGTCCAAGCGAACTGTATACGATTACTGCTGATTGTGATAAAAAAAATATAGATAAGATAGAATCGGGGCTAACTGGTGAAGCAGTAAGTGTTATAGATTATCACTATACTCTTTACCTGATCATCAGAGAACATAAAATTTTCAAGGTTGAAATAACTGATTATGAATTCAATGAGGAAGTAAAATCTTGCATTGAAAATAGAACCTTAGACTCCATACGAATAAAGTCTCTTCCAAAAAAAGGCTTAATTCCTATAATTGTTAAATTTCCTGCATTTATTACAAAGAAAAGTGATCATGAAATTAAATGATACATAAGTGATTACACGACTAACAAAACGTTGGAAAGAAATAAGTCACTGTAGATATGAAACTTATTTCTCAAGTCCACCGCATCCTTAATATCAAGCAAAAACTTCCGCGGATGTTTGTAGCCGATCGGATAATAAGGGTCAGGTCATAAGTATAACCCATCCCCAATGTTACGAAGCCGCTTCCCCGCTCCTAAGCTTCTCCGCCAGCCACATCTTGCTAATCGCCTGGCGGCTGACACCGAGATGTCGGGCTTCCCGGTCCAGGGAATCTACCATCCAGGAAGGAAAATCGATATTGATCCGTCTGGGTTCTTCATTGATCCGGCGGACGGAACCGAGATCGAAATGCTCCAGGACATCTTCCTGGTTGTCGTCTACTTTTTTATCCAGTTCTGAGGCTCTCATAGAGTGCTACCTCCTTTTGGCGTGATCGTCGCACCGAGATGATCCGGGCCTTATCGTCACGAAAGGTGTTTTTGATAGGAGTGTGCGAGGAAGTCGAGGCTGTAGTTAGGGCTACAAAGGGGGGCTACTGCCCATCCCCCTGCATCTCTGCACTCAGCTCGATCGCATCCTTGATATCCATAAGAAACTTCCGCGGGTGCTTGTACCCGATCGTACTGAAGATCTCGCCCCCTTCGTGGTCCAGGAAAAAGGTCGTCGGGACCATCCGTGCACGGATATCCTCGGGCATGTCGTCTTTGTCTTTGTTCAGCAGCACCGCCACGAAGTTCTCGTTGACCTTTTTGATCACCTCTTTGTCCACCAGCGTCTTGTGCTTGAACTTGTCGCACCAGGGGCAGTAGGTCTGGGTCACGACGACCATCAGCACCTTGTCCTGGGCGATCGCCTTCTCCATCGCCGCTTTGTATGTCGTCTCAAACGAAATCGTCTCGGCAAAAAGTACCGTCAGGGAAACCAGTAATAACAGCCCGTATCTCACAATCTATCCTTCATACTTCTATCTCACTAATGCGGCAATCATATCAAAATTTCTTCCCCTTTGCCATAAAAACGGTTTTCTCCCTTTGAAAAAGGCTCTTATATATATACGGTAAGGCAGATGAACGAAAACAATTTTTGGAACAGTTTGTGCTTTGAGAGGGGTAACGTTTTTATTTGACAAAATTGCACAAGGAGTCGTCACAGATGGGCTTTCTAAAAATCAATACCAACATCGCTTCGATGAATGCTCATATCAATACGGTAGGCACCAACCGCGACCTTGACTCGTCACTCGAAAAACTGAGTTCGGGTCTGCGGATCAACAAAGCCGCCGATGATTCCTCGGGTATGGCAATCGCCGACAGCCTGAGGTTACAGTCCAATTCATTGGGGCAGGCGGTACGAAACGCCAACGATGCCATCGGTATCATCCAGATCGCGGATAAGGCGATGGATGAGCAGATCAAGATCCTTAACACGATCAAAACCAAAGCGACCCAGGCGGCACAGGACGGTCAGAGCCGGATCTCCCGGGAAGCGATCCAGCGGGATATCTCCAAGCTGATCGAACAGCTGGACAATATCGCGATCCAGACCTCGTTCAACGGTCAGAAGCTCCTGGCGGGTAGCTTTACCAATAAAGAATTCCAGATCGGTGCCTACTCCAACGAAACCGTACGTGCAAGTATCGGGGCGACGATGAGTGACAAGATCGGGGGGGTACGATTTGAGACCTCCGCGACCATCACCGGTTCAGGTGAAACCGTACTGACGTTCAAAAACCCCAACGGGGGCGCCGACATCGAACTGGAGAGCACGAAGATCTCCACGAGTGTCGGAACGGGTCTGGGTGCACTGGCCCGAGCCATCAACCGTGCCAGTGACGCGATCGGGGTCCGTGCGGTTGCGACTGTCCAGACAACCGGTTCGGCCGCTGTCCAGGAAGGCGCGACGATCCAGGGGCTGACCATCAACGGTATTACGATCGGGGATATCGACAACGTCAAGGCCAACGACGGCAACGGTAACATCGTCAACTCCATCAACTCCTACACGATCCAGACCGGGGTCCGGGCCAGTATCGACGTTCAGGGCCGCCTGAACCTCACCTCCCTTGACGGCCGCGGTATCGCCACGACGACGACCAACAGCTCCGGTGCCAATATCGGTATCGGCGGCTTCTCCGCCGGGGAAAACTACGGGCGTATGACACTGATCCACTCCAACTCCCGTGATATCGTCTACCAGGCGACCGGTTCGCTTGTCGGCTATATCAACAGCGGCGGGACCCAGTCCTACTCCAACCTGGCCAACGTCAACGGGAACTTCACGGCAGAGCAGGGTCTGGCAGCCGGTGCATTTGCCAACAGCGTCCTCTCTTCCGAAGCGGGTACCCTCCTGGGTACGGGGGTCACCTCCCGTACCGGTGCGATGATGACCATGGATATCGCCGATGCGGCGACCAACCTGCTCGACTCCATCCGGGCCGACCTCGGTGCGGCCCAGAACCAGCTGGTCGTCACGATCAACAATATCTCGGTCACGCGGGTCAACGTCCAGTCCGCCGAATCCCAGATCCGGGAAGTGGACTTCGCCGTCGAGAGTGCGGAGTTCTCCAAAAACTCCATCCTGGCCCAGTCGGGAAGCTTTGCCCTCGCACAGGCCAACCAGGTCCAGCAGAACGTTCTCCAGCTGCTCCAGTAAGCGAGCGGTTTAGTGAGCGATATCTACTCCAAAAACCTCAAGGCCCTCGAAAAGCGGGCCCCCTCCCTTTATCTCAAGCTCAAGCAGCTTGAAGGGAATGCCCGGTTCGAAGTCTTCGCCGGGAAAGACCCCGTCGACATCAACATCCTGAACACGGAGACCTCCCTGCCCGTCTATAACGAGCCGGTCAGCGAGACCGTCTCCCTGATCCAGTCCTTCGACCGCTACGCCCGGTACCCTTTTTTATGTTTTTACGGGATCGGCAACGGCTTTTTCTTCAACGCCATGCTCAACAACGAAGGGTTTAACCACCTGATCGTCTTCGAACCGGAGCTGGAGCTGCTCTTTATCGCACTCAACTTCTCCGACTTCTCCCAGGCGATCGAAAAGGGCCGCCTGATCCTTTTCCACTCCGAGGATTTCAGCGAAGCGGTCGCCAACAGGCTGATGGACCTCCCCAATGTCGGGATCTACTCCAAGCTCTACGACCTTCATATCCTCACGCCCTATTATGCGGCGTACAAGGATGATATCGTTCAGATCAACCAGCGCTTTACCAAGGGGATCTTGCAGTTTGTCTCCACCCACGGGAACGATGCCAACGACTCCCTGGTGGGGATCGACCACTTTGTACGAAACCTCCCGGAGATGCTGACCCTGCCGCCTTTCCACCAGCTTCTGAAAAAGCGCGAATGCGATACGGCCGTGATCGTCTCCACGGGCCCCTCCCTGACCAAGCAGCTGCCGATCCTGAGAGAGATCGCCCCCCACGTGACGATCATCAGCGTCGACGCCAGTATGCCGGTTTTGGAAAAACACGGGATCAAACCCGATATCGTCACCTCCCTGGAGCGGATCGAACTGACGGCGACCTTCTTCGAGCGGACAAGCCCCGAGTTTCACAAGGATGTCGTCTTCGTCCACTCCGCGGTCCAGCACCGCCGGGTCATCGACGCCTCCCACGGCCAGAAGGTGATCGTCATGCGGCCGTTCGGGTATATGATGGAGTTTGAGAAGATCCGCGAATTCGGCTATGCCGGTATCGGGATGAGTGCCGCCAACGTCGCCTACGAAGTGGCCTTTCACATGGGGCACAAACATGCCGTCTTCATCGGCCAGGACCTCGCCTACGGCGAAGACGGCACGACCCATGCCAAAGACCACACCTTCGGTGAAAACGACGAGGCGTTCAGGAAGAACGCAGAATCCAATCCCGACAACCTCCTCTATGTCACCAAATACGGCGGGGAGGGGACGATCAAGACCAACGCCATCTGGAAGATGTTCCTCAACTACTTTGTCAATAACATCGCCGAGAGCAAGAACCGGATCATGCCGATCAATGCCACCGAAGGCGGCGCGCGTATCGAAGGAACGATCGAGATGCCCTTCCGTGAAGTGGCCGACACGATCGTCGACCGGTCCATTATCAAGCAGGGAATCCGGCTTGTTCCCAACCCGCCCGAAAAGATCGCCCAGGACTTTGAGTACGCCAAAGAGACCCTGGCGACGATGATCGCCTTCGGGGAGAAGAAAAAAGAGGAGGTCGAAGCCCTCTTCCTGGAGGTCGTCGGCATCTGCGACGAGCTGGAAAAATTCAACAAAGAAGAGCGCCTGGACAAGGCGGATTTTGACAAGATCGGTGCCGTTCTCGAAAAGATCGACCAGTTCAAGATCCTCTTTGACGACAACCATTTTAAAAAGACGTTCTGGGAGACGGTCCGCTCCCTTATCATCCACCAGGAGCTGGAACTGGCCAAGATCGTCGTCCAGAACCACAAAACCGAGGAGGAGCGCCAGGCGCGCAACGTGGAGTTCCTTTTTGCCCACAAGTTCTGGCTCTTCTCCCTGGCCGGAGGCATCGACTCCCAGCTGGAAGTGATGAAAAAAGCCCGCGAAAGCTGGAGCTGACCCCACCTCTTTTTTATCAAAAAAAACTATAATACTCCATGATCAAAAGATGGACCCTCCTTTTGGGGAGGTCCACCCTTTTTATAAGAATTACGATTCCAGGCAAAAACAGTGTGAACAAACGGCTCTTTAAATACCTCTATATCGCCCTTTTTATTACCGTCACGATGGTCCTCGTCCTCTATATCTTCAACCTTGACCGGCGGATTGCGAACAACACCCTCCTGCGGGTGGGGGATGAACTCTTCGTCTCCTTCCGGAACGAACTGGAAAAGCAGAAATCCGATGCCCTCGCTTTCGCCCTCACCCTCGCCCAGAACAGCGCCCTGGCCGACGCCCTGGAGAACGACGACGAGGATGCGGGGTATACCATCCTCTCCAACTTCATGCTGACACTGGAGAAATACACCCCCTATACGATACGGACCCAGATCATCACCCAGGATTACTGTATCTTCGCCCGGAGCTGGGACAACAGCTTTGCGGGGATGCCCATCGGGATCTACCGCCCCGACCTGCTCACTTTCGAAGCGAACAAACAGCCCAAAGTGGCCATCGAGATCGGTCGGCGTCTCGGGGTCAAGGCCACGGTCCCCGTCATCAAAGAGGGGGAGGTTCTCGGATACGTAGAGGTCCTGGGCTTTTTCGAGGATATCACCGAGCAGTTCCAGATGCAGAAGATCGACGTGATCGTCCTGATGGAGGAGCAGTACCTGGAGATGGCGACCCTGATGCGCGAGAACCCCATGATCGGGGATTACGTCGTGGCAAACCTGCGGGTCAACCGCTACCACATCGACTCCATCACCCCGGCCGATATGCGCTACCTCCGTCAAAACGGCAACGTCGCCGTCAAAAACTTCCACTACTTCTACGAGCCGATGCTCGACGGGACCGGCAAGAGTATCGGGGCCTTTGTCCTGGGCCTGCAGACAAAACACCTGGAGATGATCGCCAGGAAGGAGGAGTCGCTCTCCTTCTTCCTCAACATGACCCGCAACGACCTCTACGCCGTCGTCAAAAACCGCCAGGCCAGCGACCGGGTCTTTAAGGCCGCCTACGACCGGGACCTGATCTGGCTGAAAGATACGGTCCCCGCCGAAGACCGGGAGCTCTTTTTAAAAGAGGCGCACGAACGCCTCCATGACTACACCAAGGAGGAACTGATCGATATGATACTGGGCCACAGTTTTTCAAAACGAATCGAAGGGGAGATCCGATGAAGATCCTGCTGCTTGAAGACGAATACCCGCTGCGCATCAGCATCGAGGAGTTCCTAAACGACCTGGAGTACCAGGTGGACAGTTACGGTACAAGCGAAGAGGCCTTTGACGCCATCTTCTCCAAACAGTACGACCTGCTGCTGCTGGACGTCAAGGTCCCGGGGAAAACGGGCTTTGAACTCCTTAAAGAGCTGCGCCAAGAGGGGGTCAAGGTCCCCGCCATCTTCATCACCTCCATGACGATGACCGCCGACATGGCCAAGGGGTATGAATCGGGCTGCTGCGACTACATCAAAAAACCCTTCGACCTGCTGGAGCTGCAGCTGCGCATCCAGCAGGCGCTCAAACACTACTACTATAAAGACGAAGCGGAACTGATCCAGCTGAATAACGGCTACACCTACGATACCAAGAACTTCTGCCTGATGCAGGGGGAGGAGAAGGTTCAGCTCTCCAAGACGGAAAAAGAGATCGTCGACCTGCTGGTCAAGAACCTCGGTTCCGTCGTCACCATCGAGACCTTCCAGGATGTCGTCTGGGGCGAATACGTCGATCCCGCGAACATCCGGGTCCAGATCAACAAGCTGCGTAAGAAAGTCCACGAGAACTTTATTAAAAACATCCGCGGGGTAGGATACGTCATTGAAGCGTGACAACCGCCACTACGCGCTCAAATATGCAGCGATCTATACTATTATCACCGCATCGATCCTGATCGCGCCGCTGTTTGTCTATGTCACCTATATGAAAAACATCGAAGAGATCAAAAACGAGATCGCCCTGAAACAGCAGGCCCAGGTCGTCATCCGCTCGATGGAGCGCTTCGACCCCGCTACCCAGGAGTATTTCCATTTTCCCCGTTACCAGAGCTTCCAGGCGGGGCTTTACGACGGCAACTTCAAACCGCTCTTTACGCTGCTCGATTTCAAGCCCGACTCCTTCGATATCGGCTACAACGTCCAGGACGACAAACGCTACCTCATCCTCAAGCTTCTCCACGGACGCTACTTCGGCGCCGAATACCTCATCGTCGCCATGACGCACTCCCTTACCGAACTGGTCCAGACGGCCATGATGATCCTGCTGAGTATCGTCATTATCGTCTTCGGGGTCTCGTTTCTCTTCCTTAACGACTTCGCCAGACCGTTCCAGCGCCTCAACGAGACCCTGGACAACTTTATCAAGGACTCCATGCACGAGATCAACACCCCCCTCTCCATCATCAACGTCAATATCGATCTCTACCGGCGGAAATTCGCCTCCAACAAGTACCTCGACCGGATCAAGGCCGCCGCCAAGACCCTGGCGACGATCTACGACGATATGGACTACCTCATCAAACGGAACAAGCTGGAGTATAAAAACGAGACCGTCGGCCTGAGCGCCTTTTTGCATGAACGGGTGGACTATTTCCGGGAGGTGGGATTGCTTAAAAATATCGAGATCGATATGGTCAGCGACAACGAATACCTCCTCAACTTTAACAAGACCATGCTCCAGCGTATCATCGACAACAACCTTTCAAATGCCATCAAATACAGCTATGAGAACAGCCGGGTCACCGTGGAGCTCAAGGCGTGCGATCACGGCCTGGCCATGCTCTTTAGGGACGAAGGCGTCGGCATCGAAGCGCCCGAGAAGATCTTCGAACGTTATTACCGGGAAAACCAGGAGAAAGGGGGCTTCGGGATCGGCCTCAATATTGTCAAAAACATTATCGATGAGGCCGGAATCACCCTGGAGATCACCTCTAAACCCAAGCAGGGAAGCACCTTTACCTACACCTTCCCCTCCCATATGTACTTCCTTGTGACATAAAAAAAACTTATCTAGAAAAACTTCAAAATATAAATTTTTTTTACATAAAATTTACACTCCACTGTTAAACTGCACCCTGTAATTCATTAAAAGGCATCTTTAAACTTCGGTTCAGATGCCCCAATCCAAGGAGTTAGAATGAAAAAGGTTGCAACGCTCATGGTAGCTGCCGGCACGCTGCTCGTCGCGCAAGCTGCGGCTGCAGACCTGAAAAGCGCCGTGGAGAGTCCGGACGCCAAAGCGATTCTGAAAAAAGACGCGCTGCCGGCTCCGAAAAAATTCACGATGCCCAAAGGCTGTATCACGACAGATAAGACCGCCATCGCCCGCGGTGAGTATATCTTCCACAACCTCAACGGGAAAAAAGCCAAAGCGACCCCGCCCAAAGGGCTGGTCAAGACCCTGCCCAACGGCAAACCCAAACAGTACGGCAACTGTGTCGCCTGTCACAATATCGAAAAGGCCCAAGGTCCCGGTAATATCGGCCCGGATCTGACAAACTATAAAGCCTTCTTTATGGATACGAACGTGCGCACACCCCAGTGGGTCTACCAGAAAGTCGCCGATGCGCGGATCGACGTCCCCAATACCCATATGACGATCAACCTGACCAACGGACTGATGACCGAACAAGAGATCTGCGAGATCGTCTCCTACATCATTTCAGCAAAATAAAAAGCGAGGAAAAGTAATGCTACGAAGAACCTTTATCAAATGGGCCGGCCTTAGCCTGGCCGCTACGGCACTTGCCCCTTCCGTACTCACTGCGGAAGAGAAGAAGAAGATTGTCGGCGCCAACGCCATGAAGTTTACGGATGCACTCAATAAAGCGACCGGCGGGAAAACACCCTCCGAATCATCCAAGATCAAACTGACTGCCCCAGAGATCGCGGAAAACGGTGCCGTTGTCCCGGTAAAAATCGAAGTGGACTCCCCGATGACGGAAAAAGATTACGTCAAACGTATCCATGTCTTTGCGGCTAAAAACTCCAACGCACGCTGTGCCGCGGTCGAACTGACGCCTGCAAACGGAAAAGCCTACTTTGCAACACGCCTCAAACTGGGCGGGACACAGGAAGTGGTCGCCGTGGCAGAGCTCTCAAACGGCACATTCATCCAGGCGAAACAGAGCGTCAAAGTAACCATCGGCGGATGCGGTTGATCCGACACGCGTAACGACAGAAATAAGATAAAGATTTTAAAGGAAAACAAGATGGCTCGAAAATCCATGATCAAGATCAAACCAAAGAAATACAGTGTCGGCGACGTCGTCAAGGTCGACTTTATCGTTATCCACCCGATGGAAACGGGTCTTAGAAAAGACAAGAAGACAGGAAAGCTGATCCCGGCGGAATACATCGACGAGATCAAGTTCTTCTACGGTGACGAACTGATCACCAAAATGACAGTGTGGGAGTCGGTCTCTACCAACCCGTACTTCTCCATCAACCTGAAGGTGACACGCAAAGACAAACTCAAAGTCGTCTACAAAGACAACACGGGTGACGTCAACGAAAAAAGCAAAACGGTCAAACCGAAATAAGAAATAAACCTAAAAAGGATCTGCCATGAAAACAGGTTTTGTAAAAACCCTTCTCGCCCTGTCGACCCTGTCGGCCTTTTGTGCCACGTCGATGATGGCGGAAGAGAAACTGAGCATGAGCGAAGCCGATAAGGCGATGTACGAAGAGATGCTCGAGAACAACCCGGCGGAAGTCTATGTCGCCGAGGGTGAAGAGCTGATCGAAGACCAGGTCGGCGGTGAAGAGGGTCTGGCAAAATTCCTGGGGATCGACGAGGACGGACTCTATAAGTACCTCGCCGGCTTCCCCCGCTATATCGATAAACTGGGGATGGTCGTCGCCATCGACCAGATGATCCAGGCGGCCCAGGCGGCTAACGGCAACACACCGTACAAGCTGAAAAGTGCCGAGATGGACGCCCTGGCCTCTTACGTCAAATCCCTGGCCAACGACCAGCCGATTACCATCGACATCCATGCCAACAAAGAGATGGAGCGGATGTATGCCCTGGGTAAAAAGACCTTTGAAACGCGACGCGGCGGACGGGGTCTCGGCTGTATCAGCTGCCACAGCAGCGACATCGTCGGCAGCCGTCTGCGGATGCAGATCCTGCCGGACCTTGGAGCTCCCAAAGTCAAAGTCAGTGCCACATGGCCGGCATACCGTATGACGAAGGGCAAGATGTTTACCCTCCAGCAACGTTTCCAGCAGTGCATGAAAAACGCCCTGCTTGCCAAACTCCCCCTGGGGTCTGAAGAGATGGTGGCCCTTGAGGTCTACACAACGCATGCGGCCAAGGGCGAGACCATCGCCATCCCCGGTCTGAAACGGTAAGGTCAGGTTATGGATATTTCACGACGGGACTTTTTCCAGATCGCCGCGGCCCTGGGTATGCTCGGAGCTACGGGATGTGCCACAGGCGGCCCCAAGCGGGTCGACGATCTGAGCGCTTCGGATATCATGAGCTTTGAGGACAAAGGGAACGTGACACTGCTGCACATGTGCGACATGCACGCCCACCTCAAACCGCTCTACTGGCGGGAACCCTCCACGCTGATCAGTGCCCCCAACCTTGTGGGCACGCCCGGATTCATCTGCGGGGAGACGTTCAAGGATTTTTACGGACTTAAGTCGGGCTCTCTGGATGCCTACTTCGATACCTACCTCAACTTCGAGTCGCTTGCGAAGAAGTTCGGGAAGATGGGCGGCGTCGCCCACATGAAGACGATCATCGACCAGATCCGCTCCCACCGCGGCAAAGACAACGTCCTGCTGCTCGACTCAGGCGACACCTGGCAGGGAACGGGCGTGGCCCTTAAAACCAACGGGGAGGCGATCGTCGATGCGCAGAACTACCTGGGTGTCGACGTCATGGTCGGCCACTGGGAGTTTACCTACGGGAAAGAGCAGGTGATGAACCTGCTGGACAAACTCAACGCCGAGTTCGTCACCCAGAACGTCATCGACAACGATCCCTTCAGCGACAACTTCGAAGAGCTGGTCTTCAAACCCTACACGGTCAAAAAGGTCGGCGGGGCGAAGATCGGGATCATCGGGCAATCCTTCCCGTTCACATCGACGGCCAACCCGAAACACTTCACCGAAGGGTGGAGTTTCGGTCTGCGCACCGATACGATGCAGGAGTATGTCAACGAGCTGCGTGAAGAGCAAGGCGTCGACTGCGTCGTCGTCCTCTCCCACGACGGCTTCAGCGTCGACCAGGAGGTGGCGCGCAAGGTCCACGGCATCGACTTTATCCTGAGCGGCCACACCCATGACCCTTCACCGCGCCCGATCACGATCGACGGCACGGTGATCGTCATCGCGGGAAGCCATGGGAAATATATCGGACGCCTGGACCTCGATATTCAGAACAAAAAAGTGGTCGGATACAACTACAAGCTGATCCCGGTCGCCTCCAACATCATCGAAGCGGACCCCGCGGGGCTTGCCCTGGTGGACAAATGGTACAAGCCGTTTGACGCCGAGATGAACGAGGTACTGGGCAAAACCAAAGGGACGCTCTACAAACGGGATACGTTCCACTCCACGTTCGATCAGCTGATCAACGATGCAATCCGTGATACAATGGACAGCGAGATCTCATTCACTCCCGGCTACCGCTGGGGGACGACGGTATTGGAGAACAGCCCGATCACGATGGACAACGTCTACGACATGACGGCGATCACCTACCCGGAAGTCTATACGTTCGAGCTCTCCGGGAAACGGATCGCGGCCCTCCTGGAGGATATCGCGGACAACGTCTTTAACGCCAACCCGCTCTACCAGCAGGGCGGCGACATGAGCCGCCTGGGCGGGATGACGTATGACATCCAGGTCGGCGGCAAAGCCGGAAAACGGATCGGCAACATCAAGGTAAACGGGAAAGATCTCAAAGATACCAAGATGTACAAGATCTCCGCCTGGGGCGGCAACCTGCAAAATGCGGGAAGCAACCTGAGAGAAGAGCTTATCAAGCCGGTCTACGACGTAACCCGGGACTACATTAAACGCCAGGGCACTGTCAATATCAGCAGTGATTCCAACGTTAATGTGGTTGATTACGGATGCGGATGCCCCAAACCCGGGAACATCTGCGGATGACGGCTCCGGCCGTCCATTTCAAAAAGGAGAAAGAAATGAAAACAAAACTAGCAATGGCATGTGCAGCAGCACTACTGATGGTATCCGGTGCGGAAGCGTTTGATATCAAAAAGAAACAAGGTGATGTGGATACCAAGCTGAAACTCTACGGTTTTTATCAGCTCAATGCGTGGAGCGGTGACGGTAATGAAGCGACAGGCAAAGATGCACTCCGTTTCGGTGCAGACCGTGTCCGTTGGGGAATGAACTACTCTGCCGGTAACCTTGGTGCAAAACTTTTCCTCGATTTCAACCAGCCGCATGATCAGAACAAAGTCGGCATGGTCCAGATGATGAAAGATGCGTTTGTCTTCTATAAATTCGACAAAGCACTGACCGTTAAAGCCGGTCTGATCAAGATGCCCCACGGTATGGGCTTTACGATCCCGGGCTGGAACCTCGATATTGTTGAACGCTCCTTTGACAAGCAGATGTCCCTTGAGCGTAACATCGGTCTGATGCTGAGCGGCCGTGCCATCGGCGGCGAAGGGAAAGTCAACGGCTTTGAAATGGGTCACGAACGACCGTGGACCGGATTCGGGTATGACATCATGATCGCCAACCCGGCGGGACGAAGCGGTGCGGTAAAAGCCGGTGACGAGACACCGAATACGGGATACACTGCCAATCAGGGCGGATACTCCAACTCCTATGCCGTCCGCGGTATGTATGATATGGGTGAAGCCCTTCACGCCGAAGTCTCCTATGCGATGTCTCCGTATGCGGGAGGTATCACACTGGATGCAAACGGCGACCTTGATGACGGCAATGTCACAGAAGATTACACTTCCCTAAACTTCGGTCTGGACTCCCACATGGGACCGCTGAATGTCAAATTCGAAATGTATGATTCCAAAAACATCGACGGTGTCAAAGATTACAACGAAAGAACCATGGCCTTTACCGGTACGTATGCCCTCAGCGAAAACCTCGAGTTAGCGGCTAAGCACGTTCAGGGTGACGCCGAGAAAAACAAGGTTGAAACGACGCTGACAAATACCTACCTCGGGTTTAACCTCTATATGTCTCCTGTAGCCAAAAGCATGAGCCGAAGCGACAAACGTAAGCGTAACGCCCATAAAGTCGTCTTCAACTACATCACGGCGGGTGGCGATACAGACGGTTCGACTAAATGGAACGGGAAAAAAGGTCACACGGAAAACCTGATGATCGCCCAGTACCAGGTCAAGTTCTAAAACTAAGAAGCGCAGATTATGATACCGCGGCTATTGACCTTCATACTTACTTCCTTAATGTCCCTGTACGGGTTTGACTACCAACTCAAACCCGTCGCCGTGACGGAGGGTGTCTACTGCTTTTTCGGGAAACCGGAAGCCCCCGACACGGCAAACAACGGCAACATGGTCAATAGCTGCTTTGCGGATATGGAGTCGGGCTGGCTTGTCATCGACAGCGGCCCGACCTATCAATACGCCAAGCAGGCCCACGCGGCGATCATCAAGACGTACGGAGACAAGCCGGTCCCCTATGTCATCAATACCCACCAGCACGACGACCACTGGCTCGGCAACGGGTATTACAAAGAAAAAGGCGCCACGATCATCGGATCCGCGAAGATGAAAAACGCGGTAGATACAAACGGCATGACGCGTATGGAACGCAGCATTACCAAAGAGGCATTTGCGGGAACCGAACCGGTCATGCCCGATATTTACGTCAAAGACAGCTACGCCTTTACGATAGCTCAGCACTCTATAGAGATAAAACAGCTCACGGAGATCGCCCACACAACCGGCGACCTGGTCGTCTCCCTCCCCTTAAGAAATACAGTACTCGTGGGAGATCTCTGTTTCAGTGAGTCTGTTTTGTCTCTTCGAGATGGTGATATTAAAGGATGGCTTAAAGCCCTTGAAAAACTGGATGCAATGAAGTGGGACTTCCTCGTGGGAGGGCATGGTCGCAAGACCGGAAAAGATGCCACATTCCTTACGAGATCCTACCTCACCGAACTTCTTGAAAGCGTACGGGCCGCCATAGACGACGGTGTCGAGATCGACCAGGTGACCGAAACGGTTACGATGGACGGTTTCGCCGCCGTTCCGCTCTATGACGAACTCCACAGAAAAAACGTCTTCAAGGCATATCAACTGTTAGAGTGGGAAGAGTAACGCCGATGCGATTCCTTCTCGTTTTTTTTACAACTTATCTATCTATTTTCGGCACCGAATTCTGGACGGAGGATTTTGAAAGCGCCCGTCTTAAAGCCCAGCAGAGCGGCAGACTGATCATGGTCGAATCGATGCGTCCGGGCTGCTACTACTGCCGGGTCATGGACACGGAAGTGTTCGACGACCCGGCAACGCGGGAAGCGATCATGAAACGGGTCGTCCCCCTCCGGGTCGACATCACGTCCCAGGCGATGCCGGCTGGGATCCAGGCGCGGGTGACCCCGAGCTTCTATTTCCTGGACGCCAACGGCAACCTGGTAAAAAAACTTATCGGCGGATGGACCCGGGAAGACTTCCTGGAGATCCTCGCCGGGATCGGAGAGTAACAATGCGATACATGATCACCCTCCTGGGGCTGACCCTTTCACTCCTCTTTGCGGAGACGGAGTATGCCGATCCGCCCCCGGCGATCGACAACCCGAGACAGATCGTCTTCCAGATCACCAGTGACAAAGACGAAGCGATCCACCACGTCCTGAGCTCAGCCAACAACGTCATGAAGTTCTACGGCCCTGAAAACGTCGAGATCGCTATCGTCGCCTACTACCACGGGATCCGCGCACTCTTAAAAAGCGAAAAAGAGATCCGGGTCCGGGTCGAGGCACTGATGACCTACGACGTGGAGTTTATCGCCTGCGGCAACACGATGCGCACCAAAAAGATCCCCCGCGAAGCGATCCTGGACGATGCTGAGGTGGTCACGGCCGGGATCGTCGAGATCGCCGAGCGGATCAAAAAAGGGTGGGTCTACATCAGACCTTAACGTCATCCGCTAATGCGGCAGAATTTTTATATCCAAATTTATTAAGCAAAGGAAAAAAATGAAACTGACAACACTCTTGACAGGGCTTCTTTTCGCCCTGACAGCAACATTATCAGCCGGTGACTTCTTCGTCTACGGCTCTAAAAACAAAGACGGGGCGGTCACCCCCAAAACGATCGAAGCCGCTTTTTCCAAAGCGGGCTTTACCGTCGCGGACAACCGGGATATGAACGGACCGTACAAAAAGCAGTTCGGTTCGACTAGTTTTACGACCTACAACCTCTTTACGCTCTACCACCCGGCCATTGCCAAAAAACTGGTCAACAAGTACCCCCAGGCGGGCGTCTTTGTCCCGATGAGTATGGGGATCTATCAAAAAGAGGGGGAAGATACGATCTATGCCGCCGTCCTGACAGCCGCTACCCAGGCGAAGATCCTGGGGCTTGCATCGGTCGACCCCCTTCTAAAAGAGCTGGAGTCAAAAATCCAAAGCGCCCTTAAAACGGCCATGCCAAAAGGTGCCGACCACTCCCCGACCTATGCCGTCAAAGCACCCCGGGGCGACCTACTGACACAGTTTAGCCTGGAAGTGGAAGAGGACGAAGCCGAAGATATGAAAGAGGAGATCGAACTCCTCATCGAAGACGGCCTCAAACCCCACGGTTTTGTCCTGGCCAACTTCACAAACTACAACTACGAACTGACGGAAGAGGAGACGACAGAGAGCGATTTTCTCTTCTACGACACCTACTCCATCTGCAAGCTCAAGGTGATCTTCGCCACCAGTAAAGAGCGCCCGGAGACCGGCGCCTTCGCCCCGTGCACCCTTGCGATCTATAAGAAAAAAGACGAGGATAAGATCGTCGTCGCCTACCCTTCGGTCTACAACTGGCTCAGCAGCGCCGCCATCACGGACCAGGAGTCAATCGACGCCCTGCTGAAAGCACAAAAAGATATGGAAAAGGTCGTCCGAAGCGCGACAGAATAACATAACGCCGCCCGTTCCCTGCGGGCGGAACCCCCTCCTCCCACGATTCAAAACCCAAGCTGATTTTTTCCCTGTTCAAGTATTTTTTTATCGCAGACTTACCACTTTTTGGATATGATCGCGAAAAAATTATGAGCACGACGGTGCTTTTTTTAGGTTATCCATGGATTTAAGACAAACGTTTCTAGACTATTTCGCCAAGCTGGACCACACGATCGTGCCCAGCGCCCCGCTGATCCCAGACGATCCCTCCCTGCTGTTCGTCAACGCCGGGATGGTAGCTTTCAAACCGGTCTTCGTGGGCGAAGTCCCTACACCAAACCCGCCAAGAGCAACCAGCTCCCAGCTCTGCCTCCGGGCGGGCGGTAAGCACAACGACCTGGACAATGTCGGCTACACGGCACGCCACCACACCCTCTTTGAGATGCTGGGGAACTTCAGTTTCGGCGACTACTTCAAAACCGAAGTGATCGACTACAGCTGGGATTTTGTGACCAATGTCGTCGGGCTACCCGCAGAGAAGCTCTGGATCTCTGTCCACGACAGTGACGATGAAGCATATGAGCTATGGCAAAAGCACGTCCCCGAAGCGCGCATCGTCCGCATGGGCGACAAGGACAACTTCTGGCAGATGGGCGATACGGGACCGTGTGGCCCCTGCAGCGAGATCCACTATGACCAGGGGGAAGAACACTTCAACTCCGAGGAAGATTACCTGGGCGGTGAAGGCGACCGCTTCCTGGAGATCTGGAACCTCGTCTTCATGCAGTACAACCGGACCGAAGACGGCACACTCCACCCGCTTCCCAAACCCTCCATCGATACGGGGATGGGGCTTGAACGGATCACGGCGATCAAAGAGGGTAAGACAAGCAACTACGACACTTCCCTCTTCATGCCGATCATCGAAGCCGTCGCCGAACTGACGGGTAAAAAATACGTCTACGCCGAAGGGGCCAGCTTCCGCGTCATCGCCGACCACATCCGGGCGGTCACCTTCCTGATCTCCCAGGGCGTGACATTCGATAAAGAGGGACGCGGGTACGTCCTTCGACGGATCCTCCGACGGGCTGTACGCCACGGCTATATGCTGGGTCTTCGGGAGCCGTTTATGTACAAACTGGCCGAAGTCGTCGAAAAAGTGATGGGGACAAACTACCCCTACCTGGCAGAGAAGATGCCGTTTATCCAGGAGCAGATCAAACTGGAAGAGGAGCGTTTCTTCTCCACGATCGAAAACGGGATGAAGCTTTTCGAAGAAGCCCTGGCCGAGACGAAGGGGACCTTCGACGGAAAAGTCGCCTTCAAACTCTACGACACCTTCGGTTTCCCACTGGATTTGACCGAAGATATGCTTAGAGAGAAGAATGTTGCCCTTGATGTTGACGGTTTCAACACCGAAATGCAAGTGCAAAAAGAGCGGGCCAAAGCAGCCTGGAAAGGTTCCGGCGACGCGGCTAAAGACGGCGATTTCAAGATCGCCCTGGAGCAGTTCGGTGAAAACGAGTTTGTCGGTTATACCCAGACGGCCAACGAGACGAAAATCCTGGCACTGTTTGACGAATCGATGAAGATTACCGACAGCCTGGATGCGGGAGCTTCCGGGTGGGTGATGCTGGAAAAAACTCCTTTTTATGCCACAAGCGGCGGTCAAAAAGGGGATACGGGCACACTCGACGGGTACGGACGCGTACTCCAGACCGAGAAGTTCTTCGGGCTTAACCTGAGTGAAGTCAGACTGGACAAATCCCTTAAAGCGGGTGACACGGTCACCGCCACGGTCGACGCCGACCGCAAAGAGATCGCGCGCCACCACTCCGCGACACACCTGCTGCACGCGGCGCTGGGCAAGATCCTGGGAGAAAGTGCCCAGCAGGCGGGAAGCAATGTGGATGCCAACCGGCTGCGCTTTGACTTCAGCTACCCCAAGGCGGTCACGCAGGAGCAGCTGAACGAGATCGAAGCGTGGGTCAACCGCCAGATCGCCTACGAGACCAATGCAGCCACCCAGGAGATGAGCCTGGAAGAGGCGCAGGCCAGTGGAGCCAAGGCGCTCTTCGGCGAGAAGTACGGCGACACGGTCCGGGTCGTGAGTCTGGGAAGCGACTCCGTCGAGTTCTGCGGCGGGACCCACGTGGAGAACCTGGGTGAGATCGGGATGTTTATCATCACGAAAGAGTCCGGTGTCAGTGCAGGGGTACGACGGATCGAAGCGGTCGTCTCCCAGTCCGCCTACCGCTATATGAAGGCGATGCAGGCGGAGATGGACGAAGCCAAAACGACCATCAAGTCAAACGACCTTGGCCTCGGGATCAAAAAGCTTCAAGAGCAGGTAAAAGAGCTCAAACAGGAAGTCAAAAACGCCCAGGCGGCGGTCGCGACGGAGATCAAAGCCGAAACGATCAATGGGGTCAACGTCATCATCGAAGATATCCAGGGCGGCGATATCCAGAAGATGATCGACGAGGCAAAAGCCAAATACGACAAAGTCGCTATCCTGCTGCTGCAGGAGAACAACGGCAAAGTGCGTATCTCTGCAGGAAGCCAGGGATGCGATATCCATGCCGGCAACTGGCTTAAAGCCACAGCCGAAAAGATCGGCGGCAAAGGGGGCGGACGCCCCGACTTCGCCAGCGGCGGCGGGACCAACCCCGCAGGTATCGAAGAAGCCAAAACTACGGCGCTGGCCTACGTTAAAGAAAACCTCTAACCTTTTGCTTTCGGGGAGCCGTGCTCCCCTTTTCCCCTCTCCTTTTTTCTTTAGATTTAGAGTTAATATGCTTTAATCGCGGCATAAAACCAAAAGGAAAACAATGGAACTCTTTATAAGCGAATACGGACGACTTATTATCTTTTTTCACGTCATCAGCGCCGTTATCTGGGTCGGGGCGATGATCGGCATCCGCGTGGCGGTCCACCCCTCTTTGCAGAAGATCAGCGACCCTATGATCCGCATCCCACGCAGCCTCGAGGTGATGAAACGGCTCTTTCTGTTTATGATCCCCGTGGTCTTTTTACTGCTGCTGACGGCCCTGCTGCTGGTCGTCGGGTTTGATTTCAAACAAAACGACCCCGATCTCTACTCGGTCGCCCTGGCAAAAGAGGCGATCTGGACGGTGATGACTGCCAACCTCATCATGATGCTGATCCGGCGTAAAAAGGCGGAGAAGGCCTTCTACCTGCAGCAAAACGATCTGCTGGTCAGAAACCTCACCCTGATCACCAAGTACATGCTGCCGCTGAACATCATGCTCGGCATTATCGCGATCTACCTCGGTGTCGTGCTGCGGGGCTTTTGATGCTGATACTCGCTTCCGCCTCGCCGACCCGGGCCGACATACTCAACGCCCACGGCATCGCCTTCACCCAGCGGCCCACCGCAGCCGATGAGGAGAGTATCACGACCCGCAATCCCAAAAGCTTCGTCTACCAGGCGACCCGGCTGAAGATGGCCCATGCCCTGGAGGAGCTGGGCACGGATAGACGGATCCTCTGCGCCGATACGGTCGTCACCGCCCGGGGTGAGATCCTGCGCAAGGCGGCCACTGCCGAGGAGGCCCGAAAGACCCTCCTGCTTCAAAGCGGCAGCGAGACCTCCATCATCACCTGCACGATCTACCGCTCAAACGAGCTGGAGTATATCGACCTCTCCTCGACCGTCTACGACTTCGCCCCCTTTGACGAAACCCACCTGGAAGAGTACCTTCAAGGCGGTGAGTGGAAAGGAAAGGCAGGTGCCTGCATGGTCGAAGGCTTCTGCAGGCCCTATATCCGCTCGGTCCGGGGACTGGAGAGCTGTGCCATGGGACTGACAATCGAAAAACTGTTGCCGTTCTTATAAATTTCTTTCATACTATGTTATGATGGTTTACTCCGGTTATCAGTAAAAGGAAGCATCGTGCATGGACTAAAATACAAATATTTTATCCCCATCCTCGTCATCGGGTTGATCCTTTTCCTGGTTTACGAGATCGAAAGCTTCTACTCCAGTACCGACCAGCGTGCAGAGGAGCTGCTGGCAGATAACAAGCGCAACGTCGCCATGCTGATCCAACGCGAGAAAGATACCGTACACGCTATCGCCATCCAGTTGACGACTAATCAAACGATCATCGAAATGTACAAAAAAGATCAGCGCAACCGTCTCTACCGCCACCTGCTCCCCTTCTGGAAAGGACTCAAAGCCAAAAAACTGATCCACGAAATGCATTTTTTTAAAAAGCCTGCCATCTCCTATGTCAATATGTCCCATTTCGGCACTTTCAATATCGACGTCTCCGATGTCAGAAGCGATATCGCATGGGTCACCTCCTCTTTTAAAGAGAGTTCCCACCTGATGGTCTGTAAAACCTATTCCGGCATCCGTGCCACCTATCCCATCATAGACGGCGACAAAGTCCTGGGCGGCGTCTCGGTGGGAAAGGATATGGACACCCTCCCCCTCACCTTCAAGGAGCTCACCGGAAAAGAGGCCTTTATCACCTACCTGGACAAACGTCTTAAAGACCACCTCAAGCCAAAGATCTACGAAAAATATACTGACGGTAAGCTGCGCATCGGGGATAAGATCCTCGCGTATACGACCCTCCCCATTGAGTCGGAACGCCTTGCTGCCCTTAGTTTTGATAAACAGGGGGAGTTTTTTGACGGCAGGCATAAAAAATATTTCCTCACCCACGTCCCTCTTTTCGATTTTGACGGCAGCCTGATCGGCTACTTTACCACCCTGCACGACTTTACCTTCTATTACAACGATTTCCGTGACCGTCTTTTAAAAGAGCTCCTCCTTTTCCTGATCGTCGGTCTGGCGATCTACCTGGCGATCACCGCGACAACCAATAAGGTCCTCCATGAGATCCGGCTTATCGACACCTTTGCAAAACGCCTCAAAGAGAACGACTTCTCGATCCTTGAACAGGAGACAAAAGCGATCTCCTATGACGAGATCGGCCACCTGCGTGATAATATCTTCGCCATGGGCCAACAGATCAAAAACCATATCGAAAACCTCGAATCGATCATCGCCGACCGCACCCAGGAGGTCATAAGTCTCAACAGGGACCTGACCCGACGCGTAAAAGAGGAGGTGGAAGCCAATTTGGAAAAAGACAAACTCCTCTTTATGCAACAGAACATCGCGGCCAAGGGTGAGCTGATGAGCATGATCGCCCACCACTGGCGCCAGCCGCTCACCTCCATCGGGCTCATGATTCAGGATATGGAGGACGCATTCGAGCACAACGAACTGGACGGTGCCTACATCAAACGGGTCACCCGGAATACAATGGGGATCATCCAAAACTTATCGGATACGATCGAAAACTTCCGGGCCCTTTTCAAAGAAGGAGAGAGCAACGCCCCGCTTTCACAGATAATCCAGGAAGCGTTTATGATTATCGGCCCGCTACTGGAGCAGAAACAGATCGCTCTCACCATCGATGACCCGGACCGGGCAGGAAGGGAGGAGGTCTCCTTCGAGCTGGTCAATGCCCTTATCCCCGTTATTAATAATGCAGTCGAAGCAGTCGAACGGAGCGGACGCGACGACGGCTGGATCCATATCGCTATCCGTAAATCGAACCGCAGCACCCTTTTGGAGATACGGGATAACGGAGGCGGGATTAAGGCGGAGATCATGGAACAGATCTTCGAACCCTACTTCTCGACCAAAAGCAATAAAAACGAAACGGGCCTGGGACTTTTTATGTCCAACATGATCATCACCCAGAAACTGGGTGGTACCCTCAGCGTACGAAATACCGAGGAGGGTGCATGTTTTGTTATCACCATACACTAAAGGAGCACCCCCCATGTGTCTGATCGCCGCGGCCGTCTTCCTTGGGCTGGCCGTAACCGCCGCGGGAAAAGGCGAATGGCTGCTGATGTCCCTGCACGGGGGTATTGCCCTCTTTTTTATCATCCTGATGATCCGGAATATTACAAAGAGCCGAAACGAACGAAAGAACAAACAAGATGAAACCCGCTAAAATAGCCCTATTGAGAAATTGCCAGTAGGAAAAGTAATATGCTGTACGCCCGGTCACTAGCCGCTTTAAAAAATGTCTCACGTTTCCGCGAACGGATCCTCAATCTCGGGAAGAAAAAGGACTTCGCCTCCAACGACTACCTGGGACTGGCCGAGAAAAAAAGCCAGCTTAAACGCGCCTATAACCGGGTCAAAAAGTACCCCGTCTTCGCTCCCAAAGCCTCCCAGCTTGTCAACGGCTACCACCCCATCCACCGCGATTTCGAAAAACGGCTCTGCAAACTGAACGGTTTTGACGCGGCTATGGTCGTGGGCAGCGGCTTCCTGGCCAACCTTGCCATGATCGAAGCGCTTCCGCGCAAGGGGGACCTGCTGCTTATGGATAAAGAGTACCATGCCAGCGGCATCGTCGCCTCCAGGCTGACCGATGCGACGGTCGTCTTCTTCCCGCACAATGATTACGAAGCAGCCGCCAGACTGCTCAAAAACCGTGAGTACAAAAACGCCTTTATCGCCATCGAGGGGATCTACTCCATGGGCGGCGACCTGGCGCCGAAAGAGTTCTTCGACCTGGCCGATGAGACCGGGGCGATGCTCCTTGTCGACGAAGCCCACAGCAGTGGTGTCATCGGCCCCAACCTGCTGGGCATCTTCGACCATTACGGGATCGAACCAAAACCCAACCATATCAAGATGGGGACCCTGGGCAAGGCCTTTGGAAGCTACGGCGCCTATATCCTGGCCGACAACGAAGTGATCAGTTTCCTCGAAAACCGGGCCAAAAGCGTCATCTATGCCACGGCACCCAGTCTCTTTGACATCGCCCTGGCGGATGAAAACCTAAAATACATCAATAAAAACCGAAAGTCCCTGCGCAAAAATGTCGCCAAAGCGATCGCCATGGCCAAAGAGATCACGGGCATCGAGACCGACTCCCTGATCCTGCCGATCCCGGTCGAAAGTTCCGAGGCAGCCCTGGAGAAAAAAGAGCAGCTTCTTAAAAAAGGGTTCGAGGTCGGGGCCATCCGCCCCCCGACGGTCAAAGATCCGATCCTGCGGGTCATCCTGCGGAGCCATGATCTTAAAGCCCTAAAAAAGGTACTGACGGCCCTGGCCAAGTCACTTTAATCAAAAATATACGATAATAAACCCATCACATATAAAGGTTTTTGATGCGATCTCTTCTGCTATCCTTGGTAACGCTCTTTCTTCTCTCAACCCTACTGGAAGCGGCCCAGTGGCTGATCGATGAGTCTCCGCGCAAACGGACATGGGAAGAGGCGATCGACTACTGTGACGACAAAGGGGGCAGACTCCCGACGATAGCTGAACTCAAAAGCGCCTACAGCAGTCCCATCAAAGATGCGTTCAAAAAAGACTACTACTGGTCGGTCAGCGAATTTACCCAGGATTTCGACCAGGGATTTTACCTCTACTTCTACGACGGCAGCAGCTTCCACAGCCCCAAGGGCTTTAAAATGAACGTCCGGTGTGTCAAACGTTAAGATCCGCTAACCTAAAAGGGCAATGATGCCGTGCCCCGTCTGCCGCAGTTCCCAAACCGCCTTCTATCTCAACCGTGATACGACCGATTATTACCGGTGTCACGACTGCCTTGCTATCTTTACCGATCCCGCGGCACTCCTGGCTAAAGAGGAGGAGCACGCACGCTACCTGCTTCACGACAACGACGCCGATGATCCCGGATACCGCCGTTTTTTAGAACGGCTGGCCCTTCCCGTCGATGCCAGGCTCGCCGCTGCGTCAGAGGGGCTTGACTACGGCTGCGGGCCGACCCCGCTCCTTGCTGAAATCCTGAAGGAGAAGGGACACACCATGCAGGTCTACGACCCCTACTTCTTCCCCGACCCGGCACCGCTAAGCCGCCGGTACGACTTTATCACCTGCAGCGAAGCTGCCGAGCACTTCTACAAACCCGCCGAAGAGTTCGAACGCCTTGTTTCCCTCCTGCGTCCCGGTGGCATCCTGGGTATCATGACCTCCCTATGGGACGAGACGATCGATTTCGCGACCTGGTACTATCCCAAGGACCCGACCCACGTAGTCTTCTACCACCGGCAAAGTTTCCGAACCCTCGCCCGGATACTGGGACTCACCTGCGATTTTCCCGAAAAAAACATCATCATTCTGCAAAAAGCTTAAGGTTTTTTTATGAAATGCCAGTGCTATAATAGATCATGTTTATACATAAAGGAGCAAGTATGTCGCAAAAAACGCTAACGACAGTGGCTACCGCCCTGTTTATACTTTTTCTCGTTATCGGTACGGTGGCAACCGTAGCAAACATCGGCGGGGTTGTTACCAAGTAACCCTGCTTAGCCGTCCCTTTTGACTTGGGAGGAGGCGGCTGCTCCCCCTCTTTCTATCAATGCCTCTTTCTCTTTTTTCCCCATTTTTTTTATCGCATACTCCCGTTTTGACGCCTCGGACCGGCTTGGGACCGTCTCGACATAGGCCAGACTGACCGGACGCCTTGTACGCGTATATTTGGCTCCCTTCTGCGAACCGTTGTGCTCATCCAGGCGCCGCTGAAGATCGGTCGTGATCCCGGTGTAAAGCGTCGCATCACTGCATTTGAGGATATAGACCGACCATACTTGTCCCACTTTTTCTCACTTTTTCGTTTCCATATTATACTCTGCAAAGAGGATAAGTCCCGTTTTCTTACAACATGTTAAGATACTCTATTCAGACAGGAGCAGTTTAGATGGATCTACGGTTTAACCTCGAGGATATCAGCCAGATCATTGTCGGGGCCTTTGCCCTCTCGGCCCCCATTGCCTTTTCCGAGGAGGCGTGGCGTATCGCCGCATCCCTTCCGACGGGGAACCTGATTCTGGTCGTCCTCCTTACCCTGGTCTTCCTCGGCTTTTACGCTTACCAGGGGATCTTCCAGCACGACATCACGACCCGTGCCGCCGCCTTCGCTTTCCGGATCGTTATCGCCTACCTGATCACGCTGGCGGTTGTCGCCCTGGTCCTGCTGGCCCTGGACAAACTTCCGCTGGCTGCTGATCCCCTGCTGGCATTCAAACGGGTTATCCTCATCGCCATGCCCGCATCCATCGGCGCCATCGTCGTCGACAGTCTGGACAAAGAGTAGGCTAGAGCTTCTCCTCCAGGCGGGAAATCATCGCCTTGAGCTCCTGCACCTCGCCGGCCAGCTTCTCCATATCTGAAACGGGGTTTTCCACCGCCTCTTTTTCATCCCCCTTGATCGTAAAGATCGCATCGACGATCAGACCGATAAAGAGGTTGACCATGATAAACGTTACGATCAGGATATAGATGACAAAGTAGATCCATGCCCATGGGTACGCCTCCATCACCGGCCGTGCGATCCCCATGGACCAGCTCTCCAGTGTCATCACCTGAAAGAGCGTATACATGGACTCGCCCAGCGTCCCGAACCACTGGGGAAATGCCTCTCCGAACAGGTTGGTCGCCATAATGGCGAAGACATAGAAAAAGAGCAGCAGCACCATGGAAACGGACATGATTCCGGGGATTACGCCCAAAAGGGCCGCAATGATCGTCCGCATCTGCGGGATGATCGTCAGGAGACGGAAAAGCCGCAGCACGCGCAGCGCCCGCAGGATCGAAAGCCCTTCACTCGCCGGGATCAGGGAGATCGCCACGACAAAGAAGTCAAAAAGGCTCCAGGGGTCTTTAAAAAAAGCGCCCCGGTAGACAGCGATCCGCATGGCGATCTCGACGGTAAAGATCCCGACGATCACACCGTCAAGTGCCGTGATAAGAGCACCGTAATCCGCCATCACCTCCTGTGAGGTGGCCAGTCCCAGGATGACGCCGTTGAAGACGATCAGCCAGGTGATAAAGTTTTGAAAATATCTGGAAACAACTATCTGTTTGATCATGTTTAACTCCGATAAAATATGTCGGAAGAATTGTACTGATTCTTGGTAAATAAACGGTTATAACTGATTAGACGGGTAGCTTGTCCAGTTTATCAGCGAGCTGCTGCCCGCCAGGCAGGGAGACGGTCTTTACTTTGGAAGTCTCCCCTTTGAGGATCTCGATATCGCTTTTGGCAATGCGGAATGTCTTGGCAAGGAATTTCACCAGCTCTTTGTTGGCCGCCCCCTCGACAGCCGGCGCTTTGATCTTGATTCGCAGGACATCCTCCTGGATATCGGCGATCTTATTGATGCTGGACCCGGGAACGGCTTTGACGCGAAGGAAGATGTGATCCCCTTTCACCTCATAGAACATTGCTTTTGATCTTTGCGAAGATATGGTCGATGTCGGGTCGGTTTTTGATCGTAATGCCGGGGGTCGTCTCTGCCTCTTTAAGGCTCTCCGGCAATCCCTCTTTGTTGGTGTAGATGACGTTTTCCAGGCCGCTGAAGATGGCGTGCTGGTTGAAGATCTCGTGTCCCGTGATCAGCTTGCAGCCGAAATGCTCGGGTTCGAGTGGATTGTGCCCTCCCACCTTGACGAAGGAACCGCCCAGGATTACGACATCGGTGATGGCATAGATCTCGTTAAGGACGCCCATCCTGTCCACCAGGACGATATCGCTGTCAAACGCCTCCCGCTCACTGAAGCGGTGAAAGCTCTTGCCGCCCGATTCCGCCTTCTGGGCCAGGAGTTTGGCCACTTTGCCAAAGCGCTCGGGATGGCGCGGGACGACGATCAGCTTCCCTTTTCCGTATTGGAGCCAGGCATCCGTCATCACTCCCTCTTCCCCTTCGTGGGTACTGGCGGCTGTGATCACAAGAGCATCGGGTTTTTGGAAAAGCTTCTTGTATTCGATCTTCTGGAACATCTTGATATTCCCGATCACTTCCACATGCCTTGCTCCCAGATCCAGCAGGCGGTTTCGGTCGGTCTGGCTCTGGGCGTAGACGACATCGATATGGGAGAAGATCGCCGAATAGAACCACTTCATCTTCATGTATTTTCCGAAGGAGCGGTCACTCATACGCGCATTAAGCAGGATCGTCTTCATCCCCCTTGCTTTGGCGATAAAAAAGAGGAGGAACCACAGTTCCGCTTCCAGGACGACCAGGGCCTTGTTGGGCTTGATCCAGAACGGGAGCAGGACCTCAAAGGGCAGATAACGCACCTGTGCAGGGAGCTTGTTGGCCTCTTCAAAACCGGTCTGGGTAATGACCGAAACATTGACGGGCTCCCCTTCAAAACGCTCGATCAACGGGGCCAACGACTTGGCTTCCCCCAGGGAGCAGGCGTGGAACCAGATACCTTCACGTGAAAAGGGCGGGTTGTTCTTTAAAAAAAAACGGGCCGGGACCGACTGACGGTATTTGGCTTTAAAACTGAGTAGGATAAGAAAAGGAAGGGCTAGTAGGTAGAGAGTAAGCGCGGCAAGATAATAGAGGACCATGCCGCCGCGCTTCATAGATTATTCGTTTTCGTCAGTTGAAATATACAGGATTCTTCCGCAGCTCGGGCAGTTGACGATCTCTTCGGATTTGATGACTTCCGCATAGACGCGGTCGTTGATTTTCATAAAACAGCCCTGGCACGCCTGTTTTTTGACCGGTACGACCGTGCTGTTGCCGGCCCATCGTCGGATTTTCTGATAGAAGGAGAGGATCTTTTGCGGTACTTCACCGACCAGTTTCTCTTTTTTCTCAAAGGAGGCTTTCTTCTCGACTTCGAGGGCTTCGATCTCTTTTTTACTCTCTTCTTTGGCCTCTTCGGCCTGTTTGATCAGCTCTTCGTTTTCGGTTTTCAGGGCGGCGATCTCTTCCTCTTTGCTTGTTTCGATCTTGTCCAGGCGTTCGATCTCTTCGTTGGCAAAGACGATCTGTTCCTTGGCGATCTCCTCTTCAAGCTGGAGGGATTTCATCTCTTTTTCATTTTTGACGGCGCCGCTTTTTTTCTCGATATCTTCCAGCTTTGCGCTCAGCTCGGCAAGGTGCGCTTCGCTTTTGGATTTTTTCATCTTGTTGTCGCCGATCTCCTCTTCGAGCTGGGCGATCACTTCAAGGTTTTTCTTCTCGTTTTCTAGAATCTTGTTCAGATTTTCGTTGATAGCTTCCTCTTTTGGTCCGAAAGAGTCGATGTCGCTATCGATCTGTGCTAATTCGATCAACTGCACCAGGTGCTTGTTCATTTTATCTCCTGCATAATTGTAAATGGGTCTTTTGAATTTTTAATTATAGCTTTAATCCCATTATGATTCAATATTTCACATAGAATTTGTGAAAAAAACCGTTCGCTTCCGTAATGGGTTATATCAATTAAACTTATATCTAGGGCCAGGGCTTCCATCGCGTCGTGATACTTGATGTCTCCGGTCAGAAAACAGTCGGCTTTAACGTATTTCAGCAGCGACGCCCCCGAGCCTGTCGTCAGTGCGACCCGCCGGACCCGTTCGCCGGCCTTGGTCATCTTGATCTTCTCAAGCCCCAACTTCTTTTTAACCGACTCGGCGTAATCCTCCAGGCTCTGTTCCGGCACGTTCCCGTAGCAGACAAAGTCACTCATCTCGATATCTTCCAGGCCCAGTACCTCTTTGGCGACATATTCGTTCAGATGCGTCTTGTCGAAATTGGTGTGGAGCGCGATGTGAAAGATATCCTTTTTGATCATCTTTTGGATAAGTTTTGCCGGGTATTGTGAAAAATCGAGCCGGTTCAGCTTCCCGAATATAAGGGGGTGGTGGGTGATGATCAGTGTCCGTTCCGGGACCTCCTCCAGCATCGCCATGTCGATATCGAGGGAGACCACGACATGGTCGAAGGTATCTACCTGTGAACCGATCAGGAGGCCTGAGTTGTCCCATGCCTCCTGTAGCTCAAAGGGTGAGATCCTGTCAAGCAGGTTGTATACCTCGCCGAGCGTCACGCCTCTTTCGCCTTTGCCACACGGGCGTTGCGCTCCTCTTCCTGCTCTTTATAAAGGGTCGCACACCCTTTGGCCAGCTCCCGGATCTTGAGGATATAATCGGCCCGCTGTGTCACGGAGATCGCCTTTCTGGCATCGAGCATATTAAAGGCGTGGGAAGCGGCCATACACTGGTCATATGCCGGCAGGGGCAGTCCCGCTTCCAGGGCCCGCTTGCACTCGCTCGAGGCAAACTCGAACTGGCTGAAAAGCACATCCTTGTCCGCCACTTCAAAGTTAAACTTGGAGAACTCATACTCGCTCTCGTGGTGAATATCCGCATATTTGGTGTTCTCGTTCCAGTCGATATGGAAGACGTTATCTACGTTTTGCAGGTACATCGCCAGGCGTTCCGTCCCGTAGGTGATCTCTACGGCTACGGGATCGCAGGCGATGGTCCCCACCTGCTGGAAGTAGGTAAACTGTGTCACCTCCATCCCGTCCAGCCACACTTCCCAGCCAAGACCCCAGGCGCCCAGCGTCGGGGACTCCCAGTTGTCTTCGACAAACCGGATATCGTGTTTTTTCAGATCGAGCCCCAGGTATTCGAGGGATTTGAGGTAGAGCTCCTGGATATTGTCCGGGCTCGGTTTGATAAGGACCTGGAACTGGTAGTAGCTTCCCAGGCGGTTGGGATTTTCCCCGTATCGCCCGTCTGTAGGACGGCGGGAAGGTGCCACATACGCCACCGACCACGGTTTGGAATCGAGACTTCTTAGCAGTGTCGCAGGGTGAAACGTCCCCGCCCCTGCCGGCATATCATAGGGCTGAACGATGTTACATCCCTGTTCCTGCCAGAATTCCTGAAGCTTGAGTAGTATTTTGGAAAAGTGCACTATTAACCTTTGTTATATTTCTTCTATTTCTCTTTTTTTGCGGCGTTTTCGATCGCCTTGCCCCACATGAGCTTGTATTTTCGCTTGACAAACTCCAGTTCGTCCTGCGAGATCTGAAGCTGTTTTGTCAGGGTCTCGATCGCTTTGCGGTCATCTTCATAGAGTTCCTGCATGGAGAGCAGCCCCTCTTTTAAAAACTGGTTTTCGCTTTTGAGGGCTTCGAGGGTCTCATCCTTGGCATCCAGTACTTTTTCGTGCAGGTTGAGGATCGTCCCGATGGTCTTCTCCACAAAGACCATCGCGTCCTGGGAAGACTGCTGGAGTGCCGCCTTTCCTTTCTTGGCCGCCCGCTGGGGCAGGAGCACCTGCGTGGCACTCGCCGCTTCGATATAGCGGGTGCCGTCCTTGATGCGGCTGACCAGTTTGTTCTCTTCGCACATCACTTCGATCTCCGCCAGGTCTTTGTTGACCGTTTTGGCAAATTCATCAATACTGAGCCATGTCTGCATGGGATCTCCTCCTAAAATTTACGCTTCCGCCCAATCCCTTTTCCTGTCAAAAAAAGGGTGCCGTCTTACAGACGGACTTCGACGCTTTGTGAGTCGCTTTCGACTTTTTCGGCTTTTGCTTTCCGGTCATCAAGCAGTTTTTGTGCCAACTCCTTATCGCTGATCGCCAGGATCTGCATCCCGAGAAACGCGCTGTTGACTGCACCGGCTTTGCCGATGGCAACGGTACCGACGGGCATCCCGGCCGGCATCATGACCGTAGAGTAGAGGGCATCGACCCCGCTCAGCTCACCGCCTGCCATCGGAACCCCGATGACCGGTTTGGTCGTCGCCGCTGCCAGGGCACCGGCGAGGTGCGCCGCCATACCGGCTGCCGCGATAAAGACCGCAGCACCCTTTGCTTCGGCCTCTTTGATGTAGTTCTTCGTCCGCTCCGGGCTTCGGTGGGCCGAAGAGATGATCAGTTCGTACGGTACGCCGAATTTCTCCAGTGTATCCGCGCAGTTTTTCATAATCTCATAATCACTTTTACTTCCCATGATAATAGAAACAAACGGTTTACTCATATTGTGCTCCTTAAAAATGTATAGGGTGGTAGTTTGACCGGCAGACGGACAGGATTGGTGTTTCCGGAGTGGATACTGGCCATCTCCACGCCGTCCTTGGTCACTACTTTTTTAAATTGGATAAAGAAACGTCCCGCCTCTTCATAAACGCGGCCGATCTCGTTATCGGCCAGCTCCGCTTCAAAACCGATAGGGAGCACCAGCTCCGCGACTGTTCCCGGTTCGATCTTGCCCTTGGTCATAAAATATTCGCCGCTCTCGTCCACCAGGGCCTGGACATCAAAGGTCCCTTCGGAGATTGAGGTCTCCAGGTTCTGGTCGTCTTTCTCATGGGGACGGTTAAAGATGTACCCTTCGGAGAAGCCGCGGTTTTTTGTCGTCTCCAGTTCCGCCTGGTACTTCTTGGGATCGAATTTCCCGGCATAGGCATCATCCAGTGCCATACGGTAGGCTCTGGCCGTAACACCGGCGTAGTAGGGGCTCTTGGTCCGCCCCTCTATCTTGATGCTGTCGATGATCCCGCAGTCGACGATATCCTTGACATAGGAGGAGAGGTTAAGGTCCTTGGCATTAAAGATATAACTCCCCTCTTCGGTCTCCTCGACCCGCATCAGGACTTTTGTCTCGGGGTTCTCCACATAGACCGTGTAGGGGAAACGGCAGTCATTGGCACAGCTGCCCCGGTTGGCGACCCGACCCGTCTGAAGGGAGGTGATCAGGCAGCGTCCGCTGAAGGCAAAGCACATCGCACCGTGGACGAACATCTCCAGCTCCATCTCGGGGATATGCTTCTTGATCTCCTCGAGGTCCTTGAGGCTCATCTCCCGCGCCGCGATGATCCGCTTGACCCCCATGTCGTAAAAGACCTCGGCATCAAGATAGTTGAGGACATTGGCCTGGGTGGAGAGATGGATCGGCATATCGGGGGCGATCTCCCGCACCAGCTTGATCACGCCGGGCGTGGAGACGATGATCGCATCGGGCCCCATGTCCCGCATCTTGGCGATATGGTTTTTGAGCAGCTTCAGCTGGGAGGTAAAGGGGAAGCCGTTGATCGTGACATAGACCTTTTTCCCCAGGGAGTGGGCGTAGTTGATCCCCTCCTGGAAACTCGCCTCGTCGAACTCTTTGCCGCTTTTAAGACGCAGGGAGAAGTGGCTGACCCCGCCGTAGACGGCGTCGGCCCCGTAATTAAAGGCTATTTTGAGTTTTTCGAGATTCCCCGCGGGGGAGAGCAGTTCGATTTTTTTCAAATGCCCCTGCCTATTTCTGGCCGAATGAGGCGATCAGCGCCTCGATATCGTCGTCGTTGACCACGTCTTCGGTGTTGTCGCCGTGGATATGGACGGCCGAACCGACCCGTTTTTCATCAGCGATCTGCCCTTCGAAAAGGGAGTTCATATATTTGGAGAGTGCGCGCATCACGTTGATGACCCGCTCGATCTTCTGGCGGTGGATATCCTGGTACTGCATCACATCCATGGCCATCATCGTCTGGTCGTTGATCGCCTGGGCCTTCTCTTCCATCTCCTCCAGCGTAGCGATCGCCGCTTCGCTTCGCTCCAGTTCCGCTTTGAACGTCGCGATATTGGGGAAGTGGCTGCTCAGTTTCCCAAACACCTCTTTAAAACGCTCCATATCTTCTTTGATACCGTTTCCGGAAGATTCGATCCCTTCGGATTCGCTGCTGATCTGTTCGAGGATATCGAAGATCTCGCCCGCTTTGCGTTCGGAGTCCTGGGTCACTTCATCCAGCTGGTGGACCACTTTATGGTCGTTTGTCGGCGGGGGCGGCGGCCATTTGGCATCGGCGGATACGCGATAGTCGTTCTCGCTTACGTTTGCTGATTCGGTCTCTTCACTACTCTCCTCAGTCGCTTCGAGGTCGCCCTCGGCCTCGCTGAGATCACTGTTCATCAACGCATCCAACTCTTCTTGCGTCATATCAAACCTTTTGGTAATATGGGGTGCAGTATAATTCTGTAACGATTATAGACAAATAACCATAATAGACTATTTAAAAAAACTATTTAGACTGGAACCTTGATGATAGCAGACCTTCACAATCACACGACACTTTGCAACCACGCCGAAGGCGAGATGGAAGCGTATGTCCTCCAGGCCATTGCTAATAATACCCGTTATTTCGGCTTCAGCGAGCACGCCTATATGGACTTCGATCCCGGGTATCGCATGAAAAAAGAGGAGATGGCGTGGTACGAAGGAGAGATCGAGCGTCTCAGGCAGAAGTATGCCGACCGTATCACACTCCTCACCGCCTATGAAGTCGACTACCTCCCCGGACACATGGATGCGGACGTCCTGAGAGCCGACGTGGATTACTTTATAGGGTCGGTCCACTTCCTGGACGGATGGGGGTTTGACAACCCCGAGTTTATCGGCGGATACGCCGAACGCGATATCGACACGATCTGGCAGGAATACTTCAAAGCCGTCGGGCGGATGGCCCAAAGCGGCCACTTTGACATCGTCGGCCACCTGGACCTGATCAAAGTCTTTAAATTTATGCCCGAATCGGATATGACAGAGACCTATGAAGAGGCCCTGACATATATAAAAGAAAGTAATATGTCCATCGAACTCAACCCGGCCGGACTGCGCAAAAAAGTCGGGGAGGCCTACCCCGGACCCGAACTGCTTAAAATGGCCTCTGCCATGGCAATACCGATCACCTTCGGCAGTGATGCGCACAAACCGCAGGATGTCGGTTTCGGCAGCAGTGAAATCGTGAAAATTGCGGCAGATGCCGGTTATAAAAAATGTGCAGTTTATTTTAAACGCGAACGCCAAATGATTAATTTTTAGGCAATGCCTCGTCCGTTCTTTAGTTTTATTTTGGATACAATAATCGCAACATTTATTTAAGGAGCTTACTCGATGGGGAAATTTGTTAACAACACAGACGAGTTTTTCAAGTTTTGCGAAGAGAACGGCGTAAAATTTGTCGATCTTCGATTTACAGATATTAAAGGTGCATGGCACCACCTGACATACAACATGAGTGCAGTCGATGCGAAAATGCTGGAAAACGGTATGCCGTTTGACGGTAGTTCTATCGAAGCATGGCAGCCGATCAACCGATCCGATATGCTGCTCAAGCCGGACGTACCTACAGCGTTCCTGGATCCTTTTACTGCTGATCCTACGGTCATTCTCTTCTGTGACGTTTACGACATCTACAAAGGTCAGATGTATGAAAAATGTCCTCGAAGTATCGCGAAAAAAGCGCTTGTTCACCTTGAAGAAGCCGGTCACGGTGACGTTGCCTACTTCGGTCCGGAAAATGAATTCTTCATCTTTGACGACGTACAGATCCAAGATGACATCAACTGCGCGATGTACCGTGTAGATTCCGAAGAGGGTGAGTGGAACGATCCTACGCAGTATGCGGAAGGTTACAACACAGGTCACCGACCACGAACAAAAGGCGGTTACTTCCCTGTAATGCCTACAGATACAATGGTCGACCTTCGTGCAGAGATGATGCAGGTTCTTGAAGAGGTCGGTCTTGAAGTAACACTGGGTCACCACGAAGTTGCTCAGGCACAAGGCGAAATCGGTATCAAATTCGGTACGCTCGTCGAAGCTGCGGACAACGTTCAAAAATATAAATATGTCGTCAAAATGGTTGCCCACCTCAACGGTAAAACAGCGACATTTATGCCAAAACCACTCTACGGAGACAACGGTAACGGTATGCACACACACCAATCCATCTGGAAAGACGGTAAAAACCTCTTCTATAAAGAAGGTGAATACGGTAACCTTTCCGAAACTGCCCTGCACTATGTCGGCGGTATCTTCAAACACGCGAGAGCGGTTGCTGCGTTTACCAATGCATCCACCAACTCTTACAAACGTCTGATCCCAGGTTTCGAAGCTCCTTCAATCCTGACATACTCATCTCAAAACCGATCCGCTTCCTGCCGTATCCCTTACGGTGCGGGTGAAGCAGCGACGCGTATCGAGATGCGATTCCCGGACAGCACAGCGAATCCTTACCTGGCATTCTCCGTCATGCTGATGGCCGGTCTTGACGGTATTAAAAACAAAGATGTACCAGTCGGTCCAATGGATGAAGACCTCTTTGAACTCTCCCTGGATGAGATCCGTGAAAAAGGTATTCCTCAGCTGCCACACACACTCAGAGGTTCCCTTGAAGCACTGGTAAGAGACAACGACTTCCTCAAACCTGTCTTCACAGAAGAGTTCCTTAACACGTATAAAGATTACAAATTCGAAACTCAGGTATGGCCTGACGAAGCGCGACCTACAGCGTTCGAATTCAAATCCACATACTCTTGCTAAACCCTTCCCCCTCGCGGGGGAAACCCGATCCTTAACTACCTGACCCTTTTTATTTTCTTTTACTCCTTTTTAGCTATAATCTTTGCCAATAACGCACGAAGACCAACAGAGTTTACTGTATATCTTTAACTCTGTATTTTTTAAGTGAGGCTTTATGGATTCAATAGATAACAACGAAGAGATCCAACAGATTGGAATCGACGACACCCTGAAGGATAGTTACCTTGACTACTCCATGAGTGTTATCATCGGACGGGCACTTCCTGATGTACGGGACGGTCTAAAACCGGTCCACCGACGTATTCTTTATGCAATGAACGAGCTGAACCTGAGCCCGAGGGCTCCGTACAAGAAATCGGCACGTATCGTCGGGGACGTTATCGGTAAGTACCACCCCCATGGTGATACGGCAGTCTATGACGCCCTGGTACGTATGGCCCAACCCTTCTCTATGCGAATCCCCCTAGTCGACGGTCAGGGGAACTTCGGTTCCATCGACGGCGACAACGCGGCAGCGATGCGATATACCGAAGCACGTATGACTGCCATGAGCGAAGAGATCCTTCGTGATATCGACAAGGATACGGTGGACTTCATCCCCAACTACGACGGTTCAGTCGACGAACCGGATGTCATGCCTTCCCGTGTTCCCAATCTCCTTGTCAACGGTTCCAGCGGTATCGCCGTCGGTATGGCGACCAATATCCCGCCGCACAACCTTGAAGAGATCATGAATGCGCTTTATTACCTCGTGGACAATCCCCAGGCTGAATACGACGATATTGCCGAATACGTCTCTGGGCCCGACTTCCCGACCGGCGGGATCATCTTTGGTAAAAAAGGGATCCAGGATGCCTACCAGACAGGCCGCGGGCGTATCCGTGTCCGTGCCAAGACACACCTGGAGCAGGTAGGGAAAAAAGAGGCGATCATCATCGACGAACTCCCCTACCAGGTCAACAAAGCGAAACTGATCGAATCCATTGCCGAACTGGTCAAAGACAAACAGGTCGAAGGGATCAGCGAAGTCCGTGACGAATCCGACCGTGACGGTCTGCGCGTCGTCATCGAGCTCAAACGCGATGCCATGAGCGAGATCGTCCTCAACAACCTCTATAAATCCACCAACATGTCCACGACATTCGGGATCATCCTCCTGGCCATCGTCAACAAAGAGCCGAAGATCCTGACACTGCTGGAAGTCCTTAACCACTTCCTGGCACACCGCAAGACGGTCATTATCCGACGTACGATCTTCGAACTGGAAAAAGCCAAAGCCCGAGCCCACATCCTCGAAGGTCTCAAGATCGCCCTGGACAATATCGACGAGATCGTTGCCCTTATCCGTGCGTCCAAAGACGGTGCGGAAGCAAAAGAGGCTCTGAAAGAGCGCTTCGGTCTGAGTGACATCCAGTCCCAGGCGATCCTCGATATGCGTCTGCAGAGACTTACGGGTCTTGAGCGCGACAAGATCGAAAACGAATACCAGGAGCTCCTCAAGGAGATCGACCGTCTCGAATCGATCCTTAAAAGCGATGAACTGCTTCGCGGCGAGATCAAAAAAGAGTTCGACGAGATCAAGGACAAATACTCCCAGAAACGTCTCACCGATATCGAAGACGACTACGACGACATCGATATCGAAGACCTGATCGCCAACGAACCGATGGTCGTTACGATCACGCACCGGGGATACATCAAACGGGTCAACCTCAAATCCTATGAGAAGCAGAACCGCGGCGGCAAAGGGAAAGTGGCCGTCACGACGTACGAGGACGACTTCATCGAGAAGTTCTTCATCGCCAATACCCACGATACCCTGATGTTCGTTACCAACCGCGGCCAGCTCTACTGGCTCAAGGTCTATAAGATCCCTGAAGGCAGCCGCCAGGCCAAGGGTAAAGCGGTCGTCAACCTGATCAACCTCCAACCGGACGAAGAGATCAAGGCGATCATCCCCACGAGCGACTTCAGCGAAGAGAAGTCCCTTGCCTTCTTTACACGCAACGGGATCATCAAAAAGACTCTGCTCAGCGAATACAGCAATATCCGAAGCGTCGGCGTCCGGGCCATCACACTGGACGACACCGACGAACTGGTTACGGCCAAGATCGTCAGCAAACGGGCTGAGACCTTCTTTGTCATCACCTACACGGGTATGTGTATCAAGTTTAAGGTCGAGGATGTCCGCAATATCGGCCGGACAGCCCGCGGTGTCACGGCGATCAAGTTTAAAAACGACAACGACAAGGTCGTGGGTGCCAATGTCATCTTTAACGATGAAGAGGAGCTCCTGACGGTCAGCGAACGCGGGATCGGTAAACGGACAACGGCGGATGCCTACCGTCTGCAGTCCCGTGCCGGCAAAGGCGTTATCAGCATGAAGCTGACCGAAAAGACCGGCAACATGGTCGGTGTTGTCATCAAAGAGGAGAATATGGACCTTATGGCCCTTACGGCTAAAGGGAAAATGATCCGTGTCGATATGGATACTATACGCAAAGCAGGACGCAACACCAGCGGCGTGAAGATCGTCTCCGTCGATGACAAAGACAAAGTGGTCAGTGTCGCCATCTGCCCGAAAGAGGAAGATGACGAGGAGATCAACACGAATGAGGGGGGAAGCGAGGAATAATTTCCCCCTTCCTGCCGGTTTGGAACGCTTCTTGCTTTTTAAAACTTAAAATTTAAAAAGGAGTTGCGTGAATATGAAAAAACTAGCAACACTTGCTCTGGCAGCCGGACTGACCATCTCGGCTATGGCGGCTGACCAGGCAGATGATTATGAGTATGTAGAGGTTGATGAGGCTGCTTATGATGAAGCTACGGCAGCGACAGGAGCGGCTCCTGCTGCTGCACCGGCACCGGCAGCCGGATCCTATATGGCGGCCCCTGCTCCCGAAGAGATGAATACGGACGAGTTCGTCATTCCCAACTCCCCGCTGCTTCGACCCAGCAACATCATTACGATCCGAGCTATCGGTATGGGTGTAGCCCCTGAAGCTACGATCTCCCCTGCCCAGGCCCTGGTGCTCGCTAAACGTGCGGCGATTGCCGATGCGTATCGACAACTCGGTGAGAAGATGTATGGGATTAAATTGAACGCCAAAGATACGATCAAAGACGCGGTTGTGAAAAATACGACAATCAGAACCCATGTCAACGCGATCGTTCGCAATGCTGAAATCCAAGAGACAGTCTACAAAGACGGCCTCTGCCAGGTAGAGATGGAAGCAAAACTTGACGGAAGACGCTGGTACCGCGTTCTTTCCGGTTATTAATCACTACTCGCAACACCCTTTCGAGGGGGCCTAGCCCCCTTGTGTCATCAGCTTATACCCCTCACGACACCGCCGCATAAGCGGAAGAAAATAGCTTTTTTCAATCAACTTCTTAAAATAGAACGCCTTTTTGCCCCTGAGTTTTAGCCAATTCTGGATCACACCGGCACCGTAACGTCCCCCCAGGGCGACAAACATCCCCTTCATAGCAAGGCGCTCCCTCTTGAGCCCCTTCCCGCGCACAAGCCGTATCAGGTTTCGTGCCACATATTTTCCGCCCATCTCGGCGGCCTGGGCCGTCGGCGGTAAAAGGGTGCCGCCCAGGGGGTCCTGCATCTGGGCACTGTCACCGATGCAGAAGACTTCCTCATGTCCGATCAGACGGCAGTATTCATCAGTCACGAGCTGCCCTTTTCGGTTTTTCTCCGCATCGATATTTTTGATCAGTGCCGGGATCGTGATCCCGCCGGTCCAGATTAGAAAATTCATCTTCAGTTCCGTCCCATCGTCCAGAAAGACAGAATGGGCAGTGACTCTTTTGACCCGATGTCCCCAAATGATCTCGACTCCCAGAGCTTCAAGTCGCTTTCGCGCCGACTCCTGCAAAAAAGGGTCATTTCCTTTCAGCAGAGAATCGGAAGAGTTGATCACCGTCACCTTCACGCCGCCGCACAGGTAGCCGGTGTTCTTGTAAAACGCCTTGGAGTAGGCGACCATCTCCGCCGCCACCTCGATCCCCGAAAGTCCGCCACCCCCGACGATAATATTAAAGTTGGAGTCGAGGGAGCATTTTCCTTCCGTCTCGATCTTTTTATACATACACTCTTCGAAACGCTGTTTAAAACGCAACGCATTGGGCAGGCTTTTGACACCGTGAAAGTGGTAGCTCAATCCCTCGATGGCATCGGGAAGAAGCGTCCGGCTCCCCGTGGCGATGACCAGGTAGTCGTAGTGCTGCCTGGAGTGGTTGGTGGTGATGTTCTTGTTGGAAAAATCGATGCGGATCACCTCCTCCTGCAGGAAGGTCACTCTCCCTTTATAGCTGGCACTGAAGGTATAGAGGTCTACGGCAATATCGGATAGGTTGGTACGGTTGGCAATGAAGTCGTAGACATCTGTTTGAAGGTAGTGGAAAGAGTTCTGGTCGATCAGGACGATATCGAGGTCATCGGCGCAGCAGAGGCCGCGCACGACCTTAAGCCCCGCGTATCCGCCTCCGATGATTACGATCCGTTTTTTATCCCGCATTGAACTTCTCTTTGAGTATACGCTTGCCGATCTCGACACCCGGCTGGTCGTAGGTATTGATACCGAAGGCCGCTCCGACCAGCGAGGTAAGCAGTTCGAAATAGTAGATAATATACCCCATATTGGACTCGTCCAGCATCTCCAGCTCGATAATATCCGTAGGCACGTCCACACTCCGAAGCGCTTCAAGGGTGGCATCACATTGGTTATTGATCAGGGTCTCAAAACTCTCCCCGTTGACGAAGTCGGTCCCCTCCAGCCCTTTGAGGCTGATGTTGGGCACCTTGATCGACTCCAGGGAGTGCTGGATCTTGATAAAGGTGACACTCTTATCCCTCGGCCCCTCCATGATCAGCTGCAAAAACGAGTGCTGGTCTACCGGACCGATAATACCGATCGGCGTCAGACCTCTGCGTTGCCCTTCCTTGTCGATCTTGCCCAAAGACTCGCCCCAGAGCTGTACATACCAGGCGTTAAAGTCTTTTAGGAGCGACGTATAGGTAAAGAGGACGTTATTGGAGATCGTATCGGCGTGGTTTGCCAGGAACGACGCCTTTTTTACCAGACCGTGGCGGTCGTTCTGATCGGTAAAGAACTCCCTGTAGAGGGCATGGGCCCCTTCAAGAAGCGTCCGGATATTGTACCCTGCCAGGGCCAGGGGCACCAGCCCGACGGCGCTCAGGACGGAGAAGCGGCCGCCGACGTTCTTGTCGATCGTAAAGGTCTGGACACTGTTTTCTTCCCCCAGCCGCTCCAGGCTACTTCCCTTGTCGGTGATCAGGATCAGCCGCTTGGCCATCTCCTTGGGTGTCGTCGCCCCGAAGAGGGCAAGGATATATTTAAACAGCGACGTCGTCTCGATCGTCGAGCCGGACTTGGAGATGATGATAAAGATCGATTTATCGATGCTGATCTTCCCCAGCTCCATATCGATCTTCAGCGGGTCGCTGCTCTCTAAAAAGAGCATCCGCTTACTGCTCTTGCGGTATTTAAGGGCATTATGGATCGCCTTGGCACCCAGGGAGGAGCCCCCGATCCCGACGACGACGATATTTTCGCATCCATAGAGGATATCGAGGTGCTCGTGGATATAGGTATCGATCTGTGCGACCAGCTCCCCCTGGGAGTGGGGAAGATCGTAATATCCGCTCTCCCCCTTCTCCTTCTCCTCCAGGAGTCTCCCGTATAGGGTCTCAATGGTCTCATCTTGCTCAAAGTAGATGTTGCTGCTGATCATATATCCTGCCTTCTCCGCTTGGTGATAGTAAAAACCATTATACAGAGGGGTTGATAAAGTTGTGCTATAATCCGCCAAATCTTTCAGCAGCCCCCTACGTAAATGAGCTTTAACACCCTGCGGCTAAGCAGCGAAGCAAGAGTGTAACATTGGGGCTCTGCTCATGATGTCTCTTAAGGAATAATGATGAAAGCGATTGCACTATTTAGCGGCGGGCTGGACAGTATGCTGGCGATCAAGGTGATCCAGGAACAGGGTATCGAAGTGATTGCCGTCAACTTCAATATCGGTTTCGGAAGTACCGAAGACCGTAGGGAGCATATGCAGAAAGTCGCCGACGAAGTGGGTGTGGAGCTTGTCATCGCAGATGTACGGGAGCGCTATGTCGAAAAGGTGCTCTTCTCTCCCAAGTACGGTTACGGAAGTGCTTTTAACCCCTGCATCGACTGCCACGGCAATATGTTCAAATGGGCCAAGGAGTATATGGACAAATACGGGGCCAGCTTCGTCATCAGCGGCGAAGTCCTGAACGAGCGCCCCATGAGCCAGCGCAAGGAAGCGATGGACCAGGTGGAGAAGATCTCGGGTCTTGAAGGACTCGTCCTCCGTCCCCTCAGCGCCAAGTTCATGCGTCCGACGATCCCCGAAGAGAAGGGGTGGGTCGACCGTGAGAAACTCCTCGATATCCAGGGACGAAGCCGAAAACGCCAGTATGAATTGATCGACAAGTACGGCATCGATTATTTTGAAAGCCCCGGCGGCGGCTGTCTCCTGACGGACAAGTTCGTCGCAGTAAAGATCAACGACTTTATCAAATACGACACTTTTACAAAAGAGGACATCGACGTCATCAAGTTCGGCCGCCACTTCCGTATCGGGCCGACGGCCAAACTTGTCGTAGGACGCCACCAGGAAGATAATGAAAAAATCAAGGCGATCGTCAATGAGAAGTTTGATACCGTCTATATGCCCCAGGGGATAACCGGCCCCGTCTCGCTCCTCTCCAAAAGCGCCACCCCCGAAGAGCGCGAGACGGCAGCCAGGATAATCCTGACTTACGGCCGCACACAGCCCGATACGACCTATACCCTGATGATCGGAGAGAGTGCCGTCGAAACCACACCCTACCCTTCGAAAAATGACGTCAGAGAGATGATGCTCCAGTAAAAATATGACAATTTGACATATTTTTACTATTTTTTTGACATAACATTACAATTTGACCATATCACACCAAAGGATATGGTCATGGAAATCGTTATAATGCTGGTTCTTTTTAATCTGCTCTTTAAGAAGTTCTACCAAATTTCCCAGACGCTGTAGGCATCGTTCCCCTTTTTGGGTACAATGCGTTTTTAGAAACTGGTATCATCGATTTGGACGATACCGCCATTAAAAACGCAAAAGATAAGGAACAGCTTTTGGAAAAAGCATACAAACTGCTCGCCGTACAGGAGGGGATCTCCAACGCCCAGGCAAAAAAGATGATCGACGACGGATTGGTCTACGTGGGCGATAAAAAAGTCCAGATCGCCCGGGCACTCATCAACCCCAAAAGCCGGTTCCGGATACTAAGAAGTGAAAAAGCCGTCAAGATTTTTGAAGATGACGATATCATCGCTGTCAACAAACCGGCCTTCCTCGTCAGCGAAACCCTGGAAAAGGTGTTTAAGGCCAAACTGCTGCACCGCCTGGACAAAGAGACCAGCGGCCTGCTGATCCTGGTCAAAAACGAGGAGTTCCGTCTCCGGGCGATCGAAGAGTTCAAAGCCCACCGTGTATACAAAGAGTATGTGGCACTGGTCTCGGGGATCATCTCCGAAGAGATGGTGATCGACGATCCGATCAAAACCGTCAAGGCCCAGAGGGCACGAAGCTCCGTAAGCAAACACGGCCAGAGTGCCGAGACGATTATCACACCCCTGACGGTACAGGGAAAAAAGAGCAAGGTCCAGGCGGTCATCACGACCGGTCGCACCCACCAGATCCGCGTCCACCTGGCCCACAAAGGCCACCCGATTATCGGCGATGACCAATACGGCGGACGCCACCATGCGCGTATGATGCTGCATGCCAAACGGATCAAACTCTTTGATTACGACCTCTCCGTCGAAGAGCCCAAAGAGTTTAATGTCTATATGGAAAACCGCTAAACGCTCCCCTTTGCACTAGCGGATCTCTCTCATCTGTGCGGGGCTTCCGGGCCCCGTAACTTAAGGGATTTTCACATATCCATAGTTTATACCGGTTCTTAGTAAGAATTAAAATAAGCTTCATTATAATGCCGTTCTAATTCTATCTTAAGGTTGTACGCACCAGTGTTTAATAAAATCTCCGACTCTTTAAAAACTGCCGTAAACAAGATCAAATATTTTGACGATGAAAAGTCGTTAAAAAAAGCCCTGGATGAACTTAAGAAGTCTCTGCTGAAAGCAGATGTACATCATAAGGTCACCAAAGAGCTGATCAACGAAATCTCCCTGGAGACCAAAAAAAACGGCATCGGGAAAGAGAACTTTTTAAAAGCGCTGCAATCTTCTTTAACCGATGTTCTGACGATCGAAGGCCCCCAGGGGTTCGTCTTTGCCGCTACCCCGCCGACCGTTGTCCTCATGACGGGTCTGCAAGGTAGCGGTAAGACGACCACGACAGGGAAACTCGCCTACTACCTCAAACAGCGCAATAAAAAAGTGCTGATGGTAGCCGGTGACCTCCAGCGTATGGCTGCCGTCGAACAGCTCCGCCAGATCGGGGAGCAGATCGAGGTGGACGTCCATGCCGACGAGAGCGGGAAAAACGGCGAAGCCATTGCCAAAGAGGCATTGGAAAAAGCCAAAACAGGTCACTACGACGTTGTCCTGATCGACAGTGCCGGACGACTTGCCATTGACGATGAGCTGATGGGTGAACTCTCCAGTCTTAAAGCCTCCGTCAAACCCGACGAGGTCTTTTATGTCGCCGACTCCCTGACCGGGCAGGACGCGGTCCGTACCGCGGCCACCTTCCAGGAGAAGATCGGGATCGACGGCGTGGTCCTGACAAAATTCGACGGGGATACCACCGGGGGCGTTGCCCTCGGCCTGGCCAAACAGATCGGGGTGCCGCTTCGCTTCATCGGTATCGGGGAGAAGATGCCCGACCTGGAAGCCTTTATCCCCGACCGTATCGTCAGCCGACTTATGGGCGCGGGGGATGTGGAATCCCTGGCGGAAAAAGTCAGTACGGTCATCGACGAGAAGAAGGCAAAAGAGCTCAATAAAAAGATTAAAAAAGGTGCTTTTAACTTCAACGACTTCCTTGAACAGATGGAAAATATGAAAAAACTTGGCAGTATGAAGTCAATTTTGGGTATGATTCCGGGAATGCAAAACATGGCGAACCAGCTGGGAGATATGGATCTTGAAAATTCCAAAGAGATGATCCAGATCAAAGCCATGATCAGCTCTATGACCAAACGGGAAAGAGAAGAGCCCGATCTACTCAATCCGGGACGGAAACGACGGATCGCTGCCGGTGCGGGACTTAGTGAACAGCAGGTCAATAGGGTACTGAAGCAGTTTAAAAATGCCTCGAAGATGGCAAAAAAATTCTCCGGCAAACAGGGGATGAAAGATCTTCAAAGCATGATGGGCCAGATGAATTCGGCTCCCATGAAATTACAATAATCAGACAAAAGGAAAACAAACAATGACAGTAATCAGACTAACAAGAATGGGTAAAAAGAAACGACCTTTCTACCGAATCGTTGTAACAGACAGCAGAAAAAGACGTGACGGGGGTTGGATCGAATCCATCGGTTACCACAACCCAATGGACGAAGCTAAAACAACAAAGCTTGACAAAGAGCGATATGACTACTGGCTAAGCGTTGGTGCCAAACCTTCCGATACGGTCAAAAAGCTTGCCGAAAAAGCCTAATGGTCGAAAAATTTATTGAAACGTTTGCAAAGATTATTGCAAACCAGCCCGACGAGATCCGAGTCGAACGTAAAGATATCGACGATGGTTTCAGTGAGATCGTCCTCTTCGCCAGAAGGGAAGATGCGGGCAAACTGATCGGTAAAGAGGGGAAAATGATCAGCGCGATCAAGACCCTCATATCCGGTTGCAAGGCCAAAGAGAACCGGAGCTTCCGGGTCATGGTCAAAATCATCGAGGAGGAGAACGGTTGATTGAAGTCGCAAAGCTTGGCAAGACCGTCGGGCTCAAGGGCTTTTTGAAACTCCACCTCCTCACCGACTTTCCCGAGCAGTTCAAAAAAGGCTCGGTCTACCACACAAAAATCGGCGACCTTACCATCGAAGCGGTCAATAACAAAGGTGAAGTCAAATTTGCCGGGTATGAGACCAGGGAGGATGCCGCGACCCTGACAAATCTTATCCTCAGCTCCACACTCGAAGAGTCGAACCAGGCGTGTGAACTGGATAATGACGAGTATTTCTGGTATGACATCATCGGGCTGGAGGTTTATGAAGGGGAGACCCCCATCGGGACGGTCCGCGATATTGAACGCTATCCCACCGAAGACCATCTTCTTATCGATACCTCAGAGGCGATCCGGTCGGGGAAAAAACTGAGCCGCTTTCTTCTCCCGTTTAATGCGCGGACGATCATTGCAGTCGATACCGAAGGAAAGAAGATCTCCGTCTCGGGTGCCCTGGAGATCATCGACATCATCGCATCATGAAATTCACATTTGTCACGCTTTTTAAAGAGCTGGTGGAGGGGTACTTTAATGACTCCATCCTCTCCAAGGCAATGGCAAAAGGGCTTTTTGAAGTAGAATACCGCAACCCTCGGGACTATACCAAAAGCAAACACCTCAAAGTGGATGATTATGCCGTCGGGGGCGGTGCGGGGCTGACCCTGATGCCCCAACCCCTTTTCGACCTCCTGGACGAACTGAGAAACGAATCCCCCGATCTCCATATCATCGCCATGACACCGGCGGGAAAACCGTTCCGACAGAACGATGCGGTACGGCTTGCGGAAAAAAAACATGTCGCTTTTATCTCCGGCCGATACGAGGGGATCGACGAACGGGTCATCGAGAAGTATTGCGACGAGGTCTTCTCCATCGGGGATTATATCCTGACCGGAGGCGAACTCCCCTCACTGGTCATGTGTGATGCGATCACGCGTAATATTGACGGGGTCCTGGGCAACAGGGAGTCGCTGGACGAAGAGTCTTTTAACCAGCCGCTGCTGGAAGCACCTTCGTTTAGCAAACCGGCCGATTTCAGAAATAGATCGGTTCCTTCAGAGTTTCTAAAGGGAAATCACTGTAAAATCGCGAACTTAAAACTTAAGCTCTCTTTGGAAAAGACAAAATTTTTCAGACCTGATATGTATAAAAGGCTGAGTGAAAAGGTAAAAGATGAAAAATAGATATGTAGCTGCATTCGAGCAGGCACAAATGGCAGGAAAAGAAGTACCTGAATTTAAAGCAGGTGATACCCTTAGACTGGGTGTACGCATTAAAGAAGGTGATAAAACACGTGTTCAAAGATTTGAAGGTGTGTGCATCGCCCTTAGAGGTGAAGGGACTGGTAAAACGTTTACCATCCGTAAAATGGGCGCGAACAACATCGGTGTTGAGCGTATCTTCCCACTCTACTCCGAGAGCCTTGAGAGCATCGAAGTACTTAAAAAAGGTCGTGTAAGAAGAGCGAAACTCTACTATCTTAGAGATAGAAGAGGTAAAGCGGCACGTATTACAGAGCTTAGAAAATAATCCTTTCCCCTCACTCTTTACCGGCGGCATAACGTCGCCGGTTTTCCAACTACTCTCCCTTTTTCTTACGCATACTAAATAACTCGTCACATTAACAAAACCTACAATTATAAGATTTTATAATTCTTCCGTCAGACAATATTTTAGATCAAATACAACAGGTTTATTTTGAAAACACCCTATACCCTCTCCCTCTCGACAGATGATCGAAGCAATATGCTGAAGATCCTTATCCGTATCAGCAGTATCGTCCTGGCGGTCTTCTTTTTTGCCAACCTTCTCCAGGGGTTTTATCTCTTTTCCCTCTCAAATCTGATCAATTTTATCCTGCTGCTGACTGCCGGGTACTACCTGAAACGCCGAGACGATGTCGACCATGCGGCGATCCTTGCCCTGTTCAGCTACTATGCGACCTTTATTACTGCGATTTTTGACGGCGGGATCGAAAACACCTCCTTTATCTGGGTCATCATTTTTCCACCGATCGCCATCTATCTTCTGGGGCTCCGCAAAGGGGTAGTCCATATTCTCCTGCTCCTGGGGACTATCCTCTTCTTCTACCTGATCGCCTCGGCCCTTTATATAAAGACCCACTACTCCCCGCTCTTTTTCTCGATCATCACGGCGGCCCTGATCGTCGAAACGCTTATCATTACCTTTTTTGAGAAGACACGCCTGCGCTATGCCGCATTCATAGAAGAACAGAAAGAGAATCTCAAAGCGATCTTCGACTCCCAGTCAAACATCGCTTTTTTAACCGATGCCACTCTAATACAGGATGCGAACCGGGCCTTTTTCGACTTCTTCGGCTATGACACACTGGAATCGTTCCATAAAGATCACACCTGCATTTGTGAATATTTCGAAGCGGTCGAGAACGACCCCCTCTTCCTCAGCCGTCCCGACTGGCTCCGGACTGTCCTGGAGAATCCCGAAACCGCCTATAAGGTCAAAATAGATGACAACGCCTTCTCCATCCAGATCCGGAAGGTCGACCTTCCCGCCAAGGAGGAGTATGTCGTCGTTCTCAACGATATCACACTCCTGATCGACTATCAAAAAAGCCTTGAAAGCGATGTGGCGGCAGCAGTGGCTCAGATCGAGCAGCAGAACGCTCATCTGATGGAACAATCCAAAAAAGCGATGCTGGGCGAACTGGTCAGCTTCATCTCCCACCAGCTCAAACAACCCCTGACGGTTATCAGTGCCGCCACCCAGGGAACCAGCGAAGAGTTTTTCCACGGAAGCCTCGACAGGGAAACGATGCAGCAGAACAGAGAAGCGGTTTTAAAAAACATCGATTTTATGTCCCACTCCATCGACAGCCTTAAAAACTTCTACCGTCCCAACAAGGAAAAAGAGTCGTTTTCACCGGAGAAGAGTATTCAGAAAATCCTTTTTCTCATCAGTAAAAGCCTGCTCCCCTACAACATCGATATCACCCTCAATCATCCCGATGACGCGCTGCTCATTGAGGGATTTGAAAACGAGTTTCAGCAGGTGATCCTCAACCTGATCACCAATGCCAAAGATGCACTGATCCAAAACGGCGTAAACGAACCGAAAATCGACATCACCGTAGAGGAGAACGGCGTAAATGTCAGGATTGTCGTAGCCGATAACGCCGGAGGCATCCCCGAAGAGCTGTTGCCGAAAATCTTTGAAAACTTCTTTAGTACAAAAGGAAAACAGGGAACCGGTATCGGCCTTTACATGTCCAAACTGATCATTGAAGAGAGTATGGGGGGAACCTTAGGTGCCAGAAACGATAAAAACGGGGCACTCTTTACTATCGATCTACCGTTAAAACGGGAGTGATGTGAGGGGGTGAAGGGCACCGCAGTATGCGGCACCCGGAAGGTAAATGAAACGTTTACTGTTCGATCGGTTTTCGTTCGACCAGTTGTCCGATTCGGACAAAGGATTTCTGATCTCCTTCGACCGTCGTCCATGTCTTGTCTTTTGTGATCTGATCTGAAGCCATCAGGGCGATAGGCAGTTTTGTCATATCACATGAGACCTTGCCGCTCATCGGGTCTTCTGTCTCTTCAAAACCGTATACGAAGAACTCCTGTCCCTCTTTGACACCCATATTGTCACCGATGTTAACCAGTGCGATACGGCCGTCGGCATTGGACTTCAGCTTGATGACGTAACCGCGGACTTTAAAGTATTTGGAAAGGTCGGCATTGGCACTTCGCAGTGCTTCCTGGGCCGATGTTTTCAGGCCACCCACCAGCTGGTCGAAATTAGGATTGGGGAAGTCGCCGATGCTTGTCGTACCGGAGATGTTTTTGGCAAAGACCATCTCACCCGTCTCCACATCGATGATCTTGACGTTCAGCTCCGTCTCCACCGTCATACCGCTCAGAGCGATGTTGCTGGCGATGATCGCGAGGTTGCCCAGTGTCTGGAGCTTGTTCAGCGTATCGTTACCCGTATCGGTATTATCCATTGTCTCCTGTTTGGCGACATATTTCTGCTTGACGTTGTTGATGGAACCGGTAATGATATATTTTACACCTGCCAGTTTACCCAGTTCGACCAGGGTATCTTCGTTTGCCAGGCCGGACTGCTGGAAACGCTGCTCTTTCATCACCTTTTCCATATCGGCACGGGAGTAGATCTTCGCCCCGCCCATCTCGACCAGCTGGGCTTCGACCGCACTGGCGACGCTCTCGGCCACCTTGGCGTCAACAGTCCGCTGTGTATCCTCTTTCTGGTATTTTGATTTTGTTTTGGAAGTAGAAGCGGCAACGGCACCGACACCCATCGGTGTTACACCTACACCGACCACGGCCGCTTTATTGGTCTGGGACTCGCTCTGTCCCTTGGAGGTCTGGATATCGGCTTTTCCGAAGGTGGAGTTATTGGTAAAATTGACCACGGCGACTTTCGGAATCGCACTGTTATACGCACCCATGCACACTTCAGGAATATCGATCTTCGCTTTATCCGCCGGGGATGACTGAAACTGTGTCACGTCGAGCTTGTTACCGCCGCACCCTGTCATAATAAGGGCGGCTGCCGCAAGACTCACTAAAGAGTATGCTGCTTTCATACTAACTTCCTTTTTTTTTAAATGTATAACCATTCTAGCCACTTTTTATTAAATGATTAATTTGATAAAATCCCCCATAAGAAACCCTTTTATTACATCAAAGGAAACCCCATGCCGCGCCACCTCACCGACACCAAGGATTTTTCAAAAACGGAGATCACCGAGCTCTTCGAACGGGCCGAGAGCTTTCTCAGCGGCGACTACCCCGGAAGCCTCAAGCACAAACTCGTGATCAACATCTTTTTTGAAAACTCTACCCGGACGCGCAGCAGTTTCGAGGTAGCGGCCAAACGGCTCGGCGCGGAGGTGGTCAACCTCGACGTGGCGACAAGCTCCAGCAACAAAGGGGAGACCCTCAGTGACACCGCGGCCAACCTGGACGCCATGGGGCCGTCGGCTATCGTTATCCGGCATAAAAACCCCGGGGTCCCCAAGATCCTCTCCCGCTATGTCAGATCCTCCATCGTCAACGGCGGCGACGGGGCCTACGCCCACCCGACCCAGGCCCTGCTGGATCTGTTTACACTCCAAAAAGCCCTGGTGAGTGTCGAAGGTAAACGGATCGCCATCGTCGGCGACATCAAAAACTCCCGCGTCGCCAACAGCAATATCGAACTCCTCACCCGTTTCGGGGCCAAGGTGACCCTGGTCGCCCCGATCCACTTTATGCCCAACTACTCCAACGTCCAGAAGGCGTACCGCCTGGCCGACGTGATCGACGATGTAGATGCGATCATCTCCCTGCGTACCCAGACCGAACGTCATCAATACCCGATCTACGCGAGTCTTCGGGACTACTCCCTGGACTATAAGATCACAAAAAAACTGCTGGGGGACCGCAACATCGTCCTGCTTCACCCGGGACCTGTCCACCGCAACATCGATATCGACGATGAGATGCTGGACGACCCCCGGAGCATGGTCCTCAAGCAGGTCGAACACGGGGTCGTCGTCCGGATGGCGGTCCTGGAGCGGCTGATCCTGGGCCGATGAGAGAGTACCTCGACTTCCTGGGCCGCGAACGTACCCCTTTCTTCTTTATGATCGGATACGACAACGACGAGAGCTATATCGTCCCCCTGGAAGAACTCGACGGGGATATCCGTTTCGAACTTGACGGCTTTACTTCGCGCGGGAAGAGCGTCCCCAGGACCCATAAGCGCGTTACCTTCGAGAAATCCCCTCTCCCCTTTTCCCATTACAAAAAAAAGTTTGATGCCCTCCAGGAAGAGATCGCCGCCGGGAACACCTACCTGGCCAACCTGACGATGCCCACCTCCGTAACAAGCAACTGCACCCTCTATGAACTCTACCTCGATGCCCGCGCCCCCTTTAAGCTCTACTTTAAAGACCGCTTTATCGTCTTCAGCCCCGAACGCTTTATCCGTATCGAAAACGATAGGATCGAGACTTTCCCGATGAAAGGGACGATCGATGCCGCCCTCCCAGATGCCGAACGGAAGATCATGGACGACCCCAAAGAGCTGGCCGAACACACGATGGTCGTCGACCTCCTGCGCAACGACCTCTCCATCGTCGCTAAAAACGTCCGGGTCGAGCGCTTCCGCTACACCGAAAGGGTCAAAACGGCACAAAAGGAGCTGATCCAGGTAAGCTCCCACATCACGGGCCGTCTTGATTCCGACTGGCGGGACCGCCTGGGCGAGATCCTCCTCCCCCTCCTGCCCGCCGGATCCATCACCGGAACACCCAAGAGAAAGACCGTGGAGATACTCAAACGGATCGAAGGGTACGAACGGGGCTGTTTTACCGGGGTCTTCGGCTACTTCGACGGCGAACGGCTCGACTCCTCGGTCATGATCCGCTATATCGAACGCAACGGCGATACCCTTGTTTTTAAGAGCGGCGGCGGGGTGACGTGTGACAGCGATGCCCGCCGTGAATACGACGAGCTGGTGGATAAAGTCTATGTCCCTATTTATTGAGACGATCCTCGTTAAAGCGGGGCGCGCCAGGAACCTCTCCTACCACCAGCAGCGCATTGACCGGACCTTCAGATGCTTCTTTTCCGTCCGCCCCTTCCGGCTCGAATCCCTGCTGCGCACGCTCCCGGATGAAGGAACCTACCGCTGCCGTCTCACCTATTCAAAAACTGTCGAATCCCTCGAGTTTATCCCCTATTCACCGGTAAAAAAGTCTAAACTGTTGGCGTTAGAATCCGATTTGAACTATAATTATAAATTCCAAGAGCGCGGCAGACTGCAATCACTGCTTGAGAACGCGCAAAAATCCGGCTGTGACGACGCACTGATCGTCAGAAACGGCCTGGTCACCGATACAACGATCGCCAACATCGCCTTTTTTGATGGCAGGCGGTGGATCACCCCTACCCTGCCGCTTTTGCGGGGGACGGCCCGGGCCCGTCTGCTCGAAGCCCGTGTGATCGTACCGGGGCGCATCGGCATCGAAGAAGTGGGACGTTTTTCCCACTTTGCCCTGATGAATGCCCTGAGCGGCTTTTATGTCGCGGGAACGACCGAAAATATCGAACGATAAAAGAGGATATATGTTTATTCAAAACCTGCTGGAACAACCCGAATTCGCCGAACTGCTGGGAGACCACTGTGCCGAGATGGTCGCCTACTTTATGGACGAAGGGATCGAGTTCGGTATCCTCTGCAACCTCGCAGATGTCGAGTTTCGCGACAAACTTCCCGATGAGATCTACTCGGCGCTCAAACCCCTGACCCTCTTTATGGTCGCAGGGTATTCCTTCGAGAGCGCCCGCATCCGGGACGACCTGGTCCTGGAGTTTGAAGCGGGCTTCGGGCGTGAGAACTTCGGAACGATCGTCCAGGTCCCACTGACGGCGATCCTGCAGCTTATGATCGGGGATACGGTCGTCTTCGTCAACCTGACGGCAACCCTCCCGAAAAAGAGAAAAGAGAGCGTCAATACCGGCAGTGAAGAGCGCTCATTCGATGCCATCTTCTCCAATCCCGAAAACGAGAACCTGTTTAAAAAATAACAAAAACGCTCCAATCTTCATTCCAAACGCCCTGTTAAGAGGGATTAAGCTATCGTTTTTGATAATTTTCAGCCAGGTTGTCCATAGATATGATTTTTCACGAACTAATTAACAACATCACCCTTCTTGTGACCGTCATCCTCTTTTTCGCACTGGTCTATGAAAACTATTACAACCGTGAGACCGGACGGCACGTATTTTTCGGTGTCATCTTCGGGATCGCTGCCATTATCGGGATGAACAACTCCTTTGTCCTCTCCGAGGGGGTGGTCTTCGATATCCGAAGCGTCGTCCTGAGCATCGCCGCACTCTTCGGCGGCCCCGTCTCCGCCCTTATCTCGGCCCTGATGGCTGCCTCCGCACGGCTCTACCTTGGCGGACCGGGAACGGCGATGGGGGTCGCATCCGTCCTCAGCTCCTCGCTCTACGGCGTGCTGCTGTACGCCTGGCTCAAACGAAAAGGGCGGGAGGTCGACTGGAAGATGCTCTACTTTTTCGGGCTTGTCGTCAACGCCACGGTCCTTCTCTGGACAGTCCTGCTTCCCGCAGAGATCCGCGATCATGTCCGCAACGCCATTACCTGGCCGATTTTGATCCTCTACCCCCTGGCAACGCTTCTTCTCGGATTTATCATCATCCATGTCAAACGCAACATCAGTGAGCGGATGCTGCTGCAGCTGAATGAGCAGCGCTTCACCCTCGCCATGGAGGCCTCCAGCGACGGCCTGTGGGAGTACATCGATGATGATACGGTCTACTACTCCCCGACCTGGAAGAGGATGCTCGGATACGGGGTCGATGAGATCGGCCACACCTTTGATGAATGGACCTCCCTGCTGTACGAAGCCGACAGGGAAAAGGCTATCGGGACCTTTGCGGCCTTTAAAAAAGATCCCGCCGGCCTCTATGAATCGGTCTTCCGCATGCGGCACAAAGACGGGTCCCTCGTCCATATCCTCAGCAAAGGGGGAGCGATCCTGGACGCCAGCGGGAATATCGACCGCTTCATCGGGACCCATACCGACATCACCGAACTCAAACAGTTCCAGGAGGAGCTGCAGCAACTAAACACGACCCTGGAGAAGCGGGTCCATGACGAAGTCGAAAAAAACAGGGCCAAGGAGCTGCTCCTGGTCCACCAGTCCAAGCTCGCCTCACTGGGAGAGATGCTCGTAGCCATCTCCCACCACTGGCGGCAGCCACTGACGGTGATCGCCCTCAAGCTCCAGGAGCTTACCGACCTGTATGATGACAATCTCCTTGACAGGGAGACACTGGATACTCATATTACAAGCGCCCTGGAGGTAATCAACCAGATGTCTGCGACCATTGACGATTTCCGCCTCTTTTTCGAACCGTCCAAGCGGAAAGAGGATTTTATCCTGCAGCAGAGCATCGACGATGTAGCCCATATTCTCAAGGCGGAGTTCGAAAGTGCCGGTATTACGCTTGAGACGCTCTACAGTGATGCGGATATCTGCATACACGGCTACAAAAACCGTCTTAAACAGGCGGTCCTGAACATCCTGACCAATGCAAAAGACGCGATTGTACAGCGCCGGGAAAGCGACCCGGAATTCGAAACGGGAGAGGGCCGGGTCCGCATCGATGTGACCCGGGGGAGTGAGATGATCACAATCGACATCACCGACAACGGCGGGGGGACGTCGGCCGAGACGATCCATCAGATATTCAACCCCTACTTTACGACCAAAGAGCAGGGATCGGGAGTCGGGATCGGTCTCTACATGAGCAAGATCATTATCGAAAAATACTACAGCGGCTCCATTACGGCCGTCAATGACGGAGACGGGCTTCGGGTCACCTTAGAGATAACGGGAAGCTGCCGCTAGATTTTACTGACGGCTATGCCTCAGAGAGAATGTTCGAAAAGGTGTTATCGATCTTTTTGATCACATGCCCCCGCTGCAGAAGGTGGGGGATCGGGACCCGTTTATAGGCGATGCTGATCATGATGTTCTCGGTTTCGTCGCGTCCGTTACGATGCGGGCAGCTGTAGAGCAGATCCATCGTCGCGATGGCCTGGGTCAGCTTGGGTATCAATTTCTGATGGGTGATAAAGACGTACCGGTTTGTACCGAAGCTTCCGTAAAAGACCTTTTTCGAAATCCCGGCAGACTCCATGGATACCGCGATCTGCCGCAGCAGGAACCCTTCACCCTCTTTCCGCACTTTCGGGCCGTAGATCTTTTCGATCTGTTCGAGATTTTTGGCAGAGAGTACCACCACCTCCAGCGGCGTTTTCGGTTTTTTCAGGATCATGATCTTTTTGATAATCGCTTCGTGGTTGGGCAGACCGGTCTGGGGATCGGTATAGATATGGCGTTTAAGATCGGCCATCTCCCGTTCGTAGCGTGAAATGTCCGTAAAGGAGAGGATATAGCGGTTCTGGGCCGATATCTTTCGGCAGTTCACCTGGTAGAAACTCTCCAGTCCGTTACCCCCGTTCATCACGACTTTGTCCTCAAAATCGTCCGAGTGGTTCAGGTAGTCGATCAGCCCCGGTATGTCCTGGCCCGATATATACCCTTCCCGCTGGACAAAGAGCTCCTCGAAACGGATATCCTCCACCCGCTCGACCCCCGAAAACTCGAAGAACTTCTGGTTCGCTTCACTGACCTTTCCATCGGGCTCCACGGTGACGATCCCGTTGTCGATCAGGTCCATTACGATCCGCATCTGGGCATCGTGCTCCTCGATCTCCTGCTCAAGAAGCGACGCCCGCCGCTCGATATAGAGTTTTTTGGCGATCGGGTAGATGACGTTGAGCATATTTTTATAGGAGACCGGTTTTTTCAGGAAATGGGAGGTGTTGAGGTTGATCAGCTCCTTAAGATTGATGGAGTTGTCGTAGGCGGAAAAGATGATGACACTCTGGTCCCAATCGATCTCCTTGATGCGTCGCAGCATCTCGATCCCGTCCATGACGGGCATATTGATATCGGTGATGATGATATCGTGCCATTTCTCCTGGTAGAGCGTCAACCCCTCTTCGCCGTTTCCCGCAATATCGATATCATCGAAGATCTTGCTGAGAAGTTCATGACCCAGCGCCTGCAGGGAGCGGCTGTCTTCGACAAACAGAAGTGACATCCCTGCCGTGTACTCTTGCAGTTTCTGTATCTCCATTTATCACCCTTGCATCTTGATATACACCAATATATAATCTCTTCTCTTCAACCTGTGTAAAGTATATGAAAAAATTATGATCTGTTTATGGCTTTTTGAATATATGTGCGGGAAATAGAGGAGGTGCATGAAGGAGTCGCATCCCCCGAAGGGGAAGCGAGGGTGTCAGATACTGAGTCCGATCTTCTGTTTCATCAGGAAGTTGACCGTATTGATCACGATGGCGTCATGCTTGTTCTCTTTGAGATATGCGATGTAGAACTTCCGCGTGATGTTAAAGCCTTTGATCTTGGCGGTAAAGAGCTGTTTGTTCTTCACCTCGTCCTCGATGAGGAACTTGGAGATCATGGAAGCAGCCGGCGCACCGCTCTTGCTGTCTTTGAGGATCGTATTTTTGATCGCCGTGGCGTCGCTGAGGACGTTCTGGTTGTCAAAGAAGGTGGCGCAGTCGATGCCGACGCTCTCAAACGCCTCCATCGCCAGTTTTCGCGTATGGCTCCCCTCTTCGCGGCACATCCAGTTAAAGCCCTGCATATCCGCCGGTTTGATCAACTTGGGCAGCTGCTGATTGGAGAACATGACGATCTCGTCATCCAGCCACTCCCGGTAGTAGACCCCGTCTTCGAAGACCGGCGCCTCGATGATGGCGATATCGATCTTCTTCTCCATCAGGTCCTCGATCAGGTCCTTGCTTTTTGCAATATTGATGATCACCTCGTTGCCGAGGTTCTCATTAATTTTCTGGTGGATAGCCGGAAGTATATAGTTACCGATCGTGCCCGAGGCCCCGATCTGTAACGCGATCTTCTTGTTGATCACCTTGAGCAGCTCTTTTTCCGCGTTGCTGATACATTTTTCAAGTTTCGTTGCGGTTCGGTAGAGTTCATTCCCCTCTTTGGTCAGAACAATCCCGTTTTTCTTTCGCTCAAGTATTTTGCACTGCAAAAAATCTTCAATATATTTAATCTGCTGTGTTACTGCCGGCTGTGAGATACCAATTTTGGCAGATGCCTTGGAAAAACTCTTCTCCCGGGCAACGGTCAAAAACGTGTTTATCTTCGAAAAATCTTTAAGCACGACATATCCTTTAAAAATCGTATTAATTAACTAATTGTGAATTTAATTATAACATAAGATAATACATTATGCAAGTGAAGGCATTTATATTATTTTTTTGCTATAATAGAATACATAATATTATAAAAAATTATATTAGCCTAATATAAAGAAAAGTTATGGAAAAACATGTAAATGAGCTGAATCCATCGCAAAAAGAGGCGGTCGAGACGATCGACGGCCCCTTGTTGATCCTGGCCGGTGCCGGGACCGGGAAGACCAAGACGATCACTACGCGCCTGGCCTACCTGATCTCCCTCGGCATCGACCCGGCCAATACCCTGACGCTCACCTTCACCAATAAAGCGGCAACGGAGATGCGCGAACGGGCCCTCATGATGATCCGGGACTACACCTACCCGCCCAAGCTCTTTACCTTCCATAAGTTCGGTCTCTATTTTCTTAAATTCCATATCGACCGCCTCGGGCGCAAAAACTCCTTTGTGATCATCGATACCGATGACAAAAAACGGATCCTGAAGCAGTTCGAGCCCAAGACCAACATCAAACAGGTCGCCAACGAGATCTCCCACTACAAAAACTCCCTCATCTCCCCCGAAACGGCCATGGAAAAAGTCGCCGACATCGAAGGAGACCAGGGGAAAAAGTATAAAGAGATCGCCCAGATCTATGAAAAATACGAAAACTACCTCCACGCCAACAACCTGGTCGACTTCGACGACCTGCTGGCCCTGACCTACAAGATCCTCGACAACGACCCCGAGCTGTGCGAACAGGTGAGCCGCCAGTACCAGTACATCATGGTGGACGAGTACCAGGATACCAACGAACTGCAGTACAACATCCTCAAAAAGCTGTGCGCCACCCACTCCAACCTCTGCGTCGTGGGGGATGACGATCAGAGTATCTACGGCTGGCGCGGGGCGAATGTCAAAAACATCCTCGAGTTCGCCGGCAACTTCGACAACACGGTCACGATCAAACTCGAAGACAACTACCGCTCCACCTCCCAGATCCTCAATGCCGCCAACGAACTGATCTCCCACAACCGTACCCGCCATGAGAAGAGCCTCAACAGCACCAAAGGAGACGGCAAGGAGATCAGCCTGATCGAATCGGCCAACGAAGCGGACGAAGCGACGGAGATCGGCGAACGGATCCGCAAGCTGATCGATTCGGGTATCAGCGCGAAAGATATCTGCGTCCTTTTCCGTATCAACGCCCTGTCGCGTTCTTTGGAGGAGGGATTTACCAAGGCCCAGATCCCCTTCAAACTGGTCGACTCGATCCGTTTCTACGAACGGGCGGAGATCAAGGATGTCATCTCCTACCTGCGCCTGATCACCAACTCCACCGACGACTTCTCCCTCAAACGGGTCGTCAACAAACCCAAACGGGGGATCGGGAAGACCTCCGTGGACAAACTCGAAGCCCACGCCGACAGCCTCAAAAAACCGATCTTTACGCTGCTGGAAGAGTCCACCCCCGAAGAGCTCGCCGCCATCACCAGCAAAAAAGCGGCCCAGACGCTGAAGGATTTCGTCCATACGATCAACGAGCTCAAGGAGAAGATCACCGAATCCTCCTACAGCTTTATCGACGCCTTCGAACAGGCCGTGGGCATCCGCAAGATGTATATCGAGAGCGACGAAGTGGAACGGGTGCTCAATATCGACGAGTTCTACGGTCTGCTGCGGGACTTCTCCAAGCAGAACCCCGACGACACGATCGAAAACTTCCTCCACGATATTGCCCTCTCCTCCGAAGCCGACTCCATCGACGGCGAGTCCATCTCCATGATGAGTATCCACGCCGCCAAGGGGCTGGAGTTCGACCACGTCTTTATCATCGGGATGGAGGACGGCTACTTCCCGCTGCTGGGCGACGGCAACGACATGGAAGAGGAGCGCCGCCTGGGGTACGTCGCCTTCACCCGGGCCAAACACGACCTGACACTCAGCTATGTCAAAAGCCGATTCTTCCGCGGCAAGCGGGACTTTATGAACAAGAGCCGATTCCTCAGCGAGTCGGGCGTCATCAAAGGCTCGTTGAAACTCGACGGCGGCCAGCCCTATAAAAAGGGTGACCTGGTCAAGCACAAGATCTTCGGCATGGGCCGGGTCGTCGGCGTAAGCAAAGTCGGCAAAGAGTTCAAACTGGGCATCAACTTCGGAGGCAGCAAGCGCGACATCCTCGCCAGCTTCGTGGAGCGAATATAGTCCCTTGCCTCCTGCAGAATGTATGGATTCTGTGATTTAAAAAGTGACCAGTTACGAAGCAATCTATTGCAGGTGCAGTTATTCTGCATCAAAGTAGATTAATGAAGTAAATGGTTATTTTTTAAATCACCCGAAGGGAAATCATAGAGAGAACACATTACGTCGTTAGATTTTATTGACTTACAATAAGTAAATCTGCAAAAATCCGCCTCGTACTGTCTCCTCTCTATGGTTTCAGAACCCAACATTCTGCAGGAGGCAAGGGACTTGAACCGACTTTTCGTGGCATACAAGCCGCCCTTTATCAGTTCCAACTGGTTTCTGGGGCGGCTGAAAAAGAAGTACGGGACCAAAAAGGGGGGCTTTAGCGGCACCCTGGACCCCACCGCCAAAGGGGTGCTGGTCATCGCGTTCGGCAAATATACGCGGCTTTTCCGCTTCCTGGCCAAAGCACCCAAGACCTACCGCACGACACTCTGGCTGGGAGCCGTCAGCGAAGGGCTCGACGTGGAACATGTCAAAGAAGTCAACGACGTCCCGGAACTGGACGAAGCGGACGTCCGCCGGGAGATCGGGGCCCTGACGGCCATCACCTCCCAGATCCCGCCCAAGTTCTCCGCCAAATGGGTCGACGGCAAGCGTGCCTATGACCTGGCCCGAAAAGGTGAGGAGGTGGAGCTGAAGCCGATGGACGTCACGATCTACGAGACGCATTTCGTCGCCTACTGCCACCCCTTTATCACCTTCGAGGCAACGGTGAGCGAAGGGACCTATATCCGAACGCTGGGCGAGACCCTGGCCAAAAACCTCGGCAGCTACGGGATCCTCAGCTCCCTGGAACGGCTGCGGGAGGGGCCCTTCGTCTACGAAAACGAAAAGGCCCTCGATATACGCAGATATATCGACCTGCCCGCCAACACCTTCCTGGGCGACCCGGAGGATATGGAACTGGGGAGAAAACTCTCCCTGGACGATTTTGCGGTAAAAGCCGACGGCACCTATAAAGTGTGCCAAGATGATACAATTTCGATCATAGAGATAGAAGACGGCAAAGTCGGCTATGTGATCAACCGGATGGAGATAGAATGAGCGACGTCAAGAAGATGCTCGAAAAGGCCTGCGCCAAGGTCAATATTTTTTTAAAGATCACGGGATACAAAGAGGGGTATCACCTCATCAGCTCCCGTTTTATGCTCGTGGAGTCCCTGCACGACCTGATGTGGTTTGAACCGAGCAGTGGCCGCTTCGATATCGTCGGGGATTTCGACTGTGAACTGGAACAGAATACGATCTACAAGGCGTACAAAGCCCTGATCCACCACTACCCCAAAAAAGAGATCCTCGAATTTGCCAAAGCCCACAAGGTGGTCGTCTATAAAAACATCCCCGCTTTCGCAGGCCTGGGGGGCGGTAGCTCCAATGCCGCCACTTTTTTGAAGATGATGAACAAGGCCGTCGATCTGGGGCTTACAAACGAGGAACTGATGAAAGTCGGTCAGGACGTCGGGGCGGATGTCCCCTTTTTCCTCAGCGGCTGCAAAAGCGCCAACGTCAGCGGCTTCGGCGAGATCATCGAACCCTTCGACGAGGAGCCCCTGCCCCTTAAGCTCAAGACTCCCGAGGCGATCCAGTGCTCCACGGTCGGCGTCTACAAGACTTTCCGCAAACACTTCGCCGGCACCATGGAGGCTAATGCCGAAGCGGCCAAAGAGCTGGAGGGGATGACAAGCCGGGATATCCTGGAAAAATACAAACCGGAGTTTCTCAACGACCTCTTCCCCGCCGCACTCAAACTCTGCCCGGACCTCTACGAATACAAGCAGGAGAGCTGGTTTTTCAGCGGCAGCGGCAGCACGTTTTTCAAGGTGGATGCATGAAACTGATCGTCAATAACAAAAAGGCGTTCCACGACTACGAGATTTTAGAGCGCTACGAAGCGGGCCTCGAGCTGGTGGGCAGCGAGGTCAAATCCCTGCGCCTGGGGAAGGCGGCCTTAAAGGAGAGTTTCGTACGGATCATCAAAGGCGAAGCGTGGGTCTTCGGCATGCACATCGGCCACCTTCCGACCGTGGACAAACACTACGCCCCGGAGGAGAAGCGTTCCCGCCGCCTGCTCCTGCACAAAAAAGAGATCCGGAAGCTGGAGGAGAAGGTGAAGCTCGAAGGGCTCTCCATCATCCCCCTGAAGCTCTATTTCAACAAAAAGAACATCGCCAAACTGGAGATCGGCCTGGCACGCGGTCTTAAAAAATACGACAAGCGCGAGGTGATGAAGAAAAAAGACGCCGACCGCAAGATGAAACAGGCGATCAAAGAGTACAACAGCTAGCAGCTTTTTTTAAAAGACCGTCTTAGCCCCTCACGCCATGCAGCAGTGGCTGACCAGCGAGGCGTAGACGGTACTGTCGGGGGATTTTTTGGCAACTTTTTTCATCCCCGCCATCTGGGAGGAGAGGCAATCCTCGTCCACCTTCGCCTCTGCCAGCGTCCTAAAGTCGACCACCAGCGTCGCAGCAGAGACTGTCAGAAGGGGAAAACGGCTCGTATTCCCCTCCCGGTCCACCGACTCGATGTAGCCGTTTTGCTGGTCGTCCGGGTTATAAAAACTCTCCACATCCTTGGCAAAACGGCGCACCGCCGCATCGATATCCTCCGCTACCGCATCGAAATCATGCCGCTCATCCAACAGACACCCCATAAAAAAATCGTCCCCGCCGATGTGGCCGACGAAGTAGTTGGATTTTTTGAACTTCTTGCGCAGGATGTCGGAAAAGAGCAGGATCGCCCGGTCCCCGTTTCGGAAACCGTAGGTGTCGTTAAAGGGCTTGAAATTATCAAAATCGAAATAGGTAAAGAGCGCCCGCCCTTCGCGGTTTTCGATCATGCGGAGGATAAACTCCTCGACGTTGCGGTTTCCCGGAAGCTTGGAGAGGGGGTTCTGGTTGCGCGCGTCCATGATGTTGCGGTTGCTCAGGTAATCCAGGATATCCCGTGCATCGATAAAGCCGTAGTACTCAAAGTTTTTGGTAATAATAACCCCGTCGGCGCGGTTGTTAAAGGAGAAGGCCTTGATGATCCGGGAGATATCGGTGTGGATCTCGACGCTGCTGCAGCGGGTGATAAAATCCTCGATCTTCTCCTCGAGCTTCTTGTTCACCAGCAGCGAACTGCCGAAGGGGTTGTAGATATATTTGCGCAGGGTCTTCTCCCGCAGGAGCCCCACGGGCCGGTTGAGATCGTCCACGACGACGAGATAGGAGTAGTTGGAGTTTTTAAAGATCTCGAAGATCTCCTCCATCGTCGTCCCCAGGCTCACCCGGTCGATCGCCTTGAGGTATTTTTTGATCGTGTTCTTCTCATCCTTGGTACGCTTGTCGTTCTTGGCCAGCTCCTTGACGTTCTCATACTGCTCCTTAAGGCGCGCTGTCTCCACGACCGGCCGCGCGATATAGTACCCCTGCACGCAGTCGCAGCCGATCTCTTTGCACATGAAGTACTCCTCCTTGGTCTCCACCCCCTCGGCGATGATGATGGCCCCGATGGAGTGTGCGATGTTGATGATGTTGGTGATAAAGAGCCGTTTCTTGGAGTCCTTGAAGATATCGGTGATAAAGAAGCGGTCGATCTTGATGTAGTTGGGTTCGGAGTGGTAGAGGAGTTTGAGCCCCGAGAAGCCCGTGCCGAAATCGTCCAGGGCGATCTGGTACCCCTGCTGCTGGTAGAGGTTGAAGATACTCTGGGTCTCCAGCAGCGATTTAAACTCGTGCTTTTCGGAGATCTCGAAGGTGAAGATGTTTTTCGGAAGCCCCATCGTCTCGAGGATCTTGGAGGTCTCGCCCACCTTGTAATCATACATCTCCAGCAGGCGGTTGTCGATATTGTAAAAGAGCCGCGCATGCTCGTCAAATCCCGCATCGACGAACTTTTTAAGCGCCTTTTCCCTCAGCAGCAGGTCCAGTTTATGCAGCACCTGGTCCCGGTAGGCGCGGTTAAAAAAATCCTGGATCGAATCAAACCCCGCCTGTTCGTAGCTGCGCAGCAGCGCCTCATAGGCGATCACCCTTCCGGTATTGATATTGACAATCGGCTGAAAAGCGTAGTCGATACGCCCGACGATCCCGATCCAGTTTTCTATCGGCATGGGTGCTCCATCTTCTATAAAGTTGGTGGGATTGTAGACTGTGACGGTTACGGGGCAATGACAAAATCCGCGAAAATCCCGGTAGTCATCGCTTTGTCACAGAACTGTCCTACGATTTCACTCCTGCGGATCACGCATTTCGCACCAAACCAGAGACAAACGGAGTACCATGGGTATGTCATTAAACACCACCGTCAAAGCGCTGGTCAAAGAGCACACGGCTCCCATCCTCCTGATCGACCCCCTCACGCGACAGGGCATCTATGCCAACAAACGGGCCCAGAAGCTCTTCGGGAAAAAAGCCCTGCGGGATACGGCCGCCCTCTTCCCCGATGCGGAGCGGTTTAAAAAACATATCGCCAAAGCACTCAAAAGCCGCCACCATCACTTCAAGATCGAGACCTGCTTCCCCGGCGTCGCCGTGGCCCGGATCGACACCTCTGTCATCCTGGCCGACCGGATCAAGATGATGCTGCTGGTTTTTACCGACATCACCAAAAATACCCTGGCGGCCAAAAGCATCAAAAAAAAACAGGACATGCTCAGCGAACTCAACCGCGAACTGGCACGGCGCATCGAAGCCGAAACGACCCTGCGCGCCTCCCAGGACGCCCTCCTGATCCAGCACTCCAAAATGGCGGCCATGGGGGAGATGATGGATGCCGTCGCCCACCAGTGGAAACAGCCCCTTAACGCCCTCTCCTTTTATGCGGGCACCCTGAAAGAGGACTTCCGCGAGGGTGCGGTCGACGCCGCGTACGTGGACGAGGTAAGCACCAAGATGACCCACCAGATCGACCACCTGGTGGCAACGCTCAACGCTTTCCGAAACTTCTACCGCCACGATACGACACAGAAAAACTTCTCCCTGGGCACGATGGTCCGGGACGTCCTACTCCTGATGAAAGACGAACTGATGCACAACAGCATCACCGTGACCGTCGACATCCCCGAGACCTTCACCCTGTTCGGGATCGAAAACGAGTTCAAGCATATTCTCATCAGCCTGCTGAACAACACCAAAGAGGCCTTTGCGGAACAGGATAGCGCCGAACGGAACATCACCGTCAGCGCCCATGATAAGGGTGGAATGATCTCGCTGTGTATCGAAGACAATGCGGGGGGCATCCCCGACGCACTACTCCCCCGCATCTTCGAACCGGGCGTTACGACCAAGGGGGAACAAAACGGTACGGGTACGGGCCTCCACCTCTGCAAGCGGATCGCCGACAAACACAACGCCACGATCCAGGTGACAAACGTTCCCGGCGGCGCCCGTTTCTGCATTACCGTTCCCCCTGTCACCCCCTGAAAATTCTTCAAATTTAAGAAATATTTTAGCTGCAAACGGTTCCGAAAGGAGTATGATTTTGCGCAATTTTCACATCACACAAGGCGTGGCACACGTGATCAACTTTTCTGTCAAGGGATACAATCTCAAACCGTTTACCCTCGAAGCCAAATACGAGATGGACCACTATCTCCGGTTTGTTACGACGGAGATCAGCGACTACACTTTCGCATCCAACTATATCTGGCTCAGTAATGCCAGCGGCTTTTACGGGATTATCAACAACTGCTTTTCCCTTTTTATCCTGCAGGCGGACCAGCTAACGATGCTGCTCCCGCCCATCGGGGAAAAACGTTTCATCAACGACGCCATTATCCAGTGCTTCGAGATCATGAACTCGCTCAACAAGGACCACACCGCCAGCCGGATCGATTATGTATGCGAATCGCTGCTGAGTGATTTCGTCAACTACCTCGAAGAGGGTACCGAGATCTTCGAGATCCTTGAGAACTACGTCGTGGAAAAACGGCTCGTGGACTATGTCTACAATACGGAAGATCTCATCAACCTCTCCGGCAGCGCCTACCATGCCAAACGGAATGAAATCAACAAGTTCAAAAAGATCTACCCCGATGCCGAAGTGGAGATCCTCGACCCCAAACTGCACAAAGACGCCTGCATGGGCCTTTTCCACAAATGGACGGCATCCAGGATGCAGTACATGCCCAAAGAGGACAGTGAACGGTTTATGGACGGGATCAGCTATGAACGTTTTGCCCTGAAGCGGATGTTCGCGTTCTATGATGAACTGGGACTGTTCGGGATCATCCTGAAAATTAACGACGAGTTCTCAGGCTTTACGATCGGGGAGAAGCTGAGCGACCATACCGCCAGCATCATCGTCGAGAAGACGGACTTCGAGATCCTGGGTTCGGCCCAGTTTATCTTCCGGGAGTTCTGCAAAGCCCTCCACACGGAATACGGCAGCCGCTTCATCAACGTCGGCGACGATATGGGCTTTGAAAACCTCAAAAAGGTCAAGATGTCCTACCGCCCGACCAGGCTGGTCCCCAAATACACCATCTACCAGAAGATCGGCTGATGGGAACGATCAGGAAAATCGGGCCCGAGCACATCCAGGAGCTCTGCGCCCTGGAGACGGAACTTTTTGACGCGGAGGATTTTCCCCTTTCCCGGCGCAATTTCGCCTACCATATCAAAAAGGGGAATATCCTTTTGGGTGCTTTCGAAGGGGAGGTGCTGGCGGGGTATGTCCTGCTCTTTACCTACGCCAAAAGTGCGCGTCTCTACTCCATCGGCGTCCATCCCCGGTTCCGAGGCAGGAGAATCGGGATCGCCCTGCTCGAACGGACTGTCGAGATCGCCCGAGGTATGCACAAAGTGCACCTGAGCCTCGAGGTCCGCACTGACAATACGGCAGCACTCCGGCTCTACCAAAGGAGTGGATTTACACCCGTCCGAAAACTTCGGGCCTACTACCCGGACCAAGCAGACGGGATTAAAATGCGCCTTCTGCTACAATAGAGGCAATCAACCCAAGGAGAAATGCAATCATGCACCCCGCAACCCGTTTAGAAACCCTCAAGGGCAATCTCTACGGCGGTATTACCGCCGGGATCATCGCCCTCCCCCTGGCGCTGGCCTTCGGGGTAGCGAGCGGACTGGGTGCGGAAGCGGGGCTCTACGGGGCCATTATCCTTGGGCTCCTGGCCACCCTCTTTGGCGGTACCCCGACCCAGATCTCCGGCCCCACCGGGCCCATGACCGTTATCGTCGCCTCGGCGGTGGGGCTGCTCTCACACGATGTCGACGCCGTTATGATGACGATCCTGCTTGCAGGGCTTTTCCAGGTCGCCCTCGGGCTTTTGCACGTCGGGAAATTCGTCCGCTTTATCCCCTACCCCGTCATCTCCGGATTTATGAGCGGGGTGGGGATGATCATCATCCTGCTCCAGCTCAACCCCCTGATGGGCAGCGAACTGGCAGGCTCGACCCTCGACGCCCTCATGCTCCTCCCCGCGACGCTTGCCGCCCTGGACCTGCCCACGCTCGCCGTCTCCCTGGCGACCCTGGCGATCGTCTTTTTTACCCCCGCCAAGATCGGCCGGATCATCCCTGCCCCGCTCATCGCCCTGGTGGGGATCACCGCGGCCGTCTCTCTCCTGGGACTGCCTGTCGCTACCATCGGAGCGATCCCGACGGGGCTTCCCGAGCTGCACCTGCCGGGCTTCTCCGCCGAGCAGCTTAAGACGATCCTCACCCTCGCCCTCCCGCTGGCACTGCTGGGGACCATCGACACGCTGCTCACCTCCCTCGTGGCCGACTCCATCACCAAGACCCGCCACAACCCCGACCGCGAACTGATCGGACAGGGGATCGGCAACAGCGTCTGCGCGCTTTTCGGTGCCATCCCCGGCGCGGGGGCGACGATCCGGACCGTCGTCAACGTCAAGGTGGGCGCTACGGGCCGCCTCTCCGGCGTCGTCCACGCCCTCGTACTGCTGTCGCTGCTGATCGGCTTCGCCCCCCTCGCCTCCCAGATCCCCATGGCCGTCCTGGCCGGGATCCTGGTCAAGGTGGGGGTCGATATCCTGGATTACCGCCTGCTCAAAGTCCTAAAAGGGGCGCCGCGCCACGATCTGTATGTCATGGCCCTGGTCTTTTTCCTGACCGTCTTTATCGACCTCATCGTCGCCGTGGGGGCGGGGGTCACCCTGGCGTCACTGCTGATCACCTACCGGATCGCCCGGGAGTCCCGCATCGCCATTACGGAAGTGGAAGAGCCCCAAAGCGACCGTGAGGACGAACGCACGATCGAATCGCGCCACCATGTACGGGTCATCGATATTACCGGCCCCTTCTTCTTCGGCTCCTCCTCCCAGCTCGTCGACCGGGTCGATACGGTCCTGGGGACCAAGATTGTCGTCATCGACTGCACCAAGGTCCCCTTTATGGACCTCTCGGCGGTCTTCGCCCTGGACGAGATGGTCGAACGCCTCACGGCAAACGGGATCACCGTCCACCTCGTGGTCAACCCGGCGAAAAAAGAGAAGCTGATGGGTGTCGGTGCCCTCAAACCGCTGCCCCCCAAACAGATCTATTTTGACCGGGAGACGGCGCTGAAAGCGGCCATAGAAAAAGAGGCCCCGTCACATTAAAACCCCAATTGTTTTGAGGTACAATAACGCAAACCGATTCAACGCATAAAGGATTCCCGTGAGTGAGATTCAGATCATAATGGTGCTGGTGACCTTTTTTTTGGTCTACAAAGTGTACGAACGCATCCAGAACCTCGATCCCGATACCAGTAACGAATCGCCGCGCGGCAATACACCTATCGAGCATACTCCCTCCGCAGATGAGCTGGTGGAAAAAGCGGACATCGCCTTCGAGTACGACGATACGGTAAAGGCCCAGACCCTTCTGGAGGAGGCCGACAAGCTGCGTCCTGACGATGCGGAGATCACGGGGAAACTCGCCTTTATGATGGCCCAAAACGGTCATGAGGTCCAGGCGATGGAGCGCTACCGCCACGCCATCACCCTCGACAAGGACAACGACCAGTACCACTCCGCCCTTGCCTCCCTCTACCGAAAAAAAGGGATGGTCCAGGAGGCTAAAAACCACTACGAAAAGGCGCTTGCCATCGATCCCGACTACGAGATCACCTGCTACAACTACGGCAACCTGCTGCAGGACATGGGCGATACGGAAGCCGCAAAAAAGATGTACGAAAAGGCCGTGGCTCTCAACCCCGAGTTTGCCGAGGCCAGGGAAGAGCTGGAAAAACTCTCTTCCTGATCACTTCGCTTCCCGTTTTTCCAGGTACTCCAGGAGCTTGTAGAGCTCCTTCTGCTCTTCGCGCGCCTTCTCTTTGTCCAGGGTCTTAAGGTAGTAGCGCAGGAAAGTGAGCGTCGAGTAGTTGCCCTGTATCCCGGCGTTGCTGAAATACTCCCCCACCATCTTGGAGTTGCCGGCATATTTCCAGATCAGGCGGTCAAAATCGTAGGCACGGTAGTTGAGGATCTTGCCCAATACCTTCATATACTCCCCGCCGCGTTTTAAAAGCTCTTTGACGAAGTGGTCGTAGTACTTTTCGGTATAGGTCGCCTTGATATCCTCCATCGTATTGAGCTCTTCGGCCAGCCCGGCGTTCTCGTGGATCGCATCCACATAGTGGCGCCGCAGACTCTTAAGCTCCTCTTCGAGCGCATGGCGCTTCTCCTCCTGCTTGGCGGGAAGCTTCTTTAAAAGCTCCTCTTTTTTCTGGATGTCGGGGAAAAGGGACTCCTCCACCTGGCTCAGGATAGAGATACGGTTAAGGCACTGCTCTTTGTAGCGGATAAACTTCAGATATTCGGGCTGGGAGCGGAGGAAGATCATCTCGAATGCCAGCTTGGACATCTCCACCCGGTCGCGGATCGTATAGTAGGCTTTGTGCAACTCCTGGATCTCGTCAAGCTTCTCCTTGACCTCCGGGTTGCGGTGCAGGGACGAGTCGAGGCCGCGCAGGTCGTTATAGGCCGTCAGCAGGAAGCGCCGGACGAGGAAATAGTCAAGCTGGGCCTTGGTATTGACCACCTCGGGCGGTTCGCCGATCAGGTAGTCGATAGGTTTGAAGTAGTTGGTCAGGGTCTCTTCGACGGAGAAGGTGGGGCCGTTGCGGTTGATCGGCGTCGGGGGGACGTGGGCTGCGGCCTCTTCGTGCCACGCCTGCTCCTGCTGCGCCTCCTCCTCGGAGCCCGCCATCCCCTTGAGCACGCCGCCGTCGACCTCGCACTCCACCGAAGCACCCGTCTCGGGCATCGTATCAAAATCGTTCCACAGATCCGCCGTAAAATCGATCTTTTCACCCGACTGCAGTATCACTTTTCCCTGGCCTGTCTGGGAGTTATAAAAAAGAATCCGACCCTTCATCTGTCCAAATCCTTGTTTTTGATCCTATGATAATCCATTATAGCCCGATCTTCTTAGACTATCGGCCACAAAAAGTTCATTTTTTAGGCACCGTTTCGTTGCAACACTATCACCGATTTGTAATACTTACACTATAGACTGAACTATCTTACATAAAGGATAACCGATGATCTCGTTCGCATCGATCCTGCAGGAGTTTATGCAGGAGATCATGGAAGAGACCAAACGCCGGCTGCTCCTCAGACCGCAGCGTTGACGCCTTCCGCCTACCTTATACCTCTCAAACTAATCTCTTCAATATATATAATAATAAGAAATGATATGTATAATCCGTAAAAATATAATTTTTTAAGGATTAGCATGAATACATATGACAAGATCAAAGCATTCTGCCGACCGACACGTATGATCGTAGGTGCCGCCCTGATCGCCACAGGCCTGATCACCGACATCGCATGGTTCTACCTCGGTGTGATCCCGTTCATCGCCGGCATGGTCAACTTCTGCCCGCTTTGTATGATCACAAAGAAATGTTCTATCTAACACTTTTTAAATAAACGCTACCGGAACAAAGTCCCGGTAGCTACGCTGGCCGCTATGGCACTAAAGCTAGCTTCTGACGAAGCAGAAGAGGCTTTTTCTTTGAAAGCCTCTCTTCTTTCCTTCCAAACTTTTCCTAGATTTTTTCTGTTTTTTCTCTGTGTCACTTTGTATTTTAGTCATTTCGACCGAGTGGAGTCGTTAAGAAATTGCAACTGTTTGAGGCGAAGCCGAGTTTGGTCCTCTCGTTGCTGCGGAGTTACACGCGATTTTAGACGGAGCGACCGAGAAATGACGTGAAGATGAAATCCCGCAGGAACGAGGACAAAAACAACCCGTGACACGCTTCTTTGGCCCACCTTTCTTCTAAAAAAAGAGTGAGAGCCTGCCCGGCTAAAGGGCAGGAGGCACGAAGCTGTTAAACTCTTTATTTCCCCGAAAATTTTCTAACTGAAATGATAAAGTGATAAATGGCAAAACCAATGAGGATTTTAAAAATAAGAATGGGAGCTTCCACCCCCTTATAAAGAGATTCCATTTTAAACGTATTTAAGGGATTGATATGAACAGCCAACTCATTTAGGAAGAAATACCAAGGCTCATGAGCAAACATAACTATTACAATATTTATCACTCCTATAGCTCCAAGCGGATAAACGATTTTTTCTTGGATTTTTGTTTTTGAAAAATAAATCCACCCTATTACCATTATTATTGATATTGCAAAAGTAATCCAATAGATAGCTCCTCCACTATTTTTGATTAAAGATATTTGAGAACCGAAAAAAAACATCCAAATCAATGGAAGTAACCAACTTTGATGATGGTTGGAAAACAGTCTGCCTATACCTAAAACAATGCGATCATTCCACGAAACTCCTTCCTCGTTTGCATAAGTCTCCATTTCTTTTGCATAATATTCATTAGCAGTAATATCATCGTGGATTTCTTTATGAAAATGTTTAATCAGTCGAAATGCAGCACGATCACCACTCGATAGTTTCATATTCATAAACGAACTATCATAGCTGTAAGCATGGCTTAACAATAGCTCTTTAAATTCAGAACCATCAAAATTTATTTCGATAAGAAGTGTATGTGAAAAATCTACCTTTTTATTAGGAATTTTCACTTGACTAAAATCATTTTCCTTTTCTGTGTGAAATTTAGCTTTAGAGAAATTCAAAACTCCTGCTTTTTCAGTAGTACCTTTTTGAAACTCGAAGCCTTGCAAAAAATCTGCTTCTTCAAATGACAGAACACCTTCAATGTCTAAAAAAGGTAGATATGCTCGTAGATGAAATTTTGTGGACTTGAAAGAAAGTGTTGTTTGCTCAATGCAGAGTTGCTGAAGCTCAACTTTACTCTCAAATGTTGCTTCTTCAAAAGAAACACAGTTGCCTTGGCAAGAGTCTTGTATTGTTAGAGATTGAAAATTTGCGACCTTTCTAAACAAGCATTTTCTAAAAGATAACCTTTCTGGTTCTGTTAACTCCGTTGCAAAAAAACTTGTATCTTCCATAAATTTCGATTTACTAAAAAACACATATTTTGATAGAAATTTTGCTTCATCAAATGAACTTTTTCCTAGAAATGTTGTTTCGTAAAAAAATGTATTCTCCCCTGTAAACCTTACAGAATCAAATAATGTTTCACCACTGAAAGAACAGTTTATAAAAGCTATATTGTCTAGTTCTTTTTTCGTATCCCTTTTCCAAAAGCTATTATCTTGTAATGCTATTTTCCCATCTGCACTTGAAAATTTTTCAAAGGGAGGAAAAGCAAGATTACTAAAAATATGAATACCGAATTCATATCTCATACGCCGTATGGCTTTCCAGAATTCGGCTCTATCATGGTTACTTAGGGCGTCTGTGTGCTTTCTTCTTAGAAGTCTTTTTATATCATCAAAATATTGATCAATGATTTTATCTTGACGATCATCCTGCATTTGAATATCTAAAAATTTATCTTTGTATTCCGCTTCATTAAAGTCACATACAATTGCCTCCATTAATTAACAACCTCCAAAATTCTATTAAGCGCCTCATCCACATTACTCCTCGGCGTCCCAATATTCATCCGCATAAACCCGCCGCCCGACGGCCCGAATATCCGCCCTTCGTTAAACCCAAGCTTCGCCTTCTCCACCATCAGCGCCTTAAGCTCCTTGGGATGAAGCCCGAGGTTTCGGAAATCCAGCCACAATAAAAAGGTGGATTCGGGATAGATCAGCTTGACACGGGGAGCTTCCGCTTTGAGGAATTCATCCACCCGGTCGACCGCGGTCTTGAGATAGGCCAGCAGCGCGTCCACCCAGGCGTCGCCGTTGGCAAACGCTGCCTCCAGGGCGACCATGCCGAAGATCGTCGGCACGCCGGTGTGGACCTGTTCGCATACTTTGTCGAAGCGTTTTTTCCGCTCGGGGTTTGGAATGACCGCCAGCGAGGTGTTCAGGCCCGCGACGTTGAAGGTCTTGCTGGGGGCAATAAGGGTGATCGTCCGCGCCTGGGCGTCTTCGCTGAGTGAGGCGATGGGGATATGCCGGTTGGGGGCGTAGACGATATCGCAGTGGATCTCGTCGGAGATGATCGTCAGGTCGTGCTCCTCGGCGATCTCGGCGATCCGGTCGAGCTCCCACTTGCTAAAGACCCGTCCCGTGGGGTTCTGGGGGTTGCACAAAAGCAGCAGCTTCGCCTCTTTGGCCTTGGCCTCCAGGTCGTCGAAGTCGATCTCGTAGCGGCCGTTGTTAAAGACCAGCTGGTTGTCCAGCAGTTTGCGGTTGTTCTTTTTGACCGCACTGAAAAAGGGGAAATAGACCGGCGACTGGAGGATCACCCCGTCGCCCTCTTCGCTGAACGCCTGGATGGCCAGGTTGAGCCCCGTGACGACACCGGGGGTGAAGGTGTACCACTCCCGCTGCGTCTCCCAGAGGTGCCGTCTGCCAAACCATCCCGTCACCGCCTCGTAAAACCCGTCGCCGGGCTCCGTATACCCCAGGATCGGGTGCTCCAGCCGCTTGCGCAGGGCATCCAGAATAAAATCGGGCGTGGCGAAATCCATATCCGCCACCCACATCGGCAGCACATCCGCGGCCCCCACGTATTTCTCCACAAAGTCGTACTTTTCGCAGAGCGTTCCCCTGCGGTCGATCATCCGGTCAAAATCGTAGCTCACTGTTTCTCCCATACGGTGAATTCACTCAGGGTGTGCTGGAACTTCCGCTTTGTCTCGCGGATGACAAACGGGATACTCTCGGGCCCTTCGATGAGACTGAAGTGCCCGCCCAGCAGACGTTCCAACCCTTCGAGGGTATAGACGGGGTGCTCCCCGTCGGTGTAGCCGCCGACCCACTTCTCTTTTGGCGTGGAGCTCTCCTGCCATGTATAGGGCGAGCCCAGGATCAGCAGGCCGCCTGGGTTCAGCCGCTCGTGGATCGTGCTTAAAAAGAGCGCCGGGTCGTAGAGGCGGTCGATCAGGTTGACCGCCAGGATCAGGTCGTAGCCGGTGAAGTTCGGCTTGAGGTTGCACGCATCCCCCTGCCAGAAGTGGACGTTCCCGCCCTCGAGGCCCAGGGATTTAAGCGTCCGCGTCACAGGTGCCGAAATGTCGCCCTCCTCCTTGAGGTAGTAGCTCACCTGCCCCTTCTCTTTGAGCTCCGTAGCGTGACGTATAAAGCGGGTGGAGAAGTCGATCCCCTCCACCTCCTCGAAATAGCGTCCCAGCTCGAAACTGCTGCGCCCCACGGCACAGCCGATATCGAGCACCCGCCCCTTCGTCCGGCCCTCCATCTTTTTGGCCGCGTACTCGGCTACCGCTTTGGGGAAGTTGGGCACACTGAAATACTCCGCCCCGTAGTGAAACTCGCAGTACTGGCTGATCAGCTCGTCGCTCTCGTAGACGTCCACGTGGTCGTCCTCTTCCGTTCGCCCTTCCACATAACGGAACCCCGCATGTTGGGGGAAGTGGCGGCGGAAGGCGTAGCGTGAATGGGGCAGCGCCTCGTTGCCCGTACTGATCCACGAGCCCCCCTTGATCATGTTGTGACGGTCGTCGAAGGTGGGGACGGTAAAGTCGTCGTAGACCGGGTGGGTCTCGAAACCTTCAAAGGGGTGCATCACCGTCTCGCTCCACTGCCAGACGTTGCCGACGACGTCGTAAAACTCCCCGTGCCGGTTGGCCGTCACGGGCGTCGACGAAGCGAACTGGGTCAGGTTGATGTTGCCCGTCTCCTTGGTAAAAGGCGGCTCCTTGGCCAGTCCGCAGTGCTCGTGCAGACGGTACCACTCCGCCTCAGTCGGCAGCCGGAGGGTTTTGCCGAGTTTCTCCCCCAGCCAGCTGCAGTACGCCTTGGCCTCGAGGTAGGTCACATCCACAGGCCAGTCCAGCGGCAGGTCGGTCTCGTGGGTCATAGCGCGGTAGCGGTAGCCGGTTTCGGCGGGGACCCAGAAGTGGGGATGGGAAATCCCTTCACGGCTGATCCACTCCCACCCTTCGGGGGTCCACCATTTTTGGCTCTGGTATCCGCCCGCGGCGACAAACTCCAGGAACTCCCCGTTGCTCACCAGCTGGCGCGAGGCTTTAAAGGGGGCGACGGCCGTCCGCTTGCGTCCAAACTCATTATCCCAGCCATAGTATCCGGGAGCATCGATCGCAAGGTCATGCACCACCTCCCCGCCCGCTACCTCCAGCAGGGGGTTTTCCGGCGTCTCGCCCCGCTCGGGACAGAGGGGCCAGAGGGGATTTGGGCTGACTTTTTCGATGGGCAGTTCCCGGAAAAGGACCGACGAGGTCTCCAGGTGGATCCGCTCGTGTTCGATCCCCATCAGGATCACCCAGGCGGGGTCTTCCCACCTGATGGGCACCGTCAACGGCATCGTCTCGATCACCTCGGTGACAAACATCTTGACCGCGTCGCGGTAAGCCCGCACATCGGCGACGTCCGGCCATGTGTAGTGGGACTTCTCCAGGTCGTCCCACTCCATCTCGTCCACACCGATGGCAAAGATCGATTCGAAATCGGGGTTGATCCGTTTGTCGGTCAGTTTCGCGATGACCAGTTTGTTGATAAAAAAGACGGCGGTATGGCCGTAGTAAAAGATCAGGGGGTGGCGCTGGGGATTGGGCTGGTCGTAGTAGACCGAATCGTCCGCCAACACCTCAAAAAGTTTTTCGTACTGTTCATAGGTCTTTAAAAAATATTCCAGGATCTCGCGGCGTTTTTCCTCCGGTGTACCGGTATCGAGTCTTGGGGTATTGGAGTAGTATTCCGGCTGCATCGTCACCCTTGTTTGAAAATTGATTTATGATACCATTTTTAGATAATCCGAACTTTAGGGGCCGCATAATGGAAGATATCCGTATCTGTTTTGTAGGGGATTCGTTTGTCAACGGGACCGGCGACCCGGAGAAGCTGGGCTGGGCCGGACGGCTCTGCGCCGAAGCTGAAAATGAAAAGCGGGAGATCACCTGCTATAACCTGGGCGTCCGCCGCAACACCTCTGGCGACATCCTCGCCCGCTGGGAAGGGGAATACCGCGCCCGGCTGGCCGAGGGGGCCGATATGCGCCTGGTCTTCTCCTTCGGCGTCAACGACTGCACGATGGAAGGGGAAGCGCTGCGCGTCGCCCCGGAGAAGAGCCTGCAAAACGCGAGGGAGATCCTGAGCACAGCGGCAGCCCTGTATCCGACCCTCATGATCGGCCCGCCCCCCATCGACGATGCGGAGATCAACCGTCGTGTGCGTTCACTGGATGGTTCACTGCAGCAACTGTGCAGCGAGATCGGCGTGCCGTACCTTTCGGTCTTCGATCCCCTGGACGCTCTTCCCCTCTGGGCCGAAGAGGTGGCGAGCAACGACGGGGCCCATCCCCGCAGTGCCGGCTATGCCGTGCTGGCCCGCCTTGTCTCGGAGTGGGAAGCGTGGTGGTTTTAAAAAAGTTCCAGGTCCCCTTCATCCCCGTTCTCCTGGGATGTTAAAAGCACCTCGAACATGGCGATGCTCGTAAGCAGGGAGTCGTCGAGATAATTGATATCGATGGCGTCGCGGTCGATGAATATGTGCTTGCGCCACTTGCTCAGGTCCCCGATAATCGACTCCAGGTAGACGTGGACCTTTTGTCGATCGTCCGCTTTGATATCCCCGTAGCCGTAGTTGGAGAGTACCCCCGCAAGAACGGTCAGCGAGTACCCCAGCTCCTGGAACTCGTAAAACGAACTGACGATCTGGGCATACTTCTCAAAAACGGACTTGATCTTCTCGAATACCGTTTCGTCTAAAGTCTCGTGGTCAAACAGCAGGGTCTCCACATCCTCGGCCAGTTCGGAGAGTTCGTCGATGTCGTCCTGCATGAAGATGTTGTTCTGCAAAAACTCGGCGGCGGAGACCGTAACGCGCACCTTTACACCTGCCTCCGCTTCGGCACGCCGGACCCGCCCGGTGGCCGGGTCGCACGCCGGCTCTACGCATATTTCGAAAAACTCCTGGATCACCCCTTCGAAGTTCCTGTCGATCAGAAAGGCGATCTCGCGGTAGATCTCCATTGAGAGGGTATCTTGTTTCATAAAGTACTCCACCAGCTGCTCCCGGAGGGCCGAACAGATGATGAAGATGTCACTTAAGGGGATACTTTTCTCCTTGAAAAACATCAGCATCACCGTGATCACCGGGCACTCTCCGGGGCGGATCGAACCGTTGATCACATTAAGCAGGTGCCCCATGACACGGACCCCGAAGTGGCGGGCAAAAAACTTCCTGTTAATGGCATTTCGTTTAAACTTTTCGGCCGCCAGGTCACTGTTGACCCATGCGGTCACGATCGCATGGGTGTCGGCATCCAGACGCCCGATACTCTTTTGCAGCTCACGACACTCCATGGTACTACCCTCTAATAGTTCTCTTATTTTTTAACTGTTTCATCTTAGCACTTCATCTATAAACCACTCTTATAAAACAAAACGAGATTCCCCGCTTAAAGCAACGGATTACGCCCCATTAACCTAAAACCCAGTATAATCCGCGCGAAACCGGGCCCAAGCCCGCCTTGCTATCGTAAAAGAAACATACAAAAGGTCACCGTTTGTTTAATCTGAATAACTACTCTACCTCCAATATCAAAAACGACGTCCTCTCCGGGGCCGTCGTCGCCGTCGCCCTGGTTCCCGAGGCGATCGCCTTCTCTTTTATCGCCGGTGTGAGTCCCATCGTCGGGCTCTACACCGCCTTTATCCTGGGACTGGTCACCTCGCTTCTGGGCGGGAAGCCGGGGATGATCAGCGGGGCGACCGGGTCGGTCGCCGTGGTCTTCGTCGGCCTGGGAATCGAAGCCCACGCCATCCTGAGCGCCCAGGGCCTCAGCGGCGATGCGCTTAGCATCGGCGTCTTGCAGTATATCCTTTTCGCCACGATCCTGGCGGGGATCATCCAGGTCACCATCGGGGTGCTCAAAATGGGGAAATTTATCCGCCTGGTACCGCAGCCGGCCATGTACGGATTCGTCAACGGCCTCGCCATCGTCATCGCCACGGCGCAGTTTAAATTCTTCGAAAACCAGGGGTGGATGATGTACCTCCTGGTCGCCGTCACGATGGGGATCATGTACCTGCTGCCCAAAGTGACCAAAGCGATCCCTTCCGGGCTTGTGGCGATCATCGCCATTACCCTGTTTGTCTACTTCACCCACGCCGATACGCTGCTGGTGGGCCAGCTGACGGACCTCTCCCAGTTTAAGGGGGAGCTGCCCAGCTTCGCCATTCCCGAAAGCATCTTCAGTACCGAAGCCTTTATGACGGTCCTTCCCTACGCGGTCCTGGTCGCCCTGGTGGGTCTGATCGAATCGCTTCTGACCCTCTCGGTCCTTGACGAGATGGGCGGGAAACGCGGGAGCGGAAACAAAGAGTGTATCGCACAGGGTGCGGGGAACATCACCTGCGGTTTCTTCGGCGGGATGGCCGGGTGCGTCATGATCGGCCAGTCGATCATCAACTTCACCTCCGGCGGCCTGGGCCGGCTCTCCTCCACCGTCGCGGCCGTGGGTCTGCTGGTCCTGGTCGTCTCCCTGACCGACCTGCTCAATATCATCCCCGTCGCCGTTCTGGTCGGAATCATGTTTATGGTCAGTATCGGGACCTTCGAGTGGGCCAGTATCAGCCACCTGAAGTATATGCCTAAAAGTGATGCCTTCGTCTTGCTGACGACAACGATCATCACGATCCTGGCGGACCTCGCGGTCGCAGTGATCACCGGGGTGATCATCTCGGCGCTCGTCTTTGCCTGGAAACACGCCCGGATCTTTGCCAAGACACGTATGGAAGAGGACGGCACGAAGGTGTACGAACTGGACGGCCCCCTCTTCTTCGGTGCCGTCACCTCTTTTAACGAGACCTTTGACGTTGCGAACGACCCCCAGCACGTCGTCATCGACTTTAAGGATGCCCGCGTCATGGACAGCTCCGGGGTCGAGGCGATCGACGCCATCACCAAGAAATACGAAGAGGCGGGCAAGTCACTGACACTTCGCCACCTGAGCGAAGACTGCCGCAAGCTGCTCAAAGAGGCGGGCCCCTTCTGCGAATACGAAGAGAACGACCCGACCTATAAAGTCGCCGTCAACTACTAAAGTCTGGAATTGTGTACGCGTCCTTAGCATAGGACGCGGCTAGATTGGAAAAGTTCCGTTCCTGCCTGTTTGGATTAGTGGGTTTCGAGGTACTTGTCGTACTGGTTAAAGAAGTTTTGGATCGCCTTATCGAGGCGCTCTTTGTCGTTTTGTGAGAGTTTTTTCTGATCGGATTTTAGTGCTTGTTTGAGGGCATATTCCGCCGCTTTTTTATAAAGTTCTGTATTCGTTTCTACTTTTTTCGTCATCCTGCACTCCATAAATATATATAAGTTTTTATAATCGCTACTGCAGCATTCGCCGCGTTGCAATTATTCGAAAAAATAATGTTTTTTTCATGGCTCATCCCTATAATGGTTACTGTTTTATCAGTAATTTTAGGATTTCCCGTGATGTTTTCGAGACCATTATTCCTTCTATTCACTCTATATATCGGCATATCCCATTTATATTCCAGTGAACTTGACAAACTTTTGGAAGATTACCGCCACCAGTCCGAGCTCTCCCTAAAGACCAAAAAAGAGAGTGCCGGACACCTGATCATCTTTACCCGTGACGACCTGGAGCGGATGCAGGCGTATCGTCTGAGCGACCTGCTCAAATCGATCCGTATGTTCACACTCCAGGAAAACCAGATCGGCTTTGCCACCCTGGCGCGGGCGGGCAGTACCAGTTTTAACTCCAGCCTGCTGCGCATCTACATCAACGACCATGATATCGGCAGCCCCTTTTTCGGCAGTGCCTTCGGGAGCTGGAGCGATATCGACCTGGGCTACATCGACCACGTAGAGATCTATACCGGCGGGGTATCCACCCAGTTCGGCAACGAACCGGCCGGAATCCTGATCAAACTCTACACCAAAGACCCGTTGCGCGAAAACGGGGGGCGTGTCAAATATATCACCGGGAAAAACGGTTCGGGGGAGCTGAACCTCTATTACGGCGGGATTGAAAAAGAGCAGTCGTACTTTATCTATGCCAACAACCGCACGGAGAACAAGGACCCTATCTATCATGGTGACAGCACGATCTCCAGGGACTACGACTCCGATAACCTCTACGCCTCCCTCTACATGGACGACGCCACCGTCGAGATCGCCCGTTTTACCAAAAAGAGCGATGGCTTCATCGGGATCGGCACCCGGGGAACCCCGCAGAAAAACGACAAAAACTCACGCCACGAGTACATCTCCCTGACCAACCATTTCCAGGAGGGTACGCTCAAAAGCGTCGTCTCCTACGACAATATCTTCCTGGACCACTACGAATACGATACCAATGACAGCGGCGGGGGCGAGATCAACGTCTTTTTACCGGACGGATCGACCCAGACGGTAAGCGAATTCGCCAAGACCCGCCACGAAAACATCTTCTCCGCCCTCGTGGAGAAACAGTTTAAAACCCCAAAAAGCGAAACCCTGGTCGGGGCCCAGTATAAACATAAACACTACTATATGAGCACCATCACCCTGGACGGTGTTGAGAATAAAGACCGGCTCGACGCCCCGGCAACCCAAATCGTCAACTCCATTTTTATCGAGAGCAGCTACAACTTTACGGACAACCTCCTGCTTTTAGGATCGTACAAGTACGATAAATACCTCCGGGACAACGGCCAGGAGGACCTCAACGAACAGATCTACCGCCTCGCTTTTATCTCTCTGTTCGGTGAGCACACGACCCTGAAACTGACCGGGACCCACAGCTACTCCCCTCCGGCATTTATGCAGAGCAACTATTTCCCGACGTTTTTCAAGCAGAACAGCCAGTTGAAACCCGAACGGTACAAAATGTATATCGCGGACCTTACCTACCGCGACACCGACTACCGCCTCTCCCTTACCCTCTGCGATATGCTCGGCAATGACCTCATGATGCGGGCCAATCAAAACGGTTCGCTCGTGTTTATCAACTACCCCGAAGAGGTGCGCTCGAACGGGTACCGCATCGGAGCCGTCTACTTCTTTGACAACAACAATAAAATCGAAGCCGATTTTTACCAGGGTCAGACCAACATGGAGACAATTTACAGTTCGCTGAGCGGCGGGTACATCCGGCTCTTTAACAAGCTCGGGAACACCGATATTTTCAACGAGGTGATCTACCGCAGCGGCTACGACTACCCGGCACCATCCGGGGATATCGAAGTGGAAGACGGGTACGACTACACCGCCGGGATGATCTACCACATCAATCCCGACACAAGTTTCAGCGTCAAGGGCGAAAACATCTTCGATAGCGCGATCAACACACCCTACCAGAAGATATCCCAGAACATTCCGGCCGTCGAGAGAAACATCCGTTTCTCCGTCGAGTACCTCTTTTAGGGTCTGCGATGCGATACATTACGCTGTTTCTCCTGACCCTCTGCCTCCTTTATGCCGGGAAAAAAGACGATATCACCGTCAGGATCCTCGAGAAGGTTTTTGTCGAGGTTGCCCATAAAAAAGAGGTCGTGATCTGGGCCGACACACCCCGGCTGATTGACCTCATCAAGGCCTCCGGACTCCTTCGCTACGATCACGACTGCCGACGAGCGGATATCCTGCTGATCGACCGGAGCAGCATCATTCCTACCTCCTGCAAAAACACGGTGCACTTTGCCACCGACTACCACACTCTGGTTGAGCACCATGATGCCGTCGGTGCGTTTTTCTGGCAGAAGGGGCGTCCCAATATCATCTTTTTACGCCACAGTCTTGAACGGCTGGGGATCGTCCTCTCACACGAGTATGAAAAATATATCGAGAACGAACTATGAAAAAATTTGACCATCGTATCACCATCATCGTCTTCCTGGTTATCATCGTCAGCATCGTCGGGTGGATCTTCACCGAGATCCCGAAGGTGGAGAGAAAACTGCAGGACAATATCAAGCAGGACTTCATCGCCGACCTCTCCCATGTCATGCGGAACCTCAAAAACGATATCCTCAGATCCAGCCGCGACGACCTCATGACGACCCTGGCCGAACACCCGGAGATCCGGCGGGAGCTGGAATCGAAGATGAGCCTTTTCATTACCGAGACCATCTCCTACGCCTATGTACTCTACCGCGATGAAACAGGGCGCTTCCGCTTTATGCTCGACGGCTCCAAAACGGACAAGTCCGGGTTCGGCCAGAAGTTCGACATCGAGAGCGACGCCTGGAACGATGTCTACGATCATAAAAAAGAGACGGTCTTCACCCAGGAGAACCTGACCGGTGTGTGGCTCACGTTTCTCTCCCCGATCATTCACAACGGAAAGGTGCAGGGTGTCCTGGCCATCGATTTTTCCCAGGAGCGGCTGGACCAGATCTCCTCGATCGTCATGCCGATCAAAGAGGCGCTCTACCTGATCTTCGGATTTATCCTGCTTTTCCTCCTGATCTCGGTCGTCCAGCTCCTGCAGTACCTTCATTTCAGGAAAAAGAGCTTTACCGACAGCCTGACCCGGCTCTTTAACCGCCACTACCTTAACGAGATCATCGCCAAGATCGATATCGCTAAATACCAGATCATGCTCCTGGATATCGACCGCTTTAAAATATTTAACGATACCTACGGCCACCAGGCCGGCGACACCATCCTAAAAGAGGTCGCCAAACGGATCAAAGAGGAGATACGGGAACACGATACCCTGATCCGCTACGGCGGCGAAGAGTTTCTGATCCTGATCGCCCATGACCGTACCAAAGACGAAAACCTCGGCTACATGGTCGCCGAACGGATACGACAACGGATCAAAGAGACACCGATCCCCCACCAGGGCCAGGAGCATGACGTAACCATCTCCGCAGGCGTCAACCGCTACCCCCAGTATGCAAAAGATTTTTCCAAAGCCCTGAAGATCGCCGACGAGATGCTCTACCTCGCCAAGTCAAAGGGGCGTGACCGTGTCGAGATCAACTCCCTGTATGACTCCGAGCAGCGGGAGACCACCTCCACGATTCACGAGGTCAAGGAGGCCCTGGAAGAGACGCGTATTTTCTGCGTCTTCCAGCCGATCTTCGATTCGGACCGTATGAGTATTTACAAACACGAAGCCCTGGTCCGCATGACGGACAAAAACGGTGAGATCGTCCCTCCCGGCGCATTTCTCCCGGCTATCTACAAGACCAGCGTCTATAAAGACCTGACCAAGCGGGTCCTCTCCATCTGTTTTGAGAAGTTTGATCCGCTGGAAGAGCATGTCAGCATCAACCTGACCCTGATGGATATCCTGGACGAAGACATCATCGCATTTATCGAAAGTGCATTAGCGGATAATACCGACCTGGCCGCGCGCGTCACCTTTGAGCTGCTGGAAAACGAGGAGATCAGGGATTTCGAGCGGGTCAAAAGGCAGATACGCCGGCTGCAAAAGCTGGGGGCCAAGATCGCCATCGACGACTTCGGAAAAGGGTATGCCAATTTTATCTACCTGCTGGAGCTGCGGGTCGACAGCATCAAGATCGACGGTTCGCTCATTAAGGACCTTGATACCAGCAGTAACTCGCGACATGTCCTCAAATCGATTGCGGCGTTTGCGGCCGACTCGGATATCGAGCTGGTTGCGGAGTTTGTCCATAAGGAGGAGATCTACACGATCGTCAGGTCGTTCGGGATCAATAAGATGCAGGGATATTTTCTATCCGAACCGGGGAGGGAACTGGTCGGGGATAACCACCTGGTGTGTCAGCTGAAGGCGGGATAATGGAAAGACCGCATCGGGGCGGCCCTTCCGGGAAAGCAGCTTACTGGGTCAGACCGGTGATGTAGTAGGTCTCTTTTCCGGGGACCTTCTCAACGTTTACTTTGTATTTCTCCGCCCAGTGTCGGATCGCTTCATGGAACTCGTCCATGATCTCTTTGGAGACATCCTCCTCGCTTTTGATCTTGAGGTAGTCGTTGGTATTGGAGAGTGCGATAAAACCGTGCATATGTTTTAGCGCGTCATTAAGACTGAAAATATGTTTGGCAAACTTATCAAACCCCTCCGTGTTGTCAATGATGCGTTCCATCTGTGCCAAAATACTCTCGTTAGGGGTGTACCCCAGTTGTGTCAAAATCGCTTCGGGAGTGATATCGATATGCATTTAAAAATACCCTTTATTATAAGATTTGGTTAATTATCAGGAGAAAACGACGCGGTTTTTTCCTTCTCTTTTGGCTTTATACAAAAAGTCGTCTGTACGTTTCATAAAATCGTCGCGGCTCTCGCGCCGCTGGAGCTGGGCCACACCGAAACTGCAGCTGATGCTGCCGATATCTTTAAACTCCAGGCGGCTGATCGCCTCGCGGATCGCTTCGGCCTTGGAGACGGCCACATTCAGCGCCGCCCCCGCCATCAGGATCACGAACTCCTCGCCGCCCCAGCGGGCGAAAACGTCGTTGGAACGGATCCGTTTTCGGACGGTATCGGCGATACCAACCAGCACCTCGTCCCCCCGGAGGTGGCCGAAAGTATCGTTGATCGTCTTGAAGTCGTCCACGTCCAGGACGATCAAGGAAAGCTGGCGTTTCTCTGAAAGTGCCTTGAGATAGAGCCGACCGAAATCCTGCTCGAAGCGTCTGCGGTTATACGCCTTGGTGAGCGTATCGATATTGGCGTTGATCTTGTCGGTAATGTCGTGACGGATGGAGACATACCCCTCGATCACCCCGTCATCGTTAAAGACCGGCATCACCGTCGTATTGGCGACAAAATAGCCGTGGTGCTTGGTGCTGTTTTTGATCTTCCCTTCCCAGATACGCCCGGACTGGATCGTCTCCCACATATCCTTAAAGATCTCGGCGGGCATGTCGGGGTGTCGGACGATATTGTGCGGTTTGCCCATCAGCTCCCCGCGGCTGTATTCACTGATCTCGCAGAAGCTGTCACTGACGTAGTTGATCCGGCCGTACTCATCGGTCCGGGTTACGATGACGTGCTCCTCGATCATCCGGGAGTACTGGTCAAGCTCGTCCTGCTTTTTAAAGAGCGTGCTGGTGTATTCGTAAAGGATGTTGGAGAAGTTGTTGTTAAGGATCGAAGCGGTCTCTTTAAAGAGCTTGTGGCAGATCTGCGGGTCCTCCTGCATCTTCTCCCGGATCGTGGCGTCGGTCAGGTAGAAATCGATCAGCGTGTCCTTCAGCCCCGTACAGATGAGGAAAAGATCCCGCGCGGAGATCTTCTTGGTCTGGAAGAAGGCTATCAGGTTGCGAAGGGTAGGACAGTCACCCGGTTCGTTCTTCTGGCTGGCGACGTTAAGAAAAAAGTCGAACATATAGACGGCAAAATCCGCCTTAAAAGCATCCTTGGAGAGGTTAAGATACCCGATGACCTCATCGACCTCCTCTTTGCCCATCCATGCCGTAAGGATCGCCTCACTGTTGGCTTCGATCAGCTGATAGTTCCGGGGAAGCGTTACCAGTGGGTTCATCGTGCTTATGCAATCCCCCGGAGAAGGATCAGCAGGACCACCCCGCCGAAGAGGTAGCCGTCTACCCGGTCAAGCATCCCGCCGTGCCCGGGAAAAAGCGACCCGCTGTCCTTGACACCCGCCTGCCGCTTGAGATAGCTCTCGTAGAGGTCTCCGAAGATAGAGGCCAAAGAGACCAGCATGGAGATCAGCAGTGCCGACTGGAGCGAGACAAACTGCGTCCCGACCAAGCCGCCCAGCATCACGGCCGTAACGATACCGCCGGCGACGCCCTCAAGGGTCTTGTTGGGGCTGGTGGGGGAGAACTTGGTCTTCCCGATCGCTTTGCCGGTAAAGTAGGCCCCGATGTCACTTCCTGCCACCACCACGAGGATCCACAGCAGCGCCGCCATACCAAAATCGTTATAGAGGGTCAGCAGGAACAGGAACGATGCCGTCGGATAGAGAAAAGGGAGGAAGAGTTTTTTGTCAAAATCGCCCTGGTATGCAAGGATGGATGCGTAGATGATCAGGACGACAAAAAGCAGATCGTCGGGGTTGGGATAGAGCGCGGCTACCAGCCAGAGGACCACGGCATAGAAATAGACCGTGTTGTTCTCGATCTTAAAGAGCTTCATGGCTTCGAAAAAGCTGAATAAAAAGGCGGCCCCAAGCAGGGCCCATGTCAGGAAGAAGTTGTCGATGATCCCGATAACCAGGACGATACCGATCAGTCCTACGCCTGTTATTATCCTGGTCTGGTCACCGAATACGCGCTTTAAAAATTCCACATCATGCCCCTGTCTGCTAACGAAATCTTTTATATTACTTAATGAGATTGTACAGAAACTATACTTTTACATCCAGCAGGCCGCTGGAACCGGTCGGAGCAAGCATCTGAGACTCTTCACGTTCTCTTTTTTTCAGTTTTTCCTGCTCTTTTTCGTTGTTCTCTTCGTCCTGGTCGTGTTTGTCTTTTTCATGCTCTTCGTCGGGCTTGATCTTGCTGGTCTCTTCGGCCGGACGGGTCTCTTCGATCCGCTCGTCTTTCTCTTTTTCGATCTCTGCGGCGACATAGTTCTGCAGTAGGGCTTTGCCCTGTTCGAGCTGGTGGGCATGGGATACGACGGGAGTGTTCTGGTTGGTATAGATAACGCCGCCGAGTTGAGAAATCGCCATTTTGACCTCCTTTAAAAGGTGTCTTTTTAGACCTGAACTTCCTAACTAAAACCGCTAAAGCATCACTTCTTTTCTATTACTATATCGAAATATGGAGGGTTTTGTAAAATTTGTACTCCACGTTGGCCCCCGATTTGACCTTGACGTTACGGCGCTGTGTATAATCGACCGCATAGTTGCCGCCGAACTCCGCGGAGAAGGAGGCACACAGTTTCGCCGCCTCGAACAGCACCGCTTCGGGGACCTCCTGTTTGTTCGTGGGGATGATGATATGGCTGGAGGGACGGTCTTTGAGGTGCATCCACATATCCCCCGCCCGGGCGTTTTTAAGCAGCTCGATATTCCCCTTTTCGTTTTTCCCCAGCAGCACCCGGAACCCCTTGATAAAAAAGGTCTCGTAGTGTTCGGGCGGCCGCTCCTGTTTGGACTTGACCGTCTTGGGGAAGAGGATCTGCAGCGCGTGACGGTTCGGGGCCTGTTCCACCACCCTGGAAAAGCGCTCCAAAAAAGCGATCTTCTCCCGCAGACTCTCCTGTTCCAGGTGGATGTTTTCGGCCTTTTTGGCGGCCTTTTTTGCCTGTTTGAAGATCGTGTCGATCGTCTTGTTGACACTTCCCGCCCCTTCCAGTTCGACAGTCAGTTCGTTCCCCTCGTAGTCACTGAGCGTCACGGTAGTCGCATAGGGGGCGATCTGCTGGCGGTTGGCCATCAGCAGGTTGGCCTTTTCGTAGAGCCTGGCCGACTTCTCCTGCAGCGATGCGACCGACTCGAGGGAGTCGTAGGTCTTCTGCAGCCGCTTGATCTTCTTGCCGATCCGGGAGAGATGCTGTTTTTTAAGATTTTTCAGCTCGATATCGGTCCGCTTTTGATGTTCTGCGGCCAGGTAGGTGTCGATATCCTCCACGCTTTCCGCGGCGGCAAGCTTGAGATCGTTTTTCGGGGGAAAGGCGTAGGGAAGCCCCGGCTTAAGCTCGCGCACGGAGACGGAGGCGTCGATGTGGCGCAGCGCTTCGACGACGCGCCCTTTCTCATCCAGGATCACCGCGTTGGTAAACTTCCCGGTAAACTCAAAAAGCAGTGCATACTGCTGGGACTTATACTTCCCCGCTTTCTGGAGATCGAAACGGAGGATCTTGTCACCGTTGCAGAGCGCGGCACCCAGGATCTCGGAGGTGTTGGCCGTCTTGGCAAGCTGGACGTCAAAGGGGGAGTTGTAACGTTTGTTCTCCACGAACCCTTCGGGCTCGGGGTAGATGAGGCTCTCGCCGCGGCGCATATCGAAAAAGTAACTGCCCCTCTCGAAACGGAGTTTGAGGATATTGTCGTCCACCCGCCAGACGGAGAGCAGCTTTTTCGTCCCTTGGAGCTTTTGTGTAAAAAGCTCCAGCGCCCACAGCTTCACGGCGTACCCCTACTCCATCTCGGAGGCGGGTTTGAACATGTCGGCAAAATCGGTGTGAAGCTTCACACAGTGCGGGCACTCCTCGTCCGAATGTTTGGCCGGGAAAGCAAGTTTGCAGGTCGGGCAGATCTTGAGGTGGTGCTCCACCATCATCTCGGCCCGGTCGAAGGCGTAGTTGATCAGGTTAAAGCCGGTTTTGTCCTCCAGACAATCCTCCGGGCAGACCTGGTTGCAGATCCCGCAGCCGATGCATTTGCCCAGCTGGAAGAAGACCCGCTCCTTGGTCGTATCCAGGCTGAACGCCTTGGTGGGGCAGAAGGAGGAGCAGTCGCCGCAGTTGGAGCAGCGGTCGGCATCGATCTGCTTGTTGACGATAAAGGAGAAGCCGGTGTCCACGCTCTCTTTTGGTGCCGTCTCCAGCCACTCTTTGAGGCGGTTTTTGAGCAGCGTCTTTTTGATCGGGATCGGCGTGACGGTCGGGTTGACCCCGGAAATATTGGGTTTTTCCATCACCGCCTGGTTGATCGCCATCTGGGTCAGTTTTTTGAAAAAGCCGCGCCGTTCGCTGACCGCCTCTTTGGGCTCCTTGGCAACACGATGCTCGATACCGAGCTCTTCGAGGAAGCGGTTGGCCTCGTCCACCCGTTCTTCGATCGCGTCGCGGATTGCCCCGGCGTTGCTGAATTCACACGCTTCGCACTGGCTCAGGTCACACTCGATGGAGGCGTTCTTCTGCATGACGGCCGTAATGAAGTGGTGCTGGTCGAACACCGCCGGGCACGGAGTATTGTGCTTGCAGGAGATAAGGGTCTCCTTGGACGCTGCGAACTGCAGGATAAACTGGTTCTCGTCAAAAGCCTCGCTCTTAAGGGCTTCGGTCGGACACCCCCCGATACAGACGGAACAACCGGTACAGTTGTTGCGGTTGAGCATCATCTTGTCGTTACGGAAGTAGAAGACCTCCTCCATACAGATATCCACGCACTTGCTGCACTCGGCATAGAGGTAGTCGGTGCGGACGCATTTGTAGACGTCGAACTGGATCGCGGCGACGTGTGTTTCGTTCTGGCTCATTGGGCTATGTTTTCCTCGATGTAGGCGTAGTCGCTGACGAAAAACTCGGAGGCGAAGTTACAGAGGTCCTTGTAAAACGGCGTGTCCATCATCGCTTCGCAGGCGATCAGGAACGGCGGCATCCAGTTGAGCACGTGCTCCTGCATGAACTTCTTCTGCACGCCGTAGTCCTGGTGCTGGACAAGGTTCTGCATAAACCCGATCTCGATGGCCATGTGGTCAGGTGCCATGATATGCGTGGCGTTCATGTTCACCTCGTAACCGTAGTCGATGTAAAACTGCATCACCGGGTTCTCCATCCCCGTGACGATATCCTTGGAGTTGTCAAAGATCGCACTCTCCACCGGGTGGGTGTGGATGATAAAGACCGACGTGTAGTCGACATTGAGCAGCTCTTCGATCTCCTTGTCGGAGTGCGCTTCAAAAAACTTGACCGTATCTTCTCCCAGCAGGCTGAGAAACTCGGTATTCTCCCGCAGCTGCGTGATCGCTTTCATATCGAGCACGTCGGCAAACATCCGGGAGAGGAATGCATAGGTATAAAGTCTACTTCTCTCTTCCATGTATTATATATCCTCGTAATTATATTTTTTAAACGTCAAAGGAATAAAATCCCTTTGACTACGCTAGCCGCTATCTCCTCACTTCGCTGCGAAGTTGCACGGCACTAAAGCTTACCTCAAGGAGGCAGGCGTTCCCATCATTTGGGTTTTTACTCTTTGATTCGCGGAAGGGTGATCCCCTCCTGGGACTGGTATTTCCCGTTTTTGTCTTTATAGCTCACCTCGCACGGCTCGTCCCCCTCGAAAAAGAGGACCTGGGCGATCCCTTCGTTGGCGTAGATCTTCGCCGGAAGCGGTGTGGTGTTTGAGATCTCGATCGTGATGTGGCCCTCGAACTCCGGTTCGAACGGCGTGACGTTGACGATGATCCCGCAACGTGCGTAGGTGCTTTTCCCCAGACAGATCGCCAGGACATTACGGGGGATCCTAAAATACTCCACCGTCCTGGCAAGGGCAAAAGAGTTGGGGGGAACGATACAGACATCCCCCTTAAAATCCACTACGTTGGCATGATCGAAGTGTTTTGGGTCGACGACGGTTGAGTTGATATTGGTAAAGATCTTAAATTCGTCGCTGACCCGGATATCGTACCCGTAGCTGGAGAGCCCGAAGCTCACCACGCCGCTGGCAGTCTGCTCTTCACAGAAGGGATCGATCATCTTTTCTTTGAGGGATTTTTCCCGTATCCAGGTGTCTGATTTCATACCCATATGGCGGCCTTTATATCTTTCTTTACATAATTTTTGGGTATTATATCAAAAGTTGTGTATTACCAATTAAGATAAGGAGTCAGCAACAATGACATTTGACGAGATTAAAGAACTTGTAGAAATTTTGGACAACAGTTCACTTTCTTCCATTAAAATCACAAAAGAAGATTTTACGATCAACCTGAACAAATACGGACGGACTGCACCGGCAGCGGCTCCGGCAGCTCCCGCAGCGGCTCCTGTGGCGGCTCCGGCCCCTGCTGCTGCACCGGCAGCGGAAGCGCCTGCCGCAGCGGCTCCCGTAGCCAGCGGCGAAGCGATCACCTCCCCGATGGTCGGTACATTCTACCAGTCCCCAAGCCCCGATTCCCCGGCATTTGTAAAAGCCGGAGACACGGTCCGAAAAGGCCAGACCCTTGCCATCATCGAAGCGATGAAGATCATGAACGAACTGGAAGCGGAGTTTGACTGCAAGATCGTCGAAATCCTGGTCCAGGACGGCCAGGTGATCGAATACGACACCCCACTCTTTAGAATCGAAAAAGTATAACGCGCATGGCAGTGGAAAAGAAAGAGATCAAGAAGATCCTTATTGCCAACCGGGGCGAGATCGCCCTGCGTGCGATCCGGACGATCAAAAAAATGGGAAAAGAGGCGATCGTCGTCTACTCCGAAGCAGACCGCGACGCCCTCTATGTCCAGCTTGCGGATGTAGCCATCTGCATCGGGCCGGCCAAGTCGGCCCAGAGCTACCTCCATATCCCGGCGATCATCACGGCGGCAGAGATTACGGGTGCCGACGCGATCTTCCCGGGTTACGGGTTCCTGAGCGAAAACCAGAATTTTGTAGAGATCTGTAAACACCACGATATCACGTTCATCGGGCCGAGCGTCGAGATCATGGAGATGATGGCGGACAAGGCCCAGGCCAAAGACGTCATGATCCGAGCCAAAGTCCCCACCGTCCCCGGTGTGGAAGGGACCCTGCGCGATGCGGCCCACGCCAAAGAGGCGGCCAAGGAGATCGGTTACCCGGTTATTCTAAAAGCCAGTGCCGGCGGCGGCGGCCGCGGGATGCGGGTCGTCGAAGATGAGAGCTACGTGGAAAACGCCTACCTGGCGGCCAGCAGCGAAGCGCTGAGTGCATTCGGCGACGGCAGCATGTATATTGAGAAATATATCAAAAGCCCGCGCCACATCGAAGTCCAGGTCATCGCCGACAAACACGGCAACGTCCTGCACCTTGGGGAACGCGACTGCTCCATGCAGCGCCGCCACCAGAAGGTGATCGAAGAGTCCCCGGCCATCAAGCTGGACGATAAAACGCGAAAAGCGCTCCACGAAGCGGCGGTACGCGCATGTAAATACATCAAGTATGAAAATGCGGGGACCCTGGAGTTCCTGGCCGACGAGAACAACAACTTCTACTTTATGGAGATGAATACACGTCTGCAGGTGGAGCACTGTGTCTCCGAGATGGTCAGCGGCGTAGACCTTATCGAATGGATGATCCGGGTTGCCGAAGGGGAAGAACTCCCCAAACAGGATAGCATCGACCTCAAAGGGCACGCCATCGAGTTCCGTATCACAGCGGAAGACCCTGTCAGCTTTATTCCCAATCCCGGGAAGATCAAGCAATACATCGTCCCCGGAGGGAAAGACGTGCGGGTCGACAGCCACTGTTATACCGGCTATATCATCCCGCCCCACTACGACTCCATGATCGCCAAGCTGATCTGCTACGGGAAAGACCGGAACGACGCCATCGCCCGCTCCAAGCAGGCGCTATCCGAACTGACGATCTCCGGGATCAAGACAACGATCGATTTCCACAAACAGATGCTGGACAACCCCGATTTTGTCAACAACAACTACGATACAAAATACCTTGACGCTGTCATCGAAGCCAGCAAAAAGAACAAATAGGGAGGCGCCTGCCTCCCCCACCCTCTCAAACTATCATAAAAATTTATAGCTGCTTCTTTTCTACACATGTAGAATTAAAAAATCGTTAAAATTTAACTAGGCCACAAAATAGACATAATTTTGTTCTAATCTCGTGTTAACTTTCTGTTTACTTATATACAAATGTAATTATAAAGGAGTCCGAGATGCAATGTTCCCACTGTCCCGCAAACTGCAGGGAATGTATTTCCAATCCGCGTTATACCGAGATCGAACATACTGTCAAGGTACGGGGGAATCCCGACCAGGAGATGACCTACAAACGGCAGGGATATATATGCGAACAGAAGTCGTTCTTCTTCTGCCAGAAAGAGTATCTGCAAGAGGAAGAACAGATGCTCAACCGATTTGCCAACTCCCTCTCCTGAAATTGTATAAATAATCATCAACCATTTGCCCCTGATCGGGCTATACTCTAATACGAAGGGCTGTTAGGAGTTATAGTCATGAAAAGTGCTATCTGTCCTGCAGAGTGTCACGATTGTGAATGCGACATCGTCCGTCACGAGATGGAACACACAATAGTCGTCAGGGGCGAACCCGACAAAACGATGCGGTATGTCAAAGAGGGCTATTACTGCAATACCAAATCCTTTTTTTTCTCACTTGACGATTTCCTGGGCAGGGAAGAGGAGATTGTCAACCGATTTGCGGGAAGCAAAAGCTGACCGTTCTTTCCCGATATGGGAACATAATTTGTTTGCCTTTTTCCATTCCACGGAAAGGCAAACACCGTGAAAAGACGATGCTGTGTCCCGTATGCAATGCAGAAAACCACTACGAAGAGATTCCCCACACCGTAAAATCCAGAGGCAATCCCGACAGGACCATGACCTATACAAAAAAAGGGTTCCGCTGCAGCAGCCGATCGTTTTTCTTTAGTGATAAAGCATTTTTAAAAGAGGAAGAGAAGATGATCAACCGTTTTGCCAACCAGGCATAGCGTTGAAAAGAAGAGAACCGGGCCGAAAAGGCCCGGCAGAGTGATTAAAGTTTGTCTGCGTTGGAAGCGAGGTATTTGGATACACCGTCCGGCGTAGCGACCATACCTTCGTCGCCTTGCTGCCAACCGGCAGGGCAGACTTCACCGTGCTCGTTTGTATAAAGCATTGTGTCGACCATACGGATCATCTCGTCGATGTTACGGCCCAGTGGCAGGTCGTTGACAACCGCGTGTCGTACCGTACCATCCGCGTCGAGGAGGAAAGAACCGCGCAGCGCGATACCTGCATCAAGCAGTACGTCGAAGTTTTTGCAGATGGATTTGTCAAGGTCGGCTACCATCGGGTACTGGACCTTACCGATACCGCCTTCAGCAGTCGGTGTGTTTTTCCATGCAAGGTGTGTAAAATGGGAGTCGATGGATACGGCGATCACTTCGATCCCTCTTTTTTTGAACTCTTGGTATCGGTGATCGAATGCAAGCAGTTCGCTTGGGCATACAAATGTAAAGTCAAGTGGATAGAAGAATACTACGGCACCTTTTGGACCGATATTTTTGTAAAGGTTAAAGTCCTCTACGATTGTATTGTCGCCAAGTACGGCATTTGCTGTAAAGTCAGGAGCTTTTTGTGTGACTAGTGGCATTTTTTTTCCTTTTCGGTTTTAATGTGGGAACATTGTAGCAATAAAAAAATTAAATGTAAAGGATAATTTTTATCCTTGACTATTTTTTTTCGTTAGACTATAATAGCCCTATAATATAGAAGCGAGGCCGTACATGCAAACCTTTCAGACACTACTACGCGACCACAACCTCAAAGCCACCCCGCAACGCGATGCGATCCTGCGGATCATGGAAGATGCCGGGCATATCAGCATCGAAAAGATCTATGAGACGATCAAGACCGCTTTCCCCAGCCTCTCCCTTGCAACGATCTACAAAAACATCATCGCCATGCAGGAGTGCGATATCATCCGCGAGCTGAAGATCCCGGGCCAGAAAAACCGCTATGAGATCAAAAAAGAGCCCCACCACCACATCGTCTGCAAAAAATGCGGTAATATTACGGATATTGAAACGGATGTTGAAAGCTCACTTAAAGATATCTCATTAAAATACGACTTTGACGTTAGTGAAATCAGCCTCTCGATCTCAGGAGTATGCCGCTCCTGCAAATAACTGCGTAAGGAATTGTGTTTGAAAAAGTTTATTCTCCTCCTGCTGGCCGCTGCCCTCGCTTTCGGCGCCGAAGCGATCCGGAACTCGGCCCTCTCCGCCGGTCTGCAAGCGATCCCGGCCAATCAGTACGAAATCGACAAACTGGTCGACACCAACCCGGACAACCGGCTCTCGCGCCAGAAGATCGAACTGGGGAAGATGCTCTACTTCGACCCGCGTCTCTCCTCATCCAACCTCATCAGCTGCAACACCTGCCATAACCTCGCCCTGGGCGGGGATGACGAAAACCCCACGGCCATCGGGCACCGATGGAGCGAAAACCCCCAGCACCTCAACTCCCCCACGGTCTACAATGCCGTCTTTAACGAACGGCAGATGTGGGACGGCCGTTTTGCCGACCTGGAGGAGCAGGCGGGCGGACCGATGGTCAACGACGTGGAGATGGCCTCCAACCACGGCCTGATCCTGGAGCGTATCAAGGCGAACCCGGGATATGCCCGCCTCTTCAAACGGGTATTCGGACGTGTCAACCCCATCAGCATGGACAACATCCAAAAGGCAATCGCCGCATTCGAGCGGACGCTGGTCACCCCGTCGCCCTTTGATGCCTATCTGCTGGGCGAAGACAATGCCCTGACGAAAAAAGAGAAACGCGGTCTGACCCTCTTTATCCAAAAAGGGTGCACCGCCTGCCATACCGGCATCGGCCTGGGCGGCGGTATGCAGCCCTTCCCGCTCAACGGGACATACCGGTATGCCGATATCGGCGGCTTTACCGGGAACGAGCAGAACCTGACCAAGGTCCCGACCCTGCGGAATATCAGCCAGACGGCCCCCTATTTCCACAACGGAGCAGTATCGACGCTGAAAGAGGCGGTGGAGATCATGGCCCAGACACAACTGGGGATCGAACTCAGCCCGAACGAGACGGACGATATCGTCACCTTCCTCCACACGCTCAAAGGGAAAAAACCGAAGATCGCCTACCCCGATCTTCCGGATATCGAATAGTCACTTCCTCAGATCGCTGATCCAGAAGAAGTCGATCCACTCGTTACTCTCCTGGCTCCAGAAGTCGGCCCGAAACGGGGCCGACGTTTTCTGAAAGAGCGTCATCACCTTGAAATCGGTATCGGGATAGCGCTCCTGCAATACCCGCACCACCTCCTGCATCGTATCCCCGCTGTCAATGATATCATCGACGATCAGCACCTTTTTGGCCCCGCCCAGTTCGGGGATATTGTAGATATTGATGTAGTCCAGCTTCCGCTCCCCCTCGTAGTGGATGGAGTTGATACTGAAGAGGGTCCGCAGGTCAAGCCCTTCGGCCAGCATCTGGCCGATGGAGAGCCCGCCCCGGGCTACGGCAATGATGGCATCAGGGGAATAGTGCTTGGCCTGACCAAGCAGTCCCTTCATATCCTGTAGGAACTCCTCATACCCGTAATAGCGCATCAATAGACCTTCAGTTCTCGGTAGAGGCTGTCCCGTTCCACCGGGATAAAGCCGGCGTTTTTGACCAGGTCGACCATCTTCTCCAGTGCCATACCGTTGGCACTCCTGGCCCCGCTTGCGGAGTTGATGGACTCCTTCTCGATCGTCCCGTCCAGGTCGTCGGCCCCGAACTCACACGCCAAAAGCGCCAGGTTGATCGTGGAGGTGACCCAGTACGCCTTGATATGCGGGATGTTATCCAGCATGATCCGGCTGATCGCCATCGTCTTAAGGATCTCCTGTCCGGTCAGGAACTCTTCGACTTTAAGGTAGTTGTTTTGGCGCTGGTAGACGAGGGGGATGAAGGCGTTAAAGCCGCCCGTCTCGTCCTGGAGGTCGCGCAGGCGCAGCATATGGTCGATCCGGTGCTCCCGCTTCTCCACATGCCCAAAAAGCATCGTGGCATTGCTCATATGGCCGGTCTTATGCCATTTGCGGTGGATATCGAGCCACATATCGGAGCTCACTTTCCCTTTACAGATATAGTCGCGGACATCCTCGTCGAAGATCTCCGCCCCGCCGCCGGGCATGGAGTCGACGCCGCTTTGGACCATGCGGTTGATCACTTCATCGATACTGAGGCCGTACTCGCGGGAAAGAAACTCGATCTCAGCTGCGGTCAGCGCCTTGATATGGAGGTCGGGATAGCTTTTTTTGATCCGGGAGAAGATATCAAAATACCAGTCCAGCCCCGCGTCGCGGTTGTGGGCGGAGACGATGTGCACCTCTTTGACGTCCCGCTCCACCGCCCCTTTGACGATCCCCATGATCTCGTCATGGGTCATGGTATAGGGATTGGGGTTTTTGCGGTTGGCCGAAAAGCCGCAGAACTTACAGATATCCACGCAGATGTTGGTGGGGTTGATGTGGCGGTTGATATTAAAAAAGACCTTTTTCCCGTAACGCTCCTGCTTCAGGCTGTCGGCCATCTTCCCCAGCTCGAAAAGATCGATATCATAGAGCTTGATGCCATCTTCGTAGCTCAGCCGCTCCCCGCTGTAAAACTTATCAATTACACTCATTGTTATTTACTTCTCCCAATAGATAAAAGCCCATTTGACCGGTGCTTTGAGGTATTTTTGCTGCTCCTCGTCCAAGGACACATAATATGCCCGGAGCTTTTCCGCCTCATCATCGCTCAGGCTCCCGAGGCTCCAGCGGACGCTGTTTACATAATCCTCCGCCGATTCGAAAAAGCTCCCCCGCCCTTCACTCTCGATAAATGAGAGTGAGGCGTTAATGCCCAGGTTGTAGAGGATCGTAAGGATATAGATGTAATCGGGCTTGGACTCCACGTCCCGCCCCATCACCTCCAGGCTCTTCGGATCGACAAAACTGCCGCCGCACTTGTAGGTCAGGTAGACTGCCCGGCGCGCCTTGGCATCCATCTTCTTCAGTGCCGCTTCCATATTATCGACCTCCATGGAGCGCGATGCGATGACGATATCCGTTTCGGGGACATCCCTCCAGTCGTCGTTCCAGGAGTACTCCAGGGGCGTGATGTTTGTGACGCCCTCTTTTTCCATATTTTCCCTTAAAAAGGCGAGCATATTGGGGGAGAAATCGAGGGCATAGACATGGGCCAGCTCTTTGGCGAAGGGGACGCTCAGGTTCCCCACCCCGCAGCCGATATCCAGCAGCGTCGCATCCGGGAAGGTCCGGACCCGATCCAGGAACTCCCGGTTGTAGCCGCTTTTATGCACCCGGCGGTTGAAGTCGTCCGCTTTACCGTCCCAGTCGCTCCTGCTTTTGGGTTTAAAGGAGGAGCGGGCCCGCTGTTCGGTGTAGAGGCGGTTAAAATCGATGGTCTCGATATTGTTCTTTCTTAACATGGCGCTATTATAATCCAACTCCAATAAAAGGGCTCAATTTTTGACCACGCTTTCAGCCCCTCCTGTGCTATGATAACCCCATGCAAACCTTTAACGAAAAACTCGAAATCCTGATTACGAACAAAGCCTCCGACTTCGAGGTCTCCAAGCTCTTTAAAGAGGAGATCGGCGCCTATATGGGAAGTCTGGACGAACGCTACGACAAAGACCACGGAAAAAATTTCCTAATCTCCCACACCCGGACTATCGAAAACTTTATTATCAATATCTATAAATATGTCCTCCGCGACAGCTTCGGCAACTACATGCCTCCCACCAACGCCATCCCCGTCGCCCTCGTGGCCCTGGGGAGCTTCGGCCGGGAGCAGCTCTGCATCTACTCCGACCTGGATATCATGATCGCCTATAAGGATGTCAAAGGGTACGACATCAAGCCGCTGATGGAACGGGTCCTCTACCTTGCCTGGGATGCCGGCCTGAAGCTGGGCCACCGGGTCCATGAGATCCACGAGCTCGAAGAGGCCGCCATGAGCGACGATACGATCAAAACGGCGATGCTGGAGAGCCGCTTCTTCTTCGGCTCCAAGTTCATCTGGATGGAGATCGAAAACAAACTCGAACATATCCGCAAAACGGCAAGAGAGGAGTTCTGGGAGGCCAAACTGGAGGAGAACCGCCTGCGCCTGGAGCGCTATCCCATCTCCAACGAACCCAGCATCAAAGACGGTTTCGGGGCCCTGCGGGAGGACAACACCCTCCTCTGGATACTCAAGACCCTGAACAATATCCGCTACATCAAGGATATGACCCCCGACCCCATCGACGACGAGTGGTACCGGGAGTTCCGGATCGCCCTGGAGTTCCTCTTCAGGCTGCGGGTCGCCATGCACCTGGTCAACAAGAAAAAACGGGACGTCCTGCTTTTCGAGATGCAGCGGGACGTGGCGGACAAACTGGGCTTTGCCGATACCAAGACCAAGACCAAAGAGCGCTTCCTGCTCAAAAAGACCCTCGCCTCCCTGGTCACGATCCACGCCTTTACCAACTACTACCTGAGCCGTTTTACCGAAAACCCGGACTACTCCTCCATGGAGCGTCTGGGCGAATCCCTCTATAACAGCGGGGGAATGCTCTGCTATACGGGCGGAACACCCGACTCCCTCAAACAGTTCCTCGAACACTACCTCGCACTGCCGGGACCGTGCAGCTTCCACCCCAGCATGTACGGCTACTTCAAGATGATGAAGATCCCGGAAAAAATCGCGCCCGAGACCAAAAAGCTGATCGCCCGCCTCTTCTACCGGGACGACCTCTATCCCCTCCTGGCCGCACTGTACGAATCGGGCGTCCTCGAACGGGTCTTCACCCCCTTTAAAAAAGTGGCCCACCTGGCGCAGTTCGACCGCTATCACAAATCCCCCGTGGACAAACACTCCATCGAAACGGTCCGTTTCCTCGAGGAGATCGGAAGCGACTACATCCGTTCGGTCCATGACGGCCTGGATGCCGACGCCAGGGCCCTTCTGAAAGTCGTCGCCCTCCTGCACGACGTGGGCAAAGGCCGGATCCGCGACCACAGTGAAGTGGGTACGGTGATCTTCAAAGGCTACGCCAAGCAGCTGGGACTTGGGGACGAGGCAATCGAGCGGGGTGCCCGCCTGATCCATCACCATACGCTTCTGAGCAACACCGCACTGCGCGAAGACCTCCACAGCGAGAAGACGATCCTCAGCTTCGTCTCCAAGATCGCCGACCGAACAAGCCTGGACATGCTCTATGTCCTCACCTATGCCGATGTCAACGCCGTGGGCAGCCATATCTACAGCTCCTTTAACGCCGACCTCATGCACGAACTCTACAAAAACGCCTCCCTGATGATCGATAAAAAAGAGCAGGTCGGGGAGGCGGTCAAGCGAAAACGGCGTGAAAAAAACCTCCTGGCCCACCCCCGTTTCGCCGAGTTCGGCCAGCCGGAGCAGAAAAAGATCCTGCGGATCGACTCCAACCTCTTTTTTATCAAGTTCAAACCCGACGAGATCCTCGATATCGTCTCCATGGCCCTGACAGACGAGGATTACAGCTTCAAGATCGAGAACAGCCGCCGCTTTATCGTCCACCTGGTGACCAAAAAACCGTTTAACCTCGGGTGGTTCCTCTCCCAGTTCGTAGAGATCGACCTGGTGAGTATGGATATCTTCCGCCTTTTCGACCGTGCCAAATATTTCCGGATGGAGTTCCATGCCAAGACCGACGAGGGGACCGAACAGATGCGCCAGCTGATCGAAGCCGCCTTTGACATGGGCCGGAAAGTCCAGTACCCCAAACCGAAAATACTGAAAAAAGAGATCGAAGTGGACTGCGAGCACTCCCTCACCTACGCCCGGATGAACCTGAAGACCAAAAACCAAAAAGGGCTGATGGCCAGCGTCATCGAAATCTTCGATGAAATGGGGATCGATATCACTACGGCCAAGATCAGTACGGTCAAGAATATCGCCCGCGACCTCTTCTTAATCGAAAAGAGTGCACATTTTTGCGATAATTACAAAAAAATTATTGACAAGCTGACACAATAACCCCTTTTCCCAGGAACAGAAAAAGGGGTTTTAGGCCCTCAATGTGCCTGCTACAGCGAAATAAAGAAAACACTCAAACATCAAAAACGTTCCGATGAACGTGGATTAAAGGAATAGAAATATGTGTGGAATCGTCGGTTACGCCGGTAAAAATGACCTAAAAAACATGATCCTCGACGGACTCCAGGAGCTGGAGTACCGGGGATACGACTCCGCCGGCATCGCCTTTTATATGAACGGTGAAATCGCTTCCTACAAAGAGGTGGGCAAACTGACCAATCTGCGGGAGAAAACCAAAAATGTCGAAGCAGTCGGCAAGGGGATCGCCATCGGTCACACCCGCTGGGCCACCCACGGAAAACCGACCGAACTGAACGCCCACCCCCACTCCGCCCAGTTCAGCAACGTCGTCCATAACGGGATCATCGAGAACTACTCCGCCATTAAAAAAGAACTTGAAAGCCGTGGCGTCACATTTGTCAGCCAGACCGATACGGAGGTGATCGTCCACCTTTTCGAAGCGGAGTGTCAAAAAGAGTCCGACCGTTTTGAAGCCTTTAAAAAGACGATCGCCAAGCTGGAGGGAGCCTACGCCATCCTGCTGATCACCAAAGACGAGCCGGAGCGAATCTTCTTTGCCAAGATGGGCTCCCCGATGGTCATCGGGACCGGCGAGGGTGAGAACTTCTTCGCCTCCTCCGACGCCCCGCTGATCGGCCATGCCAAAGAGGCGATCTACCTGCATGACGGGGAATACGGTTTCGTCGATGCCGATACCATCGCCATCTTTAACGAAAACGGGACCGTCACACCGGCCACAAAAACACTTCCCACCAGCAAGATCAGCGCCCAGAAAGAGGGATACCGATTCTTCATGGAGAAGGAGATCTACGAACAGTCCACCGTCATCAACGATACGCTGATGGGACGGATCGAGGACGACCGGATCGTCCTGGACGAACTGGACCATATCGACTTCGAAGGGGTCACGCGGATCAAACTCTGCGCGTGCGGGACGAGCTACCATGCGGCCCTGGCCAGTGCCTATCTCTGCGAGCGTTACGCCAAGATGCCGACGAATGTGGAAATCGCCAGCGAGTTCCGCTACAAAGAGCCCCTGATGCGCAGTGACGAACTTTTTGTCGTCATCTCCCAGAGCGGCGAGACGGCCGATACCCTCGAAGCCCTTAAAATGGCCAAAAAAGCCGGAATGAAGACGATCGCCATCTGTAACGTCGACAACAGCTCCATCGTCCGAGAAGCCGACGCGACGATCCTTACCCGAGCAGGCATCGAAAAGGGGGTCGCCTCCACCAAAGCCTTCGCTACCCAGATGATGACACTCTGGATGATGATCCTCTACGCGGCACAGCGTAATAATACCCTGACGCAGGAGGAGCTGTGCAACGAGATCAAGGCGGTACGCCACTCCCATGCCGCCCTGGAGGTCACCCCGGAACTGCATGAGAAGATCAAGCGCCTCTCCAAACGCTACCTCCACGGCCACGGGTTCTTCTTTATCGGGCGGGATATCTTCTACCCCCTCGCCCTCGAAGGCGCCCTCAAGCTGAAGGAGATCAGCTACCTCCACGCCGAAGGCTACCCTGCCGGGGAGATGAAGCACGGCCCCATCGCCCTGGCCGATACGGAGCTCTTTACGATCGCCCTGCTCTCCAAACATGTCCTGTTTGAAAAAACGAAGAGCAATATCGAGGAACTCTCCGCCAGGGACTCCACGATCCTGACGGTCACCTCCGAGCAGTTTGACATTACCGATGACCTGATCCGCATTGATGATTTTAACCATTTTATGTTAGAGTTTTTCAGCATGATGGTCGTGGTACAACTCCTCTCGATGGAGATCGCAATACGCATGGGCAACGATGTCGATATGCCCAGAAACCTTGCAAAAAGCGTGACTGTGGAATAACTAATGCTTATGTATCATCACTAAAACAGAATAAGCGAGCCAAATAGATGTCAATGAAACAGAAGATCCTCTCCCGGATCGGGCTTATGATCATCGCCTCCACCGTGGTGATCATCCTGATCGTCCTCTTCAATTTCCGCTCCTATGGAATCAATGCCGCGATGGATAAAGCGGAAATCGTCTCCGAGCTTGTTAAAAACGGCCTCACGTCCCATATGATCAACGGGACGATGGATAAGCGTGAGAGCTTTCTGAAAAACATCTCCCATATCAAAGACGTAGAAAAACTCTGGGTCATCCGCGGCGGACTGGTCAGCAAACAGTACGGCCCGCCCCACAAACACGAACTGGTCCGTGACGAGATCGATGAGCAGGTCCTGGCCACCGGGGAGAAATATATCGCCCTGGACGAAAAAGCCAACAAGGCGCTGCTGCGTGTCACCATCCCGTATAAGGCAAGTGCCGACGAGCTGGTCAACTGCTTCCAGTGCCACGATGCCGACCACGGAGACACCCTCGGTGCGATCAGTATGGAATTTGACATCATGTCCGTCCGTGAAGAGGGGGTCGCGACGATCATCAAGATCCTACTGACGACGATTATCGCGATCATCCTGGTCATCTACCTGACCAACCGCCTCCTCAACCCCTACCTCGAACTCTTCGAATCCCTGAAAAAGAGTATCAAGCGGGCGTCGGCGGGGAACTTTACCGATAAGATCGAAAGTGATCTGGCTGATGAAGCGGGCGAAATGGTGCAGGAGTACGACTCGCTGCTGGGAAAACTGGACAACACATTCGGCCAGATCGATAAAAAACTGCGCACCTTCGTCGCATCACGAACCTGTAACATCAGTGATCCACTGACCGATGCGGAGGAGATCATCACCTCCCTGACCCGTCTCTACCAGTTTAAAAAGGCGATCGAACTGGATATGACCAAAGAGGACATCTACGGGCGCCTCGCCTATGTGCTGGAGAACTATTTCCAGATCAAGCACTTTACCTTCGCGGAGATCTCCAGCCAGACCAATGAATCGGAAGTGGTCCTGGAGGTGGGCGAGTTTATCCTCTGTAACCAGGGGATGGAAGCTGACGCGGATAGATGCCGTGCCAAACGTACCGGCATGGATGTCGCATCGGACGACTTCCCCGAACTGTGCGGCTGCTTTGGTGACCACACCAAAAACTACCTCTGTATCCCGATCAATATCGGAGGGAATATCGGTCTGGTGATCCATATCATCACCGATAACGAAGCGGAATTCGCCCATATCAAGAGCCAGTCCGGTCTGATCAAGAGCTACGCTAACGAAGCGGCCCCGGTCATCGAATCCAAACGGCTGATGCAGATCCTTAAAGAGTCTTCACTCAAAGACTCCCTGACGGGCCTCTATAACCGCCGTTTCCTGGATGAGTATGTCGAAAAACTCAAACCGCAGGTGATGCGCCAGAAGATCAATGTCGGTATCATGCTGATCGATATGGACCACTTCAAGATGGTCAACGACACTTACGGCCACGCCGTCGGGGACGTTGTCCTCAAAGAGCTGGCAACGGTCCTTAATTCCAATGTCCGTGAGGCCGATCTGGTCATCCGCTACGGTGGGGAAGAGTTCATTATCCTGCTGATGGATGTGGAATCGGAAGAACAGACGATGGAGGTTGCCGAGAAGCTGCGTACGAAAGTCCAGAATACCGATATCTCCATCGGCGACAACAAGCGCCTCAACAAGACGATCAGCCTGGGTGTCTCCATGTTCCCCAAAGACAGCGAATCGATCTGGCAGGCGATCAAATATGCCGACATCGCGCTGTACGAAGCGAAGAAGACAGGGCGAAACCGTATCGTCCGGTTCGAATCCAGCATGTGGGACGAAGACCCCAACTTCTAAATATCGCGCCGCCCAGGCGCCGCACTCCCGCCCGGAGCGGGAAGTGCGCCCCTCTTTTTATATCTTAGAACGTATCTTTATCTTCTGGGCATCGAAGAGTTCGATCGCCTTTTTTACAAACGGCTCTTCCAGGATCTCCGTTCCGTTAAACTCTTTGCTCCGCCCGTCTCCGAGCCCGGCACTGTTTTGCATACAGCTTCCAGCATCCCCCAGCTCCACGTCTTCGATCATGGAGGAGGTCTCATTTACGGGTACTTCTAGCGGGACGTCATCCGTTTTTTTTTTATCCGTTTCGTCGGACTGGGATTCGGGTTCCCTGTCGCAGGGGACCGCTTTGATCTTGACGTCGATACCGAAGACCCCTTCGGTCAGGTGTCGGATCACAGACCAGTAGGTCCGCAGCTGCTTCTTGCACCCCTCATCGGCACAGCTCATCCAGCTAAGCACCCCCTCTTCGTAACTGATAAAGCTGACGCTCTTTTCAAAGCATGTCCCCAGTTCCGGGTCGCGGTCGTTGATCTTGGCGATAAGCTCCGAGAACTTCGCGGCGACTCCCGCCGTTTCCGTTTCAGCTGCCGGGGCCTCCGGTTCAGGTTCTTCGGATACCGGCGGGGTTTCGACCGCTCTCTCCTCTGCCGGAGACTCTTCCTCGGGCATCTCCCGTCTTGCGGCCGGGGGAGTCGCCGCGGCGGGTTCGGCCGGAGCCTCGTCGGGAAGGGTATCGATCTTGGAACGCAGCTTTGCCATCTGCGCATCGATCTCGTCGCTTTTGAGGGCTTCGAGCATCTTGTACATCATCAGGGTGATGGCAAATCCGTTGTCCGCATTCATCGCCAGCAGCGACTTGGTCTGGGCCATGATCCGGAAAAAACGTTCCACGATAAAGGCGCTCATCATACCGGACGGTTCGTAGAAGCGCCGCTTGAGGTATTCGATGATGTCCTCGATAAGCACTTCGGGATCGTACGCCTCAAACTCCCGCGCCATCTCGGCGACTGCCTGGGTATCCTGGCGCAGGATCGCATCGAACATCGTTTCGATCTTTGCGGGATCGAGTACGCCCAGCATCTTGACGACACTGCCCACGTCCACGCTCCCTTTTGAAAAGATGATCGCCTGGTCCAGAAGGGTCAGGGTATCCCGCAGCGACCCGCTTCCGCTTCGCGCCAGGATCTCCAGCGCCTCTTTTTCGTACTCCACGTTCTCTTTGTCCAGGATCGTCTGGAGGTGGTGGACGATATCGGCAGTAGGGATCTTTTTAAAGCTGAAGTGCTGGGTCCGCGAAAGGATCGTGGGGGGGAGCTTCAAAGGATCCGTCGTCGCCAGGATGAACTTCACATAGCTCGGTGGCTCTTCCAGCGTCTTCAGCAGGGCGTTAAACGCCTCGCGGGTGAGCATGTGCACCTCGTCGATGATAAAGATCTTGTACCGGGCGATGGAAGGTTTGTATTTGGTCTGTTCGATCATATCCCGGACATCGTCGATCTTGCGGTTGGAGGCGGCGTCCATCTCGATGATATCGATATGTTTGTAGGCGTTGGCGCTTTTGCAGTTCTCGCACGTCTCGCACGAATCCGAGCTCTCCCCCTTCTCACAGATGAGGGATTTGGCAAAAATACGGGCCGTAGAGGTCTTCCCGCTTCCGCGCAGTCCCGAAAAGAGGTAGGCGTGACCCAGCCGTCTGCTGTCAAGGGCAAGGGAGAGGGTCTGGGAGATCGTATCCTGGCCGATCAGGTCTTCGAATCTCCGCGGACGGTACTTTAGTGCCAGTGCGATATTGGACTCTTGCATGCCTCTATTCCTCTCTATATATATTGTTTTAATATTAGCACGAAATAGATGTGAGGGGGCTAAATGGTGTCACTGCATAGTTTTGAAACACGGTTACACTTTATCGGTAGGATAATTGTTACTTATCTACCTGGTTTACCGTCGTTTAAATGGAGGGAGTGTAGGATGGTGCATCATAATCTACGCTTCAGACTTTGAAATTTGAAGTAAAGGTTGATAAGGAGCAACAATGAAATTAGGCTTTTTGGTCGATCTCGACCTTTGTATGGGATGTAAAGGATGCGAAATCGCATGTAAGTCCGAAAACAACGTGCCCCCAAGTTCTTGGCGTCTCCGCGTCAAGTACGTGGATGCCGGTGTTTTCCCTGAGACAAAACGTGCGTTTACGCCTATGCGCTGTAATCACTGCGATAACGCGCCGTGTGAGCGAATCTGCCCGGTCAGTGCCCTGCACTACCTGGATAACGGAATCGTAAACATCGACAAAGAGCGCTGTATCGGGTGTGCCGCCTGTATGATGGCATGTCCTTACGGTGCGATCTATATGGATCCGGAAACAAACACAGCGGACAAATGTACCTACTGTGCCCACCGTGTCGAAGCGGGAACACAGCCGGCATGTGTCGTAGCCTGCCCGGTCCAAGCCAACATCTTCGGTGACCTCGAAGATCCTAACAGTGATGTGAGCAAGTACATCATGCGCCACAGAGACACGCGTGTGAGAAAACCTGAAAAAGGTACTCTGCCCAAGCACTTCTACGTCGGTGGCGGTGAACTCAACCTCAACCCGCTGGCAAGTAAACGTCCGTCCGGTTACGGTCTGTTTAACAACATCACGCACCTTAAGCAAATTGGAGGTCACTAATGAGTTTTGATTCTATGGTAGTCGATCTGCCGATCTTTAAGTCGGCAGTGGTATCACTCGATGTGGCTTTCTCCGGTGTTATCTGGGGCTGGTTCGTTACGATGAACATGTGGGCCAAAAGTGTCGCTACAGGTGTCTTCTTCACCGGTATGTACATGATGCGCAAATACCCGAAAAGCGGCAGCTTCTTTAAAGCGTCCATTCCGCTTGTCGGTCTGATCTTTATCGGTATTACCCTGCTGTTCACATGGCTTGACCTGCACCAGATGCTGCGCGTATGGCACATGTTTGTCTTCCCGCACCTGACATCCATGGTAAATGTCGGTATGTGGTTCCTGAACCTCTACGTCGTTGTCCTGGTCCTGCTTTTCTGGGCCCTGATCAAACAGAACGACGAACTGTATGAAAAAGTGATGAAACCCGGTTTCGTAGCCGCGTTCCTTGCGACTCTCTATACTGCCGGTCTTATGGCTCAGGCGAATGCACGTGAGATCTGGCAGGGACCGACCGAGCTGGTTCAGATGCTGCTTGCTGCCGGTATGGGCGGTAGTGCGATCCTTCTGATCATCGGTCACTTCTCACTGAACAAAGAGGAGAAAAAGACACTGGCACAGATCCTGGCTTTCAGTGCGTTCATCTCACTGTCTGTCTATGTGTTCGAAATCATTTTTGCTCCGCAAAAAACCGAAGAAGCTGCGTGGGTGATCCACTACCTCACAGGCGGTGACCTTGCTTCCTTCTTCTACACTGCTCTGGCACTGGGTTATGTGATCCCGGTTATTTTGGTACTGATCTGCCAAAAAACAGAAAAACAGAGCGGCTTGCTGCTTGCAGCTGTAATTTCATTGATCGGTCTGTGGATGGCCAAACACTCATGGCTCATCGCTCCACAGATGATACCATTAAGTTAAGAGGGATAGACGAATGATTAGCAGACGAAATTTTTTAAAAGCGACAGCTTTCACGGCAGGCGCGGCGATTACTGCAAAAGGCGTTGTCAACTCTTTCGTACCTGAGCTTCACGCAGCTGAAGAGCAGATCAGTTTTGACAAACTGCCCGTAACCGACGGTAACTTTGCTGCTTACCCCCCACACCAGAACTGGGACAGCTGGAAAGAGCTCGACGGTGACGACTGGAAACGGGGCGGTGTCAACCGAAAAAGCATCCACGTACGTGAGTACATGATCGTACCGACGGCGTGTTCAAACTGTGAAGCCTCCTGTGGTATCACGGGATGGGTTGACAAAAAGACTCTGGAAGTCGTCAAATATATGGGTAACCCGCTGCACACCGGTTCACGTGGCCGTAACTGTGCAAAAGGTTACGCGATGACTTCCCAGATGTACGATCCCGATCGTATTCCTTTCCCACTGAAACGTGCTCCGGGCTCCAAGCGTGGCGAAGGTAAATGGGTACGGACAAGCTGGGACGATGCGCTTAAAGCGATCGGTTCCAAAATGCGCGAGACCCTTGAAAAAGGTGATGAAGTATCACGCAAACAGGTCATGTACCATGTCGGTCGACCGAACGAAAACGGCTTTACACCACGTGTATGGCACTCCCTGGGTGTTGACTCCACTAACTCCCACACAAACATCTGTTCTTCCAACGGACGTCACGGTACGATCCAGTGGGCGAACGACGACCGTTCCAGTCCGGACTGGAGTAACGCGAAACTGGTATTCCTTGTATCTTCCCACGCGGCGGATGCGGGTCACTACTTCCAGCAGGCTGCCGGTTGTATCGCCGATGCGCGAGCGAATGGCGCTAAAATGGTCGTTATGGACCCAAGAATGTCAAACAGTGCCGGTATGGCGGATCTCTGGATCGCTCCATGGCCGGGTACGGAATCTGCGATCTTCCTGGCGCTTGCGTCACGGATCCTGCACGATGACAAGGTCAACCACGAGTACGTTAAAAACTGGTACAACTGGGCCGAGTTCCTGGATGATTCCAAGTACCTCAGCTTCCTGAAAAAGCAGAAGTTCCTCAGCAAGATGCCGAAACGCGGCGGAACCTATGAAGACTTTATCGCCGTACTCAAAGATATCTACAAAGATTACACGATGGAGTGGGCGTCCAAAGAGACACGTGTTCCACAAGACAGACTCGAAGAGCTCTATGAGATGGTAGTCGACGCGGGTGACCGTGTAGCTCAGTACTTCTGGCGTGGTCCGGCTGCGGGTAACCGTGGTGGTTGGATGAGTGCCGGTAAGACCGGTTTCTTCTACCTTTCACTGCTGGGTGCACTGAACAACTTCGGTGGTTCCGGTTTCCACCACGGTCACGTTATTTCCGTTGCAGGAAAAGGCGGTGACAGTACAAAAGCCAAAACACCGAAAGCGGTCGACGTATGGAACGAATACTCCTTCCCGCCTGAGTGGCCGCTCTCTTCATATGAGCTGAGCTTCCTGCTTCCTCACCTCCTCAGCGATGACGAGTGGAGAGAAAAATGGAACAGCAAAGGTATGAATATCCCTGACAGACTTAAAGTCTGGGTTCCGCGTATGTACAACCCGGTATGGATCAATCCGGACGGTTTCCGCTGGATCGAAGTCATCCGTAACGAACAAAAAATGGAGATGACGTTCAACCTCTCGCCAATGTGGTCTGAGACAAACTGGTATGTCGATTACGTCCTGCCTGTCGGTCTTGCCGGTGAACGACACGATCAGCACTCCGAAGCGACTAAACCGGAACGATGGACATCCTTCCGTCAGCCGGTCCTGCGCGTAGCACAGGAAAAAATGGGCTGGAAACCTTCCAATCCTAACCGTGGAACACTGGAAGCGCATATGCGTGCCGGTCTCGGTGAAGTATGGGAAGAGAACGAATTCTGGATCGACCTCGTATTCAACCATGTCGACCCGGATGGAAAACTCGGTATCAAACAGTACTGGGAATCCAAACGAAACCCCGGCAAACCGGTTACGATCGCCGAGTACTACGATGCGGCATTCGGTACCCTGCCAAACCTGAAAAAAGCAGCCCTTGCTGCGTATCCTAAAGCGGACCTGCCTGTTTACGAATTTATGCGTGACAGAGGGACATGGACAGAGGAGACGGAGATCTTCCACCTCGAATCCAGACCGGTACACGAGCACCACGGTGAAGTCAAAGTCAAATCCGACTTCTTCTTCGGCGGCAGCGTGAAGTATCCGAAATCCGCGATCAAGTATGACAAACGTAATACAAACTACTATGTCATCAAGAAAAACGGCGAGCGGCACACGATCGCCAACGACGAAAACGGTGAAATGGCGCACGGCTTCGGCACACCGTCTAAAAAACTCGAATTCTTCACGAAGTGGATGGTCGACTGGAAATGGCCTGAGTACGCGATTCCTCTCTATCCTCGAAACGAAGAGGAAAAAGAGAAGATGGTACACGTCGTATCCCACGTACACCACCGTTATATGAAAGCGGACAACGAATTTGCGCTTAACACCGTATTCCGTCTGCCGTATAACATCCACACAAGAAGTGCGAACTCCGCGCATCTTATGGAGATTTCACAAAACCACAACCCACTCTGGATCAGCACGGCTGATGCGAAGAGACTGGGCATCAAAAAAGGCGACGCGATCCGTGTCAAACTGGTCGATACGGTTGCCAAAGACGAAAACGGAAACGACCTCGAGTCCGGTTACTTCGTCGCCATGGCGGTACCGACAGAAGGTATCCTGCCCGGAACACTTGCCAACTCCCACCATGCGGGTCGATGGCGACTGGTCAATGAAGTCAGCGTAGACGGATTTGATCAAAACCTCGGTATTATGAGCTTCGGTTCTGAGAAAGTCAAGCTGAGCGAAGAGGGTAATATCCGCAAGATCAAAATCGAAGAGGGACGTTATGACGAGCGTCGCGAGCACCTTAAAGCCGCGGGTGAGTTCAAAACCGACTTCAACGAAAACAGCTGGCCGTACACCAAGTACAACAGCAAACTCAAGCATATCCAGTGGGAGACAAGCAGCGGTGTATGGCAAAATGCCGTCGCAGCTTCTATGCCAGACCCCGTTTCCGGTATGCACTGCTGGCACAAAAAAGCGGTACTTGAAAAAGTACAGCCGGGTGACCAGATCGGTGACGTCTATGTCGACATCGACAACAACATGAAGATCTACCGTGCTTGGAGAGATGAGCTGGCACGTCCTCTGGACCACAACAGCACACTCCGACGACCGATGCACATCAAACGTCCATGGGTCAAACTATCCGAGAAAGCCTACCAGGTCAGTATCAAAAAAGCGTAACGCTTTTCAATTATGCCGCCCATATGGGCGGCATCTCCTTCCCATTTTTCTTAAATCACATTACCGCATATCCGATTGTTCAATCATTACATAGACTTACTAGTATGTTTTAAACATTTGCGATATACATACAAATAAAAAGTGACTGTAGCTTTGAGCTTTTATTTCCCTTTCTTGTAGTTTGACAACTTAATCAGGCGGGTTAGTACCCGCCTAAATCGTTAAAGCTTATATCGATTAGTTGCCAATGTATGCACGGTAAATTATTGGTTGATACGATTGACGGCTGAAAAGATATATGTAATCCCCAGCGACCGCAACTTGTGAATTTCCTACTGCTGTTGGAAGCACCGCCCCGGTATCGCTCCATGATGTCGGGTTGTTGACAGGTGCCCTGAAAATTGTTTTCAAATAACCACTGCTGTTGTACCCGCCAAAAAGATAAACATAATCCCCGACTACGGCTACTTGAGAATCACATAATGCATCAGGAAGTGTCGCTCCGGTATCGCTCCATTCTGTTGGACTGTCGACACTAGCCCGAAAAATTCCATCTACGCAACTACTACCATTATATCCTCCAAAAAGATAGATATAGTTTCCGATCACTGCAGCTTGCGATCTGCCCAGTTGTGTCGGTAAGCTGACTCCTGTATTACTCCAAGATGATGGGTCATTAACAGATGCCTTAAAAATTGTATCGACATAATTACTTCCGTCGTGTCCCCCAAATAGGTAGACATCATCCTCAAGTACTACAGCTTGTGAACGCATTAATCGACTCGGCAAAGTTTTATTCGTATCACTCCATTGTGTAGGAGTAGCTATTGATGCTGTAAAGATATAATCTTTTGTGCCTCCTGTATGACCGCCAAAAAGATAGAGAGAATCATTAATGATTACTGATTGTGAATAGCCCATTGCAGATGGAATTGTCGCACCCGTGTCAATCCAGTATCTTGGGTCCAGAACGGATGCCTGATATACCTTATCTGAGAATGTACCATCGCCTGTGCGTCCACCCATCAGAAATACATTATCTCCGACTCGTACTACACTTGGGGCTGTCAAACCATCCAGCAGATCTTTTCCAGTATCTACCCAATTTAGCGCTTCTCCCGGTGCGTCTGGAGCATACTTCCACGGTTTGCCATATCCGCCAGTAATATTCCCGTCAAACAGTTGAGTATCGAGGATAATATCGTGATTACTGACACTGAGTGGATCAAGTGTCACATCCTTGGAACCTGTCATATTGATATCTTCAGCTTTTAGTGTGACGTTACCTTCGACATGATAGATCTTGAGATATCCTTTGGTCCCGAAGCTTCCCGAGCCTGTCAGGCCGATCAGTGTGTCGTTAGCATAGACCTTCGCTCCGGCAACCGGTTCATAGCTCGTGTTAAAGACATTGACGCCTACCGTTGCCAGAAGGTTGCCTCCGATGATGGCACGTTTCTGCAGCGTCAGCGTACAATCGACCGTACTTCCCGTCTTGTCCAGGATCACGCTGTCGATCAGGCAGCTGGCTACCGGCACGTCCGTATCGTCAGTCGAGTTGAACTTCAGCTGCATCGCATAGGTCCCGTACTGGAGTCCTTCCAGGGTTACGGATGCTGTTGTCGCATTGTTCTCCGTTGTCAGCGTCATGACGGCTTCATGGGTCGTCGTGTTGTTGTCGCTCAGGAGCAGTACCACCTGCAGTTTGTCCAAGCCGATCTCATCGATCACTTCCTGGGGTACGTTGGCGATTACCGTTGCATTGCCGTCTGTGACGTCAAAGACAAACTCCGCTTCTCCATGCAAAGCGATCAGGTCGATGCTGAATGGCTCTCCAGCTACGATGTCTATCGTCTCCTGTTCGGGGACGGACCGTCCGATCTGGACATTGGCGTCATACAGGTTCAGATGGATCGTATGGGAGCCGTTCGTCAGGTTTAGGTAGGTATCCGTGAGGCCCGTAGCCGGGTTGATCGTAAACATCTGCTCCGCACCGCCGTCTACGATGACACCCAGTTGCGGGGCGACGATATCCGTCAGCTCGTTCGTCGCGTATTTAAACTTGTACCCTGCCAGCTCGCCTACGACAGATACATCGATATTCGTATCCCCGATGATCGGTTTGATTGTCAGCGGAATGGAGTGCTGCCCGCCGTCTACGATCTCGTAAAATGCCTCGCCCGCATAGTAGAAGTTGTCATTGGACAGCACCATCGTAAAGGTGTAATCCCCCGGTACTAATGCGATGGTCTTGTTGGACGTCATATTGAAATCCGACTCATCCAGGTAGGCGCTCCACGTGAACGTCTCCACCGTACCTGTCGTATGGTTCTCTGCCTGCAGCTCGCCCAGCAGGATCGTTGTGGCTGCGGTTACCTGCTTGCTGCTTACCGTCTTGCTGCTCTTGCCTGTATACAATGCAGCCAAAGAAAGATCCATACTCGTCTCGACTTTCGTCTCCTCGCTGCTCCCTCCGCTGCCGCTGTCGCAGCCCACAAGCATCAGTATCATCATAGTAATACCAAATGCATTTTTCCAGTGTTTCCAAGTCATTTTTTATCCTTTGTTTTGGTTTTTACGGAAACAGCAAAAGATATCAAATTTGTGTGAAAACGATGTTAAATATTTAATTGGATTATTAATATCATTGGAAGTAATATAAATGAATTATGTGTTTTATTCGGCAAATTGCGTGTGGTATTGGATGTTTATACGTAGACGGGATTACGTGATTTTTTTATCGTTTGGATAGAAAATAAAGGGTTTAAACCAATGCGTGTAAGGGAATGTTAAAAGAAGTACGCCGCGCCGATGTAGAAGGTTGTTTCCGTATCCTCCCACTTCTCTTTCCCGATATCCTTATCGAGATAGAACCAGTTTCTCTTCTGGTAGGCGAATGCGGCTTTGAGCTGATAGTTTTTGAGGTTTTTATACGCTCCGATACCCAGGCCCAGGGAGTAGTTGGTCGGCATGCCGTTGGTCGTGCCGGTGTGGCCGAGGCCGGCATCGATCTTCATAAAGGGGATCGAGCCGTAGAGGTATTTGTAGCCGAACTTCTTATAGCTGTAGCCCAGGGTAAAGAGCACGTCCTGCACCAGGTCGTTGGTGTAGTAGGAGACCTGGTAGAAGTCCCCCGTCTTGCGCTCCTGGAAGCCTCCGACGACCGCCAGGCGGTTGTATTCGAGGCCCTGGTTGTATTTGTAGGTGCTGCCGTCGGCCGTGCCGATCAGATCCCCGTTATCGGTTCGAAAGAGTTCTTCCCCGGTGTTGTTGGAGTTGAGCGTCACAGAACGCGAGAGACTGGTTCTTCCGAACTCGATCCCCGCATAATAGCGCCCGACCGTCCCCATAAGCATATGGTACTCGACCTCGCTTGCGGGCTTGCTCTTTTCCGCGACGATAGCGGGCTTTTTGGGTACGCGTTTTTTGACGCGTTTGACCCGCTTTTTTCGTTTGATCACACGTTTTTTTACCGGCTGCTGCTGGTAGTAGTTTTTGTAGATATAGGGATTTTGCTGATAGGTGGCAGCTGTGAGGGCCGTTACTAAAAAAGATGGTAGTAGTAAGAGGATTATCAACAGTTTCTTCCGCATGGGAAGATTATACAAAAAGAAAACTGCCGGGAAGCTTTCCCGGCAGCATAGTCAGACTCTAAAAAATTAGAGGTTTGCGTTAGCTTCATCCTGCGCATCGGCAAGACTGCTAACCGGTGGTGCAGGAGGGAAGTTTCCTGTCGCCGTGGATTTGTACGTAACGTTTGTCGCAGACTCGGCAGGAGCGACCTCGAAGGATTGCTCTGTCGTCGTAGTCGTATCGTCAACCGTCTTAGCCGCTTTGGAAGAAGCACTGCTTCCTCCGCCGCCGCCACAACCGGTCATCACCGCTACAAGGCCTGCAGCGATTAAAAGCATCAGACTCTTTTTCATTGTGAACTCCTTTTTATCGTTCTCGTGAAACAATGGGTTTATCATCAAAACAATAGCTCATCTTGTCATTGCAGATCATGGCTTTCTCTTTGCCGTCGATCTTGTACGTCACCTTATACACACGGGTGTAAAAACGTGGCGCAGGTTCTACTTTGACAAACTCCGCTTTTTTGCTGACTTGCTGTTTTAGCACAACCTCTACCAGCATCTTGGAGGGCTTATACCTGTCATTGACGCATTGGGTATAGTCCTTCTGCATCATCGGAGGTATATTGACTAAAAACTCAGGAACTTTACAATTGCCTCTGTGCTGATTCATCATCTGCATATCCGGTACCGGAGGCTGTGGTCTGCTATCAGCAAAAAGCAGTGTCGAAAGAACAACCGCTGTCAATAAAACCATTTTTTTCAACATTCTGTATCCTCGTTTTAAAGCGGCTGCCGTTAAGCAGCCGCTTTACCTGTTTTTGTTATTTGGCCAGAGTTACCGTTACACCAGTAACCTGGTTTACGATGATCTGGTCTTTTGTACCTGTGATCGTACCATTTGTACTGACTTCACCGTCGTTCAGGAAGGCACCGACATAAAGGGCACCACTCTCTGTACCACAGATGAACGGATGGTCGACATAGTCGTCCATGTACAGGATCGTACCGAGCGCCGTACCATCGGAGAGGATGATATCTCTGACGTTCGCCGTAGCCGTATCAAGCGTTGTGGACTCGTGGTAGTACGCACACGTCAGACGTGTAGCACTCGCGGACTGGAGCTGAACCCCGTCATCCACCGTACCGTCATAAGCCGCTACCGCAGTACCCGTACTGTCGTAGACTGTTGGGTAGCTGTCGTATACATTCGTATCACTCGTGGAGTGAGACAGGATACCGGATCCCGCATAGAACGGAATGTATGCGAATTTCTGCTGGTCAGAGTAGAGACCCGCTGTATCTTTCGCCGTGATACGGATATCCGTTACGATACCTGCAGCAAGTTGCTCAGCAGCAGTATCATATGTACCGAAGTTTGTATAGGTTGCAGAACCGAAGCTGTTCGGGAATACAACACCCAGGGCACCGAGGTTGACCGGGATCGGATCAGCGATTGTTGTCACCTGACCGACATAGTTTGTACCGCCGACACCGTAGTTACTGTCGTTGATATCGCCGGAGTATACTTCGACGGAAGCCGTATCTGTCGTAGACATTGTCAGGTTGATCGTAGAACCGACCTGTGCCGTACTTGAGATAATCGGTTTCTGGTAGTCAAGCAGGTAAGTCGCGCTTTTTGTCTGACCGGAAGCTTCCGCCAGCGTGACCACTACAGATACCTGACCTTCGTTAAACCCGATACCAGCCGTTTCGTGGCTGTCAAGGGAGATTGTAAAGTCGTTTGTCGCACCTGTTCTTTGCAGGGACGTTTTATAACCGTTGATCGTTGCATAGACTTCCCATGCATCATTGTTCGCCGTAGCCGTACCGTATGTTGTCAAACCGCTCGCCGTGATAGTCAGGGAGAAGTTATCCAGGTGGTTCAGCGTATTGGCTGATGTCGCCGTACCGGCAAAGTGGTTCGTAAAGTGCGCATACGGCGTACCGTTAAGCGTAAAGTTCGTACCGTTTGTCTGTGCGACGAAGTCGATTGTGGATGTAGCATCCCCGTTAAGGTATACCCAATAACCCTGCTCTTTTTCTGTCCAGAACAGTTCGAACTGGTCATCCGTATCGTACCACTCGGTAGGATCTTTGGAGACGTCGATCTGTTTCCAGGAGATGAAGCTACCTGTCGTACCGAACGCCGGATCATTATTCGCAGCAGTCTGACCTGTAATGATCAGCTCCGCTTTTTTACCGTATCCTGTTTTAATGTCATACAGCGGACCTTCCACAGGGAAGTTCTCGGAGTAGAACGCCGTATTACCGAGGTTGTCGGTAAATGCAGGATATGTGTAGTTACCGTCAAAGTAACCGCTGGAGTTTTGATCTTCGTAGTGGGAAACAACCGCACTGATGTTATAGGCACGTCCGATCGCACCCCGTGTGGAAGCATTACACTCTTTAGTACCGGTTTCGACCAGTGCTTGGTATGCTGTACACTCTTTCTCAACAAGAACGTCCCATTTACCGCCCTGCTCCTGGATATCGATAAACGAAACCCGTCCGGCAGCCGTACCGGCATACATACCAGTATATGTCAGCATAAATGTATCGTTGGAGTCACCGGAATCGATATGCGTCGCATTGACATCGATCGTGGAAGAAACAGCATTGAAACCAATGTTGATATTTCTAACCGTTTGAGAAAGGTTATCATCTTTCAGCGTTACATACGCTTCAGCTGTACCGGCTACAACACGGATTGATGTATCGTTACCGTCAACCAGGTTGTTATCCGCGTTACCCGCATTGGAACGTGTACTATCCGCGATCGTAGAGTCGTAGTAGAATACACGAGTCAGCGTCGCATCTTTAACAAAGAAGCGGTAGTCGGAAACCATCAGCAGCGAGTCGTTGCCGCTTCGTCCGTCCATATCTACTTCGATAACATTGTTATTCGCTGTGGAGAACGCCGCGTCCATTGCATTCTGAACCGGAACTACTGCACCATTGACTGTAGCAGGTATAGCCGCATATGCACCGTCAGTAACACTACTCATCGGGAACGTTACGGACATATTCGCGTCGCCAAGACCGGCTTGCGCGGAATAGTACGTATTCGGTTCGATGATCATACCCGTTACCCCATACTGGGAGCGATAGAAGTTGTTCGCTGAACCGTTACTCTCTGGTGAGATAGCCAGGCCCAGAAGGTCTGTTACGCTGCTTGCCGTCTGAACGGTAAAGCGTCGTGTAGAGAGCAGGACAGCCTGGCTGTTTTGTGTATCCGGAAGACATTTAACAAGGAAGTTCGCCGTAGCGGATTTCGTGTTGTTGTCGTCGATCGCCTTGTTGAAGTATCGACACGCGATTGTCGGATCCGTTGCGATATTAAGACCGCTGAAGTTCAGCGTCGAAGCACCGTATGTATCCGTGATGTTCAGGTCGCCGTCGACGTCGACGATCACACCCGTAATGGAGTAGGAGAGATACTCGTCACCGAAGGAGAGCATATTCCAACCGTCCGCGATAAACGAAGAGTGGTTGATGTCAGCCGCGCTGTCGTACCCGAGGACAAAACCGGCAGGGTTGTTGATCGTTGTCGCAGCCAATGTATTGGCTGTGGATCGTACCCAGTACCCTTTGCCTTGCTCGAACGTGTCGAAGTCGTTGGCCGCATTGACCGTGATCGTCGCACCATTACCGTAGGCACGGAACTGTCTCCACTGTTGTGTCGGAGCATCCCAACTAAGGACTGTCAGGTTACCGTCGAGCGGTGCTCTGAGGTAGTTCTGGTCAGTTGTCGTGAACGTCGTACCGTTAAACGCGCTGTATGCCGTATTCGGCATGATGTCGTTTTTGGAACTGTTCAGGTCGTTGTCGGAAAGATCCTGGTCATATGCATGCAGGATACCTGTGACACTGTTACCGGATACACCACCTGTTGTCGTTGCTGTAACGACTGACAGACCGCCATTTGCAAGCGACGCATAATTTTCATACGTGTAGGCACGGTTGAACGTGACCTGGTATGTCGTATTGTCTGTTTCGCTCAGTGATGTTGCAGAACCCGTCTCGTACTGGAACAGCAATGTCTCGCCCTCGTAGTCCGCCTGATAGTAGATCTTGATGTCAGGGGAACCGGCATCGGGAGACTGGATATACATCGTACGGATCGGGGAGTCTGGGTTTTTTACCCGTGCCGTGTATTCAACCGCAACCAATACCGCACCAAGGTGGTCTGTTGTAGAAGATTTGGCATCTGATGTATCTCTACCCAGAACCATAGCACCCACTGTCGCATAGATATTGCTACCCAGTGCGATACCGCCAAGACCGACAGGTCGCGGTGCATTGGTAACACCGTCATTCAGGGAACTTGCCGTAGTAGTCGTTACCGGGGTGGATTTATTTCCGTCCCATGTCGGTACTTCCATACCGCCTACCTGGAAACTGCTGCCTGCCCCATCAATAATACGAGGTAGAGCACCACCCCATGTTACTGTTGTACTACCTGATGTAGCCCCATAGTTTTGAAAACCTGGCACACCAATAAAGGTCCAGGAATCATCAACCACCGGCACGTTTGCGATTGTCGTCGCAGCGCTCAGCGGCATAGAAACCAAACCTAATGAAATCGCTAAAAAGCTATATAGTGCTTTTAACCTTTTCATCTTTTCTCCTTTCCTGAGTTTAATCATTTCAAAATGAGAGTGCATGCACTCAAACAGTTTTTCATACAACAAATCGTCATATGTGAGTTTTTTTTTAAATTTTTTTCATACCCCCTCCTTGAAATAGATAATCTTTACGGATTTTAGGTGCTCAAGCATTTTTTATTCCTTCACCCGTTAAAAGGTCGTACCGGTAAATACGGGCGTCAGCGTCTTGTCCGGTGGCATCAGCGGCGTAGCCGGGAGATTGCCCCGGTAACAGTCTTCCCGGAACTTCACGTAGAAGTACGGATTGTTGCTGCCAAGGAGTGCTGTGAGCACCTGAAGGTCAAAACGGAGGATCTTCCCGTCTTTGTTGGTATAGTTATATTCTCCAAGCGCCGTATAGTTCTCGAGCGTCGTAAGAAGCACTTTTTTGTAATAAAGCGTAACCTGGCTGGGTTCGACCGATACCTGTGAACGGATCCAGTAGTGCAAGTCGGTACTGAAAGTCCCCTCGACGGTGGCCCAGGAGTCGGAGACGGTACCCCAGCTGTCCAGACAGGCGTTGGGGTCCTGCGACGGCGTCACGTCCGGCGGGGTAGTACCCCCGTTGTCACCCCCTCCGTTATTGCTGCCGTTGCTGTCGGTCCCGGAGCCGCCGCTTTCACCGTCTGCGATATCCACGGCCGTACCGTTAATATCACCCTCGCCTTCGTACACACTGGCCCGGATCAGCGCCGTCTGCCGGTAGCCGCTTGCATCTTCGGCCGATACCGTGAAGTCCTCTACCCCCTCGCTCACACCCGTGACGACGATCTCGGGATAGAGTTTGTTCTGGTAATCGATCTCGTAGGCGACCTTCTTGTCCGTCCCCACCGTTTCGGCGGTCACCAGGTAGCTTTGGCCCACGTTCATATTAAGGGCAAAGGTCCGGGTCTCCCCGACCTCCAGCGGCACGATCATGTTGGCGCTGCTCTCGGTATCGGAGGAGCTCACACGATCCTCACCGTCCCCGCATCCGACGAGAAAAATAGAAATCACAAGAAAAAGAAGCTGTTTCATCTTAATACTCCACTATATCTGCTTGGATATCCTGAATATCGGGATAGACCCGGTAATCAAAGAAGTTGGGCTCGGCCCAGTAACTGAACCACTGCGACTCGGAATCGGTATAGACCAGATGGGCGCGGTTCTCGCTGTCGACGGCGATCGCCGAATAGGCCCCCTGCTCGGAAGTACTGGAGACTTCCGGGTTCTCCACGATCCAGTTATCCTGCCCGCTGGTCGAAGAGATCCGGCGGGAGTACTTGATCGTATTATCGGCATTAAAGACAAGACGCGGCGTGTTGTAGGCGTCGAAACTGAAATCGACGCTGTCGATCGTACTCGGCCGCGGCTCGATGCTGATGTTTTTGCTCATCCAGGTAAAATGCCCCGACTGGACGACCCGGCTGACGATCGTCACCTCCGAATCGGTATGCCATACGACCGTCGGGACGTTGTTGGAATCGAGTTTCAGGACGACATCCTGCTCGGTCCCGTCCGTATTGGGAATCTTCTCGCTTCGCGGAGAGGTGGCCCCGGTGGTGTAGGAGGCGTAGTAGACCCCGCCGTCCGCCGCGCCCTCTTCACTCTCTTTGATGATATAGGCAAACCGTGCATCCCCGGAGATATGGTTATGGGCGGCACTGACTGACTGGACATCGCCGTCTAGGTCGAAATAGTATTTGGTGCTCCAGTCAAACCAGCTGGTAGAGGAGATGGCCGAAGTGGTCAGGTTGATTCGCTGTTTTGTCTTGTCAAAGTAGACGATATGCAGACGGGAAGCATTTGCCTCTGACCCCTCGAACGCACTCATGTCCACCATCTTCTCCCCTTCGACCAGCGTACTGTTCGTTTCACCGAAGATATCGGTCGGGCTGATCGAGGAGATCGTCGTACTGTCGATCCAGTCGCTGGTGTTATTCCGCATAAACCAGAGTTTCGGACGGTTGTTTTCAAGGAAGAGGAGCAGCGGAAGCCCTTTGTTTACTTCAAAGGGCGATATGGCGAGTCTGGCGCATTTCCCCGCATTGGTCACGACCGTCTCGTTCCGCCAGCTTCCGTTAAAAAAGGAGTACATCAGATCGTCACTGCTTTTATCGTAGTGGGCCACATGGACGATCTTTTTCCCTTCGAAATCGTCCACTGCCAGGCTCAGGTAGTTCCCGGCATCGACCGTATCGTCCTGGGGTTTGGAGGACTCCGTCGCATCCTTGACCTGCAGGACAAGGGGCGACCCCGTGATCCGGACCATCGTCCCGACACTGTCGTCACTTACCGTATATATTGGGGTGATAAAGGCGTACCCTTTCTGTTTCCCCGTTACGGTGATCACCTTGGAGTCGTTACTGTCAAGCTGCGTCGGCGTGATCTCCGCCACGTTGGTATCACTGACTTCAAAGGTGACCGTTCCCGGCGAGATGGAAGTCTGGGCCCCGAAATAGTCCACCGCGGTCAGCTTGAAGACCCGCTCCGCCCCGACATCCACGTAGGCACGGTCGGGGGAGAGGTAGATCTCCGCCACATCGTTGGTCAGGGCCACAACGTTAACCGTCACGCTGTAGGTTTTGGAGGTGAAATTGGCATAGCTGGCATATAGTGTGATCGTCGCCGTCCCCGTACTCTTGCCGATCACCGTGCCGTTCTGGTTTACCGTAGCGACCCCCGGTGCGCTGCTGCTCCATGCGACCGTGACAGGGTTGGAGATCGTCGACTGCAGGTACTCTCCCGCAGAATCGGTCACAATGGCCGTCAGTTTGATCGAACCGTTGATCGCGACGATGGGGTTGGCGGGATAGACCCGTTTGATATTGATCGCGTCGGTGCTCACCAGGCTCTGGGTATTGCTGCTGACCGTGGATGCGTTGCTCTCCCGCTCGAGGTTGCAGCCGCTAAAAATCAATAGGAACAATAGGACAATAATAAAATGGATCTGTTTCACCTTCGCTCTCCTAATATGTAGAGTTCTACGGCCAAAGCAGCAATAAGTGTTCCAAAAATAAATGTCTTCTAAATGAGCGTTTTTGGGAATGGATGTTGCTTGCCATACACCATATTTCTAATTAGATATTCAGGCAAACGGCAGATCATTATGGAACAACTCGTATCACTTCTTAACCTCGCCCCGCCCAAAACGGCCAAGGCGGGTACCACCCCGTCGCAGACCCCGCTGCAGGAAAGCGAAGAGGCTTTCCAGAACTCGCTGGATGATGCATTTGAGGCCATCGAACTCCACGGGAAAGAGGGCACGCAGATCAACGCCAAGGCCGTTGTCGCATCGCGCCATGTGACAAAGCAGCTGGCCGAGGAGAAAGAAATCCGGGATATCAAAGACCTCAAAGATATCAAGGACATCGTCCGCCTCTCCGGTGAAAAAAAGCTCAACCTGAAGTCGCTTACCGTCGAGATCAAACAGCAGGGCGAACCGGATAAAAAACTGGTGATCAGACGGGAAGAGAAAACGGAAAAACCATCCGAAAAACTTGAACGGCACGCTTCCGCCAAGGCCGTCGATACCGATACGAAACCCTCCAAAAGCGCATCCTCCAAATCACCCGTCGACCTCAAGGAGCTGATCAGCCGCCTTGACAACCCGAAAGAGGAGAGCGGCGAGGCCAAAAGCGGCCTGAAGGCCGCGGCAGACAACAAGGCGGACGTGGTGAAATCCCCTGCCCCGCGCGAAACGAAAACTGCCCTGCCCCAGGTAAAAAAAGAACCCGCACCGCTTGAAGGCGTAATACAAAAGGGTCTGCCTGCCGAACCCGAAGAGGTCACCGAAAAGGGAACGGAAGAAAAGACCAGGAGATCGGTCAAAGAGAAGGAGTCCGAGAGCAGACGGCAGGCTGAACCCTCCAAGGAGATCAAAGCTGAAAACACTCCGAGGGAAACCAAAGAGACACCCTCCGCCGGACGTCTGAACCCCAAGGAGGCCGAACAGACGGTCCAAGCCGAACGCAGCACCGTCAAAGCGGCTGACGATCACGCTGCCGTTCAAAAAGAGCAGGGGAAGCCGCAGCAAACCGCCCCTGCATCTCACGCAGACCCGGAACCCGAAACACTGCATAAAGCATCTCCGAATGCAAATGAGAACGCAGGCACACAAATCGCCCGGGCCAAAACGGAGCCCCTCTCCGTTGATGAGAGAAAAGAACCGAAGACGCCCAAAGAGCTCAAGGGCAGCCCCACAGCCCCAAAAAGAGAGGAACATAAAACCGAAACAAAACCGGGCGCCAACGAGGAAGCGAGACCCGGCAGGAGAGCTGCGGAGAATAAGAGTGACACCCTCCGGGACTCTGCTGAGACAAAAGCTCCGGAGAGAAAACTCCCCGAGGCAAAGGTCTCCCAAACGCAACAGCCTGCCGATACAAGACGAGCCGAAACAGCTGATCGTACACCGGGGGAGAGCAAGACCTCCCCGCGCCAGCACCCGGCCCAACCCGTACACACTGCCGCCAGGAGCGAGACTGCCATATCCCTGACAGCTGCTGCAGAGAGTGTCAAGAATACTCCGCAAGAACCGGTGACAACCGGACCTGCAGCCCCGGCACAACCGGAAAAGAGCCCGGCCAAGGCCCAGGGCCTCGCCACGCTGCTTAACCGGAAAGCAGAGACCCCAAACCGTTCCGAGCAGGCTGTAAAAGAGAAAAAACCGGCTACGACACAGAGACCGGAACCGGCATCCCCTGCTCGTCAGCAGACCGAAACGGCTCCGCTTAAAACCGGCTCCGGCGGGGCGGCCCCGGCAGAGAGTCCATCGGCGGTACCGGAAACCGACGCCATCGACACGCTCCCCGGCTTAAAAGAGACACCGCTGCGGAAAAAAACGGAGACCAAAGTCTCCAAGGAAGCGCTCAACACACCGCAGACGCAGGTGCAGGCAACCAAAAAAGAGGAAGGGACCCAAGAGACACCCGCACGTGTCCAGAAAGAGCAGCTTACCCGGCCAAGCGTGACGCTAAGCTCCCTGATCTCCGCGCAGAAGGCCGAGACCAAAGAGAAAAAATCCCACAATTCGGCCCAGGAGGCCCCGTCCCGGACCGCTGCGCAGCAGCTTCCCCTTGCGGAGGCACCTGCGGAGGAACTGCCTGATGCCAGCCGCGAACTGCTTTCGCGTATTGTCTCCCAGAACATTTCCGCTTCCGCAGCCGGTGCCGTCAAAAGTGACCCGGTGCAGCGCGAAATGATCCAGCAGGCCAAAACGGGAATGGAAACTGCTTTAGAGAGTGTCACCCAAAACGAGAACGGAGCCGAAGACTCCGTCCAGGAGGTCGGAAAACAGGATGATATCAAGACCGATACGGTCAAAAGCCGGGTCGCCTCGGCGCGGGCTACGGTCAATCATTTTGTCAACGACATGAAAGAGCAGATCGAAAACTACCGCGCACCGCTGATGAAGATCACACTCGATCTCAACCCCAAAAACCTGGGCAGCGTCGGGGTCACCCTGCTAAACCGTGGGAAAAACCTGCATGTTCAGATCCATTCGAACAACCAGGCGATCCAGCTCTTCATGCAGAATCATGCCGACTTCCGCAACGCCCTTTCCGACCTGGGCTACAAGGATGTCCAGCTTAACTTCTCCTCGGGGCAGGGAAGCTCGGCAAACCACAACGGCGGCGGCCAGGGCAGCTACCGGGAACAGCAACAGTCCCCGTATTCCGGCCCGGAGCATCAGGACAACGACACCCAGACAGACGAGATGGAGATCATCCTCCCCAATCTCATCTACGGGTAGATAGACCAAAAGGAGTCAACCATGGCAGCAGAAGCTATCAGTTCAACCCAGACCACGACAACCGCCTCGACAGAGGGGACCGGACAGGCGTTTAACCCCAAGAGCGTCCTGGACAAAGACGCCTTTATGAAACTCTTCCTGGCCGAACTGCAGCACCAGGACCCGACCGACCCGATGGATACGGACAAGATGATCACCCAGACGGCCAACCTGACGACCGTCGAATCGATGGAGAACGTCCAGAAGTCCATCGGCAGCCTGGTCAACACCTTCCAGTCGACATCCGGGATCGATACGATCTCCGCCGTAGGCAAGATCGCCGATACGGGTCTGGATGCCTTTAACGTCAGCGAAGGGGGCGAATCCATCGACTTCGAACTCTTCTTCGAAACCGACTTCACCCAGGCAGAGGTCTTTGTCTTCGATACGACCGGAAACGCCGTCAAAAAATTCACTGTCGAAGACGGGAATGAAGGGATGAACTCCATCCGCTGGGACGGAACCGATCAAAACGGCAACCCGGTAGACGCCGGTGTCTACCGGATCGAAGCCACCTATAAAGATGCGGCCAACCCGACGGGCAACGAGATCCTGATGACCAAAATGGGCCTCTACCCGATCGAATCGGTGATCTTCGGCGGCGAAGAGGTGCAGGTGCGCCTGGGTAACGAATACTTCAACTTCTCCGATATCCGCGAGATCATGGAGCCGTTCGCCAACAAAGTGACGATCCCGACCTCCACGACAGACGATACGACGACCGATACAACGACGGAAGCGACAGGCGCATAGGACGACACTAGATGAACCAGTCAATATATATAGGATTCGCCAGCTCCCGCTCCAACTCCACGGCCATGGATATCGTGGGCGATAACATCGCCAACATCAATACCACCGGTTTTAAAGGAAGCAGTGCGGAGTTTGCCACCCTCTTCTCCGGGTACCTGAACACTGCGGCCAATGACCCCGTCACCAGCAGTACCGGCAACGGGATGCGCGTCAACGGTTCCGCCCTGGATATGAGCGAAGGTTCCTATCAATCTTCCGAGAGCCCCTTCCATATGGCCATCGCGGGCCAGGGGTGGTTCGGGGTGATCAACGACAACATCTACAACGCCACCGATATCTCCTATACCCGTGACGGGACCTTTTCCCAAAACAGCGAGGGCTACCTAGTGGACGGGAACGGCTACTATCTGCTGGGGACCGACTACGGGCTAATCAGCGAGAACAGCGACGGCACCTATATCATCGACACGACGGCGACGGCAACGGACCCCAGCACCACGGTCGGGGAACAGAACCCGCTCTTTGCGCCCAAGTTCCTCACCTATCCCCATATCACGACCAGCAGCGCGACGCTGCAGAAAAACCTCTACTCCGAGAGCAGCACCCAACTGGCCGAAGCCGATACCGATACGGGGATCGCCGCGCTCCTGACATCGGGCGGGGACCTGATGGCCATCCAGAACGACCAGGATTTTTTGATGAGTGTCGGGACCGATGGGGCCACCTACTCGGGTGGGAAAATCCTCTACAGCTTTGCCACCCTGGATGATTCCGCCGCCATCGCCAACAGCGCCGATTTTACGATCAACGGCACACCGGTCACGGCCACATGGAACGACAGTGACGATGCCCAGACCGTCGCGGCGGCGATCAATGATGCGGTCAACGCCGCCGGCCTTACGGGTGTGACCGCCGCATACAGCGGCAACACGATCACCCTGTCGGCGGATGATAGCCTGACGATCACGAACTCCACCTACCCGGGGCTCGGTTCCGTCTATATCGCCGATATCCGGTACGATGAAACGGCAAGCGGAGCGGCCAACACCTTCTCTTCCGTCGGGACCCTGGCGGACACACTGGCCCAGGGGATCGCATCTGTCTACGGAAGCGACAGCGCGGAGGTCTTTGTCAACTCCGAAGGGAAGATCGAAGTCGCGGCCAAATCCGATACCATCATGATGAATTTCCAGAGTGCCGCCGATACCAACAGCGAACTGCTCAATACGATGAATGCCCTCAGCCAGACCATCGTCGAGGGGACGACAACGGTCACGCGTGCCTTTAACGTCGCATCGACCACCTCTTCCCAGAAGATCATCGACGAAGAAGGGAACGAAAAACTGCTCTACGTCACCATGACGCAGACCACACCCCAGACGGCGACCACCGGGGCGGTCTGGCAGGCCGATGCCAAGATCGTCAGCAGCGAAAATGCCACGGAGCTGACCGATGCCGCCGAACTGATCAGTAACGGCGAAAGTATCGACCTCAAAACCGACCAGGATATGTGGATATCCCTCGGAAACGGCGACATCCGGAAAACGACCTTCGGGTACGACTACGCCCTGGAAGCACCGGAGGATATTGCCGACGGGAACGACGGCATCCTTGCCTTTTCGCTCAACGGAACGGCGGTCAGCGTCACGATCACCGACGGCTCCTCCCCGAACGAATCGGCGACCCTCATCGCCCAGGCACTGCAAAACGCCGGGTTTGACGCCTCGGTCAACTCCGGGGAGGTGCTGATCCATGCCGACGATACGATGCCCACACTCACTATCACCGGCGGAACCAGCAGCTACGACAACTATACGATCCCGAGCCATACCCTGCAGCATGCCGTCTACGGAACAGGCAGCAGCACCAGCTTTACCACCCTTGAAGATATCGTCACGATGATCGATGCGGGGACGCAGAGTGCGGGGCTGGCACTGGATTCCTCCATCACCAACGCGACCCTTTCGGTCCAGAACAGCGGGACGGAAGATGTCGCTTTCCGTATCCTTGCCGGTATGGACTCCAATACGGCTCTTGTCAACATGCTCAACCCGACCTACGATCCGATCACGGCCGGGAAAACCGTCGCAACGGGAAAACTCTCTACCCATACGGTCGTCGATACGGCGAGCCAGACCCTGAACTTCGACACGACGGCCCAACTGGCAAGCGGCACGACGATCACACTGCAAAACGGGACGGAGGAGCTGGTCGTAGACCTCTCCAACCTCACAAACTACGACGACGCCGTCTATGACGAATACTTCTCCCAAAACGGAGAAGCCCAGGGGGAGTTCAGCTCCTACAACGTCGATACGGACGGGCGGATCATCGCCAATTTCACCAACGGTGAAAACATCGCCGTCGCCGAGGTAAACCTCTACCACTTCCAAAACGAACAGGGACTTGAAAAAGTGGGCAACAACCAGTTCATCGAATCGGCCAACAGCGGCAATGCCTTTTTCTACACCGATGATGACGGACGCCTGTCCAACGGCGGCACGATCCAGAGCCAGACGCTGGAGACCAGTAACGTCTCCACGGCCAAAGCCCTGACGGAGATGATCGTCCTGCAACGCGCCTTCGACGGAGCCGCCAAGATCATCACCACCAGCGACGAACTGCTGCAAAACGCCATCAACATGAAAAAATAGGTTTAGATAACCTTCTCTCTTCTCCGGTCCCGGATACTTGTTATTTTCTGCCCCGACAGGGGCAAGCTTTAGTACCTCAGCGGTGAGCGTAGTGAAAAGGATTTTATTCTTTTCACGTTTTAAAAAGTGGAACGCTACTTGCTTGCATAAAACCAGATAATTTTATAGAAGGATTATGCCATGATGAGATCACTTTGGAGCGGTATCTCCGGGATGCAAGCCCACCAGGTAGCAATGGACGTCGAGGGGAACAACATCTCCAACGTCAACACGGTCGGGTTTAAATACTCCCGTACCAGCTTTCAGGACCTCCTTTCGCAGACGGCCCGAGGCGCCACGTCGCCACAGGGAAAACTCGGGGGCAAAAACCCCCTCCAGATCGGTTCGGGTACGACGGTCGCGACCGTAGAGCGTATCTTCTCCCAGGGGGCGAACCAGAATACGGACAAACAGACCGACCTCTCCATCCAGGGCGACGGCTTCTTCGTTGTCAGCGGCGACGGTGGCAAGACCTACAACTATACCCGTGCGGGGAACTTCAACTTCGACGCCAACGGGAACTACGTTATGCCAAACGGCATGATCGTCCAGGGATGGCTCTCGGATGAGAACTACGAGATCGATGCAACGGCTCCAATTGAAAACATCACGATCGATCCTGGCATGACCACACCGGCCAAAGCGACCTCAAAAGTAGAGATCGACGCCAACCTCAACTCCGGTACGGAAGTCGTAAACAAATCCCCGATCACCAGTACCGTCGACGTTACGGACGACTTTAACGACATCTATACCCTCGAAGGGGATACGATCAACCTCAAATCGGGTATCGACAAGATCACGTTCAACCTCGAACGGACCTATGACAATGCCGGGACGGCAACGACCGAGAACATCACCCTCGCCCTGACATACGGGGAAGGTACGAGCGATACCGACGGCTTCTTTACGACCGTCGGCGAGATGCTTGATGAGATCAATGCGGCCATTCGCGACAGTACGGGTATCTATAACAACCGCGTTGTCCTCACGGGGGACGGCCGGATCGCCGGGGCAGGCCATATTCTCTCTATCGATACGACAACTCCGGGTGCATCCACCAATGCGACCCTAAACGGCCTCTTTGAGACCATCGGTTCGGGTACATTCCAGAGTGACCCCATCAAGCGGGTCCAAAACGGCTTCCTGGGTGCAGATGATGTGGGCGAACTCTTTAACGAAGACGGCGAAGCCTACTCCCTTAAAGAGGGCCAGGGTGTCACGTTTAACATTGCGGGGCTGGGTGAAACGCGTAACTTCATCTACCGCGAACCCAATACCAACAACGACCTTGACTACCTGGACAACAACTTCCAAAGCGGTTCGGATATCACGACCGTAACCGAAGAGCAGGGTTTCAGATGGCTGCTGGACAACAGCGGGAACCAGGCGTTTATGACAACGGGTCAGCAGATCCAGTTTACGTTCGACAGTGCCAATACGGGCCTGACAACAGAGACCTATACGTACGGGACCGACTTTACGACGATCCAGGACCTTCTGAATGCGATCAAGGTCGACCTCTCCGGTATCGAAGGCGGCGAGAGCTATGCCCTGACCTTTAACGAGACGACCGGGGTGATCGAAGATAACGCCGGCGCCCTGACGGGTGTCGCCGTCCTCGACTCCACCGGCGCGGCAGCGACTGCGGGGAGTCCGCTGGATAACCTCAATACCGTCTTCTCCTCACTGACAGGTGCGGGTACGACGAGTGCGGCGCTGAAGAAAAACGACACCTACTACTTCACCGATATCCAGGAACTGGTCAACCTCTACCAGTTGGCCGTCGATGACTTCGGCGATCCCAACACGTCCAAGATCCCCAACAGCGGGATCGCATCCATTGACGAGAGCGGACGGATCAAGATCGAGAATACCGGGTCCAACCCCTTCACGATCGAAACGGCGGGATACCCCGACAACATCCTGGCCAACCAGCGATTCCTGGAGACGATGTCGGCCCTGACGGGTGCCGTCGCTTCGGGTACGTCGAGCATCTCCAACCGGATGTTCGCCGCCAGCCACGCGACAAGTATCGAGGTCTTCTCCTCTGCGGGTAGTAAGCACAATATCACGCTGCACTTCCGAAAAGAGAGCACTTCCACCGATGCGACGACACCGTCGGTATGGAACTGGTACGCAGAAGCACCGGACCCCAGTACCTTCAACTACCCCTCAAGCGGTACGCTGAAGTTTAACGAAGACGGCTCCCTGCAGTCCTTTAACCCGCCGACCCTGACGTTTAACCCCAATACGGGTGCGGCGTCCGGCCAGATCATCCAACTGGACTTCGGTTCCATCAACGGATTTGACGGGATCACCAGCTTCTCCGCCGAGTCCAATACGGCATCACGGAACCGTGACGGCTATTCCGGCGGTTTCCTGAAAGAGATCACGGTCGACCAGACGGGTACGATCATCGGGACCTTCTCCAACGACCAGAACTTCAAACTGGGCCAGGTCGCCATGGCGACCTTTGCCAACAACGCCGGTCTCGATTCCCAGGGCGGTAACGTCTTCAGCAAATCCCCCAACTCCGGTGAGGAGAACATCGGGACAGCCGGGACGGGAAGCCGCGGAAGCATCACGCCTTCGACTCTGGAGATGAGTAACGTCGACCTCTCCGACAGCTTGACCAACCTGATCGTCGTCCAGCGGGGCTTCCAGGCCAACTCCAAGACGATCACCACCTCCGACCAGATGCTCCAGACGCTGCTCGGCCTTAAACAGTAATATATCCTTCTATGCTCCGGGGCTTTCCCGGGGCTCTTTTTTCTCCCCTCTAACTCCGATTTAGCTACAATCCCAACAACATCATATTAAGTAGTGCCATGGATTTTTTGACCGCGATCGAGACCCTTCCGCCCAAAGAACTGCTTCCCCTCCTTCAGGAACGCTTTCAGGCCAATGTCCGTTTTTTTGAAAAAGAGCTGCCCCACCTCGCACCTCTCCTAAAACAGAAGACCGTCGACTATCACCTCTATCTCGATTCACGCGGGGTCAATATCGCCTCGTCCGAAGGCACCCTCGTCTACCCGGTCGAAAACGGCTGTTCGACACTGGTGCAAAGCTCCAAGCTCCTGGCGGCCAACCTTCCCAAAAACCCGCTGTGGCAGAAGAGCTTCAACCAAAAAGGGCTTGTCCGCTACGACGAACCGACCCTCCCGATCACGTCCGGGCTGGTCAATACACTGCTGGGAGTCTTTGAACACGACGAAGACTTTGACAACGGTACCATCTTTTTCGGCGACACCGGTACCCTCCCCACCACCTCGATGCTGGGGATCATGTCCGGTCTGCAGCTGGAGTACATGCGCCGGGAGTACCCCTATATCCATACCCTCTTCGTCTATGAACCGATCCCAGATTTTTTTAATATCTCCTGCCACTTCGTCGACTACGACGCTCTCTTCCGGCATCTCGGGGATGACCGCTTCTACCTCTTTGTCAAGGGGCACCTCAGCCTCCATGCGGTGAAGAAGTTCTACTCCGACAATCTCATTACCAACAACTATGTCCGTTTCGAACTCGCCCCCTACCAGGACAAACGGATCGAAGACGCAAAAGCGGTCTTTTACAATATCCAGCGTCAGAACACGCGGGGATGGGGGAGCCTTGATGACGAACTGGTCGGGCTTAAAAACCGGATGCAGAACGTCGATCCCAACGCGATACGCTACCCGATGATGACCAAAAGCACCGATTCCGGGATGCCCCTTTGCATCGTCGGCAACGGCCCTTCCCTAAATTCCCTGCTTCCCTTTATCAAGGCAAACCGGGAGAAGATGATCATCTTCTCCGCCGGGACGGCACTCAAACCGCTCAAGGCGTACGGGATCGATCCTGACTTCCAGATCGAGATCGAACGGCGCGACCATGTCGCCGGTGTACTGGCCGACGCGCCCCTGGGCGATACAACGCTCATCGCCGCCGATATCGTCGACCCCTCCACACTGGAAACGGCCAAGGAGGCGCTGCTGTTTATCCGCTCCGCCTCCGCCTCCACGACGATGAACGGGCCTGAAAAGTATCTGGAATTCGCCGCCCCGGTCGTGGGCAACGCCGCGGTCTCCCTGGCACTGGAACTTGGCAGTGAACTGCTTCTTTGCGGACTGGACGTCGGGTTTAAAAAAGACGGCAAACAGCACGCCTCCGGCTCATTTTACGACAACCGCGACGACAGTTCGGAGGAGATGATCCCCACGCGGGGCAACTTCTCGTCCGACATCTATACCAACTCCCTCTTCTCCCTTTCGCGGGAGATGTTCGAGTTTGCCATCGCCGCCAAAAAAGGGGTCCGTGTCTACAACCTGAGCGACGGGGCCTATATCCAGGGCGCCGAACCCAAAAGGGCGGAGAGCTTCGACCTGGCGTCCGGCGATAAAGCTGCTGCCATGAGGAGTATCCGGGGTGCATTTGCAACCGAGAATGTCTTCCGTGAGTTCGATGTCGATTACGACTCCATCCTGCACGCCTATGTCGACGCATTCTTCGGGCAGCTCAGCCAAAAACCGGTAACGACACGAAGCGAGCTGTTTGAGGCGATCAGCCGGGCCTACCGGATGACGCTGTCGCAAAACAGCGATGAAAACGTTACGGGGATCCTGCTCAGCGGCACCTTCAAGCATCTGCTTAATGCCCTGTTTATGGCTTCGATGCATCTGGGGAGAGAGAATATTTCGGAGATATTTGAAGCGGGGGTCGCAAAGAGCCGGGAAGTACTCCTGGATGCTTTGCGGCGGGAGAATATTTTCGGTTAGACCTTTTTTTGTTTGACCAGCCAGACGCCCAGCCCGGAGACGGCGACGATCACCAGGATCGTCAGGACGATGGTCTCGGCGGAAATCGGTGCAGCCAGGGTCTCAGCCATTGATCACCCCTTCACAACGAGGACATGCCGCGTAGCTAAATTCTGCAGTTGTCATGATGTTATCCATTGATAACTCCTTGACAACGAGGACACAGAGACTCTTCGCTCGCAGCCGCGAACTTCCAGCAGCGCGGACATTTATGCAGGCTCGATTTGACAACGGCAAAGTGCTCGTCGCCGACACTGAAGGTGCGCAGCGGCGCATCTTCCAGCCCCTCTTTGACTTCGCTGACCACAAACCAGTCCTGGGCTTCTGTCGGATCGAGCGCCAGGATCTTCTCCGAATCGGTCAGAATGGAGAGCTCCAGCGTATTTTTGATCACCTTCTCTTTTTTCATCTCGTCGACGACGATGGAGAAGGCCTCCCGCACCTCTTTGAGATAGGCCCCGTCGACTGCGGAGGTCACATCCGGGATCGCCGTGTAGGTGAAGTCGAAGATATCCGTGCACGCGCCCTTGAGTACCGCCGGGGCGTGCTCCATCGCCTCGTCCGCCGTATAGGTCAGGACCGGTGCCACCAGCCCCAGCAGCGTACGGACGATGTAGAACATCGCGCTCTGGCTTGCGCGTCGATGGGGATCGTTCGGCGCATCACAGTAGAGACGGTCTTTACACAGATCCATATAGATCCCCGAAAGTTCGATCGTCAGGAACGAGTTGATCCGGTGGAACGCCTTGGCGAAATCGTTCGCCTCGTACGCCTCCTTCGCCTCGTCGAAGACCGTTTTGGCCCGGGAGAGGATCCACTTGTCCAGTTCACCCAGCTCACTGACGTCCATTGGCGTCTCGAGGTCCCCGATATTGGCCAGCAGGAAGCGGATCGTGTTCCGTAGCTTCCGGTACTGCTCGGATATCTGCTTGAGGATGTTGTCGCTGATCTTGATGTCCAGCGTAAAGTCACTCATGGCGACCCACAGGCGCAGGATCTCCGAACCGTACTTCTTGATCACATCCGCCGGGGCGACGACGTTCCCTTTGGACTTACTCATCTTCTCGCCGTTTTCATCAACGGTAAAGCCGTGGGTCACGACCCCTTTGTACGGCGCGTAGCCGTTGGTGGCACACCCGATAAGAAGCGAGCTCTGGAACCAGCCGCGGTGCTGATCGGAACCTTCCAGGTAGAGATCGGCCGGAAAGCTTCCCGCGTCATAGTTCATGCTTTTAAGTACGGCGTACTGGGTCGAGCCGCTGTCGAACCAGACATCCAGGATATCGTTGACCTTCTCCAGGTCATCGGGGTTAAGCCCGCTTCCGGGATAGAGCAGCTGGGCGATCTCCATGGAGTACCATGCATCGGCACCGTGGTGATCGAAGATCCCGGCGACGAAGTTGACCACCTTGTCGTCCAGGATGATCTCGCCCGTCTTCTTGTTTCGGAAGAAGGCGATGGGCACACCCCAGTCACGCTGGCGGGAGATACACCAGTCGGGCCGGTTCTCCACCATCGTCGTCAGGCGGTTGTTCCCCCAGCTGGGGTTGAACTTGGTCTTGGCGATCTCGGAGACGGCCACTTCGCGCAGCGTCTTGTTCTCGTCGCCGTACGCTTCGTCCATCATGATAAACCACTGCTTCGTCGCCCGGTAGAGGACCGGCTGGTGCGTCCGCCAGCAGTGGGGGTAGGAGTGGACGAACTTGGAGACGGAGACGACCGCGTCGCCCAGCAGCTTGATGATGTCGTCGTTGGCATCAAATACGAGCCGTCCGACAAAATCCTCGGCTCCCGGGATCAGGTCGTACTCGACGATCGTCTCGTCGTATTTCCCGTCCTCGTCGACCGGCATGATAACGTCCAAGTCGTACGCCAGACCGGCACGGTAGTCGTCTTCCCCGTGACCCGGTGCGGTATGGACACAGCCGCTCCCGTTGTCCATCAGGACGTGCTCGCCCAGGATCAGGTGGCTTTTTCGGCCGTTTAGCGGGTTGATGGCGTAGCAGTTTTCCATATCCTTGGCGGCGATACGCTCAGTGATGTCCCCGCTGACGACACCCTCTTCCTTGAGGGCGTCATAGCGCTTGGCCGCCACGATGTAGCCGTCGCCGGTGAGGACATACTCCTCGTCCGGGTGGAGGCTGATCGCCACATTCGCCGGCAGGGTCCACGGCGTCGTCGTCCAGATCACCATGGCCGCTTTCAGGCCGGAGAGTTTCAGCTTCGCCTTGGCGTCATCGTTCAGTTCGAAGGCGACGTAGATGGAGTAGTCCTCTTTATCCTGGTACTCAACCTCCGCTTCCGCCAGAGCCGTCTTGGCCGCCCAGGACCAGTAGACCGGTTTTTTACGCTCTTTGAGCAGCCCCGCCTTGGCGATACGGACCAGTTCGCGGTAGATATTGGCTTCAAACTTGAAATCCATCGTCACGTACGGTGTCTGCCAGTCGGCGATCACACCCAGAGATTTGAACTCGCCCTTCTGGATATCGACGAATTTCCGTGCATGTTCGCGGCACAGCTCCCGGATCTTGGTCTTGGGCAGGGTCTCTTTCTTCTCTTTGCCGATCTTTTTTTCCACCTGCTGCTCGATGGGGAGCCCGTGGCAGTCCCAGCCCGGGGTGAATCGGACCTTTTTGCCCTGGAAGTAGTGGTATTTGACGATGATGTCTTTGAGGACCTTGTTGAGCGCGTGACCGATATGGATGTTCCCGTTGGCATAGGGGGGGCCGTCGTGCAGGGTGAAGCTGTCTCCGGCGTGTTCACGGTTTTGTTTCATCTTCTCATACACGCCGCCTTCAAACCAGGCACCGTATCGCACGGGTTCGTTCTGGATCAAGTTCCCCCGCATCGGGAACGTGGTGTTGGGAAGTAACAGGGTCTCTTTGTAGTCCATCGATAATCTCCAGGCATATAAATTGCCGCGATTATACCAAAGATGGCGTTAAGGAACCTCTAAGGGCGGATTTTACCGCGTGAGATAAAGGGGCTAATAAAACTTCAGGGGTTTAAGAAGCGACGGATACTCCCGCTGGAAATCCTCACTCGAAGGCATCATATAACGGCTGTAGAAATTGAAGATCTGCCGGTCGAAGGTGCGGCGCAGCTGGATCGTGGAGACCAGTTTCGGGACCTTGACGATATTGGGAAGCTTGATATGGTAACGGCTGAGCGCCTCCTTGACCTCCATCTGCTCGGGACCGCAGACGACATAGCTCTGGTTCCAGCAGTCGCCGTGCTCCAGGGCATACCCCACGTTGCGCAGGACGTCCCCGATAAAGACAGGGGCAAAACGCTGCTGGGCGATGTTTTTCGGGAGGATCTTCAGGGTGGCAAAGCGCCCCAGGACCGTATCAAAAAGGCTGTCGTGGCCGAAGATGACCGTCGGTTTGAAAATAATATACTCCAGCCCAGAGTGTTCGATCACACGGTCGGCCAGGAGTTTGTTATGGACGTAGTCGTTGTTATAGGCTGTCTCGTCACTGTGGTGGGAGAAGTGCATGATCTTTTTGATGCTGTTCTTTTTGGCAAAGGAGACCACCTTCTCCAGGGTCTCGGCATAACAGCGCCCGTTCTCTTTTACGCGGGAGCAGTCGCTGAACTCGCCGCAGTTGATCACCATATCGATCGGTTCGGAGAAATTAAGAAAATCGATTCCCAGGTGTACGTTATAAAGGATATTGTTGGATGCTTTGTCGCTCAGACGGGTGCGCGAAAGATTCAAAAAATTGAATGCGCCGCCGAAGGCTTTGATGATCTCGCTCCCGATATACCCGCTTCCGCCGATGATCAGGATGTTCTGCCGCTTTTGTTCCATACGTGGTCTACCGATTCCTATCGTAAAAAGTCTGCCCCATGACAAACAAAAACCGTACCATACCGCCCTCTCATGGAGAAAAACCTTAAAACAGGACGGAAGGTCACAAAAAGTTCATGAAAGCCCGCCGGGGCGGGATGGGATCAGTAGTTGATCAGGTGGCTGTAGAGGTTGACGATGGTGGGATCGGACGCCAGGGAGATCTCCGCGTCGTTCTTGCCGTCGTACTCGATGTGGGAGAGGATATCCTTGATGATATTGATCCGGGCCCTTTTTTTGTCGTTGGAGTTGACGATGATCCAGGGCGAATAGGGGGAGTGGGTCCGGGCCAGCATCTCGTCCTTGGCCTTGCTGTACTCGTCGTACAGGGAGAGGGATTTGAGGTCCATATCCGAAAGCTTCCACCGTTTCAGGGGATCGGTCTTGCGCGCATCGATCCTCGCTTTCTCCTCCTCGTGGGTGATCTCGAGATAGTACTTAAAGAGCAGGATCCCGTCTTCAACAAGCATCTGCTCGTACATCGGGACCTGGTTCATAAACTTCTGGTACTCATCGGGCGTACAGAAGTCCATCACCTTCTCCACCCCCGCACGGTTGTACCAGCTGCGGTCAAAAAGGACGATCTCGCCCGGGTCGGGAAGGTGGCGGACATAGCGCTGGAAGTACCACTGGCCCTTTTCGACGTCGGAGGGTTTAAGCAGCGCCACGACCCGTGCGCCCCGCGGGTTGAGGTGCTCGGTGATCCGCTTGATCGTCCCCCCTTTTCCCGCGGCGTCGCGTCCCTCAAAAAGGATCAGCACCCGCTTGTTCTTCTTAATGACCCAGTTTTGCAGTTTGATCAACTCCACCTGCAGAAGCTCCAGCTCCTCTTCATAGATGCTCTTTTTCAGCTTCCCGTTTTTGTTAAAGACATGGGGATAGCGTTCATGCTCGATCGATTCTTTTTTCTCTTTGTCGTGTTTGTGATGTTTTCCCTCTTTTTTGGAAGACATGCCGATCCTTTCGCCTTAGCCGCAAAGCAGCAACCGACTCTTATAAAAAATATAATCTGTTCATCTTACTCTATGGTAGTATAATGGCACACCGTAAATTATAAAAAAATGAGATTTGTTATGAACACCCTGCTTATTGTCAGTAATGAGCTCCTCCGTGCAGACGAATATGTCGACTATATCCGGCGTACGATCGAAACATGCAGCGATCCCCTGGATGCGGAGCTGCGCATCGGCGAAAACGACCCCTCCCTCCCCCTAAAGGTGCAGACCCTGGGCGAACTCTCGGCCGACCTTTTTATCATTACGTCGAAAAGGAGTTTTGCCACCGTCGGCAAGATCATCGCCACCCTGAACGATGACAACCTCGAAGCCAGAGAGGGGCTGCTCATCCCCTCCTCCAGCGACCTCTACCATGAAAACGGCTACCGTGTCAGGGTCGGGACATGCCGCATCGACGTCATCCAGGCGGTCTTCGGCACGGATCTCCCCGAACTCTTCGCCCATAAGAAAAAACCCCGCCTCGCCCTCAACGTCTTCGGGATGGACGCCGACGACGCGGTCACCCTGCTCTCGGGCTTTGCCCAGAGCAGCCGCCTGCGCCTGGCAAACCGCATGCATCCGGGCGGATGGGGCATCATCGACCTCCACACCGACAGCAGCAGCGACGTCGCCCACTTCCTGGAAAACGCCCAGGCCTTCTTCAGCGGCAAGATCACCGTCTCTGACGATATCGTCGCCCACATCGTCGAACGCCTGACACAGCTTGGACGCAAGATCAGCTTCGCCGAAAGCTGCACGGGAGGGCTGATCGCCTCCCTCTTTACCCGGGTGTCGGGCTCCTCCGCCGTATTCGACGGCTCCATGGTCACCTATGCCAACGAGATCAAATCGGGCTGGATCGGGGTCAACGCCACCTCGCTGATGGCGTTCGGGGCCGTCAGCACCCCCGTCGTGGAGGAGATGGCGGCCGGAATCCTGGAAAAAAGCGGCGCCGACTACGCCCTGGCTGTCAGCGGCGTGGCAGGCCCCACCGGAGGAAGCGTGGAAAAACCGGTCGGCACCGTCTACGTCGCCATGGCAAGCCGCGAGCGCGGTATACGGAGCGAACGCCTGGCGCTCCGGGGCGACCGCGAATATATCCGAAGAGCCTCCGCCTTTAACGCCGTCCGTCTGCTTTTGGAACACAATCCCGAATTAATATAGTTATAAACGGGAATTTTCAAAATTTTTTACCGTTTTTTGAAAATTCCCTTGACTTTTAAAGTTTTTGGTATTATAATTCCCCCCACGAAACGACGCAAGTCGCTTTCATGTTCTTACACATTTTGACTCTTTAGCTCAGTTGGTAGAGCATCTCACTTTTAATGAGGGGGTCGTAGGTTCGAATCCTACAAGGGTCACCATCATTTAATGTGTCCCCATCATCTAGTGGCCAAGGATGCCACCCTTTCACGGTGGTCACAGGGGTTCAAATCCCCTTGGGGACGCCACTTAAAAAAAGATTATGGCTAATCTTTTTGATGGTCTCTTAGCTCAGTTGGTAGAGCGCTACCCTTACAAGGTAGATGTCACTAGTTCGAGTCTAGTAGAGACCACCATTTTAAGCACGTTAAATGGTATACTTTTTATTAGTGGTCCGGTAGTTCAGTTGGTTAGAATGCCTGCCTGTCACGCAGGAGGTCGCGAGTTCGAGTCTCGTCCGGACCGCCACTATAATTCCTCTCATAGAAACAAATCCAAACATCAAAAACTCAAAGTGTGCAGTAACTGTGCAGTAACTTTTTTACCCGAATTTCAAATCAACGTCCAAATTTTCTAAAAACTCAGCCCGTTTTTTATCGCGTCTTGGGATAAACCTGGCGTACTTCGTCAAGGTGGTGTGAATATCCGCATGACCCAACATCATCGACACCCAGGCGATCTCTTCTCCCTGCTGGAGCATGATCGATGCAAAGGTGTGCCGGGTGTGGTAAAGAATACGGTAATCCAACATACACTGCTTTAATAGCGGTGCCCACCTGCTCTTCTTGATGGAGTCACTCTCCCTGTAGTTCCCACCGTACTGGGTAAGGAATACAAAGGTGCCCTTCAGACCTGTATCCAGAAACTGGTTTCGCAATGCCCTTTCCACTACGGGAAGCATGTCGATCTGCCTGGATTTCTCAGTCTTCGTGCTGTCGATGACCCCTTTTCGAACACCTCTTTGAATATGAAGATAGCGACTCTTGAAGTTGATGTCCTCCCACTTCAGACCAAACAGTTCGCCCGTTCGCATCCCGGTAAAGAATGCAAGAATCAGGAAGTTCTTGAACCATCCGTCCGCCTCTTTGATCAACAGCTCCACCTCCTCCAGACTAAAGGGGTGAATCTCCGGCTTCATCATCTTGGCCCGCTTGACCCGATCAAAGGGATTGTAGTCAATCAGCTCATCGATGTAGGCGTCCTGGAGGATCCCGCGGAACACTGTCCGGATCGAATTGATGCGCTTTCCCGATATCCCCCGCTTGTGAAGGTTCCCCTGCCACTGCTTAAGGTCTGTCGGTCGGATATCCGTCAGCTGGTACAGCCGAAATGCAGGAAGGATATGAAGCTTGAAGTCGTTCAAATACCCCTGATTCGTGCTGCTTTTTCGGTTGTGCGCGTTGATCTTTAGAGAGTGGTACCCAAACTCTTCAAGAGTATAGTCCTCTTTCTTGTTAACACTTTTATCTACTAGTTGTAAAAGAACACTCTCCGAATTTTTTTTAATCCAGGAGAGATTTGCTTTCGTGGCTTTTTTCCTCGTACTTTTACGGACAAACTTGCCGTTAACACTCCCTTGCACATAGATCGTGTTGTTCCGTACGTAATAGCCACTGTCATTGTTTGCCATTCCGTTTCCTTTTAATTCTCGGAACGACACTTCTGGCAACGTACATTTTATTGCCGATGTACTTAAAATCCACATCCGGCTCATAGTCCCCGCTTAGGAGCTGCTTTCTGATCGCCTGCCTGGTGAGCCCTTTCTCCTCGGCTATGTCCGAGAGGCTTATCCACTCAGGCAAAGCCAGAATCGCGTTCTTTATGGATTGCAGCTCAGCCAGTATCTCAAGCAGAAAAGCTTTTTCCTCAAGCATGTCGTTTAGCACCAATTAGATATAAAATATGATAGAAATTATGCAAACTTTTCATAGTATATATATTATGAGAACTTTTCTTAAATACATATAATTATTGTATATTTTGCAATTTTTATATCATATTTTATATATTTTTGCTAGTATTTGCTTATCTAAGTCAGGAGATCTACATGACACGACGCGAAGAAATTGTTTCGGCAATACTGGGGTGTTCGGTTCCTACCTATTATAAATGGCAAAAAGAGGAACGCCCCATAATCCAACTGCTCAATGGCTATTTCTCCAATGCCGACCTGATTGAGTTTCTGGATACCAACCAGATCAGCAGTCTAACAACTACAAACCATATGCTCTTTATTGCGGCCGATCAGTATCTCAATTTTTTCTCGACAATCTATAATATCCCTTCCTATGAAGATGTCTACTTCGATCTCCTTCTTGCACTGCAGAACAAAGGACAGGTATCATTTCGGACGATACTGCAGGTGATGCACGATAAGAATCTGGATTACCAAGAGTTTTTTGTAGAGAAGTTTGCCAATATGAACAGCTTTAATAAAACATTTATCGAAAGCAATCTGGCAAGTGATTTTCAAATCCTCTACTCAATCCTGGAAGAGCATGATGCAAGTTTCTTTATCGCTCTCCACAAACTGCATATTGCTATGGCTAAAAAGAACAAGATATTTTCCAAAGAGGCTCTCAAGGAGCTGGGTCGGTTCAGAGTAACTGAACTCTATTCAAAACTCTATCTGGTCAATAAAAAAAGCAGGAAAGAAAAAGAACTTGCCAAAAAACTTTTCGGCCTACTGGAGTTACTAGAGTCTAACACTCATTCGAACATGTTTATCGATCGCTTTTCTCAAAACTAGCTACTCATTAACAGCAAGCTTCTCGACAACTTTTAGGAGGGGTTGAAGAGCCTGTCTGTTCTCCAATAGTGTCAGCAAATCTTCTTCATCAAGCCCCATCTCTTCACATAGTACCCCCAGTCGCAAACGCCGGTATTTGTCCGGATGAATTTTCTTCATCTCGAGGACTGCTCGCGGAGTGATTCCTATACGTTCAGCGAAGCTTTTGTCAGTGAGTTTCATATACTGCCTTCAAAGAGAAAATCAAGGCAGTATATCAGAGGTTTATTAATAGAATTGTATTTCTATTAGTGTGAAAGTAGTTTTTCAAGTATTGTCAATGTGACCAATGGAGTATCCATTCGTACGCTATAGACCATATCTACAAAGATCCACTGACCGAAATACAGCCCAAAAAATCCCCAGACTCCCCACTTCTCTACGGCCAAAAAATAAAGAATGATATCCAGCCCAGCAAAAATCAAAGCAAGGCCCCATCTGACAAGGACTATATCGTAAACTGATGCCCCAATCCAATACCCAATTAGACCTGCGGGTATGATAGGAGAAAGAATAATAAATACAGCCAGCCCGGTACCGTCGTTGTTGCGATTACAATATGACATCTGATTTCCTTTTTTTCAACTGTCAAATTGTACTGCTTATCGGAATTTTTGGTCAATAGTAAATAGAAACAAACAACTATCATATTTTTTCAAAAGCATCAAAACTACAAAACGCTTCTAGGTGAAAAGAAGGAAAGGAACACGAGTTTATTCTTGAGTAAGGAAAAGTGTTGGACAAACTAACAAGAGGTGGCCATAATGTTTCAAAAATGGGCCAAAAATCGATTTTTTACATGTTAGACATATCTTGAGTCGTTTTTTACTGACTTCTGGCAAATTTGACCCATTTATGAGCTTTTTTCAAAACTTTATGTGTTTTGCGCAGTATACTGTTCGAGAAAGTATTTATCTTTTCCATACTCTTTCTGTCTGAGACTATATAAGATAATGCTAACGCATCTCTTATCTAATTCTCTTATTTATATATTATATAACTGGTTTTTATGCCAAATCGACCTATTTATGTATTTTTCCATGTTGTTTGTAGTGTGTGGATCATACCAATGAATAAACTCTTTTTTTGCAAAACACGTTTTCACGCCCCCTTTTGCGTGCTTACGCGTATAGATAATGCTTCGCATTACCGTTATTTATAATATATAAATATATATATACAGAATATAGCTTGCTCAAAAAGGCAAAAACTTACCAGGCTCGTTGCTTATCTAGTCAAATATTGCATATCAATTTTCGTAAAATGCATCTGGATCTATAGGTACCTTAATATCAAGAACATCTCTACAAAATCTCAAAAAGCCCTTGATGTCGACATCGGTAAACTCTTCCATTACAAGAGTATCTACAGATTCGTCAGGGTATAGTTTTTTAGAGAGCAGTTCCAACTCTATCGGGAAAATCAAAAAACACTAATGCACCCATACTGCTCTCAGCACAAGAGAGAATGATGCAAAAATTCGAATATGCCCATCTGACATTGAATAAATATCCAGTGGAAAGAGACGAAATCATTGAAGATATTTGGGTGGAATATTTCCACTTCTATATCCTTTTCAAAACTGAGGGAACGCTATTCACCGTAAACACAAGAAATGGACTAAAAAAAGAGGATTTTGAAGCGGGTACTGTCCGCGCCTTTGTAAGCGCCTATGAAAAGAACTTTGGACTTGAAAAAAGTAAACGTCAAAAGAATCTGGACCTGATCAGCCTCTTTAATTTCCTTGGATCACATGGATGGCAAATGACTGGACTCAAAGCCGCAGAGGAGATGAAAGAAGAGTATTTTTTCGTTCGAGAGTTCTGAAATCACTTCTCGATTATGAATGGAACCGTTTTGCATTGAACAAAAGGGTGTTTACCCAAAAACATCTTCGCTGACGTACCTAGCATATCGTCATCCGAAATGATGTAATGGTAAGAGATCTTATCGATATTCTGCTGCATCAAGTGGAGATAACAGTCTCCCAGGAAAGCTCTAAAATCCTTCGCGGTTAATTTGTGCCCTTCAAAATCTACCCAGTTTTTACATTGAACCAGTGTTACACTGTTCTCTTTTTGAACAATAAGATCAATCCCTCCATCATATACGCCTTTTTCAATACCGTTGTAGATAACTTCATAGCCAGCATCTTCGTACTTAGAGCCAATAAACTTTTCATAATCTTGACCAGACTGGATTATGTGTTTTTCTTTGTCTTCATCGATGTAATCGAGCTCATAGCCTTTATCCCATTCGCTTGCAAAATTAATCGAACAGGGATGACCACACAAAAAGAACTTTTCTGGCATATTTTTGTTGCCAACACCATAAAAAACAACTGGTGGATTGCCAACCCAGGATCCCTTCCCCATTGGAAAACTCAAACGATACTTACCAACTTCACTATATTTCTTGCGAAACTCTTTCAAGTCAAATTCACTTCTTCCTAAATCAGTAGTCACATTTTTCTTGCTGTTGTTTTCATAATCAACCAAGTGAACAGTGAGATATCCGGGGATAGCATCCAATAACTGTTTTAAGAGCTTTAAATTTGTGGGACAACCGATCTTGAATTTGGATTTAAATCGTTTGTTGATTTCCTGGGTGACTAGATAATATTGGTCCATTATTCGTCAGGTCTAACTTTTTTTATCTGAGTGTTTATGGGCAAAGATATTAACTGCCAATCCGGCTAAACTAGCGACAGTCGTACCAAGGAAAATACCTTTGAGGAACGGATCATTAAACTTGAAAGGCTTTTTCTCTTCAACTGCTTCCACAGCTTCTTTGTTCCTCATCTTTTCAAGGCTTTCATGCCGAGGTATGTAATACGTAAATTCCTGGTACTCTGGAGATTGCCATTCATATGTCCCCTCAAGAAGTTCCCGTGGAGTTGTCGATAATAATTTTGCGTATACTTCCAGATCATCTGCAGTAATAGGTGCGTCACCACTCAAATGTTTTGAAACCAAACTCGGATCTTTTGAAAGTGCTTTGGCAATATCTTTTTGCTTCATTTTCATCTGAGTTATCATGATATGTTCAAGTCTTACATGGAGTTTTTGCATAGAAATAACCTTTCAAAAAAGATGAATGGGGTTACAAAAATAAAATTCATCTTATTATTTCATCATATTCATTCACTAAAAGTTAAATTTACATGATAATAACAACAGGTCGGCCGGCCAAATAAAAAGAAGGAGGAATCCATGGGAAAAACTGGAGGATGTGTACCGCCAAACGGACCGAGTACAACAGGAAACCCATCAGGTGGCGGCAGAGGAAACTGCCCGTCTAAATAATTAAATCAGGCAGACTTTTTCGTCTGCCTGATCATTTGTCTAATACTCAATGATTTGATCAATGTCGTCAAACTTGACCTTCATAAGCCGACTGCCGTCAGAGATGAATATTTCCAATCTGCTCTTGATTTTGGCTACTCGATATTCCCGAATGCCTATTTTGACAATTGAACCGATTCGCACATAATTGTTTTGTCCATTCATATGCCTATTGTAAAAGGGTCTGATACCATATGCACAAAAATGGTCAAAATGTTAATTCATTATCCTGAAAGTGTCAAAAGTATTTTACGCTTTTGTCAAATCTGTATTAATTCAACATATATTCTAGACCGTTATATAACAACAACTTGTAATCATATTTGTTAAATGTTAATATTCTAAAAAGTTAAATATTTTTGAATTCATGTTTAAATCCTGGTGATCTCAAAAAAGGAGATATCGTGCAACCGATAATGATGATAGAACCGAAGTTCGGGTCCGAACTTACCGACCTGGTAATCAACCTTGATCATCTTCGCAGAAAAAGAATCTCCGGAACCACGCACCCTAGAATATTTTTTCAGCTCAAAGAGATTTTCCACATCATGGAAAGTGTCGGCTCCGCCCGTATTGAGGGGAACAATACAACTGTAGCTGAATATATCGAGACGTCAGATGAAACAGAAGGCGAAACCGATGCCATCCGGGAGATCAGAAACATTGAAAAGGCATACGACTTCATCGAGAAGAACGTCGAGCAGTACCCGATAAATCGGATGTTCATAAGCGAACTGCACCGTATTATTGTTGACGGTCTGGATCGGACAAAAGAAGGTGATGATACACCCGGCCAGTATCGAAAGGGAGAAGTTCGGATCACAAAATCGGCTCATGTTCCGCCGCCCTATACGATGGTACCCGATCTCATGGAAGAGCTGATCAATTTTATCAACCGTGAAGACCCGCCCAAATATGATCTGCTGAAAACAGCAATTGCCCACCATCGTTTTGCCTGGATTCACCCCTTTAAAAACGGCAACGGCCGAACGGTCAGGATGCTGACGTATGCGATGCTGATCAAACAGGGATTCAACATCGGCAGTGCCCGGATCGTCAACCCGACAGCCGTATTCTGTTCCAGCCGGGACAACTATTACGGATATCTGGCTAAGGCCGATACCGGTACGGAGGAAGGCCTGACAGAGTGGTGCGAATACGTTCTTCGCGGTCTTGAAACGGAAATTGACAAAATCGATCGCCTTACGGACCATGATTACCTGGTTTCGGAGATCCTGATACCGGCGCTAGATTATGTTCTCGACCGAGGCATGATTAACGAGATTGAACATAAGATACTTGCCGTAGCCATCAAAGAAATCATCATCCAGGCATCGGATATCAAACCGATCGTCGGGGTGAAGCATTCTTCACAAGTATCCCGTCTTATTGCAAAGTTGAAAGAGGATCATCTACTGGTAAGCGAACAGGAAGGCGGCCGGAAATACCTGATCGACCTTCTTGGCAAGAAAATGATGCGCGGGATTATCTATGCTCTAGGAGAAAAAGGCTTTTTGCCGGAGAATGAATAATTCCTCTAACTGAGGAGTTATTTTCGCGACCGTTTTTTATTGCGTGTCAGCTTATAGACCCAAGCGGCGTAAAGTATGGAAAATACAAGAATAATATTCATTCCGTCCATAAAAACTATAGCTCCCTGCTTTTGTTTTTTGCATGTTTGCCATGCTGTACTTTTCCAATTGCCAGTAATAGCAGGAATGCCGATACAATAGTCATGATAATTTCGCCTATTAACATCAATACCCCTTTCTTTTGATCTACCCACTTAACATCGCCAATGTTATTTCACCCAGTATAGCAAAACTGCCACCGCTTAACAACAAAGTTCCCTTTGAGAGACGAAATTTAAGACTTATCTCCTTGACAAAATTGCGCGTTGAATTACGAACATCCACATCCCAGTTGCACATGTGCAACTCTGCAAACAATGCATGTCATTATGAGGGTTCGAATATTCTTGAAACAGTATTTGGCTGCTCTTCTATAACTTGTAATTACAAGTTTGCTATTGACACGATTTTCAAATAACCGTTACAATTTTTTTCAGATTTTGCAAAAGTCTTCTCGTAACAAAGAGGCTCTATCCGGAGAGGGTTTCTTGATTCAATCAAGGAGCAAATCATGAACGACACACACAGCAGGTTGAAAAAACTGCAGGTTCGAAAAACCAGAGTGCAATCCAAAATCAAGCGGGATGGTTCAAATAAGTGTTTTTTCTCAGAAATCACCTCAATCAACAAGGAGATCGAAAAACTCAAACGACAAACCAAGGTTCTAATTTCCGAGCATGCCCTTTTGCGATACCTGGAACGCATCAGAGGCGTCGATCTGGAGGCAATCAAGGCCGAAATGCTCACAAAAGACGCAAAAGGCTTTTTAGAGCAATTTTCGACTTGTTCACTTCCTGTAGAGAACGGCACTGGCCGATTCAGACTGAAGGTTGTGGATCACGTGGTTGTTACTGTGATGACCATGAAGGAGTGCGCATGAAAGCACTGGTCATTATTCTAATCATCCTATGGGGAATAGCCATCCACTCTGTAATTGTTGATGGAGTGTGGGCATTTGTATTTTTGGTCATGATCCCCAGTTTCGCGGCACTATATTTCTATGGGCTGCAACGTGTTGAAATTCAAAATATCAACACAGTAATAGAGGCCTATGAGGATGGAAAAGTAATTCTGGCAAGACTTGAGGGAGGAAGACGCTTCAAGATCTCAAAAAATTCTGGCTGGACCTTGGAAAACGGGATTTTCTTCAAGGATGGAGAAGGGATAAGCGCCAACCGGTGCGAACTATATGAAACAGAAGAGGAGGAAAAATAAATGGATGGTGTAACAATTAATCTGATAGTCATGAGTGTGTTGGTTGTCTGGGGACTGTACAGTATTGGGAAAAGAGAGTACGAACGAAGATATCCAAAAGGTCGTGATGATGAGCCGGCGGAAAAATAAAAACGGGGGTATCTTTTTCTATACCCTGGCCGCTGCAATCATAGCTATTGCATACGGCGCTACACAAAACGATGCAGCATTTTATATTGTCGTGACATTCCCGGCACTTCTTGGTGCTTTCGTACTCTATGCGAAAGACCATGCTGCCATTATTGAAGAGGAGCGAAAAGCTTCTGAAGAGAAAGAAGGCAATAAACAATGAAGCAACAGAAAATCAGACATGGAGGCTTTGGCCTCATCGCAATTCTGGCATCAGCAGGGGCACTCGCCTATGGCTGCCAGACAGATCAGTTGCCCTTATATGCCGCTGTTGTATCGCCGACTCTTCTTATCGCACTGTTCATATACATCAAAGAACAGAAAAATGAAAACAACAATGAATGAACTGATCGCCGTTGGCAGCGAAAACGTATGGATGGCATTAGGCACATTGTTGCCCATGCTCATTTTGACGGCACTTGTGATATGGATCATCACCCGGGCACTGCGTGTCCGCCCGGTGATTCGTAAGGGGTTCTGGCCGGTCATGCTGATCTCAATCAGTGTAGAGGTATATTTTTTCCTGGAGCAGGGAATGGCAGTGACGGATGAACTGGAGACATTTGTCTATGTCTGGACTTTTGTAACCGGGATATTTGTGAACTATGTAGGGTTGTTTGAGTTGGTTCCAAAACATGGAAAGTATTAGTGAAGTCGTTGAGATTGCAGCCTAGTATCTAATGGCTGCATATCTCCGATGTTATTATTTTTCATCATCAATTGGGAAAAACAAATCTTGTTTTCGTGCTGGTCCAATAAATGCCCATATGATTCCAGCAAGAACATAAAGTCCGAAAATCGCTGCTCCGATAAGAAGTGCCATCTTCATTTTAACTCCTAATCATCATCTCTAGACGAAGGTGCTGAGTTCCAGCCTACCCAAACTGAAAAAGCCAAAATGACTAAACCGATTATTGCCCCTATTAATGCTGGACCGTCATGTGGTGTTGTTTCCATAATTTATCCTTTTTCTTCAATCTTCTCCGCTAATTGCTCCAGCAATTCCATATGCACCTAAAAGTAATATAACCAAACCAGTAATGGCCCCTAAAATCACTGGCCATTCAAATGTTGTCGCTTCCATAAGAAGTTCCTTTTCTAAAAAGTATACATTAAATAACTTGTTATGACAAGTTGTTTGAAAACTCTTAACTTACTAAACTTGACAACTTTCTATTACAAGTCAGGTTTATGCGGGATATTGAGGAATTACCAACCGGTTTTATTGAAGATTTTCATAAGAAAATTGGAAAGAATGTAAAACGAATCCGAGAGGAAAAAGGTGTATCCCAGCTAAAGCTTGCCCAAGCTATAGGACATAAATCTGTTTCTATCATTTCCTGTGCGGAGATCTGTCACAACAATCAGCATTTTAATATTGAGCATCTATTGAAAATTGCATATGTTTTGGATGTAGACGTGTGTGAGTTTTTCAACTAAACCAAATTAAGTTGATCTACTACTGAATGATATTTTCTACATCCTCTACAAGATCCACAAGCGACATTTCCAGAATGGCATGAATGTGCCGACAACAACAAAGATAAAGGAACTTTGGACTTTTTTATCAATTCAAGAGTTGTCATATATATTGCAGGAGCTTCTACAACCATATTTCCCTCCTGAAATGAAATCAGCTCACTTATCATTTTTGTAAATTGATCAGTTCCATCTTGAAATTGATCATCCGGTTTTACCGAACCTATTTGAATAGTTGCTACATTATGTTTGATTAAATACATGGCAGCAATAGTCAATAACATTTGATTACGGAAAGGCCACCAATCAGAAAAAGGTGCTAGGTGGAGAGGTTCCTGTTTTGACATATCCCCAGACCCAAATTGTGTACAATCTACTTTGACTATGTGATGTGAAATACCTAATTGATCACACACGTATGAAGCCGCTCTTATTTCTGCCTGGGCACTATTCTGTCCATAATCAATAGTTAGTGCTATTTCTGGACGTTTCCAGTATAAAATGGCTATTGAGTCCATTCCTCCAGATAGCAATAGTGCAGTCATGATGTTTTTGCTGCTTCCCAAATTGCTTTATATATTGAAGTAGTAAAATCACTCTCTATCATACAACCAGATCCCTCAAACAGGGTCATATTAATTGGACTTTTGTTCTCGATAAAGGCTATAACTGGTATTTTTCTAGATATTGCATATCCGATTTCGAAAATTGTTCCAGGATCATAGTCATCTAAAACAGCATATACAATATCTGCATTGTTTATTCCTTCTAGATCAGCCTCCGTCACAAAATCTGAGGAACCAAATCCAACATCATGCAGAGGGGAGAATACATTCGCTCCAAATTTTTCTAACAAGTTTTTTGCTTCTTCGACCAACCAACGTTCTGCCATTGTAAAAAAAGGACCTGCTAAATAGATAGTCTTTTTGAAAATCTCTTTATTAACTTTTATTGGTTGAAAAGGGCTTTCGTCAATCTCTAAAAGTTTTTTTTCGATCGGCAAAACTCTGCTATTACAATAATGCGCAGTTGCTAACGATGCTTTTTGCGCTGCTTCTAAAACAGGGAGCTTGTCAACGGCCCACAAATAACCAAATGTTGCTACAAAAATATCTCCCGATCCGATTTTAAAAATACGTTTTGTTATAAAGGAATCAATATGACTATGTTCGTCTTCATAAAAAATATGTGCTCCAAACGGTCCATCTTTTAGTATAAGCACCTCCAAAGACTGACTTTTATCAAATAAAGTCTTTGCAATTGTCTCTACTGTCTCTTGTCCGGTAAACTTTTTACCTTCTTCCACATTCAGCACAAGAGCAAGATGATTCATAGTTGAACCATTTTCAAAAATCATTGTTGGTTCGTTTTCAGATTGTGGGTCAAATACTACATATTCAGCATGAATAATTGGATTAGGGGCTTCCATCATCCCATAGCATATAACTGCATTTCCCTCAATCTTAAGCTGTATTTGTTGTTCAATCGGAGAATTGAGAGTAAATATTTTTGGCGTTGCCAAGGAGTGATAATATTCAAAGCTAATCATCTCACTCGAACTATACGGTCGCACATCTACACCGAAAAGCTCTGAGAAATGTTCAAGTGGATATTTCTGCTTATCATGAACATATGTATGAAAACAAATTTTCTCACCGAATGCAGATAATGCAGCAGCTGCTCTACCACCTGATCCAAAATTTTGATGCCAATGTGGGTATAAACACAATTCTTCATAAAACCCACCAACAATATGTAGCATATAGTCCCCCTTATTTTGGCGTGACAATTACAACAATATAAGCTCCCTCTATTGTCGTGATTTTCGCTTCAAAGCTATAACCATCCTCCAGACATTTTTTAATCTGTTCTATTTGAGGTGTATTGATTGATCCGACGACGTCATCATGCTCATTTGTTGCAACAACTTTGTTTTCATCTAATTTGATATTCAAAATTGTTCCTACACTTACTCCTACAAAATATGTCATTACAGGAGATACGATAGTAGCTGATACATTTAATTTTGCACATGGCGGGATAGATCCACTTCCTACTCGAGAATGCCCTCCTTGATATGATCTGTCATATGAACTTCCAGACATTTTGTTCTCCTTATAATTTTAGATTTACAGTGCCGATAATGTTTGATACTCTTGAAGAGCATAATCATCCGTCATACCACTAATATAATCAAGCAGCAATCGACTTCGGAAATACCACTCTAGTAGCTTTTTTTCTTCATCTGTATGCGTTGTTTCATCAATATCTTCTACACTAACCGAATATGCAACGATGTGCTTTCTAGAAAGCCGATGAAAAAACTTCGCAGCCAAATAATTGTCTATTTTTTTATCATGCAATAATTTGGACATATCTTCAAATGAAACTTCTAATATTGGCTTATACAAATTTAATAGGCCTGTTAAAATTGCATGCCCTTTCAGCTCAAGTGTTTCAACTTCTAGATTGTGATATATATGCTTTACCGAAATATTTTGAAGAATCTTGACAGCAATAAAATACTTGTTGGTTTTATCAAATTCCAAAAGTGAATGATTGAAGGTCCCTTGGAATATTGCCTCATGATATTCTACATAAGTTTTAGCAACATACCACACAAGAGAATTGATTAGTTTTGCCCTCACCATCACAAGAAAAAGGTTAAATTGATATGGTTTGTCATCTTTTTGAGCTTTCTCATAAGCGTCTTTGACAAGATCAACTAAATACGTCTCATTAGTCCCATATTCAGAATTTACTTTCTCTGATTCTTCCTGGACAAGTCGATAAATCTTATCAAGAGTCAAAATTCTCTTATCAACGGCATCCTCAAGGTCAGCTGTTAGATATGAGATATCATCTGCAGCTTCCATAATATAAGTAAGTGGGAAACGTGATCCTTTTTCCATTTCTAGCGTGTCACAAATTTCTTGTACAAAGTCTTTTTCTGAATAGTAGTACCCAGGTTTTTTTTGGAGATATGAAAACGGTGAATCCTTCTTTGGTTTGGACTCATATGCACCCCGAGTATATTTTAAAATTGAAGCAGTCTGAGTGTATGAAAGGTTCAAGCGTTGAAGTTTATGAACAATACGAATAGCTTGTGCATTACCATCAAAGTTGCTCAAATCTTTTAAGAGTTTTTCTCTAAGCTCATTCGTTTCAGGACTAGAGGAACACAGTTTCTCCAGAATCACTGGCCCCTCTTTTTCCATCCATTCGTTGATTGCCATTTCCGCGAAATGTCCAAAAGGAGGGTTACCAATATCGTGCAGAAGACTAGCCATTTCTGTCGTTGAGATAAAGGCATTTTCCATATCTTCAAGATGATATGTTCCTAATCCATGTTTTTCTTTAATAAGAGATAGAATGGACTTGGCAATATAACGGCTTGTCTGCTGGACTTCTAATGAATGGGTCAAACGACTCCGTACGGCGGCATTGAGTTCAAGTGCAAAAACCTGTGTTCTTTTTTGAAGACGTCGCAGAGAAGGTGCAGATATAATACGCCCACGATCACTCTCTACAGAGCTGTCTATATCATCGATAGGATAAAACTTTCTATGTGTGGTCAACCTTTTACGATAATCAATCATGCATCACCTCTCTCAATTTTTTTAGCACTTTTACCATCGCCAACGTATCCAGTTTACAATACGCCAGCAACCCGCGTCTGACGGCCTCACGCTCCTCTTCGGGCATCCCAGGGAGCTTCGCATACGCGTTCATCGCCTCGCCGCCGTTTTGCACCCCTTCGAGTTCCTTATACGCTTCCGCCAGTTCCGGGACAAGTGCAGGAAGGACCTGTTTGATCGAGTAGCTTCCCTGCATCGCGGGGGTGACGTAGTGCTGCTTTTGAAACGGAACCATGAGGTCTTTCATATTGGCGTTAATCGCCAGCAGATGATCAGCAAGCTCCGGGAAGCTCCCGGCCAGCTTTGCGATCACCCCTTTTTCAAAGCTCATGTTATAGGCCAGCACCTGGGCATCGGCGGGGATGTCCTCTACCAGCCGACGGGCCAGCTCGTTCCTGGGATCGATCCCTTCGGGAGCCAGATACTCCCGGTGCTCCAGCCTACCGTCTTCATGCTCGATATGGAGCGAATACTGAAACGGTATCTGCTGATAGGGACTGATCCCGCTCCACTGCGGCACCGGCTGCTGGAATGTCTCGAAGTCGAGGTGGTAGATCGGGTAGGCAAGCGTCCCGAGGAATGCGGCGATGTTCTCCGTGTCGATGTACGTCCGAGCGCTTTTCCAGTTCTTCACCTTCTGCTTTTGGGTATCCGTCATGTCGTAGTCGTCCGGGATCTCCTCGATCCGGAGGATCCCCCGGCTGTAGAGCTCGACCTGCTTTTTGCTCCCGAGGTTGAAGATATTAAAAATAGAGTAGTCGGGGATGTTACGCTGGATGTTCCAGCAGTAGGCTTTTGCGTCGCAGTCGTAGGGCTTTTTGCAATGGGGGCCGATGTCGATGTCGGGTTCATTCTCCCGGTCTGCCAGATACGCCTCCAGTTCCGCAAGCCTACCGGGGATCTCCCCCATCAATGCCCCGACATCATCGCTCACGTCAAGGATCGTAAAAAGCCCATTCAGATCGAGCGTATCTCCACGGACGTAGTCACTGTTGAGATGCACCACATAGCTCTTGATGACGGGGAACCCGAGGCTCTCCAGAACATAGCGCTGGATGGAGACGTCGTGCAGGTAGATATCCTTGAGCTCCGTGGAGCTCTTGACCTCGTATATCTCAAACCCCTGCGGCGTATTCCGCAGGATATCCACCATGACGACGATCCCGTCATGGATAAAGGTCGCTTCGTAAATACTCTCCAGCCCCTCATCCAGCCACCGCCGCGTCGTCTCGACCATCCCGGCAAAATCACCTGGATCGAAGGCCACCTCACGGCCTCCCGGAAAAAGATCACACGCCAGCTCTCCGACCACATTTCCCGCCTCAAAACGCACCTGCGCCGCTGCATCGGGCGGGGTGAGGACCTCTGGCTTGTACTTTTTCAGCCAGAGGGCTTTTGGGCACTGGACTCCGCAGGTGTAGAGGGATTTGGAAAGAGACATTCACTTATCCATTAATCCGGTCAGGGGTAATACCTGAGCTTCTCAGTATTTCGTATAGAGGAGCGATTGTCCTACTACTCTGTCGAATATTTTCACCATCAATTTCTCGATTAATACTCGCAGTAAATACAATTCTCTTTTTTGCTCTTGAAAATGCCACAAAAAAACCATTTGTTTCTTCTGTCGCATTATTGTTGTAGCCCCATAAAGCATTATCCTCCAAACCAATAAAAATCACTGTGTGAAACTCCAATCCCTTACTTTTATGCATAGTCATAATCGGTATAGAGTTTTCACCTTCAAGTGCAACGAGCGCATTACTCAAGTTGTTTGCAGAATCTATATAATATTTAAAAAGGAATGTTGCAATTTTTTGAAGTGTATCGTTGAAGTAATTTCCTTGACGATATTGCCTGAACTCTGTCATTAAAATGTCAGTTCCAATAAAGTCGACAATTCGTGTCAAAAAAACTGATAAATCATTTTCGCTAGCGAATCTGTTGTTTGAAAGATTGGCTTTCATCTCTGCCAGAAATTCACCTGTCTCCTTAACTAATATGTCTGCTTGATCTTCCCCGTGTATACCAATTAAAAAGTCCATCATTCTTGACCATTGTGCTGTAGATTTACTCTGAGTAATAAGTTTCAACATATCAATAACTAGTTGCGTCAGGGGTTCAACCAGAATATCTTGTAGTTCGTTTTCAACTCTTGAAGCTATACCACGCTGTAAAAGTTCCGACATAATCGTTGTAGTGTACCGCTCTGGCGTTTGCCGTGTCAGCAGGCAAATATCTCTCGGTTTTACATTGTCATTGCTTATATAGCTATTTATTAAATCAGCGATATTAGAAGCTTCAAGCGCTGAATTTTCAAAAATGAGCACTCTGCATTCACCCTCTCCTTCGGATTCATCCATAGATTCGACTCTTATAGCATTTTGACCTTCAAGTGTTTGGGTAATTGCATGTTGAATCTCAACAAGTCGTGGGGCAGATCGATAGTTTCTAATGAGTGTAAAATGTTGTGCTTTAAAATCAGCTGCAAAATGGTTGAATACACCATCAAGAGCTCGCGCCCAGCCCATAATGCGTTGTTTATTGTCACCAACTGCCGTGACTTTTGCCGAACTGTTTTGAAAGCATGTCTTTGTAAGTTCGTATTGTATATCAGTGACATCTTGAAACTCATCAAGAAAGACAAATGAATAGCTATTACGCAATGCCAGCAGCAATTTTGAGTTCGTACGTAAAATCAGTTCTGACAATCGGCCAATCATAGTAAACGAAAGACGCGAAGATTGTTGTTCATGCAGAAAATATCGCCACAGTTTTTTTGCCACCTGTTTTTCAAGCGTTTCTTCAGTTAAACCTTCTACAGGGAGGATATTGCCAGTCAAATGCCTTTTTTCAAAAGACTGATGGTGCAGCTGTTGTCTTTCAAATGGAGTAATGTCAAGCTGATCCAAAAAGTTTGACATTGGCGCAGCTTTATTGATATCAAAATCAATTTCATAATCTTCGGAAGGACGCCATATTTCCGGAAGTGCATTTTTGAAACGATCCAGAATGCTTTTGGCAAAAGCATCGAAAGTAAATGAGTCAAAACGTGATGCGAGTTCCTTGCCACATCGAAGTTCAACACGATCTTTCAGGTTTTTTGCAGCATCCCTTTTGAAACTGATGGCCAGAATTCTTTTTGGATAGGGGCATAGTCCGGTTTGTAGCAAATAAGTAGCTCTTTGGGCAAGGAGTTCAGTTTTACCTGCACCCGGTCCAGCTGTAACCAGCGCATTGTGATCAACTTCTCGAACAACATTCAAGGCAATTGGTTCGAGACTCTCAACACCTTGAGGTTCCCAGTCTGCTGGATTTATTCTTGGCATATCAATTTATCCTTCAGACAACTTTGTTGCTATTTTGGTCACCACTTCGTACAAAACAGCAGGGCATTGGGATATTAGAGTTTCATCTGAAATTTTGGATAGTGTCTCAATATGTGATGCAGGTTTCCCCCGACCTAAAAAAAGATAGCGGTACCAGTAATATTTTTCATGATCAGGTTGTGCGAAATCTGTCAACTCTATTTCTTGAGCTTCTTTTTTCAAAACAGCAGCTATAGCCTGTTTGGTTTTTTCATCATAGTTTTCATGTCCGACTTCCGGAATGTTAGGTCCACCGTTTTCCGGTGCCAATGCTTTAAATTGTTCAGGAAATCGTTCAAACATCATAAAATCAATATCAATTGGGTGTGAAAAGTAGATGTCATAACTCTTTAATAAATCAATCCAGCCATTTTCAGTATCTTCATTTAGTTCCCAAGAGTGCATACCATCAAATTTTGCGTCATCTAATACCGAACCATCCTGCAAAGTCAACAATGAAGTTCTGTCAATTCCGTTTTCTATTAGTTGCTTCAAAACATACTTAATTCGTCCCCAAGCCCCACCACCGCGCTTTCGATCATAGTCTAGCAAGGTAATATAAGGAATCTTCAACTCATTCAAAAGCTTCCAGAAATGGTTTACATGACGCCCGCCAAGCGGTACCATAGAAACAAATGAATCATCCATAGGAATATTGAATGCTTCAGCAACTTTTGGAATGACGATCTCTTCGCTGTCACCCTCACCCAATACAACTAACTTGGAAAAATAAAGTTCGGGGTAGGCCTTTACGGCTTCTTTTACGTATTTGAAAGCATCGCTTGTTGCTTCAGGCATCGTTATTGTAGAAACCATTGTATTTCGATTCTCAAGTCGTAAATAGCGGATTTCTTCAGGCTCTATGCGCCTTAAAATGGATGGTGAATGACTTGTGACAAGCACCTGTGCTCTACCTGTTCCAATAATTTCCCGATAGAGTTTAATGATTTTCCCAATATAGTGTGGTGCTAAATGATTTTCCGGTTCTTCAATTGCAAAAATAGATAGAAGTGGTGGAGACATCATTTCAGGGTCGATACCGTTGGCATCATTCAGAAGTATCTTGTTTTCCAGATCAAAAATACTGCATATAAGGGTAAAGTAAAAAAGTGACTTCATGCCATCACTGAGTCGTTCAATAGTTTCTTCATAACCTGTTGGCGAAGGGGTAAAGGAAACCTCGATTTTAGAAAGCATTTTTTCAAATGTACCTTCAACCGGATTGACATTGATTGATTGGTACATCTCTGACGTAAACAAGCGTTGCCAATGCTCTGTAAACGAAGTTTGCATGGTTTGAACACCTGTTTCAGCCTGAAATGCTGTTTTCATATTTTGAACGAATGTGTCAAAATTACCTTTGGTGGTTTTTGACCATTCAATTGATCGTAGAAGCTGGAACATAATGCTTCCGGCTGAATGTTTCAACTGCTTGGATGGGTCTCGTGTAGCTGGAATATAATGCACTTGTATCTTTGAACGCTCAAATGGTCTTAATGGTTGTTTTTGTTCATCTGTGATTTTTTCACTACCAGATAAGATCCAATAAATCTTTTGCTCAACATCTCCACCGGGTGTATTACTGTTGTACCAAGTTGCTTCTAGTTTGATGCGGCAATACGGGGTCGAGTCTGGTTCATCGATAATCATGTGTCGGAACATTTCCGCTACGGATTCCGAGCCATCACCCGCTTCAAGTTCAGGAAATTTGAGTGTTACTTCAATACTGAGTTGACGTTCTGGTTGATCTTCTAAACGCTCAGTTGGAGGGATGTGAAAATCAGAATTGAGAATTGTATGCAGAGACTTATCGATCCCAAACAGTCGAGCCAGTGCAAGTAATACTGCACTTTTTCCTGTACCGTTAGATCCGATAATTGCCGTTAGTTGAGGCAAAGCTATTGTCGTTCTATTTTCGAAAGACTGAAAGTTTTCCAAAGTTATTGAATCAATATACATTGTATGTCCCTTTTATCATTTTCACAATTCCACCACTTTCTCAAACATCTCTTTGATCTCCGTCTCATGGGAAATCAAAAAGATCTGCCTGTACGACTCACTGATAGTGTGAAATGCCTCCATAATTCGAAGTCGCCGCTCTTCGTCCTGACTGCCAAAGACCTCGTCGAAGGCGAGGAAACCGATGTTGCCGCCACCACTGAGTTCACCCAGAGTTTTTGAGATGGCAATACGCAGGACGAGGTTTGCCAGATCGATCTCACCGCCGCTGAAACGTTCGATGGGGAAGCGTTCGCCGTTGTCGTAGATGAAAAAGTCAAACTCCGGGCTGACTTCGATGTGCTGGTATTTTCCCCGGGTGATGCGGCTGTACATCTCGCTGGCGACTTCGCCGATGCGGGGGGTAATCCGGGCGTTTACGTGGGTCTTAAACTCCGCCATAAGGGCTTTGAGCTTGTCGTAGTCGTTGCGCTCGGCGATCCTGCCTGCCAAGGCGGCTTTTTGGGTGTCGTTGCGTTTTAGCTCTTTGTCGATCGCTTCGATATCTCTGAGGATATTGGCGTGATCCAGCGTGACGGCATGGAGCTTGGCGGCGTGGGCGTCCTTGTCGGCTTCGGTCTTGGCGGCCTGGGTGATGGCATCGGTGTGGGCTTTTTCGCTGTAGCTGTCCGCTTTCAGCTCTTTTTCCGCTTCGGCGAGGGCTTTTTTGTCTGCCTCGATGCTCTTTTTCAAGGTTTCGAGAGCTTCACTCTTGGCGGGGATGGTAGCGATGAGGGCTTCCAGCTTTAGCAGGGCTTCGACTTGAGGTTTGAGGGTCTGGTGCTCTTTTTTGAGAGCTTCGTGGGTATGCTCGTCGTAGGTGACAATGCCTAGTTTATCCAGCGCTGCTTTGTTACTGAGGCCCCTTGTCTCCACCTCTTTGAACTGCACCTGCGCTTTTTGCAGATCGGCGGTTTTGCTCTGTAGCAAAGCAATCTGTTTGTCTGTGTCGGCGGCCTGTTTCTCCGCTTCGGCGACCATTTTTTGCTTTTCAGTTCTCTCTTTGGCGAGTGTGTCGATGGTCTTCTGGGTGACGTCGATGGCTTTTTGGTAGACGTCGGTAATCTCTTTGTTGAGGGAGTCCAGCACCGTGTCGTACTGCTCCAGCAGCGGGCGCGTGCAGGTGGGGCAGGCAGACTCGCGCCCGAGTGCCGTGATGGTCTCCACCTGTTTGGCTACTTTGGCAATGGCCGCGCGGTTGGAGGCGATAGTGGCATTGTGGGCGGCGATCTCGTCGTCGAGTTTTTGGAGGGTCTCTTTGGCTTTGGTGAGGGCGGTCTGCTCTACCTTGAAGCGCTCCTGGATCGTCGGGAGGGGTTCGATGGCTTTGGTCAGCTCGACGATCTCTTTGGTGCGGCTTTTAAACTCCTCGCGCAGCTGGGCCTGGGCTTTTTCAAGCCCCTCTTTTTTGAGGAAATTGGCCTTTCGGGTCTCCTGGTCGGCGAGGGATTTTTCCAGGGTTTCCAGCTGGGTTTTGAGGGGTAGCTGCTGGGTATAGCGCTCTGATTCAGCCCGGAGGGCAGTCAGCTCTTTTTCCTGGACGATGCGCTGCTCTTCATGGGAGGCCAGCGTCTGTTTGGCACGCTCTAAAGATTCCTGCTTTTTGGCCCGGGCCTCTTTGGCTTTTTGCTGGGTCTCGACAGCGGTTTTTGCCGCTTCATGGGCGGCTTTGAGTTTGGCCGCCTCTTCAGTGAGGGTTTTGATGGTAGCCTGGAGAGCGGCGGCGCTTTCGTTTTTGGCCTTGCGATCATTCTCATGCTGCTTCAGTGTTGCTTCATCTAATAGATAGCTTTCGGCGGCTTTGATATCACGGTTCAGGTCGCGCAGCTCGTCACGGATCATCCCTTCGATGGCATCGATCTTCTCCAGTCCCAGCAGGCGGCGCATCATCGCCTTGCGGTCCTCGTTTTTCATGGAGCTGAGTGCTGTCAGCTCCTTTTGGGAGGCGAAAACGGTGCGCAGGAATGCCTCTTTTCCGATGCCCAGCAGTTTGGTGACGGCTCCCGTGACCTCCTTGGCCCCGCTCACCAGGCTCTCACCCCCCTCCTCCAGCTTGGCGTAAGCGACAAGGTTTTTCCCCCGAAACTCCCGGCTAACGATGTAGCTCTTCTCATCCACGGTAAACCGCAGGTCGACCTTCACGCCCCCTTCGCTGCCTACGGTGGGGAGCAGCTCTTTGTTCCCCTTGTATTCGCCGTAGAGTGCGAAAAAGACCGCCTCGAAGATCGTCGACTTCCCGCTGCCGTTTCGTCCCAGGATGCCATAGAGTCCGTCTTCAAAAGCGATCTCGAAGGACGGGTAGCGCTTGAAGTTGTGGAGCTTCAGGTACTCAAGCGTCATCGTTCACCTCGTCGTAGCGTGCAAAGAGCGCGGCCACTTTTTCGCCCAAACGCTGAGCCTCCGCCGCATCGCCGCTCTGCTCTTCCAGGAACCCTTTGAAATAATCCTGCAGCGACCCCGCGCTCACCGCCTCGGCGGCATGCCCCGCTTCGCTACGCCGGAAACGGCGCTGGATCTGGATATTGAGCGCGTCGGGAAAAATCGCTTCGATATCCCGGTTGGTCATGTCGATGGACTGGGTGGTGCCGAGGTTTTCCAGGGTGATGTAGAGCAGTGCATCTTTCGTATCGGTGCTTTCGGCCAGCTCTTCCAAATGGGCCAATACGTCCTGCTCTTCCGCCGCATCGACGCTCAGGCGGAGGCTGGGACGGATCGTGACAGGCTGAAACGTCACGTCGGGCGCTTCCCCTAAGCTCACCAGGGCAAAGCCCTTTTCATTGCGCAGGTCGCCACTGCTGGTGCGCTCCGTGGAACCGGCGTAGTAGACGTTGCCGTGCCTGCCCACGCTGCCGAAGCCGTGCCAGTGCCCGAGAGCCACGTAGTCCATCTTTTCAAAGAGGTCTTCTTTCTCCTCGGGATAGACCCTTTCCCCGTACTCCTCCATAAGATGACGGGCGCCCACAGAACAGTGAAGCATCAGGATATTACGCTTTCCTTCTTCAACATTAGTTTCACACGCTTCTATAGCCCGGAAGTTTGCCGTTTCGTCATGAATGTGAGGAATGCAGTGAAACACGACGTCGTCGAATTCGACCGTTTCGTAGCCCTCTTCGAAGACAGGGTAGACGTGATCGAGCGTCCGCAGCGCCGCCAGGATCGGCGAGGCGGTCTTGGTGCGGGGCGTGGAGTGGTTGCCCGCTATGATGACGGTTTTGATTTTGGCGACGCTGAGGCGCTTGAGCTGGGAGAGACAGAAACTAATAGCGCGGTTGGAAGGATGGGGACGGTGAAAGAGGTCACCCGTGTGAATGACATAGTCTGGTTTAAGCTCTAAGGCCTGGTCGATCACCTGTGTAAATGCATCGTAAAAATCCGCTTCCCTTTGGTTGATGCCCTCAGTGTTGACATTGTCGAGGTCGCTGAAACCCAGGTGGGTATCGGAGAAGTGGAGTATGTCCATTAAAACAACAATCTTAATAATATTTATGAAGATTATATTTTAATTATCTTAATTTAGAATGAATATCTCAAAAAAAACTTTTTTTATTCATTTTCATCTAAATCGACTACTAGAAATGTACACTCTCACTATTATTCATTTCAACTTATCTTTCCACAGGCACATTTAATCATTTTTGTTTACCTTGTGTTAACTTAAGTAATAAATATTATTTTTATATTAACTTTTATATCAAAAAATACAATTTTTACAAATGACTTATTAGCAATCCTCTATGATCTCAGAGAATCAGGACTTTAAAAATAGGATTGAATATGAAACACTTTAGACATGTTTCCGTAGTTCTCTCTATGATGATAGCATCTCAGATTATAAGTGGCTGTCAAAGTGAAGATAACTCAAAAGAAGATTTAACGACTACAACAGAATGGGACAAAGTTGAAACGGCACATCCTGCAGAAGTAACTATCGAAAGCATTTCAACTTTTTTTGATTTAGCACAAAGAAACAAAAGCCCCCAAACAACCGTTCAACGAAAAAATAAAACTCTTGGAGTTTTTCTGGATTCTTTCAATATCCAGGATATAAAAGTACATAGTAAATCAACAACAAGTACAGAACCATCTGTTTATGAAAACACCTCCATTGATGAAGGTAGTGAAAGTGGTACACGAAAAACCACATTGACATTGGATTATTCCACTTCCGAATTCCAACTTGTAAGCATATTTGACAATTATCACGATATTGATACAAGCGATATTGATGCATGTGGTGACCCGGATGTCACGAAACAAAATGGTACATTATCATGTACTGGTACCGTTAACCCGATTACAAATAATATAAACGCTCTAAGTTGTACAATGAATACAGTTTTTACTGCTAGTGATGTTGTATTTGCAAAAAATAGTTCTTTTAGTGCGAGAGATAATGACGATGATGGCAAGACAGAAGAGAGTTATTACAATATCGCAGGAGTTTATGAGGGTGAAACATTCGCTTATATAGACACGAATGAAACGATTTGGGATGATACGGTTTATGAGTACAGCCTCATGAATAAAGGGAAAATATATTTTAACAATCTAAGTGAATATCTTACCATTGATTCGAGCTTCGATATTTCGGATAAGCCCTACATTTCCGGTTTATGTAACGATGTTGCTTATAGTGGAACACTATACCTTAGGGGGAAAGATGATGCCCTTGTAGAACTCAATATTACAGCGGAAAACACAATGAGTATCTCGATTGACTCAGATAACGACGGTACTTGGGATGCAGTAGAAACAAAGACTCTCGTGAGTTCAACCGATGTACCACCTTCAATCGCTGCATCCTGGACGCATATCGGGGCGGACTTGTGTGAAGAACGTTATATTTTTGGTTCCGATGGTTCCTTTGAAAGCTATGCTGCATCAGAAATAATGACAGGAACATATATAGTTGGGCATAAGACTGAAAACAACCGCTACCCTTTAACGGTAAGTTTTGAAACAGATAATCAATTACCAGACTGTTCAGGTAGCACTGCTTCGGGTGCAGGCCAAGTAGGGACACTGTATTTCAGCATTCAAGATGTTTCTACAATTACATTCTATGAAACAGATACTAGTCCTGAATCCATCATGACTTTTAACAAACAATAATTTCCATTATTATTTGTTTGTGGTTAATAAACTGAAAATTTAACACCCTTTATCATATCTCCTTAGGCAAAAACTCTTTGCATCTTTATCGAACCAGATGAAGGTGCAAAGATGACTCTTCATAATCTAAAGGGCTAACATGTTTTTAGAGCAAAAGTGTGCAGTATCTGTGCAGTTTTTGGTAGATAATATGTAGATTTTCGGGGAAATTATTGTTTACCAGAAGTGCCGAACAAAGGCTTTTATAGCTTTATTTATAAGGGTTTGTTCGAGTTTTCAAACCCATCTTCGAGTGACGTCCTGTCAACACAAACAAACCTTGTCATAGAAACAAAAATCAGCTTCCTGAACTTTAAATTGTGCACTTAGTGTGCACTTTTCTAATTATCCTTCCACAAGAGACAACTATACGTCTATGTAACCAAGGTCATTCCCTCTCACACATAATGTAATCAATTTTATAACATTCTCCACAGTCCAGTTAATTATAGGTATTCTGCTCAACCAAAATCTTATTTTTTTTTATGAAATCATACACTGTCTTCATATACCACTTGCCAAATTCTTCCAGAATAACATACCTCGCACCGCCTCTAAGGCGTTTAATTTTTAGTTCATCACCCGTGACTGTTTCTTCCGCAATTATGTTTCTATCTCGGTCAAAGAACGTTAATGTAATTGTGGGCTCCAACATTCCATACCTACGTTTTCTTTTTTCATATATATTTACTTCATATTCTTCTTCATAAACTGTCATGGAAACATTTTGAATATGGGGGTAGAAATAAAGAGTACAATCATTTCTTAGCAAAAATTCTTTTCTCTCAAGTGGTTCAATTTCAAATAAATCATAGAAAACATATTCATCCCATTTCAGTATATGTTTATCATAACCTTTCATTTCATCATAATATAATGCTGAGGTCCCCTCAGTGAAATGAATCGGTATTGTCAAACCTTTATCATATACATGACATAACCTTGAAATCTTTTTGTCTTTTCTTGTTTGGTTGTGTTCTTCATCCCAGGCTTCAAGCATCTCTTCTTGAATGGATGCTTCATTTGATCTTGCATTCATCTCCCCGCCAATCGATCCTATTGTTGGTGCGATTATTGCCCCAGCTAATTGCCCACATCCTGTGAGAAACAATACCGTAGGAAAGATGACAAAAATGATTTTAACCATTGATACCCTTTAGGCCTAGTACTCTAATATTTCTATCAATTTCCGGCATCAGTTCATAGATGGATTTAGTATTGAATTTCTTAAGAAATATTAGACCAAAACCATCTATAAAATAGGGGTACTCGAATTGTTTTTCGATCTCGAAAGTCTCCAAGTGTTTTCTGCCCTTATACACTCTGTTGACAAGTGTATAGTACATGACGGTCTTAGGACTATTATCCAGGTTCGATGATTTCTGGGTAGTCCATCACATCACAATCTGCTCGGAAAATCACATCTTCCAACAACGGCGTATTCCAAATCTATTTTTTTTGTACATCCAGAAAAGACAGTGACAATACAAATAATCAAAAGGCTTGCAATTACTTGCATGATGCATTTTCCAGTAGTTGATGGATATCTTTTTTTGCCAAATCCAAAATTTCAAAGATAGCACTATAAAGATTTCTTTCCAAATAGATATATTCATTCATTGTAAGTGAATAAGACTCATTTCTTCGGTCATTTATTTGATACTCTTTTTCGAAAATCAACTTTTTCTGATTGTCAAATACTTGAATATTCATCTTCAAGTCAAGTCTGATTGTTTTTACAAAGGTTAGATATTTTGTGTCTATGGTGTATTCATAATCAATAATTTTTGGATAGATCCTGATAGGAAAATCTACCCGTAGTTGTTCCAAGTCTTCCTTTGGGAAATAGTTCACATTTTCATAATACTGCTTGAAATAGAGACATGCAATTTGATGAGTGATTTCTCCTATTTTAAAAAACTTATGCATATGATCACACCCGGAAGAATCTACACAATGAATCTCAAGATCTTCATCGTCATACAACAATAAAAGCTTCTCTGCACTTTTCTGTTCGGAATCTTGTAATGCTTTATAGTCAAAATTTTTTGAGTTAAAACCCATAGTGAATTTTGTACAACCAGTAATAAAAAATAGGAAAGCTAATACAAGAAGAAAGTTAGTTATTTTCATTTAATATAATTCCCATCCAATATACATCGTTCCCACTGCGCCAGTACGTTCTCCATTTTCAGGTTTATATCCAAATCCTTCTTTTTTCATATAACCAAATATGAGATCAAAATTGATAAAGCCTTTATCTAAAAAGCTCCATCCATAACCTATATTTCCACCAAGACATAAGGTTGTGGTTGCTTCAGTATATTCGTATTGTATGTCTTTATATTCATGATCTATGTGTGTTTTTACATAGTACAAGCTAGGACCAAAATAGAATCCTTCAAAGAGATTGATAGTATCGATATCTTCGGTATACGTAGGTATTCTTAGTGTCAAGCCGTAATGAGTGATTCCTTGTGTATAGGTACTATTTTGATAAAAGAGAAATGGTGCAAATGAGATAGCAGTGTTTTCCGTGATTTTCTTTTGTACTACTATTGGTAAAAGTTCCGTGGAATACCCTTTACTCCAATACCCACCTCCAGGTAATCTGAGTGCCAAGGTGAGGTCTTTATCCACACTCCAAAGTGTGCAGGTGCTAATTAATATCAAAATAGTGATCCGGATGTTCATGTTATTGACTGGTCTTTGCTTGCAACTTGTCAATATCTTGTTTAGCCATTTTCAAAACGTCAAGGACTGATTTGTACAGAACTTTGTTTAAATATATAAGTGTGACTGGACCATAAAGAAACTTTTCACTTCTCGCATTATCAATACTATAGTTTTGGTCAAGAATGACTTTTTTTTCCATATTAAACACTTTGACATTCATAGTCAAGTCTAATATGACCTGTCCGTGAAAATCACCCCAAAGGTCATATTCGACAGTGTATTTATAATCTACAATTTTCGGGTAAATCATTAGTGGGAAATTGACCTGAAGGTAGTCAAGATCATCCTTTGGGATGGAGTGAACATCTTCATAATATTGTTTCAGAAACATACATGAAAGTTTTTTGCTAACTTCGCCTGTTTTAAAAAAATTTACGCCGCTATTACAATAAGGTGAATCAACACAATATATCCGTTTTTCATCTTCATCTGAAAGCAGGAGGATTTTTGTAGAGCTTTTAGCTGCTGGTTCCAATAATAATGAAGAATCCATACGCCGTTCGTCAAAGCCCATGGTGTATTTTGAACAACCAGACAAACCAAAAAGCGAAATAACAAAACAAAGGATTGCCAATTTATTCATGAGCTTCCTTTAAATCCAATTTGTCAATATCTTTCTTCACGTCAGAGAACATTGATAACAATGTATTCTGAAATGCTCTTCGCAGATAAAGTAGATTATTCATTGACAAACGATAATATTCATTACTTTTCAAACCATCTACTTTATAGTTCTTTTCAAAAACAAGTCTATGACTGTTATCGTATAAAGACACCTTCATCTCAATCGAAATAACAATAAACTTTTTAATTCCATCAACTTCATATGAATAATGATGCTCAATGACTTGAGGATAAATACTATATATGAATTTATTACTGATCTTTGATTTACCCTCAAATGCCGCTGTTTCAATATTTTTATATTGTTGTTCAAAAAATATTTGAGCTACATTCTTGGTAATTTCTCCAGTTTTAAAAAAATAGGTAGCACTTGAACACATACTTGAATTAAAACATGGTACTTCAAGCTCTTTATTGTCACTAAAAAGTAAAATGGAATCACTGTTCTTATGGATCTTCTCTTGTAGTAGTGTTTGATCAATTTCTCCGGCTCGATATTCTAAAGAGTAGTGGCACCCGGAAAAAATGAATAGCATAAAGAAAAAAGTAAAAATTTTTGTTTTCATAAATTACTTTGTCCTGGAAGTTTGTCCATATCTTCTTTTATCATCTCAAATACATTGAATAACGACTTATAGAAAATTCTTCTAAGATGAATCAGCTTATCCATCCTTAACGAAAAAGGTTCGCTTTTTGCCCTATCGATACTATAGTTTTTGTCTAGGATAGTCTTTTTCTCGCTATTGAGTATTTGGACATGAAGCTTCATGTTAAGTACAACCATTCTGCTGAACGGATTGATTTCTTCAAATGTAAATGAATATTCCAACACTTGGGGGTATATGGCTATCGAAAACTTATTATCCAATCTGTCAAACTGATCGTATGGCCACGTGTCGATATGTTTATAAAACTGTCCGAAATAGAGCTTGGCTATCTCATTGACAGTCTCCCCTGTAGTAAAGAAGTCCTTTCTCTTAACACAAAAAGAAGAATCATAGCAGGGGATATGCATTACGCTATTATCATAGAGCAACAATATCTTCTCATCACTCTTCGGATAAATGTTTTTCAGCATACTTTTGTCAACACGATTTTCCTTATATTCCATCGTGTATTTTGAACAACCTGAAAATGCAACCATCATGCTAATGATCAGGAAATTAAAATAAATAATTTTTAGAAACGGCATGTTACGTGTGTAGCGCAATCCTTTCATATTTGTAACTATCCCTTCACTCACTGTGTACAAGTATCTTCCGGCGGTGTATACTGGGGTGCAATCCACTCATCCCCTTCCAAGACTAGCATGGTCTTGTTGACCAGATCATGGACTTGTACTTTTCCGTGGGGAGTGTAGACACGTTCCCGGTTTTCAACTCCATTGTTACAGCCAAAATTGACCTGGTGGGTATAAGTCTCAGCTTTTACCAACTGACCTGTACTGTCTTTAAAAAGATATTGGTCTACAAGCTCTGCATTGTAGAGAATCATGTCTGTTTCTTGCAGGTGAAGCGTTCTTTCAAACGATGTCCCATCGTCACATATATAATAAGAAGTTGGACTGGTATAGCCAAAAGTAACTTCTGTTGGATATCCGGCAGGGTAGCCTACTAGACTACAAATCACATTATCGCTTCTATAATCGTATTCATCAGTACTAAGGTCATCCCTTAAAACAAACATGGTTCTCTCAAGCATTGATCCCGTATATTCACGGCTGTCCCAATTTACATTGCTGGTAAAAATGTTTGTTGAATCATTACGTATATTTAAAGTGGAGCCATATAAAACACCACTTAAAGCTGTTTTATTGCAGTCTGATCCACTTAATACATAGTCTTTAAAGGCAAACAGTATGTCAGGTATATTAAACGTTAGATTCACTTCCATGCTTACATCAACGGTTGAATTATCATCCATGATAGTCGTTGCCGTTTCTACACCATACGATCCAAAATAATCGGTTTCCATTTCCATGGATATTACATCACCGGCAGGATTGATCGTGACATATGTCCTATCTGTTGCGTAGATGTCCCCAGTTTCGTCTTTAACCATCTGATAAAACACAACTCGTGCATTGTCATTATCGGCATCTTCAAGAAGCCACATATGTTTGGATGTGTATCCGTCGGAACACTCATAGGATATATACTCACCTTGATCACCCACCTTCGCGTCAAGAGGAAGCGGTTCAGCTGTTCCGACAAGTGAACAGACGATATCCCAGTTATCCACAGATTCCAGGACGTTCCCATGCTCATCAACAGATGCTGTGACTGTATAGGAAGTGTTGTAGTCTAAATTTGTGTATTGTTGAGAGTAGACAGTTTCAACCAATGTGACCGGGGTTCCATTAACATGATTATTTCCAACCGTCGTTTGTGAATATGTCCCGATAAAGTCATACCGAACTCCATCATTACCTTTAATATCGAATGACAGATCTGCCGATTGCATGGCACGTAGGTTATAAAGGTTTGTATTGGTTTGGTTGATTTCGGTGACTATTTCAGTGCTGCCTTGTATGAGGGATAACTCTTCGCATTCAAAAGAGGTCAGATCTGTTTGGTCTGCCTCTGTAACATTTTCTTCTACATTAGCTGACACCTGTTTATCGTCATTACAGCCTGAAAAACCCATAAGAAGCACTATCCATAATATCGTAAAGGCTCTTTTCATTAAAAATTTCCTACTAAAAATATTTTCTAATAATACAAAAAGTTAATGTAAAGTCAATGAAAGATATTATGAATAGGATCATATATGTGGATAGTGTTGAATTTATGTCCACGCTTGATACAAACCTCTCAAAACAAATAATCGATGCTCCGGTTTAACGAAAAAAGTGTGCACAAAGTGTGCAGTTTTTGGTAGATAAAACGTAGATTTTTTGGAAAATTCTTGTTTACCAGAAGTGTCGAACAAAACCACTAATATCCCTATTTATCAGGGTTTGTTTGGGTTTTTTAAGCCACCTTCGAGTCATGTCCGGCCTATTCCAACAAACTCTGTCATATAAACAAATCCCGGTAAATCTAATTTCCAGTGTGCAGTTATTTGTACACTTTTTTTATACCAGCAGTTTCTCTTACCGATTTCAATCGGCATCAACGTATATATGCTCGAAGGCAACCCTTTTTAAAAGAGAATCGTTGCTTTCAGCCCAACTGTCCGGGGTGCCCCGAAGTGGTAATAGTTGTTGCTGGGCGTGGCAATCATAAAATCGACGTAACGGGTATCAGTGAGGTTGGCGGCGTACAGCTCCGCATCCCAGCCGCGGGACTGGTATCCCATCGCCATATTGACGACCGTATACCCCTTTTCGCTCACGCTGTTGGCACTGTCGTAATAGCGCATTCCCACGTAACGGACGGATGATTTAATACGATATGCCTCACTCAGCGCATATCCCAAACCTGCCGATGCGGTAAAGTCTGGAGTATCGATGATCCTGTTACCCGAATGATCCATCCCGTTATTCGTCAGCTTGTCGTAGGTCCCGCTGGTCGCTCCCGCGTTAGCGAAAAGATAGAGATCATCCCCCCGGTAGGTGCAGTCAAATTCCGCCCCGTAGGCATGCGCCTTGTCGGCATTGGCGACGGTGCTGCTGAGATCATCGGCAAAGGTAACGACACGCAGATCGTCGATCCGGTTGTAAAAAAGGCTGCCGGTCAGTGTGAGTTGTTTGCTTACCCGGTTTTTATGACCCAGTTCAAAGCTGTCGGTGATTTGCGGCTTGTAGGGTTCGGGGTTGCTTCCCAGGGTGCGGTATCCGTACCCTCCGGGGCGGTACCCCTTGGAATAGGTCAGGTAGGTGTGGGCATTATCGGCTCCGTAATACGAGAAAGAGAGCATGGGGAGCGTATGGCTCCAGGTCGTATCGACATCCGCATGGCTGGTCGATCCGTCAAAATCGGAAAAATCCCGTACAAAAGCCCGTTCAGTTGTCTGGTAACGCACCCCCGCCGTCACGGCATAAGCGTCGTTCAGCCAGTAGTTCATCTGGCCGAAAAGCGCCTTGTTGACATCGGGGAGTTCGATGCTCCAGTTGCGCTTCAGCGGGAGGGCCTGGAGTGTGTTGGTATCGTCGTAGTGAAACCGGAACCGGTCGCTGTAAAATCCCCCTATGACCCATTCGCTCGTCTCGCCCACGTGGTTCAGCCGCATCTCCTGCGTCATCTCCTCGATCCGGATGTCATAGTCCAGCACCACCCCGCCGCTGAGGGCGACATAGTCGCTTTTTTGTATATCCTCTTTGGCATAGGTAGCGGTGTAGGTGAGCGTGTCGTTTTCCGTTTCATACCGGGCTACCGCCGAGAGCAGGTCGTTTTGCATCCGCATATAGTCTCTATACGGTTCGGAAGTCTTAAAGGGGTCTTTCTTGGTGTTGATCTTAAAGGGGCTGCCCCCGTCGTCCAGCGTCGTACCGGAGTAGTTGAGCGCCAGATGCAGCGGCCCCTTGGGATCGTAGTGCAGCTTGGCATGGATACCCAGCATATCCCGCGAATCCATGTCGTCATGGTAGTAGGTATTGGTCGTAAAGCCGTCGCGGGAACTTTTGGTAACGGCAAGGGCATAGGAGAGATCACCCGCTGCAGGCCCGCTGCCGGAGGCATAAAGGCTTTTTTGGTTGTAGCTGCCGGCTTCGAGGCGGAGTTTTTGGATCGGTGCAGTTGTCGGGCTTGGGGTGTAGATGTTGATCACCCCCGATTCGGCTCCCTTGCCGAACTGGGTCCCCTGCGGCCCCTTGAGCACCTCGATGCGCTCGGCATCCGCCAGGTCCACCGCCCCGTACCCGTAGCTAAAGGGAACCGGCGCCCCGTCGACATAAAGCCCGACACTCGACTCCAGGGTAACGTAATTGCTCACGCCCCGCATGCTGATCGTGGCATCGCTGCGCCCCCCGATACCGGAGACATGCGTATTCGGGACCAGAGAGGATAAACCATTGAGACCGACAGAGGGGGAGACATCACGCTTTTGCTCATCGATCACATCGACAGCAATGCCTTCATCATACCGGGGCGATTCGAGTTTGGAGGATAGGACGACCATCGGTTCGAATTCCTGGGCACCAAGGGCCGAAATCAAAGTGATCATCACGCTACATTTTTTCTTCATAAAAGACTTTCCTAGTATAACTGGAATAATACAAAGAAAACAGTCTCGTATCGGTCACGAATAAGTTTTATTTTGGAATCGACCGGGAGGGCACTCTCCCGGTGAAAAGCTTTAAAGAGGGTTTAGAACTTCCAGTTAACCCCGAAGGAGAGGAGCTGCATATCCTTGACGGTCACCGTGTGGGTGCTGCCGGCAAGGTTCTCCTTGTTTTCGGCATTGAGGAGCTTGTAGCGGTATCCCGCTTCCAGTTCCAGGTTTTCCGGGAGTTTAAGCCCAGTCAGTGAGGCCGGGGCCAGGAGTCCAATGCGAAGTTCCGTATCCAGGTGGGTTCCGGAGTCCTGGGTATTCCCCTCTTCCATCTGCATCATCCCAAGGCCAAGGCCGCCGAAGAGTGTCAGCTCTTTGGGCAGGTCATATAGATAGTCGGCAAAGAGTTTAAGTTCGGTGCTCTTGAGGTTGCTCCAGTCCGCTTTTTCCAGTTCCGCACCGACGCGGCAGTGTTCACGCTCGTAGATGCCGCGGATACTGATACCCGTCGTGGCGGAGGTTGTCACCCCTTCGCTGCGGATCGCGCCGTTCCATTTCGTATCGGCGGAGACGCTGACCGTGTTCAGCGACGCCCCCATCTTCCATGTTCCCGGTTTTGCGGGTTTTACCGGTTCGGGCTTGGGCTCCGGTTTAGGTTCCGGTTTTGCCGCCGGTACGGGGTCCGGTTTGGGTTCGGGCACTACGGCCAGGCGCACGGGCTGGACCCCCTCTTGTACCAGGTCGCTGTCGCCCACGACGCTCCCTTCGATCTGTGTCCCGGCTACACGGTAGTTAAGCCTCCCGTCCATGCGCAGGGTCTTGCCGTAAGGGGGTGTGGTGCCGTCGACTTGCAGGCGGTAGGCGATGGTCGCTGTTTCCGTGCGCTTGAGGCTCTCGGCGACATTCAGCTGCACCCTGCCCTCTTTGAGTTCATACGGCACGGGGGTGCCGTTCAGGGTGACGCTCTTGTCGGTCAGGGTCGTGCCTTCGGGGATGATGCCGCTGAAGCGCAGCCCCGCGGCCGGGGTCTCCCCGTCGTTGGAGACGGTGGTGCTCAAGGAGAGCTCCTGTCCCGGTTTCAGCAGCCCTTTGGAGTCCGTTTCCTGGGTGGCGGAGAGCTTGATGTTGTAGTCGTTGGCGAAGGTGAGCACGATGGGCTGGTACCACTCTCTTGTGGTGCCGAAGGCAAAGGTGGCGCTGGTGTCACCGTTTTTGATCTTTCCGCTGATGTCGAGCATCTTGATATCGAAGCCCAGGGTGTTGGTGTAGGCCGGGCTGCGCTCCTGCACGATCTTGCCGTAGGTGCTGATGCGGGAGTTGAAGAAGTTATCTTCGGGGCTCTGCGCATCGCTCAGGCTTGTGCCGTTTTGTACAAGGTAGTCCCCTTTGCTTCCCGCGTCCCCTTCGAAGGCGATGACGCCGAGGTAGGAGTTAAACGCGCCGTCTGTGGGGGACTCGAACCCCTCGACGGTGATCTCGACGCTTTCGGGGATCTTGGCATACCCGTCGAAGACCGAAAGGGAGCGCAGCGGCTGCAGGTCGTCGGCGTAGGCGACGACAAGGCTCCACCCGGCGAAGGTGTCTTTGCCCGTATCGGCCAGGATGTCCGCCGCTTTGTAGTTTCCGTTCCCGGCTGTTTTGACAAGCTCCGTCACATCCGCCGTGGCGGTGTAGTAGGTGTCGTTTTCGACGGCGCTGACGCGGTCGGCGGTGACGGTCGTGTAGCCGTCGCTGCCGGAGAGTTTGATGCTGCCGCGCCTGGTTTCGTCTTTGTCGCTGCTTCTGGCCCCCCAGTAGAGCCTGGCAAAGAGCACCCGGGCGTTATCCGGGAGGTTCAGAAGCGCCGCGCTGGAGCTTTGTGTCGCGGGGTCGTTGTCGATGTCGATGAAGTGCATCGCGACCTTGTCGTTGCTGAGATTCAGCATCGGCTGGCCTGCGGCGAAGCTTTTCTCGGGTGCGGTCATCAGGGTGTTGCCCACGATGGCGACGTTGCCGTTGGCGATGGTGTTGAACCGGGAGCTGAAGGGTTCGATCACTTCGGCCGAAAGAGTGCTGTAGGCGGCCATGGCCGCCAGGAGTGCTGTGGAGAATCGTTGTTTCATCATTATCCCTTACCGGCTCAGCGTGTAGTCGCCGCGAAGCAGCGTGGCGCTGCCGCTGACGAGGGTGACGATCTTGACGTCGTTGCTGAGCGTGTGGACGACGTTGATCTGAGCCGTTCCCGAAGGGACGACGCTGTCGCTGGCGAAGACCTCGTAGGCGGTCCCCGGGACCATGGACTGCGAGGCGGACTTTTCTTTAAACTCTCCCTGGCAGCCCGCGAGGAGCGCCAGGGCGGAGGCGGCGAGGGCCGCCCGTCTGATCTGGGTGAATAGTGTCTGTTTCATCGGTTATCCTTTAAAACTGGAGTGTATTTGTGACGGACGCGTTGACCTCGATGGTCATCTCGCTTTCGTCAGGTGATTTTGTGACGGTGACGCTGTTGCCCGGTTCGAACGGTGTGGCGGTGCTGACGGTCGGCAGGATCGTCTTCCATGCCTGCGTTGCGCTGTCCCATCGCTCGTAGCGGGTGTGGCTGTTTCCTTTGTTGTCGGTCTTGACCACGGCCCGGACTTGATTGCCCGCTACCGTCGTGTCGATGCTCGTCGTGACGTTGCCGTCTTCGGCGATGAGCGTTTCGGCTCCCGGAAGGGTTACCGTCGCGGTGGTGGTCGCCGTACCGTAGGCGACACGGTGTTCGGCGTGGCCGTTTGTATCGGCGGAGACGGTCACGGTCGTCTCGCTGCCGTCCGTATGC
>JBNKTC010000021.1:0-66144 GCA_050297855.1 Campylobacterales bacterium
GACTACTATTACTTTACATTACATTCTCGGGGATCCATTCGATAAACAAGAGGATAATAAAAAAGTTGAAAAGAAAATGGAGAAATAACTAGCTTTTGCACAGAACGCCGCGGCTACGGCGCCTGTGAAACGCGTCGTTAAGTATCAAAGGATAATCATGAGTACATTTTTTACAAAAGATGGATTTAGTAGCTGTGAAGTAGGCGGTTTTGTAGCATCTGCATTAATACATGATTTACGTGTAAATAATTTCACATTTACTAATTTTCCGGAAATTGATGTTAAGTGGGATAATGACAATTTCAATATTAAAATAATGGGGACAGGCAACTTTATTTTAAACGGATTTTTATGAACAAAAGAATTTTGAAGATTGTATTCCTTTTACTGATTATTTATGTGACTCCTTTATTCTCAGATGATGACGAGTATTTTGGTAAATTCTCGGGGGATCCAAGTTTTAAGATAAAAAATAATGTTGAAGGAAGACCTACGTTTATTCTTTTAGAAGATTTCCATTTCATAGACCCTAACGGTTTTAAATGGGAGACGCCTAAAAATACGGAAGTAGATGGGGCATCTATTCCACAATTCGCATGGTCATTTATTGGTGGGCCAATGAGTGGAAAGTACCTTCACGCATCGATAATTCATGATAGATATTGTGAAATAAAATCTCGTACTGCTCACGATACACATCGTAATTTTTACTATGGAATGAGGGCAAATGGAGTACCAGAGACAAAGGCTCGAGTTATGTATTGGGCTGTTCGAACATTTGGCCCAAGTTGGAAAATTATTAAAGAGCCAGTTATCCTGAAATTACGTGGAGTTAACAAGTATAGATATAGAATGGTAGAAACTCGTTCACCAAGTGTCTCAGAGGCAAAGTTGGCCGAATTAATTAAACAGGCAGAATCAAACGTATCGTTATCTAAATTAGATGCGTTATCCGATTCTATTCGAAGTGAATATGGATCTGAGAAGCTTCAAAAAGAAGTACCTGAAATTCCTATTGAAATTCTTTACGATCCACCATCGTTTCTTAAAAAGAATAATCTATTCAATTGATTTCAACGACATCAAAACATTGAATAGTTGAATTTTTTACAAGAGCTTCTTCTTGAAGTAGTATGATCAGGAGTATTTATATGATCCAAAACGATACTGTCTACACGGATGCAAGGAAAGGGGACAGGGAGCTTTTTTCTGCCGATAAGACCAGGACATCTCCCTCTTTCCTTTTGACTGAATATTGAGTATATTTAAGTATTGAGGACCAATTCGTCTACAAAGCAGCAGACTGAAAAAGTCGGTGCAAGAAGGGGAAGTGAATGTATGTGCGTGATGTCATTCCGTTTTTTCTGATGACCTTTGTCATTGCCTGGGGAGTGATCGGGCTTTATATCGCGGTACCGGATACTATGAGAGAGCTGTTTGGTGATCTGTCCGGCTCCCATCCGCTTTTTTATCTTGCGGTCTATGCCCCGGCGATCTCGGCGGTGACAATGGTGATCTATCGGGAGGGAATAGCCGGTGTAGGACGGTTTCTCTCCCGGCTGTCGCTGTGGAAGACGACGTATCCCTGGTACCTGTTCCTGCTTGTCGGCATGCCGCTGGCGTTTTACCTGCCGGCGCTGTTAAAAGAGGGTGCCTATGCGGATGGATTGTTCCCCTTCGCTTCGCTCCAGGCTTATGGCATGGCACTTTTTCTGATGGCGATTAAAGGGCCGGTGGAGGAGATCGGCTGGCGGGGGTTTGCCCTGCCGCTGCTGCAACGTAAAATGGCACCCCTATACGCAGCCCTGCTTATAGGGGTTGTATGGGCCTTCTGGCACCTTCCGGCTTTTCTGCTCAGCGGCACCCCGCAGAGTGCCTGGTCGGTTATGCCATTTTTGATCGGCACCATAGCCCTGAGTGTGATTGTTACACCACTGTTCAATCGCTCGGGCGGCAGTATCCTGCTCGCCGCTGTTTTTCACCTGCAGGCGATTAATCCGCTCTGGCCCGATGCACAGCCGTACGACAGCTGGTTTTTTGTCGGGCTGGCGGCGGTCGTAGTATGGCTGAACCGTCGCGAGATGTTCTCTCGGGAGGGTGCTGTTACCGAGGTGCTGCCGCGGTGATACGCCTGATCGGATTGTTGTGCGCCGCTCTCTTGTCGGTTTGCACACAGAGCCCGGCTTCGGAAGAGGCTGTTGATTTTCAAACAGCCGTCAGGCAAGTGCAGGAAGCATTCGGCTTGCCCGGCATGACGGCGGCGTATGTTCTTGATAGCGGAGAAGAGGGCAGTGCGGCAGCAGGAGTGGCAGACAAAGCGTCGCGCACACCGATGGGAGCGCGTTCACGGATGTTGGCCGCCAGCATCGGGAAAAGTTTTGTCGCGGCGACTGCCGTGTCGTTAGTCATGGAGGGGACCTTATCGCTGGACCGCCCTGTCTCCCGTTGGCTGGACAGATACCCGTGGTTTACGCGGGTGCCTAATCATGCTGCCATCACCCTGCGTCACCTTCTTACGCACACTTCGGGGATCCCCGATCATGTGTATATGCCGGCTTTTGCCGAGGCACTGGCCCGTTCCTGGCAATCGTCGGGGAATGCATTCCCGCCGGAAAGGCTGATCGCGTTTGTGCTGGATCAAAAGGCGTTGTTTCCTGCCGGGGAAGGCTGGGCTTATTCCGATACGGGCTATATCCTCGCTGGTTTGGTGATCGAGGAAGCGGCCGGCCGGTCCTATTTTGACCTGGTACGCGAGCGGTTTATTGTTCCGTTAGTGCTTTTGGATACGGCACCGGCCGATACCCGGGAGCTGAAGGATATGGCAGCCGGATATACCTCCGCGGACAATCGGTTTCAGTTCCCTGTTAAGACCCTGGATGAAGAGGGCCGTCTGCAATGGAACCCGGCCCTGGAGTGGACCGGCGGCGGCCTGGTCACTACATCCCGCGACCTGGCGCGGTGGGGTTCTCTGTTGTTTAACGGACGGGCCATGCCGGGAGCGTACCTGCCCCTGCTGCTTGATACGGTTCCGCAGAAGAGCAGTTCGGATAGTTCGCGATACGGGCTTGGCGTAGCCGTGAGTTCCCATGAAAAGCTTGGAACGGTCTACGGTCATGCGGGCTGGATACCGGGCTATATTTCCAGTCTCCGCTACTATCCGGATGTCGGCATCACGGTGGCATTCCAGATCAACAGCGATGTTGAGATCACCGACACGCCCGATATTTTAAACCGGATTGAGACTCGCCTGATCAACACTCTGCTGGGGAAGGGGACGGCCCCGCTTCCCGCAGATACAGTCAAAAGCGGTCATAATACCGTGAAATAACAGCAGGGGTGTTTAAATGATCCAAAACGATACCGTCTACAGTGATGAAGTATTTACCGCCGCCGATTTTGACGGGGTGGGGCAGGTCAGCGGCAGCGAGTTTGACGGGTGCCGGTTTGAGGGGTGTGTGCTGATCGATACGACGTTTGCCTCCTGTCGTTTTACCGAGTGTGTTTTTGACGGCTGCGACCTGACGGCTCTGAAGATCAAAAACAGCTTCTTTGCCGACGTGACCGTCCAAAACTCCAAGGCGATCGGGGTCAAGTGGGAGATGTGCCGGGCGCCGCTGGGTGTTCTTTTTCAAGACAGTAACCTGACCGCGTCGACCTTCTACTCCCTGGATCTGCGACACCTCAAACTGACCGGCTGTGAAGCTAAGGAGATGGATTTCTCCGAGGCCAATCTCAAACAGGCCGATTTCTCCGGGAGCGACCTGGAGGGAACGCTCTTTGACGGGGCCGACCTGGAGGGTGCCGACTTTACCACTGCGCTCAACTACACCTTGCTCAACCCGCTTAAAACCAACCTCAAAAATGCCCGGTTCTCCCTGCCCGAAGCCGTGGCACTGCTAAAAGGGCTGCCGATCAAGCTGGTTTAGCTTCCCGGTTTTAAAACGTTTTTGGCAAAAGGGATCAGGGAGAGAAGCTTGACCTTGTCCGCCGCTCCCCCGGCGAGCAGTCCGGCAAAGAGCTCGTCGTAGACGTCGTCGGCGATAGTTTCCACATCCATAAACCCGTCGATGATCAAGGAAGCAAGCCCATGCAGGGAGGACCAGATGACGATGGTCCGGTGGTAGCTGTCCTCTTTCTTTAAAAGGCCGTCGGCCTGGCCCTCTTCGATAGAAAGTTTCAGGGCGCCGAACCCACTACAGTCCTCATCTTTGATACTGATAACCCTCTCGCGAAGCTCCGCGTATTTTCGCCCGAAAAGCAGGCGGTAAAGGTTGGGATTCTCCCTTGCAAAATCGATATACCGTTTCCCCGAGAGGTAAAAGCGCTCCACCAACGGCCGCTCCTTCTCCTTCAGGATCGGCGAGACAGCCGCGTCAAATTCGTCAAACCCGTGCAGGATCACCGCCTCCATCAGGGCATCTTTGGAGGCGAAGTGCCGGTAGATGGCCGAGCGGGACGTTCCCGTCGCATCGGAGAGCACCTTCAGCGTCAGGTCATCCACATCGTTTTCGGCAATAAAATCACAGGCGATCCTCAGAAACTCCTCTTTGAGGTTTCCATGGTGGTAGGTAGTTTTTTTCATGGTGACAGTATAGCAGAACTCCATATGTGAACAATGTTAACTTTTTTATGTTAACATTGTTCACATTCAAAAAGGAGAGTCACATGAAACGACTTATCATCGGCGCTTTTACAGTCGCCGCACTACTGGGACAGGATGCGGCGGAGATCGCCAGGGAGGCGTATGAAGCGGTCTCCGGGTATGGGAGCAGCCGCTCGATTGCGACCATGGTCTTAAAAAATTCCGAAGGGAAGGAGAACGTCCGGAAACTGGAGATGCTGAAAAAAGAGAGCGGGGAGGGGGACAGCTCCCTGATCCGTTTTATCTACCCGGCGGACATCAAGGATACGAGGCTGCTGACCCACGAGGTGATCGGAGGGGATGACAGACAGTGGCTCTACCTTCCCGCGCTCAAGCGGGTCAAACGGATAAGCTCGTCCAACAAGTCCGGTTCGTTTATGGCCAGCGAGTTCAGCTACGAGGATATCGCATCGCAGCACTACCGGAACTACACCTATCCCGAACCCTCCCGCCGGATAAAAACCGAGAAGGGCGAGTATTGGGAGATCGTCCGGGTCCCCAGGGATGTAAAAAGCGGCTACTCCAAGCAGGTGGTGCGGATCGATCCGGCGACCCATCTGGTGCGGTCTGGGAAATATTTCGACCGCAACGGCCGCCTGTTAAAAGAGGTGACATTCGCCCGGTACGAGAGGATGGGTGCGGTCTACCGTATCCGCGAGATCATCATGGAGAATGTCCAAAACGGAAAAAGCTCCCGGCTGATCCTGGAAGAGGACCGTATCAAGGTCGGGTTGGGGAGAAGTGACTTTTCCAAACGGGTGCTGCGATGAGAACCCTGTGGGTCTGGCTGCTCGGTGTCGGGCTTCTCTTTGGTCTTGAGGCCTCTGCGGAGTTTGAACTAAAACGGCTGGGCTATGGCGGGGCGGATGGAGAGAGCCTGTTGGATGGCAGCGGTCAACTCTCGTATGCATCGGGAAGTTTTGAGGCACTGGCAAATGTGGAGTACCTCTACAGTTCGCAGTATGCAAGCCGCCGTTATATCACGCTGCAGGAGCTTTACGGTGTCTGGGAAGCGGAGGCATACCGTTTCGAGCTGGGCAAAGCGGTGCATTTCTGGGGTGAGCTGGAGGGGTTTAATATCATCGATATCTACAACCAAAAGAACGACCTGAAAGACCCCTTTGAAAAGGGGGCGAAGCTGGGAAGCGCCGGGGCGACCCTCTCGCGGTACGGGGACGGGGCGGTCTGGGAAATCGGGGCGCGCCTGTACGAAGCGGACCACGCCTATCCCGAAGCGGACGAGCCCTATTATCCCTTCGGTCCGGCACAGTACGACGAGACCCTGCGTCTCAGTGAAAACCGGGACTATCCCACGGCATACGTGATGTACAGCATGATGAGCGAAGCAGTGGCGGAGAGCGAGAGCCGGGTGGTGGTCCAGCACGGGTACGATACGAAGCGCGCCCTTGTCCCGGTGGGAGCCGGGACCCTGGCCCAGTATGCCTACCTGGCCGATAAAGTGATGCTTTCATCCAATATTGTCGCCGGGGCGATGATCGTGAAGCTGGAAGCCGCCGTGACAGATCCGGAGGCGGATGCCCCGGTCGGGGAGTACCGCCAGCTGGGGTTCGGGGCGGAGTACGGGCTCTACCCGGAGTGGGCGGATGTGACGTTGTACGGGGAGTATTACCGCTATGACTACGACGAGGACGAGGGGCAGACGGATATCGCCCAGGTATACGACCACGATCTCTTTCTTGCCGTCCGTCTTGCCGCAAACGATGTCCGTGACAGCACGCTGAAGGCCGGGGTGCTTTACGACCCGGAGAACCGTGAGGCACTCTACCGGCTCCAGGCCCGGATGCGTCTGGCGGACGGCCTGGTAGCAAAGCTGGAAGGATTAAAGGCCGATCCCGCCCGGGGGACGCTTCTGGAGAGCATCGGCGCCGATTCGCGCTGGATGTTGGGACTGCAATATAGATATTAGGATAGAGAATGAAACTGCAACGCTATATCGATTTTCTTGACCGGAACAAGTACCGTGTGATCGTCCTGATCACCCTGGCAGTGGCCTTTTTGAGCCTTTCTTTGAAAAACCTCGCATACGAGGGGAACTACCGGATATGGTTTGACAAAAACGCCTCGGTGATCCAGAACTACGATCGCTTTCGCAATACATTCGGCGGGGATGACAGCTTTGTCGTCGCCTTCAGCGACCCGTCGGGTATCTTTACGCCGGGGGCGGTGGAGACGATCCTGAGGCTGACCGATGCCTTCGGGCGGATCGAAGGGGTGCAGAAGGTCGACAGCCTGACCAACTACCTCCAGGTTACTTCGGAAGAGGATGATCTGATGGTCGAGCCCTTCATAAGCGGGAGGGAGGGTCTGGCGCAAAAACGCCGACAGGCCCTCGCCGACGACCTGGTCCGGGGTCTCCTGATCGACGACAGTGCGACAACGACCATGTTGGCGGTGCGCCTGGCAACCCGGGTGGGGGCGGATGAGGAGGTCAATATCCGCGTCTTCAAACGGTTGCAGGAAATTCTTTCGAGGGAAGAGCGGGCGACGGGATACTCCTTTTATATCTCCGGGGCTCCGGCTATAACCGCCTCCCTGGTGACCGTCTCCCAGCATGATGCCATGATCCTGATGCCGGCAGCCGTCGTGGCCGTCGTGGCCCTGCTTTTTCTGCTCTTCCGCAGCTTTATCGGGGTGCTGGTCCCTTCGGTCGTCATCGTCCTGACCTTCCTCTCGGTGCTCAGTTTCCAGTTTATCCTGGGCTACCGGCTGAATAACTTCACGGTCAACATCCCCGCCTTTGTCACGGCGGTGGCCATCGCCGATGCGATGCACCTTTATCTCGGGTGGGTCTACTACCGCATCCGGGGAATGGCAAACCGGGCCGCGGTCACCGCTACGATGAAAAGCAACATGTTGCCGGTATTCCTGACCTCCATGACCACGGCGACGGGGTTCGCCTCATTGGGGCTGAGCCATATCGAGCCCATCTCGACACTGGGCATCGCCATCACCTCTGCGGCTCTGCTGGCCCTGGTTCTCAGCGTGACGATCGTTCCGGCTATCCTGTTGACGCTCTCCGAAACGGGCGAGGTGCGTCCGGTCAGCTTCCTCAACCTCCTGCGTATCCGCGGATACGGAGCGTTTATCGCCCGAAACGATAAGAAGATCGTCCTGGGGATGACCCTTCTCTTTATTGTGATCGGGTACGGTCTGCGTGATCTGCGGGTCGACAGCAACAGCATCCGCTATTTTGCCCCCGAGACGTTGGTGCGCAGCGGTAGCGACTTCATCCAGGAGAAGCTGACCGGGCCGATGATCTACGAGGTGGTCATCGACTCTTCTCGGAGCGAGGGGGTAAAAGACCCCCGCTTTTTAAACCGGGTGGCTGAGTTTGAATCGGCTTTAAAAGAGCGCTTCCCCGTAGTCCGTTTTACGACCTCGCTCAAGGACATCATCATGCGGATGCAGGAGAAACTCAACCCCGGTGCGAAGGACCCGCTCCCAAAGAGCCCGGAACTGTCGGCACAGTACCTGCTGCTCTACTCCATGAGCCTGCCCCAGGGTTCCGAGATCAGCGACCGGATCGATACGGACGAGCGCCTTTTGCGCCTTTCCCTCTACTGCGACCTGCAGGATACCTCAAAAGACCTCGCGATGATCCGATGGATCAAGGCGTGGTGGCGGAGCTATGATCCATATGCCGCTGACGTACAGGGGCAGGCGGCGATCTTCGCCTATATGCAGTCCAGCGTGACCGATACCCTGGTGGTATCGATTACGGCTACCCTGGGTATCGTGGTACTGGGGATGTTCCTGATCTTCCGCAATCTGGGAATGCTGTGGCTCTTTATTATCCCCAATATCGCACCTTTGCTGCTGATCGGCGGCATCATGGGGTATCTCGATATCCCCGTCGATATCGGTGTCGCCATCTCCGCGGCGGTGATCCTGGGGATCGCGGTGGACGATACGATCCACTTTTTTAGCAAATATTTCGAAGCCGGCACGCGGATGGGGTTTGAGGAGAACATCGACTATATCATCAGCCATTCGGGCAATGCCATGATCCTGACGACGCTCATCCTCTCCGTGACCTTTGCGCTTTTCGGTCTGAGCAGTTTTATCCCCAATGTCAATTTTGCCATCGTCACGGTCTGCGCCCTGAACCTGGCACTGCTGTTTGACCTGCTCCTGCTGCCGGCACTGCTGAGCCTGATACGCAGGAGGGGATGAAGAGGGAATGGATGCCCTTAGCTCCTTCGCGCTATAATTCGCCTAAAATTTCCACTTAGCATTAAGGAACCACAATGGGACGAGCATTCGAATACCGCCGCGCCGCAAAAGAGAAACGCTGGGCCAATATGTCCAGGGTCTTCCCGAAACTTTCCCGCGCCATCACGATGGCAGCGAAGGAAGGCGGTCCTGATCCCGATATGAACCCGAAACTCCGTACGGCGATCCTAAACGCCAAAGCGGAGAACATGCCCAAAGACAACGTCGAAAACGCCATCAAGAAGGCGACGGGCAAAGATGCCGAAGACATTATCGAAGTCTCCTTCGAAGGAAAAGGTCCCCACGGTGTCCTGCTCTTTGTCGAGTGTGCCACCAACAACAACACCCGGACCGTCGCCAATGTCAAGAGCTACTTCAACAAGGTCGACGGCCAGGTCCTGACCAACGGTTCTTTGGAGTTTATGTTCGACCGCAAAGCGGTCTTCGAGTTTGAAAAGACGGACGAGATGGACCTCGAAGAGCTGGAGCTGGAACTGATCGATGCGGGGCTGGACGAGCTGGAGTACGACGACGTGGACAATATGGTCTATGTCTACGGTGATTACACCAGCTTCGGGAGCCTTAACAGCGCCTTTGAAAACCTCGGGATCGAGCTCAAAAAAGCGAGCCTTGAGCGTATCTCCAATAACCCCCAGGAGTTTACGGATGAGCAGAAGGCCGATATCGATAAACTGATCGACAAGCTCGAAGACGACGAAGACGTCCAGGCCGTCTACAACAACATCGCCTGATCTTCCCCGGCTCTGCGAGCCGGTCTCCTCTTTTTACGCCTCTCCGTTTTTCTCTTTTACATAGCTGACAAAAGCCTTGAACGGAAGCGGCTTGCAGTAGTAGTACCCCTGGATCACATGGCATTCGTTCTCCTGAAGGAAAGCCAGCTGGCTTTCGGTCTCCACCCCTTCGGCGAGGATATTCATCGAGAAGGAGCGGGAGATGGAGATGATGGCTGTGGTCAGGTTGACGTCGTTGATGTCATCGGGGAGTCCCGTGACAAAGGCGCGGTCGACTTTCAGTTTGTCGATCGGGTAGAGCTTGAGATAGCTCAGGGATGAGTAGCCGGTGCCGAAGTCGTCGACGGCGACGGTGATGCCGAGGGATTTAAGCTTCTGGATGGTTGTCAGCATCCGTTCCGTATCGACGGCCAGGGAGGATTCGGTGATCTCGAACTCCACCATTGCCGGGTCGCACCCGGTATGGCGGAGCTGGTTCTGCACAAAGGGGATAAAGGTGTGGTCCATCATATGGATCGGGGAGGCGTTCAGGGCTACCCGGAAACGGATCCCCAGGGATTTAAGTTTGGCGATCTCCCGGAACCCGCGGATGATGATCCATTCGCTCAGGGGGATGATCAGCCCTGCATCTTCGGCAATGGCGATAAACTTCATCGGGGGGACATTGCCCAGCTCCTCGTGCCGCCAGCGGATCAGGGCTTCGGCCCCGACGACCCGTTCGTCGCGGTTGTCCACCTGGGGCTGGTAGTAGAGCTCGAACGCCCCCTTCTGGATATCGGAACGCAGATAGGTCTCTATTTTTACCCGTTCGTTGATGGCGCTCTTGAGGTCGTCGGTATAGAAAAAGTAGGAGGATTTTCCTGTCTCCTTGACCCGGTACATCGCCGTATCGGCATACTGGATGAGAAGGTCCGGGTCGTCCGTATCGTCCGGGGAGACAGCGATCCCGATACTGGCTCCTACAAAGACCTGTTCACCCATGAGGTTTTGGGGTCGGCCGACCTTCTCGACGATCTCCTGGGCGATCTTTGCCAGCTCTTCGGCATGGGGAAAATCTTCCAACAGTACGATGAACTCGTCGCCGCCGAGCCGGCTGACCGTATTGCCTTCGCCTACACACTCCGTGATCCTCCGGGCGACGTTGATCAGCAGCTTGTCCCCCGCAAAGTGCCCGAGGGTATCGTTGACATATTTGAAGTTGTCCAGGTCGATCAGCATGACGGCCGAACGTTTTTTACTGTTTTTTGAACGTTCTAACGCGTGGTGCAGGCGGTCAAAGAAGAGGTTTCTATTGGGCAGTTTGGTCAGGGAGTCGTAGTAGGCCAGCTCCTTGATCCGTTGTTTGGATTCGACCTCCTGGGTGATATCGCTGAAGACCCCGACGTAATTGGTGATGATGCCCCGGCTGTCTTTAATGGCCGTGATGCGCAGCCATTCGATATAGAGCGATCCGTTCTTGCGGCGGTCTTTCAGCTCTCCTTCCCAATACCCCGTCTCACTCAGTTCTCTCCACATCGCTTCATACAGGGAGGGGTCGGTCCAGCCCGAGGCGATCCTTTTCGGTGTTTGTCCCAGGATCTCCGCCTCATTATAGCCGGTGATTTTCGTAAACGCATCGTTGATGTTGAGGATACGGGTCTTTTCATCGGTGATGAGTATCCCCTCGCGGCTTGTACGGTAGACTTCGGAGATGATGTCCAGGGTCTGTAGGTGCTCTTTGCGTTTTTTTAAAAAGAGGATCAGGAGATGCACGATACTACTCAATAAAATCAGCAGCAGGGCATAGACGTACCACGTCTCCTTGACCATCGTCCAGAGTCTGGCGTGAGTGTCGGTATGGCGGATCGTATAGAGCAGCGTCCAGCGGTTAACAGCAGAACGAAATAGCTTTTCCAGACCCACGGATGGGGAAGCCGCATCCTCGGCATCTGACTGGATCATGATGACGGGATTGTACATGGAGTGATAGATAAGGGCGTCATCCGTAGCCGCTATCCCCGTGGGTTTTTCATGTACGGCGGCCCATGCCTCCGGATCCTGCAGGGCCAAAGTCTCTTCACGTCCCGATGCAAACATAAAGCCCCACGCTTTTTCCCGCCTTGGAGAGACCAGCCAGTATCCGGCATCGTTTAAAAGCGAGAACTCCCCGATCCCCTGCTGAACGCTTTTATACAGAGGCAGAAGCATATCGTCGGCGAGGTAATTGAGGATGACTATCCCCCGGGTGTTGCCTTTTTCGTCGGTGACGGTCCGGGCAAATCGAAGCATAGGTTTGTGGGGTTCTTCAACTTCACCCTTTTCGATATTAAGATCCAGTTTTGAGAGGTATATCTCCCCCTTTGTGAGGATGATGCTCTCCTGGAAATAGTAGCGCTCTTTTTTATTCTGGAGTTTGTCGCGGCTTACACGGAGCGCATTCTTTGTGTCGCTGTCATAGTTGACACGGATGATCTCATTACCTTGGGCATCGATCAGGCGGATTTGGTCATATATCCCCTTGGTCCGGCTGAAGTGTTCGAACTCCTCGCCCAGCAGAGCGGTCCGTGCCGGTTTGGGATCATTTAAGTATTGGCGCATTAGGCTGTTTTCGGCAAGGTAGTTTAGGTCCTTGGTTACGCTGCGAAGTTTATGGGTGATGAGGCTTTCCTGGTTTTCAATAGTCCTTTTGGCATGGATCAGTGTCTCATTCTCCAGCCGATGGGTCTCAAAATAGAAAAAAACGACCGCAAAAACAAGGGGAATAAAAAGGGATAAAAAGTATGGTCGGGTGAAAAAGCCGGTATGTCTCATAGCTGTCTCTTTAGAGCTTTTTCACCAGTATACAGAAAAAATACAATATTAATAAGAAAACGGCGTTTTCTTATTACGGGTCGGTCCGGATCGCCCCACGGAGCTGGTTAAACAGTGCCCGTCCGTAATGCTTGTCAAACCGGAACTCCTGCTCGTGGAAGATGCGGGGGAGGTCGTACCATGAGACGTTGGGATAGGCGTGGTGGACCTGGTGGTAGTTAAAATTGAGCAGCAGGCGCGCCGCAAGCGGCGGAAGACGGAGGTTGTAGGAGTAGTCCACGTCTTTGGGGGTGCCGTAGTGGTAGATGTTGTCCAGGAAAGAGACCATAAAGCCCCTGACGAGGAGAAATATCCCGAGGAGATAAAGCGCCCCTGAAAAGAGCTGGGTGAGCAGGAGTACGTGGAGTCCCAGGAGCAGGGTGTCGATGCGGACGGTCCGGAGGTTTTTGGGGGAGAGGAGTGTCGCGTGGAACTGTTCGTATACCCGGGCGTGGTGGGGTGTTTTATCCAAAAAGATGCGCCCTGCTATCTTGCTGATCAGCGCTTTGGGCATGAGGAAGAGAAAGGGCATCAGCAGTTCGCCCAGGTAGAGGGCGAAGAAGATCGTGGCGAAGTAGTTCAGGTTCGCGGCGAAAAAGCCGCTGCTTTTGGGGAAGAGATCGGTACGGTCGACCTCCGTGCGGTTAAAACCGTGGTGGACGTTATGCCCGAACTGGAGCAGTTTGAAGTTGCTGCCGAAGAGGATACTCATCCCGCGTCCGAAAAGGTTGTTAAGGCGCCGGTTTTTAAAGAGTACACCGTGTCCCGCATCGTGGATCAGGGCCCAGAACTGCGGGGTCAGAAGGGCGGTCAGGATCAAAAAACCTGCGATCACTCTTTCGTCACTTCCGGCTTGGAGCGGCAGGAAGTAGAAGCTGAAAAGATGCAGGGAGATAAGAAGCGACACGAGGAAAAGGTTGAGTGCCTGGGGAATGGAGCGTTGCATAAAACCCACCTTGGTAAGGGATGGGTTTTATTGTAGATCGCCAAAATAACAGAAGGATTACGCTCTCAGTGAGCCATCAGTTCGCCCTGCTTTTTATAGAGCAGCCCTTTAAGTTCGATGGGGTTTCCGGCCGTAAGAAGGTGTTTCTCTTTCATCACCCGATGGAGTTTTTTCAGTGTCTCCAGGAGTTTTGGGGCGTCGCCGTCCAGGTATTCGAGGTTTTTGGCCACACCGGGAAGCTCGAGCCCGCGAAGCGAATCGGTAAACTCCGCGGGGGTAATATGCTGTTTTTGTGCGATGAGCGCAGCAGTGGCATCGGGCTGATCATGCATCAGCGTATAGGCCTTCTTCCATCCGTCGATGACCGTTTTGACCAGACCGGGATGTCTGGAGAGCAGCTTTTCCCTCACCACGAGGACGTCGACGATCTCACCCGGGATCATGGAGCTGTCAAAGATCTCTTTCCCTCCGCTGTTCAGCAGTTTGGTCCGGACCGGTTCAAAGGTGACTACGGCATCGATAATATGGTTTTGGAAGAAGTTGAGGTGCTCGGAGTAGGCGGCGGGGAGGGGGATGATGTCGGAGAAGTGCATGCCGTTAAGCTCCAGGGCGCGCTCAAGTACATACGCCCCCAGTGCCGTGTTCTCGAATCCGACCCGTTTACCCTTCAGGGCTTTCATATCCGCGATCCCCTCCCGGGCGATGATCACGTCCCCGCCGTGGGAGAAATCGAGGATCAGGATCACTTTGGGATCATACCCCTGGTCTTTGAGGATCAGGACTTCATCCAGGGTAAGCGCCGCCATGTCGACCGTGCCGTTGCGAAAAGCCTGGAGGACCTCCGAGGCGGAAGCCATCCGCTTGAGCCGTACCCTCTTTTCAGGGTAAAATCCTTGCTCTGCCGCCAGGTAGAGGGATTCATACCCCGGCCACGTATTGGTACCGATCCGTACCGTTGTCTCCCCGGTGCCTTTGCTGCATCCCCCCAGGAAAAAAAGCAGCAGCGGTATCAGTGTCAGGATTGCGGTTCTCATCTAGTCCTCCTTTGATTCGACGCGGTTGCGCCCGTTCTCTTTTGCATCATACAGCAGGGCGTCGGCCTCTTTATAGATCGTGTTTTCGTCATGCTTGTCCCACTCTCCTGTGAGGATGCGTACCCCGATGGAGGCGGTGACGGTACCGGAGGGGAGGTTCTTTTCGTGTTCGATCCCCAGGGCTTCGATGTGCGTGCGGAGCAGTTCGGCAAACTGGCGGCTCTTTTCACCGCTTTCACTGTTGACGATCGCTCCGAACTCTTCGCCGCCCAGGCGGAACGCGTAGTCTCCCGCACGGTTGGTGATCTCTTTGAGGACCCCGCCGATCGCGGCCAGTACGTCATCGCCCTTCTGGTGGCCGTAGGTGTCGTTATATTTTTTGAAGTTGTCCACATCCAGGATCACAAAGGTAAAGGGGATATGCTCGCGTCTCGCCCTGTGGAGTTCCTGGGTGATGATCTTGTTAAAAAAGCGCCGGTTGTAGAGGCCCGTCAATTCATCGGTGATGGAGATCTCTTCGATCCGTTTTTTGTCGGTGATATCCTGCCTGATGGCGGTGAACCCGGTAATATAGCCGTTGAGGTCGAAATTGGGGGAGATGGTCGTATCGACCCAGTAGGAGCCACCGTCTTTCGTGCGGTTTTTGATCTCACCCTGCCAGGTCCCGCCGTGGGTGACGGTCTTCCAGAGCTCGGTGAAGATCTTATCCGGCATGTCGGGGTGGCGGATGATCCGGTGGTGTTTGCCGATCAGCTCCTCTTTGTCAAAGCCGGAGATCTTGCAGAACGCCTCACTGGCGTAGGTGATCTTCCCGCTCAGGTCGGTCCGGGAAGTGATGACGTTTTCGTCTACGATCTTGACGTATTCGTCCACTTCGCGCTGGAGATCTTTCATCGGGGTGATGTCCGTGGCGATACCGCAAAAACCGTAGATCGTTCCCGTTCCTGTTTTGACGGGGAACTTTTCGATCAGGAAGAAGAAGCGTTTCTCTCCCAGGACGATCGACTCCTCTACGGTCACTTTTTTTGCATTTTCCCGTACACTTTCTGTGCTTTTGGGAAAGAGTTCGTAGTGGAAGAGGTCCGCATCGGTACGCCCCTGAAGGGTTTTCCGGTCCAGGTCGAAAAACGCCTCGAACTTCTCGTTGGCGAAGAGGTAACGTCCTTCAAGGTCCTTGACGTAGATCAGGGAGTCGGTATTATCGGTGATCTCGGAGATCTTCTCTTCCGAGTCCATCAGCTCTTTAATGAGTTTTTCGTTGGTCCGGATGGCCGGGCGCAGGATCAGGTAGTAGATGCCTACGAGGATCATAAACGAGACGATCAGGATCGCCGTGGACTGGTAACGTATCCGGTGGATATAGTCGTTATACTGGCGTTCGAATACCACGGTGGCGGTATCGGACGTCTTAAGGATATAGTCGCCGATGGAGAGAAGATAGGTGAGGGCTTCGGGGTCGTTCTGCTTCGCAACGGCTTCCGCTTTGGCAAGGAACTCGCCCAGGTAATAGTTCAGCCGGTAGTTCCTGCCCTCGTAGATATGCTGAAGGGCCCCTTTGCTTCTGTCTTTGAGGAAGAGGAAGTTGCGGTGCATCGTATCGATTGCTGTAAGAAGCTGCTTTTGGTAATAGGGGTCGCGGGTCTCATGGTAGCGTTTACTCAGCAAAACGATACGCTGGGATAGCATCCGCTGTTTGCCCGAGATATTGATAAATTTTCCCGTTTCCGTCTCTTTGTCGGTCAGTGCGATGATGTTGAGGTAGCTTACCCCGATAAGGATCAGGATCAAAACCAAGGAGATGATACTGCGCTTTTTGATGATCGAACTCTTCATAGGCGGCCTTGGCATGTGTAATGATCCATCTTATATTTTTTTTATTAAAAAATCAGTAAAAACGTTTCAACCGTCCGTTACCGGGATTATCCTATAGTTCGGGGAAAAACGGGAGCTGCGAGTGTTTGATTTTTTTCAAAGCGACACCTTTACGATCATACTGGAGATCGCTTTTTTGATCTTTATCGGCTACGATCTGCGCAAATATATGCTGACAAAACGCCGGGAGTTCCTGGTCAACATTGCCCTGGCGGTCGGGTTTTTTATCTGGGCTGCGATCCCTTTTTACAATAAGTACTATACCTGGAACAGCGCGGAACGTAGCGCCCTGACGACCCTGTGTGCCCAAGAGTATGACAAAACCCTCTGTGAATGCCTGACCGACACGTTGACCAAGGAGTATACATTCGGGGCGTATGAAGCGGCGTTTGAGACACCGGAGCTCAAGGCTTTTACGGAGCGTGCGAGAGGGGAGTGTTCCGGGGAGTAGGAGCGGCTATTCGCCGCCCTTTTTCAAGAGGGGAAGCTCGATCGTAAAGACCGCTCCAGCGGTGCTGTTGGCGATGGTGATCTTTCCGTTCATGCTGCTTTCGACGATCATCTTGGAGAGGTTCAGGCCGATCCCCGTCCCCTTCTCTCCTTTGGTCGTAAAATAGGAGTCGAAGATCTTCTCCATGTGTGCGTCCGGAACCCCGCCGCCGTTGTCTTCGATGCAGATGACAGCACGGTTTCCACGGGTTTCCGTCGCGATCTTGATAAAGGGCTCTTCGGGGTGTTTCTCCACGAGGATATCCTTGGCGTTGGTCACGATGTTCAGGATCACCTGCTGCAGTTCGTTTTCGATGCCGCTGATCGTAGCATCCTGCCTGAAATCGGTAATGATCTGTATCCCCTTGCTGCTGATGTTGGTTCCCACGATGGCCAGGGCTTTGTCGATGGCATGCACGATGGAGTAGGGGGCCGGATGCTTGTCGGGTCTGAAAAAGTTCCGAAGGTCGTCGATGCTTTTGGCCATAAACTCCACGTTTTCCACAAGGGTGTTCTCATACTTCTCGATCCGCTCTGCCGTCAGCTCCCCGAATTCATAATCGTCGTTGATGAGTGATGCAGTCAGTGAGACGGCGTTGAGAGGCTGTTTGAGCTGGTGGGCGATGATGCCGATCAGCTCGCCCATGGCCGCTTTTTTCTGGTTAACCAGGTTTTCCTGCTCCAGCTGGTACTCTTTGGTGATATCCGTTGTGATGATGATCACCCCTTCGACATCGTTTTTGGGAGTGTAGGGGTTCATCTGGATGGAGAGGTAGATCGGGTGGTCGGGTTTCTCCAGCCAGGTCTTAAATTTCAATGATTCGCCGGTCATCACGCGGTCCAGGGCCGGTCGGATCTTTTTGTTAAAGAATGTTTCGGGCATCACCCCGGCTTCGGGCGGTGTCTTCCCTGCGACGTCCCGGTCTGTTTTTTTGTGAAGCTCTTTAAACGCATGGTTGACGATCTGGAAACGGTAGTCGGTACCCAGCAGTGCGACGGTATTGGTCGTCGAGTCGATCACCCCCTTGAAGAGCTTGATCGATTTAAACCGCTCATCCAGTTCATGCTGGACCTTCTCTCCCAGGTTGCGGTTCAGGTCTTCGAGCTCCTCTTTCTGCTTTTGCAGGAGTTCCTGTTGTGCCTTTACCTCGTTTTCGGCGCGTTTGCGCATGATGAACTTCTCGATGTCGTTGGCGGTGAGCTGCAGCATCTGCTGGTCAAACTCACTGTAGGTCGTCTCCTTGTTGCCGACCCCGACGATCATCTTGACCGTCTCGCCGTCAAGGACCGGGGCGCTCATGTGGCGCGTAACGGTAAAGTGCCCTTCGGGCATCCCTTTTTTATCGGGAGCCGCGGCGTAGTCGTTATGGACGACCACTTTTTTGAGCCGGGCCGCGTCGGCCCAGATGCCCGCTTTCTCCAGCGGGTAGTGGTTGTCGTGGGCTGCGGTGCAGTGTTTGAGGGTCTCTTTGTTCCAGGTGACGAGGGTGATGTGGTTCTGGTCGTCGTTGACGGTGTGGAGGTAGCCGATCCGGCTGCCGGTGATCTCCACGGCGATGTCCAGCGCCGCGTTGGCCAGCTCCTCTTCCGTAAGGGAGGGGGCTTTTTTGTTCAGCTCCAGCAGCATCTCCAGCCGCTTTTCGTTTTTGATGCGGTAGCTCTCCTCCCGGATCAGCTGCTCTTCGTTCTCCTTTTGCTTCGTGATATCGGAGAAGATGCCGTAAATGAACTCTTTTTTCCGGTAGTAGCGCAGTTCGCACCATTTGAAACAGCCGTTCTTGCAGGCGATCCGCACCTCGATAGGGTCGGAGTAGGCGCGGTTTTGGGATTCGGCATCCGCGATCAGCCGATCCCAGCGTGCCATGACCGTCTCACGGTAGGTTTCGTCGGGATAGGCATGGGCAAACCACTTCTCCATCGTATCGATCTCGGCGAGGTCCCATCCGAACATCTCGAGAAAATAGCGGTTATATTGGTTTGGGAGTTCCCCCGTCGAGTCGGCCCGTGCGATCCCAACGGGAAGATCGTCGATGAACTCAAAGAGATATTCAAGGTTTTCGAAGTTACTAAACATAGTGTCTGCCCACAAAAAAGTCATATCATACTACTACAGCTAAGCTTATCGGGAAGGGATGGAATATAGAAATAAATTATATGTCATTTTTTCAAAAGGGTTGCGTTTATTTTTTGTTCACTACTTGTTCATTTTTTTATTGTATTATAGTAAAAAGAGTAGTACAGAACAGAAGGTAATATGTTGGATCTCCCTACACGGTTTTTCCCGGCAGTTGTGTCACTTGTTATCATCCTGATGAGCGGATGCGGGGATGCAAAATCTCCCAAGAGCGAAAAAGAGGATGGAACGACGGTCCCGGTCGTTACGGAGCCGTTGATCGTGATAAAAGAGCGTGTTAACCTCGATGCCGATTACAATGTCTTGAAAGATATGGACCAGAGTGACGATAGCAACTACACCGCATACGAATTTGATGAAAACAACAACCTGATTGCCATAAAAAACTACACCGGGACGACCCTGCTAAGCCAAAGCCGTTATGAGTACGATGCCGGCGGCTATATTATCAAATATACATGGGACTCCGACGGGGACGGCACCATCGATGCGTTTGATTCCTACAACACATACGACTATGCGAACGGTATGCTTTCGGAAGCCCATTTTAACGTCTACACCGAGGGTCCCGGCTGGCTGGAGTCCACCCTCTCCTTTACCTATGAATATTTCGGAAGCGGCGGGAAACTGATCGGGTACTACCGCGACGACGAACTGCAGCGCTACGTCGTCAGGGTGTACGACGATTACGGCAACCTGATCTATTTCGCCGAAGATGCGGACCTTGACGGTGAGTACGAGAGTACGACCGACCTGAAATACCAGTACGACGCCTACGGCAATACCCTCAGGATGACCGACAGCAGCACGGGCAAGGTGTATATGTTCGAATACGCAAAAAACGTATACGGTACCTACGGTTACTACCCGCTCTTCGGACTCGATCCACTCGACCCGTCGATGATCGCCGTAAACAAAGAGTACCATATGACAAAAGTCTCCCTGGCAGAGCTTAACGGCACGGTGACCGGTGTGCGAAACGTCGTCTGGGAGACGCCCGATCCCTGCGAGACGGAAAACGTGCCCTTTAGTTTCACGGTGGACAGCCTCTGCTACGGAAACGAGATATGGGTCAGCAATATCTCGCCCGAAGTCAATCCGTCACTGAACAAACCGGCCTGCGAACTGAACCTCGTATGGGTCTTTGACAACGGCTACACCTACAGCGGCGGCGGACTTGACACAAGCGGGACCGAGACCCCCGGGATCGCCCCGTCGACGATCGACTGCAATGTCAGCTATACGGTAACGGGTACATGGGAAAACAACATGACCTATACGACGACCGGGCTGTGGTCCTACAGCGAAGAGATCTGTACGGATACCACTGTCATCGACGATAATACGACCGTCATCGACGACAACACGACCGTTGACGACAATACAACGGTTGTTCTTGTCCGGGACGATACCAATGAGATCGTGACCGATACCCTCAATAAGCTGATGTGGTCGGATAACAAAGATGCGAAAAACACGATAAAAGTGTGGGCGGAAAATCCGGGTACGGATGCCTACGATACAAGCGGGGATACGGCAGAAGCGTATTGCCAGGCACTCACGCTGGGTGGCTATACCGACTGGCGCCTCCCGACACAAAGCGAAACGCTGACACTGATAGCCCATGACAATAAGGAAACGGTACTGGTCTACTACAGCCCCAACAGTGATTACTGGACCGCTGACACGGTAACGGATACGATCGGCAATGCCTATACCGTCATGTTCCCGGGTGGCGAGATCGGCGATCTGAGAAAAGATAAAAAAGCCAATTTCCGCTGTGTGCGGGTTATAATCGAGTAACCCGGTTATTATAAGTAATATCGACAGCTTACTTAAATGATGTGGAAATAGTTGTTCTTCAGTAAGTTTTTCTTGGAATATCTTAATTTTATAATATACTAAATTGTTGACAATTTGTTTACTTTGGTAACCAAAGGTAAACAATAGATAAACATGTTCATTAAATATTTCTTAAAATAAAGACTTATATTTCATAAAAAAATAAATATTGTTAGCATGCAAACAGCGTTTTTCCAAAATCTAAAGAAAAAGGTATTAGGCATGGCTAAGGCAATATGGATACTTTTGCTTGTTTCGGTTTCCGTTTTCTTTTTCGTTTCTTGTTCGTCAGAAGAGGGGAAGAAAAATCTTTCGGATTTATCGTTGTCAAATACAGATAAGAACTTTTTGGTTCGTTTTTCAACATCGGTTGATAATGTAGGTGAAAGCAAGGAAACGGCATCAAAAATACTAAAAAGTGCTGCTAATGAAAGAAATGCATTTGAATTATTTAAAATTGATGCAGTATATCTGGATATTCAGTCAATAGAAGCCCATAGTGAAGAGAATGGCTGGATTGTACTTGATAATACAGCAAAAAAATTGAATTTGTTAAATCTTCAAAATGGGATATCTTCCATTCTGTTTGAAAAAACATTACCTCAAGGCCATTATTCTCAAATTCGTCTTATGTTGGGCGATAAGAATGAAGTATTTGTAGATAATGGACCGTATTATTTAAAAATACCTAGCGCCGATCAAACGGGTGTCAAGCTTGTTTCTGATTTCGTTGTAGAAGAAGGAAATATGGTTGAGGTAAAAATGGATGTCGATTTAAGTCAAAGTTTGAAATATCAGTCAGGAAAGGGTTTTTCCCTTAAACCGACAATCAAGATTACCGGCATCCATGAGGCTGCGGGAGCAGGAAAGGTTGACCCGGAAGGTGGAACCGTTACAACAACGGACGATGCAGTAAACCTTTCGCTTCCTCAAAATTCATTAAGCGAAGAAGTGGTTATTTCTGTTGAAAAGCAGGAGACACCGAGTATAGTCTCCATGGACTCGGAAAATAATAATTCACATATTCTTCAGGCTTAAAATTTTGGTCCAAGTGGGTTGACATTTGACAAACCGGTACTCTTGACTTTTCGATACACTGATGAGGAAATTAAAGGACTCGGGAGTGCCGACAACCTTTACGTAGGGTATTTTAATGAGTCAACCGGAACATGGGAAGAGCTCAATACAACGATAAATAGAGACACCCATGAACTATATGCCTATGTATCGCATTTTTCTACCTATAGCAAAAACCTGGCGATGACCTATAGTGACGGCGTGAAAAACCTGGATGAAACTAGTATTGATTGTGGCGGGGCTAGCGGGATACCATGTCACAATTGTCTGAAAGAAGACAGTTATGGGAGTGCTGCAAGTAGCGGTTATTTCAATTTAGAGCCGTATGTCGATGAAAATACGGATTTAAATGACAATGCGGGGAGCAGTGGTGAAGACGTATATAGAGTTGTCAAAGAAGCCGAGCAGTATTATGCATCGGCGCATGGCATTACTGTTGACGAAATCGACACGGCCGACGAAAAAATGGAAGCCGTATCTTTATACCTATATGAATATATGGGGTATATGATGGATGATGAAATATATGGCAGGCATATTAACGTTGTGCAATCTGCGGCATATACAGTTTCCGATTCAATGAATCGGATGGGTTTTGAATCTAATATTTCAGATATAAAAAAGCTTTGTACTGAAATTTATACAAAAAGTGGGAAATTAGCAAAATTTTGTGGTGACTGTGAAGATCATGCAATCCTAAGAGAAGCCATGCTCCGGTATATGGGAGTATCAAGTGATTGCGCCTATGTAGCGGATTATCAAAACGGGATAAGTCAACCATCCGGAAATTTTGAGTCGCAAAACAGTCAAAGCAATGACTCCGGTCCCGGAATGGATGATTACCACGATTATTATAATGCAACGAATTTAGATAATGGTCCTTCTTCAATCAATTTTCACATAGAAGATTGGATTATATTGATATTGCAGATGAAGTTTTGCAAGAATATGTGTATAAAATATCCATAGGTTGTGAATTGGTTTGTGCTGATGACACTACGGGACCCGGATCGGATTTATTTCACGCTATAGATGATACGTTTGGTACGAATTTTGATAACCCAATAGGAGGTGACGGGGAAAGTACGGCAACGAGCGTGCCGGCAGAAGAGCCGGCGACTTGTCCGCAGGTGTGGGTCTGTCCAGAGAGCAATACGACACTTGAAGGCTTTTTCGATGGCACAATTGAGGGAGAGGGACATTCCTTTAATATTGTGGTTTATAAGAATAGATATAGAATAATGGATTATTATCCTCTGGGCACAGATATAAATACATACGACACATCGAAAGATCCTATGTCTGATTCTCATAGGGCCAGTAATCTTTGGAACGACAAAATTGGAAAGTTTTGGGCCATACCCTGGTCTGCCGACTGGACGAATCCCGGTGAACATGTTCAAAATGTCAAAGTCGGTGGTGAGAACTGCTATGAGACAGGCAAAGACCATTGGTCTTCACGAACATTATACAGTGATATATGCGAGTAAATATGAGACTGATTTTTTTATTACCTATACTTTTTCTTTTTGTCGGTTGTGATTTGCAAAAATCAACTGCTTCGACTTCTTCTTATGATTCAAAAGACTTTGTGATAAAAGAGGATTTTGAGAGTTATCCAACGGGCACTTTTACGATGGTCGATCCTTTGGAATCCATCAACGGAGCTTTAGGATATATCAGCCATGAGATCGTAAGCGATGGATGCGCCCAGGGCGAGAAATGCCTGAAAACAAAAAGTATCCACCTTAACTTTGATCCTTACTATTGTGCTTTCTTTGTGATGAAGAATATTATTCCTGATTTAAACAATACGTTTTATGGGCAGTTTTATTTTAAGTATTCTTATCCGGATACGTTCTTTTCAATGGACCAAGTTACATCGGGATATTTTGAGATTGCAGTTTATCAAAGTATTGGTTTGCAAATAACTGCTCTAGGAAACGTGGTTACCGTTGTCGACCCCGGTAGTTTCAGTACAAATACCTGGTACCGAGTGGAAACAAAAATTGAGAGTCCTGATATGCCGGTACTGAATATCAGGGTATACGAAGCGAATAAAACCACCCCGATGAGCGGAAGTACATTAGTGAACGATATCGCTGTTTATAAAACAGACAGCCATGAAAATCATATATATTCGTCAAGGGTGTATACCAAATCCGAAGATCTCTTGGCAAAACAAGCATTATTTACGAATCCGGAAACAGATTTGGAACCTTATGCATGGTTCGTTGATGATATCCGTATAGGATATGATGAGAACGAAACCTTGACAGTCGGGTTTTGAAAGTTGAAATGATACGGTTTGTTTTACTGATAGTTCTTTTGGTTTTATTCACCGGGTGCGAAAGCACCTCGACGGTTACAAAAGCAGACCCGGAAAATTTTGTGATAAATGAGGATTTCGAGAGTTATCCGACGGGCACATTTACGATGGTCGATCCATTGGAATCCATCGAAGGAGCTTCGGGATATATCAGCCATGAGATCGTAAGCGATGGATGCGCCCAGGGCGAGAAATGCCTGAAAACAAAAAGTATTCACCTTAATTTTGATCCCTACTATTGTGCATACTTTATCATGAATAACGTTATTCCCGATTTAAACAATACATTTTATAGTCAGTTCTATTTTAAGTACTCTTATCCGGATACGTTCTTTTCAATGGAAATTGTCACATCGGGACATTTTGAGATTGCTGTTTATCAAAGTATTGGTTTGCAAGTAAGCACTCTTGGAGGAATAATTACTATTGTTGATCCTGGTAATTTTACTACAAATACTTGGTACCGGGTGGAAACAAAAATTGAGAATCCTGATATGCCGATACTAAATATTAGGGTATACGAGGCTAATAAAACCACCCCGATGAGTGGAAGCACATTAGTGAACGATATCACTACTTATAAAACAGACAGTTATGAGGATCATATATATCCGTCAAGTGTTTATGCAAAGTCTGAAGATCTTTTGGCGAAGCAGGCATTATTTACGAATCCGGAAACAGATTTGGAGCCTTATGCATGGTTCGTTGATGATATCCGTATAGGATATGATGATAATGAAACATTGGAGGTTGGATTTTAATTTTTTATGAGAACTTGTCCCTCCAGAATGTGAACGAATACTCAAATAATTTGTTTTTTCCAGTAAAAAAGTGCAAAAGATTTAATAATAAATTTTTTCTAGATACAGAATTGTCTCACAGTTTTTTGAGCTTTGTAACATAATGGTACAAAGCTCCTTTTATAAAATTCTTTGACCAAATGTATTAATCCAAGAATTTGACAGCTTGATTTTTTTAGATGAGAGCTCATTCTTCCATTTTTTCTTCTTAAAATCAGTAATCGTTTTTTTGATCTCTTTTTGAACTCATATATTATCAATAGTATTAACCATATAGATTAAGTATTGCTTCATTATTTGAATCAAGATTCAAAGCGGTAGAGCAGGGCGGGCAGCTCGGCCACCCTGCCGTCTTCTATCCTGACTCCTTCGCTTTCGAGGAGTTCGATCTTCTTTTCCGTCCCCAATGCATACCCTCCGATACTCCCGTCGCTTTTGACGACCCGGTGGCACGGGACAGTGATTAGGTCGGGGTTTTTTGCCATGGCGTTGCCCACGGCGCGGTAGGCTTTCGTCCCCAGTGCCTCGGCCATCAGCTTGTAGGTGGTGACGCGTCCTTTAGGGATCTGTCTCAGCAGCTCATAGCACCGTGCGTTAAAGGCTTTAGCGGGCATCGGAGAGCTTCCGGGTGTTTGCCTGTGCCGCGGCCCGGGCGATCTGCAGAATACCCAGGGCATAGTCGGAGGAGTAGTTGTAGCGCATGAGGGAGCGCAGGTAGGGGCGCAGGTATCTGATATCTTCGCGCTCACCGTGGATCTGGCTGAAGTTCTGAATGGTCATCCCCTCAAGGTTTTTGCTAAAGGCCAGGTTGCTCCGGCCGTTATCAAACTCGACCCAGAGCGCCACCAGCTCGTCGAGAGTACCCAACTTCTTAAAATCGAGCAGCATCCCCGGCCATTTTTTGCGCTTGGTCAGGAGGTTGGCCACGGAGAAGATGGCATCATCCATCTTCGTCAGGTCCGCCTTTCCGCCGCTTGCTGAAACGGCGTCGCGCAGGGAGTGAGGTGTAAACTGCGGGATACCCATCGCCCCGGCGTAACTGGAGGGAAAGTCGGTGGTGCTTACGTCGATCCCCCGCCGGGTCTTGTAGACGATGAGCGAGGCCAGGTTTTCCCGTGCATCCTGTATCAGCCGCTTGGTCCGCAGCTTCTCGCGTTTGGTCGGGTTTTTGGGCTCTTGGAGCCGGCCCAGCATCGTGTTGTAGACGACAAAAGCGTCGTGGGAGAATTTGGTAATAGCCCCCAGTGCCGTCTCTTTTTGGAGCAGCGCCCCGATGATCTCCCGGTTGACCCCGTATTTTGCTTCGACCCGGTCGTAAACCGCGGAATACTTTTTCAGGTGCCGTACCAGAAAGGGCGTGGCCTTCAAAAACTTCTTCGTCGCTTCCCGTTCCCGCTCACGGAGGTTGGGGATATTGGAGACCGAAGAGATGAGCCGCAGGGTTGTCGCATCATGCTCTTTCGATTTTTTCGAGGTAAAGATCCGCGTGATCTCCTTTTCGCTCACACCGCGCTGTTTGAGCTCCTTAAAAAGGGGCGCATACCGCTCCCACGGCCCCAGGTGGGTGAACCGTCTGCTCTCCCAGGCCTCCATCAGGTTGAATAAAACAAAAAAGATAATCAGTGCTCGTAACATACACGGATTATACTGGAAAGCTTCTTCTATTAAAAGGCATAATCGAGGAAAAGATAGAGTTCGTCGAGGTCGCTGTTATTGCTTGCTTTGTAATTGAGCGAGAGGCGGTAGTTTTGAATACTCTTGGCGATAAAGAGGTTGCTCTCAAGGTATGCGTGTTTGAAATTCTGCTTGTAAAACCCCTTGGCCCCGATCTGTAGATAGGGGAGATGGAGGTTTAGTTCGAGGTCTGGTTTTAGATAGAACTCCGCCGACTCCCTATTGAGGCTGATGCCCGTTTTAAGCATAGCGGAGAGACTGGCGTAGCCGTCGAGTTTGAATGACGCCCCCAGGCCGAGCTCATTGTCAAAGCGTGTTTCGTACAGATAGTTTTCCCGGTTGATACCCGAGTAGACCGACCAGCTCGGCGGACGGTAAAACTCGAACTGCTTCAGGCGCGACTCCACATCCACCAGGTCCAGCCGTTCCAGCAGAAGGGTCCCGTCCCTCTGTACGAACTCGGTATAGAGGACGTTCAGTTTTGATTCCTGCATGGCGTTGGAAGTCTTATCCGTAAAGTCGGTAAAGAGCGGGCGGTAGTGGAGGCGGGCGCTCTTTTCACCGGCTCCGATCCCGATCTTGTTGATCGGGGGATTATCCAGGGGGTCTTTGACCTCCACGGGAACGGGCGTGGGGGTAAAGGTCTGGCTCATGACCGTGTCATAGTTTTTATAGACCCGGTGCAGTTTCCGAAATGAAAAGAGGTAGTAGTCAGCCAGGCTCTCTTTGACGATATCCGGAGTATCGGGAGTCGGGTTTTCATTGGTCCGGATAATACGGTAAAAGAGTCTTTTCTCTTCCTCGCTCATCCGATGGGTCAGGTAATCGATCCGGTATAGGATAGGCTGGTAGGAGCTTGTTCGGACAATACGGTCCCGGTAGTTCTTGATCACCTCGATCGGCAGCAGGTAGTTCCGACCCGGGATATCCCGTTCTTCGATAACGGAGAGAAGGTCCAGCATCTCGGTGGCACAGTTCTGGTTCAGGAAATAGTAGGGGGTATAGGTATTGCGCAGTTCATAAAGGTGATAGATCAGGTTTTTGATCTCATCTTTCGAGTAATCCAGTTCGTAGATATGGATCGCCCGTTGTTCCAGGACATTGTATTCATACAGCTTTTTAAAAAAAGGCTCGCGCATGTAGTAGGCAGGATACTCTCCGACAATCCCCCTGTAGGCATAGCTGATACCGCCGTCGCCTTCGGGTATATGCGCCGCAAAATGGACCGTATCGGCCAGTTCGATGTCATGGCCGGGGGAGTGGAAGATAAACATGACATGTCCGAATGCCGAAGAGGGGGAGTTGGGATATTCCGAGGAGAAGACGATGCTCATGCGGTCATATTCAAATGAATCCACAAAAGCTCCCAGTTCCGTGCAGCGGGAAAGGTCATATTCCGGCAGTGAAAGCTGTTTTTTAAGCCAGAGGTAACGGGCCGGAAAGCGGCAGGCTGTTTGCAGCCCGTCTGCGCTCCTGAGGCGTTCGATCGTCGTGTTCAACTCGTTTTCTAAAGAAAACGGGGTATCCTTTGAAAGAAGGAAGTCGGGTGAGACGACCTTGCTCTCTCCCTCACCATCCATATGTAGCAGCAGTTTCCAGTAACTGTCGTTATATATAGTAGAAGCATTTAGATTTAATATTAATAAACAAATTAATGAAAAAAGTTTAATCACTCTAACCCTTTTTTTATGAATGTAATTGTAAACTTTTATGTTAAAAAAAATATTAGGAGCATAAATGAAAAGTGTAGTTTTGGGGACCCTGTTGTCGGTCATCTTCTTCAGTGGATGTGCATCCATCATGCACGGTACGAGACAACCGGTAACATTCAGCAGTCAGCCTTCAGAGGCGCAGGTATATCTTGACGGTGAGCTAAAAGGTGTTACTCCGCTCACACTCGATCTTAAACGGGGCCAGTATGAAAGCATGACGATCAGCAAAGAAGGGTATAAACCGCAGAACCGCGAAATCGGTGACTCAATCGATCCGATCTTCTGGGGAAATATCGTTATCGGCGGTGTAGTGGGTTCCTCAACCGATGCAGGTACGGGCGCGATGTACCAGTATGATCCGAACAGCTATTTTATTCAGCTTGAAAAAACAAACTAACGGATAAGGGAGAGGGGCAAACCTTCTCCCGCCAAGATATTGCAATGAACCTCTTGCGATCTGTTCTTATTTCTCTTTTTCTTCTCGCCATCTACGGATGTTCCCATCACCAGCCGCTGCAGCATGACGAAAAAAGTGATTACCTGAAAAAAGATAGCCGTTCGGATATCACGTCTTATGTCGTTATTAACTACCGGCAGCTTAAACGTGAGAGCAAGACACAACCCGGCAGGATATATACCAACCTTGCCCACCTGATTGCAAAAGCCTACGCCCTTTCACCCCAGACCGCTCAGGAAATTGTCCATAAGCTGGTCCTCCACACCACTACCCCTGCAGAATTCGTCAACATGCTGGATAAAGAAATAACCGAGTCGCGCAAACACTAAGCATCCTCTCTCTTTATCATTGTATAAATATAAGATTGTGTACAATCAAAGAAGAGGCTTAATAGCCATAAGTCTGAGCTCGCGAAGAGGGGGACTGGAACGTGAAAAAAGATCGCCTTATCCCGTTAGGTTACTTTAGAGATATCACCATTGTTCTCCTTGCCACGCTGCTGTTGACAGGCTCGGGACCTTCAAGATTGGACGCTGCGGATAAGCCCCCCGTCATCATCGCACATGTCTCTCCGACGACCGGGCGCTTTGCCCTCCATGCCGAAGCGGACAGAAGGGGCGTGGTGATGGCTATCGACGAGGCCAACGCCGAAGGCGGGGTCCTGGGCCGGCAGCTGGTGCTGATATCCCGCAACCCGACACTCGATACGGCCCATGCCGCAAAGGTGGCCGAGGAGCTGATCACGGAGAACCGGATCGGCTTTATGGTGGGGGCCATCAACTCCGGGGTCGCCGCCAGTATGTCGAAGGTCTGCCAGAAGTACGGGGTGATCTTTATCAACACCAACTCCTCCGCCCCTTCCCAATCGGTCGCAGACGCCCACCGGGTCAAGTTTGTATTTGACGCCAACTCCGCCAACTACAACAAGACACTGCTCAAATACGCCCTGGAACGATCCGATTCAAAACGCGTCCTGCTGCTTGTGGAAGACGACAACTGGGGCAAAAGCAGTGCCGCCGCAGCCAAACCCTATATTACCGCGTACGGCGGGAAGGTGGTCAAAGAGATCCTTGTCTCCCCCGCCTTGCCCGATCCCTCGGGACTGATGAAACAGATCGCACAAGTCGATGCGGACGTCGTAGCCGTCAATATCAGCGGGAACAACCAGGTGAAGCTTTTCGCCCACATCGATCCGAAGATATTCGAGAAGCAGTCATGGATCATCGGGGAAGTCGACTGGGAAGACATCTACCCCTCTCCGGGTATCCCGCGCCCCCTTTTTGGCGTGAACTGGTCCTGGAACCTCGATACCCCCGGGACCAAAGCGTTCGTCGCCAAATACCGCAAACGGTACGGCAATACGCGTCTGGACTATCCGGGGCATGTGACGTACTCCGCCTACCTGGCGACCAGGGCGCTGCTGGATGCGATCAAAAAAGCAGGCACGACGGAGAACCATGCCGTGATCCGGCAGCTGGAGTCCTACAAGGCAGGCGCGGGGGAACGGATGCAGCATGAGGCCGCCTATATGGACCCCGTCAGTCACCACCTGCAGCAGAGTACCTATATCGCCACGTGGCGCCCGGATACTGAGCATCCTGAGCGGAGCATCGAGATACTCGGGCATATCCCCCCGGGCGAATCCCGGTACCCGGAGGAGAAGAACACAAAACTTGAATCCTTTGAAGTGACGCCCCGTTACGTGCCATGAGGATATTTAAACTGGGGCTGATCGGCAGGATTGCCGCACTGGTTATTGTTGTGGAGATCATTGTCTTCAGTATACTGGGCTGGTTTTATACGGATCGTTACAGCTCGGAGATGGTCCATCAGACACATCACCACCTGAGACTGGCAGACCGGATGATCGCCGACGAAGAGCTGCCCATCAGTGCCCTTTCCCGTATCTCCTTCATGAACGACCTGCTGGGTGCACCTTATCAACGCGGTCTCGTCATCGGCGGTAACGGTATCATCATCGTCTCGAGCGAACCGGAATACCTGGGACAACGTCCCGATGCAGTCCCCGGATTTGATATGCAGTGGCTTTCCCCCGATGCGCCCGGTGAACAGTTTATCATACGGGGCGAGAGCCTGACCGCCGTCGCCCACCTGGAAAGCAGTGCCGGACTGCCGCCCCTATACCATACCGTTATTACGATCAGTACGGCGGAACTCAACGCAACGAAAAACAGGATCATGCTCTTCGGCCTGCTGGGCTCGCTGCTCTTTATCGTCTTAAGCTCCGCCGCCATTATTTTTATCGCCCAGCGCTTTGTGGCAAAACGGATCAATGCATCGCTGGATGTGGTCGAGGCGGTGGAGGGCGGGAACCTCGAACCCCGTATCCCCGTATCCAGTGATGATGAACTGGGGCAGCTCCAGCATGGGATCAACACCATGCTCGATGCCGTCGTCTCATCCCGGGACAAGCTCCGTCAGCTCAATGAAAACCTCGAACGCCGTGTTCGGGAGTCGATCGAGGAGATCCGCCAAAAAGACACGATCATCTACGAACAGTCCAAACAGCGCGCGATGGACGAACTGCTGATCGATATCGCCCACCAGTGGCGCCAGCCGTTGAACGCCCTGGGGCTGGAGATACAGGATATCAAAGAGGCGTACGAGTTTAACGAGCTGAGCGGAGAGTATATCGACGGTATCGTCAAACGCTCCATGGCCCAGATCAAATACCTCTCCGAGACGATCAACGCTTTTAAAGACTTCTACAAGCCCCAGATAGAGAAGAAGAAGTTTATGATCTCCGAATGCTTCACCGATATGAAAAACGTTCTCGTCGCCCAGCTGACCAACCACAACATCGCCCTGCTTATCGAAGCGAACGACTTTGAGCTGGAGGGCTTTAAAAGCAACCTGAGCCAGGCGTTTATGAATATCGTCACCAATGCCAAAGACGCCATCCTGGAGATGCAGAAAAACGACCCGTCATATAAAGGCTATATCAAAATCAGCATCCGCAACACGCCGCTAAAAGAGGTCATCATCGAAGACAACGGCGGCGGCATAGCCGACGAGGTAGTGGAGAAGGTCTTCACCCCCTACTATTCGACCAAGTTCGCCTCCAAGGGAACGGGAATGGGGCTCTATATGGCCAAGGTGATCGTTGAAAAACAGCACAACGGGACCATACGTGCGGAGAACAGCGATGTGGGGGCGCGCTTTATTATCGCATGGCCGGAGGAGACGGACCGGGCGTGACGGTCTGAGGTTCCGCCGGTGTGGGGATTACGGTGTGACCGAAATCCCCGTGAGGAGTTTTCTCCAAAAAGAAAGCAATCAATACCGCTTTCTTTCCGAAATTGTCAGGCTTTGTTTTTCCCCGACGAGAAGCAAAAAGGAGGAAAAAGGACGAGGACTGTGTGTCCTCACTTCGTTGCGGAGTTCCCTTTGGTCACGAGGCGAAGAGAGCGCCCAACGGAAGTGCCCTTGGGGCATTCCGTAGGCCCCTTCTTTTCACACTGGAAGAGGGAAGAAGATGCAATTCCGCAGGAACGAGGACCAACACAACCGGCTGACGCAACTTTTCTAAAGAAACTACGCAAGCTTGTTTTGCTTACTTTTCTACTAAAGAAAAGTGAGAGCCAGCCCGGCTAGAGGGTGAACTATACAGCCTTCAATAGCGTTGTAATTTGTTTTGAGTATTTTAGAATACCTTCTAGAAGAAGGCAGGATACACCAAATTTTCGTTGTTCTTCATCAAATCGAACAAGCATTTCTTCTAAATGAAGATTAGTATAGTCCTTGGCACTTGTTAGATTTTTGAGTTCGGATACTGAAAGATTGTCAATAATGGTAATACTTATGTCATACACTTTATTTGGCTCATTAATAAGTGAAACACTTATGTTGCTTTTGTCTAAAAAACTATCGGAAAGATGAATGTTATAGTTTCGTAGTAGTTTTATCAAATGGTAATAAGGATTTAAAGATTTATAAAATTTGTAGTCGCTTTTAGGAAAATTGGAATATTTTTGTTCTATCAAATCTTCAAGGGAAACAAACTCTGTTAGAGCTGCTCTCAAATATGCACTTTGAACGGCTTTTGTTGAAATCATAGCTTTCTTAGATTCACCATTTATATGAGCTGTCATATAGATAGCTGCACTCAATCGTTCATAGATATCTAAATCTAATTGCTTGAGTTCTTCACAGGGAGTTGGTACTATCAAGTACCCTTTATGAAGCGTTGGAAATTGTGAATAGTCAAATTTCATATTGTGTTTTGTTACTCCATCTCCAAACTCATCAAAAACATCTCCTCCCCATCGGTGATAGATATATCCGTACTCCCGCACTCCGGACACTTAAAGACATTCTCCCCCAGCTCGCTTTTGACATAACAGTTCCGACACTCCACGACGACCGGCTGGATCACCATATCAAACTCCGCCCCTTCGCAGATCGTCTTCTCCTTGAAGGTATCAAAGGCGGTCTGGAGCAGGTGGGGTTCGACGCCGCTGAGTTTGCCGATCTTGACGGTGAGCTTGGTGATCTTGGTGGCGTCGTTGGCCTTGGCGTGCTCTTCGCACATGTCTAAAAGGGATTGGACTATCGAGTACTCATGCAAGGCTAACGCCTTGCATGCTATTGTCCTCGGCTTCGCCTGCGAAATTCAGCTTCGCTTCATCATGCATCTATCTATCCTTATTTAGCAGATTCGGGGCAGCAGTTCGCCCGTCGGGAGGTCCAGGAATCGGCTGGTTCCGTAGCTGCTTTTGAGGACGACCTTGCCCTTGTACTTATCGCCGATGCTGCCGATCAGTGCCGCCTCTTTGCCCAGATCATGGGCTTTCAGCACGGAAAGGGCCTTGTCGGCGTCGTCTTTGTGGACGGCCAGGACGAAGGTCCCTTCATTGGCCAGGTTGTAGGCTTCAAAGCCCAGCAGTTCGCAGATCCCCTTGACTTCGTCGCAGACCGGGACGGCGTCCTCTTCGATCTCGATGCAGACGTTTGACTGCTTGGCCCATTCGTTGAGCACCGCGGCGACGCCGCCGCGGGTGGCGTCGCGCATGGCGGTGATGCGGATGTCGGCTTGGATGAGCTTCTCCACGACGGGCCAGAGCGAGGCGCAGTCGCTTTGGAGGCTGGAGCTGATGTCGATCCCTTCGCGGTTGGCGAAGATCGCCGCCCCGTGTTTGCCGATGGCACCCGAGACGAGGATCAGGTCATCTTCGGTGATGGCACTGGCGGAGATCCCCTCTTTTTGTATCTCCCCGACGCCGGTGGTGTTGATAAATATCTTGTCCACGCTCCCTTTGGGGACGATCTTGGTATCGCCTGAGACGATCATGGCGCCGTTGTTGTCCAGCTCTTTTTTGATGGACGCCGTGATGCTCTTGAGCTCGTCCAGGTCGAAGCCCTCTTCGATCATCACCGCGCAAGTGAGGTATTTGGGCTTGGCCCCCATCATCGCCAGGTCGTTGCAGGTGCCGCAGACGCTGATCTTGCCGATGTCGCCGCCGGAGAAGAAGATCGGGCTGACGGTAAAGCTGTCGGTCGTCATGGCGAGCCTGCCGCCGTCGATCACCGCGGCGTCTTCGTTTTTGCGCAGGGTGTCGTTGGCGTAGGCGTTATAAAAGATGTCGTTTATCAGTTTGGCGTTCTCTTCGCCGCCGTTGCCGTCTGCCAGTTGGATGTTTGCCATTATATTTCCTAGAGAAGATTTCCGTATTTGTAGTAGGCGCTGCACGCCCCTTCGCTACTGACCATGCAGCTTCCAAGCGGGCTGGAGGGCTTGCACGCCGTGCCGAAGACCTTGCAGTCGTTTGGTTTGGCGAGGCCTTTTAGGATGTCGCCGCAGATGCAGAGCTTGTGGTCGTCGATGGTGTCGGTCGGGAGGATATCGGCGTAGACCTTCTCCGCATCGAGATGGGCGTATTCAGGTCGCAGCTGCAGGGCGCTTTCCGGGATATCCCCGATGCCGCGCCACCGGAAGTGGCTGCGTTTTTCCATGTAGGTGTCGTTGAGCTTCTGGGCTGTGACGTTGCCCTCATACGTGACGCTGCGGGAGTACTCCGTCTCCAGTTCGCAGCGGTTTTCATTAAACTGCCTGATCAGCATCAGCACCGACTGCATCACATCCACCGGTTCGAACCCGGCGACGACGACGGGCTTGCCGTAGTCGCGGGGGAATTCTGCGTATATCTTGGCTCCCGATATGACACTGACGTGGCTCGGTCCGATAAAGGCGTCGATCTGGCAGTCGGGGTCGTCCAGAAGTACCCGCATCGGTTCGGGGACGGTGATGTGGTTGATGTGGAAGAGGATGTTGGGGATCTTCGCCTCGATGACGTGCTTGATGAGGGCCGACGTCATGGGCGTCGTGGTCTCGAACCCGATGGCGAAGAAGATCACCGTTTTGTCGGGGTTTTCGCTTGCGATCTTGATCGTATCCAGTGGGGAGTATACGAACCGCACGTCCGCTCCCCTGGCGCGGGCATCCTGCAGGGAGCCGTTGGATCCCGGGACTTTGATCATGTCGCCTAGCGTCACGAGGATCACATCCGGCTGCATGGCAAGTACGTAGGCGTGGTCGATCCGCTCCTTGGGCATGACGCAGACGGGGCAGCCGGGGCCGTGGATGAACTCGATCTTTTCGGGCATCAGCTGGTTGAGGCCGAACTTCATGATCGTGTGGGTGTGGCCGCCGCACACTTCCATGATGCGGATCGTCTTGGGAAGTTTGGCTGCTTCGGCGTCGATCTCGCTTTTGAGAAGCCGGATCACTTTGGGGTCGCGGAAGCCTTCGAAAATATCGTGGTCGGTGAGCTTCATTGCCCGTGACCGCCCGCTTCCATCTCGTCCATCTTCTCCAGGATCTCCCGGTAGACCTTGAGGCTCTCCAGGGCATCGGCTTCGTCGATCTTATTCATGGCGAAGCCGACGTGGATCAGGACATAGTCGCCGATCTCGACGGGATCGCCCAGGAGGTCCAGGGAGACTTTCCGCTCGACCCCCATCGTATCGACGGTGGCGATGTTGGACTCGGTTTCGATGGCGGTGACTTTAGAGGGGATGGATAGGCACATAGGTTATCCTCGCATGGTCTGTTTGAAGTTGATCCAGTTGATCACGTTCTGGATGGACGCCTCGTCTTTGGTGGAGACCTCCAGGATATCCACGCCCGGTTTGAGCTTGCGCGCTTCGGCCTTGGCCTCTTCGAGGCTGAAGTCGAAGTGGGGGAGGAGGTCGGTTTTGGTGATCAGGATCAGGTCGGCGCTTCGGAACATGACGGGGTATTTGGGGATCTTGTCGTCGCCTTCGGGAACGGAGACGAGGACCACGTTGAGGTGGCTTCCCACGTCGTAGCTGGCGGGGCAGACGAGGTTGCCGACGTTTTCGATAAAGCAGACATCGATATCATCCATCGGCATGTCGTGCAGCCCTTTGTGGACCATGAAGGCGTCCAGGTGGCAGGCGCTCCCCGTCTGGATCTGGTAGGCGGGGACGCCCTTGGCCTTGAGGCGGTCGGCGTCGCGGTTGGTCTCCAGGTCGCCTTCGATGACGCCGAACTTCATGGCGCCGCTTTCGGCCAGCTTCTCCAGCAGGGTCGTCTTGCCGCTGCCGGGGCTGGACATGAGGTTGATCGCCAGGACGCCGTGGTCGTCGAAATGGGCGCGGTTGTGGGCCGCTTCGTGGTCGTTTTTGTCCAGGATCTTGGTGATGACGTCGATGGTCTTCTTGTCGTTCAGCTGCGGGTTGGCGTGCAGGTTGTCGTGGGCGTGATCATGATGGTGGTGATGGTCGTGATCATGGGAGTGGTCGTGGGTATGGTCGGTGATACTGCAGCCGCAATCTTTACACATGCTAAATCCTTTTGTTTATACGAGATTATTGTACCCGCTTGGCGTTTGAAAAAGCTTAGCCAAGGAGCATATTGGAGCCGACGGCGATGGAGATCGCCCCGGCGCTTCCGAAGACCCGTCGGACGTTTTTGCGGTCGGTCAGGACGTTCTGGTTGATAAAGAGGATCACCATCCCGAAGCCGACGAAGATGACCATGACCCCCAGGATAAAGGCGAAGATCATTGTCAGCTCAACCGCCTGGCCCTCCAGCATCCCCAGCGTGACAAGCATGCCGCGTACCCCGCCCATGCCCATGAGCGCGCCGATCGTGAAGGCGGATGTGACGTCGCCGTTGCCTTTGTCGTGTTCGTGCTCTTTGCCGAACCAGATGTGGGTGTGGGACTTGCCGTCGTGGACGTGGGTCTTGAGGTGGATCTTGTTGGATGTGGCCATGTAGAGCAGATAGGCCCCGATGGCGATGATGACGGAGGAGGAGATGATATCCCCGTAGGCCGTGACACTCTCGGGCAGTGCCACGCTTTCAAGCAGCTTGGCAAAGGCAAAGAGCGTGATCCCGTGGCCGACGGCAAAGAGCGTCGTGATGAGCATCGTCTTGCGTTTGTTCTTCCCGATGGAAAAATCGGCGATGGCCGTCAGGTGATCCGGCCCGAAGGCGTGGAGGATGCCGTACCAGAAAATCAGAAAAAGACCTAACTGCTCCATGGGAGTCTCCTGAATGGGTATTCATGAAATATCATAGCTCATCCTTACTGAAAAGTAAAGCCGAAACGGTATGGCGGATCTGCCCGGCTGCGATGCCCCCGTCGTTGACAGGAAAACGCGAGGCCGGAAGCAGCCGGATGCCCGCCTCATCGAGGCGTGCCGACACGAGATCGACCAGGGTGCGGTTCTGGAAGACCCCGCCGCCAAGGGCAACCGGGATCTCCGGCGTACGGCCCGCGATCGTGATGACCAGCTCGGCCAGGGTATTGATAAAGCGGGTGGCGACCAGGGCGGGGTCGGCGGCCTTAACATCCTCCAGCAGCGCGGTGATGAGCGGATCGGTGTCGATCACTTCACCGTCCAGGACGACGGGGTAGTACCCGGTGATATTGGCGTCATAGAGGGATTCGAGGATCAGGCCGCTCTCGCCTTCGTAGCTAAGCCGCTGGACCGCTCCGCAGAGGCTCGCCGCGGCGTCAAAGAGCCGTCCGGCCGAGGAGGCGAGGGGGGCCTGGAGGGATTTGCTCCACATCAGGTGGAGCTTGCGGATCTCCTCCTCGTCAAAAGCCTTGAGCGTGGGGATATCCATCTCCAGCAGCGGCTCCAGCTCAAAGAGCCCAAACAGCAGGGCCAGGGCGGCACGCCGCGGCTCTTTTACCGCCGCTTCGCCACCCAGGAGTCGGAAGGGTCTGAGGTGGTAACGGCGTGTCAGTTCGCCGCCGTCAGAGAGGAAGACCTCCGCCCCCCAGATCGTGCCGTCTTCGCCGTACCCGGTCCCGTCGAAGGCAAAGCCCAGCAGCGGGCCGTCGTAGCCGTTTTCGAGCCGGACCGCTTCGATATGGGCGCGGTGGTGCTGGAGGGAGGCGGTGGGAAGGTTCCGGCTTTTGGTCCAGCGGGTGGCGGCGTAGCCCGGGTGGGGGTCATGGACGATGGCTTCGGGGGTGACGGCGTAAAAGCGCTGCAGTGTCGCCAGGGTCCGCTCAAAGTACTCGAACGCCTCGATGCTCCCCAGGTCGCCGATATGGGGGCTGAAGACGGCATTGTCGCCGAAGGCGAGGGCGATGCTGTTTTTCTGGTTGGCTCCGACGGCCAGCAGGGGTCTGGCGACGGGCCGGGGAAGCTTGAGGCTCAGGGGGGCGTAGCCGCGCCCCATCCGCAGGAGCTGCGGCCTGCCCCCGGCGACCTGGACGACCGAGTCGTCGCAGGCATTGACGATCTCGCGGTCATAGTCAAGATAGGCGTCGATGACGCTGCCCAGACGCTCCCGGAGGGTGTCGGCATCGGTGATGATCGGTTCGTCGCTCATGTTGGCGCTGGTGGCGACGACGGGCGTATCCAGGTGGTCAAAGAGGAGATGGTGGATCGGCGTGTAGGGGAGGAAGACCCCCAGGCGTGTGATCCCCGGGGCGACACCCGGGGTGATCCTGCTGTTGCCGGATCGTTCGGTCAGGACGATGGGGCGCTCCTTTGAGAGGAGGAGCCTGCGCTCCGCCTCCGAGAGCCGGGTCTCATTTTCCAGCGTGTCGATATCGGGGTACATTACCGCCAGGGGTTTGGCGGGGCGGTTTTTACGCGTGCGGAGCAGGGCGACGGCCGTTTCGTCCGTAGCATCGCAGACGAGATGGAATCCGCCCATCCCTTTGACGGCTACGATCTTCCCTTGTGTGATCGCTTCGGCACACGCTTTAATGGCGGTCTCGCCTTCCGCAGCATCGCAGTCCGCTGCATGGTAGCGAAGCGTCGGCCCGCAGTTCGGGCAGCTCAGGGGCTGGGCGTGGTAGCGGCGGGAGCGGGGATCGTGGTACTCCGCTTCGCATTCGGGACACATGGCAAAAGGGGCCATGGAGGTGTTCGGCCGGTCGTAGGGGACGGTACGGATGATCGTGTAGCGCGGCCCGCAGTCGGTGCAGGTGGTAAAGGGGTAGCCGAAAAAGCGGCTTTTCGGATCGCGCATGTCGGTCAGGCATCTGTCGCAGAGCGCCATGTCCGGGGGGAGGAATGCGGTCTTGTTGTTTTTGGCGTCGCTTTCCTTGATGACAAAGGCGGTGTCGCCCCGGGGGGCGATGTCGGTCGTCCCGAGGGTATCGATGCGCGCAAGGGGAGGGAGCCTGTGCTGCAGATCAGACGTGAATCTCTCCAGTGCGTCGCTTTTGCCCTCGACTTCGATCACCACCCCTTCGGCGGTATTGAGGACAAATCCTGAGAGGTTGTGTGTTTCGGCAAGGCGGAAAACGAAAGGGCGGAAGCCGACCCCCTGGACGACTCCCGTGACGTCGAGGCGCCGTCTACTCATCCAGGGCGAACCGTGTGCTGATATGGGGGTTCTCATGGCCGAAGTTCTTCTTGATCCGGCTAAAAAGCGCGGCGTTGGCGAGCATGTCGCCGAAGAGGATAAACTCGTTTGTTTTAAAGCGCGTCTTGAGCTGGGTCAGTGTCTCGGTGACCAGGTCGCCCAGGGATTCGAAAAGGGAGAAGGCCAGCAGCGGTGTCTCCACGCCCGCAAGGCGGAAACTCATCAGCGAAGCCAGCAGGGCGTGGTAGTCAAACCCTCCCTCGGCGTAGCGGACGTCGACTTTGACCCCGCCGTTGCCCACGAAGCCCAGGGAGGCGTCGTGGACCGCTTCGTACCCGCCGTCCAGTTCCATAATGGCGGCAATCGCGCGGAAGAGCGCGTCGCTCTCCGCGCCCTGCAGGGTCGCGAGGCGGGACGAAACGGCGGGGAAGGCGGTTTTGAAGTTCTCCACCAGGCGGCTTTTGGCTTCGGACGCGGCGGCGATGGTCTCCAGCAGTCCGTCGCTTTGAAACGGTTCGAAAGCGATGACGGGTTTGTTGACCTTGGCGCTGCGAAGGATAAAGCGAAGGGCGCCGCTGCTTGTGAGGTAGGCCCCTACGCTGGAGATGTCGCGGATGCCGAACTCGCCGGTCATATTGGCAAAACGGTTGAGGACGGGGTCCTCTTCAAGGCCCTCCATGGGTGCAGCGAGACGGGGAGCTTTGAGTAGCATCACCTGCTCCTGGTTGACCGCCACTTCAAGATCGTCAGCCGGAGCCATAAACAGGTAGGGGATACCGCTTTGCTGGAGCGTCTTGGCCAGCAGGGCGCTCCGGGCATCGTCGAATAGCTTCACACGGATGACGTTTTTCCCGGTGGCCGTTTTGAGGGCTTCGTCCTGGATCGCGGTCTTTAGGAGCGGCTTTTCGATGGAGAGCAGCAGATTGAGCTCCTGGGGGGAGAGGAGCAGCAGCTCCTGCAGTTTCGAAGCATCGGCGACAAAGAGGGTGTCCCCTTCGCGGTAGCCGCTGCGGTAGGTCCGGCTGCCCAGTGTGACCGCTTGACCGTCAAGGAGCGCTTTGACCGCCCCGGGGATATCCGCAGGTTCGACGGTGTGTGCCGCGATATCGGCTCCGTAATGGGAGCAGACCAGGGACTGGTTCCCGTATGCGGGGGCTCCCGGTGTAAAGAGCTCGTTGAGGCACTTCGGGCAGAGGGAGATGTCGGCTGTTTCGGTGACAAAAGGGACCGGGGCGGGCGGTGTTTCATGCTGGGAGTCGACGGGTCCCATAAAGAGGGAGTAGGGAAGCTGTGTCGCGACCCGGGAACTCAGCTTCTCCAGTGCGTCGGGCGCCTCTTCCTCCAGGCTCAGGGTGACGACAGTGCCGTCAAAGGAGACGGAGCCTTTGAGTCCCGATTCCCTGAGGATCTCTCGCAGGTAGCCGGCAAAGTAGGTGTGGGGTGCCCTGTAGGCGATACGCTGGACAAAGGCCATCAGCTTCGTACCGCAGTGGGGTTGGCGTACGCCTCGATGACCGTATCCAGGGTGACGGGATCGGCGTGCTGGGTGCACGTGACGCCGCCCTTTTCGATCTCTTTGATGATCTGTGCGATGAAGAAGTCAAACTGCTTTGTCAGGGCATCGGTCAGGCCGATATCCACACTCTGGATGTCTTCGGGGATCATGCCCAGCAGGTGCACTTCGGCCATCTTCTCCAGGACCGAGCAGATCTCCAGCATCTCCACGACCTCCACTTCGTGCGCGGTCTGGCGGTAGCTGCCGAGGCCCATCAGCTCTTCGGCCGGGAGGTTGAAGACCGATCCGGGTTCGTCCTTGATGGAGACTGTATCTAAAATAATCACTTTGTCGTAGTCCGAGTAGTAAGTCATTAGTTTAAATCCAAGCGTTCCGCCGTCAACGACCGTAACATCCCCGGAGAAGGAGTAGTTCTCCTCCAGGTATTTTGCGGCGTAGATGCCGATCCCTTCATCTTTGAACAGTATATTTCCGACACCGACAACCGCAATTTTCACTATTTTTCCTCTTTTTTGAATTTCGTTCCGCCGAAGACGATGGCAATATCGCCCTCCTGCCAGAAGATCGTACGCCAGATCTGGTAGTAGACATGGAACATCACCCATGCCACGATCCACCACATCGTCAGGTGGTGCGCGATCCGGACGCCCATATTGCCTCCGAAGACCCACAGGGTCCAGTCCGTGACAAGATGGAGCATCCAAGGCCACCAGGCGCCGATGGAGCTGTGCCCGGACTCTAGCCCGTGGACATAAAGCTGCAGGCCGCTAAAGAGCATAAACGCCAGCAGTAGATGGAAGATGGCAAAATATACCGTATTGAAGCTGTCGCTATGGCTCGAATCGAAGTTCTTCGTCCGGTTGAGCGTCAGCAGGTTGACGACGACGGCACCGAACTCCTTGAGGTTTTCGGCTGTCGGGACCACCTTCTTCCACGGCCGCTCGAAACGGCTGAAAAAGTAGAGATACGCCACGATGACCGACGTTACGTCCAGGATGATCGCCCCGATGAAGTGAAACCAGCGGTTCCATGCCATGACGTATTTATCCACCGCGGGGTCCGCGATGAAGGTCTGGTAATAGGGGTGGGCGATATAGAGCCCGGTGATCACCGCCGCAACGACGGAGATCACATTGACCCAGTGGATGATCCGCATGGCGGGGGTCATCCGTTTGATTTTTTGGTACGCTTCTTTCATCATAGCCTCCTAGATGCTGCAGCCGGCGGGGTCGATCTTGTAGACACCTAATTCCTTGCCTTTGGTATCGACCAGGTGGACCGCACACGCGATACACGGGTCGAAGCTGTGGACAGTCCGCAGGATCTCAAGCGGCTGGTCCGGATCGGCGACTTTCGTGCCGATCAGGCTCGCTTCGTACGCGCCCATACGGTTTTTGGCATCCCGCGGGCTGGCGTTCCATGTCGATGGGACGACCGCCTGGTAGTTGGCGATCTTGCCGCCTTCGATCTTGACCCAGTGACCAAGCGCACCCCGTGGTGCCTCCGCCAGACCGTACCCTTTGGCATCGGCAGCTACTGTGTCGAAATCAAATTCGGTCCAGGTGGAGAGATCCCCCGCCGCCACGTTGGCCAGCAGTTCGTCGATCCATTCGACCATGACGTCCGCCATCAGTTCCGTCTCGATCGCACGCGCCGCCGTACGGCCGACCGTGGAGAAGAGGACGGATGTGGGGAGGTTCCCTTTCTTAAGGAACCCGGTGACGTATTTGGTAATGCGTTCGTCCCCTTTGGCGACACCGACAACCATACGTGCCAGCGGTCCGACTTCGACCCGTTCGTCGCCGTAGAGCGGTGCTTTGATCCAGCTGTATTTCTCTTCGGTCTTGAGGTACGCGTAGCCATCGGCTTTTTTCTCAAGTCCCGTATAGTTGGGGTTTGTCTCTCCGTCAAACGGGTGCAGCGGTTTATCACCGGTATACCAGGAGTGTGTGACGTCTTCGGTGACCTTGGACTGGTCAAAATCCTGGACATTGGCCAGATCGCCGTTTAATACGACACCGCTGGGGAAGAGAAGGGCCGATTCATAGAACCCGGTATCATCCAGACGGAAGTCACCGTACGTCATGAAGTTTTTAAGCCCGGCACCCGTACCGTCGAGTGCTTCATCCGCGTACATCGTTCCGGCCATAAGCACGTCGGGGATGTAGGCGTTTTTGATAAAGCCTCTGAATTTAAGCAGCAGGTCTTTGAACATCGCCCCCCGTGCCGGGTTCTGGATATCCTGGACACAGGTGACCCCGCCGACGACGAAGCTTTGGGGATGGGGCATCTTACCGCCGTAGATCGCCATCATCTTGGCCGCGTCACGCTGGAGGTCAAGGGCTTGCAGGTAGTGGGCCGTGGCGATCAGGTTCTGCTCGGGTGTCAGCTTGTAGTGCTTGTTGCCCCAGTAGCCCTTGGCAAACGGTCCAAGGCGCCCCTGTTTGACGAATTTCGTGACACGTTCCTGGACAGCTCGCAGATCACCTTCGCTGGCACCCCAGGGAGATTTAGACCATTTAAGGGCTTCCTGCGCCGCTTTTTTCGGGTCGGCTTTAAGGGCGGATGTGATGTCGACCCAGTCGAGACCGTGCAGGTGATAGAAGTGGACGACATGGTCGTGGATATAAAGGGCACCCTGGACCAGGTTCCGTACAAGGCGCGCGTTTTTCGGGATCGTGACGCCGAATGCGTGTTCGACTGCTTCGATACTCCGCTGGTAGTGGGTCCCGGTACAGACGCCGCAGATCCGCATGGCCAGAAGCCCTGCATCTCGGGGGTCACGCCCTTTGAGGATCGCTTCGATACCCCGGAACATTGTCGAGGCGCTGTAAGCATCGACGATTGTATTGTTTTCGTCGATGACTGCTTCGATTCTAAGGTGTCCTTCGATCCGTGTGATCGGATCAATGATGATGTGTTTGCCCATTATGCATCTCCGTTGTCAGATTTTTTGCCGGCTGCGGCGCTGGCGACCGCGTGGATACCGATACCCACGGCTGTGGCGGTAAGCAGACCCAGACCGAATTCGTCTACCGTCTTCTCGACACCGCCCGTCGGTGCTTTGATGTTGGCGTCGGCCATCGGACGCTCATAGGCGTATTTGTCCCAGAAGTCCGGTTCCGAACAGCCGATACAGCCGCGGCCGACACCGATGGGCCAGTTGACCCCTTCGTTGTAGCGGACGATGGAGCAGTTGTTAAAGGTCATCGGACCTTTACATCCCATCTTATAGAGGCAGAAGTTGTTCTTAGCTCCCTCATCGCCCCACTCTTCGACGAACTCGCCCGCATCGAAGTGGGCGCGGCGTTCGCAGTTGTCATGGATACGGTAGCCGAAGGCGAACTTCGGTCTAAGCAGGGAGTCAAGCTCCGGCACCTGGCCGGTCAGGACATAGTGCAGGACCACGCCGACCATATTGGCAGGGTTGGCGGGACAGGCGGGGATATTGATCAGGGGTTTGCCTTTGACGACATCCATGACGCCGACGGCACCTGTGGGGTTCGGGCTGGCGGCAGGGACACCGCCGAATGTAGCACAGCTACCGACCGCGACGACGGCGGCTGCACCGGAGGAGACACGTTCGAGGTGCTCGACGAATGTCTCGCCGCGCGGCCCGATCGTACCGTACTGGCCGTTCATGCCGAGTGGGATCGAGCCCTCGACAAAACAGAGGTATTTTCCGTGGAAATGCTCCATCGCCTCTTCGAGTTGTGCTTCAGCCTGGTGGCCGGCTGCCGCCATGATCGTCTCATGGAACTCGAGGCTGATCACATCCAGCAGCAGTTCATCGATAGTGGGGCCGTCGCTTCGCAGCAGCGCTTCGGAGTTTCCGGCGCAGTCCTGGAGCTCCAGCCAGATGACGGGCACCCGGTTCATTACTTCGGCAGCCTCCGCCACAAGGGGCGTGAACGACGCGGGGAGCATCAGCATGGCAGTCGCCGCACTGGCCCACTTCATAAAGTCCCGTCGGCTGAACCCTTCGATATCGAGGATGTCCTCGATGGATGTCGTGGATCGTGTGGGAATCTTCTTAAGATCATCGAGCCGGGCGCGGCATTTCTGCCACAGCGCCTCGTAGTAATCTTCACCTCGGTTGGTCTTGACCTGCGAATCTTTTGCGGTAAAAAGCTTCGTTAAAGCAACGCGTCGTTCGTTCATGGGCTACCTCCAAATGAATGTTCATTCATATATTAGATTGTTATAACTTAAAGTTATTTGAACGGAAACGAAAAAAAGAACGCATCCACTATAGCATCTTTCAACCTTAAAAAAAATCTGCGGTTACGGTTTTATTACTTTATATTTAGTATAGGGAAAGAGGGGGTCGGAATATATGGGCGGATTCAGTGGGTTGTACAGACGGAGCAGACATCGAAGGAGCGGAAGATCAGCCGCGCGGTGTCGCTGTCTGCGGCACCGATCATCGCCTTCTGGGCGATACCGGGGGTCTCACGGTTCCCGTGTCCCAGGTTCCACTGGGTCGGGGTGATGATCGTATAGTCTTTGATCACCCCTTTGTCGATCGTCACACTATGCAGCAGCGGTCCCCGCGGTGCTTCCACGATGCCCGTTCCGGTTCCCGTGAGTCTGCCGATGGGTGCCGGGGCAGTAAAGGAGGCTTCGGAGAGATCGAGTCCCTTCAGGATCGTACGGCACTCCCGGAGCAGCAGGGCCGTTTCGCCGATCCGTGCGGTAATACGCGTCAATACGCTATCTTTGTGGCGGCGGTGGAGGTTTTTGACCAGGGGAGTCCCCAGGGCCATGGCGCGGGCAAGGGGACCGGTCTCGTAGAACTCCCCCTTGTAGAGGGCGTTTTTCGCATGGGTCATGCCCCCGTTGGCAAAGGTCATGGCATCGTCCTCTTCGATCCGGCCCGTATCGACGCTCCTTAGTGCGGTCTGCAGCACTTTTGCGGGGGCAAAGAGGGAGTGGCGGCCCCCGATAAAAAAACGGTCGTAGCTGCCGCCTGTTTTGGCAAGGCCCGCTTTTTCGGTCAGTAGCAGAAGAGCGGCAATATCCCCGCGGCTTTTTTTAAGCCGGTCGTAACTCTCAAGGGCCAGGTACTCCTCCAGGGACATATCGGCCAGCTCCGTTTCGAAAAAGCGGATCGTCTGCTCAACGATCCGGAGCGCCTGGACGACCTCCAGCGGGGTCGGATCGGTGGTGACGCCGCCGGGGATGATGTAGGCGCTGTGGGGCGACTGCCCCGCAAAGAGGGCAAGGGCCTTATTGACCTGGGCGATCGGAGCGAGTATCTTTTCCATAGGAAGCGGGGGCGTCCCCGTCAATGAGGCCAGTTCGGGTGCAATGGCCAGGTAGAACCATTTGAAGTGGTTCTGGATCAGTTCGAAATAGAGGGTAAGGTCCCTCAGCGCCACGGCTTTCGGGCTGAGGGTCACGGGCACACCCGCGGAGGCGTAGCACGCTTCGATGGCCCGTGCGGCGGCCAGGAGGTGGGAGTGGCCGCAGATCCCGCAGGTGCGTGGGGTGATCACGAGGGCATCGAGGGCGGGGCGCCCTTCCAGGATCATCTCGATGCCGCGGAAGTGGGGGAAGCGGATGGTCGGGAAGAGCACCTTTCCGTCTTTGTCCAGTTCGTAATCGACCCGGGCCTCCCCCTCGATGCGCTCGATGATCTCTTTGCGGATCATTTGTCCCCCTTTTTCTTCATCAGCGGTGTCTCGAGCCGGTCGATGCGGAAAGACTTGGCGACACCCGTAAGGGTCAGGTAGGCGCGTTTGGCTACCCCCTCAGGAACCTGGGCGGGGATGGACATGTGTTTGAGGGTCTCAAAGAGCCCTGTTTTGGGGAACGAGGGTTCGGTACACCCCACGCAGGGGGAGCCGGCGCGGGTCTTCGATCCGGTACCGTTCCAGAGGATCTTGTTGCAGCTGCCTTTGGTGTAGGGGCCCTGGCATCCCTGGTCGTAGAAGAGGCATCCCTCTTTGGTACCGAACTGTTCCGCATCGACTTTCCACTCGAAGTATTCGTTGCGCAGACAGCCGTTGTGGACGGTATAGGCATAGAGGGCCAGGGGGCGGTGAAATTCGTCTGTCTCGATAGGCTGCTCCACATCGATCATCTCCAGTACGCTGCCGAGCCATTCGGGGTGGAGGGGGCAGCCGGGGAGGTTGATCACCTTCTCTTTATACGGGAGCAGGGGGCCGCTCATCGCCTCCTTGTCAAAGAGGATGCCGCGTGTCGCTTCGGGGGCGTGCTCTTTGAGTATCCCCCCGAAGCTGGCACAATTGCCCGCTGCGATGATGTGCTGCGCGCGGGGGGTGTAGTGGGAAAGGAGTTCGTGCATCTTCTTTTCGATACGGAGAAAGTCGGCCCGGTAGGCCCCCTCGACGATCAGGATGTCGCAGTCGGGGAGGTGGGTCTCGATCTGGGTGAGAGTGTGGAGCGAAGGGAGGATCGGATGGTAGAGAAATTCAAAACGGGTCAGGATGGAAGCGAGGTCCGGGTGGTTAAAAAAAGAGTGGCTGTTGCCGTTGCAGGTGATCCCCTGGAGCCAGAGGATACGGCGTTTAGGTCCCATGGCTTCGCAGGGCCTGGTAGATGTTTTCCGCGATGGAGTGACGGTAGTCGGCGAGTTCGTTGGGGAGGATGCCTTCCCCTTTTAGAAAGGCCATGCCGCCGAGATACCCCATAAAGAGCCCGAAGGCGCTGAAGAAGTCCTGGTCCCTCAGTTCGCCGTTTTTGACCCCCTCTTCGAAAAAGATCATCATCTCCGTCACGAAGGAGGAGACGCAGATCATCCCCTGGCACTCGTTCTGGAAGATCTCGCGGTTGGAGAGGTAGACGCGCAGGAAGTACTCGATCGTCTCGGGTTTTTCCGTGGCCACGTCGAAGTACATCGTGACGATCGCTTCGATCTTCTCCCGGCACGGTTTGTCCGATTCGTTGATCGTGCGGATCTCGGCGCCCAGCAGGTCGGAGATATAGACGATCAGCTCCTTGGCCAGGGTCTCCTTGGAGTTGAAGTAGTTGTAGAAGTTCCCGACGCTCATGCCCACTTTCTTGGCGATCTGTGGCATGGTGGTGGCATAGAACCCCTCCTTGGAAAAAAGCTGCAGGGCCTGCTGCATGATACTCTGTTTTCGTTCGATATTGGACGGTCGTGCCACTGTGACTCCATTGGGGATCTTTTAATCGGGCCATTATACTATAAACTAATATAAGAACGACTGTTCATTTATATGGGGCAAACGCGCTTTGCGACCTCTTTTTTATGAACATCATGCTAAATTTTCTTATTGTTATAAGGAACTGATATGGCTATTAAAAAAACTATCGGACGGTATGAAAAAGTCGACCTGCCGGATCTTGAACTTTTTATGCTTGATGCCAAGGTGGATACGGGGGCGGACAATAATGCCATCCACTGCCACCAGATCGAACTGAGCAAAGATCAGAAAGAGGTCAGTTTTCAGCTTCTTGATCCCTCCCACCTCGATTACAACGAAAAGAGGTTTACGCTTCCGGTCCACCGGATGCGGTGGGTCAAAAGCTCCAACGGGGAGCGGGAGCACCGTGTCTATATCAAGACGAACCTGCTTGTCATGGGTGAGAACTACGAGGTGGAACTCTCCCTGACGGACCGCTCCAATATGACCTTTCCGATGCTTTTGGGGCGGAAGTTCCTGCACAACCGTTTTCTCGTGGATGTCTCCAAGCAGAGTTCTGTCCAGGGCGGCGGCCGGTTCAAGGTCGCCATCCTCTCCCTTGGGCCGGAACTCTACTCTACGCGCCGACTTTACGAGGCGGCCCGGGAGAGGGGGTGGGACGTGGAGGTGATCAACTACCTCCACTGCTACGCCACGATCGAAAAGGACAACCTCGCCATCCACTATAACGGCCGGAACCTGAACGATGTGGACGTCATCATCCCCCGTATCGGGGCGTCGCGCACCTTCTTCGGGACGGCGGTGGTGCGGCAGTTCGAATTGATGAACGTCATGAGCGTCAACAGTTCCCTGGCCATCACCCGGTCGCGCGACAAGCTGCGAAGCCACCAGATCCTGGCCAAACACGGCATCAATATGCCCCGCACGATCTATGCCACAAAGGTCGGGGATGTGGACGACCTGATCAACAGCATCGGCGGGGCGCCGCTGATCATCAAGATGCTGGAAGGGACCCAGGGGGTCGGGGTGGTCCTGGCGGAGACCCACAAAGCGGCCAAATCGGTCCTGGAGGCGTTTTACGGCCTGAGGGTCAACCTGCTGGTCCAGGAGTTTATCGAAGAGGCGAAGGGCGCGGATATCCGCGCGTTTGTCATCGACGGTAAAGTGGTGGGTGCCATGAAGCGCCAGGGGGTAGAGGGAGATTTCCGCTCCAACATCCACCGCGGCGGGACGGCCCAGGCGATCAAACTCTCCAAAGCCGAGCGGAATCTGGCGATCCAGGCGGCCAAGGTAATGGGGCTGGACGTGGCCGGTGTCGATATGCTCCAGTCCGAACGCGGACCGCTGCTGATGGAGGTCAACTCCTCACCCGGGCTTGAAGGGATCGAGAACTTTACGGGGATCGATATCGCCGGGAAGATCATGGACTCCATCGAAAAACGGATGCAGACCCACTCGAGTAAAAAAGATACGATCGGGGCCTAGATGGACAAAATGGTAATCAGCGGGACGCCGATCCCGCTTGGAAGCCGGGTGAACCTCTCTATTCCTATCGCCAGGCTTCCCATCCACACCCCGGTCATGCTCTCTGTCTCGGTCTACCGGGGAGCAAAGCCCGGTCCGACGATCCTCCTGATGGGCGGCGTGCACGGGGACGAACTGATCGGGGTGGAGGTGGTAAGGCGTTTGATCGCCGATGAGCACCTGGACCCGGAAGCGGGTACGGTCATCGCCATCCCGGTGGTCAACCTGTTCGGTTTTCTGCACAAGTCACGGGAGTTCCCTGACGGGCGCGATCTGAACCGGAGTTTCCCCGGTACCAAGGACGGGCCGCTCGCTTCCCAGGTGGCCTATGTGATCATGCACGAGATCATGCCGCATGTCGATGTGGCCATCGATTTCCACTCCGGCGGAGGCCGCCGCTACAACGTCCCCCAGATCCGCTGCCATATCGAAAACCCCAAAGAGCTGGAGCTTGCAAAGGTGTTCGGGGCGAAGTATATCCTCTACTCCAATTACCGCGAGAAGTCGTTCCGGGAAAAGGGTTCCCGGATGGGCAAGGCGATCCTGGTCTATGAGGGCGGGGAGTCGCTGCGTTTCGAAGAGGAGCCGATCCAGGCGGCGATCGACGGGACCAAACGGGTACTGGAACACCTTGAGATCCAGCCCCTGGAAGAGCGGACCCAGATGCCTCTGAGTATTATCCTGGGATCTTCCAAATGGGTCCGCGCCAAGATGGCAGGCCTTTTCCGCAGTTTTGTCGAACACGGCCACGAGGTGGTCAAAGGGCAGGTGATCGGAAGCATCAGCGACCCGTACGGAGACCGCGAGACGATGGTCAAGGCGGGGATCAGCGGGTTTATTATCGGCTACAACCGCCTCCCCCTTGTCAATAAAGGGGATGCGCTTTTTCATATCGGGTTTAAGAAAGAGGCAAAAGGGGCGGATTAGAAGAGTTCGATCGTAAAGACCGCACCGTGCTCGTTGTTTTGGACCGTGAGTTTCCCGTTCATGTTGTTTTCGATGATGATCTTGGACATGTAGAGTCCCAGTCCCGTACCTTTCCCCTGGTCTTTGGTCGTGTAATAGGGGTCGAAGATCTTGTCAATAATGGTTTCGGGTATGCCGCCGCCGTTGTCGGAGACAAGGATCCGGTTGCTTTCCGGTGTCGTATGGTAGGCCAGGGTGATCTCACCCCGGAACGGTCTCTTCTCCATCTTCTCTTTGATGGCGTCTTTGGCGTTGTGGATCAGGTTTTCCAGTACCTTTTGGAGTTCGACCGGGTAGCCCGTGAGCTCGAAGTCGGTACACTCCGGCGCCTCTTTTAGGAGGATCGATTCCTCTGCCAGCTCTTTTTCGAGGTGTAGAATGGTGTTGTAGACGACACGTCGGATATGGAACGTCTCCTCCTGGCCGACCGGTTTGAAGAAGTTGGCAAAATCGTCGATGGTCTGGGACATGAAATTGATCTGGGCAAGGGATTTTTTCGACATCAGATGAAGGTAGTCGTGGTCCAGTTCTCCGAAGGAGTAGGCATCTTCAAGGTCCTGGATCAGCAGCCCCAGGGAGTTAAGAGGGTTGCGCCAGTTGTGGGAGATGGCGACGATAAGCTCTCCCATGGCGACCAGCCGGGACTGCTGGTACATCTTCTGTTCGCTTTTTCGCCGTTTTTCCACCTCTTTGGCCACCTCTTCGCCCAGTTTGGTGTTCAGCAGCTCCAGACGGCGTGTCTTTCGCTCCAGTTCGGCCTGCATAAGCCGCTTTTCCCGCAGGTCTTCGATAAAGGCGAAAGCCCCGAGCACTTTGCCGTTCCGGTCCCTGATGGCGGAGGCGTGGAAATAGGCAGGAAATGTGCAGCCCTCTTCATCACTAAGGGTCACTTCGTATTGCTGTTTGTCGGGCTGGTTCTCGGTCAGGACACTCATCTTTTCAAAAAAACCGCTGTCTTCCCGGGCAACAAAATCGAGGATGTTTTTGCCCAGCAGGTTCTCTTTGGTCTGTCCCAGCATATCGAGCAGCTTGTCATTGACATCGAGGGTCTTGCGTTTTTTGTCGATGATCCAGATACCGAAGATCGCATTGTTGAAGACCTCTTTAAACCGTTGGTTTGATTCGTAGATGATCTGCTCTTTTTCATCGACCTGCTCTTCGAGGTGCAGGTTTTTCTCTTTTTGCAGCATAAAGTTGGCATAGACTTTGGCGTGCATCTCGTTGAGGGCAGTCGAGATGATCCCGATCTCGTTGTTCTCCTTCGTATAGGGGAAGGTGATCTCCCTATCCGGTCGATAGGTGTGGAGCAGGCGGGCGATTGTTTTCAGCGGGGAGAGGAGATAGCGGATATAGAGCCCCAGCACGAGGAAAATGGCCGTCAGGCTGATCAGCAGGTAAAGTACCAGGCGGGTGTACTGGCTGATCAGTTCGTTATAACGCTTGCTTGAATAGATAAGTTCCAGCTCCCCGACGGGGATGTCGGTATTGGGCATCATCAGTTTTTTCGTGATCAAAAAGAAGTTCTGTTCGTTTTGGTTGTATTCGGGTGATTCGATATGGAGGCTCTCCATCCCGTTTTCCAGGACGCGGACGGCGAGGATGTTGGGGTTGTTGATCAGCTGTTCGGCCAGCTGGCGTTTTTTATCCTCCAGTTCCAGGTAGATATCCAGTGCCAGCAGGGGTTCGACCGTATCGGCGATGATATTCGCCTTTTCCAGTTCCACTTCGTAAAACGCCTCTTTGTTCATGCGTTCGAGTGTCCCGAATATCAGGGCCAGGACGATGGCCGAGATGAGGGTAAATGCCAGGACGATCTTTTTCGAGAGGGTTTTGGCCTGTTTCATCAGTTGTGTGCAAACCTCACGATCTGGTAGAGTGACTCGACAAAATCGACATTATGGTTCCGGAGCCCGTTTTTATTCAGATAGAGGACCGTCGTCTTTTCCATCATCAAAGAGAGGAGGAGGCCGTGTTTGAGGTTGGCGATGTCGTAGGCGAACGTCATGCAGCCGGATTTTTCGGCAATGCGGCGGATCTTGTCCATATGCTCGTCGGTATTCAGGGCGTAGAGTGCCGTTGCCCTGGTCTGGTCTGTCAGCTTTGAAAAGGGAATAACTTTGATCTCGAAGGCGTAGTCGCCCAGACGGTTTTTGTACCGTTTGTTCATCGTGTCGCGCAACGTCTCCGCGGTATGGACGTCGTTGTCTTCGCAAACGATCGTATAGACGATTTTGCCGTCGACCAGTTTTTCATCCAGCTTTTTGTCCAGCAGCAGGATCTTGGGGAAGATGCTGCTTTGGGCCTTGATCAACAGCTCGTTATAACTGTACCCGAAGAGTGACGTTGTCAGGATAAAGGCGATCAGAAGGAGTTTTTTCATTTAAAACTCCTTTCCGAGGGTGACCAGGAAGTTCGGGCCTTCCTGGCGGTAGTCATCTATATAATAACCATCGGCTGCCGGATAACGGACATCCGCATTGAAGATGTTTTTCCCGCTGAGGGTCAGTTGATAGCCTCCTTGGCTTTCATAGCGTATGGCGGTATCCACTTTGGTATAGGCCTTGACCTTCTCCCGCGTATCGGAAGGAAGCCGTTCTTTTGCTCCGACATGACGGGCGATGCCGCTTAGGGAGATGGCACTGCTCAGGTCATAGATATAGCATAGTTTGGCCATGTGGTGGGCGACATTGGCAAGACTGTCTCCGTTGTTGTCTTCTCCGGCCACATAGGAATAGTTCAGATAAAGTTGATCGGAGGGCGTAAGGTTCCCTTTGTACTCGAGTTCCGTTCCGTAGATATCGGTACCCACTCCGTTAAAAAAGGTCGGTTTTGCCGGGTCGGCCGTAACAGAATAGATCTGGTCTTTATTCTGTAGTTTAAAGACGTTGGCCTGGAGATAGCTGTCGGCTGAAAATTTACGGATATAAGCGGCTTCGTATGCGGTGACTCTTTCGGGATCGAGGTCGGGGTTCCCCCATCGGGCTGCATTATACATGGTAAACAACTCCTGCCAGGATGGGTTGCGGTGGGATTGGCTGTAGATCAGTTTGTAGATGTTGTTGGCATCCTGCTGGTAGACCAGGGAGACCCTTGGATCGGTTATCGGGTCGGTCAGAGTCGTTTTTTCATGGCTGAACCCGTAAATCAGACTGAGTCGGTCACTGGCAAAATATTCATCCTGCAAAGAGAAAATATTCGTTTCCCGTTCCGCATCCTTGTCGAAAAAAGGCAAATTGTCGGAGTAGTCGGTTAACCCGACTCCCGTATACCAATCGTGCAGTTTGGTTACCGTATCGTAGGTCTCTTCTTTCAGGTAACGGTGGCCCATGGTGATTGTGTGATCTTCCCATCCTCGGTACCTGATAAATTCCGAGGTGTAGTGTGATCGCTGTTTAGCATAGTGTCGGCCCAGGCCTTCTTGAAATGTAGTTCCGTTGGTAATATCAAATGCCGGATCTTCTGTCATGTATTCATAGTAGTTAAAAAAGGAAAAACCGTTTGGGCCCAAGCGTGCTTTATGTCCCCAGCTGTCATTTTTTATACCGGCTTTAAGATCAAGGGTAAAGTCGTCGATGGTTTTAACATAGCCGATTTCAAAATACTGGCTTGGCAAGTCTTGATGGTCATCGTGATCTGGTAGATACCAGTTGATCCCGTAGGCGCTGCCGTGGGTGTATTCGTTGTTGCGGGCTTTGATATAGAAGTCTTTATAATCGAGGGTGATGCCGAGGTTCCAGTTTTTGACCCAAAGCGGGGCATCCCCTTTGCGTGACAGATAGCGGTTGTCATAGTAGTAATAATAGGGACTTGTTGGGTCTGTCGTTTCCCAGGACATACTTCCCTGGGAGTATCCGTCCTGCCCGGCATAGAGTTTTTTATCATCTTCCTGGTAATAAAAGTCGGTGAAGATCTTCAGGTCACCGCTTTTGTAGTTTTTGACAAAGCCCCCCATCTTGTATTCATAAGATCCGCCCTTGAAAACGAGTCGGTCTTTGGACTCGAACCCTTCGAACTCTTCGGTATAGGTGATGACATGGATGGACCCGGCATAGGCGTTGACCCCGTCGGTCTTGCTCCCCGGTCCCCGCGTGATCTCGATCCGCTTGATCATCTCGACCGGCATCTTGAGGTACTGGGTGTAGGAGTCGAAGAAGACTTCATTGACAAGCGTGTCGTTGACAAAGAGCTTGGTCTGGCCGTAGGCCTGGGGATTGGAGCCGCGGAAGATCATCGTGCGGTTGTTGAAGTTGTCCGTCGTGATATCGACACCCGGAGCAAGAAGCAGGGCCTCTTCCAGGTCTTTTACACCGAGTTTTTCCAGCTCTTTACCCTGGAATACCGAGATGATATAGGGCTGGTAGCGTTCATTGGTCTTGGTTATCGTCGCCATCTCTTCATAGCGGGTCATGGTGTCGGAGATACTGGCAAGGATATCTTTGTCATCGGCATACAGGGCAGTGCAGGCAATGCTTGCCGCAAGCAGTAACCCGAGCGGGTTAAAAAGGGCAATTTGTTTTATAGAGTACGACGACATATCTGACATTAAGCGCTTTCCCGAGGATTAAAGGATAAATCTGTTCGTTTATCCTATGCTTCTGATTAGTTCATTTGATTCTAGTACATTCTAAATAAACAAAACCTAAACGATAAGTCAATAACGGAGGGTATGCACAATTCCGAGGGCTGTCCATGTGGCGTATCCTGTTCTTCCGTTTTGATCCGGCAGGAAAAGCAAAAAAAGGTGTCATCAAGGTAAATTTAATATAAAGCGGGTCGAATAAAATTGAGATAATTAATCAAAATTGGGTTATGATAGCCGTGAAAACGTATAGAGGCAGACCGAACACACAAGGGTAGAATAGATGTATGAATTTAAACTATTAAACCAGATGACCGTTTTAATAGTTGAAGATAACGAACCGTTGCTGGAGATATTCGAACAGAACATGAAACGGATATTCCACAAGGTATTTACCGCAACGACGGCAGAAGACGGAGAGATGCTGTATGAGAAGTATAAGCCATCCATTATCTTTACCGATATCAATCTTCCCGGCCGAAACGGTATCGAATTCGTCGAAAAGATCCGTAAAAACGACGATGAGACCAAAGTGATCGTCGTGACTTCACATACCGATACAGACTACCTTCTCTCCGCCGTCTCCCTCAAGCTCGAAGACTATATCGTCAAGCCTTTCGATTTTAAGCGCATCCGGGAGCTGCTCCAGCGTTACGAAGAGTCCCTTCTGAACAAGGAGATGATCTACGAGTTCGATCCCGATATCAAGATCGATGCCAGCAACAACAAAGTCTACAAAGGCGACAAAGAGATCAAACTGACCAAAACGGAGAAGATCATCCTTGCCTTCCTGGTCAAAAACAAGAACCGCGTGCTGGATTATGAGACGATCGAAGACTATATCTGGGCCGGCGACCCCATGTCCAAGGGTTCACTCAAGACCCTGATCTACAAACTCCGGAAGAAACTCGGAAGCGATGAGATCATCATCAACCACAAGGGCATCGGGTACGAAATAAAAATTTAGCCTTTTTTTCACTTTTTGTTCATTTTGTTGACTTTGCGTTGACAACGGTACCCTAAGATTAGAACGTAGTATTTGAACACGTCAGCCTAGCTGAGTGTATCTGGTCGTCGCTGTCGCGCTTATACCGTGATTCTGGGAATATATATCTATTTCCTTTTTGTTATAAGCCTTGCAACATCGATAATATAAAAGGAGCTGCAATTACTGCAGCATATTAAGAAGCATCTGCCCGGTGTTGAGCCTGACATAATGTCACCGGGTATTTCTCCTTTAGCCAGAAGTCAAGCCGACGCACGCCAAAACCGGGTTTTGAGCCTTACGCAGCAGGGGTAACCGTAATCCTGCCTCTGCCGCGGGCCCGGGGGAAGCCAGACGCCAGGTACGTGAAGTGAACAAATACCATATAGACTTTTTTCATACAGCCGGTACGATCCGCTACTCCTTAATTCCCGTACCGGCTTTTTCTCCCTTTTAAACTAATCTTTTTTTCTTATATCCCTGTCAGACGATTCTGTTATCGTGTGGGAAGTGTCCCATCCGTTTTTCGTATTCCCCGAAAAGGAGGTTGCGATGAAAGAGATCATTAAAGTCTACAAACAGAACAGGGTCGCCATCGAGAACTATTTAGTCTCAGCCCTGCACAATAAAAGTATGAAAAGTTTTGAAGAGCCGCGTATCAGAGAGTGTTTTCAGCTCTTCTCTGCACTCGACCTTGTCTACAAAGTCTCACCCGATTATCGGCAGCTTACGCCCTTTTACTACCGGCGCCGCATCGATGAGTCCTCCAGAGGCATAGACCGGGAGTATATGTTCAACAAGATCCAGTTTATGGAAAACGGCATCTACATCAGCCAGGCCTATATCAGCTCCCATAACGGCGAACCGAGCCTGAGCGTCGTCAAACGGATCGACAGCGGTGAGTATGTCGTCTTTGACTTCAGCCTGCTGAAACTGTTGGAAGAGCTGCGTTTTATCGAGAATAACCGTCTGTTTAACCACATGTCCAAAACGGTATACAGCCTGATCGGCTTCGGACTCGTGCTGTTTGCCCTTTTTCTGACGGGGTATGCCCTTTACACCTTTTTCTTCTCGTTTGAAGACCCGTCTAAAATGGATATGCACGCCACATTCCGTTCCATCATCGCCATGACGCTGGGGCTGGCGATCTTCGATCTTTCCAGGACAATACTGGAGCAGGAGGTCTTTTATAAGAGCTACGCCGTCGAGATAGGGGAGGAGAACCGGCTGTTGATCCGGTTTTTGACCTCTATCATCATCGCGCTCTCCATCGAGTCGCTGATGGTGGTCTTTAAGATCGCCCTGGTGGACTACAAAGAGATGAACAACGCCATCTACCTGATCGGCGGGGTATCGGCTATGATCATAGCACTGGGTCTGTTTAGTTACCTGACACGCGAACGCGGCCGTGAAGGGGGCGGATGACGCATGTCATCCTGTCCCTATTTGTAACCTTAAGAAATTAAAAAAATAAGATTTTTAATAAAAAGTCATTAATAGGTCACAGAAAGATATTAAAGTAATAACGTATGCTTATACCGTCAGAGGAGAAAGTATGTCGTTAAATCCCGTCAATCAGAAGAAAAAGACTTCCGTCCTTTCGATCCCGAGTGATACGATCCATGCCGATAGCGTATTCGACTTTGCTGTCTACTATAAAAGCAGGGAGAGCCGGTATAAGCGGCTTTTGAGTCCGGGCAGCCGCTGCTCCGGTTCGATCAAAAGGCAGCTTATGGAGCGGGCGATCGAGAAGCTTTACATCAGGGGCGAAGACAAACTGAAATACCTTCTCTATCTGAAGAGTGTCAATGACAGCAATACAAAACGTCCGGAGAGCAGAAAAAGAGTAAAGCGCCCGAACGGATTAAACAGTACGGCAAAACATCTCCCTGCCAAACTGCCCGAAAAGAAAGCGAAGCTCCTGACCGAGACGGTCCGTGCCGAAACGTTTTTCGACGATACGATCATAAAGTTTCCCGTCTATTACGCGGGACGTGACAAAGAGATCAAAAAGCTGCTTACCAAGGGGAGTGCCTTTACCCGAAAAACCCGTGAGCTTCTGGCACAGCAGGGCATCGGTATGCTGCATATCCGTAAAGAGGATATGGCAGCATACAAACACTATCTGCAGGTAAACACCCCGCCGTTTGAACTGGATATGACCCTTCCCCTGGAGGAGAAGGCGCAGCTGCTGTATACCGAGGCAACGGGGGTCCTGGAGAAGCTCTTTTGCGATCCGCGCTGTTCATGGACATTCTCCCGGGCCAAATCGATCCTCGGCCACGTAGTCGACGTGGTGAGCAACGACAAGGGTGCTATTAAAGCGTTTACCGATGTGGGAAGGGTGGAGTATGATACCCATACCCACTCCTTTGACGTGGCGGTGTTTACGATCGGTTTCGGGCACCATCTCGGGTTCAAACGTGAGGATCTGCTCCGGGTAGGGTATGTGGGGCTCTTCCATGATATCGGCAAAAGCCGGATCGACCCTGTTATTTTGAATAAAGCAGGTCCGCTGGAGGCGGAAGAGTTTGCCATTGTAAAAAAGCATGCCAACTACAGCAATTACATCCTCAAGTCCCATGTCGAGCAGGATAAGGATATCCTAAACGGCGTCAAACACCACCATGAGCGCTTTGACGGCTCGGGATACCCGGACAACCTGACGGGGAACGAGATCCCCCTGTTTGCGCAGGTTGCCTCCATTGCCGATGTCTATGATGCCGTGACAAGCAAAAAGGAGTATCGCGATGCCCAAAGCTCCTTTGAGACCCTCTCGATGATGAAAAACGAGATGGGCCACCACTTTGACAAGCGCCTGTTGATGGAGTTTATCAAGTTCATGGGGCCCCAGTACACGGCGTAGTCCCTTTCCTTTTTTATTGAGTGCGCAGTATCTATGCCTCTGCACTTTTTTGTAATTATCTATTTTTTGTTTATATTCCAAAAACAATTCTTTTGTGCTATTCTTGCGGTTAGAACATAAGGAGATTTTCGTGGAACTGATCAAAGAGCTGCAAAAAAGAGCTAAAAATGTCTCCGTACTCTATGTCGAAGATGACAAAGGGGTCCAGAAAGAGGTTCTGAACTTTCTAAATAAGATGTTCAATGCGGTGGATGTCGCCGATGACGGCGAAGCGGGACTTAAGCAGTTTCGCCAGAAGAAGCATGACATGGTAATCGCCGATATAAAGATGCCTAAGATGAACGGGATCGAGATGTCCCGTGCGATCAAAAAGAGTAAAAAAGATGCCGTGATCATCATCACTTCGGCCTATGATGATAAAAAGCTGCTGCTTAATGCGATCAAGGTGGATGTGGACAACTATATCCTCAAACCTTTCGATTATTCGATGTTTATCGCCGTACTCTACAAGACGGTATCGGCGATCAAACTTAAAAAAGACCTTGACCGGCTGCATCGTCATCAGCAGGAGGTACTCGATTTCCAGGATACCCTGATCTTTACGCTTTTGGGCAGCCGGGTCAGCTCGGCCAACCGCCGGTTCCTGGATTTTTTCGGTCTGGGGTCGGTAAAGGAGCTCAACGGGAACCAGGCCGCACTTTCTGATTTCCTGATCAGGGAGGAGGGGTTCTACTATCCACCTGACCGCGACAAACCCTTTGAAGAGATGTCCAAGATGATCGGACGGGATTTCCGGGTCAAGCTCCTCGATACGAAAAACAACGAAAACCGTATTTTCTATGTCCGGACCGGCTACCTCGACAGCTTTGAAGAGGTGATACTCTCCATGACCGATATCTCCAACCTCCACGATCAGGAGAAACGGGTCGAGATCAGTGAAAAAGACCGCTGTTTCTACGACCGTGACCGGCGGGATGCATTTGAGAACCTTCTTCTTAAAGAGATCGACCGTTCGAAACATTACGGTATCTCCTTGAGCCTGATGGTGATCGAGGTGACGGGCGAGGTTACCGATGAGAACCAGCACCGGATATTGCAGCGTGTCATCAAGGACAAGATATCCATCGTCGATTTTTTCAACCGTATGACGTCACGGGAGTATATCCTGGTCCTGGTCCATACCGATATTTTCGCGGCGGTGAAGTTCGCCCGGATGCTGAACAACGTCTTTTTGGGCGAAGCGGGAGGAAGCGCCCGGGTCTGCTACGGGATCACGGAGCTTAAAAAGACCGATGATGAACGGATCATGATCGAACGGGCTGAGCACCTCAAAGAGAAGATCAAGACCCACGAAGAGGCCTTTATCAACACCGACCATGCCGTGGACTACGATGCCAAAGCGGAGGCGGCCCATGATCGGCGGAGTATTATCAACTCCATGGGGTGGCTCAAGTCCAACAACCGCCAGTTTAAGAGTCTCTGCATCTACCGCGGGCTCCAGGTGACCAATCAGACCTACGCGTTGGAGGTGGAGAAAGACGGAAGCGTCACCGTATCGGCCAACAAACATCAGCTGGCGGTCCTCCAGGAGAAGGATACGATGATGCTGGTCTCGGAAAACCTCTCCTACCCGGTGAAGGGGCGGGTGACGCGGATACTCCTGGACGAAAAGGCTGTGACCCTCGCGGCACTCACCTATGTGAAAGACAAGTCCATCGCCGACCGGAAGAACATCCGCGTCGATGTTGACGAGGTGATCCCGGTCCAGTTGCGCTTCGGACACAACGATATCCCAGGCCGGATCGTGGATATGTCGATCAAGGCGGTCGGTATCGAACTGCCGCTGTTAAAAGAGCTGCGGCTCGGGCAGAAGGTGGAGCTTGACTGCAGTCTGAAAGTCAACAGCCATGATGAAGCGGTCCGTCTCAGCGGAGAGGTCTACAAGATCAACCAGGTGGGACGGAAATTCCATGTGGTGATCATCTATATGCTTGACCAGCAGCTGGAGGCGGTGGTGCATAAGTTTATCTCCAAGTACCAGTTGAAGATCGTCCAGGAGATGAACAGCCGCTAAATTTTCTTTACCCTTTCACTCGATAACCCCTCTTTATACCAAGAACACTCCAATGTCATAAATAATTCACTAAAACATAATAATGTATTAGGACATATTATAGATCAAGGAGCGGATATGGCATCTATTCCTTCTTCAGAGAAGAAAACTTCTGTTGAATCTATTCCTTCCAACACACTTCTCCCGGGTAGTGTTGTGGATTTTTCCATCTACTATCGAAACAGAGATAAACAATACAAAAAACTTCTAAACCCAGGGGCTCGTTACCCGCTTAATTATAAGAAGCGACTTGAAGAAAAAGGCATCAAGCGCCTCTATATTCTCTATTCCGATAAGAGAAAATACCTTGACTACCTGCAGCGGATTCTGTCTGTCTCCACAAAAGAGGAGGATCTGCTATCGCAGGCGCTTACCGAGATGAAGGAGATCAATGTAAAAAGCCTTAAGGCCGGTACTGCCGTCGAGTTCCCTCTCTATTACCGCAACAAGGCTAAGGAGGATAAGAAAGAGTCTATAGAACAACTGCTGGCAAAGGGAAAAATCCTGGAGGTGTCTCACCTGAAGATGCTGGATGAGAAAAATATCAAACATCTCCTCATCCAGAAAGACGACCGGAAGTATTTTAGGGCATATGTGCAGCAGTATACACCGCCGTTTGTGTTGGAACCAGACCTGAGCCTTGAAGAAAAGTCGGATCGTATTTTTGGTCACGGTATGGAGATGATGGACTATCTTTCGAGTGATCCTCGTTCTGGTTGGGGGTATACCAGGGTCAAGGTCATCGTGGAGCATTTGGCCGATCTGATCCATTCTTATGAGAGGGCTTTTAAAACGCTCAATGATGCCGGAAATATGGATTATTCGCTGGGTGCCCACTCGCTTCATGTGGCACTTTTTTCCATCGGCTTCGGATTGCATCTCGGGTTTAATCAAAACGATCTGTTTCGGATCGGGAACAGTGCAATTTTTCACGATATCGGAAAAAGTCAGATCGATAGTGATCTTATGGATAAAGCCTCTCTGGACCGGGAGGAGTTTGAACTCATCAAAAAGCATGCGAAATACGGCAGTTTTATCATGCGGTCCCATTTGGAAAGGGACAAGGAGGTCCTTGACGGTGTGCTCTCCCACCATGAACATTTTGACGGGTCGGGGTATCCCGGTAATCTAAAAGGCCGCGCAATACCCTTGTTTGCCCAGATCATCTCACTTTCAGATGTATATGATGCGCTTTTGAGAAAAAAACCCTATGGCGATACACATAGCGCTTTCGAAGCCTTGAACATTATGATGACGGAAATGGGGAACCAGTTTGACAAGAAATTACTGAAGGAGTTTATACGTTTTATGGGGCCGCAGTACCGGGATTAGCACACCATTCCGGGTTGTAGTAGATGGTCGCAGCCCCTTTTTGCATGGCAGGGTAGTACCCGCTACGGCATTTTTTCGGATCGAGTTTTTTGGCCCAGCTTTTAAAATGGAGCATCGGTACCGGAGTCATGATGCAACTGTCGGTCTCGAAGGTATGTCCGTAATGGAAAAGCAGGTGGCCTATCTCGTGGACCAGGTAGGTCCCGCTGAGCTTGGCCCCTTCGCTGACCCGGTAGTCGGCATCCCGAAGACGTGTCAGCAGGGGTGCTTCTTCCATGAAGGGGAAGGTGCTCCAGAAGACAAACGCCCCCAGGGGGGAGCGGTTGTTGGTCGTGGTCCCGACGGTGAGGCCCCCGCGCAGGGCCGAGTGGATATCCTGTCCGTAGTATTCGACACTGGCGATGAGTGAGTTGGTGATGACGATATCATAGGGAAGGGCTCCGTATCCCAATGCGTCCCAGTAGGTCCATTCGTTATAGGGCGAGCTGCCGATCACCGGTTTCCCGTCCCGGGCTTTAAGACCCTGCCAGTCGCCGATGCGCGCCAGGAGTGTCCGTGCCAGGATATCGGCAAAAGCCGGAAGCGAGTTGTCACTCAGCTCATCCGAAAGGTAGGGCGTCGCATAGGCGATCATGGAATCAAGCGGGGTACGCCGTTCGTTCAGGCCCCGGAGCATCGCTTTTTTGAGGCGTTGGAAATCACCCTGTTGGCTTTTAAAATCGTAGATCTCATCCGCCCTGGCCGCTTTGACCGCCGGTGTAAGATAGCCGAACAGCTCTTTGACCGTGATCTGCGGGGCGACCTGGAAGTTGATGCGTACACCCAGCTGTTTCCGGGCGGTCTCCCGTGCCTCGTTCAGCATTGTATGGAGGGTTCCCGGGCTTAGGGGCTGAAAGCGGGGGTTGTGGGCATAGACGACCCGCAGGGTGAGCGGCTCTTTAAACACGGGGAGCGGGACCTCTTTCCACGGCTCCGCAAAGAGGGGGGAGAGTGTACCAAGAAGCATGAGCACACGGAAAAGGTATTGCATAAAAAACCTCCGTTTTGACCATTATATTGATATTGTATTAAAAAGCGAGGCAGGGGCTTTCGGGTTTTGCCGTAAGCGGTAGCACTTCTAGAGCTTCAACCGGAAGTGCTCGAATTCGACCGTCTCGACAAACTTCTGCTTGATCTTTAGAAGGTGCGGCAACGCCGACCTGAATGCGGCAACGACTTTCGGGTCAAACTCCGTCCCGGCATTCTCTTCGATATATTGTGCCGCTTTTTCGACGCTCCACGCCTCCTTGTAGGGACGCTCCGTGGTCAATGCGTCAAAGACGTCCGCAACGGCGGCGATCCGTGCCGAGAGCGGGATCGAATCTCCGCTCAGGCGGTGGGGATATCCCGATCCGTCCCATTTTTCGTGGTGGGCGAGGGCGATCTCGCGTGCCATCTGCAGGAGTTCGGAGTGGTGTTCCCCGATGATCTCGGCTCCGAAAAGGGGATGCTGTTTCATCAGCTCCCACTCCGTATCGTCGAGCCCATCCGGTTTTGTCAGTACCCTGTCGGGGATGCCGATCTTCCCGATGTCATGCATGGCGGCGGCCTGGAAAAGCAGTTCCGTCCACTCGTTTGCCTCCTGCATCACCGTTTCGGCGATCAGACGGCTATAGTGGCTCATACGGATGACATGGAGGCCGGTCTCATTGTCTTTGAACTCCGCCGCCCTTCCCAGTCGCTGGATAATCTCCAGGCGCGTTTTTTTAAGCTCTTCGGTCCGGCTGGCTACCTTCTTCTCCAGCTCCCGGTTCTGGTCATAAAGGGCCAGGTGGGTCCTGATCCGGGCTTTTGTGATCGCCGGGCTGATGGGTTTGGTAATAAAGTCGACCGCACCCAGTTCCAACCCTTTCTCTTCGTCCGCCTCCTCACTCATGGCGGTGATGAAGATGATGGGAATGCCCCGGGTCATGGGGTCGGATTTGATGATCCGGCACACCTCGTATCCGTCCATCCCCGGCATCATGATATCCAGCAGGATCATATCGGGCTTCTGTTCGCCCCGGACGATTTTGAGGGCTTTTTCACCGTTGATGGCCGCCTTGACCCGGTAGTCGTCTTTGAGGATATCGGTCAGCAGATCGATGTTTGCCGGGGTGTCGTCGACGACCAGGATCGTCTGTTCTTTTTCTCTGTTCATACGGTGGATGCCTTATCGGTAATGCGAAGGGTAAAGCAGGCACCCTCTTGGCTGTTTTGTACTTCGATGCTCCCGTCAAGGTGCTCTTCGACCCCTATCTTTGCCATATAGAGCCCCAGACCTTTGTCTTTACTCTTGAAAAAGGTGGTGAAATAGGGATCAAAGATCCGCTCCCTGGGTTCCACATCGATTCCTCCGGCATTATCGCTTACCCGGATAAGGAGGCCTTTGGTGTCAGCTTCGGCTTCGAAGGTGATCACGGGGTCGGCGATCTTGCGCTCCTGGGCGACATCCACGGTATTCTCAAGCAGTGTCAGCAGAACGTTTAAGAGTATCGGGGCATCCGCTGTGACGGTAAGCTCTTCGGGGATCGCATTGATCACCTCCAAGGACGAAGCGTCGATCTTCTCACGTGCCAGGGAAGTGATATCATGGATAAGATCCCGGGGGGAGAACGGTGTCAGCGGCGCATCCGGCTGCGGTCTGTATTTTTTAAAAAAGTCGATCACGGAGGAGAGTTCGTGGGTTGTCTTTTTGATGCTTTCAAGAGCCTGCGTGATCGATTCGGAGACGATGCCCTCATCCTCCATATCCATGCGGATATTTTCGACGTCGACGGCGATGATATTGAGCGGCTGACGCCAGTGGTGGGAGATATTGACCATCAGTTCATTGATCGATTTTGTCCGGTAGTCCTCAAACATTCTCTGTTCGTAGCGATGTTTCCGTTCAAAAAGGCACTGCATGGAGAGGTGGGTCTTGATGCGTGCTTTGGTGATGGCGGGGCTGATCGGTTTGGTGATATAATCCAGCGCACCCAGTGCCAGCCCCTTCTCTTCATCCTCTTCGCTGTTCATGGCTGTTACGAAGATCACGGGGATCTCGGCAGTCGCCGGGTCGGCTTTGAGCCGGCGGCACACCTCATACCCGTCCATATCCGGCATCATGATGTCCAGCAGGATCATGTCGGGTTTTGGATCGCTTTGGGCCACTTTGAGTGCCCGTTCGCCGTTGACGGCCGCTTTGATCTTATAGGTGTCGTGGAGAATATTTTTAAGGATATCGATGTTTTCGGGTGTGTCGTCTACGATAAGGATGGTCTGCTGAAGCGTATTCATGAGGACTCCTTTGTCTCAATAAGTCGTGCAGATAGTGTATCGGTAACCTCCAGGGCCTCTTCAAAGGCATACCCGGCGATGGCGCGGAGGAGGGCGTCAAGTTCGGGTTTGAAGCGTGCGGCACCGGGGACGGAGCGCAGTTTTTCCGCATACTCCTGGGCTTCGGTGTCGTCATGTTCGAGGAGGCTG
>JBNKTC010000022.1:0-99413 GCA_050297855.1 Campylobacterales bacterium
TATTCGTCTTCGGATACATTTCTAAGTTTTTTTCCTGCATTACCCGGGGCCTTCACTTTTACTGTAAGCAATACATACGGTGTTACGATCCAGCGTTCGGTTGATGAAGTAATTGTGGAAGCCGGTAATATCGTTGAAAATATTTGGTATAGGGTGGAGATGTCCATTAAAAACAGGGAAAATCCACAGTTGAATATCCGGGTATACCAAGAAAATGAAACAGTTCCCGTGGATGGCAGTACGTTGATTAATGATATACCGGTTAATGTGCGGGAAAAGCTTGATAATAACATCTACTCCACGGGGATTTACATGGATGCCACTTATATCAACAATAATTTTGCTCTCATCCAGGATCCCGAAACAGATCTGGAGCCTTTTGCCTGGTATCTAGACGATATCCGGATCGGGTATGACGAAGATGAGACGCTCATGGTCGGGTTTTGAAAAGCAACTGTAAATCATCACATTTTTTGAACCAATCGAAGCATATACCCCGCACCCCTTTGAAACTCGAAACCGACCTTGACGATCTGCACTTCACACTCCCCTTGCAGCGCCTCCAGGCACCGGTATAAAAGCGGCGAAAAGTTCTGCTCCTGCCCTTCCCTGCTGTTGTTAAAATCGACCAGCGGGAAGATCCGCACCTCTTTGCCGACCCGGAGCAGCTCGCGGATCGCCGCCAGGTGAAAGACAAGATCGAGGCGGTCGTCGTAGACAAAAAACAGATGCGAAGAGAGCACCAGGTCAAACGCCTTGTCAGTAAAAGGTAGATGAGGCAGCTCCGCCTTGATATAGTCGTGACAGTTGTAGTCTTTTAAAAACTCCCGCAGCGCCTTTTCCCGAAAACGACGGTGATTGGGGATGCTTTCATAAAATGTATAATTGTGCCCCTCCATCCATGCCGTGTCGCGGTAGATCGCCTCGATGCTGCGTTCACCGATCTCCCTGAGTGTTTCCCGCTCCAGGCCGTAGACCCGGTCGGCGGCTTTGGCTTTAAGTCCGTCTTTTTTAGCAAAACTCGTAAACGACGACGCCCCGCCCGGGCAGTCGAGCACCTTTTTTCCCCTGAGCTCCCCCGGCTGCAGGTCGAAAAACGCGCAGTACTCCCCGTAGGTCCGCCCGGTGATAATAATGTTGTCCAGTTGTAAAGACATAGGTATCCCTTGGTTATATTGATATGGTCGGTAATCTGTTAAATAGAAACGGTTGTGGAAATTAGAGAGTGCGCCAGGAACGCCACGGGGAGAAGGAGCTTACGGTGATATCGGCACTGCGTCGCTGCAATGGTGTGTCAGTGGTTAAAACGTCATATGACATATCGGCTCCTTTGTTAATGATGGGAGCATTATATCATCTTTAATCGAAATGATTTTTTTATTTCGCTAAGATAGACGTATATTTATTGCATAAGGCTCATGTATGAATCAATCATTTCTAATGATATTCCCGGATTACCCGGCCCTCTCCGTTTTGGTGTGGGTCATTATTATCGTCGCGCTGATGTACTTTGCGAGAAATCCAGTACATACGGCGCTCGCCGCCCTCGGACGGACCATTCGCAACGCCATGAGGCTGGCGGCGTATTCGGTCAAGTTCGGGGCGAAGCGCCTTAAAGAACGCAACGAAGAGGTCCTGCTCGAATCGGGCAAAAAAGCGATCGAAGTCGCCATCGAACGGGAGTTCGAACGGGTCGAGAAGGTGATCGAACGCGACATCGGCACCTATCCCGAACTCCACCGCAAGCTCAGCGACAACAACGAGAAGATCGAGACCGACTACCAGAACAGTATCGAGACACCCCCGCCCCCGCCCGAGTGGGTCAAGGCCGTGGATACCCTCTCCAAGATCAAGGCGGGTACCGACCCGATGGTCACGAAGATGCTGGGCGATATCAAAGGTACGATCGAAAAGGCGCAGAGCAAGGCGACCGACGAGTACCGCAAGGCGACCCGTGAGCGCTTGAGTGCGCTAAAAGCCCTCATGCCGGTCTGGCGCAAGTCCAACAAGCTGCTGGAGACGGTCGATGCCAAGATCACCGGCATCTTCCAGCACGCCAAGAAGATCGACGAGAACCTCTCGGAGTATAAAGAGATGGAGAAGAAGTCCGACAAGGCGCTGCGCACCCTCTCCTCCTCCTCCATGACGCAGTTCTTTATCGCCGGTATCGTGCTCGCCATCGCCATCGGCGGGATCATCATCAACTTCAACCTCATCGCCTACCCGATGCAGGAGATGGTCGGCGGCAGCAGCTACATCGGGCCGATCAAGACAGCCGACGTGGCGGCCCTGGTCGTTATCCTCCTGGAACTGGCCATGGGGCTTTTCCTCATGGAGTCGCTGAAGATCACCCACCTGCTCCCGATCATCGGAAGCATGGACGACCGGATGCGTACCCGAATGCTCTGGACGACCTTTACCCTGCTCTTGATCCTTGCAGGAATCGAATCCTCCCTGGCATATATGCGTGATATCCTGGCAGCCGAATCGGCCTCCATGCGCCAGTACCTCATGGGCGGCGAAGAGGAAGCACAGACCCAGGTGAGCATGATCCCGCTGATCGGTCAGATGGTCATGGGCTTTGTCTTCCCGTTTGTCCTTGCCTTTACGGCGATCCCGATGGAGTCGTTTATCCACTCCCTGCGTACGCTGCTGGGGATCATTGTCGTGGGGCTTCTTAATGTGCTGGCTGCCCTCCTGCGCTTTATCGGCAATATCTTCTTCAGCCTGGCACGCCTGCTGATCGCGCTCTATGACCTTGTCATCTTCGCCCCGCTGTGGGTTGAGAAGAGACTCAAAAAAACGACCAAATAAGGAAATAACTATGAAAAAACTCATACTTGCATTTTTGACAGTCGCCGGCCTGAGCGGTCTCTTTAGCGGCTGTGCGGAAAAAGAAGCCCACACCAAAGGTGTCTACATGCTGCTGGATACATCCGGCACCTACACCGAGGAGCTGGTCAAAGCCCAGCATATCATCAACTACATCCTGGTCAACATGAATCCGGGAGACACCTTCGCCGTTTCCCGGATCGATACGGGAAGTTTCAGCGAGAAGGATATCATCGCCAAAGTGACATTTGACGACCGCCCCAGTACGACAAACGAGCAGAAGCGCGCTTTCCGCGCCCAGATCGACGACTTCGTCAAAAACGTCAAGAGCAGCCCCTACACGGATGTAAGCGGCGGCCTGCTGCAGGCAGTGGAGTTTCTCAACGAAGCGGGGCCGGCCGAGAAGACGGTGCTCATCTTCTCCGATATGAAAGAGGAGCTCAAAAAAGGGTTCAAACGTGACTTCCCGATCCAGCTTGACGGCTTCCGCGTCATCGCGACCAACGTCATCAAGCTCTACAGTGACATCAAAGACCCTACCGAATACATGGACCGTCTGAAGATGTGGAAAGAGAAAGTCGAAGCGGGCGGCGGCGAGTGGGGTGTGATCAACGACCTCGAACGGCTCGAACCGATCTTCCGCTAACCCCTCTCCCGCAGGCCGTCCCTGCGGGGAGACTCCCTCCTAAACCTCTTTTCCATAAATCGCATACCGTTTCCAACTCTTCTCCTTGGCCGCGTACATGGCAGCATCCGCCGCTTTGATCAGTGTCCGCATTTCCGTCCCGTGATCGGGATAGATCGCAATCCCGATGCTTCCTTCGGGACGGATCGTCTGATTTTCGGCGTCAAAGGGTGTTTCGATCATCTCCAGCAGCTCCTGCGTCACATGGGCCGCGTCGTCCGCACCGGTGATCTCGCTAAGGATCACCGTAAACTCGTCACCCCCGAGCCGGGCTACCACATCCTCACCCCGCAGCCGCTCTTTAAGGCGCGCCGCTACGGTCTGAAGCAGACGGTCGCCGATATCGTGGCCGTAGGTGTCGTTGGTCTCTTTAAAGTGGTCGAGGTCCAGGAAGAGGAGTGCGAACCGGCTCTTGTTCCGCGCGGCACGCTGAAGGGTCTGTTCGAGGCTGTTCTCAAAAAGCATCCGGTTGGGAAGCCCCGTCAGGGGATCGTGGTTGGCCAGGTGAGCCAACTCTTTTTCGTAGGCTTTCTGGCGGCTGATATCGGAAAAGACCGATACATAACTGGTCACCTCCCCCTCGTCGTTAAAAACAGCGGTGATACTCTGCAGGACAGGAAACTGTTTTCCGTCTTTGCGGCAGTTCCATATCTCGCCGCGCCACTCCCCCTTCGTGTTGATGCTGTGCCACATCGCATCATAAAAGGCATCGTCATGCCGCCCCGACTGCATAAAGTTGGGGTCTTTCCCCAGGACCTCGGTGTAGGAGTACCCGGTGATCTTGCTAAAGGCGCGGTTGACCCGGACAATGCGCCGTTTCTCGTCGGCGATCAGGATCGCTTCGCTGGCGTTGTCAAAGACCAGGGAAGCCTGTCTGAGCTGCTCTTCGTTCTGCTTCCGTTCGCTGATATCCTCGACACTCGACCAGATATAGCGCTCGCCCCCGACATCCAGGAGGCGTCCCGAAAGGCGAACGGGGATAAGATGGCCCTTTTTATGGATGTACTCTTTTTCATAGGGACCGTATTTCCCGTTTTGACGGAGGCTTGCCAGCTGCAGCTCCTCCATGGGCTCGTACTTTTTGGGTGTGATCTCCCAGTAGCTAAGCGGCAGGGTCTCCTCGACGCTCCGCCCGATGATCGCGGCGTAGGATCTGTTGATATCGACCAGGCTCCCGTCCATCCGGCACAGGGCCAGCCCGATGGGCGAGTGGTTAAAGAGCATACGGTTGTAGCGGTTGCTGCTTTCAAGATGTTCTAGGATGGGCCGCAGCACAGTAAAAAAGAGCGAACTTCCGATGACGATCAAAAAGAGCGCCCCGGCCCCTGCATACACCCCCGCCATGATATAGGGCTCCCGTATCTCGTCCAGGTCGATCTTGGCGACGATCCCCCATCCCAGGGTCGGGACGGGTTTAAAAGCGGCCAGCACCGTTACGTCGCGGTAATCCAACCCGACGACCGTCCCGCTCTTTCCGCGGAGTGCGCGCCGCATCGGTTCGGCGGATTTTGCGTCCATGGAGATGGAGTCCATCCGACTGACCTCTTTATGACGGTGGCTGAGCAGGAAATGGATATGGTTATCATCCAGTTTGGCCAGGGTGAACTCGCCCGTCTTTCCAAGCCCCATATCGCGGGGATGGGAGAGCATGACCCGTTTAAGGGTCTCTTCCGCCGTACGGCGCAGCCGCTCGTCTTCATCCTTGACACGTTTCTGCTCGTCGGAATACTCATGCTTGGCCAGGGTCTTGATCATACCCGACTGGGTCTGGACCATTTCAATCAGACGCTGGCGCTGTTGCTCGTATCCCGCTTCGTAAAGAAGCCAGATCGTCAGCCCGACAATGACAATAATACTGACCGTCATGATCCCCATCAGCAAAAACGGGGCATGGTTCAGTTTCATCAACGGCTGGTTCAGGAGATATCTTTTCATATTCGGCCTACCTATTCCCCCTCTTCTGTCCAGTATAGACGAAAAATGTGAACTTCGTGTGGAGCGGCCATTAAATTACATTTTGATTACCAAACAAACACTATGCTACACTGATATGATTATAAAATCAAGCGGACACACCGTTACGGAGAGATTATGCACGACTACCTGAATCAGGACGAATGGACCCAGGAGGAGTTCCTGGCACATAAGAAAGAGCTCGAAAGCGAAGGGGTGAAGGTCCTCCTGGTCGATACCATCGCCAACCCCATCAAAGGGGCGGAGTGTACCCTCTACAACCCGTATGAGATGAAAGAGCTGCCCGAAGGAAGCGTCTTTGTCTTCTACTGCGACACGGGCAAGGCGACCAGGGAGCGGCTGGCGGAGTTTCGGAAAAAGTTCCCGGGGTATTACTGCATCAGCCTGCGGGGTGGCCGGGGGTATTGGCGGGGAACGCTCTGATCTTTAGATCACACTTTTTAGATACCCTTGCCGCAGGTTTTCCGGAAACTTCTCGATCGCATACCGCAGCATCGTCCGCGGCATCGATTTATAGTGTTGCTTTAAAAACTTTTCTTCCACTTCTCTGTCCCGGTTCCCGATCTCCCGCAGCATCCAGCCAACCGCCTTGTGGATCAGGTCATGACTGTCACCCAGCAGCAATTCTGCAATAAAAAGGGTCTCGTCAAACTCGTTTTGCTTGATAAAATGAAAGGTCGCCATAACGGCGATACGTCGCTCCCAAAGCAGCTTTGATTTTGCAAGGGTATGGAGGATGGATCGTTCACGTTCAAAGAGCCATGCGCCGACGATATGTTCGGCGGAGCTGTCCACCAGGTCCCAGCTGTTGATATACGCCGTATCGGCAAGGTAGAGGCGGTAGATTGCCTCCTGGGCGGTGGGGTCGGATCTTTTGAAACGGTTGACCAGGATGATCAGGGCCAACAGGCGCGCTTCGTGGTACTCGGAGTGAAGCAGCTCCCGTGCCGCTTCCAGTGAGAGCCCGGCATATTGCCTGGCGAGCTTTCGGATATCGGGGACCCGGATGCCGAGAAAACGGTCCCCCTCCCCGTACTCTCCCGGTCCGCACTTAAAAAACCGCCGGGCGTGCTGCGCTTTCTCACTGTCGCCCAGCTCCTCAAGCTCTCTCCACAGATCTTTCAGCCCCCGCTCCATCGCTTGGCCCACTTTTTCCGCAACGCGGACGGCGTCTCCCCCGTCCACTGCTTATAGGCCCTGAAAAAGGCGCTGGGTTCGGAGTAGCCTAAAAAGACGGCGATCGCCCCCAGCTCCATCTTGGTGTTCTGGATGTAGTGGCGGGCAAGCTGCTTGCGTACCGAGCCCAGGGCCCCTCGGAAACTTTTCCCCTCCTCCTTGAGACGGTTCTGAAGCGTCCGGATGCTGACGTCCAGTCCCTTGGCCACCTCCTCGATACTGATCTCCTTCTCTCCGATCTCCTTGAGGATCACATGCTTGACCCGCGCGTACCACGACGCCGCGTCCATCTCTTCCAGGATACGCTGCGCCTGGACCTCGAAGTAGTGCAGCATGGAGGCGTTGGAGGTGGCGATCGGGGCGGTCAGGTCGCTCTTGTCAAAAAAGACGGCGTTCTCATCCGCCCCGAAACGAAGCTGCCGCCCGAAGATGCGCTCGTGTTCGCTCCGGTCCGCCGGGGCGTCGTAGGCGAAGGTAGCCTCCTGGGGCATCAGGGGATAGCCCGCGATCTGGCGCAGGATGTTGACGATGGCACAGAGGTGTACCTCGGCATGAAAACGGGGGACCGGCAGGTGGGGGTTTTGACTGATGGTCACGGCAAGCTTGTAGCGCTCACCTTCGTCGGTAAAGCGGAAGTTGAGCCGCTTACTGATGAGCCGCTGGTAGTGGTAAAACTTGGCCAGCATCTCACCGACCGTATCCGTATTGACCAGGAGGTACCCCAGCAGTCCCAGGGACTGGTACGGTACCGCTTCGCCGATATGCAGCGCCAGGTTGGGGTCACCGGAGCGTTCGATAGCGTAGTGGAAGATACGGGTCAGTTTCTCCGTATCGATGAGGGCGTTCTCCTCCTGGAAGACCTTCGGGTCAAGCCCGCTCTGGGCGATCAGGTCGGCTTCGTCGATCCGGGCGGTCTGGCCGATAGCGCGGAGGACATAGTGGAATGTGACAGCTGATACCTTGGGCATCGTTTCTCCATTTTCGTAAAATGTCAATTATACGGGTATTTACTGTCATACGAATTAACCGCCGTCTTGGGTACACTCTGGGTATATTTTTTCCAAAGGCTTCCGTTATGGCACTAGAAAACTACCGAATCGACGAGCGTTACGTCACGTTTGAGAACATCGACTGTTTTGAAAACGCCTGCTGCGTCCTCGACCACCTGCTGCGCATCGTTGACGCCAGTGAGCATGTCAACCTCTACTGGAAAAAGATCATCCCGACGATCCCCCAGGCCTACTACGACCGCGACAAAAAAGCGGATGAGAAGGAGGAGGTACTCTACCTCGTCTGCTCCAACGTCTTCTACCTCGAAGAGCTCTTCGAAGATGCCGACGACGAAGCAGCACAGGAAGCCCTGCGCCGATGCGAACTGGAGTGCTGCTAGACTTTAGACCGACTGCCCGGCCAGGTAGCCGCTGGCAAAGGACCATTGCAGGTTGTACCCCCCGCAGGGGCCGTCGAGATTCAGCATCTCGCCGCAGAAATAGAGCCCTTTGAGAAGCCGGCTCTCCATCGTCTCGGGGCATATCTCTTTGAGGGGCACGCCGCCGCGTGTGATCATGGCCATCTTAAAACCGTCGTGTCCGACGACGGTCAGCGGTGTCCAGGCGAGGGACTTTATCAGCGCGTCACGGACGGGGCCAGCCAGTTTGTTAAACGGAAGCTCCGGGTCGCCGCCGGCACAAAGGATCAGCTGGCAGGCGACCGATTCGGGCAGCAGCGTCGCGACCAGTTCCCGGGTGCTTCGTCCCGGGGTCTTGGCATTCTCCTCTTTGATATGACGCAGGACCTGATCTTCGTTCATCCCTTTGGTCATGTTGACAAGCAGCGGCACTTCGCCGTATTTTTCCAAAAGCGGCGTCACCTCCCGGGCGAAATCCAGAACCACCGGACCCCGGATACCGCTCTTGGTAAAGATCAGGTCCCCTTTGGCCCGCAGCTTTCTGGCCTTTTTCAAGTCCACCCGAAGCTCCGCTCCGGGGATCGTATCGGCCCGGCATTCGGCTACCCACGCCTCCCGCGTATGGAGCGGCATCATCGCCGGATGCAGGTCGGTCACCGAGTGGCCCACCGCCTGCACCATCTTAAAGCCGTCCCCTTCGGCTCCCAGCTGCGGATACCCCAGTCCGCCCGTGGCGATGACGACACTGGACGCGGGGTAAAAGCGCTCCGCGGTCCGCACCCCCGTCACACGTTCCCCGGCATGCTCGAGCGTCTCCGCCCTCCGGGAGCAGAGCAGCTCCACGCCCAGCCGCTTCATCTCCGCTTCGAGGGCCGTGATAATCGTCTGGGAGCTGTGTCCTACGGGAAAGACCCGAAACCCGTCCGGGGCATCGGTCTTGACACCTATTTCGGCGAAAAAAGCGATCAGCGCCTTGTGGTCCAGGGCCGTCAGTGCCGGGGTCATAAAACGCCCTTCCCTGCCGAAACCGGCCATAAAGCTCTCATTGTCCAGGGTGTTGGTAAGGTTGCAGCGGCCGCCGCCGGTGGCTTTGAGCTTGGCGCCGGGTTTGGGGAGTTTTTCCAGCAGCAGGACCCTTTTGCCCCGGCGTGCCGCGGTGATGGCCGCCATCATTCCCGCAGCCCCGGCGCCGACGACGATCAGATCATAGGTGTATCCGGTCATCAGTCAAAAAAGAAGAGCACGATCTCAAAAGCGATGAGGATGATAATGATCCACTCCAGCAGGCTGGAGTGCTTGTGGTTCTGCTCATCCGCCAGCATCTCAAGAAGCTCCTGTATGATCTCCAGCTTCTTTCCCAGCACCTCGACCCGCGGCTCCACCTCGAGGTAGCGGACCGTCGTCAGGTAGTAGCTCTCAAGCTCCGGGTACTCCCAGATAAACTCAGGCGTATCCAGCAGGCCGAACTGCAGCATGATCCCCGACTTCTCCAGGTAGAGCCGTCCGCGCTCCTTGGCTATTTTTTTACGGCCCAGCGGGATCAGTCCCGTCTTGGCCAGCGTGCGGGGGATATACTCCGTCTCCTCGATCCGCTCCTGGATGGAGGTCTCGAACTGCGCCAGTTTGGTCGACTGGGCCAGGGCGTGGCTGACTGCCAGCATCATATAGAGGGAGTTTTCGGGAAGGATGATCCGGTCGTGTCGGATCGACATAGGCGCACCGGCTTTGACCTCATAGCTCATCTCCTCCGTCGCCGCCTCGTCCAGCGGTTTGGAAGCGTACTGGACAATGGTGTCCATAAGGCGCTTCTCCTCCTCATAGTCGTAATCCCACAGGACACTCACCCCGTAGTCGAAGATAAAAGCGTAGGTACCGTCACGGTCGATGACGATGGCATCTTTGATCAGGGAGACCTTGTAGCTGTTCCCCAGGGCCGTATAAAGCTCGCTGCTGTCATATTTCTCCGCCGTACAAAACGCCCTGACCCGCTTTTCCATCGCTCTGTCCTTTATACCGTCTCTTCGATAAGCAGCATATACTGTTTGGCATTCATATCTTCCGTAAACCCGATCAGAGGAGCATCTGCTGTCTCCGGGGTCTCTTTCCGGCTCACCATCACCTTGAACATCATCTGCTCATTTGGCATGCTCTCCAGAAGGGAGATCACCATCCCGCTCGTCATGGGTCGCCCCTCCTCGACGTAAAAGTTGAGACATTCGTTTGCTTCGTCCACAGCCGCCCGCACGATCCCCTTGCCCCAGGCCAGAAGGGCATTGCCGTTTGCGTCCGGCTCTTTCTGCAGGGCGATGGCACCGACGACAAAGTCCTTTTGGTTGCCGATGCCGTTTCGCAGGTCTTCAATCAGGTCGATGACGACTTTCATCTATTTTGCCTTTTTGGTCGTGGCGATGGCCAGGTTGTCGTGTTTTTTGGTCTTAAGCAGATCGATGACGCCGACAAAGTGTTCGAAACTCGCCTTCTTGTCGCTCTTGATGATGACCAGGTCCTCTTTTTTCAGCCCGTCGATCGTCGTGGCCAGAGCCGCCAGCGTCGTCTCCTTGTCACCGGCATAGATAGCACCGTCCTCCTTGATCGTGATGATCAGGTCTCTTTTCTCACTCTGGCTCTGGGTGCTCTTGGCCTCGGGCAGGGCCACCTTGATCTTGCCCTGGGCGATAAAGGTCGCCGTCGTCAGGACGATCGTGAGCAGTACGAGCATGATGTCGATAAAGGGGACGACATTGATGCTGTCAAACTTCCGGATTTTCACCGTTTTCCTCTTGTGCGATCTCCCACTCGGTCTCCAGCACCTCGGCCTTGCGCACCAGCAGGTTGTAAAAGACCATGGAAGGGATAGCCACCACGAGCCCCAAGGCCGTCGCTTTAAGCGCCAGGGCGAGGCCGATCATGATGTCTTTTGTCTCGCTCAGGCCGTCCTGGCCGATGCCGTAAAAGGTGATCATGATCCCCCCGACCGTCCCCAGCAGCCCGACATAGGGGGCGTTGGAACCGATCGTGGCGATGGCGGTAAGGTTTTTGGAGAGGATGATCTCCAGCCGTTTTTTGGACTCATACAGGCTCACATCCAGGTTGCGGTACGTAAAGACGCGCTCCAGGGAAAAGAGCAGCGCGATAAAGCCCATCACCCCCAGGATCCCCAGGGTCCCGTAGTCGATCAGCTCTTTGAGTTGATTAATTTCCATCTTCTTTGTCTACCCCCAATGTCCCGAATATATTAAATTCGATATTCTCGATTTTCTCGTCCACCGCCTGCTCTGTTTCCGTCTTGGGCTCCTCGGGCATGCCGCCCATCGCTTCGATCCGCTCCAGCACGCTCGGATGGGTATAGTAAAAGAGCATATAAAGCGGGTGCGATTTGGGGAACTTTTTGTTCTCGTTGGTCAGCTTGATGAGCGCCCGTTTGAGGTCATCCGCACTCTGAAGGTCGCTGCCGTACTCGTCGGCGGCAAACTCGTTCCTGCGGCTGAAGTAGTTCACGACCGGCTGCAGAAAGAAGGAGAGCGGGGAGATGATCAGCAGGAAAAGCGCGATCAGGGTCCCGGCATTCTGCTCCACCTGCATCTGACTGAAGAGCTCTGCAGGGATGTTGCCCAGGATCGCGAAAAAGGCGAGCATCATCCCGCCGCTGAGGATGATGTTTTTATAGATATCCCCGTGCTTGAAGTGGCCCAGTTCGTGCCCCAGGACCGCCAGCAGCTCGTTGTGGGTCAGCTTCTCGATCAGCGTATCGAACAGCACGACCCGTTTGGTACTTCCCAGGCCGCCGAAGTAGGCGTTAAGGCGTGTATCCCGTTTGCTGGCATCGATCGTAAAGACCCCGCTGCTCTTAAACCCGACGTTCTCAAGAAGCTCCTCGATCTTTTCGTTCAGTACGCTGTCTTGAAGCGGTGTGAACTTGTTGAAGATCGGGGCGATCAGGGTCGGGTAGATCATATTGACGATGATGATCACCGTAAAGACGAAGGCGAAACTGATCACCCACCAGGCAGAAAAACTGCTGATAAAGTATGCCACGGCAGCGATGATAAGGGAGCCGAAGAGGTAATACAGCAGCGCCCCTTTAAGCGTATCGGTCACAAAAAGAACCGGCGTGGTCTTGTTAAACCCGAACTGTTCGTCCACGACGAACTTCTCATAGAGATCCACGGGAAGGTGGAAAAAGTAGTTAAGCGTCACCATGGCGTTGACGAACAGCACGGCGAACAGGATACCGTCAAACTCGGACAGCACGCTTGAGAGCCATGCAAACCCCGTTACCACCCAGAAAAAGAAGATCGCGTACTCCACCAGGGTCGAAACGATGCCGATCTTCTGCTTGATCACTTCATAATTGGCCGCCTTCATATAAGCGGCGGGGAAGAGCAGAACGGGCTCTTTCAGTTTGGCCTCTTTGACAAACCCGACCTGCATAAAAGCAATGTAGAGTTTGGCCAGCAGATAAACTGTGTAAAAAGCGATAACATACGATAAAAATGATTCCATAAAGTTTCAACTCCGAATACGTTAGAATATGATGTAAATTATATCTCTGTCCTGTAAAGGACTAGCTTTAGCGCCTTCGCGGCGGGCGCAGCAGGCAGGCTTAGCTACAACTGCGTTATACTAACAGAAAAAGGTAAATGTTTGAAAACACTGCTCATACTCTCAACACTTTTTATCCTCTTTATCACCGGCTGTGCCCCCAGACAGCAGACCCCCATGCCCTACGATCTGGCCGAAGGGAACTGGGTGAAGTTCGACGACCTCACCCAGGCCAACCTGCGTCAGTTCAGCTGGGAAGAGATCACAGGGTGGCACGAGGACGACTTCGAAGAGTCCTTCGTCGTCTTCAAAAGCAGCTGCGAAAAGACCCTCTTTAACGACGTCCTCTTCGAAGAGGTATGCAAAGAGATCAAAAACGCCACCGATCCCAGACTCTTTTTCGAGACCTACTTCAGCCCGTATAAACTCTATAACGACGACGGCACCGACCGCGGGACCATCACCGGCTACTATGAACCGCTTCTGGAAGGGAGCCGCGTAAAAAGCGCCCGCTACCGCTTCCCGATTTACAAACGGCCGGACGACCTGCTGCAGATCAAGATGGAGAGCCTCTACCCCGACCTGGCGGGCTACCGCCTGAGGGGCCGTATCGAGGGCAATACGGTCGTGCCCTACTACACCCGTGAAGAGATCGCGAAGAGACCCGACCTCGCCGAGACGATCTGCTACGTGGACGACGACATCGACCTCTTTTTCCTTCACATCCAGGGCTCGGGACGCATCCGGCTCGACACGGGAGAGATCATCAACGTCGGCTACGCGGACCAGAACGGCTATAAGTACCAGTCTATCGGCAAGATGCTGATCAACAAAGGGATCATCCAGACCGGCCAGGGGAGCCTGCAGGGGATGAAGAAGTTCCTTACCGAACACCCTGAAATGAAGGATGCTATCCTCAACTACAACCCCAGCTACATCTTCTTTTCCGAAAACAACCGCAAGGCGACGGGTTCCCTGGGCGTGGAACTGACCCCCCAGCGCAGCATCGCCGTGGATACCCGCTACATCCCGCTAGGCTGCCCGGTCTTTATCAGCACCAAAAACCCGGCGACCAAAGAGGATATCAACCGCCTCGTCTTCGCCCAGGACCGGGGCGGGGCGATCAAGGGGACGATCCGGGCCGACTACTTCTGGGGCTTTGGCAAAGAGGCGGAGGATTTCGCCGGGATCATGAAAGAGCGCGGGTCGCTCTGGGTCCTGCTGCCCAAATCGGTCACCGAACGGACAGAATAGCGGGCGTCCTCAAATATTTGAGACGCTTCTAATAAAATTATGCTAATCTAACCTAAGTTTTCGAACCTTCTCGTTAGTCCCAAAAAAGGATTACCATGGGAAATCCAACGAAAAAGAAGCAGCTGCAGAATATTTTGTGGGGCCTTTTTATCGGCGATGCCCTCGCCATGCCGGCCCACTGGTACTACTCCCTTGAAAATCTCAAACGCGATTTTGACGGCGGGGTGACAGGCTATACCGATCCGCCCCACCCCCATGCCGAGAGCTTTATGGTCGGCGCGGGCTACTACCCCGATATCGAACAGGCGAAAAAACACCACCGCCCCTACGAGATCCTCCACGAACATGCCCACTTCTACAATACCAGCTACGGCGAGACCGAGATCCCCCTGGTCGACCAGGAACAGGAACACGGCCACCACGTGCCGCCGAAGATAAACCGCTACCACTACCACCACGGTCTGCGTGCCGGGGAGAACACCCTGGGAGCCAACCTCTCCCGCCTGCTGATCCAGACCATCAACCAGTGCGGACGCTACATCCCCGAACGCTTTTTAGAGGAGTTCGTCAGCTACATGACCACCTCGGGAAACAACCAAGACCCCTACCTGGAGATCTACATCCGGGAGTGGTTCGAACGCTTTGCCATGGGCTTCCCGCTGGAGGGGTGCGCCCAGAGCCAGCGCAATGTCTGGTCCATCGGATCGCACGGCGGGATGATCCGGCCCATGGTGATGGCCCTGCTGTGCCAGAGCGCCTACCAGGGGATCGGCGTCGCCCTGGAGCACCAGAACCTCACCCACCGCTCCGAGACCGTCTCCAGCGGCCTGACGATCCTTGTCCCGCTGCTCTTTGACCTGATGGAGGGGATGGAGCCTAAAAAAGCGATCCTGCGCCACGCCAAACATGTCCGCCTTCCCAAGATCACGGGGGAAGAGCTCTTCGCGATGTACAAAAAGCACGAAGGGCCGGAGAACATCGATCCCAAGATGATGTGGGAACTTCACATGACCTTCCGCGACGAACCCTTCGACCTGGAAAAGCTCGCCGCCGAGCAGAACGACGAGGAGGTGGTCAAAAAACTGATCGCCACCGCCTGCTACCCCGAACACGGGGTGCCGCTGATCCTCTACCTGCTCTATAAATACCACGATGACTTCGAAAAGTGTCTGCTGGCCAACGTCAATGCCGGGGGTGACAATGTTCACCGCGGGATGCTGCTGGGGATGCTTGCCGGAGCCATTACGGAGTCTGTCCCCGAACATCTGACCCGTAACCTCCTGGCCCATGAAGAACTGAAAACAGAGATCGACGGATTCTGCGACATCGCATTGGGCGGGGCCGGGATATGAGGTCTGCCGGCTGGTTGCTGCTGCTCTTGCTTACGGTTTACGCCACGGCCGGCAGCGTCACCCATGTCAAGATACAGGGAACGATCTCGCCCGCCCAGAGCGACTATCTCGCTTCCGCCATCGAAGAGGCCGAAAACAGAGGCAGCGGGCTGCTCCTGATCGAACTGGATACACCGGGGGGACTCTACAGTGCTACACGGGAGATGGTCCGGTCTATCGCCAACAGCCCTGTCCCCGTCTGTGTCTACGTCGCACCCAAGGGGGCCCATGCCGCCAGTGCGGGGACGTTTCTCCTCTATGCGGCCCACATCGCCGCCATGGCCCCGGGGACCAATATCGGGGCCGCTACCCCCATCAGCATCATGCCCACACCAGGAATAGGCGATGGCAACCGAAGCGGACAGGGGGACACGGCCATGAAGAAGGCGACGAACGACGCAGCTGCAACGATCCGAAGCCTGGCCGAACTGAATGAACGCAACCTCACCTGGGCGATGCGTGCGGTCCGCGAAGCCGACAGCATCTCCGCACGGACCGCCCTGCAGCTTCACGTCATCGACCTGATCGCGGAAGGGACTGCCGACCTGCTGCGAAAGCTTGAGGGCAGACGCGTCACCGTCGCAGGAAAAACGGTAACGCTCCGGACACAGGATGCGACCCTTGTCCCCTTTGAAGCGGACTGGAAGAGCCGATTCCTGATGACCGTTACCGACCCCAATATCGCCTATATCTTCCTGCTCCTGGCGATCTACGGCATCTTCTTCGAGCTTCTCAATCCCGGCGGCATCGTCCCCGGTGTCATCGGGATCGTCAGCGGCGTGATCGCCCTCTATGCCCTGGGAACCCTCCCCTTTAACTATGCAGGGCTCCTGCTGATCTTCCTGGGGGCTGCCTTTATGGTGGCGGAGGTCTTTGTCGCAGGATTCGGGATCCTGGGGATCGGTGGGACGGTCGCCTTTGTCTTCGGCTCCCTGCTCCTCTTTGACGCTGAGACCCTGGGAACGGGGATCTCCCTTCCCCTGATCTTTGCGTTCGCCCTGGTGAGCCTGGGCTTTTTCCTCTTCCTGGTACGCTTTCTGGTCACCTCGCGCAAACAGCCCGTCACGACGGGGAGCGAAGAGATGATCGGCATGGAGGCCGAGGTCCTGGAGTGCCATGACGACGGCAGCTGCCTGGTCCATTGCCACGGTGAAAACTGGCATGCACGCGCTCCCGTCCCGCTGCAGCCCGGTGACAAGGCCCGGATTGTCTCGCGCGACGGGCTCGTCCTACATCTCAAACCAAAGGAGAGATTATGATCTCAACGACACTGCTTTATATGATTATCCTGATCGGCTTTATCCTGGCCGCATCCATCAAGATCCTGCGCGAATACGAACGGGGGGTCATCTTCACCCTGGGACGCTTCAGCGGCGTCAAGGGACCGGGGCTTATTATCGTCATCCCCGTGATCCAGCAGATGGTCAAGATCGATATGCGGACCATCGTCCTGGACGTCCCTACCCAGGATGTGATCTCCCACGACAATGTCTCGGTCCACGTCAACGCCGTCGTCTATTTCCGTGTCATCGACCCGGAAAAGGCCGTGATCCAGGTGGAACACTACTACGACGCCACCAGCCAGCTGGCCCAGACGACGCTAAGAAGCGTGCTGGGGCGCCACGAACTGGACGAGATGCTCTCGGAGCGGGAGAAATTGAATGCCGATATCCAGGAGATCCTGGACAAACAGACCGATGCATGGGGTATTAAAATATCCAACGTGGAGATCAAGCATATCGACCTGGACGAGAGCATGATCCGCGCCATCGCCAGACAGGCGGAAGCAGAAAGGGAGCGGCGCGCAAAGGTGATCCACGCCGACGGGGAACTGCAGGCAAGCAAGAACCTCCTCGAAGCCGCCCAGGTCCTAAGCCAAAATCCACAGGGGATCCAGCTGCGCTACCTGCAGACCCTCAGCGACATCTCCGGAGGCAAGACCAACACGATCGTCTTCCCCTTCCCGACGGAATTCGAAAAACTTTTTAAAATAACACCTAAGGAATAAAATCCCTTCGGCTACGCTCGCCGCTGAGGCACTAAAGCTAGCCTCTGGCGAGGTAGAAGAAACATCTATCAGAATTATTCGAAAACTTTCGATTTACTCGGCACAAAAACTCTGCCTTTGATAAAAGGCTAGCTTTAGTGCCGTGCAACTTCGCAGCGAAGCGAGAACACAGCGGCGAGCAATCAAATGAGAAGTATGTACTCGATGTACATGCTTCTCGTTTGACATAAGATTGATAAGATAAAAGTCGCGTTATTTACTAAGAAGTATGTAGCCAAACTTGGAGACGCTCTTGATCTTGAGTTCGGGCAGTTTTTTGCGGAGGCGGAAGACCAGTTCGCGAAGTGAGGAGAGTTCTTTCTCTTTGCCGTCCCAGATCGTCATGATCAGCTGTTCGCTGCTGATATTGGTGTCGATGTTTTCAAGCATGTACTGGAGGCATTTGCTCTCTTTTTGGGTCAGGGAGACCGGTTTGCCGTTTTTGGTCAGAGTCTTGGTCTTGGTCTCGAATTCAAAGTTGCCCAGCTTGTAAGTCTTATCGGCCAGGCCGCCGTTTCCGTGCTTGATCTGGTTCTCCGCCACCATCAGGGCCGCTTCGATATCTTCTCCCACGACCGGTTTGATCAGATAGCCCAAAGGAGCGACGAACTTGGCGTCTTTGATCGTCGTACTGTCTTTGTAGGATGTGATAAAGACCGATGGGATATTGAACTTCTCCTTGAGCATCGTCGCGGTCTGGATCCCGTCCAGGCGGCCCTTGATCTCGATATCCATCAGCGCAACATCGATCGTACGGTCCTGGGCGATTTTCAATGCATCGTCGGCATTATCCACCGTTGCCACGACATGGTGGGAAAGGGATGCGGCGACTTCCGAAAGGAATAGGGCCGTGATTGCTTCATCTTCCACTATTAAGATATTCATAGCAGATTCTCCTTATCAAATTCGATGTGGTATGCCACACCGTTCTCGTTTTTTTGAATTATTTCGCCTTTCAGCTGCAGTGTTACCAGCGTATTGACGATCTTTTTACCCAGCGACTTCTCGCCGGTTGCGGCATCACTCTCCATACCGATGCCGTTATCCCCGATCTCCAGGATGATCCGTCCCTCCTTTTGCGAGAGACGGATCGTGATCTGGCAGTCGTCTTTCCCCTTGAAAGCATATTTTACCGCATTTGTCACTAATTCGTTAATAATCAGTCCGGTAAGTATGGCGCGTTCAAGGTCAAGTTCCACATCGGAACAGCTGACATCGAAAGCGATATGATCGGAGGGGTAGCTGCCGCGGATCTCCTTCACCAGGGTATGGACGTACTCGTTCATATCGATGACATCCAGGCTGCCGGACTGGTAGAGGTGTTCATGCAGCAGGAACATCGACTTGATCCGCTGCTGGTTCTGACGAAAGATCTCCTTGTAGTGGGGATCATCGATACGGGAAGCCTGTAGGGAGAGGAGGCTCGCAATCACCTGGAGGTTGTTTTTGACCCGGTGATAGAGTTCGCGCAGCAGCGTCTTTTTATTCGCCACCTCCCGTGCCAGCAGACGGTTCTTCTCGTAGGCGTCGCGGGTACGCTCATGGACCTTCTCCTCCAGGCTTGCATTAAGAAGCTGCAACTGCGTATCTTTTTTCAGCAGCTTTCCGTGCATCTCCTTATAGCGGTAGGCCAGTCCCATGGAGAGGAGTGAGAGTTCGATCAATACCCCCGCCTGGGAAGCATAGATCGTAATAAAATTGCTGGGGATCAGGCCGTTGTTCTGCAGTACCGTCAGCATCGAGCCGCACAGGAACATCCCCCATGCCGCCAGGTAGAACTTGGATTCGTTCGTCTTTTTACGCATGTAGATGTAGGTGGCGATCCCCAGCAGCGAGATGATCGTCACCAGGGCCATATAGCTCTGCACGACCGCCTCGAATCGGAACGGCAGAAACGGCGTACCCACGAGCAGTACGACCTGGAGCCGCAGATAGAACTTCAGGATACGGTGGATAGACGGGGTCAGCTGCCGTGTCCGGATATAGCTCATAAAAAAGGTGATGACAAAGATACCCGCCAGCCCCATGGAGATGGGGATCACGTAACGGTTCAACTCGGGAAACTCGGGCCAGAGGTATTGGAACCCAAGCCCGTTCAGGGAGAATAGCAGGATAAACAGGAAAAGGTGAAAGGCGACATAGTTAAAATAACTGATATCCCTGAGATTGAAAAAGAGGACCAGGTTATAGATCAGCATGATCAAAACCGCTCCGAAATAGAGTCCCTGCATCAGGTTCAGAAGATTTGCTTTCGCAAAGAACTCCTCACGCTCCATCAGCCTCATCGCCAAAGCCATCGTCCCCGCACTCTCGACCCGCATAAAGATCTCCACATCCCCCGATGCCGGGATCTCGAGAGGGATGGCAAACCCCGGGTACATCACCTTCCGCGAGGCAAAGGGGGCCAGGTCCCCCGTTTCATAACTTTCGTACACCAAGCCGTTTTTAATAAGGTAGATACGCAGATGATCAATCCCGGGAAAAGGAAGGTCCAGGACCTTTTTAGTCTCTTTGGCCGTCCGGTTGCCGATCGTAGCCGTCAGCCAGTAGACATCATCACGGTAGCCGAAGTTGGCACTGCCGATGTCGATGGGTTCAAAACCGTTCCCCCCACGCTTGATCTGACGGACTTCATCCAGGGTGAGTGACCCTTTGGTATCGATATAATACTCCATATCAAGGGAGGATTCCGAAGCGAACAGTGAGGTAAGCGAAAACAATACAAAGAGAAGTGAAGAAACAAAGCCCATTAAAATTCCCTAAAACCCGCGATTAGCTGAGTATGGTAACGTTTCAAAATTAAAAAAGACTTATAATTTTATTAAAAAACCCGTGCATTCATTTTTTTTTCATTATTATACGAAAAAGTAACATTTCAGAGCAGGAAACCGAACAGAAGGAAAAGAAGCAGCGCGATGCCTCCGCTTAAGAGCGCATAGGGGAGCTGGGTATTGACATGGTCGACATGGTCGCTGCCCGCAGCCATGGAAGAGACGATCGTTGTATCACTGATAACCGAACAGTGATCCCCGAAAACACCCCCCGAGATCACCGCCGCCACGACCAGGTGGATATCGGCACCCAAGACTGCCCCCATCTGGACGGCAATGGGCATCATAATACTGAACGTCCCCCAACTTGTCCCCGTGGAAAAAGCGATCACCCCCGCCATCAAAAAGATCAGTGCAGCCACGATATGGGGACTCAGGATCCCTTCGGAGAGGGAGGCGAGGTATTCACCCGTCTTCATCTGGGTCGTCATGTCACCGATGGCAAAGGCGAAGATCAGGATGGAGACGACGGGGAACATCGCAGCACTTCCTTTGTTGACATAGCGGATAAAGTCGGTCAAGCCCATCACCTTCCGGGGGATATAGTAAAGCCCGCAGAAGGCGACACAGGTGAGCACCGCCCAGAAGATCGCCGTCGAACCGCTCCCTTCAAAGATGCTTCCGTTGCCTGTGATATAGAGGCTTAAGGGCACCATCCCCACCAGGACGGCCAGCGGCAGTAGCATATTGGAAAGATCGGGAGTGACCCCTTCGGCGGTTTTGAGGTTCATCATCTCCTCATCCACCACGGGGACCGCCCCGTCGCGTAGCAGCTTCCCCTCTTTTTCTGCCCGCTCCTCTGCACGCTTCATGGGGCCGAAATCCCTGCCGGTCCAGACGATGACAAAGACCACGATCAGCGTGACAATGGCATAGAAATTAAAGAGCACCCCCCAGGAGAGGATCTCCACTGCGTTGCCGCTGATCGTCCCCGCCGTGATCTGTGCGGCGATCAGGCCCAAGAGCAGCGCCCCCCAGGCGTTAAAGGGGATCAGGGAACAGACCGGGGCGGAGGTGGAGTCGCAGACGAAGGCAAGCTTCTCCCGGGAGACGCGGCAGCGGTCGGTGATCGGCTTGGCCACGGTCCCGGCGATGAGTGCGGTGATGGAGGATTCGATAAAGATCACGAGGCCGATCACGTAGGCGAGCAGCAGGGAGCCCCGTTTGGTATTGATGGCGCTGTATCTGCGGGTGATGTAGTCGATAAAACCGGCAACCCCGCCCGAGACGGAGATCAGCATGATCACCGCCCCCACCAAGAAGGCGAAGATGAGGGTCTTGACGACCCATGCTTCGTGGAAGACCGACACCATCCGGTCCAGCGCCGCCGCTACGGACGCCAGGGCGTGGTAGTCCCCGATGATCATCTCTCCGATCCAGATCCCGGCGAAAAGCGAGATATAGACCTGGCGGGTCGTCAGGGCAAAAAAGATCGCCGCCAGGGGCGGCAGGAGACTGAGTGCGCCGTACTCCATCGAAGCTTTACAGCTCCGCGTCGGCAAACGCCGCGATGCGGCCCCGCATGACTTTACTCATCGTGATGCCGCCGACGATGTCGCTTTTTTTGGCGTGCTTGAGCATGATGGAGAGGGCATTGTTGTACTTGGAGAGGTGCGGGTGGTCGATCTGGTTGAGATCCCCCAGGATCACGACCTTGCTCCCTTCCACGACCCGCGTCATCATCAGTTTGTTGACGGACGCCGAGGAGTTCTGCCACTCATCGAAGATCAAAAAGCCGTTAAGGTTGACCCCCCGCATCTGGTTGATGTTGATGATCTCGATGTTGTTGTCCTTGATAAACTCTTCCGTGGTCTCGATATCGATCCCCTTGTCGTGTTTGAACGCCTCCTCACGCTGGATCTCCTGGAACTGTCCTACGGCATCGTACATCGGGTAGGTAAAGACCCCCAGTTTGGCCGTTTCATCCCCTTTGAGGAATCCGAGTTGTGCTTCCATGTCCCCGGCCGTGATCGTATTCCGGCAGTACTTGATGCTGTTGGCGCGGTTGTCCTTCTCTTTGATGAACTCCAGTCCGCCCTGCAGGGAAAGGAGGTTTTTCCCGCTCCCCGTCACCCCGGCACAGACAACGATGGGGATATCGGGGTCCATCAGCATATTCAAAAAGAAGATCTGCTCTTTGTTTCTCGGCTTGATCGTCAGCTTGCGCAGCCGCTCCTCATCGATCCGCTCGAAGCGCCCCTGCTTATACAGCGTCAGGATATGTTCGCCGGTATCTTCGCAGACAAATTCGACATTGCTGAAGTTGGAGATCTCCAGGCCGAAATCCTCGGGTTTCATCTCAGCCAGCAGATCTTTCTGCTTTGACTTGATCGGGATCTCCTGGATAAAGGTAAACTCCTCCACGTCGCTGACGCGGTCCATCTGCATCGGTTCGGCATCGAGCTTGAAAGAACGGGCGCGGATCCGCATGGCGATGTCGTTGGAGACGACCGTGGCGTTGGAGAAGCACTGGGCGATCTCCAGGATCTTGCGGTCGTTGACGATGTTGGGGTTCTCGCTGCGGCGGTCGACCTTGTAGTCGATCTTGGAGACCATCTCGAAAACCGCCTCGTCCAGCTTTACCTTGACAAAGGAGAGTTTGCCCATATGGCAGTCAAAATCATACTCTTCGATCGTCTCGGCCTTGTCCAGCATCCGGTTGAATTCCCGCGCCTGGAAGTTGACATCGCTAAAACCGCTCTTCTTGGCATCGATCTCATCCAGTACCGTTTCGGGAATAATAACCCGGTTTGCCCCTTTTTCGGACAACTCCATAATACTGAAGATGTTATCCAGTATCACCGACGTATCTACGATATATGTTTTGTTCTCACTCATTAGAAATTCCTTAAAAAAGTGCCGGAAACCGGCTATGACCTATTATGATATAATTTCGTTAAAAAAAAGGCACTCTTTTTGGCACTCGTCGACCTCCAGAATATCTATAAACACTACGAAGCGCAGAAAATCCTCGAAAACGTGGACTTCCATATCGACGAAGGGGAGCGGGTCGCCATCGTCGGGAAGAACGGCTCTGGGAAATCGACCCTGATGAAGATCGCAGCGGGTGTACTGGAGTATGACGAGGGCAAACGGATCACCCAGCAAAACTGCAAGGTGGAGATGCTGGCCCAGGTCCCGAAATTCAGAGAAGGGATCACGGTCAAGGAGGCGGTGGAGCAGGAGCTGACCGAACTCCACGAGGCCAAAAGCCGCCACGCGGAACTGAGCCTGAAGATCGCCGAAACACCCGATGACAGAGAGGTGATCGACGAACTGACCCAGGTGAGCTCCTACCTCGACTTCCACAACGCCTGGAACCTGGACGACAAGATCGAGCGGGTGATGCAGGTCTTCGACCTCAAGGCGTACGAAGAGCGCCAGGTACAGAGCCTCAGCGGGGGTGAACAGCGCCGCGTCGCCCTGGCGGGCCTGATCCTCAAAAAACCCGACCTCCTGCTCCTGGACGAACCGACCAACCACCTGGACGTCTACATGGTCAAGTTCCTCGAAGAGATCCTGCTGGCCGAGAAGTTTACGATCCTCTGCATCTCCCACGACCGTTACTTCATCGAAAAGCTCGCCACCCGCACCGTGGAGGTGGAAGAGGCGAAGATCCGAAGCTTCAAAGGGGGCTACCAGTCCTATCTCGAGCAGAAGGAGGCCCTGCTGCAGTCGATGGTAAAAAGCCACGAGACCCTGCTCAAGCACCTCAAGGCCGAGGAGGAGTGGCTGCGCGGCGGGGTACGGGCCCGTCTGAAACGAAACGAAGGGCGGAAAGCCCGCCTCATGGATATGCGCAAGGAGGCGAAAAAGAACCCCGGCGTCATCCGCAAGATCACGATGGAGCTGGAGCGGGAGCAGAAAGCCTTCAACCGCACCGAGGACGCCAAAAACAAAAAGAAGATGCTCTTCGAGATCGACTACCTGAACCTCAGCCTCGGCGGCAAGACCCTCATCAAGGACTTCACGACCCGTATCCTCCAGCGCGATAAGATCGCCGTCGTCGGGAAAAACGGAGCCGGGAAATCGACACTCTTAAAGATCATGCTGGGGAGTCTCAAACCCGATGCCGGAAAGATCAAGAGGGGTGAGTTTACGATCGGCTACTTCGACCAGCACCGGGAGATGCTCGATGACAGCAAGGACCTCATCGAGACCTTCTGTCCCCAGGGCGGCGACCGTGTGGACGTGCGCGGCTCCAACATGCACGTCTACGGCTACCTCAAGCAGTGGCTCTTCCCCAAAGAGTTTTTGGACAAAAAGATCGGGACACTGAGCGGCGGGGAGAAGAACCGCGTCGCCCTGGCGCTGCTCTTTACCAAAAAGGTCGACTGCCTGATCCTGGACGAACCGACCAACGACCTGGACATTCCGACGATCAATATCCTCGAAGAGTTCCTCCAGACCTTCGACGGGGCGCTGATGTTCGTCAGCCACGACCGCTACTTCGTGGACAAGATCGCCAAGAAACTCCTTATCTTCAAAGGGGACGGCCTCATCGAGGAGAGCTACCAAAGCTACAGCGAATACCTGGAGATCGAAGAGACCCTGGGGGAAGTGGCGGCCTTTGAAAGCGATATGGCCAAGGAGAAAAACCAGCCCTCCCCGCAGCAGGAGCAGCCAAAAAAACAGACCAAGCTCAGCTACAAGGAGCAGCGAGAATACGACGCCCTGCCCGACATGATCGAGGAGCTGGAAGCCAAGGTCGAGGGACTGGAGCAGTGCCTGGCCGACCCCGAATGCTACCAGGAGAAGGGTCTTGTGAAGATCTCCGAGGAGCTGGAGGCAGCACGGACGGAACTGGACGAAAAGGTCGAACGCTTCTTAGAGATCGAAGAGAAAGTGGAGAGCTTCCAGAATGCGTAAATGGTGGGATACGGTCTATGCTTTCTTTAAAAAGGACGAGACCCCCTATGATGCTTCGAGCCTGAGCTTTTTTACGATCTTCGCCATCACCCCTACCCTTTTGATCCTCATCTCCATCCTCACCTACCTGGCCGGAGTCGAAGAGACGGTGACCCAGATCAAGGTCTTTTTGTTCGAGCTCCTGATCCCCACACATCAGACGGTCATTGAAAAGCACCTGGACACTTTTTTTGCCAACTCCACCGAAATGGGATATATCGGCCTGGTCTATGTCCTGGTCACTTCCATGATGTTTTTCCAGAACTACGAGTATGTCGTCAACCGCATCTTTGACACCCACAACAGAAACATCTTCCACGGCTTCCTGACGTTCTGGATGCTGACGATCATCTCACCCGTCGCCCTCTTCCTCTCCATCTACCTCTCAGGGGAAGTCCAGAAGGCGATCGCCTGGATCGGTGCCGGGGAGGCGATCGATACCCGTACCTTTCTGCCGTTTATGATCATCTGGATGCTCTTTTACATCAACTACTACATCTCCCCCAACCGGAAGATGCTCTTTAAACCGGTCCTGATCTCCTCCTTTATCGCTGCGGCGGTCTGGTACCTGGGAAAAAGCATCTTCATCTACTATGTCATCCATAACACGACCTACGTCTCCCTCTACGGCTCGCTCAGTGTCATGATCATCTTCTTTTTATGGGTCTATCTCTCGTGGATGGTCTTTCTGTACGGCCTGCAGATCGCCAAGTATTTGGAAGAGCGGGAAGAGAAAGAGATCGCCGAAGCGGTAGATACGGACATGGACTCGCCTCTCCCCTGATCATCACAAAAAGAGTGCTTTCCCGCTCCAGATCCATTACCATTCATTTACTCATCATTATAAAAATCATAATATATTCCTATATGTGCCCTTAAGTTTATTAAATTACAATGGGTAAATACCATTCTTGAAGGATACCGCATGAAACAGGTAAATGTCTTGCTTATCGGACTTGGGCGTATGGGATCACGGTTTTTTGAGAAGTTTATAGAAGCGGGAAGCGAACGGGTCAATATTATCGCCGTTTGTGAAAATAACGAGACAAATCCGAAAGTCCTTGAAGCCAAAAATGCGGGGATCGCCTGCTATATGGATTTTAAGGCGGCAATACGGGAGTTCGGGGAGTCGATCGATATTATTATGGATACCTCCAACCGCCCGGAGATCAAGCAGGCAATCCGCCGGATCCTGCAGGAGACGGACAACCACAAAACCGTGCTGATCCCGATGGTGGTCGATTACCTGATGTGGTATCTGCTTCCGGGGAACGAACCAATCCCACAGGATCATGTTGAGATCGGTTACTGATCCTCGCTGAAGACTTCACTCTGATAGAGGTAGACGGTCAGTTTGCCGGTAGTATAAAGATCGTGGGGCAGCCCCGCCTTTTGACAGAGGTGGGCTAAGAAGAGCTCTTTATCGGGTAGTTGTTCCCAGACTGTCGGCAGGAATGTGGCGCTGTAGCCGTCATACTTGATAACGACACCGTCGATGCCGGGGCGCAGAGCATCCAGCAGCTCGTCCACACCCTCGTAGGTCAACTCCCTGGGTTCGGAAAGGACGGAGATCTCGATCTCCACGTCCGCCAGTTCGTCAGCAGTCATGGCATGAAAGCGGGGGTCCCCCACTGCCGCGTCGATCGCGTGGGCTGCGATATCCTCGCCCAGCGGGCGGTAAGCGATGATCGTCCCGATACAGCCACGGAGATTGTGATCGGTTTTGGTGTGGAGGGTAACAAAAGCGGCGCCGTTTTGACCAAAAACGCCTTCTGTGGGGACGGCGGGCAACGTTTCGCTCCCCAGGTGGCAGCGGATCGTCTCCCGTGCCAGTCTGAGGGCTGTTTGACGTTCCGCGGTTGTCATCTCTTTTACTTTTGTGAAGAGATCTTGATCGTGATCATACTGTCTTCGATCGTCGCCAGGTCGCCCCGTTCGCCGGTCTTGACAAAGTTTACGAAGGCCTTGAGCTCGTTAAGCAGCGGCTCCTCTTTTTTGACGATGCATTTGCGCACGCCGTAACTGTTGAAGGTATTGGTCCCTTCGTACATGGAGTATTCAGTCAGGTCCTGGGCCATCAGGTCTGCATCAAAGAGCGCCTCCTTGGCCGTGACCTCCATCACCCGTTTTTTATACGGTGTCAGCCAGCTTGTCGTGATACTGGCAATCTTTTCGCCGCTGAGCTGGAAGGAGAGGATGGCGTTGTCTTCGTAATGGTTGTGGATCTTCTGGGATTTAAAGATCTTGACATCTTCGATCTCCTCACCGGAGACAAAACGGATCAGGTCGATATCATGAACCGAAAGATCGGTCAGGATCCCCACATCCGCGATCCGCGGCGGGATCGGCCCGACACGGGTCATGGCGATCGTATAGATATCTTTGCCCTGGAGTTCCCGCTTAAGGGCGTTGACGACTGGGTTGAAGCGCTCGATATACCCTACGGCGACTTTTACCCCTTTTGCATTGGCCGCATCGAGGATCGCCTGTCCCTCTTCCAGGGTAGAGGCTACCGGCTTTTCAATAAAGAGGGAGACCCCTTTTTCGATGCATTTAAGTGCCACTTCCTTATGCAGAAAAGTCGGTACCGCGATCAGGACGGCATCGAGTGTCTCGTTTTCCAGCATCTCGTCCACATCACGGTAGAGTTTGTGATTAAACGTATCTTCCGCTACCGGATCGCACAGGGCGATGATCTCGGCATCTTCGATGTTCTGCAACACACGGTAATGGTTTTTTCCCATGACCCCAAGGCCGATGATTGCAATACGCATCAGGCGCCCTTAAGTGTTTTGACGACGAAGTCCTGCTCCTCGGTTGTAAGGAACGGGCTCATGGGCAGGCTCATGATCTCCTGCGTCACTTTTTCGGTTACCGGGAACTCGTCGGGTTTTTGCCTGCATCCGGCAAAGGCCTCCTGGATATAGAGGGGTTTGGGGTAGTGGACAGCAGTAGGAATGCCGGCATCGTTCAGCTTTTTCATGACACCTGCGCGGTCTTTGACCCGGACGGAGTACTGGGCATAGGGTGATGTCCTGTCGTCCCGGATCACCGGGGTGACGACCGTATCTTTCAGCAGTTCGGTATAGCGCTGGCCGATCGCTTCGCGTTTGGCTACTTCCTCTTTGAAATATTTCATCTTCACGTTCAGTACCGCCGCCTGGATGGAATCGAGGCGTCCGTTGATACCGACGTATTTGTGGATGTAACGTTCCGTCTGACCGTGGTTGGCGATGGAGTTCATCTTCTCATAGAGAGCGTCGTCACTCGTAAAGATCGCCCCGCCGTCACCGTAACAGCCAAGGGGTTTGCTCGGGAAGAAACTGGTACAGCCGATATCGCTGAGGTTACAGGATTTTTTGCCTTTGTACTCAGCCCCGAAACTCTGGCACGCATCTTCGATGACCGGGAGATTGTGTTTTTTCGCGATCGCATTGATCTCGTCCATATCCGCAGGCTGACCGTAGAGGCTGACGGGCATGATGGCCTTCGTTTTATCCGTGATCTTCGCTTCGATGAGCCCCGGATCGATGTTGTATGTCGTCTCGTCGATATCGACAAATACCGGTGTCGCGCCCAAAAAGGCGATTACTTCGGCTGTAGCGATAAACGTAAACGGTGTCGTGATGACCTCATCCCCCGGACCGATGTCATAAGCCATCAAGGCAACAAGCAATGCATCCGTTCCGCTGGAACACGGAATACAGTATTTAGCCCCCGTATACTCCTGAAGGGCGGTTTTCAGATTCTCAAGCTGTGGCCCGCCAATATACTGGCTCGTATTCAGTACATTTTGGATCTCGGCATCGATCTCCGCTTTGTACGCCTGGTATTGTCCTTGCAAATCGATAAAATTGATCTTCATAAACTCTCTTTATTGGTAGAAAATGTAACTCGCGTATCCCACGACCCGCGAATAATCACCTGAATGTTTCGCCGAAGTCATGTAGTTAAGCACCCGCGAACGCAGTTCGTGGTCCTTTGCATATTTTATGGCTGCCATTATACCTGTTTTTCCACAAGCTTCACATAAGTCCGTCTCTTCCAGGTCCAGGTTTTCCACCCCCAGGTTGCAGTGGGCGTCCAGGGCGTTGGCTTCGGCTTCGGTATAAAAATGGCTCAGGTCGCTGCTGACGACGATGATCGTCTCGGGATCGACGAAATATTCATAGATCCGTTCCAGCTCGTTAAAATCGGCCTTCCCGTAAACGATTGGGATCAACTCAAAATCCCCCAGGACCCGCTGCAAAAAAGGAAGCTGCACCTCCAGGGAGTGTTCCCTTTCGTGGGGTGCGGGGTGTTCGAAGACCCGGCCGTCAAAATCCTCCAGGAACTTCCCGATAGCCTCCCTGGCAATAGGGATCTCCCCAAGCGGCGTCTTCCACATATCGGCATTGCTGAAGGCGAATCCCTCAAACCCGATATAGTGGCTCGGGCCTGCCAACACGACCCGCTTGAACCCGCGGTCTTGGAGCTGGGCATAGGCATACCCCGCGCACTCTCCCGAGTAGACCAGCCCCGCATGGGGTGAGACGACGATCACGGGCGGTTCGGCAAGCTGGGGCGCTCTGGCGACGAAACCGTCCACCATCTCGCCCAGCTCACGGGCATCATCGGTGTAAAACATGCCGGCAACGGCGCACTCTCGGACCATGACATTCCTCGTGTGTTGGGATAAATATTTCCAGTGTAGTAAAAAAGCGGTTAAAAGGGAGTTAAGGCGACTCCTCTATCCCTTCCAGGTTGGAGGATCGGAAGAGGTAGACAAAGAACTTGAGCGGTTCCAGGAAATAGGAGGTCAAACCTGATTCCGAACGCCACCAATTGCTCTCATCGAAGTGATTGTTCCCCGCCCCCGCAGCCTCCAGCCTCACCGTGACGCCCAGCTTTGAAAAGACCTTTTTAAAGGCATAAAGCGCCCGAGCCGTATGGAATGTATCGGTTACGATGATCAGGTGGGTGATGTTGTGGTCTCCGGCATACTTTGCCATGTCGTAGGCTTCATCAAAGGTGCTGGTCGCCCCGCCTTTGAGGCTGGGGACAAGCGTAAAATCCTTTATCCCTTCATAGGCCATGACATCCGCCACTGTCTCGATCTGTGATCTGAAGATATGATGGTACTTGTTGCCCTGGGAGCGTGCACTGGTCAGGAGTATCTGTTTTCCATACCCCTGGCGGTAGAGTTCCACTGTTTTCTCCACGCGTGTCTCGGGGTTGCCTGCGAGGATCAGGATGCCGTCGGCTCCTTTGGTATAGGCACTGGCATTAAAAAGGGTGGCATACCCGCTCAGCAGAGGTTTATGGAAAAGGAGCAGGATTCCCGGCAGGAGAAGCAGGATCAGCAGCAGCGTGTTTGAGCATGACAATTTTTTCATTATATAAACTTGGCTAGAATTTCGCCCATACTATATGAGGAATATCAATGGACAATCTGAACCGATATCATATCACCAACAAGTTTTCAACCCTCTTCGGGAAATTCGCCGACACGGCCTTCCCGCCCTTTTTCCAAAAACTGGTCAACTACGGCTATGTCAAGCTCCTGGGCCTTGATATGACCGAATTCGACTCGCCTGCCTCCTACCCGTCGCTTAACCGGCTCTTTACGAGACAGCTCTCAACTCCACGCCCCTTCGACGCGGACGAAAAAGCGCTCATCTCCCCGTGCGATGCGATGATCACGGCAGCGGGAAGGCTGGAGGGCAACATCGGCCTCCAGATCAAGGGGATGCACTACTCCATCGAGGAGCTGCTGGAGGCAACAAGCGAGGAGGCGATCCTGGCCCTTCACCACGGCGAATACGTCAACTTCTACCTCTCGCCGCGCGACTACCACCGCTATCACGCGCCCCTGGACATGACGATCGAACGCGCCGTCCACGTCCCGGGAAAGCTCTACCCCGTAAATGAGCGCTACCTGAACAAACAGCACAACCTCTTCGTCGAAAACGAGCGGGTGATCCTGCAGTGTCTCGATACCGATATGCGCCGCTTCTTCCTGGTCTTCGTCGGAGCCCTGAACGTCGGGCGCATCGTCCTGGATGCCATCCCCGACCTGGCGACGAACAAACCCGGTGAGACGGTCACTTACGAACTGGGGGCCCTGCCGATCAAAAAAGGGGACGAACTGGGACGCTTCGAGATGGGGTCGACAATCGTCGCCCTCTTCCCCGAAGGGTTTGTCACCCACGATCTCCAAACAGGCGAGCACGTCCGCTTCGCCCAGACTATCGGGCGCGTCTCGTGAGATTCGAAGCCCTCGAACACGCCCGCGAGATCCTCGACCTCCACGACCGGGTCAGCCTCGCCGAGATCAAGGAGCAGTACCGTACGCTTATGAAGCGGTGGCACCCGGACACCTGCCCCGAAGCCAAGGAGGTCTGCGAGGAAAAATCCCGGCAGATCACCGAGGCGTATAACCTTCTTATGGAATATGTCTCCAACTACAAATACTCCTTTACCAAAGAGGAGGTCGCCATGCAGCTCAGCGGAGCCGAGTGGTGGATGAACAAGTTCGGCCAGCCCGAATATAAGTCGTAATATCCTATTCTTTTTCGTTTCGTTTCCCGTTTTTCCTACACATTCACTACACATGCCCTCCTTATAATGGGGCGCTAAACTTCTAAGGAGAATTCCAATGGCTAAAAAAAATAAAAGACTGGCGACCCTCGTCCTGGGTGCGACCCTGATGAGTGCGGCCCCTGTCATGGGCGGGACGAGTACCAGCTCCGGGTGCGGCGCCGGACGCTGCGGCAGCGGCATGAAAAAAGCAAAAGACGCACCGGGAAGCTGTGGTGCCAAAGCCCCTGAGAAGCAGCCGGCCCAGATGGCATGCGGCGCGGGAAAATGCGGCGCGAATATGATCAAGGCAAAAGATGCCGAAGGCAGCTGCGGCGTCAAGACTCCGACCAAAAGACCGGCCCAAGAGCAGTCCGGGGATGCGAAGGAGTAACGCAGGATGAAACAGGTGTTCACGGGGTGCGGGCTCGGACTTCGCAGCAGCTTTGTCCATGAGGTCTTCGAAAAAGAGACCCGCCCCGAGTGGTTCGAGATCGTACCGGAGAACTGGATCCATATGAAAGCGGGTATAGCACAGCAGTTTGAAAAGATCGCCGCGAGCTTCCCGCTGGTCTGCCACGGCCTCTCCCTCTCCATCGGCTCCAACACCCCCCTGGACAGGAAGTTCCTAAAAGAGCTTAAAAGCTTTCTGGACCGTTACGGTATCGACACCTACTCCGAACACCTCAGCTTCTGCTCCATCGACAACCGGCAGCTCTACGAACTGCTGCCGCTCCCGATGACAAAAAGCATGGTCGCCCATATCGCCGACCGGGTCGACGAAGTGCAGACCATCCTAAAGCGCGAACTGATCCTGGAAAACGCCTCCTACTACTACATCCCCTACCACGAGATGGAGGAGACCGATTTTATTAACGACATACTCAAGAAGTCCGGCGCTAAGCTGCTTTTGGATGTGAATAACGTCTATGTCAACAGCTTTAACCACCATTTTGACCCCAAAGCGTTTATCGCCGCACTTGATCCTGAAAAAGTCGCCTACATGCATGTGGCAGGCCACCTGGAGTACGAACCGGATCTCTACATCGACACCCACGGGGAAGATGTAAAAGAACCGGTATGGGAACTGCTTTCGTGGACGTTGGACCGGGGTATCGACGCCCCGGTCCTGCTGGAGCGGGACAACAACATCCCGCCCTATGACGAACTCCTCAGGGAGTACGCCGTCATGAAGGAGATATATGAACGCCCCCGCCCATGAAGTGACAATTCAGCGACGATTCACTGACATCATCAGCGGGCAGGATATCGAAACGGCTTCCCGCCACCACAAGATCTACAACCAACTCCTCTACTACCGTTTCGAGGAGGTGATCGAAAACGCCTACTTCCGCCTTAAAGCACTTATGGAAAAACACGAATGGAATGCCCTTATTACAGGCTTTATCCAGCATGGGGCCACAACACCCTACATCTGGCAGCTTCCCGACGAATTCCGCAGATATGCGGCCAAAAAGCTTCCCCTCCCCTTTGCCCGGGATATGCTCTGGTTTGAGTGGATCGAGATCGAGCTGATGATGCAAAAACCGGCCCTTCAGCAGGGGAAAAAGCTCCGCTGGGACCACCCTACATCCCTCTCCCCTACGGCACGGATCAAGCGCCTTGCCTACCCCGTCTACGACAAACAAGACGACCGAAAATTCTTTACCGTCCCACAAGGCGACTACCCCCTCCTGGTCTACCTGGAGATGGAGACAAACCGGGTCATGTACCAGACGATCACCCCCTTTATGTACAAGGTGCTTAAACGGATTAAAAAAGGAACCGCTCCCAAAAAAGCCGTCAGGGAAGTAGCCGGGGAGTACGGCGAAAAGTACGGGGAAGTAGCCCAAATCATCCGCCCGGTTCTGAACCAATTTTTTGCCATGGGCATTCTTATCTGAATCAAAGGAACACCACATGCTACAGAAACTATCGATGATCTCGGCACAGATCGAGGCCGTGACGAGCAGCCTGAAGGACCTCGCCCTACTGCTGGCCAGGCTGACGATCGCCTACGGTTTCTACCACCCCGCCATAAACAAATGGAACAATATGGACGCCACGATCCTATGGTTTGACACGATACTGGGGATCCCCTTTCCCACACTCAACGCCTACCTGGCCGCTACGACCGAACTGCTCGGGGTAGGGCTGCTGGCACTGGGCTTTTTGACGCGTCTGATCTCCATCCCGCTTATGGTCGTCATGGTCGTCGCCATTACGACAGTTCACCTGGGTAACGGATTCGAAGCATCGGGCAACGGGTTTGAGATCCCGCTGTACTACCTGCTCTTTTTGCTGATCTTCCTGACCAACGGCGCGGGACGGCTCAGCCTCGACACGCTTTTTAAGATCAGATAACCCCGCCGGACGGGGGTATCCCGTTTGGCCGTTTTTATCTTCTTGGAGTATCATTCCCCTTTAGCGCTCTATCCCAGGCAAAAAGGCTCCCCACATGAGACACAATGCAGTTTTGGCACTTTTTTTTCTACTGCTCGGCACACTCCCTGCTGCCGGGTCCCCCCTTACAAAAGAGGAGATCGAACTGGAAAAAGAGCGACTCAGACTGGAGCGTGAACGGCTTCAGCTGGAACGTGAACGCCTGGAGTTCGAACGTCTCAAGGCGATGCGCCAGACGACCCCGCCGGCACACCGGCAGCCGACTGCCACGAAAAAATCCCGCCATACGAGGGAGCTCTATCTGGGCTGTAACTACCACCCTTCCGGAACGGTGACCCGGACAAGAAGCCTAAACGGCACCGACACCGAATATGACGGGACGATTCGGGGCTACGGTGTCACATTCGGTTTCGGCACCTTTGATGAGAACCGCTTCGAGATCACCTATAACAATTTGCTCATGACCCTGGATCGGGAGGGGACGGAGTGGGATGTTTCGATCTTTTCGCTGGACTACCTTTTTGTCTACGACGAAGCCTTCGGCGAACACCTCTCCCCTTTTATCAAGCTGGGCCTTGCCACGGCACGCAGCGCAAACCTTGACGACACGCTCAAATCGATGGGATACACCGTCGGCGGCGACGGAACGGTCGGCGGGGCGGGCCTTCGCCTGGGTATCGGGCTCTTTTACCTCCTGGACGAACGGCTTGAACTCTCCCTCGGCGTCGACAATACCGGTATCTCCTGGAGCGATACCACCCTGGAACACTCCGGTGGGACCGACAAACTGGAGCTGTACGACTCGATCGATACGACCTACCTGGGGCTCAGCTACCGGTTCTAGATTTCTTGAACTCTTTTATTAAAAACATTTTTTAATACGTTTTCAATATAATTCCACCCATTGATAACAGGAATCAAGGAAAATCATGAACAGACTCACCATCTTGGCTTCCCTGCTTGGGGTCACTCTGATGGCCGCAGAAGCGGACTACCGGACCCAACAGGAGTCCGCAGACAAAGCCTTTAGCGAGCTGGAAAGCGAAGAGAGCAGCGACAAAGACCTGGAACTTCAGAAAAAAGATCTGGAGATCGAACGGCTCAAGCTGGAACTGGAGAAGAGAAAACTGGCGGAAGAGAAGCAGAAGTTCCAGCAGTCTGCGTCCGGTCAACAGACGTTTCATCAGCCCCGCCCTGCTCCGAAAATAAAACAGGAGGGGTTTTATGTCGGTCTGGAGGCCTATCGGGGTATGGGGACACGGACCTGGAAGACCACCGACGCCGACACTTCCGTTACAACAGAGACGGAAGAGAACATCGAGTTCTCGCAGCAGACGCTGAAAATCGGGATGCTGGTCGAAGGGCACCGCGCCTACCTGGGACTGACTGCCGGGAAGGATATCACCGAAGACGGTACGTCACAGTACAAGGAAGGCCATAGTATCGATGCGGGATTTGATTTTGTCTTTGACACCCTGTATGATGCTTCCTCTTCAAGTAATATCCTCCCTTTTCTAAGAGCCGGTATAGGGATCGGTTTTTATGAACACCTTGATGAGGATAAGATCTATTATGAGGACGATACGGCTACGGCGGTCGAAGTGCGACTCGGGGTGGGGATATATTATCAGATCGACAGGACGTTTGAAGTGGCTGCAAGTCTCGAGCGTCTCGCCTCGGTCCAGTACTTTAAGGATACCAACGACAACACACTGGAGATCACCGATGCGCTCAGCAGTCTTTCTGTCGGTGTCAACTACCACTTTTAAAGAAGAGAAATCGTTCTGCTATAATAGCGCCCATGAAAACAGAGCACTATATAGCAGACGAATATGAACGTTTGGATATCTATCTTTCGAAGAAGATCGATGAATCTAGATCGGCAGTTTCCAATTTAATTAAAAAATCTGCCGTAAAAATTAACGACCACGCCGTCAACAAACCATCCCATAAACTCCGCCCGGACGACCGGGTCACCATCGTTTTTCCCGAAACGGAGACCACACCGGCAGACCTCATCCCGGACTTCGACGTCCCCATCGTCTACGAAGACGACCAGATCCTGGTGATCAACAAACCCTCCGGCGTCGTCGTCCACCCCGCCCCGAGTTTTCACGGCCCGACCCTCGTCGACTGGCTGAAACAGAAGGGGATCTCCCTCTCCACCATCAGCGGCGAAGAGCGCCACGGGATCGTCCACCGCATCGATAAAGAGACCAGCGGCGCCATGGTCATCGCCAAGACCAACGAGGCCCACCAGCTCCTCTCCGACCAGCTCAAAGACCGCAGCATGGGGCGCTACTACCTCGCCCTCATCGACCTGCCGCTCAAGGACCACTGCATCGTCGACGCCCCCATCGCCAGGAACCCGAAGAACCGCCTCAAGATGGGCATTGTCCCCGGTGGGAAGGAGGCCAAAAGCGCCTTTGCCAAGCTGGCCCTGGCCGCCAACGAAAAAACAGAGCTCATCGCCGCCAAACTCTTCTCCGGGCGCACCCACCAGATCCGTGTCCACCTAAGCAGCCTCCAGCGCCATATCCTGGGCGACGTCCTATACGGTTATAAGGGGAATGATAGTAAAATCGACCGAGTTTTTTTGCACGCTTATCTTCTCTATCTGAACCATCCGACGACCAAAAAACAGATGCATTTCAAGGCGGAACTTCCTGCGGATTTTACCGCGGTACTGGATAGGGACTTTCAAAAGGAAACCATACATGAGACGATTTCTCCTGAGCATATTGTTAACCGCTTCAGCGATTGTGCTGACTGGGTGTAACAGCGGCGGCCCCAAGGTCTATAAAGAACCCAAGATCGATAAAAACCTGCCTACCCCGCAGAACATCAAGCATATCTCCGACGTTACCTCCGTCGCCTTCGAATGGGACCGGATCAACGACACCAATGTCCGGGGCATCGCTGTCTACCGTGGCGAAGCCGGGGGCAAACTGGTCCGCGTAGGCGAAGTGGACTCCCGCTTCTCGACCCACTACGTCGACCTGGAGCTCAAACCGGGCACCGAATACAACTACCGTCTTGCAACCTACAGCGAAGCCGGCTTCCAGTCCGTCGGGACCGACTCCGTTGTCACCAAGACCCTGGATGTCCCCGCCGCCCTCGCCTTTGTGACCAAGGTCGACCACCTGCCCCGTATGGCCAAGCTGATCTTCCGGCCCCATCCGGATACGACGATCAACCGTTACGTGATCGAGCGCCGCACCCCGATCAAACGGGAGTGGGAAGAGATCGCCACGATCGAAGGGCGCCTGAATGCCGAGTACATCGATACGGGGCTGGAAGATGAAAAAGCGTATGAATACCGCATCTATGCCCAGCGCTACGACGATATCCGCTCCCAGCCCAGCAAAGTGGTCCACATCTCCACCAAAAAACTCCCCGACGTTATCCAGAACATCGGGGCGTCAAACAACCTGCCCAGAGAGATCAAAGTCACCTGGCAGCAGCTTCCCGGAGAAAATGCCCTTAGTTATAACGTCTACGCCGCCAAGTTCCAGGAAGGCCCTTACGACAAGGTGACCAGCATCAAAAACCAGGGTGAATATACCCACCATATCGACGCCGACGGCGAGGTGCAGTTTTATAAGGTGACCGCCGTGGACAAGGACGGCCTGGAGTCCATGATGCCCGAGATCCCCGCCCAGGGTGCGACACGGGCCAAGCCCCTCACCCCGACTATCCTCAAGGCGGAAGTCCGTAAGGGCAAACCGCACATCGAATGGTCCAGCAACGACGTCAACGTCGTGGAGTTCAAGATCGTCCGGACCAAAGTGGACGGTTTCTTCTCCAGGGAGAGCGTCACCTTTACCGATATCAAGGGCAAGAAGTTCGACGATACGAGCGAAGGGTTCCAGCCCAACACGGACTTTATCTATGCGATCATCGCCGTCGATAACAAGGGGATCGAATCCTATCCCAGCGATGAAGTGACGCTGCGCTACGAGCTGCAGGAAGGACCGGCCAAGTAATGCCCCACTCCCTTCTCGCCTCTTTCGATTTTCCAAAAACACCCGTGACGCACAATGGGATCAGCTACGACTTCATCACCAAGCCCTACAAACGCCACGGCGTCATCGGCGTCCGGGCCGAGGGGCACCGTTTCCTCCTGAAATATATCCAGAAAGAGAACGGCACCCTGGTCAAGACCGACAAGTCCACCCGTATCCCGAAACTGGGGATCATCAAAAACGCCATCAACGGCTTTAGCGAAGTCACCCATGCCGTAGTGGCCGCTGCGAATACCAACATCACCCGCAAAGACCCCGAGTACCCCAACTACAAGGACCTGGAGTTTTTCCTGAACGATTTCACCTACGACAGGGAGATCTGGATCGAAGTCGGTTTCGGCAGCGGCCGCCACCTTCTCCACAACGCAAAAAGCAACCCGGACGTCATCCACATCGGCCTGGAGATCCACAAACCCTCCGCCGAACAGGTACTCAAACAGTGCAAACTGCAAAATATCGACAACCTCTTCGTCGTCGACTTCGACGCGCGGATCTTCCTAGAGATCCTGCCCGCCAACAGCGTCAAACGGATATTCGTCCACTTCCCCGTCCCCTGGAACAAGGCCCCCCACCGCCGCGTCATGTCTAAAAGCTTCATCGACGAGGCGGTCACGGTCCTGGAGAAGAACGGGACCCTGGAACTGCGCACCGATTCCAAGGAGTATATGGACTACTCCTACGCCCTCTTTATGGACCTGGACACCTGCCAGCTGGATGCGAAAAAGAACCACTTCCTTGAAGTCTCGAGCAAATACGAAGACCGCTGGAAAAAGATGGAGAAGGATTTCTACGACCTTACCTTTACCAATGTCAAAGAGAGCGAACCCAAAAAACGCGACTTCGACTTCAGCTTCAAAAGCCGCATCCCTTTCGAGAAGTTCGTGGAGCGGATCGGAACGGAGACGATCATCGAAAAAGAGTACCTCATCAGTGCCAAGGAGAAGTACCCCATGGCCGAAACCGGCAACGGGCTGGTGAAGCTGACGATGGGGGCATTCGGGACGCCCCAGTCCCTTTATCTTCTTTTTTCGGACGGGAAGGTAGAATATTACCCAAAGATACCGTACCCGACACAGGCGAATATCCAAGCACACCAAAAACTGGAAGCGATCATCGATGGCAACGATCATACAAGCGAGTAACCTTACCTTAGCCTACGACCGTAGAGAACAGATCCTGACCGAGATCGATTTTGAGATCGAACAGGGCGAACTGGTCTTTATCACCGGTATGAGCGGGAGCGGCAAATCGACCCTGCTCAAATCCCTCTACGGCGCCATCATCCCGGCCGAAGGGAGCCTCCGCGTCGGCAGCTACGACCTCGCCCGCGCCAAAAAGTCACATATCAATGCCCTGCGCCGCAGTATCGGGATCGTCTTCCAGGATTATAAGCTCATCAAAGAGTGGAACATCGAAAAGAACATCGCCCTGCCGATGATCATCGGCGGCTACTCCCGGGATATGGTCACCCGCCAGGTGGACAAGCTGCTGACGCATGTCAAGCTCACCCACCGCAAAGACCGCTTCCCCGAAGAGCTTTCAGGCGGCGAGCAGCAGCGTGCCGGCGTCGCCCGCGCCCTGGCCCACAACCCCGACATCATCCTCGCCGACGAACCGACGGGGAACCTGGATGATTACTCCACCGAACTGGTCATGGACCTCTTCCTCAAGGTCAATGCCCTGGGCAAGACGGTGATCATCGTCACCCACCGTATGCCCAATAACCTCAACATCGCCTACCGCCACTTCCATCTGGAGAACAGGGGGATCAATGAATACACTTAAAAACCACCTCTCCCTGGTCTTTGCCCTGGTGACGATGCTGATCGCCATCCAGACGGTCATCTCACTTCAGCACATCATCACGGAATACGAAGAAAAGATCGCCGGGGAGTACTCCCTGATCATCGTCAGCAAAGAGTCCCTCGAGATCGAAAACGTCCGCCTGCTGACGCACATGATCGCCTCCATGGAACCCATCGATGCCTCCAAGGTCGTGGAAGAGATCAAAGGCAACCTGACCAAGAACAACGAAGAGCTGCTCAAAGCCTCCCTGCCCAAGTTCTACCGCCTTCGGCTGATCAAATACCCTTCGGCGAGGGAGCTGAAACGGACCGTCGAAGACCTGAAACGCAACAAGAGCATCGTGACCGTAGAGAGTTTCGCCAAGAGCCAAAACGATCTCTACTCCGTACTGCTTCTGAATAAGACGGTCCTGACGATCTTCTCCACCCTCATCTTCCTCATCGCCTCCCTTCTGGTCGTACGCCAGATGGAGGTGTGGCGGTTCCGTCACAGCGAACGGATGCAGATCATGGCGATCTTCGGGGCGGCGTTGTGGCTGCGCAGCGCGGTACTCTACCGGCTGGCCGTCATCGACTCCGTCGTCAGTACCCTGATCGTTTCGGGGCTCTTCTACTTCCTGAGCACCGACGCCACGACCAAAGCCTACCTGGCCGACCTGGGACTGGGAAAGATCAGTTTTGATTTCAGCGGGGATGCGATCATCCTCTTCTGTGTAGCACTGGGGATCTCCATTGCCAGCGTTATGTATGTCATCGTCAAGTCCGACGAAGAGATGCAATGACAAAAAAACTTCTCCTGCTGGCACTTTTGGCCCTTGCCGTCGCGGATACGGGCAAGCTCGACCAGAAGATCAGCAAGACCCAAAAAGAGCTCTCCAAAAAACAGCACCAGCTTGAGACCACCAGCCTCACACTCGAGGAGCTTGGCAAAAGCATCGTCAGGCAGCAGCACGATGTCAACAAGCTCTCCGGCCAGCTAAAAAACCTCTCCGCTTCTATCCGCCAGGACAAAGAGAAACTCACCAAAAAAGCGAAGCACAAAGAGGAACTGCTGGACAAACGGCGCGATGCCCTGGACAAACGCAACGCCCTGGAGAAGAAGCTGATCGACATCATCGTCAACGACCTCGCCTACAGTGAAGTCATCGCCCAGGAGGGCAAGACCGGCAACGCCAAGGATATCATCAAAAAAGAGATCTTCGTCAAACTCAAGGGGCTGGTCCTCTCACAATCCAAAGAGCTTAAAGCGGAGTTCGCCCGCTATGTCCTGGAGGTCAGGGACCTTGACAAAGAGATCGAAGCCCTGACCAAGGAGATCGGCGAGCTGCGCAATGCCAAGATCGAAGTCGCCTCCCTCAAAGATAAAAAAGAGCGGCAGCTTGAAAAACTCAACCGCGAAAAAGCGATCTACAAAAAGCGTCTCACCTCCCTGATGCGCGAGCAGGAGAGCAGCCAGGACCTGCTGGATCAGCTCAAACTCACCAAAAAACAGCTTGTCGCCAAAGAGAAAGAGCGCAAGCGCCGTGCCGAAGCGGAACGCAGAGAGCGGGAACGCCGTGCCAAGGAAGAGAAGACGGCCGTGGTAACCAAACCGGCGGACACGTCGGGTATCCATGTACGGAAACTGGGCTCCTCCTACCAGGATGTGGACATCACCCACCTGAAGCTGCACAAGGTCAAGGCCCCCATCGACGGGTTTAAGATCACCAAGAAGTTCGGTTCCTACCACGACCCGGTCTATAACATCAAGATCCACAACGACTCCGTCAGCATGAAACCCAACCGCCGCGACAGCGTTGTCCGCTCCGTCCTGGGGGGCAAGGTGATCTTCGCCAAGGATTACAACGTCCTGGGCAAAACGGTCGTCATCGAACACCGCAACAACATCCTCACCTTCTACTCCAACCTCTCCACGATCGCCCCCGGCATCAAACCGGGCAAAAAGATCAATGCGAGAACGGCCGTGGGCCGGGTAGACGACGAGCTTAAATTCAAAGTGACCAAAGGGACGACGCTGGTCGACCCCCTGGAACTCATAAGGATCTGACATGCGACACTTTTTACTCCTTCTGTTCCTTTCCCTTTCGCTTGTTGCCACGGAGAAACCGACCGTCACGGTCAGTATCGTCCCATTGGAGACGTTTGTCAAGAAGATCGCCGGTGAACTGGTGGAGCTTAATGTCATGGTCCTTCCCGGCCACTCCCCGGCAACCTACGAGCCCAAGCCCTCCCAGATGCGGGCCCTCTCCCGCTCCCGGCTCTATTTTTCCGTGGGCGTTCCCTTTGAGACGGTCTGGCTGCCCCGTTTTGCGGATCAGAATCCGGACATGAAGATCGTCCCGACCCAGGCGGGACTGGAGCTGCTGGAGATGGCCTCTCATCATCATGAGGATGAGGGGGACGATGAGCACGATGCCCATGACGACCATGACCACGAAGAGGAAGATCATGAAGAGCATGGCGGAAAGGACCCCCATATCTGGCTCTCCCCCGCCAACGTCAAGGTGATGGCCCGGACGATCCTTACCGAACTGCTGGTGCTCCTGCCGGAAAACAAGGCAGTGATGACGGCCAACTACAACAGATTCATCCAAGATATCGATGCGACCGACCAAAGACTCCGGGCCCTTCTTACTCCGCACAGGGGCAGTACATTTATGGTCTTCCACCCGACCTGGGGATACCTGGCGAGGGATTACGGCCTGCAGCAGCTTCCCATCGAGATGGAGGGGAAAGAGCCGAGCCCCGCACGGCTCGGGGCATTTATCCGCAAAGCAAAAGAGCAGAAGGTACGGGCGATCTTCGTCCAGCCCGAATTCTCCCAGAAAGCGGCCAAGCTGATCGCCAAGGAGGCGAAGGTCACTGTCGTCTCCGTCTCCTCCCTCTCGGCCGAATGGGCTGAGAGCCTGCTCGCCTTCGCCCGGGCCTTCGGGAACAAGGGGCTCTAATGCGCCAGATCGAAGCCGACGCACTCTCGTTTGCCTACGGAAAGAGTACGGTCCTTGAAGATATCTCGCTTCAGGTCGATGCGGGGGATTTCGTCGCCCTCATCGGTCCAAACGGCGGCGGGAAAAGCACCTTTTTAAAACTGATCCTGGGCCTTCTTGAACCCGCATCGGGCACCCTGCGTGTCATGGGCGACACCCCGGCCAAAGCCGCCCCCCTGATCGGCTACGTCCCCCAGGATATCCACGCCAACCGCGGTTTTCCCGTCTCCGTACTGGAAGTGGTTCAGATGGGTCTGCTGGGACGGAAAAACATCCTTTTCCGCCATAATGCGGACGAACGGGCCAAGGCGATGACGGCACTACAAAAAGTAGGCATGGAGGCGTATGCCTCCCGCCGCATCGACGACCTCTCGGGCGGCCAGCTCCAGCGTGTCTTCATCGCCCGGGCCCTGGTCTCGGAACCGAAGCTCCTGATCCTGGACGAACCCACCTCCAATATCGATTCGCGCGGCGAACAGGAGATCTACGACCTGCTCAAAAAACTCAATAACGAGATCACCGTCATCGTCGTCAGCCACGATATCTCCTTTTTGCTCGATTATGCCAAAAAGGTCGTCTTTCTGAATCGCCGTCTCACCCTGCATGATGCCCCTTCGATCACGCGTGAACATGTTATCAAGTCGCTGGGCATCAAGGACAACCACCTCTGCGAGGTGGAGCTGCTGAACTATCTCTCCGGGGGGGCGTCATGCTCGAAATGCTAAGCTACGACTTTATGCAAAACGCCCTGATCGCCGGGCTGTTGGTGAGCATCGCCGCCGGTTTTATCGGGACCTTTATCGTCGTCAACCGCATGGTCTTCCTGGCTGGCGGGATCGCCCACTCCGCCTACGGCGGCGTCGGGATGGCGATCTATTTCGGCTTTTCGGTCCTGCTGGGTGCGGGGCTTTTTGCCGTAGCGGCCGGACTTTTGATGGCGTGGCTTACCTATGACAAAAAACGGCGACCCGATACGGTCATCGGGGTGATCTGGGCCCTTGGAATGGCCGTGGGGATCATCTTTACCGATATGACGCCGGGTTACAACGTCGACCTGATGAGCTATCTTTTCGGGAGCATCCTGGCCGTCCCCGGGGAGGATCTCTTTTTTATGCTTCTGCTCGACGGAGCCATTATCCTCCTGACCCTGCTTTTTTACAAAAGCTTTCTGGCCGTCTCCTACGATCCCGAGTTTGCCAGGCTTCGCGGCGTACCGGTCAAACTCTTCTATTTCCTGCTGCTCTGCCTGGCTGCCCTGACTGTCGTCGTAGCCATCCGTGTCGTGGGGCTTATCATGGTGATCGCCCTGCTGACGATCCCCACCTACATCGCCGAGCGCCTCTCGGGCTCCCTGCTCTCGATGATGGGGGTCGCGTCGCTCCTTGCTGCCCTTTTTAGTACGGCCGGCCTCTTCCTGGCCTACTATTACGACATCACATCCGGGGCTGCGATCATCATCGTCGCAGCGGCCGCGTTTTTCCTCTTCCTGGGCCTTTTGCGCCTCAAAGGACGTGCATGATCCGTCAACTCGTCCTTTTTATCCTGCTCGCCCAGGGCCTTTTTGCCTGTGCCCTCTGCTCCTTTTATACCCCTGCGGCAGACGTGACAGTCGATTTCGGTGTCAAAGACGAGACGATCACGCACCTTGATATCCGCTGGGACTTTACGGAAAAGTTCACCGATGAGATACTCAACACCTACGATAAAAACGGCAACCGAACCCTCGATGCAGACGAGTGGGCGAAGGCCAAAACCGCTCTGATCGACTATATCCGTCCCGCCAACTACCTGACAACGATCAAAGCCTATAACCGGGCCGATAGCATGGAAACCTCCCCCCTTGACTTCCAGGTCACCAGCTGGGAGTTCCGCCTTGTGGAGAACCGTCCGGTCTTTACCTATACTGTCCCGCTGGTACGTCCCATCGAACACGGTATGATCCTTGCCGTCCAGCTTAAGGACGAAGGGCGCTATTTTGACTTCATGATCCGGGCCGTTCATTACAGACCGTCGGATACGTGGAAATTCGAACAGAACCTCAACAATGATGCCGCTTTCTTCTCTTTCTACGACAAGAGCCGCTACATCGCAGAGCAGATAACGGGTGCGTCCCAGGAGCTGCCTCAACAGGAGACAAATGCCAGCCTCCCTGCTGAAGCCTCGGCCAAAAATCCTGTGATCGCCCTGCTGGAGCGTTACCTGAAAACCCTTAGCCGTGCCATCAACGACTACGTCACCGCCATCAACGAGACCGGCAGCTTCCTCTCCTACTTCTGGCTGCTGCTCTTTTCACTTCTGTACGGCATCCTCCACGCCGCGGGGCCGGGACACGGCAAGAGCCTTGTGGCGTCATATTTTATGGCCCACGACCACAGCTACACCAAAGCATTCAGCGTCGCCGCCATGATCGCGGTGGTCCACACCTTCTCCGCCTTTGTCTCGACCCTGATCATCTACTTCATACTGAACATGTTCTTCGCCCAGTTCTTTGCCGACCTCACCTACTACACGACCAAGATCTCGGCTTTGCTCATCATCGCCATCGCCCTCTACCTGCTCTATAAAAAGATCCCAAAAAAACCCGTAAACGGAAGCCGCTGGAGCACCCACCCGCCGAGCTGCTCGTGCGGCTCGTGCCAGCTTGATACGGGTACGACGGACCTGGGGGTGATCGTGAGTGCAGGCATCATCCCCTGCCCGGGGACCGTGACGATCTTTATCCTGACCCTCTCACTGGGCGAATACTTCGTCGGCTTTCTCTCGGCGCTCTTTATGAGCCTGGGGATGAGCCTGGTGATCCTGCTGGCCGCAACCCTCTCCATCGGCGTACGCAACCGTCTGACCGGACGTGTCGCGCACATCGGACGACTCCTCGATTATGCGAGTCTGGGCTTCATCCTGCTGCTGGGCATCAGCCTGTTCTTTGTCAATATAGGATAAACCGATGCACCGCCTTATCCATAACCGCAGTATCAACGACATCGGGATCCTGGCGACGATCTTTTCCGCCTTTTTTATCTTGATTTTCGCCCTGCTGATCATCATAAACGAGTACAACAACTTCCTCGAACAGATGGCCCAGGAGGAGAAAAGATACCTTGCTTCCCAAAAACAGATCATCAAACAGGAGACCGAACGGGCACTGAAGTTTATACGCTACAAGTACGATAAATACGAGGGAATGCCCACCGAGGCGCTCAAAAAGACGATCGTCGATGCCATCGAGTACATGCGCAACGAACGGGACGGAACGGGCTATATCTTCATCTACACCTTCGACGGCGTCAATATCGCCGACCCGATCCTCAAGCAGAATGCGGGGAAAAACCTCCTGGATTTTACCGATCCCAACGGCAAGAAGGTGATCGCGGAGCTCATCGAAGTCTCCAAGCATAAAGAGGGCGGCTACGTCGAGTATGTCTGGAACAAACCGATCGTCAACCGCCTCGCACCGAAGATATCCTACGCCAAGGCGTTTAAGCCGTGGAACTGGATGGTGGGTACCGGGGTCTACCTCGATACGATCGAAGCGGAGCTGGAGAAGAAGAAGGCGCGGTACCGCGACCGTATTATCGGGTTTATGACCCAGGTCGCCATTGTGGCGATGATCCTGCTCTTTTTAGTGCTCCTCTTCTCCCGCTATATCCAGGACATCATCAAAAACGAGCTCACCCTCTTCCGGAACTTTTTCGACAAAGCCTCCCACGAGTACGAGACCATCGACAGAAAACAGCTCAGTTTTATCGAGTTCAAGGAGCTTTCGGGATTTGCCAACGAGATGGTCCGGGAGATCCAGGCCAAAAACAGCGCACTGGAGGAGATGAACGCGACCCTTGAGGAGAAGGTGCGCCAGAAGACCCTCTCCCTGCAGGAGAAGAACGAAAAACTCCGAAAAGCCAACGACAAAAATAAAAAACTGATCAAAGAGCAGGACATTTTCATCAAAAACACGATCCACGAGGTCAATACGCCCCTGGCCATTATCCTGACCAACATCGACATGGCCCGGATGAAGAACCTTGCCAACAAATACCTGACGAATATCGAATCGGCCTCCAAGGTAATCGCCAACCTCTACAACGACCTCAGCTTCTTTATCCGCAAGGACCGTATCGAGTATAAAAAAGCGCCGCTGGATATCTCCAAAAGCGTACGGGACCGCATCGACTTTTTCGACGATGTGGCTACGGGGAACGAGCTTGCTTTCAACCCGGAGATAACCGACGGCCTTGTGATCTATTTCAACCGGACCGAACTGGAACGCATCATCGACAATATCCTCTCCAACGCCATCAAATACAGCTACCCCGATACGGTCATCCGTGTCTCCCTGGAAAAGGAGAAAGATGCTGCAAAGTTCAGTGTCGCCAACGAAGGGGACCCGATCCAGGATGCCGCCAACATCTTCAAACGCTTCTACCGCGAAAACGAAAACCGCGGGGGATTCGGCATCGGGCTCAGTATGGTGAGCGAGATCTGTAAGAAAAACGGCATCAAGGTTTCGGTACAATCCGAGGATGGAGTGAACACGTTCATGTTCACCTTTCCCCTCGCAAAAGAAGGAGACGCGTGAAGATACTGCTGCTGGAAGACGAAGCGATCCTGCGCCATACGATCATGGAGTTTTTGGAGGATATGCAGCACCAGGTAACGGGGTTTGCCGACGGCCTCAGCGCCAAGGCGGCACTGGAAAACGACCGTTTCGACCTCCTGATCCTCGACATCAACGTCCCTAAAATGAGCGGGTTTGAACTCCTCGAAGCGATCCGGGATGCGGACATCTACACACCGGTCATCTACATCAGCGCCCTGGTGGATATCGAAGAGATCACAAAAGGCTTTACCCTGGGTTGCTCGGATTACCTCAAAAAGCCGTTCCACCTTCGCGAACTGGCCATCCGTATCGACAACGTCTCCAGGCTCCGAACCCTCCAGAATATCCACCATACGCTCCTAAGCCGCGACTACAGCTACCACCTGGAGAAAAAGACCCTCTTTTTCCAGGGCGAACCCCAGGAGATCACCAAACGCCAGCAGCAGATCATCGACCTGCTCGCCAGCAACATCGGCCTGGTCGTCGACTTTGACATGTTCCGCGAATACGTATGGGAGAACGGCATCATCGACAACGCCTCCATCCGCGCCGAGATCAACCGCCTCAAAAAAGCCCTCAAAGAGGATGTGATCAAAAACATCCGCGGTCTCGGATACAAGATCGAACGGGTCTGCCAGGCGTAAAAGCCTAAAGTGTCACCTTTTTTCCTATTTTTTTCTCATCTTTTCCGAGTGTCTAAAACAAGATAATAAATACTTATTATTCTTCGGAGGTTTGTTTCGTTTTTTCACACAAGAGAAAAAAAATCCCATAATTTTGTATCGAATATTTACATGCTACGTTCATGCTACGTTTGTCTCCTACTATTCTCTCAAGTCTGCTATTCAGGCAAACATTTTCATAAAGGGACAAGCGTATGAAAAAAACTCTTATGAGTGTAGCTGCTATTGCGGCTATGGCAACATCAGCATATGCTGCGGATGCAGCTTCACAGGAAGCAGGTGTCATGAGCGGGGAAGTACGTTCTTTCTATATCTCGAGAGACCGTTCTTATAAAAACAGTGCATCGGACTATACCGAATCTGCATTTGCAATCGGCGGTAACCTCGGTTATGTTAAAAAGGATTACGGGATCGAAGGGCTTTCGACAGGCGTACGGTTTTATACATCCCAGCCGGTCGGCGAACAGGGTGACTCTGCGGGCGACAGCCGTATTAATAAGACACTGTTTAAAGACGGTACAGGAGAGGGTTACTCGATCCTTGGCGAGGCGTATGTGAACTATGCTGCGGGGAATACGAATGTAAAGGTCGGTAGACAGGCGCTCAACACTCCACTGGCGGGCGGAGACGATGCGCGGATGCTACCGACACTTTTCGAGGCAGCGGTTGTATCAAACAGTGACATCACAAACACTACATTGATCGCTGCGCACGTCGGAAAAGTAGCATACGGAACCTTTTCCAATGCTTACGGTGTCTACGATCCTGCAAAAACAGCAGCACAAAATGATTCTGCGATGACCTTAACGCTTACAGCAGGTTACGGTTTCGGTCCGGAACGATCCGTCGGTACCTTTATGGACATGGGGAATGCCGCTATCGGAACGGACACTGACGGCGTTAATGCCGTTGCGGCCATCTACCACAACAAAGAGATCGGCCTGAAACTCCAGGTATGGGATTACATGGCTGCGGATATCCTCAACGCCATCTACGCCGAAGCCAACTACGACCTGAAACTGGGTGACAACAAACTCTTCGCCGGTCTCCAATCCATCAGCGAGTCAGATACCGGAGATAAACTGGCGGGCACGGTTTCTTCAAACTACAGTGCAGCTAAAATCGGTGCAGCTTTTGGCCCGGTCACGGCCTATGTCGCAACATCCCAGACCGATGCCGATACTACTGCGGCGGTTAACGGCGGGATCATCACCCCATGGGGCGGGATGCCGGCCTATACGCAGGGGATGGTAACACGCCACATGTTCTTTGCCGATACCCAGGCGACCAAAGTGGCCGCGACTTACAAAACGGGTAAACTCAAAGCGACACTGGCCCATATGACATTCAATATGGGTAAAGATAACGGCTACAGTGCAAACTACGACTGGACAGCGACGGAGAGCATGGCGGATGTCATCTACATGATGGAGAAAAACCTCATGCTGCGCTACCGTCTTAATATGCCGGATAAATTCTATGAGTCTGCAACGAATGACCTCAGCTGGACAGAACACCGCTTCATCGTCAGCTATAAATTCTAAAAAAAGGAAACAGAATGGAACAAGTAACGGTTGACCAAGTCAAAAATAACCCGAAATTCCAGCAACTGGTGAAGGCGCGGAGCGCCTTTGCATGGAAACTCTCCATCGCCATGCTGGTCGTCTACTATGCATTTATCCTCACCATCGCATTCAGCCCTGCTACGCTGGGCGCCTCCATGGGCGGGATCATCACGGTAGGGATTCCCGTAGGTGTGGGCATCATCGTATTCGCCTTCATCCTGACCGGGATCTACGTCAAACGCGCCAATACGGAGTTTGACGAACTGACACAACAGATTAAAGAAGAAGCGGGGAAAGCGTAATGGGTAAAATCGTTCTATCACTACTGGCACTTGCCCCGGCTCTTATGGCCGCGGGCGCCCTGACAGGCGAAGTGGAAAAGCAGCCGCTTAACATCGCGGCGATTGTCATGTTCTTCATCTTCGTTGCGGGGACACTGGGGATCACCTACTGGTCCGCACGACGTACGAAGACGGCAAAGGACTTCTATACTGCCGGTGGCGGCATCACCGGTTTCCAAAACGGTCTGGCGATCGCGGGTGACTATATGTCCGCGGCATCCTTCCTCGGTATTTCGGGTCTGGTCTACCTCAAAGGGTACGACGGTCTGATCTACTCCATCGGGTTCCTGGTCGGATGGCCGGTTATCCTGTTCCTCGTTGCGGAGCAGCTGAGAAACCTCGGCAAGTTTACGTTTGCGGACGTTGCCAGCTACCGGCTTCGACAGACCCCGATCCGTACGCTTGCGGCTTTCGGTTCCATCGCGACGGTTATCCTCTACCTCATCGCCCAGATGGTCGGCGCGGGTAAACTGATCCAGCTTCTATTTGGTATGGAGTATGAGTTCGCCGTCATCCTGGTCGGTGTGCTTATGATCCTTTATGTTACGTTCGGCGGTATGCTGGCGACGACATGGGTCCAGATCATCAAAGCAGTCCTGCTGCTTTCGGGTGCGACATTCATGGCCTTTATGGTTATGTACATGTCCGGGTTCAGCCTCGATACGCTCTTTACACAGGCAACGGAGATTCACCCAAAAGGACTTGATATCATGGCTCCGGGCGGTCTGGTCAGTGATCCGGTTTCCGCGATCTCCCTTGGTATCGCTCTTATGTTCGGTACAGCCGGTCTGCCACACATCCTGATGCGGTTCTTTACCGTTGCCGATGCGAAAGAGGCACGTAAATCCGTTTTCTTTGCAACCGGTTTCATCGGGTATTTCTACCTGCTGACATTCATCATCGGTTTCGGTGCGATCGTCCTGGTTTCCCAGAACCCGCAATACCTTGATGCTGCCAAAGGGATCATCCTGGGCGGTAACAACATGGCGGCCATCCACCTCTCCCACGCGGTCGGCGGCGACATGTTCCTCGGATTCATCTCCGCGGTTGCCTTTGCTACGATCCTTGCGGTCGTTTCCGGTCTGACCCTGGCGGGTGCATCGGCCATCAGCCACGACCTTTACGCCAGCGTTATCAAAGAGGGCAAAGCGGACGAGATGAGCGAGATCCGTGTATCCAAGTATGCGACGATCGCCCTGGGTATCGTTGCGATCATCCTCGGTATCGCCTTTGAGAAACAGAACATCGCCTTCATGGTCGGTCTTGCCTTCGCGATTGCCGCGTCCGCAAACTTCCCGGTCCTGTTCCTCAGCATGTTCTGGAGCAAGCTGACAACACGCGGTGCCGTTATCGGCGGTAGCCTCGGTCTTGCTACGGCGGTCCTGCTGGTTATCCTCGGTCCGATCGTATGGGTACAGATCCTCGGCAATGCCGAAGCGGTATTCCCATATAAATACCCGGCCCTCTTCTCCGTGACGGTCGCATTCGTCGGTATCTGGTTCTTCTCCATTACCGACAAGTCTGACGACGCGGAAAAAGAGAAAGAAGCGTACGAAGCGCAATTCGTCCGAAGCCAGACCGGTATCGGTGCCGAAGGTGCTGCGGCGCACTGACTATATTAACACGCCATCCGGGACAAAGTCCTGGGTGGTAGCTGGCCGAAAGGCCGGAAAAAGTCTGCCCTTTGGGGCAGCAAGATAAATCTCGCAACACGTTAATACACACTCCTTATGATAGCCGGGTACATCATGTACCCGGCCACATCCTCCCTCTTTTTCATATTGTTGTACGAATCAGAAAAGATATTTTTTGACCTCTTTATTTTTGATAACGATTATTAATATTATTTAAAGCTCCTCTCCGGTAGCATCTTGATATTAATTATCAACCAAGGAGTATCCGATGAGTATTTTGATGATCGGCGGCGACAGAGTAGACAGTATCACGGGAATGCTGGAAGAGTACGGTGTGGAGGAAGTGATCCACTGGGACGGGCGCAACAAATCCTCCATCACCCGTAAGGAGATCCCTGGGCGGACCGACTGCATCGTCATGCTCACCTCCTACCTCAACCACAACGCCATGAAGTACTTTAAAAACCAGGCGAAAAAACGGGATATTCCCCTCATCTGCGCCGAACGCAGCGTCACCTCGGTCTACTGCGAGTTCTGCAAGCGGTTTGGGACCCCTGCCTGCGGGTGTTAACGTTTGAGACTATCCAAGAGGCCCTTGAGCGGCAGGGTATTGACCACATCCCGGCACTCCAGCCACCCCCGTCTGGCCTGGCCGATCCCAAAACACATCAGCTCCAGGTCGGGGATAGAGTGGGCGTCGGTGGAGATCGCCACTTTTACTCCCGCCTCCTTTGCCATCTTGCAGTGGATATCGTTTAGATCCAACCGGTCGGGCTGGGCATTAAGCTCCAGGATCACACCGTTTTGACGGCATGCACGGATAATCCGCTCCATATCGACCGCATACGGCTCCCGCAATCCCAGCAGGCGCCCCGTCGGGTGCCCCAGGATCGTACAATAGGGATTTTCCATCGCCCGCAGGATCCGCTCGGTCTGTTTCGGACCGGGCAGATGCATCTTGTAGTGGACGGAGCAGATCGTAAAATCGAGCGCCGCTAACACCGAATCGGGCAGGTCGAGGGTGCCGTCTTCGAGGATATCGACTTCCGCAGACTTGAGGATACAGATTCCGTCAAGCTCCTCGTTCAGGCGGTCGATCGTCTCCAGCTGCTCCCGAAGCCGCTTTTCGTCCAGGCCGTGCGCGACCGTCACATGGCGGGAGTGGTCGGTCACCGCCATGTACTCGTACCCCTTTTCCCTGGCTGCCAGGGCCATATCCCGGATCGTCGCCGCCCCGTCACTGGCCGATGTATGGATATGAAGATCCCCCCGGATATCCTCCATCCGGACCAGCTGAGGCAACCTGCCTTCCGCAGCCGCGGCGATCTCCCCCCGGTCTTCCCGCAGCTCCGGCTCCACGTACCCCATCCCCAGGGCATGGTACAGCTCCGCTTCTCCTGCTGTTTCGACCCGTGTGCCATCCGTAAAGAGCCCGTACTCGTTCAGTTTGCATCCTGAGTCCATGGCCCGGCGCCGCAGTTCCACATTATGCGCTTTCGAACCGGTAAAATGCAAAAGTGCCGAGGCGAAACAGGCGGGCGGTACGACACGCAGGTCCACGCCGATCCCGCTTTGGAGAATAACGGAACTTCGGGTATCGCCATGCATCACCACCTTTGCCACCCCGTCCATAGCGGTAAAACGTGCCATCAGGTCACACCCACCTTCACATGCCGCGACGATATCGATATCCTTGACCGTCTCCCGCCGCCGCCTTATACTCCCAGCCACCGCTATCGCCGTCACGCCCTGTGATCCCTTCAGGTGATCCATGACACCTTCGGCCAGTGATTCGGCCATACTCAGCCGGTAGCGCCGTTCCCCGAAACTCGCCTTGTCCAGCTCCTTTTCGACCGCCATGACGGTTTTGGGCCCGAAGCCGTTTAGATGCTCCACCGACCCGTTCTCCAGGGCATGCTTCAGGTCGGCGATGGAATCGATATGAAGTTTTTCGTGGAGCTGGTGGACCCGCTTGGGTCCCAGGGAGGGGATAAGCATCAGCCGCTCAAGTTCCGGGGGAACCTCGCTTTTCAGCTCCTCCAGGAACTGCAGCTTTCCGGTCGTGACGATCTCGGTGATCTTGGCCGCCAGGTCCTTGCCGATCCCTTCCAGCTTGGTCAGGTCGGACCCTTCCGCTATGAGGCTCTCCATACTCTTGGGGTAACTTAGCACCCGTCTCGCTCCGTTTCGGTAAGCCCGTATACGGAAGGGGTTGGCCCCCTGGATATCGAGTAGGTCGGCGATCTCGCCAAAGATCATGGCGACGGTTTCGTTGGAAACTCTCATCGGACTCCTTGTAGAATGCTCCTATGCAGACCATACAGATCGGAACGTCAGGATTTTATTATGACCACTGGGTCGGCCGCTTCTATCCTTCAGAGCTGCCCAAGGCGGAGTGGCTCCCCTACTATGCCGCACGCTTTGCCAGCGTGGAGCTCAATACCACATTCTACCATCTTCCCAGGAAGAAGTCGCTCCTGCACTGGCTGAAGGCGACACCGGAAGCGTTCTGTTTCTCTTTGAAAGCGCCGCGGACGATCACCCATGCCAGACGGCTTCGCGATGTAGAACAGGAGGTGCAGCTTTTTATCCACCTGATCAAACCGCTGAAGACAAGACTCGGGGCGATCCTCTTCCAGCTCCCTCCGTCCCTGGGACTCGACATGCCGCTGCTGGAACAGTTCCTCTCCACCCTTCCCCGCGGCTACCGCTACGCCCTGGAGTTTCGCCACGACTCCTGGCTGGATGATGCGGTCTTCGGCCTTTTAGAGCTGCATAACGTGGCGTTTTGTATCGATGACTATGAACAGCGTCAAGCCCCGTTTGTCGCCACGGCCGATTTCGTCTATATCCGCCGCCACGGCGAAAGCGGCCGGTACCGCGGCAGCTACGACGCTGCCGGCCTCTCCGCCCTGGCCGGGGAGATCACCGCCTTTGCCGGCTCGGGGAAAAAAATCTACTGCTACTTCAACAACGACTTCGAAGCGGCCGCGTGCCGTGATGCCAAAGCATTGGAGAAGCTTTTGCAAACACACGCTACAATCACCGGTTAATACAGCCCAAAGGATCTATCCATGCGACAGCTTCTCATTTTCGCCATTTCCTTTTCCCTGAATGCGACCCTTTTGTGGGGGGATTCCGACACACTCCTTGCAAAAGCCAAAAGCGGCGACCCCGCAGCCCAGTACGACCTGGCTGTGGAGCAGATGTTCGGCAAAGACGTCACAGACAACGGCATCGAACGTCCGCCGCGGTACGGCGAAGCGGCCAAATGGCTCACAAAAGCAGCCAAGGCCGGGGATCCCCGTGCCCAGTACCTGCTGGGCAGTCTCTACGAACGCGGACGCGGCGTACGTAAAAATGCTTCCGCAGCTATGCGCTTGTATAAAGAGGCTATGAAAGGCGGGTACAAAGAAGCCGCCTGCCCCCTCGCCCGTCTTTATGAACAAAGCGACATCCATCCCAAGGATCCGGAAATCACCCGGCCGTGCTATATGCAGTAACTCCCGCTATACCATCTTAAAAAGTACCAGGCTCACCGCCATCACCATGATCCCGCCGACGATTCCCAGGATCGTCGAGTGGGCGTTGCCGTAGACCCGCGCAGCCGGCAGCAGTTCGTCAAACGATATATAGACCATGATCCCCGCCACGATGCCAAAAAGCGCCCCCATCATGATGCCGTTAAGAAACGATGCCAGCAGAACGAACCCGACCACCGCCCCGAGCGGTTCCGCCAGACCGGAGAAGAAGGAGTACCAGAACGCCTGGTGCTTGTTTCCCGTCGCGTGGTAGATCGGGAGGGAGACGGCGATCCCTTCAGGGATATTGTGAATGGCGATGGCAAAAGCGATGGCGATCCCGAGTGCCGGATCGTTCAAGGCGGCAACGAAGGTAGCAAATCCCTCGGGAAAGTTATGGACGGCGATGGCGACGGCCGTGAAAACGCCCGTACGTTTAAGGTTCAGCGTATGGTCCTCCTCTCCTGCTTTAAGCCCCCTGACCTCCCCCATCGGTTTAAGTTCGTGGGGATTGACGTCATTGGGGATAAAACGGTCGATCAGTGCCGTCAGCAGCACGCCGCCCAAAAAAGCTGCCAGGGCCAGCAGTTCCGCATGCGGCTCACTTACATAGTGGGCAAACTCGCCACGTGAAAGGTGCAGGATATCCTCGAAGGAGACGTAGATCATCACCCCGGCGGAGAAACCCAGTCCTATGGAGAGGGGGATCGTACTCTTTTTTTTCAGGACAAAAGCCATCAACGCCCCGATACCCGTTGAAAGTCCGGCCAGAACAGTCAGTAAAAATGCGATGCCGATAATATCCCACGAATACCCGCCCATGCCATCTCCTTGAATTCTATAATACGTACTATAACCTCTTTTGAAAGAAAAAGGGAAACGGGGCAATCTACATAAGAAAAAAGAATATCTAATAAATATTGCATATATCAAATTTATTTATATTTTTTCATGTTTTTTTCACACAGTCTTAATAAGATAAATCATATCAAAATTCTAAGGAGTATTTATGCAAAAAAGAGAGATTTTGTCCTTTTTGCTTGGTTCGGCCCTGGCCGTTTCACTATTGACAGGATGTCAGTCCGATGATAACAATGACGATTCGGTCGAGACCGTATCCCCCTATGAACGTGTAGCGGAGATCTCCGGCGACTGGGCAACAGACGTCCCGGCTATCGCGGCGGCAATCGCCAATTATGTGGACCAGACAGAAGAGAATACGACGCTGGGCTATCCGACAAACTGGATCGTCGGTGGTGACCTGAATGCTACAGGTGAATCGGGTATCGAAGCCGTGGACAGAATGCTGGGGATCCCCAAGATCTATGACGGTGTCACCAACAAGATCAAGGTGATCGAACTGTGTAACAAGGCCTATGCGACCCAGGCGACCGGTACGGGACGCTTCCACGGTCCGGCGCTTCCCTGTGAAGTAGCTGTCCATAGTGACGGGACAAAGGTCTATGTCGATATCCTCAACCCTGAGGCGATCTTCACCCTCTTTTTTGCGGACCTGAGCGACGAGGAGAAAACCAGTCTTAAAACGGTAGCCGAAACGGTCAAGACCGAGATCAAAGGGATGATCACCGCAGCACTGGAGAGCACGGCCTACTCCTTTAACTCCCTCTCTACGGCCATGGGGCCTTCCTTTAAAACGACAGGGGACCTGGGCGGGGCAGCCTATATCGATCCGTATATCGTATATAACTACACCGATCCGGCCGTAACGACCTTTACGAATACGGATGCCAAAAACCTTGCCATTAAGATCATCGAGATGCTCGGCGACGACGCGACACCTTCCCAGGTCGACGGGATCTCTTCGGGATCAAGCTGGCGTTCGGCCAGACCCTACCCGCTTCCGATCCCCAATGTTCAGATCGTAGAGGCGTGCTCCCCTACCTACGCCAAAAAGGCAACGGCACTGGGCGCCCAGTATGCAACGGCTCTTCCTTGTGAGATCGGGGTCATGGTGGATGAAGACAACGCCAGTGTGTTGAAGGTCTCCTTCCTCAACCCGACCTTTATGTTCAACATCATGTTCGCCGATGCTTTCAGCTCGATCAGTGAAAGTGACCGGCTGGAATACAGCACCCTGCCCGACGTCGTCTTCTCCGACCTGCGTCTTATCGTCCAGGCGGCCATCGACGACATCGCGACCAATGCGGTCAACGGCTCGACCTACGACCTCTCTATCTCCAAATAAAACACCGCTTCCGGAACACCGTTTCCGGAGGCCCTGACTGTTTACTTTCTACACATTTTTTTTCCTGTTTTTTTTTAAAACAGTTAAAACCTGCCAATGCTATGCTAATGCTACGTTACTTATGTAATATTTGGTAACCATCAATAAAATTATGAACAAGTAAGTGGGAGCAATCTATGGAAGAAAAACTTTTGTTCGAACCTCCTGTCGAACTGAGCAAAAACGCTAGAATCAAGAACATGTGTGAATACAAGGCACTCTGCAAAGAGGCCGAAGAAGACTATGAAGGTTTCTGGGGCCGGTATGCCAACGAGAAGATCGATTGGTTCGAACCGTATACGAAGGTACTGGACGAGAGCAACATGCCCTTTGTCAAATGGTTTGAAGGCGGTAAGCTGAACGTCGCACACCAGTGCATCGACCGTCACCTCGACTCACGTAAAAACAAAGCGGCCATCATCTTCGAAGGGGACCGCGGCGACAAGCAGATCGTCACCTACCTCGAACTCTACTACAACGTCAACCGCATGGCGAACCTGCTGAAAAACGAGTTCGGCATCAAAAAGGGCGACCGTGTCGTCATCTATATGCCGATGATCCTGGAAGCGGCCTATGCGATGCTGGCGTGTACCCGTATCGGGGCGATCCACTCCATCGTCTTCGGCGGCTTCTCCGCCGAAGCGCTTCGCGACCGTATCATCGATGCGGAAGCCAAGCTGGTCATCACGGCCGACGGCGCCTATCGTAAAGACAAACCGTATATGCTGAAACCTGTCGTAGACCAAGCCCTGGAAGAGGGATGCGAATGCGTCGAGAAAGTCCTCGTTGTCGAGCGTAACGGTGAAGACGTCGAATGGAAAGCGGGCCGTGACTACGCCTACGCCGAGCTGATCGCAAACCAGTCCCCGGTATGCGAATCCGAGCCGATGGATTCCGAAGATCCGATGTTCCTGCTCTACACATCCGGCTCCACCGGAAAACCCAAAGGGGTCCAGCACAATACGGCCGGGTATATCCTCTGGGCGCAGATGACAATGGAGTGGGTCTTCGATGTTAAAGAGAACGACACGTACTGGTGTACGGCGGACATCGGCTGGATCACCGGCCACACCTATATCGTCTACGGACCGCTTGCCATGGGTGCGACGACCATCATGTTTGAAGGGGTCCCGACCTATCCGGATGCCGGGCGTCCCTGGAAGATGGTCGAGGAGTACAAGATCAACCAGTTCTACACGGCACCGACGGCGATCCGTGTCCTCCACAAAACGGGAGCCGAAGAGCCTAAAAAATATGACCTTTCCAGCCTGAAGGTCCTGGGTACTGTCGGCGAACCGATCGACCCGCCCGCATGGAAATGGTACTACGAGGAGATCGGCGGCGGCAAATGTGCCATCGTCGATACCTACTGGCAGACAGAGACGGGCGGCCACATGGTCACACCGCTTCCCGGCGCCACACCGATCAAACCGGCTTGCGCGACCCTGCCGCTGCCCGGTATCATGGGTGAGATCCTCGATCCTGCGACAGGCGAGAGAGTCGAACCGGGTGAAGGCGGATACATGTGTGTTACTCGCCCTTGGCCTTCCATGATCCGCAACGTATGGGGCGATCCGGAGCGTTTCAAAAAATCCTACTTCGGTGATGTCAAAAAAGACGGCAAACCGGTCTACTTCACCGGTGACGGTGCGGTCTACGATGAAAACGGCTACATTACGATCACGGGTCGTACGGATGACGTCATCAACGTCTCAGGCCACCGTATGGGTACGGCGGAAGTCGAAGCGGCGTGCAAGAAACACCCCAACGTCGCGGAAGTCGCCGTCGTCGGCCGACCGCATGACATCAAAGGCGAAAGCATCTTCGCCTACATCGTCCTCAAAGGGGAAGATACCCTGGGCGAAGAGATGAGCATGGTCAAAGAGATCAACGACGTCATCAAAAAAGAGATCGGGAATATCGCCGTCTGCGACGATATCAAATTCGTCCCCGGCCTTCCAAAGACACGGTCAGGAAAGATCATGCGACGGATCCTCCGGTCCATCGCAAAGGGCGAAGCGATCACCCAGGACACCTCCACACTGGAAGATCCGAGCGTCGTCCAAAAAATCCAGACCTGCGTTCTGGGCTAGCCCCCTCCCCGGCTCCGGCCGGGAACTATTCCTCCTAGAAAAGTAGTCGCTAATGGAAACGCTTGACTTTAAAAGTTTTCTCTCCGAACTTCATCCCTTTGACACCCTCTCAGGCAAAGAGTTCAAACGCCTCATAAATTCCGTTGACATCCTCTATTTCCAGGAAAACGAGACCATTATTGAAGCTCAGAACAGCAGTCCCTACTACTATATTATCGCCAAAGGAACGGTACTTGAAAAACGCGGGGAAGAGCTGGTCACACGATATTTTTCCAAAGACTCCTTCGATGCACCGACGCTGATCGAAGGCACCTCCAAAAACAGTTTTGAAGCAGCAGAAGAGTCGATCCTTTTTGCACTCAAACGGGAACTGTTTCTGGAGCTGCTGAAGACCAACCCGGCCTTTGAGAGCTACTACCTCCACGACATCGACGCGAAACTCAAATCCCTCGTTAATAAAAACAGCTCCCGGGAAGTCTCCTCCTTTTTGATCCGACGCGTCAGCGAAAGCTTCCTGCACGAGATCGTCAGCGTGGATGCCGCAACCCCGATCATAAAAGCCGTCGCCGTGATGAACGATCAGAACCTCGATGCCCTGATCGTCGATTTCGAAGGCGGTAAACGCGGGATCGTTACGGATAAAGACCTCCGCCGCAAGGTACTGGTTACGGACAGACCCCTCAGCGACCCCATCGGCGATATCGCGACGCGCAAGCTGATCACGATCGAACAGGACGACTTCCTCTTTAACGCCCTGCTGCTCATGACCGAGCACTCCGTCAAACGGGTGGCCGTTACGGACAAAGGGCAGCTCTGCGGTATCCTGGAACAGGTCGATATCATCAGTCTCTTCTCCCACCGCTCCACCCTGATCACCATGCGGATCGAAAAGGCCAAGACACTCGAAGAACTGGCCGCCTGTTCGGGGGATATGATCTATGTGATCCGTTCGCTCATGGACAAGGGAGTCAAGGTACGCCATATCACCAAACTCCTGGGCGAGCTCAACCACAAACTCTTCGCCAAGACCTTCGAGCTGGTCGCCCCTCCCGAGATCGCCGAAAACAGCTGCCTTATCGTCATGGGCAGTGAAGGGCGAAAAGAGCAGGTCCTCAAGACCGACCAGGACAACGCCCTGATCCTTCGCGACGGGTTCGAACACCCGGACCTGGAAGCGGTCACCGACCGTTTTACCCGGGCCCTCCTGGATTTCGGCTATCCCGAATGCCCCGGGAAGATCATGGTAAACAATCCGGCATGGTGCCGCAGCCTGAGTGCGTTTAAAGAGACACTTTTTAGTTGGTGCCACGATTACAGTGAAGCGAACCTCATGAAGCTGGCGATCTTCGTCGATGCCGCCTACGTGGCGGGGGATGCCGCCCTCCTGGAAGAGCTTAAAGAGACGCTCTTTACCCATATTAAAAACGACCAGGCCTTCTTCTCCAACTTTGCCAAACCGGTCCTGATGTTCGAAACGCCCCTCTCCTTCCTCTCCAACTTCGTCACTGAAAAAGAGGGCCACAAGGGGGAACTGGACCTGAAAAAAGGGGCGATCTTCCCCCTGGTACACGGTATCCGGGCACTGGCTGTTGAAAAGGGGATCGAAGCCGCCAGCACCGTAGAGCGGATCAAGGCGCTGAACAACATGGGACTGATCAACAGGGAGTTCGCAGGAGAACTGATCGAGTCCTTTAACTTCCTCCTCACACTCAGAGTCAATTTCCAGCTTGACAAGCAGGACCAGAACCGCCCCGTCGACAACTACATCAAACCCGAAAAACTGAACAAGCTCGACCGTGACCTGTTGCGGGACGTGCTGAAAGTGGTGGGGAATTTCAAGAAGTTTATCAGCCACCATTTCAGGCTGGGACACGTTGTTTAAGAGCCTCTCCCGTTATCTCAAACGGCGTGCGTTAAGGGATGAAAGCTACGCGTTCTTGTTTGAGCAGCCCGAACCGGACGAATACGTCTCCCTGGACTTTGAGACCACCAGCCTCAACCCCAAAAAAGCGGAGATCATCTCCATCGGCGCCGTACGGATAAAGGGAAATACGATCCTAACTTCGGAGCTGTTTACGATGCTTGTCAAACCGACCGAAGCGATGGACCGCGACAGTATTACTGTCCACCAGCTGCGATACAGCGACCTGGAGGATGCGGCGGATGCAACGGAAGCGGTCAGAGCACTGCTTTCCTTCATCGGCCCCCGCCCGATCGTCGGCTATTACATCGAGTTTGATACCGCGATCCTGAACCGCTATGCCAAGTCCATTATCGGCTGCGGCCTCCCCAATGAGACCATCGAGGTCTCGGGGATCTACTACAATAAAAAAGAGAAGCTGATTCCCCAGGGGCACATCGACTTGCGGTTTGACACGATCATGAAGGATCTGAGAATCCCTTTTTTCGGAAAGCACAGCGCCGTCCATGACGCGATTATGACGGCGATGATCTTTCTGAAACTAAAGGACCCGAAGGTGAATCTGAGAAGCGGCCCGCCCGCTTAAAGCGAGCAGGCGGTGTTGATCTTATAGGCGGAAAGCTCTTTGCCCTTGGTATCCACGACGTGGACCGCGCATGCGAGACAGGGATCGAAGGAGTGGACGACCCGCAGTACCTCAAGGGGATTCTTTGGATCTGCCAGCTTAAGGCCGACGATGGACTCTTCGTACGGTCCCCGTACCCCTTTGGCATCTTTGGGAGAAGCGTTCCATGTCGTGGGAACCACCGCCTGGTAGTTGGCGATCTTGGCGTCCTCGATTCGCACAAAGTGGGAGAGCATCCCCCTCGGTACTTCGAATATCCCCCGGCCGGAAGCTTCCACAGGAAGCTCTTCGAAAACATACTTGGTCCAGGTCTCCTCGTCGTAGTACTTGATATTCTCGATCAGGTCGGAGATAAAGTCGAAGACATAATCGCAGCAGATCTGCGCCTCGATGGCCCGGGCCGCATTCCGTCCAACCGTGGTGGAGAGATCCATCAGGCTCATGCCCGTATCGTCCAGGAATTTCTGGACATAGGGCTTGATGATCTTGGAATCCTTCACGTACCCGATAATCATCCGCGCCAACGGTCCCACTTCCATCGGCTCGCCTCCGTAGCGGGGCGCCTTGACCCAGCTGTATTTTCCTTCGGTCTTGAGCGTTCCGTCGGCGTTGAGATCGGTATAGTGGGGTGTCGTATCGCCATCCAGGGGACGTTTCGGCTCATCCTGGGTATACCAGGAGCGGGATGCCTCTTCGGTGATCTTCATCTCGTCAAACTCAGCCAGGTTCTCAAAATCGTGCCCGTAGACGATCCCGCCGACAAAAAGCTCCTCCCCCTTGCCGAAACGGTAGCCGCCCTGGGCCATGAAGTTCCCGCTGCCCCGGCCGTCGCCTGCTGCGATTTCATCCTTGTACGCTGCCGCCATCATCTTCATATCCGGGATGTAGGCGCGCTCGATAAAGTCACGGGCATCTTTGAGGATAAACATATAGTCGTTGAGCCGTTGGGGATTGAGCATATCCGCCACGCTGGTCACCCCGCCGACGACGAGGTTTTGCGGGTGGGGCGTCTTTCCGGCGAAGATGGCGATCGCCTTGGAGAGTTCACGCTGGATACGCAGGGCTTCGAGGTAGTGGTTAAGATGGATCAGGTTCTCTTCCGGGGTCAGGCGGTAGGCGGCATGGCCCCAGTATCCGTTGGCAAAGAGCCCCAGGCGCCCGGCTTTGACGAACCCTTCGACCTTCTCCTTGACCGCTTCAAGGTGGCCACGGGAGTTTCGGTAGGGGTGAGGGTGGTACGCCTTGGCCCGTTCGCTCGCCTGGTTGATATCCGCCTCCAGGGCGCTGGTGACATCCACGTAGTCAAAGGAGTGGAGGTGGTAGTAGTGGACGATATGGTCCTGTACGAAAAGGGCCAGGGTAACGAGGTTTCGGATCACCTCGGCGTTTTTGGGCAGCCCGATCCCGTAGGCATCTTCCACCGCACTGATGGAGGCCCGGTAGTGGACATTGGTACAGACGCCGCAGATCCGCTGGGCGATGAGCCCGGCATCCCTGGGATCACGCCCTTTGAGGATCGTCTCGATCCCCCGGAACAGCTGTCCCGATGCCCACGCCTCGGTGACGACATTGTTCTCGTCCACTTCCACTTCCACCCGCAGGTGGCCTTCGATCCGCGTGATGGGGTCGATTACGATGCGTTGTTTACTCATCTGCAGGCTCCTCTTCCAGCATTCTGTTATTGGCGTATTTGTCGAAGGCGACCTTGCCCTGGCCGCAGGCGAAGCAGCCGTGGCCCACCTGGACCGGCCAGCTGGTCCCTTCGTTGAACTTCACAAGGGAACAGTTGAGGTCCGCGTACGGCCCCTTGCAGCCCATCTTAAAGAGGCACCATCCCTTCTTGGCCCCCTCGTCGCCCCACTCCAGGACAAACTCGTCCAGGTCATAGTGGCCGCGCCGCTCGCAGTTGTCGTGGACACGGAAGCCGTAGGCCCACTCGGGACGGTTCTTCTCATCCAGCTTGGGCAGCTCGTCGAACATGATGTAGTGCAGCAGGGTCCCGACGACGTTGATCGGGTTGACGGGACAGCCCGGGAGGTTGATGATGTCGTTACGCCCCAGGGCCTCGGCTACGCCCACGGCCCCCGTGGGGTTGGGTGCGGCGGCGACGACCCCGCCGTCCAGGGCACAGGAGCCGACGGATAGGACGGCCGCCGCATTGGCCGCCGTACGCTTAAGCAGCTCCAGCCCCGTCTCGCCGTGTGGCCCGATACGGAGGTACTTCCCGTCCATATCCATCGGGATCGCCCCCTCGACGATCAGGATATATTTCCCGGCATCGTTATTGATAACCGCATCCAGCGCGGCTTCGGACTGATCCCCGGCCGCCGCCATGAGCAGCTCGCTGTAGTCCAGGGAGATGTAGTTTAGGATCAGGTCGTCGACCTTCGGATGGGCTGTCTTGATAAAGGCCTCCGAGTTCCCCGTACAGCTGGCCAGTTCCAGCCAGACGATGGGAATCTTGTTGAGCTGTTCGACGCTCTCCTTGACCACCGGCTCGTAATCGGGGTGCAGCCGCATATTGGCCGTGACCATGGAGACCCAGCGGTTATAGTCTTTGTTAAGGTCAAAGGCTTTGATCGCCTCTTCGAGGTTCTCCGCGTCCAGTTTGTTTTTGGGATGGAGGGTGTTGAACTTCTCGATCCGTTTGCGCACCTTGGCCAGCTCCGCCTCTTTTTTGGCTCTGGCTTTCTCCTCTTTGATCCGTGCCGCTTCGGCGGGATCGACCGGCGTGGCGGCGATCAGATCGGCCACGTCTTTCTTACAGCGGCCGCAGACGCGCCCCGCATCAGTGAACTCCTTGAGCTCCCCGAACTCGGTGATGGCATTCTCCTTGATCATATCCACCAGGTCCAGTTCGTAGCCGCTGGCGCAGCTGCAGATCAGTTTACCCCGCTCGCTGATAAGGCGGTTGGTGTAGAAATAGCCCGCATCCACCGTCTCCTGGTCGGCGATCAGGTTTTTGAGGTGCATCACGTCGATGTTGGTGTTGATCCCGATAAAACGGACCAGGTGGTCGTTATTGAGGATATACTGGTCGATACGGTTCTCTTTCTTGGAGGCGATGACGATCGTCTCGTTCTCCTCGTCACGCATGTCGTAATCGGGAGAAGAGACGTCGGCAAGAAGGAAAGAGCCGACCTTGAGCCCGTCGATAGCCGGTTCGTCGTGGAACTCCCCGGCCTCTTCCAGGCCCAGGATATTGGCGACCGCCACGTCGGCCTGAAGCGTACACTCCTTGACCCGTCCGGCAATAAAGCCGCTCTCCACCTCCGCCGCTTCACCCACGGCATAGATGTAGGGATCGGAGGAACGCATCGTCGCGTCCACGACGATCCCCTTGTTGATCTTCACCGCATCCTTGGCAAAACCGACGTTGGGGTCGATCCCGACACCGAAGACGATAAAGGGGTCGTCGATCGTATGGTTGTTGGTCACGATCTGCGTGATATGCCCGTCTTTAACGGTTTTATCCACGATGGAGTCGTTAAAGGAGATGTGGATCCGTTCGTCCTCTTCGAAGATCTTCTTGATCAGCTGAACGGCATCGTGGTTGAGGTCTTTGGAGTAGACGTGCTCCCCGCGGGAGAGAAGGTACATCCCCTTGGCGTCGCTCATCTTGGAGAGGGTATCGAGAAGCTCCAGGCCGATGGGACCGACCCCCGAGATGATGACGTTTTTATCCTTGATATTCCGGGCGATCTTAAAGCTGTCCTGGGCACTTCGGAACGTCGTAGCATTATCGATGTCACTGATATCAAAAAGCTCCTTGGGCTTTGAGCCGGTGGAGACGATCAGGTAATCATAGGCATAGGAGGCCGAGTCGGAATAGACCCGCTTGGCCTTGGTATCGACGGATGTGATCTCCTGGTTGAGCTCCAGTTTGACCGACGGGTCCATCTCCAGGCAGATATCATCCACCTTCGAACTCCCGTCCACCAACGAACAGAGGTGGATGCGGTCATAGGGTTTGAACTCCTCTTTGGAGATGATCAGCACCTCGGTAGCCGGATTCTGCCGCTTGATGGAGTTGGCGATATAGACAGCGGCAATCCCGCCGCCGACGATGACGATACGCATAAGACCCTCCTTGCCGATATAGGTGTATTAATCTTACTCAGATTAACTTTTAGTTCCCCTAAGCTTTCCACGGCGTCACAAAAAAGACACAAAGCCTTCTATCATCCTGTTTGCTTACTGTCTGCTTTTGCAAAAAACGTGTAATAAAAATTTTAAAAATTTAAATTAAAATGAAGCTTTTTATTATACAATCGAATTAATAACTCAATATAAGGTTTGGATAATGGCCCTGCAATGTCCCGGGTGTACGAAACTGGCGAAAGAGCTTAATATTTCCGAAGAAGAGGCCCATGAGATCATGCTTAATTCCAAGATCCTTAAAGATAAAGAGATGCTGCAATACCACATTCAGCCCGAACTGGCCCGCCACGAGCTGAAGTTTGAAATGGTATTTCAGAAGGTTGAGGCGCATAAACAAGAGTGTGTCTATTACCAGCTGCTTTAAAATGTGCGCTACTCGCCATCCTCTTTAGGCTCTTCCCCCGCTTTTTTCTCTGCCAGCTTCCGCTCTTTTTCCGCTTTTTTGAATGCGGCATATGCTTCTTTGCTTTTTTCCACTTCCCGCTCCAGATCGAACCATTGGCCGTTGACGTCTTCGACGCTGCCCGCAGGTAGCGGCTTGGTCTCGCTCTGCCAGAGTGCCTCGTGGGGTTTGGGGCAGGCGCGGACGCACTCGCCGCAGTAGATGCAGAGATAGGGGTTATAGTGGTACTTCTTGGTCCCGTCCATATTGTGGTAAAAGAGAATCGCACCGGGCGGGCACACCTTCTCGCACTTGTCACAGAAGATGCAATGCTCCTCGCCGTACTCGATCAGGCCCCGGTACTTGTCGGGGTGTGGGATCGGTTCCGCGGGATAGTTCAGAGTATGGGGCGGTTTGAAGATATTGGTAACGGCGTTTAGCATCGCTTTGAACATCTTATCCTCCTACTTCGCCGTACACGACATACAGGGGTCGAAGGATGCCAAAATCGCCGGGGCGTCGGCATACTCGCTTCCCTTAAACACCTCAACCATCGCCGGGATACCGGAGAAGGTAGGCGTCTTGATCCGGACACGATCAAGCATGTTGCTCTTATTCCCCCGCACGAGGTAGAAGAGCTCGCCGCGCGGCGCTTCGACCCGGACGACCGCTTCGCCGTCTGGTTTGCCCTTGGCCTTTTCCATGATCTCGCCTTCGGGAAGATTATCGACGATCGCATCGCACATGGCGATGGAGTTTTCGATCTCGCGAAGCCGTACCATGTTCCGGGCGTAGATATCCCCGTCCCTTTCCGTGATCAGCTCGAAACCGACCTGCTCGTAGGGGAAATAGGAGGTCTCGGCCCGCACATCCGTAGCCAGCCCGGCCGCTCTGGCCAGTGGCCCTAGAGCATTGTAGGTATATGCCTCTTCGTAACTGAGCGCCCCGATCCCCTTGTATTTGAGCGAAAGACTCCAGTTGGAGCTGAAGAGCTCTTTGAGCTCTTCGATCTTTGGTTTTAGTTTCTCCAGGTTTGTTTTTGTCAATGCGGCGCTCTCGGGTGTCAGGTCGCGATTGACCCCGCCGATGGCGATATAGTCAAACTGCACCCGGTTGCCACTGATCGCCTCCTGGATATCCATCACCAATTCACGATCGGCCATCGTCTGCATAAAAAGTGCCTCGAACCCGGCATTCTCCGCCACGTGGGCGAGACAGAGCATATGGGAGTGGATACGATCCAGCTCCACCATCAGCATCCGAAGCTGCTTGATCCGGTCGTTGCTCTCAAATGCCAGGAGCTGCTCGACCCCCAGGGTATACGCCAGGGAGTGGGTAATGGCGCAGAGCCCGCAGACCCGGGCGACCACATAACCCACCTGTTTGAACTCGAACTTCTCCGTACACGCCTTCTCCACACCGCGGTGGACAAAGCCCACGTCCGCGTCGACGCCGACGATGGTCTCGTTTTCGCACTCGAACTGGAAACGTATCGGTTCGAGCAGGGAGATATGCTGGGAACCGAGCGGGATATTGACGGTCTTTTTCATGACTCCCTCCTTAGGGGTGTAGGCATGGAGTCGTGGTCGAGGTAGAGCCCCTTCCCTGCCCCTTCGATCTCAAGACCGAAGAGATCGACGATCTCCATCTCCGAAAGATAGGCCGAGGGGATCAGGGATCGGACCGAGGGGACGGGTGTCCCGTAGGGGATCACCGTAAAAAAGAGCGTCACTTCGTCTTTGACCCCGTAGCGGGCGAAGATCCACTGCAGCTCGATCTTCCCCTCGCCCACGTCGATCCCGTTGACGGTCAGGAAGTGCTGCTCGTCTGCTTTGTAAAATGCATCGATATCCGCCATCAGGCGCTCCGGTGCCGTCTCAATCTTGGTCATCCTCTTGCTCCCCTTCCACTTTTTTTGCCATATGGCGGCGGTTGATGATACCGCCCAGTTTATCGATCGTCCCAAAGAGCCGGAAGGGTTTTTCGATCTCCCGGTTCTTCTGATCCAGTACCTCCAGCCCTTTGACCACTCCGTCGATGATCTGTTCGGGACTGGCGGCACATCCGGGGACGTAGACATCCACCGGGATGTAGCGGTCGATCCCGTCTTCGACGTTGTACATCCCCCGGAACACTCCGCCGGTCGTCGTACACGAGCCGACGGCTACGACCACCTTGGGTTCGGGCATCTGGCTATAGAGCTCCACCAGCCGTTCCCTGGAGCGGTAGGTGACGGGTCCGGTCACCAGGAGGATATCGGACTGTTTGGGGTTCCCCGTATTGATCACCCCGAACCGCTCCAGGTCGTATTTGGGCCCCAGGGCCGCCAGGATCTCGATATCGCAGCCGTTGCAGCTCCCCGCGTTGTAGTGCAGGATCCACGGCGATTTTTTTCTAAACTGCTTTAACATCTTACACCAGCCATATCAGATTAAGTGTCGCCAGGGTCATCGCCGCCCCGTAGACGATGCGCAGCATCTGGTCGGTCCGCACCCGCGCCGTGGCGTTATCGACGATATTGACCAGCAAAAACGCCCCCACAGCCAGGCCGAACCCCAGCAGCGGATCGCTGCCGCCGAAGAGAAATACCAGGCCGTAGACGAAGATATACTCCAAAAAGCGCGCCATGTAGAGAAACTCGTAAAAGAGCCCGCTGTACTCCACCTCAACGCCCCCGACGATCTCCTGGTGACCTTCGACGGTATCGAAGGGGGATTTTTTCACCTTCAGGGGGATGATCAACAGCAGTGCGACGAGCAGCAGCGGCATCTGGACCAGGTGCCCGGATGTGGCCGTGATCGTCCCGATGTCAAAGCTTCCGCTGCTCAGGTAAAAACCGGCCGCCACGAGGATCAGCACCGGCTCGTATGCCACCAGGGCCAGCAGCTCCCGGTTGGCCCCGATATGGGAGTACGGGGAGCGGACACTGTACCCAGCCAGCACCAGTACGATCAGGGCAAAGAGGTGCAAAAAGACCGTATAAAGCAGGTTCCAGCCGAAAAAGAGCGCCCCCACCACCATCCAGAGTATCACAAAGTGGACCACCGCCAGCATGGCGTGGAGGGAGTGGATGATCAGCGTCCGTTTCTCCATTAGCTTGAACATATCGTAAAAAGGCTGCATCAGGGGCGGCCCCTTGCGCCGCTGCATCCTCGCCCGCAAACGCCGTTCGATCCCGTAGATCACCCCGCCCCACACCGGGGCGAGGAGTGTCAGTAACCAGCTCATGCCATCACCCCCGCGATCAAGATCAGTATAAAAAGTGCCGTGAAGCCGTAGTAGATCCGGCGGTATCCCGTTTCACCCGAATCAAAATAGACCATAGCCGCGTCGAAATCGGCTTTCTCGCCGCAGTGGTACTCCCTGGCCCGGTCGAACATCGCCAGCCGGCTGAAGAGCAGCGGCAGCAGCGCGGCAGCGGCCAGGGGAAGGACAAAATAGACAAAGCTGCCCATATCGGCGGCAAAAAACTGCGAGGCCGTACTTACCATCAAGACCAGCGCCAGCAGCAGAAGTGTCCAGAGCCCCCAGGAAAAACCGAGGGGAACGGGCCGTTTCTCCACCGCCTTGTCCGAATCCCGCGACAGCAGGGCCGAAGCGACTTTGAAATAGAGCAGTGTGATGAGTACCCCCCCGATGACGATCCCCAGCAGGTTCACGATCAGCCAGGGGTGATCGTGTATCCCCGCGACCACCGCTTCGATGGCAAACAGCTTACCGATAAAGAGCCCGAAAGGCGGCAGGGCCATCGTCATAAACCCGGCCACCAGGAAGAGTGCAGCTCTGGGGGAGCGGTCGATCAGCCCCTTCATTGCCTCGATACTCTTGGCGTGCTCCTCCTTCTCCAGCAGCCCGGCGGTCAGGAAGAGCAGCGCCTTGCCCAGGGCGTGGAAGAGGATCAGCACCAGGGCGATATCAAAGCCCTCTTTATTCCCCATAGCCGCCATGGAGACCATAAGCCCCAGCATGGCGATCGTGGAGAGCCCGAGGATCTCCTTGAGCTGATCCCTCGCCAGGGCCAGGTAGGAGGCGACGGCGAAGATGAGCATCCCCGTGATCGAGACCGTCACACCTACCGCCGTCCCGCCCAGGACCAGGGAGAGTTTGAGGATCAGGAAAGGGGCGATCTTGACCATGGTCGCAGAGTGCAGCATGGCGCTGACGGGCGTCGGGGCGACCATGGCCCCGAGCAGCCACTTGTCAAAGGGCATTGCCGCCCCCTTGACCAGAGCGGCAACGGCCAACAGCGCAGCCGGCAGCATGATAAAGCAGGAATCGCTTTCGACCAGTCTGCTGAAATAGAGCGGATCGTTGTAGCTGACCGCCACCAGTGCACCCAGCAGGATCGCCACGCCGCCGACCTGGTTCATCCACAAAGCCCGCAGGGAATTATGCACTGCCGTCTCGTCTTTGCGAAAGCTGATCAGAAGGTACGATGCCAGCGTCGTCATCTCGAAAAGCAGGAAGAAGAGCATAATACTGTCCGCCATGACGATCAGGTTCATCACACTGAGGAAAAGAAGCAGGTAGACGATAAAAAGCCGTTTTTTAAACGGGCTCTGGGTCTCGTACTCCATATACGTCACCGCATAGACGACGATGATACCACCGACGATATTGATGATTAGGAACATCCAGTGGGAGAGTTCGTCCATAACGATATCATGCCCCCCGTGCCCGGGGAGCATCGCCTCAACGATACCGTATAGAAGAAGTTGCAAAAAGGCCAGGAGATAGACCCGCTTCTCGCGGTGGCGGATACCCTCATAGGCAAAAAAGAGCAGCAACACCACATCCAGGGCGATCACAAGCCACTGGGTAAGGTGGTCAAAGGCGTAGACCCCCCCGCTGCCGGCAAAGAAGAGTTTGACAGACAAAAGCGAAAGGGATATAAAGGCGGCTGCCGTTACAAGATAGCGCCATACAAGACTTGCAATGGGGAGCAGCAGCAAGGCCGCCGCCACCGGGATAACGAGAAGCAAGAGGGCTGATTCCATACTATCCTCCGTTAAGACTTCTTTCAAAAAATCAAGAAGTCACCTAGATTATACAGGCGGAATCTTTTAAGAACCTCAAGTTTTATAAAAAGACACACTTAGGACACGTCGACGTCAAAAAACTCTTTGATCTGGAGTTCGTAGTTGACCTCGTTGCGGAATTCGTTTTTGACCAGTGAGAAGGCGAAGGAGACCCGGTCGCCGTCCATCAGGTCCAGGTCGCAGAAGAAGGCCATCGCCTTTTTCATGCCCGCCTCCTGCGAACGAAGCAGCAGCTTCATATGGTCCTGGTTGGCCCCGACCCGGCTGCAGTTAACCACGTCCGCCTCCTCGGCGAGGAAGAGCGGCTTGGGATTAGCCATCCCGTAGGGTTCGAACTGCTCGATGATCTCAAAACACTCCCCGTCCAGATGGGCGAATTCCATCTTTCCGACCAGGTTTACATGGGGGATGAAGAGGGATGCGTCCAGCTTGACGGCGGCCCGGTTGATCGCGTCTTTAAACGCATCCAGGTTCTCCGCATCGATGGTCAGGCCCGCCGCCTGCATATGGCCGCCAAAGCCCTTAAGCAGCGCCTCCTGCTCTTTGATCAGCGAATAGATATCCACATCACCGACGCTGCGTGCACTCCCTTTGGCCACGCCGTCATTGATGCTCAGGACGATGGCTGGGAGTTTAAAGGCATCCACAAGACGTGACGCTACGATCCCGATCACCCCCTCATGCCACTCCTCGCCCCATACAACGATCACCTTATCCTCCGGGTCCACCATCTCCTTGGCCTGGGCGGTGATTCCCGCTTCGATCTCCTTGCGCTGGTTGTTCAGCTGCCAGAGATAATCAAGCCAGCGTGTCGCCTCCCGCACGTTGGAGGAGATCAGAAACTCATACGCCTCGTGAGCGGAATTCATACGCCCGGCGGCATTGAGCTTGGGTGCGATGGCAAAGCCCACATCCTCAGAACTGAAGCGCTCCTTGCCGATCTTCTCTTTAAACGCACGAATGGCCGGACGGTTCGAACTCTCCAGGACTTTCAGGCCGTGACGTACGATAACGCGGTTGACCGAGACGAGCGGAACCGCATCGGCGATCGTCGCGATGGTCAGGAGGTCGAGGAACTGCTTCATATCGCAGCTGACAGCCAGCTGCTGCTTCAGGGCCGCCACAAGGTACCACGCCACCGTGGCACCGCAGATCTCCTTGAACGCATAGCCGCAGTCGGCCTGCTTCGGGTTGATGATCGCATAGGCACCCGGGAGGGTCTCCGGGCAGGTGTGGTGGTCGGTGATGATCAGGTCGATCCCCCGTTCTTTACAGACCCGGGCCGCTTCAATACCGCTGATCCCGTTGTCCACGGTGATGATCAGGTCTGCATCGACACGCTCGAGCACCTTGGGGCTGATCCCGTACCCGTCGCTGAAACGGTTGGGGATCACCACCTCCAGGGGGTACCCAAGCAGGTCGAAAAACTCCTTGACGATCACCGAAGAGGTGACGCCGTCCACGTCATAATCCCCGATGAGGGTGATCCGTTCTTTCCCCTCCACGGCCTCCTGTATCCGCTCAACGGCCTTTTGCATATCCTTGAAATCAAAGGGGCCCTGGAAATCCGAAAGGCGGGTGATGCCGTCGTCTTCAAAGCGGCTGTTGAGGAGTTCGAACAGCTCTGATTTGGTCAGTTTGGGCACCGACGTGACAAACGGGCTCACGCTTCTCCTCCGAAAAACTCGCCGCTTCGTTCACGCAGTTTTTTGTAGATTTCATCAAATTCCGTGGAGAAGACGCGCGCCTGTCCGATGGTCGTAATAAAATTGGTATCGCGGTACCAGCGCGGGACGACATGGTAGTGGAGATGCTCGGCGATCCCCGCCCCCGCATCGGCACCGATGTTCATCCCCAGGTTGACCGCAGGGACGTCAAAAACCGCCTTGAGAAGCTTCACACCGTGCTGGGCCAGGAGACTGATATGCTGCCACTGTACAGGGGGAAGCTCTTCCAGCTTGTCCGTATGGAGGTGGGGGATCACCATAAAGTGCCCCGGTGTATAGGGGTAGCGGTTCATGACGATAAAACAGGTCTCGTCCCGGTAGAGCACGCCCAGCTCTTCGTCCATGTCGGGATTTTGCGAGATGTGGCAGAAGACACAGCCGTCACGCTTCTCTTTAAAGTAGGTATCCCGCCAGGGGGCGTAGAGGTGCTCCATCTTATTCTCCTATTATTCCCGGGAAAGCAAGAATGATTCCCATCGCCACGAGCTGCAACGCAATAAAGGGGAGCACCCCTTTATAGATATCGATCGTGCGCACCATATCCTTGGCCGCCCCTTTGAGATAAAAGAGTGAGAAGCCAAAGGGCGGCGTCAGGAACGACGTCTGGAGGTTCATGGCGATCAGCACCGCGAACCAGAGCAGGTCGATATCGAACTCGTAGGCGATGGGGTAGAGGATCGGCACGATGATAAAGGTGATCTCGATAAAGTCGATAAAAAAGCCCAGGATAAACAGAAGCAGCATCGTCATGGCGATAAAGACCCACTTCTCGCCGATCTCTTCGGTAAAGAACTCCAACACATAATCACTCCCGCCCGCTTCGTTAAAGACCAGGGAGAAGGCGGTCGCCCCGATGAGGATCATAAAGATCATTGCCGTGATCTTGACCGTCTCTTTGGAGGCGTAGTCGAGCAGGCCGAAGGAGAGCTTTCTGTTCATCGCGGACAGTACGACCGCGCCGGCTGCGCCGATGGCCGCCGACTCGGTGGGCGTGGCGATCCCGGCGAAGATACTCCCAAGTACCGCCACGATCAGCACCGCCATGGGCAGGATCGAAAAGGCCGCCTCTTTGACCACCTCGCGGTAGGGCATGTCCGCTTCGATACACGGCGCCGCCTCTTTGCTGAAAAAGGAGAGAAAAAGGATGTAAAGGATATAAAGCCCCACCAGGATAAGACTGGGCCAGATAGCTGCCTGAAACAGCTCACCCACGCTGATCTGCATCACATCACCCAGGATGATCAGTACGATGGAAGGCGGGATCAGCTGCCCCAGGGTCCCCGCCGCCGCGATGGTCCCCGAAGCAAGCGGCTTGGAGTAGCCGTATTTGAGCATGATGGGGAGGGAGATGACGCTCATCATGACGACGCTCGCCCCCACGACTCCCATGCTGGCAGCCATGACGGCCCCGACCAGGACGACGCTGACGGCCAGGCCGCCGCGTACTTTTCCAAACAGGATCCCGATAGAGTGGAGCATCTTCTCTGCCATACCGCTCTTTTCCAGGACCAGTCCCATGAAGATAAAGAGCGGCAGGGAGATAAGGGTGTAGTTTTGCATGATGCCGTAGATACGGTGGGGAAGGAGTTCGAACACCTCCAGTCCGATATCCTCGTTGAGGTAGGCGAAGGCCAGGGCCGTCGCCCCGAAAACAAAGGCGACCCGGAACCCGGCCAGCAGAAGGATCAGCGCAGCAGCAAAGAGATAGAGCCCCTCCACCCTACGCCTTTAAAAGACCGCTGCCGGGCATGGGGGTGCTGCGGTCGGCGGCATAGACGCGCTTGCCGCCCACGATGTCGTATTTCCAGATCGGTGCACTTGCTTTGAAGTCCTCGACAAACTCGTCGATCATCTCCAGGGCCACACGGCGTTTGGGGGAGAAGACGGCGGCGATATAGGAGGAGGTGTGCACCGGTACGTCGCCGATGGAGTGGGCCATCTTCAGCGTCGCCCCCCGTTCCTCTGCCTTTTTTTGCCAGGCATCGAACCAGCTTTTCAGGATCGGCTCGTAGATATCGAAACTGAGTGCCTCGATCCCCCCCTCTTCCCGGACGGTCCCGATAAAGGGGATATAGGCACCGTAGTTGCTATTCGCCTCTTCCCGGTACCAGCGGGCCAGGATCGCTTCGACCTCCAGGGGCCCGTTGTACAGCTCCAGCATCTCAGCCCCCGCAGACCGGTGGAAGCAGGGAGATTTTATCCCCGTCTTTAAGCGGATGGTCCAGGGTACCGACCATCGTATCGTTGACCGCCACGGCACAGTTTTCAAGCCAGCTTTTAAGCTGTTCGTCTTTATTTAACTCATCAGAAAGTTCTTTAAGATTCTTGATATCCAGCTCCATCGGCTCCTTGCCGATCGGGCCCAAAAATTCTACTCTGACCATAAAAAATCCTCATAATAATGTTATCCGATGGTAACAAAAAAGTGATGAAAAGGGTATAAAAACCTCCTCTTTTTACTCGACGACACACTGCCCTAGAGTAAAACTTGCACATCGTTTTCCAAACAGACAAAGGAGTCAATGTGACTGAACTGCGAGATGCTCTGATCTGGGCCCTTGGGTTTAAATTCTCCGAACAAGAGTACGAATATGCGACGATCCTGGCCCTTAAGATCCTGGATAAGAAGTGCAAGATGAACGAAGAGGACCAGGCACTCTTTATGGCCGTGTACGACGGCATGCTGCTACAGGAAGGCTCTCCGCTTAACCAGGAGGTCCACCAGGCGATCGCCAAAGCGCGGGAAACCGATCCGCTGATCCCGTCCCAGGAGTATAAGGAGACGATCCACCAGCTCTGCAAGGAGGCCGTCGGGTCGATGGAAAAGCCGAAAATGAAGGCCTATAAAGCGTTTGTCAGAAGTTTTTTGGAAAATGAGGAGGCATGCGGACTTAATAACAGCCCGTTGCTGGATAAATAGAAAACCCCTCCGGCCGGAGGGGAGTAAAGCTTACTGCTTGTTCTTGAATTCCATGATCATGGCGTATGCTTCGTCTTTGAGTCGAAGTTTCTCTTTTTTCATCTTCTCAAGGTCGAAGTGTTCGACGTGTTCACGACCGTCTTCGGCTTCCTGGATCTTGTCATCCAGTTCGTTGTGTTTTTCAAAGATTTTTGCAAAGTGCGCGTTTTCCTGCTTGAGTTTGCTGATCTCTTCTCTGTATTCGTGAAGCATTTTTTACCTTCTAAATAGTTTTATTTTCTTAAATTATAGTGGACAGGGACTTAAACTCACGTCCGGTAATCGGCATTAATTTTTACATATTCGTAACCGAGATCGCAGCCGTATGCCGTATAGCTGCCCTCGCCCAGTCCGATATGACAGGTCACTTTGAACTCATCATTCTGCATCACCTTGGCCGCCTTGGCTTCGGTCTCCTCGCTCATGAGGTTGACTCCCTCTTTATAGAGTTCGACGTTACCGATCTTGATGATCAGGGTCTGCTCGTCGCACTGGATGCCGCTGGCTCCCACGGCCATGGCGAGGCGCCCCCAGTTGGGGTCCTGGCCGAAGAGTGCCGTCTTGACCAGGAGCGAATTGCTGATGCTTTTGGCGGCCTTTTTGGCCTCTTCGTCGCTTACAGCTCCGCTGACCTCAAAGGCCACCAGCTTGGTCGCCCCCTCGCCGTCACGGACCAGCTCCAGGGCCAGGTGGTGCAGCGCCATGCGAAGTGCCTCTTCGAAGGCCTCCTCGTGGTAGGCACCCGAGGCGCCGTTGGCGTAGACAAAGACGGAGTCATTGGTGGACATATCCCCGTCGACACTGACGGCGTTAAAGCTCTTGTCCAGGCAGCGGTCCAGGTGCCCCTGCAGTGCGTCTCGCCCGACCTTGGCATCGGTCGTGACGTAGCAGAGCATCGTCGCCATATTGGGGGCGATCATCCCCGCTCCTTTGGCCATGGCACCCAGGCGGAAAACGGAACCGTCTTCGAGCTCGACCTTAAAGGCGATCTGTTTGTCCCAGCGGTCGGTGGTCATGATCGCTTTGGCGGCGTTGTGCCCGTTTCTGGCACTGTAGTCGAACTGTTTCAGGCCGGCTTTGATCTTCTCCACCGGCATAAACGCCCCGATCACACCGGTCGAACACATCATCGGGTTCTCGTACGGTACATCGGCCAGGATCGCCTCGATATCCTTCATCCCCTGCTCACCGGTCATGGCGTTGGCGTTTTTGGAGTTGATCAGCATAAACTGGCTCTTGTTTTTAAACTTCCGTTTGGCATCGATCACCGGGGCCGCGGCAAATTTATTGGCAGTAAAGACCGCTGCCACGTCACACGCTGCGTCGCTTCTGAAAAAGGCCAGGTCAAAGCCCTCCTTTTTCAGTCCGCAGTTAAGTCCGTCGGCATAAAATCCTTCGGCAGCCGTGATCCCGCCGTCAATGGGAAAAATTTTAAACATTCTGATCGCCTATATGATGATTTTGATAAAATTGTGCGTATTATACAAAAAAAGGCCCCAGAGTGGTAAATATTGTTCTTGTCTCACCGAAAATTCCGCAAAACACCGGCACGATCGGACGCAGCTGCGTCAGTGTAGGAGCAACCCTGCATATCGTCAAACCGATCCCTTTCGAGCTGGATGAGAAACGGATCCGGAGGGCGGGACTGGACTACTGGCCGCACCTGGACCTGCACGTCTGGGAAGACCTGGAAGCGTTCCATAGAGCCCACCCGATCAATGAACGGCACTTCTTTGCTACGACTAAAAGCGACCGGTTCTATTTCGACGTCCCGTTCGAAGCGGGGGACTTTGTCTATTTCGGCAGCGAGGATACGGGCCTGCCCGAAAAGCTGATGGCCAAACGTCCCGAAGGAAAGATCACGATCCCGATGAAACGGGAGTTCCGCAGCCTCAACCAGTCCAATGCCGTCTCCATCGTCCTTTACGAAGCGGTCCGGCAGAACTTCGGTATGCTAAAAGAGTTCGTATGAGTACGCTGATACTTATCACTACCGCCGTTTTCATCGCACTGGGCGTTATGTATTACCTCGTGAAAAAAGCGGACAAAAAGGAAAAGATCAAGCGAGGGGAGCACATCGCCAAAGAGCTCGAGACAATGCGGGAAAAAGAGAAGGAGAGCCATTTGGGAAAAGGGCTCTTTTACCGGATAAAAAGCGGACTGTTCCGAGAAAAGCCTTAGGCGCTGACGATCTCCCTGACCTTCTTCTCTACGGTCATCAGGCTTTCAAAGGGCTTCATCACGTACCCCTCCGCCCCTATCTTGTGGGCATTGAGCACCCGGTCAAGACTGGAATATGCCGTCATCATCAATACCTTCGTATCCGGAGAGGCCGCTTTGATCTCCCTCAGCACCTCCAGGCCGTCCATCTGGGGCATCATGATATCAAGGAGGACAATATCAAAATTCCCCGACTTGATCGAACCGAGGGCCGACACGGGGTTGGAGTAACTGCTAACTTTGTAGTCGCTGTTCTTGGTAAAAAACTTCTCCAGCATATTGAGGATCTGGACCTCATCATCCACAAGCGCGATATTGATCATCTTAGCCATTCGTCTTCGTCTCCTTCTCTACTTTTCTATCTTTCGCTTTTCTATTCTCACCGCTGATCAGGACATCCACGGCACCGAAAAGCTCGTCGACCGCCTGGGTCATCAGCTCCTTGGAGTGTTCGTCGACCAGGGCATCGAGGTATTTAAAGACATCCTTACTGGCCGCTTCGATCCGGCGGACGCGCGCTTCGATCTCGCTGATGGAGCAGACCACTTTACCGCTGCCGCACTCTTTGGCAAGGAGGTTGGCTTCGTCATGGACAATGCCGTGCGGTTTGTCGAGCGCCGGGTAGGATGGCATGGAGGAGAAGAGCTCTTTGCCGACCCCCTGGTTGTACCATTTACCAAGACGGCAGCTGTGGTGGTCGACGGCTTTGAACTCACTGGGTTCCCCGAAGATAAGGGCGTAGACGTTGTTTTTGTAGACGACATGGTCGGTCTTGGCCAGGGAGACAAAGACTTTATCAGCAATCCCCATCGTCTCGTAGACGGACCGGCTGGCATTTTTCTGGAACTGCTTGACCAGCTCCTGCATCACATCGACGTTTGCTTTGGTATCATTGACCAGCGTACTGATGTGCTCGGTACTGTTTTTGATCTCAGCCGTCTCCTGCTGCATCGTCTTGACGACGATGCTGATCTCTTTGGTCGCGTTCTGCGTCCGCTCGGCGAGGCTGCGCACCTCGTCGGCCACAACGGCAAAACCGCGGCCGTGTTCACCGGCCCGGGCCGCTTCGATGGCGGCGTTGAGTGCCAGCAGGTTGGTCTGGTCGGCGATCCCTTCGATCAGGGTGATGACGTTCTGGATCGACTCGCTGTTCTGGCTGAGGTTCTCCGTGACGTTAACGGCCTGATCGGTGTGGTTGTACAGCTCCTCCATCGCATGGGCGATCTTGCTGTTGTACTCCAGTCCTTTGAGGGAGCCCTCTGCCGTCGACTTGGACTCCTGGACCATTTCATGGAGATCCGCCAGAAGCATCTCGAAAAGTTTCTGGGAGTCTTTGAGGGCGTATTTGATCGTCTCTTGGTGCATGTGCAGCAGATTGCCCCCGCCGCCGTCTTTGACATCCATACGGCGTACGACATAAGCCGTCGAACCGTCGGGCAGAGGGAAAGATTTTGCCGTTCCCTGGCAATCTTCCACAGTGATCTCGCTTTTTCCCGACAGAAGCTCCCGTACCAGTGCATTACGATCGGTTACGCCCGTTGCGTTGGAGGACTGGAAGACGATCGTCCCTTCCTTGATCACAAAGGTCACTTCCTTGTCACCGACCGCGGCAACGGCTTTGTAGAGTTCCGCCTCCTGTCTGGCCCGGTTCAACTCTTCCCGCAACGCCTCGATTTCATGGCTGTTGTCATTACTTTTTCCAAAAAACAAAATTGTGCCCCACCCTGCTTCTATAAATTTCTTACTACATCGGTTGATTTTAGTTAATTCTTTATTAATATATTATAAGCTTCTGCTTATACGTAAAATAAGCAAGAGGTGCAAAGAGGGATGCAAGCGACCATACTGATCGTCGACGACCTGGAGGAGAACCGCGAACTGGTCAAACATATCCTCAAACGCAGCAACTACGCTATTCTCGAAGCCGCCAACGGGCAGGAGGCGGTCGATATGGCCGTCACCTATACCCCGGATCTGATCCTGATGGATGCGATGATGCCGGTGATGAGTGGGTTTGAAGCAAGCCGGCTCATCCGGGAGACTGATCCCATCCAGAACATCCCGATCCTGATGATCACCGCCCTGAACGATATGCAGAATAAGATCAAGGCGCTGGAATCGGGGGTCAACGATTTCATCTCAAAACCCTTTGACAAGACTGAGATGCTGGCGCGGATCGATACGACGATCAAGCTCCACCGCAAATTGATCCGTAAAGAGAAAGAGCTCCTGGAACTCAACCAGAACCTCGAACAGAAAGTTATCGAACGGACCAAAGCCCTCTACATCCAGGAGCGCTACAACCGGGCCATCCTCGATTCGGAAAGCAGCCTGGTCTTCGTTATCCACCAAAACCGCATCACCGACGCGAATCTCGCCTTTTTTAAGTTTTTTAAGGATGTCAGTCTGGAAGAGGAGAATATCCGGAACCTCAAACAGCACTTCGTCAAATGTCCCGAGGACGGTTTCTTCTCAGATTTTGACGGAGATGACTGGGTCGAACGGCTGATAAACACCTCAAGCCACGAAAACAAGATCCGCATCCTCTTCCGTGAGAACCTCTACACCTTCGATATCCATGCCAAAAGCATGCTCTACCATTCTGGAGTCAGCCAGTACGAATACGAACATGAAAACCGCTACATCATTACCATGAGCGATATCACCGAATTCGAGAACCTCAAAGAGAAACGGATACGCGATACAAAAATGGCCTCCATCGGGAAGCTGGCCGCGGGGATCACCCACGAGATCAACACCCCCCTGGCTTACATGAAGGGGAATCTGGAGATGATGCGGATGGATGTCGAGGAGATTGACGACACCGAGCTCAAACATAACCTCTTCGATACAATGGATACCATCAGCGAAGGGATCAACCGGATCGCTACGATCGTTGACACGGTTCGCGAGATCTCCAAAAAGGGGGATACCAAACGGGAAAAGACCAACCTCTACCAGACCCTTATCTACGCCTTGAGAATCATCTACAACCGTTCCAAACAGATATCCAACATCTACATCAACGGCAAGCTCTTTACGATGGACTTGAGCCGCGATGAAGAGGTCTACGAGGTGGAGATCGTCAAACAGCGGATCGAACAGGTCTGGATCATCATTCTCAACAACGCCCTGGACGAGCTGACAAAAAGCAGGCGCTTCGACGAGCGGCGGATCGATATCAATATCCACGAAGGGGTTCACAAGCTCCTTGTCTGCATCAGCGACAACGCCGGCGGGATCGATACGAACATCCTCCACAATATCTTCGACCCCTTTGTCAGTACCAAGACCCACCAGGGGATGGGGATCGGGCTTAATATCGCCAAAAAGATCATCGACGATCACCAGGGGAAGATCACCGCCGAGAATATCGACGAAGGCGCCCGCTTCCATATCTACCTGCCAAAAGACCCCAGAGCCTCCCACCCGGACGAAGCTTAATAAAATCCGCTGACCGACAAGGCGGTGTGTTTTTTTAGCACTTTTTGGGGATAATTCCAAAAAAATTACCACCTAGGAATTAGCCATTATGAAACGCGCACTGCTCTCCGTCAGCGACAAGGCGGGAATTGTAGAATTCGCCAAGAGCCTGGTCGAATTGGATTTCGAAATCGTCAGTACCGGCGGTACCCTTAAAACCCTTCAGGATGCCGGCATCGCCGCCATCGATATCTCCGCAGTCACCCACTTCCCCGAGATGCTCGACGGCCGGGTCAAGACCCTCCACCCTATGGTTCACGGCGGAATCCTGCACATCCGTGACAACGAAGCCCACGTCAATACGGTCAAAGAACACGGCATCGGTGCGATCGACCTGGTCTGTGTCAACCTCTACCCTTTCAAGGCGACAATCGAGCGGACCGACGACTTCGCCGAGATCATCGAAAACATCGACATCGGCGGCCCGGCTATGGTCCGAAGTGCAGCCAAAAACTTCCAGGACGTCCTCATCGTCACCAGCAACAGTGACTTCACACCTGTTATCGAGGCCCTTAAAAGCGGTACGGACAGCTTCGAGTTCCGCCGCAGCCTGATGATCAAGGCATATGAGCATACGGCAGCATACGACAGCATGATCGCAACCTACATGAGCCGACGTTTTAACGACGCCAGCGAAGCGGAATTTGTCTCCGGGAACCTGGTCCAGTCCCTGCGCTATGGGGAAAACCCCCACCAGAAAGGGGCGCTCTACCAGTTCGATGACTTCTACTCCAAATACTTCCGCGTCCTCAAAGGGGAGCCGAGTTTCAACAATCTCACAGATATCTCCGGTGCCGTCAAGATCGCCACAAGCTTCGGTTCCGATCCGTGTGTGACGATCGTCAAGCATGGGAACCCGTGCGGCTGCGCCATCAAAGGGAACCTCTACGACTCCTATGTCGAAGCCCTTAAATGCGACCCGGTCTCCGCGTTCGGCGGCGTTGTCGCCGTCAACGGAACGGTAACAAAGCAGATGGCCGAAAAGATGAACGAGATCTTCCTGGAAGTGATCGTTGCTGCGGATTTCGAAGCGGACGCCCTGGCAGAGTTCGAAAAGAAAAAACGCCTGAAGCTTTTTACCCTGGGCAAAGACGGCCTGCTGGTCACACCCGATGACAAGTACGACTTCAAACATGTCCTGGGCGGATTCGTCTTCCAGGATACGGACGTCGTCGGTGAAGATGAAGTGAAAAACGCCGAGCAGAAAGGGAAACTCTCTGCGGATGCAGCCATGATGAAAGACCTTGAGATCGCCTACAAGATCGCGGCAGGAACCAAATCCAACTGCGTCACCTACGTCAAAGACGGCGCGCTCGTCGCCATCGGCATGGGAATGACCAGCCGGGTCGATGCGGCCCAGTGTGCCTTGAAAAAAGCGAAGGAGATGGAGCTGGACGTCGCCGGTGCGGCCATGGCCAGCGAAGCGTTCTTCCCGTTCCGCGACTCCATCGACGCGGCGGCGGCAGCCGGTGTGAAAGCAGTCATCGAACCGGGCGGCAGTGTGCGGGATGACGAAGTGATCGAGGCGGCCGATGAACACGGTATTGCCATCTACTTCTCAGGCACGCGCCACTTTTTACACTAAGAAGAGTTGACCTTTACTGGATAAAGGTCGTAAAGGACTCCACCGATTCACGGGGAGTCCGATAGTTGTTGATCGGGGCATCGGGGTCAGGATATCCCAGCGCCATCCCGCCGATCAGACGGTACGGCTTCCCTTCAAACCCGACTGCTTGTTTAACGATAGACGGATACTCCGCCAAAGCCCCCTGGGCACAGCTTCCAAGCCCCTCTTCTACCGCCGCCAGCATCAACGACTGCAAAAACATCCCGTAATCGAGGAACCCGCCCTCCCCCAGACTTTCGTGAAGAAAGAAATAGAGTACGACCGGGGCATCAAAGGCGCGGTAGTTCGCCGCCCAGAGGCTTTTGCGCCGCTCCTTATCCTCCCGCTTGACATCCAGGGCTTCATACATCTGTTTACCCGTCGCCATCCGCCGCCCTTTGAAGGGTTCGACCCACTTCTCCGGGTAATATTGATAATCGGGGGTCTCGACCACGTTATCATTGTAGGCTTTCTCCACGGCTGCATCCAGCCCTTGTTTGGCTTTCCCCTGCACGACAACGACCTCCCATGGCTGCATGTTGACCCCGGAGGGAGATTTGGCCGCCGACTCCAGAACCCTCATCAGTTTTTCCGGCTCAACCGTTTTGGGCAGATAGGCACGGACCGACTGTCTTTTGGTTAGTGCTTCATGTACGTTCATACACATCCTTGCGTGCTTTTTTATCAAGAATTATACCATGGGTGCCTTTGTTCTATCACTCACCTTGATTGACATCGACTAAAGTTTTATGATAAAATCACATAAATTTAATCACTATAAACAGGATAAAAACAGATGGCAGGTAAAAGTCTTTATGAAACCCTGGATGTCTCCAGCTCGGCATCCGCAGACGAGATCAAAAAAGCGTATCGGCGCCTTGCGCGCAAATACCACCCCGATATCAACAAAGAGCCGGGGGCTGAAGAGAAGTTCAAAGAGATCAATGCCGCCTATGAGATTCTAAGTGATGAGAAGAAACGTGCCCAGTACGACCAGTTCGGGGACAGTATGTTCGGGGATCAGAGTTTCCATGATTTTGCACGGGGTCAGGGCGGCGACTTCGACCTCAACGACATCCTCAACCAGATCTTCGGTCAGGGCGGCGGTTTCGGCGGCTTTGGCGGCGGTGGCGGACACGGCGGTTTCGGCGGCTTCTCCAGCGGCTTTAACTTCGGCGGCCCGGACCTCGATATCCGGGCCCGCCTGACGATCCCCTTTAATGTTGCCGTCATGGGGGGGACCCAGAGCGTGCGCATCCAGAACGACTCACTGAACGTCAAGATCCCCGCCGGTATCAAAAACGGCGAGGTGCTCCGTGTCAAGGGACGCGGTAAGCAGATGCAGGGACACAAAGGGGACCTTCATCTGGAGATCCACGTGGCCGACTCCCCAGAATACGAACGGGACGGCGACAATCTCACCAAAACGGTGGAGATCGACCTCAAAACCGCCGTCTTCGGCGGCAAGGTCCCGATCAAGACCCTGGAGAAAGAGATCACCCTCAAGGTCCCCGAAGGGACCAAATGCGGCCAGAAGTTCCGGGTCAAAGGGATGGGGGTCGTCAACCGGAAGAGTTCCGTCAAAGGTGATCTCTTTATCAAGACCCAGGTCCTTATCCCCAAGGCGAGCGACCTCGACGACGAACTCGCCGGCATGATGGAAACCAAACTCTAAAAGGAGTACGCTATGCACAGTTTTGATGAACCGGTCTATATGATCAGTATCGTAGCCAAGGTCCTCGATATCCATCCCCAGACCCTGCGGCAATATGAGCGGGAAGGTCTCATCACCCCGGCCCGAAGCGACGGACGGATACGCCTCTATTCCCAGCGCAATATCGATGAGATCAAGGCGATCCTGGAGCTCACCCGCGAGCTGGGCGTCAACATTGCCGGTGCCGACATCATCCTCAAGATGCGGCGCCAGATGGCTGAGATGGAGGAGGAGATCGCCGAACTGCGCGAACGCCTCTCCTGTGTCAACCAGAACGGTTCCGTCCCCGTCTCCAAGCAGGTCGTTCCGGTCCGGACCCGGAACATCATCATCATCGAGGAAGAGGATTAACGCAACGGGTAACGCTCCACGGTCAGCGGTTCCGCCACTCCCGTCTCTTCCGTCGTATCGATCGTTTTATATACCGTTGTCACCGGTGAGATATGGGCATCCCGTCCATAGATATAGCTCTGCTCTTTTACAATCACCAGGTACGCTTTGTTCAGCTCCAGTGCCCGCCCGGCAGAAGGGAGCAGAAGCGTACTGATATCGGTTTTTAACCCCTCGACCGCCTCGCTGTCCACACCCCCTTCATCGTCAAAAAAGCGCTCCGCAACCTCGTCGTTTCCTCGGAACTCGTCCCCGGCATGGTTCTGCTCCAGGTAGAGGCTGTACTCCCCGCGTCCGTCAGCCAGGAGCGGCTCGGCGATGCCCTCCAGGCTCCGTACATTCCGTGACCAATGGTACCAGCCCCCTCGTGTGCTGTTGTTCTCGAACTTCCGGGCAAAGACAAACGTGCTGTCGACGATTGCCCCGATACCGGAGTGGCATCCGATACAAAACTGCGTCTCCTCGTAGTTCTGGGGACGGAGCTCCCCGTCACGGTCTTCGATAAAGCCCTGGTAGACCCAGCCAAGCCCCGTCTTAAGCCCACGCTCTGCATCCCCCAGGATCGTCCGCAGACGGCTAGGGAAAGCGTCTTTTTCCAAGATCTCCGCCTTGGCCGCGTTGTTCAGCTCGGAATAGGTACTGAGGGCCGTCTTCTTCCCGTAGCGCAGCTCCTTCATACGGGGGGCCATTTTGACCGTCCCGTTGCTTTCGTCCACATCGATATAGCGTACCGAATGCAGGAACTCCGTCCCCAGCGGATAGAGCCCCGCTGAAGCGTTGGACTTGCTTCGGGCGTAGGGCCCCTCGCCGTAGGTGATCGTGGAGAGTTCCCGTGCCGCCCCCACATATCCCATCGTACGTCCTTCAGAAGGTGCCCAGTCATAAGTGATCTGCGTTGCCCCGGCGTTAAGACTGCCGTTTCGGTCCAGATCGACCCCGTAGAGGGTCTCGTCCGCCGGGGACTCCAGCGGGATGTCGCTGCGTTTGATCAGGGATTCGACAATAGCGAGGTTGATCTTGTAGACGGCCAGGTCAAACGTCCCGTCTGCATCCTGCATAAAGGCGTCGGGGAGACGGATCAGCACGTCGTCCGTCGAGCCGTTGGTCGGCCAGAAAGTCCCCAGGAACGGGTAGTAGGCGAAGGCGCGCCACCCTGTATAGCCGCCCTCCGGGGTACGGTCAAACCCCTCCCCGTCAAAACTGAAATAGCAGTCGGGAGTGTAGCCGTCCCATTTCCCGTCGTTATCATAGTCCCACTCCTTCGGTAGGGTATTCAGTTTTTCCGCCAGAAGGAGAGAACCGTTGGCATCGCGGTAGTTATCCTGCCGGACATACGCCAGTATCTGTGCGTCACTGATAGCGGCGACGGCGGCGGTACGATCTTTAAAGAGATTGTGCCAGCGGTTGGTCTTCGTATAGTCCCCGAAGTCCCGGATCTGCTGGAGGTCGGGATCATCGATGTAGTTGGGGGATTTGGAGTTGATGTGGCAGCTGAAACAGGGGTTGTGTACCGCCGCACCCTCCCCTTCCGTCCGGGTGTAGCACTGTGAGGTGACGTAGGCGGCGTCACTGTTGACACTTTTTGTATTCAGAACATCGATGGTGATGGGATCGATATAGGCATCGATGTCTATTGCCGCACTCTTCCCGTTTACGGTTTCGTCTTCCGTTTCCGCCGTCTCGGTCTGGGGAAGCGGATCACTGCCGGAACTGTGGTCGTTCTCGCATCCTGTGGCCATCCATATTGTCAATACAAAAAAAAGCAATATACGCATAAAAAATCCTAAAAAATAGATCAAAAGGGGGGAAGCCGCACGCTTCCCCATGGTCTTAAAGACCGCGTGGTCCGAAGAGGACACCGGCTTCAGACTGTTTGTCATCATCCGTTGCCCCGTCGGGGTGTTGTGTGGTGGCCGTCATATAGTCAAACGTATCACCGTTGATATTGAGCCGCCAGAACGGAGAGGTCGTCTCGGCACCGGCAGGCGTCGTCAGGATCCGTGTCAGATCACCGGTCTCGACGTTAAAGGCCCAGATCATGTTGTTCTCATGGGAGCCCGTGTCTTCACCGATGGCAAGGATGTTCGTACCGCTGAGATAAGTGATGTTGTCGGGGTTGGAGATCCCGTCGACAAGGCACCCGTTCCCTTCGTACGCTTCACCAGCCTGGTAGTCGGCTTCCTGTCCCGCGATGACCGCATACATATTCGTAGCGACCATGGCGTCGGGCATTGCGTTGCCGTCACGGTCTGTGACCGTTGTCGTGTTCATGTCGAGGGCATAGACGGCACCGCATGGGTTGTACGGCAGGCGGATATCGTTGTTGCCGCCGATATCGTATTTCGTATTGGCAACCGTCTTCTTGGCAAAGTCTTCCATCCCGTAGGCCACGGCGCTCATGGCGACATAGAGACGTTTATGTTCCGGATCGTAGGTGATCCCCTCCTCTTTTCTAAACTCCGTCGTCGCCCCTTTCATCGCGGCATAGCGTCGCGTCTCCAGGTAGGCAGCCGCTTCGGCGACTTCGGCATCGGTCGCAAGGCTGGAGCTGGCGGCAGGCGTCAGTTTCAGACACTCAAGGCCGGCTGATGTATTGACTGCACTATAGCCTGTGTTACAGGTGTTGTCGGCGTTGACCGCATCGGCGGTGAACAGGTCACTAAAGGAGAGGTTTTGATCGACATACGCTTTGATCGTCGCATCATCGGAGTGTGCCAGCTTGACCCACTCGAGCATCGCTTTCCCGTTATAAGTCTGGGATGTCTGGATCCATTTGGCCGCATAGAGCGTCCCTGCACTCAGGTCCTGTACCGCATCGGCGACATACATAAAGAGACCGACATTGGTCCCGTCGTCGGACATATAGACCGTCTTCTCATCCGGCATCACATAGGAGAGCTCGTGGGAGAATCGTCCCATGCTGTAGTGTTTGGTATAGACCGCATTATCCCCGGCATCGATCGTAACTTCGGGGTTCCAGCCGTAGAAGTAAGGGTTGGCTTTGGTCGCATCGCCGCCCCAGTATTTGGCCAGTTCGTCGAAGTAGCCGTCACCGACCAGACCGGTCGTCGCGTCACGGTTATCCTCTACGCTGCGTGCATTGGTCTCATACTCTTCGGAAGCGAGGTGGGAGTTCCACGGTGTTGTCTGTCCCGCACAGTGGACAAACCCGCCGTGGTGGGCAGCCTGGCTGATGTGCTTGAGCGTCCCGGCTTTGACACTGAGGGCACCGGTCGTGGCATCCTGCTCAAGCTGATTGACATACATGGAGCCGATGGCACACTCAAACTGGGAGACCATAAAGAGTTTGCCGTTTTTCTCAAGGATAGAGAAGTAGTCAAGACCGGAACCCGCACCGTCGTTTGTCCCGTTACAAAGATAAGGGCTGCTGTCTTCGAAGGTGATATTCTTATCCTGGTAATCTTTGGAGAGACCGTACATCTCGCCGGTCGTATCCGTATAACCGGTCTTCATGATCGTAGTGTAGTTGACATCCTCTTTGACGCCGTCGATCCAGACACCGGTCGTATGGCCGAGGGCCGCTTTTTCCGCATCGGTATAGGGGACTTTCGTCTCGGCGAAGATCACCTCTTTGACCGCGGCGCCGGAAGCGAGCCGGTCAGACGGGATGATGTTGATGACCATAGCATCTTTCCCGTCGCTGCCGTCACTCCCATCCACGCCGTCTGTCCCGTCAACACCGTCTGTTCCGTCAACACCGTCTGTCCCGTCGATACCTGCGGTACCGGCAACACCGTCATCTGCATTGTCACTAGAGCATCCTGTCATCGTCGCCGTCAAAGCCGCGGCAACAACAAGACTTAACCATTTGCTGTATTTCATCGTTTCTGTCCTTCAAAATTTGGTACGATGAAAAGCTATTAAAACTAAGTGACGGGGCGTTGACAAGTTGGAAACGGTTTATAACAATTGTAATAATTAATATTAAACGAGGTTAATTATATATAGTAAAGGGAAGTGGAAGAGAGGTGGGAAAAAGTGTTACTCTTTCCCACGGGTGATCTTGACGCCGATCTTCGAGAGTTTGGCTTCGAGGCTTTCGTATCCCCGGTCGAGGTGGTAGATCCGGTGGACCTGGGTTTTTCCCTTGGCGATGAGCCCGGCCAGGACCAGGGCACTGCTGGCGCGAAGGTCCGTCGCCATTACCTCCGCCCCGTGAAGCTCCGTCGGGCCGTTGATCGTCGCGGTATTACCTTTGAGCTTGATGCTGGCACCGAGGCGCTGGAGTTCGCTCACGTGCATCAGACGGTTTTCAAAAAGGCGCTCCTCGATCACGCTGGCCCCTTCCGCCTGGGTCGCCAGGGCCATAAACTGTGCCTGCATATCGGTGGGGAACCCTGGGTATTCGGTCGTGACGATATCCACCGGCTTGATCTTCTCAGCTGGAAGCAGCGTGATCGTATCCTCCGTCTGCTCGATCCCGAAGCCCATCTCCTCGAGCTTCTGGGTCACGGCTTCAAGGTGCTTGGGGTTGACCGATTCGAGGGTCACCTTGCTGTTGGTGATCGCCGCGGCGCAGAGATAGGTCCCCGCCTCGATGCGGTCCGGGATCACCGTAATCGGGTCAAAGTCGAGCAGTTCGCCGCCGGTCCCGACGATCTCGATCTCATCACTGCCCACATCCGTGATCTTGACCCCTGCAGCCTGGAGGATCTCGCAGAGCTGGATTACTTCAGGCTCCTTGGCCACGTTGACGATCTTGGTCGTCCCCTTGGCCAGGGCGGCCGCCATGATAATATTCTCCGAGCCGGTCACGGTGATCTTGTCGAAGACGATCACTTTTCCGGTAAGGCCGTTGGGTGCCTTGGCATGGATGTAACCGCTCTCGATATCGATCTCTGCCCCCATCTGTTCCAGGGCTTTAAGGTGCAGCCCTACCGGGCGCTGCCCGATGGCACAGCCGCCCGGCAGCGACACCCGGCACTCGCCGAATCGTGCCAGAAGCGGTCCCAGTACCAGGATCGATGCCCGCATCGTCTTGACGATGTCGTAAGTGGCCGTGGTGCTGTTGATCTTGGAGGTATCCACAAAAAAACAGTTGCTTGCCGTATCTTCGCGGTGAGCACTGCCCAGCAGGTCGAGGAGTTTTAAAAAGGTCTTAATATCTTTTACATTGGGAAGATTTCTGATACAGGTTTCGTTTTTTGCCAGAATGGTAAGTGCCAGAATGGGCAACGCCGCGTTTTTCGCTCCGGAAATCTTTATCGAACCCTGAAGGCTCGGACTCTCTTCTATCTCGATATAATCCAAACAAAACCCTAGTTATTTAGTTTTTAAATCATTTTCAATATTTAAACTTATTATTGTGTCATAAAATCGGTTATAAACAATTAATATTGATAGAGAAGAACTTTTTTGCAATTATTTGCCGATTACCCTTGACAAATTAAGTTTATTTTTTTATAATTCCGTCCACAACAACAGTTGAGTGTTGGGGTATCGTCTAACGGCAGGACAGCTGGTTTTGGTCCAGTTAATTGAGGTTCGAATCCTTGTACCCCAGCCACTTTGTTGTTAGATTGGTTGCATTTATCGCGGAGTAGAGCAGTCCGGTAGCTCGTCGGGCTCATAACCCGAAGGTCACAGGTTCAAATCCTGTCTCCGCAACCAACTTTTTTTCTTTCAATCACCACTCACATTCTCCACACAAATGTCTTTGAATATTGAAAAACCTCTAACGCTACAACTAAAAATTATTTCGATCCGAATGCGGTAATTCTGACTACTGATCCTACGTCAAAACTCGCCTCTTTCATCAAAAATATCAAAGTCGTAATCATTAGAAAATCTAAAAATTATTATCATCAAGGATTAAACTATGCACTTCGTAGAATATATATTCCCGATTCTCGTACTTGTCTCTATCGCGACATTGGTAACGCTGTCGTACAAACAACAAAAAATCAAGGCAAGATAAATCATCTGGACAGGGGTGTCCCTGTCTTCTCTAAATCCGGAGGCCACAGGTTCAAATCTTCTCTCCGCACCCAACTTTCTCTTCTTACGAATACTATGATAAAAATTAGCGTGCTACCATATTCTCAAGACTGTGCCGGCGCATCAGATCCAGCGTGTGAGGGTTGAACACTCTTACGTCGCAGCAGTTTCGCATCTTATATTCTATAAGGTCAATGTCGTGCTGTTTGATCTCATTGTCAAAGAATATCCTCAATGTTTTATCGGTTATAAAAAAGAGAATGCACTTCTCTTCGTCCAGCCCAAGGAGTTCGCGGATTTTTGCTTCGTATTCCGTGCGTTTCATCGTTTGGTCCTTATATTTGAGTTTTTGCGGATGAACATCTTACTGAAGAGAAATGGTTTATTTATGTCCCCTTCCGCATCCTATGAAAAGCCACATTCTCTTCATTAATAAGACATATCCGTGCAGTATGATTACTCCTTGTCAGTGTAATAATAATGATAAGAAGGGAAAATGTGAAAAGAGTGTTAGGCGATTCGACTGTACTTTTCGTTGAGGATGAGCCGGAGATACGGAAGACCTTCTCCAGCATACTTGCAAAGCACTGCAAGCGCGTCATATCAGCGGCCGACGGCAAGGAGGGTGTCGCGCTGTTTAAAAGCGAAGTGCCGGATCTTGTCGTGACCGATCTCCGGTTGCCGAAAATGGACGGTTTTGCCATGATCAAGGCGATCAAGGAGAGCCACCCCCATACGCCCTTTGTCGTCATCTCCGCCTTTTCCGATGCCCACGATTTCACCGAAGCGATCCGACTGAAGGTCCACCACTACCTGATCAAACCGATCGACGTCGAAGAGATGCTGGAGGTATTGGAAGCGGCAGCTTCGGGCGTCGTACGACAGCGTGAGATCGACAACCTCCAACAGCTCCTGGGCCAATACAAGGATGCCGTTGACGCCGGCTCTATTGTCTCCAAGACCGACTCCCGGGGGGTCATCACCTATGCCAACGACGCATTTTGCCGGGTATCGGGCTACTCGGAAGAGGAGCTGCTCGGCCGTCCGCACAATATCGTGCGCCATCCCGACATGCCCGCCTCGGCCTTTAAGGAGATGTGGGACACGATCCGGGATAAAAGGATATGGAAAGGGATCGTCAAGAACCTCCGCAAGGACGGCGGCAGCTACTGGGTCGACGCCACGATCATCCCGATCCAGGATGCCGACGGCAGGATCGTCGAATATATCGGGGTGCGGCACGATATTACCGAGCTGGAGGAGTATCGGCAGATACTCGAGGAGCAGCTTGATGTGAGTATTCAGAGCATCAGTACGAAGATCAACGACGTCCAGCAGATCGAAAAGGCGATCAATGCCGGGACCGCCTACAGCCGCACGACCAAGGAGGGTGTGTTTATCTTCGGCAACGACATCTTCTGCGATATGCTGGGCTTTTCCCAGGAGGAGCTTCCCGGCCGGGAATACGGCTCCATCGCCCGCTTTGACGAAGGGCAGCGCGAACGCATCCGCCGGGTGGTCCATGCCAAGCAGGAGATGCGCGATACGATCCGGTACCAGGCCAAAGACGGCTCCCTGCGTTACCTTGACTCGGCCTTTGTATCGATCCTCGATCTTAACGGGGAGATCCGGGAAGTGATGGGGATCCACCACGACGTGACCGATATCATCACCCTCAACCAGGAGATCGAAGCGACCCAGAAAGAGGTACTCGAGACCATGGGTGCCATCAGCGAGACCCGCTCCAAGGAGACCGGGGCGCATGTCAAGCGGGTAGCGGAGTACTCGTATCTGCTTGCCCTGAAATACGGCCTGGATGAAAGCGAGGCCGCACTGCTGAAGACGGCCTCCCCCATGCATGATATCGGGAAGGTCGGGATCCCCGACTCCATCCTGAACAAACCGGGGGCCCTGACGCCCGAAGAGTATGAGCTGATCAAAGGGCACACCACCGTAGGAAACGAGATGCTCAAAAACTCCCAGCGGCCGATTCTCAAAGCGGCGGCGACCGTCGCCCACGAACACCATGAAAAATGGGACGGCTCGGGATACCCCAGGGGGCTGAAGGGGGATGCCATCCATATCTTCGGCCGTATCACCGCCGTCGCGGATGTCTTCGATGCCCTGGGACATGACCGGGTATACAAGAAGGCGTGGGACCTGCAGAAGATCCTGGCACTCTTTCAAGAAGAGCGCGGCCGCCACTTCGACCCGGACCTGGTGGACCTCTTTATGGCCAACCTGGAGGAGATCCTGGTGATAAAAGCACGCTTTGACAACCAGGCCCAAGACAGTGTCGTGGATATCCAGTCACAAAAAAGTATCGATTTTTTTTAAAAAAAACCGGCTAATCACAAAAAGACCACATACTTGATGTATGATTGTCACCGGCAATAACAGAAAAGGGACTATAAGCCACGTATAGCTCCGAACCATTGTTACGCCTCCCTTATAGACTGCGGCTGCTGCATACGACTGTATTACCTCTTTAAACGTAATCCGGCTCCGCGGTTCTTTCTCTTTTTTCCACAGCCCAACATCTTCCCCGAAACTCTCCCGTTTAAGACACAAATATGTCATCGCTTTACGCTATATTGGTGTATTACACATCTAAAAAGAGGTGCTATGCTGAACTCACCTTGTATGCGATGTTCCGTCAAAGAAAAATGTGAACAAGTCGGTATCAAGCTGGAAGAGCTGCAAAAGCTTATTTTTCTGAGTACCCATGATGCGACTGACCTTTTCGCATTGGGCATGGCGGAGTTTACTTTAAAAAGCAGAAGCGGGAATTTTGAACATTTCCGGGCGGTCCTGACCGAAGAGGCCTATAACCGCCAGTGTTCTTTTCAATAAGAGGTAAGGCTACTTCTCACACTTTTTGGCTTCGAGATTCTCCCTGTTTTTTGAGATCGTGGCATTTCCGATCCCCTTCACCTCACCCAGTTCATCTACCGACGCAAAACAGTGCTGGCTTCGATAAGCGATAATCGCATCGGCTTTCTGTGCGCCGATGTTCTGCAGCGTCATCAGCTCCTCTTTTGGGGCATGGTTAATATCTACTCTGGCAAACAAAACGGACAGGAAAACGAGAAATAGTGACAGGACTCTCATGGTCTCTCCTTTTTATTTAACGCGAGTTATAATATTAGTATATTTTTTAACAAATATCAAAGGGAGTGAGATGAAACGTGTGTTTTTTTTCCTGCTTTTCCCATTTTTCCTCTCAGCTGCGGACCCCCTTCCCCTCATCCATGGCCAAAAGTACTCCGACCAGAACGTCACGGGATGGCTTATGAGCGAAAAACTGGACGGCATCCGGGCTGTCTGGGACGGGAAACAGCTGCTTAGCCGTCGGGGCACCCTCCTCCGTCCCCCTGCCGCTTTTGTCCGGAACTTTCCCCCGTTCCCCCTTGACGGTGAACTCTGGAGCAGGCGGAACGATTTTGAACATATCGTTTCGATCGTCACGGCTTCAGGGCCTTCCGAAGAGTGGCTCGGACTCACCTACAATATCTTCGAAGCACCTGAGTCACCGGGAGATTTTGTCTCCCGTATGAAACGGGTCCGAACATGGTTTGATACCCACCCTGCCCCCTATGCCCGTATCATCAGGCAGCGCCCCGTCACCTCGGCCCAAGCACTTCAGGATTTTCTAAAAGAGGTCGAAGCCCACGGCGGGGAAGGTGTCATGGTAAAAAACCCGGCTGCCGGATACCGTGGCGGACGCAGCAATGACCTTTTAAAGGTAAAAGACTATGATGATATGGAGGGCCGGGTGATCGGCTACCGGGAAGGGAAAGGCCGCTTTGACGGGATGGTCGGCTCCCTGCTGGTGGAACTGGATAACGGCGTGCGTTTCTACCTTGGCTCAGGCCTGACTGCGGAGATGCGTAAAAACCCGCCCCCCATCGGCTCGGAGATCACATTTAAATATTACGGCTGGACCCGTTCGGGGAAACCGCGTTTCGCATCGTTTATGCGTCTGCGGCCCAGGCCTTAGGGTATTTGATCAGGAGAGTGATATAATGAATCTATAATATATACGGAGCCGGGCATGGATATTTCCCTGAACAAGATCATAGCGATTGCCAAAACGGCTGGTCAAGCAATCCTGCCTATCTATGAAAGAGAGTACGACATCGTCTCCAAGAGCGACGGCTCTCCCTTGACCGAAGCCGACAGGACGGCAAACCGGATCATCTGCGATGCCCTGAAAACGAGCTATCCCCATATCCCGATCCTCTCCGAAGAACATAAGGCAGCCGACTACGACGAGCGAAAAGGATGGGAATATCTCTGGATCATCGATCCCCTGGACGGAACCAAAGAGTTCATTAAGAAAAACGGGGAGTTTACCGTCAACATCGCCCTGGTACACAAAGGCACCCCCGTTCTCGGCGTCGTACACGCCCCGGCCCTTGGGGTGACCTACTATGCCCGGAAAGGTGCGGGGGCTTTTAAGGAAGAAGACGGTTCGCTACACCGCCTCCCCAGGGAATGCAATGCCGACCCCAAACAGCACCTGACCGTCGTCACCAGCCGTTCCCATCTTAACGAAGAGACCGAAACGTTTATCGACACTCTGCGCAGGAGCACAGAACACCTGAGTACGACCGCGATCGGCAGCTCGCTTAAACTCTGCCTTGTCGCGGAGGGACACGCCGACTGCTACCCCCGGCTGGGGCCGACGATGGAGTGGGATACGGCGGCCGCCCATGCTATCGTACTCGAGAGCGGAAAAAGGGTATACCAATACGCACCCAACCGTAACGAGGCGCAAAAAAACACCCTACAGTACAATAAAGCCGATCTGCACAACCCGTGGTTTATTGTCCGCTAAAAAATCTCGTCACTCCCCTGGGGATACAATAAAAGACTTTAGCCCTGCTTCTTCCACTCCGTTGACGAAGGGTAAGCATATGAAATCTAACTTATCTCACTCTAATAACGACACGATATAATTATCAGATTAAATTACATGATCAAGGATATATGTGAAAATATCAGTTATCGGAACAGGTTATGTAGGACTGGTAACCGGAACATGTTTTTCGGAAATGGGAAATACCGTGACCTGCGTTGATATTGATCAGAAAAAGATCGATGATCTCAAACAGGGTATTATCCCCATTTATGAACCAGGGCTCGAAGAGATGGTTCTAAATAACTATAAAAAAGGTTCCTTGAAGTTTTCGACTGATATTCAAGAAGCGCTGAACGACTCAACGATCTGTTTTATCGCTGTCGGGACACCAATGGGCGAAGACGGAAGCGCAGATCTTCAATATGTCCTGGCAGTGGCCAGTACCATCGGCAAGCATATGGTTCACCACATGTATGTCGTCGACAAATCCACCGTCCCGGTCGGGACAGCCGATAAAGTCAAAAACAGCATCCAGGCAGAACTTGATGCACGGGGCAGTGATCTGACCTTTGACGTCATCAGCAACCCCGAGTTCCTTAAAGAGGGTGCTGCGATCGAAGATTTTATGAAGCCTGACCGGGTCGTCATCGGTACGGACAATAAGGCAGCTGAAGATGTTATGCATCAGCTATATGCGCCTTTTACCAAAAGCCATGACCGTTTTATCGCCATGGATATCAAAAGTGCCGAAATGACCAAGTACGCGGCCAACGCCATGCTGGCAACCAAAATCAGTTTCATGAACGAAATGGCCAATATCTGCGAGCGCGTCGGCGCAGACGTCAATAAGGTACGTATCGGAATCGGCAGTGACAGCCGGATCGGCTACAGCTTTATCTATCCGGGATGCGGCTATGGTGGCAGCTGCTTCCCAAAAGATGTACAGGCCCTGGCAAAAACGGCTAAAGACTACGGCTACACCCCAAGGATACTGGATGCGGTAGAAGCCGTCAACTATGCACAGAAACATGTGCTTTCCCATAAGGTCATCGAACGTTTCGGCGAAACGCTCACCGGTAAAACATTCGCCGTATGGGGGCTTGCATTCAAACCGGAAACCGATGACATGCGCGAAGCGAGTTCCATCACACTTATCAACGACCTTACGGCGCGCGGTGCGAAGATACGGGCATACGACCCGAAAGCTAGAGATGAAGCGGAGCACTTCTATCTTAAGGATAACAAAAACGTCACCTACTGCGATAGCAAATACGATGCACTGGACGGGACGGATGCGATGATCCTAGTAACAGAATGGAAAGAGTTCCGAAGTCCCGACTTCGAAGTAATCGCCGAACGGATGCAGAACAAAGTCATTTTTGATGGTAGGAACCAATATGATGCAAATGCGATGCAGCAATTTGGTTTTGAATATTTTCAGATTGGAGTAAAATGAAAGCAAATATTTGTGTAGTCGGCCTGGGATACGTCGGGTTGCCACTCGCTGTCGAGTTTTCAAAAAAACACAACGTTGTAGGGTTCGACATCTTTCAAAGCCGTATCGACGAGTTGAATAAAGCGCATGACCGGACATTGGAAGTCAGTGACGACGCCTTGAAAGAAGCGCTTGGCAATGGCATCAGGTTCACCAGCAAACCCGATGAGACAAAAGATGCAAATGTTTACATCATTACTGTACCTACACCGATTGACGAACATAAACGTCCGAACCTTACCCCCCTTATCAAGGCCAGTGAGACCGTGGGTAAAGTCCTTAAACAGGGTGATATTGTTATTTATGAAAGCACCGTCTATCCCGGATGTACGGAGGAAGACTGCGTGCCTGTACTGGAGAAGATGAGCGGACTGACCTTTAACAGAGACTTCTTCTGCGGCTACTCACCTGAACGGATCAATCCCGGGGACAAGAAGCACACCGTCACAAAAATCTTGAAAGTCACTTCCGGGAGCACGCCGGAAATAGCGGAAAAAGTCGATGCCCTGTATAAGAGCATTATCACGGCCGGCACCCACCTGGCACCGTCGATCAAAGTCGCCGAAGCCGCCAAGGTCATTGAGAACTCCCAGCGTGATATCAACATCGCCTTTGTGAACGAACTGGCCATTATCTTTAACAAACTCGGCATCGATACGAATGCCGTACTGGACGCGGCCGGTACCAAGTGGAATTTTCTTCCATTCAAGCCAGGGCTTGTCGGCGGACACTGTATCGGTGTCGATCCCTACTACCTGACACACAAGGCAGAGAGTGTGGGCTACAACCCGGAGATCATACTGGCGGGACGACGGCTCAATGACAACATGGGGATATATATCGCCAACCAGGTCATCAAGCTGATGATCAAAAAAGGGCATATGATCGAAGGGTCCAACGTACTGGTTCTGGGAATCACCTTCAAGGAGAACTGTCCGGATATCCGGAACTCCAAAGTCATCGACGTCATTCATGAGTTGAAAGATTTCGGATGCAATGTCGACGTGTACGACCCCTGGGCCGATGAAGAGGAGATCAAAAAAGAATACGCCCTCGAACTTCAGAAGACGATCACCTCCAAATATGAAGCGGTGATCCTCGCCGTAGCGCACCAACAATTTGAGACTTTGGATATTTCATCCATTAAAAAAGACAAGGGTGTCCTCTTTGACATCAAAAGTTTTTTTAACAACAAACTGGTAGATATGAGACTTTAAGGAAAGCGAATGTTCAACAACAAAAACATACTAATCACCGGCGGGACCGGGAGTTTCGGGAAGAAATATACAGAGATACTTCTAGCGAACTATAAACCAAACAAGATCATCATCTATTCACGGGATGAGCTGAAGCAGTTTGAGATGTCC